>NZ_WVZN01000034.1:0-71578 GCF_011772445.1 Hydrogenophaga sp. | reverse complement strand
CGGCCGCGCGGTGGACGTGCTGCGGCTGGACGGCGACTGGCCCTGGCCCGCCGAGGCCACGCGGGCGGCGGCGCGCGCGGCCTTCGCGGCCCTGCCCGAAGGCGCCTGCGTGATCGCCGACGGCCTGGCCTTCGGCGCGCTGGGCGCCGAGGTGGCGCCGCACGCGCAGCGCCTGCGCTGGCTGGGGCTGGTGCACCACCCGCTGCACCTGGAGACCGGGCTGGAGGCGGCGCAGGCGCGCCGGCTGCGCGAACTGGAAACCCAGGCGCTGCGGCACGTGCGCCAGGTGGTGGCGGTCAGCGCCACCACCGCGCGCGAGGTCGCCGCGCTCGGCGTGCCGGCGCAGCGCATCGCGGTGGTGGAGCCGGGCAATCACCCGCCGCCATCCTTGCCGCGTCCCGACAAGGCGGAGGGCGTGCAACTGCTCTGCGTGGCCACGCTCACGCCCCGCAAGGACCACGCGCTGCTGCTGCGCGCCTTGTCGGGCCTCGTCGGTCTGCACTGGACCCTCCACTGCGTGGGCAGCGCCGAACGCGACACGGCCTGCGCGAGTGGCCTGATCGCCAGCACCGCTTCGGGGCCGCTCGCGGGGCGGGTGGTGTGGCACGGCGAACTGGTCGACACGGCGCTGCACGCGCGCTACGCGGCGGCCGATGTCTTCGTGCTCGCCTCGCGTTATGAGGGCTTCGGCATGGTGATCAACGAGGCCCTGCTGAACGGCCTGCCCATCGTGGCGAGCCCTGCGGGCGCCCTGGCCAGCACGGTGCCACCGGGGGCGGGCCTGCTGCCCCCGGCGGGCGACGAGGCCGCCTGGCGCGAGGCACTGGCCCGGGTCATCACCGACGCCGCGCTGCGCGAGCGCCTGGCCGAGGGCGCTCGGGAGGCCGCCCGGCGATTGCCCTCGTGGGCCGAGCAGGCGGCGCGCTTCGACGCCGTGATCGAGGCGGTGATGGGGGCCAGGGAATGAGCGCCGCCGGGCCGCTCCCAAGGCGCTCAGCCCCGCAGTGCGCAGCACGGAGGGTAGTCCAGTGAGCACCGCCGAGGCGTTCGACGCCGACTGGCTCGCGCTGCGCGGACCTTTCGACGCGGCGGCGCGCGACGGTTCGTCGCGGCTGGTGGCGCGCCTGCGGACCCTGAGGCCCGGGCAGGGCCCCTGGCGCGTGATGGACCTGGGCTGCGGCACGGGCGCCAACTGGCGCTGGCTGGCGCCGCGGCTGGGCGGCGAGCAGCACTGGCTGGCGCTGGACCACGACGCGGCGCTGCTGCGCGCCTGGCCGCTGCCCGCCGATGCAGCCAGCTCGCTCGACGCGCCCTTGCGCTGGCGCGGCCGGGGCTTCGACGCCACGCTGCTGCGGCGCGAGGCCGAGCTCGCGCGTGGGCTGCCCAGCTTGCCCTGGGCGGCGGTGCAACTGGTCACCGCTTCCGCGCTGCTGGACCTGGCGGGTGCCGACTGGCTGGGCGACCTCGTGCGGCACGCCAGCGAAGCGCGCGCCACGCTGTTCTTCGCCCTGAACGTGGACGGTGGCCACACCTGGTCGCCGGCCGATGCCGACGACGCCTGGATCGGCGGGCTGTTCGCCGCCCACCAGGGCCGCGACAAGGGCCTGGGGCCGGCGCTGGGCGCGCGGGCCGTGCCCTGGCTGGCGCAGGCGCTGCGCGCGCGCGGCTACCGGGTGGCGCTGGGGCGCAGCGATTGGCGCGTGGGGCCCGGGGACCAGGCCATGACGACCGCCATGATCGAAGGCTTCGCGCGGGCCGCGATCGAGCAGGAGCCGACGCAGGCACCGCGGGTGCGGGCGTGGCGGGCGCGGCGACTGCGTGCGATCGACTCGAGCCGCTTGCGTGTGGGACACCTCGACCTGCTGGCCTGGCCCGCGCGCTGACCGCGAGCCCATGCCCCGCCCCTGAGCGGAGCGCGGCTTCAGCCGCGCGGCACCGCCCCGGACAGATCCAGGTCCCACAGCGTGTCCTCGCCCAGTGCCACGCGGTGGGCGGGCGGGCGCGGGCAGTCGGCCATCACCGTCTGTGCCGGCACGCGCAAGCCGCGCCGGCCCTGGCCCACCAGCACCGGCGACACCGCCAGGTGCAGCCGCTGCAGCGCCCCCGCGGCGAAAAAGCGCGACACGGTGACCCCGCCGCCCTCCACGAACAGCAGGCGCAGGCCGCGCGCGGCCAGGGCGGCCACGGCGCGCCGCACGTCCGGGCCGTCGCCCGGGGCGTCGAGCAGCCCCGGCACGCCCAGCACTTCGGCCGGCGCGGCCAGGCCGCGCGGCAGCCGCTCGCGCGCGGCCTGGGCGTGGCGCTCGTCGCACAGCCACAGCGTGGGCGCCAGGCCGTCGCGCAGCGCGCGCGCGTGGCCGTCCAGGCTGGCCGCCGGGTCGAACAGCACGCGCACCGGGTTCGGCCCCGGCACGCGGCGCGTGGTGAGCTGCGGGTTGTCGATGGCCACCGTGCCGACGCCCACCAGCACCGCGTCGCACAGCGCGCGCAGGCGGTGCAGGTGCAGCAGGCTGTGCGCGCCGTTCACGTAGTAGGAGTCGCCCGTGGCGGTGGCCACGAAGCCATCCAGGCTCTGCCCCATCTGGGCCATCACCCAGGGCCGGCCGTCGTGCGCGGTGCGCGCGTCCAGCAGCGGCTTGTAGAGGCTGAACAGCTCCGCGCTGCGCGCGCTGTAGCGGCCCTGCAGGCGCCAGCCCTCGCCGTTGCTCAGGGCCGGTCCGGCGTGGCCACCGGTTGCGGTGCCCAGGCGCACGGCCAGCAGGCGCGCCCACAGCGCCGGCCAGTCGCGCGGCACGTCGGTCAGGGTCTGGAGCTTGGGTTCGCCGGGGCGCGCCATGTGCCGCTATTCGCTATTGCCAACGCGGCGTGTAGTAGGGGTCGTCCCGGTCGGTGCTGCCTGCATCGCCCGGGGGCGCGCCGGCACTGGCCTGCCAGAACAGGGCGAGTGCCACCGGCAGCGCGGCCAGCAGTGCCACCACCAGTGGTCGCCAGCGCCAGTGGCGCGCGCTCCAGGTGGTGCCGGCCAGCCACCAGGGCGCCGTGAGCGACAAGCCCAAGCAGCCCAGCGAAGCCACCGGGGCCTGGCCGCCCATGTACACCAGGCAGGCCAGCCCCAGGCCCGCGACACCCAGCGGCATCAGCGCGGCGGCCGACAGGCGCAGACCCGAGCGCGGCAGGCCCCAGGTCCACAGGCCGGGCAGGGCGGCGCACACCGTCAGCACCAGGCCCAGTTGGGCCAGCAACAGGGAGCCGCCCAGGCCGCCCAGCGCCGTCAGGCCCAGCAGCGCCACCGCCAGCGCGGCGGCCGAGCCGGCGGCACCGGTGGGCTCGGCCTGTGGCGCGCGCGGCGACCAGGCCAGCAAGGCCAGCAGCAGCACGCCCGCAAGCACCGCCAGCAGGCGACCCGGCGTGGGCACGGGGCCCAGCAGCCAGGCCGCGGCGCCCAGCCAGGCGAGCGCGCCCAGGCCCCAGGGCCGGGCGGGCGCGTCGGTGCTGCGCGCGGCGCG
Organism: Hydrogenophaga sp.; assembly: GCF_011772445.1. Classification (GTDB taxonomy): domain Bacteria; phylum Pseudomonadota; class Gammaproteobacteria; order Burkholderiales; family Burkholderiaceae_C; genus Hydrogenophaga. The sequence continues at coordinate 68,072 of NZ_WVZN01000034.1, read as the reverse complement.
CGAGCCCAGCAGCGCGGGCAGCATGGCCAGCAGGCCGAGCAGCGCGATCCAGGGCAGCTTGTGCGCCTGTGCCGTGGTGGGCCACAACAGGCCGGGCCACAGGCCCAGCGACAGCGCCAGGGCAATGGCTCCGCCCATGGGCCACCAGGGGCGCAGCGCGGGGGCGCGGGCCGTGCGCAGCAGCGCCAGGCAGGCCAGGCACAGCAGCGCGGGCTGGGCGAGGCTCTGGAAGGCGGGGTGGTGGAGGGCGTCCATGGGCGGGGAGGTGAGCGCCGCCATCATCGCACCGGCGCCCGTCCTCGTGGGGCCCTCGTGGGGCCCTCGTGGGCCCCGGCCCGCTGGTGTCGGCTTCGACTGAGAATGGCGGGCCACACCCGCCTACGCAACAAGCGCCTTGTGCGCCACCAGGAGACAAAGCCCCATGCTCAAACCCGGCCTCATGATGGACCGCCCGCTGCTGATCTCGGGCCTGCTCGAACACAGCGCCGCGCAGCACGCCGATCAACAGGTCGTTTCGCGCGAGACGCACGGCCCCACCGTGCGCTTCAGCATCGCCCAGATCGCCCGGCGCGCGCGCCAGTTGGCCAACGCCCTGCGCGGGCTGGGCCTGCAGCCCGGCGACGCGGTGGCTTCCATCGCCTGGAACAACCACCGCCACCTGGAGGCCTACTACGCGGTCTCGGGCAGCGGCATGGTGATGCACACCTGCAACCCGCGCCTGCACCCCGAGCAGCTCGTCTACATCCTCAACCACGCCGAGGACCGCGTGGTGCTGTTCGACAGCACCTTCGCACCGCTGGTGCAAGCCATCGCGGACAAGTGCCCGCGGGTGTTGGCCTGGGTCTGCCTGAGCGATGCCGTGCACCTGCCCGACGCCGCCGGCGCGGTGAAACCGCTGGCGTACGAGGACCTGATCGCCCACCAGCCCGACACCTTCGACTGGCCCGAATTCGACGAGAAGACCGGCGCGGTGCTTTGCTACACCTCGGGCACCACGGGCAACCCCAAGGGCGTGCTGTACTCGCACCGCGCCATCGTGCTCAACGCCACCACGGCCTGCCTGCCCGACGTGCTGGGCCTGTCCACGCGCGAGAGCATCCTGCCGGTGGTGCCCATGTTCCACATCAACGCCTGGTGCATTCCGTACGCGGCCATGGTGGCGGGCGCGCGCATCGTGCTGCCCGGCCCGCGCCTGGATGGCGCCAGCCTGTACGAGCTGATGGAAAGCGAGAAGGTGACCATCAGCGCCGGCGTGCCCACCATCTGGATGGGCCTGCTGCAGCACGTGGAACAGGGCGGCCTGCGGTTCTCGACGATGCGACGCACGGCGGTGGGCGGCTCGGCCATGCCGCGCGCGTTGATCGAGAAGTTCAACGACGTCTACGGCGTGGAGGTGCGCCACGGCTGGGGCATGACGGAGACCGCCGCCATCGCCACGCTGAGCAACCTGAGCGCGGCCGACTGGGACAAGCCGGCCGAGGAGCGCCACGCCCTGGTGGCGCGCCAGGGCAAGGTGGTCTCGGGCATCGAAATCAAGGTGGTCGACGAGATGGGCGCCACGCTGCCGCGCGACGGCACGTCCCAGGGCGAACTGATGGTGCGCGGCCAGTGGATCGTGGAGCGCTACTACAAGGCCGATCGCACGGCCCTGGTGGATGGCTGGTTTCCCACGGGCGACATCGCCACCATCGCCCCCGACGGCGTGATGACCATCCGCGACCGCACCAAGGACGTGATCAAGAGTGGCGGCGAGTGGATCAGCTCCATCGACCTGGAGAACGCCGCCGCCGGCCACCCGGCCGTGGCGCAGGCGGCGGTGATCGGCATCAAGCACCCCAAGTGGGACGAACGGCCCCTGCTGCTGCTGGTGCGCAAGCCCGGCGCCGCACTGGAGAAGGACGAGATCCTGGGCTTTCTGGGCGAGCGGGTGGCCAAGTGGTGGGTGCCCGAAGACGTGGTGTTCCTGGACGCGCTGCCCGTGGGCGGCACGGGCAAGGTGCAGAAGAACGAGCTGAGAAAGCGCTACGGCGGCGTGTTCAGCGGCGGCGCCTGATCCGCGCGGGCGCGTTCAGAAACTCGCCCAGCGCTCGGGGTCCGCCTCCAGGCGGCGGGGCCGCCGGCGCAGCCACAAACCCGCCGCGAGCGCGCCCACCGCCAGGCCTTCCGCCCCCCACCAGGCCAGGCGTCCCGTGCGCCAGGCGGCCACCGCGAGGGCCAGGCACAGCAGCACGCCCGCCAGCAGGGTGAGGGACAGGGACTTGAACGGATTCGGCATGGGGAGGCTCCGGCAACGACGGCTCGTGTGGCCGCGATCATGGTTTCCCCGCATGACAGCGGCATCACATCGGGCGACGCCGCAGATTGCATATGAAACAATCCGTGGACGCCCCGGCCGCCTCGAGCCCTGGGCGGTCGACCCATGTACCTCCCACCCCAGTTCGCCACCACGGACCCAGCGATCGCGCTGGCGCTGATGCGCGCGCACCCGTTCGCGCAGCTCATCACCACCGACGAGGCGGGGTTTCCTTTCCTCACGCCGCTGCCGCTGCATGCGGTGGACGGCGGGGAAGGGGGCGAGGGCCTCACCCTGCTGGGCCACGTGGCCCGGCCCAACCCGCAGGCGGCGCACCTGCGCGAGCGGCCCCAGGCCCTGGTGGTTTTCAACGGCCCGCACGCCTACATGACGCCGCGCGTCTACCCGGATGTGCAGCGCGTGCCGACCTGGAATTACCTCATGGTGCAGGCGCGCGTCGAGGCGCGCTTCATCGAGTCCTTCGACGACAAGGACCGCCTGCTCAAGCACCTCATCCACGAACACGACCCTGCCTACGCCGAGCAGTGGCGCAGCCTGCCCGAGGACTTCCAGCACAAGCTCATGCAGGGAATCCACGCCTTCGAGCTGCGGGTGCTGGAACTTCGCTGCAAGGTCAAGCTCAACCAGCACCGCCGCGAATCCCACGCGGCGATGCTGCGCCTGTATGAACAGGGCGGCGAGCAGGAGCAGGCCCTGGCGGGCTGGATGCGCCGGCTGAACCTGGGAACCACCGAACCATCATGAGCGACCGTTTCACGATCCGTCGGCGGCTCGCCGCGTGCGCGCTGGGTGCTGCGCTGAGCCCGTTGGCGGGGGCGCAGCCTGCCGGCCCTGCAGCGCCCGTCGCGCTGCCCGCCGGCTTCGCCACCACCAGCGCGGTGGAGCGCCTGGTGAACCTGCCGCCCGCCGTCGTCGCGCCAGCGGTGGCGCGCGCCGCCTTCGACCCGCTGGCCGCCGAGCTGCGCTGGCGCACCAGCCTGCAGGCATTCGCCGAGCAGGACCGCCTGTCACGTCCCGAGCCCGGTGGCGTGCTGTTCGTGGGCAGTTCCTCGATCCGCCTGTGGGACAAGCTGGAGACGGCCTTCCAGCAGCAGCCGGTGGTGATCAAGCGCGGATTTGGCGGCTCGCGTCTGGCCGACTGCGTGGCGTTCATCGACCGGCTGGTGCTGCCCTACCAGGCGCGCCAGGTGGTGCTGTACGCGGGCGAGAACGATCTGGACGAGGGCGCCACGCCGGCCGAGGTGCTGCTGCGCTACGAGCGCTTCGTGCAGCAGGTTCTGCAGGCGGCGCCGGCCACGCGCATCGCCTTCGTCTCGATCAAACCCAGCCCGGCGCGCGAACTGCTGCTGCCCGCGATCCAGGCCACCAACCGGCTGATCAAGGCCTACACCGACGGCCATCCCCAGCTCGACTTCATCGACGTGCACAGCGCCATGCTCGACGAGGCCGGCCGGCCCCGGGGCGAGTTGTTCGGCGCTGACCGCCTGCACCTCAACGCCACCGGCTACGGCATCTGGCGCGACCTCATCTCGGCGCGTCTGAAGCTCTGACGACGGACACCGCGCCGGCGCGCCCGGCGGCACCGCGTCGCCAGCGCTCCAGGGCCCGGGTGGCCCAGGCCGTTACCCACAGCCCGGCGAGTCCCAGCACCAGCACGGCGGTGTCGATCCACCAGGCGCGCTGATCGGTGGCCGCGCCCAGCAGCGCCAGCGCCACCAGCGACATCACCAGGTGCGCGCAGAACACCGGCAGGGAGGCGCGCCCCAGCAGCTCCAGCGCGCGCAGGCGCGGCAGGCGGCGCGCCAGGCCCGGTCCGACATGCAGGGCCAGCAACAGCAGCGACAGGAAGTCCAGCAGGCGCAGCGGCCCCAGCGTCCACTTGTCGAACAGGCGATTGACCGCGTCCACGCCCGGCAGCGGCACCTGGCCGACGGCGTGGCGCCAGACGAAGCACAGCAGCGCCATGAACAGCGCCAGCAACAGCATCCAGCGCGGGATGGGCGGCACCGGATTCGGGCCTGCCTCGTGCCGCGTGGCGCCCATCCACAGGCCCAGCATCCACAGGAACTGCCAGGCCAGGATCTCGAAGGCGCCCATGTCCTGGTAACGCACGGGCAGCGCCACCACCCGCTGCAGGGCGCCGTGCAGCAGGGGACCCAGGCCGAATTGAGCGCCGAACCACAGCGCCAGGCTCAGCCCCAGCATCCAGCCCCAGGCACCGCGGCGCCCATGCATGATCACCAGCGGGCTGACCACCATGAACACGATATAGATGGGCAGGATGTCCAGCAGCGCGGGGTTGTAGAGCAGCAGTGCCGCGCTCAGCATGGCCGTCAGCGGCTCGGCCAGGTAGAAGGCGAGCAGGTCGGTGACGGCGGGCTGGCGGCCCGCCACGGCGAGGCCCGCGATCACGGTGAAGGCGAAGCCGATCAGCGCGATCTGGCAGGCATAGAGCGCCACCGCGCGCCCCCAGAAAGCCCGGCGCATCGCATCCTCACCGTCGCGCCGTCCGCGGGCCGCGTACACCAGGCCGGCCATGTAGGCGGAGAGAAAGACGAAGCCCTCGGCGGCCGAGACGAAGCCCAGGGGCTGTCCCGTGATCGACGCATAGCGCGTCGGCAGGTGGGTCGTCGTCATCAGGATGAGCATCAGGCCGCGCAAGGCGTCGAGCTCCCAGCGACGGGTGTCCGTGGATCGCATGGCGGAAGCGGTTTGAGGAGACGCGCAGCCCGGCCCGCTGGGCACGGGCCGCAAGGCGGGCAGGTTCAGCCTGGCTGGAGCGCCGGGCCACGGGTGAAGTTCCCGGCCGCGGGTCCGGGGAACCTCAGCGCAGGGCGCCCGCCAGCATGGGGCGCAGGCGACCGCCCCCGTCGCGCCACTGCGCGGCCAGCGCCACCGCGAACAGGCTGGCGAAGGCGGCCGCCAGCAGCAGGGCGTCGGTGCTCCAGGGCCGCAGGGTCTGGATCGAGCCGAAGAACGCCAGGGTGAACAGCACGATCACCAGGTGCGCACAGAACACCGGCAGCGACTGGCGGCCCAGCAGTTCCAGCGGCAGCGGGCGAGGCAGGGCACGCCACAGCGGCGCGCTGACCAGCAGCAAGGCGACCAGGCAGGCGCCGTTGAGCAGGCGCAGGGGGCCCAGGGACCATTTGTCGAACAGCGCGGCCACCGCCGGCACGCCGGGCATCGGGTCTTGCCCCACCATGTGGCGCCAGAGCAGGGCGGCCGCCGCGAGCAGCATCGCCGGGACCCAGACCCACCAGCGCGGGCGCGGCATCGGGGTGCGGCGGCTGCCCAGCCACAGCCCGGCCACCCACAACAGCTGCCAGGCGAACAGGTGGAAGGCACCCATGTCGCGGTAGGGCACGGGCCAGCCGTAGGCGCGCGCCAGGCCATGCAGGGCCGCGCCCAGGCCCCATTGCTCGGCCAGCCACAGCAGCAGGCTGGCACACAGCAGGCCACGCCAGCCGTGGCGGCGGCCGTGTACCAGCAGCCAGGGCGTGACCAGCATGAAGAGGATGTAGAGCGGCAGCACGTCCAGCAGCGGCGGGTTGTGCAGCAGCACCAGCGCCGCGCCCACGGCGGTCGCGCGGTCGATGAAGAAGTACTCGAGCAAGCCGGTGACGCCACCCTGGTGGCGCACCACACCCAACCAGGCGATGAGCGTGAAAGCCAGCAGCAGCAGCGCCAGCTGGCACAGGTAGAGCTGGCCGGCGCGCCGCCACAGGGCAGCGCGCAGCTCGGCGACACCCACGCGTTCGGCCCGCGCGCCGTAGACGCGCCCGGCCAGCAGCGCCGACAGGAACACGAAGCCCTCCGCCGCCGAGACGAAGCCGAAGGGCTGGCTCAGCACCGGCGAGAAGCCGGTGGGCATGTGGGTAAGGGTCATGAGCACCAGCATGAGGCCGCGCAGCGCGTCGAGCTCCCACAGCCGGCCGCTCGTGCGGGGGGTGGACATTTATTGAGGGTTTTCCCTGGGCAACCCGGGATCATGCCAGAGCGCGCGGGCCGTTCGGATCCTTCCCCTCTGAAAGAGCGTCGGGTGAGGGCGCTCGCCTACACTCGCCCGCATGACGCCGAGCCAGGACCGTGACGAAGCCTTCATGCGCCTGGCGCTGAACGAGGCCCGCGCCGCCGCCGAGGCGGGCGAAGTGCCCGTGGGGGCCGTGCTGGTGAAGAACGACGCCGTCATCGCCACCGGCCGCAATGCCCCCATCGGCTCGCACGACCCGAGCGCGCACGCCGAGATGGTGGCCCTGCGCGAAGGCGCGCGCCGCCTGGGCAACTACCGGCTCGACGGCTGCACCCTCTACGTGACGCTGGAGCCCTGCGCCATGTGCAGCGGGGCCATGCTGCACGCCCGGCTGGACCGCGTGGTGTACGGTGCCCCCGACCCGAAGACGGGCGCCGCGGGCTCGGTGATCGACCTCTTCGCGCAGCCGCAACTGAACCACCAGACGCGGGTTCAGGGCGGCGTGCTGGCCAGCGCAGGCGCCGAGCTGCTGCGCGAATTCTTCAAGGAGCGCCGCATGAACCCCCATCCCCTGCGCGAGGACGCCCTGCGCACACCCGATGCCGCCTTCGAGAACCTGCCCGGTTACCCCTGGGCACCGCGCTACCTGAGCGATCTGCCCGCGCTGGGCGGGCTTCGCTTGCACTACCTGGACGAAGGTCCAGCCCTTGGACAGGCTCAGGGCGAGCGGACCTTGACCTGGCTCTGCCTGCACGGCAACCCGGCCTGGAGCTACCTCTATCGCCACATGGTCCCGGTGTTCCTGGGTGCGGGGCATCGCGTGGTCGCGCCCGATCTCATCGGCTTCGGCAAGAGCGACAAACCCAAGAAGGACGGCGCCCATTCCTTCACCTGGCACCGCCAGGTGCTGCTGGAATTCGTGGAGCGGCTGGACCTGCGCGATGTGGTGCTGGTGGTGCAGGACTGGGGCGGCCTGCTGGGCCTGACGCTGCCCATGGCCGCGCCCGATCGCTACCGGGGCGTGCTGCTGATGAACACCACACTGGCCACCGGCGAGGCGCCGCTGTCGCCGGGCTTCCTGGCCTGGCGCGACATGTGCGCGAGCAAGCCCGACTTCTCGGTGAGCCGCCTGTTTGCGCGCGGCAACCCGCAGATGAGCGAGGCCGAGTGCGCGGCCTACGACGCGCCGTTCCCCGACCGCGGCCACCGCGCCGCCTTGCGCGCGTTCCCGCCCATGGTCCCCGAGTTTCCCGACAGCGACGGCGCCGCCGTCGGCCGTGAGGCGCGCCGCTTCTGGCGCGAGCAGTGGCAAGGCCAGAGCCTCATGGCCATCGGCCAGCAGGACCCGGTGCTCGGCGAGCCGGTGATGCGCGCGCTGCGCGAGGACATCCGCGGCTGCCCCGAACCCATGCTGCTGCCCCAGGCCGGTCACTTCGTGCAGGAGCACGGCGAGCCCATCGCGCGCGCGGCCCTGAGGCATTTTTCTCCTTCGGATTCATGAGCCACATCTACATCTATTCCCCTGCCAGCGCGGTGCGCGACAAGGCCGCGTTCCGACGCGGCGTGAAGCGGCTCGAGGCCCTGGGCCACGAGGTCGAGATCGACGCCGACGCGCTGCGCGCCCACATGCGCTTTGCGGGCGACGACGCCACCCGCCTGGCCGCCATCGGCCGCGCCGCGGCCAGTGGCGCCGACGTGGCGCTGATCTCGCGCGGCGGCTATGGGCTCACGCGCCTCCTGCCCGAACTGCCCTACAAGGCCATCACGAAAGCCATCGACAAAGGCACGCGCTTCGTCGGTCTGAGCGACTTCACCGCGCTGCAGCTGGCGCTGTTCGCCAAGGCCGGCGCCACCACCTGGGCCGGCCCCGCGCTGGGCGAGGACTTCGGCACCGAGGCCGAACCCGACGAGATCATGCTGGCCTGCTTCGGCGACTTGCTCGATGGCTCGGCCGAGGGCTCGGGCTGGACCCTGCCGCTGGCCGACGCCAGGGCCCACGCCGCCAAACCCAGGCGACACGTGCACGAAGCCACGCTGTGGGGCGGCAACCTGAGCGTGCTGTGTTCGCTGGTGGGCACGCCCTACCTGCCGGGGGTGAAGGGCGGGGTGCTGTTCCTGGAAGACGTGGGTGAGCACCCGTACCGCCTGGAGCGCCAACTGACGCAGTTGCTGCTGGCGGGCGTGCTCGACGCGCAGAAGGCCGTGCTGCTGGGCTCGTTCAACCGCTTCAAGCCGGTGCCGGGCTACGACCGCGGCTTCTCGCTCAAGACCGTGACGGACTGGCTGCGTTCAAAGACCAAAACCCCGATCTATACCGGCCTGCCGTTCGGGCATGTGCCCACCAAGGTGCTGCTGCCCGTGGGGCGCACGGTGGACATGGTGGTGGAGGGGCGCGACGCCTTGATATTCTGGGGGCATGAGCCCCACGATCACGACCACCACCACTGAGGGGGTGGTCAGACGCGTCGTATGCGGGACGCGTCGATCAGCGCCTTGGGCACGAGGCCCTGGAACACCGGCGAGAGGCCCTGCACGCGGTGCACCGCCAGCGCCTCGCCGTGCACGCGGCTGAGCACCGCGACCAGTTCGCCACGCGCATACCAGAGGCTGTGCGCGTCGTGCATGAACTTCAGGCGCCGCTTGAGGGACGGGTTCAGGCGCGCGCCTTCTTCGCCCAGCACGGCCAGCATGGCCTCGCGCACGGGTTCCAGTTCGTCCTCGTCGTCCGCGCGCGCGCTCGGGCCCAGCAGGGCCGAGATGCTGTTGCGGAGACTTGGCTTGAACCAGCGCATGGGCGTGAGAGTTCCGTCACACGAAAGGGAGGGCCAGAATACGGCTTGAAGTATGTCGATGCAATCACGCAAGCCCTGATACATCGGAAAAAACAACAGTAAATCATGCCGTTAGCGCAGGAGTCTCATGCACTACCTTAGGCAAGTAAAGCTTTTGCACTCATTGTTGGCGGCGCGACACACCCGACATGGCCTTTCACGTCGCGCAAAGGCCACTCGCATCGGTTGAGGATGTAACGATCTGCTCGAGGGGCCATGCTCTAATGGTCCGCAGGTTTTCCCCACCCATGCCCGAACTCACGATCGCCTTTGTCGACCTCACCGGTAGCACGTCCGTGTTCGAGACGTTGGGCAATGACCGGGCCACCAAGGCGGTCACCAAGCTGACGCAGTGGATCGGCTCGCGCGGCCAGGCCAACGGCGGCACGGTGGTGAAAATGCTGGGCGACGGTGTGCTGATGGCCTTCGCGGACAACCGCGCGGCCGTCGATTCCATGGTCCAGATCCAGCAGGAGCATGGCAAGCGCGTGCAGCAATGGCCGGCCCACCTCAAGCTGCTCATGCAGATCGGCCTGGCGCGCGGTGCGGTGGTGTGGGTGGACGGCGACTGCTTCGGCGATGCGGTGAACCTGGCCTCGCGACTGAGCGACCTGGCCGGGCCCGAGCAGATCTTCGCCAGCGACACCGTCATCCACCAGCTCGAACCGCGCTCGCTGGTGCGCAGCCGCAACCTCGGCGCCATGCGCATCAAGGGCAAGGTCGATCCCTGCGAGGTGTTCCGCATCGAGTGGCAGGCCGACATGCAGTCCGAGTTCCTCACCGTGCCCGCCGACCTGCACGCCCTCACGCCCAAAGACGATTCCGACTTCGCCGGCATCGAACTCGCCTGGCTCGACGCCACACGCACCTTCGGCTCCGGCGAGCTGCCGCTGCGCATCGGCCGCGTGCCCGAGGCCAGCTTCGTGGTGAGCGACCCGCGCGTCTCGCGCATGCACGCCACCATCGGCCTGCGCTCGGGCAACTACGTGCTGGAAGACGTGAGCAGCTATGGCACCTGGGTGCGCTTCGGCGGCAGCGATTCGGTGGTGCAGCTGCGCCGCCAGGAATGCCTGCTGACCAGCGACGGCGAGATCTCGCTGGGTGCGCCGTTCTCCGATTTCAGCGCCCCCACCGTGGCCTTCAAGCTCATGGACGGCAGCATGGCGCTGGCCCGCAACGCGGCCGCCAGCGCGCGCTAAGGCTTAGTAACCATGGTCTTCAGCGGCAAAGCCTGGCAACGAACTTTTACTCGGTGACGCTCGAACGTCGCAGCGCGACCCAGTCGAGCAGTTCGCGGTTGGTGTGTTGCGCGAGGTCTCGAAGCTGGGCGAGCCAGTCAATGTCCTGCGACGGCCACTGCTGCCGCTCAAGCAGCGGCACATATATGCCACGACTGAAATGGTGCAGTGCTTGCGCCCCCACTTCACCGCTTGTGCCGACCAAGGAATGCAGCACGTCGATGGCTCTTTGCCTATCACGCTCGTTGGCAGCGACAGCGAGTTGCTCCACCAGTGAATGGATGCGAGGTAGGTAATCGCCCAGCAATTCGTCAACCAAGCCAATGCGCAGGAAACCCTCCAGGCGACAAACATTGATCAGAGTTGTCACAACCGGAATCGCGACGGTAGCTGAGGCAACCTCGCGCTTCAAAGGTTGCAGGCCCACCATTGAACCTAGGCGTTCGTATAGCAGCGGCGCCTCCACGGGCTTGAGGACAAAGTCGCCCACGCCAACCGCGCGCGCCTCCGCAACCTCGTCGTCGCCCGCGTGCGCAGTAACCGCCAGAATGGGAACCGCGTTCAGACAGCCACCCAGCGCGCGAATGGCCCGAGCCAGTTCGATTCCGCTCATGCCTGGCATATGGATATCGAGGACGACGGCGTGCCAAGCGTCATCGCGGCGTAGCTCGTGTAGCGCAGCGTCGCCGCTGTCTGTCTCCAACACGTGGGCTCCCGCCTGCCTGAGATACGCCGCTATAGCCGCGCGGTTGCACGGGTTGTCGTCCACCAGCAGCACTCGCTTGTCCTTCAAGCGATCTCGGGCGCTCCAGTGTCCACGTTCGCGCGCGTGCATGGCTTGGTTCACGGCGTCCAACAGCCCGATCCGGTCCACAGGTTTGCTCACGAAGCCATCGAAGCCGGCGTTCCCGATTTTCACGCGCGTGAGATGACCGGACTCGCTCGTGCGCGCGAGGAGGCAGGTGTGTCGATTGGCTGGAGCATCGCCGCGACGCACACGTTCGGCAAGCTCATAGCCGCTCATGCCGGGCATGTTCAGATCCAACACCACCACGTCGTAAGAGTGCGCTCTGAGCGCATCCAGCGCCTGCAGGCCGTCTGCAGCCTCCTCAACGACCACGTCCAACGGCTGCAGCATCAGCAGTGTGGACATACGCAATGCGCTGTCGTCATCAACCACGAGGAGACGCCGGCCTGCCCACTGCTCGCGGACTTCGATCAGAAACGCAGCACCCCGCGCCTCGAGCTCCTTTGCATCCACTGGTGGGAAGCTCAGAATGAACTCGGTATGGCTGCCGAGTACTGACTCGCAACGTATGTCGCCGCCGAATGCACGCATCACTCGGTGGCAGTAGGCCAGGCCCAATCCAGTCCCGCCAAGCTTTCCCGTCGATCGGAACGGCTTGAAAAGCGTCTGCAAGACTTCAGCATCCATGCCAGGTCCGTCATCGCGCACCACGATCAAGTTGCTCCCCACGGATATCTGTAGTCGCGCGTCGGGATAGATCGACAGGTAGTACAGCGCGTTTTTCATCAAATTGAATAGGACAAATAGAACCGCTGTCTCATCTCCACGAAAAACGAAATCGTCGTGTATCAGAAGTTTGACCTTGGCACGCTGCAGATCGTTGTCGTAGCCGTACTCCTCCACCGCCTTGGCACACACCTGTGCGGCGGACAGGTAGGCGAAGCGCTGGGAGTCGAGTGGCTTGTCGTTCACCTCGTCGAGTGTCATGGTGATGACCTGAAGTCCCCGTTGCACGGCCATCTCTCCTTGGGAGACGTGACGATGCAACCGTTCTATTTCCGTCCCCGAGCCAAACGTGCCTTGCTCATGCGCGCCGAGAACTGGAAGCGCCTGTCGAATGTTGTCTAGGCTGTACCGGACCTGCGCCATGGGATTGCGCATCTCATGCGCAATGGATCCGGCAAGCGAGGCATAGGCCTGCCGAACCCGCTCTACCGTGGCCTGCTCCAGGGCGAACTTGAAAAGACTTCCACCCACCACGCCAACCACCAGTACCGGCAGCCGGAGCACATACTCGAGTGGCAATTGGGGGTTCGGGTCCGTCCATGCATAGATGCCTGCCGCGGCGCCAAAACCGACGATCAACATCACGATGAAGTTGCGCCAGTCGGCCAACAACATAAGCAGGAACACCGACATGAATGTGTTGCCCACTGCCGCCGGACCGCCGCCATTCTTGAGCGACGTGAAGACGAGCGTAAACGGCAGAGCGATCGTCATCGCGATGTAGCAGGCGGGCAGGTAGCAGGCTTGCAATCGCTTGGGCCAGTAGTTCCTGGCTGCAAGAAGCAGCAGCAACGATACGACTGTCATTCGAAGCATGAAGTCGTCGTATCCAGATGAAGATCGTACATAGCGCATTCCGTACATCAAGGGATATCCGATCACTCCGAAGAAGATCATGTAGCGCAGCAGCAAAGGGCTGGGCTGGTGATAAGACTTGAAGTAGGCAAAGAGCTGTTTGAACCAGGAAACCATGGGAGACACCGCCTTCTGAAGTGATTTTTGCGTCGGCGTCGTGCCAGGCTCAAGAGCAGCGCTTCAAGGCCCTATCCACGTCATCCGCCGTCCCACGTATGAGGGAGTAGACCTTGTTCGTCCCCGGCAATGGCAGGTCTTGAGCCAATGTTGCGAAACCAAATCGGCGATACAGCCGGCTCAATGCTCGCGTGCAGGTGGCCCACAACGTCTCTACATGGGCATCGGCGAATGCGTGCAGCAGAGCTTTCTGAAGGCAGTGTCGCAAGGCGTCGACGTCGGTTCGATATTGGGGCGCCATTACCAAGCGGCCGACCTCCCAGGCCCCACACGTCAACGAAAAATCATCAGATGGAAGTTGCGGCAGGAACTCTTCCGTCAGCGTCAGTCCGTAGCCCAGCGGAACGATTCGAATCGTGCCGATTCGCTGATCCATCAAATCAAACGCAACGACGATGCCGCACGCGTCTCGTTTCTTTTCGAGCTCTTGAAAGCGAGCTCCTGCAGCGGCATGCACTGACAGATCGATCTCCTCACGCAAAGACAACACGGTGGCGATGTCACCGTCACCGTGCAAGCGATGCAGCGATATCTCCTCATTGCACCGGCGCGTTCGCATGAAGACCGCGTCGAGCGGAACAGAGGGCGTGGCGATTGAAAGGTCCATGGACGGTAGCTTCTGGGCGGGATCGTCTGCCCTGCGGAGTACCAGAAGGCAACGCGCTCGCATCGGTCTGAGTCCCGCATCGCCACTTGCGTGACAAGCGTCCATCTGCGCCATACCCATCAGGGGTATATCCTCGCGGCTCGTCATAAATCCGTGAGACAAATCCATGCGCTGGATCCGCCGCCTCGCCACCCTGATCGGCCTGTTGCTCGTGCTGGCCGCCGCCCTGGGCCTGTGGTACGCCAGACAGACGATTCCGCAGACCGATGGCCAATTGCAGGTGAGCGGGCTGGCCGCGCCGGTTCAGGTCAACCGCGACGGCAGCGATGTGACGCACATCCTGGCGCAGGGTCCGCGCGACGCCTGGATGGCGCTGGGCTACGTGCACGCGCAGGAGCGCGGCTGGCAGCTCGCCTTCAACCGCGCGGTCATGCGCGGCACCTTGTCCGAGTTCCTGGGCCCGGCCACGCTGGAGACCGACAAGCTCATGCGCACCCTGGGCATCCGCCAGGTGGCGCTGCGCCAACTGGCCACGCTGCCGCCGGATGCGAAGGCCGCCGTGGAGGCGTACAGCGCGGGCGTCAACGCCTTCTTCGCCGGCAGCGAACAGGCGCTCACGCCCGAGTTTCTGGTGCTGGGCGTGGACCCCCGTGAAGAGGCAAAGCGAGGCGCCTGGTGGGACCCGGCGGACAGCGTGGGCTGGTCGATCATGATGGCGCTGGACCTGGGCGGCAACTGGGGCAACGAGTTCGCGCGCCTGTCCGCGCTGCAGGTGCTGGACACGCCCGCGCTGTGGGAACTGTTCCCGCCGTACCCGGGCGAGGCGCCCGCAGCCACGGCCGATCTGGGCCGGCTGTACCGCGAGCTGGGCGTGTTCAAGGTCAACGGCACGGGCAGCAAGCCGGGCAACGGCACCGCGACCTCGCAGGCGCCGTCCGCAGGCGAGGTCGCCGAGGTCGCCGGCTGGCGCGAGCGCATCGCGCTGGACCTGCGCGACTGGACCGCCGGTTTCGGCTTCAACGAGAACAAGGGCTCCAACAACTGGGTGGTGGCCGGTTCGCGCACGAAGACCGGCCAGCCTCTGCTGGCCAACGACCCGCACCTGGGCCTGAGCGCGCCCGCCATCTGGTACTTCGCGCGCCTGCAGGCGCCCGACGCCGGCGGGCTCAAGGGCATGGACGTGATCGGCGCCACGCTGCCGGGCACGCCCTTCGTGGTGCTGGGCCGCACAGCCGGCGTGGCCTGGGGCTTCACCAACACCGGGCCCGACGTGCAGGACCTCTACCTCGAGCAGATCAACCCCGCCAACACCGGCGAGTACCGCGTGCCCTCGGCCGACGGCGAGCCCGCATGGGCCCCGTTCACCGTGCGCGCCGAGACCATCCGCGTGAAAGGGCAGGCCGACGTGACGCACCTGGTGCGCCACACGCGCCACGGCCCGGTGCTCAGCGACGCGCAGGCGCAGCACGGCAAGGTCATCGACACCACGCGCTTCGTGCTGGCGCTGCGCTGGACCGCGCTGGACGACGAGGACAACGTGGCCGCGACGCTGGCCTCCAACCGCGCGCAGAGCGTGGAGGAACTGCTGGCCGCGTTCTCCACCTTCCGCGCGCCGATGCAGAACATCGTGATGGCCGATCGCACCGGGCGCATCGCGTACAAGGCGGCCGGCGTTGTGCCACTGCGCTCGGCGGACAACGACATCCGCGGCGTGGCGCCGGCCCCGGGCTGGGAGCCGCGCTACGACTGGACGGGCTGGCTGCCCTACGCCGACACGCCGCAGGACGATGGCGCGCGCGGCTGGATCGCCACCGCGAACCAGCGCATCCACGCGGCCGACTACCCGCACTTCATCACCCAGGACTGGGCCCCGCCGTACCGCCAGCAGCGCATCGAGACCCTGCTGGAGGCCACGCCCAAGCACGACGTGGCCAGCATGCGGTCCCTCCAGGGCGACCAGCATGCCGAGTCCACGCTGCGGCTGATGCCACACCTGTTGAAGGCGCCTTCCACGCACCCGCTCGCGGAGGCCGCGCGCGCCGCGCTGCAGGGCTTCGACGGCGTGATGCGCGCCGATTCGGCGGTGCCGCTCATCTACACGGCCTGGATCGACGAGTTCACGCGCGGCGTGATCGGCCAGCGCCTGGGCAAGGAGCGCTTCGAGTCGCTGTACGGCAAGCGCCTGTTCCGCCAGTCGGTGGAAGCTTTCCTGGAGAGCGACAACCGCGCCTGGTGCGGCGTGCAGGGCTGCGTGCACGCCTCGGGCGAGGCCTTCTCGCGCGCGCTGGACAGGCTCTCGGCCGTGCACGGATCGGACGTGTCGACCTGGCGCTGGGGCGACGCGCACCCGGCCATCTCGGCGCACCGGCCGTTCTCGAACGTGAAGCCGCTGGCGCGCTTCTTCGAGGTGCGCGAGCCCACCGGCGGGGACCCCTTCACCGTGAACGTGGGCCAGTACCACCTGGACAAAGCCGACGCCCCGTTCGCCAACCGCCACGCGGCCAGCCTGCGCGCCATCTACGACCTGGCCGACCTCGACCGCTCGGTCTTCATCTACCAGACGGGCCAGAGCGGCAACGTGTTCTCCAGCCGCTACCGCGACATGAGCGCCACGTGGCTGGCCAACGGGCACCGCACGCTGAGCCTGAGACCACCCAAGTGGGCGAGTCAGTTGGAGCTGACGCCCTGAGCCGGGCGCGGCTTATTTCAGGTTGCCCTTGAGGAACTGGGCCAGCCGCTCGCTCCTGGGGGCGGCCAGCACCTCACGCGGCACGCCCTGTTCCTCGATGCAGCCCTTGTGCAGGAAGATGAGGTGCGAAGACACCTCGCGGGCAAAGCCCATCTCGTGCGTCACGACCACCATGGTGCGGCCTTCCTCGGCCAGCAGTCGCATGACGCGCAGCACCTCGCCCACCAACTCCGGATCGAGAGCGGAGGTGGGCTCGTCGAAGAGCATCACCGCGGGCTCCACCGCCAGGGCGCGCGCAATGGCCACGCGCTGCTGCTGGCCGCCGCTCATGTGCGAGGGGTAGCGGTCTTCCACACCGGCCAGGCCCACGCGCTCCAGGTACTTGCGCGCCGTCTGCACCGCCTGATCGCGCGGCACGCCCAGCACGTGCACGGGCGCCTCGATGATGTTCTGCAGCACCGTCATGTGCGCCCACAGGTTGAAGTGCTGGAACACCATGGCCAGGCGCGTGCGCAGGCGCTGCAGTTGCTTCGCGTCGACGGCGTGCAGCTCGCCGTGCCGGTCGGCCGCGAGCTTGAGCTCCTCGCCGCCGAGCACGATGCGCCCCGCGTTGGGTTTCTCCAGCAGGTTGATGCAACGAAGCAGGGTGCTCTTGCCCGAGCCCGAGCTGCCGATCAGGCTGATCACATCGCCCGCGCGCGCCTCGAGCGAGACGCCCTTGAGCACCTCGTTCTGGCCGAAGCGCTTGTGGATGTCGTGCACGGCCAGCAGGGGCGCGGCGGCCGCGGGGGAGGGGGCGGTCGATGTCATGGGTGGCTGGTGAATCAGGCGCCGAGCAGGTGCCCGGTGCGGAACGGTGTGGCGCCGGCGATCTTGCAGAGTTCGCCACCGGCCACGACATAACGTTCGCCGATGGCGGCGTAGAGCACGCCCGCCACGCCGGCGGTGACCCGGTGCACGCGCGAGGCGCCGGGCGCGGTGGGGTCGATGATCTCGGCCACGAGCTCGCCCGCGGCGAGCGTGTCGCCCGGGCGGGCGCTGAACACCACCACGCCCGCCACGGGGCTGTGCAGCGTCTCCGAACCCGCCAGCGGCGTGGCCTGGCACGAGGGCTCGGGAATCGCGGGTGCCGGCCCGTCGATCACGCCCAGGTGTTGCAGGTAGGTCATGAGGGCTGTGGCGTCGGCCTGCGCGTGCGCGTGCGACACGTCGCCTTCGCCGCGCAGTTCCACGGTGGCGCTGGCGCAGCCCTGCGGCAGCGGGTGGGTGATGCCTTCGTCCCGCAGTCGCTCGGCCAGGCGCCACCACAGGCCGGAGAGCGATTCGTCGAAGGGCTCGCCGCCCGAGTCGCGCGCGAGCAGCACCGCGCGGCAGCCCAGCAGCCAGGCCAGCGGCGCCAGCGGCGGCCAGCAGGCCTCTTCGGCGTACAGGTGCAGCACGGCCTCCCAGTCGCAGTGCAGGTCGAGCACCACGTCGGCGTCGTGCGCCAGCAGGAAAAGCTGGCGGCGCAGGCTGTCGAGTTCGCTCGCGGGCTGCCATGCCTGGAGCCAGTCGGTGGCGGCGCGGCGCACCAGGGCCACGTTGGCGGCCGGGTCCGCGCCGAGGCGAGCGCGCACCGCGTCGAACACGGCATCCGCCAGCTTGGGGTAGTGGCGGTTGAAGTTCTGCGCGGTGCCGAATTCGAAGCGGCCCATGGCGCGGTGGTTGAGCCGCTGCGACAGGCCGATGGGGTTGGCCGCCGGCACCAGCACCACCTGCCCGCGCAGGCGGCCGGCGCGCTCGGCGGCTTCGAGCAGGGGGCGCAGGTGGTGCGCCACCAGCATGCCCGGCAGTTCCTCGGCGTGCAGGCTGGCCTGCAGATAGACCTTGGGCCGGGCGTCGGCCGCGCCGTACCGGAAAGAGACCAGGTGCTTCTGGCTGCCCAGGCTCGGGCTCAACAGGGGGTGTTCACGCCGTTCCATGGTGGACACACGATAGCTCAGTGGGGGCTCAGTGCGCGCGCGGCGCGAGGTGCGCAAGGAAGTGCCGCTCGCTCAGCTTGAACACGCCCACCAGGGTGAAGGTGATGGTGAGGTAGATGGCGGCGGCGAAGATGTAGGCCTCGAAGGGCAGGTAGAAGTCGGAGTAGATGCGGCTGGCGGCGGCCGTCACGTCCAGCATGGCCGGCACGGCGCTGGCCAGGCTGGTGCTGTGCAGCATCATCACGACCTCGTTGCTGTAGGCGGGCAGGGTGCGGCGCATGGCGCTGGGCAGCACGATGCGCCGCAGCGCCTGCCAGCGGCCCATGCCCATGGCCTGCGCGGCCTCGATCTCGCCGGCCGCCGTCTCGCGGATGGAGCCCGCCAGCATCTCGGCCGTGTAGCCCGCCGTGTTCAGGCTGAAAGCGAGCAGGGCGCAGAAGAAGGCGTCCTTGAACAGGGTCCAGGGCCACACCGCGTCCCAGCGCGCCTGGATCCATTCGAGCTGGGCCAGGCCGTAATAGATCATGTACATCTGGATCAGCAGCGGCGTGCCGCGGATCACGTAGGTGTACCCCCCGACCAGCCAGCGCAGCGGCGCCGGGCCCTGCGTGAGCGCCAGCGCGAACACCACCGCCAGCACGCCGCCGATGGCCAGGCACGACAGCAGCAGGCTCAGGGTGGTGAGCACGCCCTCGCCGTACATGGCGAGGTGGGCGGGTTGGAAGATGATGTCCCAGCGCATGGATGATGCTCGAAACGGCTCAGGCCGTGCGCTTGACGCCCAGGCTGAAGCGCCGGTTGACCCAGCGCAGCGCCCACAGCGACACCGAGGTGTAGACGAGGAACAGCGCCGCCGCGAACAGGAAGAAGGTGAAGGGCTCGCGCGTGGCCGCGCTGGCCTGCTTGGCCAGGTAGGTCATCTCGTGCAGGCCGATCAGGCTGACCAGGGCCGTGGCCTTGATGAGCACCAGCCAGTTGTTGGTGAAGCCGGGGATGGCGTAGCGCACCATCTGCGGCGCGGTGATGCGCAGGAAGGTGCGCAGCGGCCCCATGCCGAAGGCCCAGGCCGCTTCCATCTGCCCGCGCGGAATGGCCAGGATGGCACCGCGGAAGGTTTCCGTCATGTAGGCGCCGTAGATGAAGCCGATGGTGAGCACGCCGGCCGCGAAGGGGTTGATGTCCACCGTGCGGCGGCTGCCCATGGCCTCGAGCAGGTGGTTCAAACCGATGGTGCCGCCGTAGAAGACGAGCAGCATGAGCACGAGTTCGGGCACGCCGCGCACCACCGTGGTGTATGCCGTGGCCAGCCACACCAGGGGGCGGCGGCCCGAGAGCTTGGCCACCGCGCCCACCAGGCCCAACAAAATGGCCACCCCGAGGGCGGCCAGTGAGACGCCCACCGTGAGCAGGGCGCCTTGCAGGATGGACTGGTAGTAGCCGGACAAACCGCTCGCGGCTTACTTGCCGTAGACGTCGAAGTCGAAGTACTTCTTGCTGACGGTGTCGTAGACGCCGTTGGAGCGGATGGCCTTGATGGCGGCGTTCAGCTCGTCCTTGAGCGCGGTTTCGCCCTTGCGAAGCGCCACGCCCACGCCGGTGCCGTAGTACTTGGGGTCGTCCAGCACAGGGCCGACGAAGCCGTAGTCCTTGCCCTCGGGCTTGCTCAGGAAACCGCCGTTGACTTCCACCTGGTCGGCCACGGTGCCGTCGAGGCGGCCGGACTTGATGTCCAGGTAGACCTGATCCTGCGCTTCGTAGGGAACGATGTTCGCGCCGGCGGGCTTGAGTTCGGCCATGGCGTACTTCTCTTGCGTGCTGCCCTTGAGCACGCCGAGCTTCTTGCCCTTGAGCGAGGCCGGATCGGTGTAGGCGGTGCCGTTCTTCACCACGATGCGGCTGGGGGTGAAGTAGTACTTGTCCGTGAAGTCGACGACCTGCAGGCGCTCCTCGGTGATGGACATGGAGCTGATGATCGCGTCGTACTTCTTGGCCTGCAGGCCGGGGATCATGCTGTCCCAGACCTGTTCGACGAAGACGCATTGGCGCTTGATCTCCTTGCACAGGGCTTCGGCAATGTCCACGTCGAAGCCGGTGGGCTTGCCGTCGGCGGTCTTGAAGGTGAAGGGCTCGTAGGTCGGGTCGATGGCGACCTTGAGCTCGGGCAGGGCGGCCGGTGCGGGGGCGGCCGCCGGGGCAGCGGCCGGTGCCGGGGCCGGCGCGGCGGCGGGTGCCGCTTCCTCCTTCTTGCCGCAGGCCGACAGGGCCACCGCGGCGATCAGCGCGGAATACAGGACAACGTGTTTCATGAGAGATCTCGGTTGCCGCCCAACCGGCCATCCGGCTGGTGCGAAGTAGGCGGGATTGTAGGTCTGGGCTTGTGGGGCGCTGGCTCCAAAAGGGCAGGTGTTTCCCTCGGTCAGTGGCCCCCGGTCGCGGGTGCAAGAAGCAAGCCAGCGGCCGCGCCGGCATGGCCTCGCCAGCGCGCTCACCCGCTGATACATTCGGCCTTGCTTATGTTCTGTTGTTTCTCCCGCCGCACTGTCCCGGGCCTGTTGTTGGGCCTGCTCACGCTGACCCAGGCCCTGGCACAAACGCCGCTGCGCGTGCAGCCGGTGGCGCCCGACATCTGGTTCGCGCAGGGCGCGGCGGCGCTGGGCTCGCCGGCCAACCGCAACTTCATCTCCAACGCGGCCTTCGTGGTCACGCGCGAAGGGGTGGTGGTCATCGACGCGCTGGGCTCGCCGGCACTGGCCGATGAGCTGCTGGCCGAAATCGCGCGGATCACGCCGCTGCCGGTGCGCTACGTGATCGTGACGCACTACCACGCGGACCACATCTACGGCCTGCAGCGCTTCAAGGCGGCGGGCGCCACCATCGTGGCGGGGGAGCAGGGGCGCGAGTACCTGGCGTCCGACACGGCGCGGCTGCGCCTGCAAGCCAGCCGTGAAGAGCTGGCGCCCTGGATCGACGAGCACACGCGGCTGGTGCCAGCGGACCGCTGGCTGCAGGCCGACACCGTGCTCGAACTCGGTGGCGAGCGCTTTCGCCTGCAACTGGCCGGGCCGGCCCACACGCCCGAGGACCTGGTGGTGTTGCATGAGCGCACCGGCGTGCTGTTCGCGGGCGACCTGGTGTTTCGCGGGCGCATCCCCTTCGTGGGCCTGGCCGACAGCAGCGGCTGGATCCGGTCACTCGATCGCCTGCTGGCCTTGCAGCCGCGCCTGCTGGTGCCGGGCCATGGGCCGGTGTCCGATCAGTCCGTCGCGGATCTGCAGTTGACCCGCGACTACCTCGTCCACCTGCGGCAGGCCATGGGCGAAGCCGCCAGGAACCTCGAACCCTTCGAGGACGCCTACGCGCGCACCGACTGGTCGCGCTTCGAATCCCTGCCGCTGTTCGGTGCGGCCAACCGCATCAACGCCTACAACACCTACCTGCTGATGGAGCGTGAGGGCATGGGGCGCTGATCGCGGCCGGTGTAGCCTCGAGGTTCCCACCAGGAGCCTTTTCCCATGACCACCTTGCTCGGCCTGTCCGGCAGCCTGCGCGCCGGCTCTTTCAACACCTCGCTGCTGAAGGCGGCTCAAGCCGCCGCGGGCGCGGACACCAGCTTCGACGCCGCCACCGTGCACGGCGTGCCGCTGTACGACGGCGACCTGGAGCAGGCCAGCGGCACCCCGCCGGCGGTCCGCGCCTTGAAGGAGCGCATCCTCGCCGCCGATGGCCTGCTGCTGGTTTCGCCCGAATACAACAACGGCATTCCGGGCGTGTTCAAGAACACCATCGACTGGCTGTCGCGCCCCACGCCCGGCATGCCCGATGTGTTCCGCAACCGTCCGGTGGCCGTCATCGGTGCCTCGCCCGGCGGCTTCGGAACGGTGATGGGACAGGCCCACTGGCTGCCCGTGCTGCGCACCCTGGGCGCACAGCACTGGAGCGGCGGGCGCCTGATGGTCTCGCGCGCCGGTTCGGTCTTCGGCGCGGACGGCGCCTTGCAGGACGAGGCCATCGCCCGCCAACTGGCGGACTTCGTGCAGGGCTTCGCACAGTTCGTGGCCGCCGCGCGCGGCCGCTGAGGCGTCAGCGCCGCCAGCCGCGCAACAGCAGGGCGTTGCTCACCACGCTCACGCTGCTCAGCGCCATGGCCGCGCCGGCCACCATCGGGTTGAGCAGGCCGGCCGCCGCCAGCGGGATGCCGATCACGTTGTAGGCGAAGGCCCAGAACAGGTTCTGGCGGATCTTGCGGTAGGTGCGGCGCGAAATGTCGATCGCATCGGCCACCAGCGCCGGGTCGCCTCGCATCAGCGTGATGCCGGCCGCGTGCATGGCCACGTCGGTGCCGGTGGACATGGCGATGCCCACGTCGGCCGAGGCGAGGGCAGGGGCGTCGTTGATGCCGTCGCCCACCATGGCCACCGCGTGCCCGCCCTGTTTCAGGCCGCTCACCACGGCGGCCTTGTCGGCGGGCAGCACCTCGGCCTCGATGCGCTCGATGCCCAGGCGCTGGCCCACGGCCGTGGCCGCGCCCCGGTTGTCACCCGTCAGCATCACCGTGCGCACGCCCATGCCGTGCAGACGCTCGACCGCGCGCGCGGCGCTGGCCTTGGGGGTGTCGCCGAAGGCCAGCAGGCCCACCAGTCGGGGCGCCTGCGTCACGTCGGCCAGCCAGGACACGGTGCGGCCCTCGTCCTGCAGGCGCTGCGCCTGCTTGGCCAGCACCGAGGTGTCCACGCCCAGCTCCTGCATGAAGCGTGGGCTGCCCAGGCGCAGTGCATGGCCGTCGACCTCGGCCGACATGCCGCGGCCCGGCACCGCGCTCAGCCGGGTGGCGGGCAGGGGCGTCAGGCCTGCAGCCTGGGGCGACTCGAGCACGGCGCGTGCCAGCGGGTGTTCGCTGCCGGCCTGCAGCGCGAGGCTCCAGGGGATCAGATCGGCCTCGTGTTCCGCCGCGGCCAGGCTGGCCACGAGTTGTGGCCGGCCCTCGGTCAGCGTGCCGGTCTTGTCGAAAGCCACGGTGTCCACGCGGTGCGCCACCTCCAGGGCCTCGGCGTCTTTGATCAGGATGCCATGGCGCGCAGCCACGCCGGTGCCGGCCATGATGGCCGTGGGAGTGGCCAAGCCCAACGCGCAGGGGCAGGCGATCACCATCACGGCCACGGCGTTGAGGATGGCCTGTTCCCAGTCGCCCGCGAACCAGCCCCAGCCGAGCAGCGTGAGCAGCGCCAGCCCCAGCACCACCGGCACGAACACCGCGCTCACGCGGTCCACGATGCGCTGGATGGGCGCCTTCTTCGCCTGAGCCGACTCCACCAGGCGCACGATGCGCGACAGTGTGGATTCGGCGCCGACGGCCGTCGTCTGCACCTCCAGCAGCCCATCGGCGTTGACGGCACCGCCGGTCACCTTGTCGCCGCCGTGCTTGGCGACCGGCAGGCTCTCGCCCGTGATGAGGGACTCGTCCACCTGGCTCACGCCGCTGAGCACCGTGCCGTCCACCGGCACGCGTTCGCCGGGGCGAACGATCACCACGTCACCCACTTTCACACGCGCCAGGGGCAGGTCCACGTCGCCGCCGGGCGTGCGCACCCGGGCGACCTCGGGCTTGAGCGCATTGAGCGCGGCGATGGCGGCCGTGGTCTGGCGCTTGGCGCGCGCTTCCAGCCACTTGCCCAGCAGCACCAGGGTGATGACCACTGCCGAGGCTTCGAAGTACAGGTGCGGGGTGCCGTGGTCTGCGTGCCTGAAAAGGAGGTACAGGCTCAGGCCGTAGCCCGCGCTGGTGCCCAGTGCCACCAGCAGGTCCATGTTCCCGGTGCCCGCTCGCAGCGCCTTCCAGCCGGCGCGGTAGAAGCGTGCGCCCAGCCAGAACTGCACGGGCGTGGCCAGGGCCAGTTGCACCCAACCGTTCAATGCCCAGTCGGCGCCGAACGGCATGCCCACCATGGGCAGCACCAGCGGGAGCGACAGCACGGCGGCCAAGACCACGGGCCACCACGGTTCGCCGACCTTGTGGGCGCTGTGCGCGGTCGAGGTGTGCTCCTCGTGGGGCAGGGCCGAGTAGCCAGCCTTCTCCACGGCGGCCACCAGCGCCGGCGCTGTGACGCCAGTGGCGCGCACGGTTGCGCGCTCGGTCGCCAGGTTGACCTCGGCCTCGCTGACACCGGGCACGGCCTTCAATGCCTTCTCGACGCGGCCCACGCAGGAAGCGCAGGTCATGCCTTCGATCTCGAACTCGAAGTTCAGGGACGGTGCAAGAGAACTCATGGCAGCTTGGGGATGGAGTGAGGGTGAGGCCGATGCTCAGTGACGGAGGTGGGACAACCCAGGTCCCCTAAGGTGTTGAACTCAAACGCATTTTTGACCAGTAGGCACGAATTGACCCATTTCTCCAACTAGGTCAATTTGCCCTGCTCGAATCCATCAAGGGTCAGTTTTAGAGGATCTCGCCGGATAAGGTCATTTTGCTCACTAACCTGCCGGCCCGCACCCCAGCCGATCAACGTGGGCACCACTCGAGTTCGGCGCCCGAGATCACACCGAACGGATCGGCACCCAAGTATGCGGAAAGCGCTAGCCGAAGTTCGATCACGTGGGCCGGTTGGGCCTCCTCCGGAACCTCGATGCGGCCGAAGTAAGTCGCCAAGTAGTCACAACACTCGGCCCCCAGCACTTGCAAATCAGGGTCCAGTTCCTTGCTCGATAGTCGCTCCATCGCACTCAATAGGTGCAAGTGGTACGCGCGTTCATTGCTCCATAGTTCAGCGTAGCGCATGTCAAACAGCGCTTGCGTCAAGCCCTGCCTTTTCTTTGTGGCTCCGGTCCCGATGTAGACCCATTCGTCATCCTCTGGGAACCCTGCCAGATCGGTGAGCACGACATTGATGCAGCGGGGATCCTCCCGCTCCGAATAGCGGCGCTCGCTAAGTGCTGCCAGCTCGATATGTCCGATGGGCGTCGGGTCCAGCAGTCGCCATATGGCCTCCCTCAACACATCGAGTGCTTTGGGCGCATACAGGGTTGCGTGGTAAATCCACCTGGAGGCATTTGCGGGGTCCCGAGCAAGCCGCGACAGCTTCTTCTCGAGATCCGGTTGCCCAAGATTTTTCATCCGGTCGAATGCGCTGCACCGGGGCCCCAGGGCATCTCCGTAGGCTTCGATCAGCTTGGATTCGAGGTCGTAGGGCCCCGAAGCGCCAGTCTCGTCCAACAGTGCCTGAAACAGCGCCTTCGTCTTCCAGCGCTGGATAGCTCTTTGCGCCCGATGAATCGTCGGCTTCGCCCAAGAAGGTGGCCGCGGGACCAGGTCGATCACCTGTTCGGCCGGAACAACGCGTGGGAATGAATTGCTAAACAAGTATTACTGTTGAATTGGCTGACCGTTTCAACGCTAGACGGGGTCGTTGCTCGATTCGTAACCTGCGCGACTTACCGGTAGTTGGACGAATGATGCCAAAAGTCGGCGCGGCCACTCAGACACTAGACGAAGAGGAACTCCTCGGAGGCACCGCGCTGCGCGAGGCGCTGGGCTTTCGCACGGGCGAAGCATTCCGCGCGGCGGCTCGCGGTGGCCGCCTGCCAATCATGCTGGTGAAGATCGAGGGGCGCCGCGGGTGGTTTGCGAGCGCCAGGGAAGTACGGAACTGGAGGGCCGGCATCTTGGCGAGGCTGGGACCGGTCCACGCTGTGGGCGAGACGCCCGGAAAGGACTAGCGACGAGCAAAGAACCGAAACCCCGTCCGTAGACCACCCAAAACGGAAAACGCCGCACAGCAAGCTGGGCGGCGTCGTCACTCTTTTCAGGTTGGGGAACCTTGAAACGTAGTGTCGGCGCAATGGGCTGGGCTGTCAAGCCCCACGGTCAGGCCGTGCCTTGGACGGGCGGCCTGGGATCGAGGACGCGATCCTTCAAGCGCATGGAACCGCATCAGCGGCGCCATCTGAAGAAATTCCTGTGGCAGTGGCCCGCGCATGCGGTGGCCGCTTCCATGGGTCTTCGAGACCTACCCACCATGAAAAACTTTACCCGCTGGGGCGGGCGCACTGGGCGCTACGCCGAATTTCGGGGTGCAGTCAGTCGCTGCTACGACCCGATCTCCCAACAACACGTGCAGTTTGCCTACGCCTACGAATACGAGGCGTGGTTGCACGCACGGTTTGATCCGGACACGGCCTCAATTACCGTGAAGGCGACGCCGGTCGTGGCCGAGGTGGAGGGGCGGATCTGCAAGGCCGTCGCCACCTTCGTCGTCACCAGCCGCAGCACCGGCGCAAACCGCCTCCATCTGGCTTGCAAGACCGAGGAGCGCTCGCGCTCTCGGGTCAACGCACTCAAGCGCGTTGGCCGCGCGCTGGACGCGCAGATCGTGGTGACCACTTTGGCGCAAGTACGCTCCAACGTGGACGCCTTCTGGCGCATGGAACTGCTGCGTCAGGCCGGAGCGATCCATGAAGACGAAGGGCTCGAGCTCGATGCGCGGATTGCCGCGGCTCTGGGTACCCACGGAGACACCGACCGTGGCCGCTTGGTGACGGCTCTGGGGGTGTCACCGCAACTGGTTGATGCGCGCTTGGCCTGGATGCACTGCCACGGCCTGCTGCGCCTGGACCTCTCGCAGGACAACTACGGCGTGCTGCGCACGCAGGTGGTTCTGCAATGATCGAGGCGCGCAAGGAGCTGCGAAGAGCGGCCTTCTACCTCGCGATCCCCCCGCAGTGGCGGGACATTTCCGACTGGCCGGCGGTCGATCCCAACACGGTGTCGGACCTCAAGAAGAGGGCGCGCCTCATCGCCTTGACCAGGGCAGCCACGGCGTTTCTCAATCACGCACCATTTCGCGAGGTCAAGAAGCTTGCCGGTGTAAGCGAGACGCAATTTTTCCATCTTATGGCGCGCGCGCTCGGCGCGCAGGCCGGGACCGACCAGATCTGCGGAACCCGCGCGTTCGTTAGCAATCGGGTTCAGGCGGCACGCGAACGCAAGGCGCCGGCCGGCAAGACCAGCAAGTTCGGCGGCTATACCGGCCTTTTCAAGAAGCTCATTAAGGATCGACCGGAAATCTTCCGGCGCCTGACCGAGTTCCTTAACGGCAAGGAGCGTCCCAACACGGTGACGCCCCATCACATTCACGCCAAGTTCATCGAGATCTGCAAGGACGAGGGCCTGTGCGCCTCCGACTACCCGCTCAATACCAAAAGCAAGGGCTATCAGCCGCTACAAGGCTGGTACGAGAGGGTGTACCAGTTCGAGAACCGCCGTCGCCACATCGAAAAGCAGCACGGACCGGCCGCGGCCGTGGCCGCACTCTACGAGTTGGGAGATGGAACCTCGCGCACGCCGCCCATGCCCTACACCGTATGGGTAATCGACGAGATGAAGGTCGACCTGGAGGCGGTGATCGAGCTGCCGATGGCGCGCTGGGACGTCGAGTTCGTTGCGCTCAGCCAATTTCAGGTCCTGCGCTGCCGCTCCATTGGCAACGTCGCTTGCAACATTGCATGGCACATGTGCCTGCGGCAACAGGCGAGCGGGCCCGACATCATCCAGCTGTTCCGAAACGCAGTCCTCGGTCAGCCGGCAGTCGACTGCGTGGAGCCCACCATCCAGTACGAAAAGGGCGCAGGCTTCCCGCAGAACACGTTCGAGCCGCTGCGCTATGCGGTGCCTATCCTGGTCTATTTGGACAACGCGCTGTCGCACCTGTTCAACCCGCTGCAAACCCTTTTGCAGCGGCTCTTTGGCGGGCGGGTTTTGCTCGGCATCCCGGGGCGGCCGAAGGGCCGTCCCGACATCGAAAGCTCAATCGGC
Organism: Hydrogenophaga sp.; assembly: GCF_011772445.1. GTDB lineage: Bacteria > Pseudomonadota > Gammaproteobacteria > Burkholderiales > Burkholderiaceae_C > Hydrogenophaga. Next base: position 40,088 of record NZ_WVZN01000034.1, on the reverse strand, counting down.
CATCTGGTGCGTGCTCTGATCCACCAGTTGCCGGGGACCACGGGCACAGGTCCGCAGGATTCCGTGCGCGAGCGGGCCGCGATCCCTGTGGGAAAGCGCGTGCAAATCGGGCTCTTGGAGCAGGCGCTGGACGTCTATTTCGCCAACCAGAACGTGATGGCGAGCTCCGGAGCGGGCTACCTGGACTCCTTCACGCGCTTGGCGCGCTTGGTGCTGACCAACAAGATCAAGTGCAACTACCTGCCGGAGGTCCGTCGCAAACCGCACAACTTCTGCGAACCCTTGCCGGTCACCGTGCATTGCGATCTCAAGGACAGCCGCGGCAACTTCGTGATCTACAAAAAGCGCCGCTATGCGTCTCCATGGCTGAAGGTCCAGCCCGGCCTGGGCGGCAAGAAGCTCTTTGCCATGGTCGACTACAACGACCTGCGCACCGTGGAACTGGTGGATCAGTCGTTCGCGACTTTCAATGTCGTCACCTGCGAAGGCTCTATGGCCAACGTGCCGCACGACCAACGGATGCTGGAGATCATCAGCAAGAACCGTTCAGACGCGCGTTACCGGTCTCGACCCGGTGACTCCGCGCTCTTTGGCGTTCTGCGCCACCTGGCCGGACGCGCCAAGGCTGACAGTCAAGCCGCCTTGGAGTACGCCTACATCATGCGTTACCTCAAGCGCCAGTTGCCACCCGAGGCGATCCAGGATCAGGTCCTTGCCGTGGGAGCCGGCGACGAGTATCTGGAGATCGACGCGGTCGTGGTCCCCGATCCGTTGCCCCTGCCGCCGCCACTGCAGGTGGATGGCCCGCCGGTGTCAGAGAAACTCTACTCGAACGTGCCGTCCTTTCGGCCGGCTGCCAACCCTGCTGCTGCTCCCGAAGTGCCCACCGCGCCGGTACGGCGCTTTGTCGTGCCCAGGAGGTTGGGATGAGCGACGACCTGAACCAGTCCTCCAACGCGGAGGAAACGGGTGGCTTCTTCCCGAATCGGCCCATTTGGACGCCCGAGATCGAGCGCAAAGCCACGGTTGTGGCCGACTGGGTGGAGTGCGAACTCGAGGGTGGGCACATCTGGGGCATCCAGCGCGTGGGCAAGAGCGAATTTGCCAAATACCTCGAGCAAGGCCTGCCGTCGATGCTGCCCGCCACGGCGGTCGTCATCTTCGAGTTCCTGCTGATGAAGCCGAAAACGGCGGAGGCTGTGCTCAAGAAGTGTCTTCTTAACTTGGACAGCACCGCTGCCCCGGGTCGGGAACTGCCGATGATCTATAGCCGCGTGCTCGGGATGATTGTTGCCAAGTGCAAGGCGCTGCGCGCCAGGCGGGTGGTTCTGATCATCGACGAGCTGCAGAACATTCCGCACGAGCTGTACCCGGTGTTCATGAGTCTGGCATCGGACGTGCGCAAGGCAGGGTTCGTGCCCCACATGCTGTCCATCGGTCAGCCGGAGATGAAAACCACCATCGACCTGGCCTTCCAGAACAACTACCTGCAAATGATCGGCAGGTTCTTCCAGGGCATGGCGATCTATCACGGGCTGACTATCGAAGACATCGGGGCCCTCTTGACGAACATGGAGGGAGAAGGTCTTGAATTCACCACCCGCCACTTTCCGGAGCGGGCTCGGCAAGGCTGGTCGATCACGGAGTTGGCGCGTCCCATGGAAGAGGCCGTCACAGCTCTCTTGACGGAAGACAACCTCACAGGCACCGCGGCCAGGCTCCCCTTTGCCTACTTGCGCCCAGCGCTGAATTCAATGTTCTTTCACCTGGCTGCCGACCCGCAGAGCGTGATCGACGCGGCTATGGCGAAGGCTGCAATGAAGAAGGCCAGTCTGCACAAAGTGCTGCGTCACTATGTCGCTCGGTAATGCCATCGTGGAGCAGCTTGGCCAGCGTGGCGTCGGCGGCCTCACGCCGTCGGCGGTCATGCTTCTGACGGCGCTGGCCCATCGCCACGCATGGACCTTCTCAGACGGGCGCCGGATTCAAGGTTACGTTCGTCGCAATGACTACAACGTCTTCCACAGCAAACGCCGTCGGGAAGACCATGGGCATGCCTTCGGGTTTCCGACGCGGTTCTGGCGCGACAGCGTGGGCGCGTCGCTCCTGGGCGACCTGGAAGCCGGCCACATCCTGGTCGGCGAGTTGCGGTATTGCCCAGACTGCCTCGACCGGGGTTGGCACACGGCGATGTTCCAACACCTCTCAGTAGGCGCGTGCCCTGTACACGGATGCCGGCTGCTTGTGGGTTGCATCCAGTGCGCAAAGCCCATCCCAACCAACACCAGCTCGTTCCTAGAACACCACAACTTCTGTTGGTCGTGTGGCTATCCCTTCGTGCTGACCCAGAACTTGGAGCGCTGCTTGACCCAGGGCGTCGAGCAGCCCGAGGCGTTCCAGCGCCTGTATGAAGCGCTGTTACCACGAGCACAGCTTTGCAATCTGTTCAGGCTGAATAGCCCGGCCACCAGGTGTCGCCCGGAAGCCCTGGGCATCCATCGCGTCTCGATTGGTTTGCATCGATCCTGGCCGATCCATTGTGGAACGGCATTGCGCATGATCTCCGAGAACCTGGTCCCCCGATTCGAAGTGACGATGGAGCTCGCCGAGCGGCACGAGCTCGTCGCCAATGAACGCGCGCAGGCAGTGTGGCAACTGCAGGAGCAAATCGAAGCAGTCGGGGGTGCCTGCCTTTTACCGCCGGAGCTGATCCAAGCGCATGGCTCAGGGGCGCGGATCACCCGTCCCATGCACCTGACGGCGGTTGCGCTGGTGCGCACGGCGGTGCAGTTGGGCCAGCCCAAGGACATACGGGAGCGAGGGTTTGCGTGGCGCGGAGCCGCACTGGCCCCATTTGTGCAGTGGCTCCCTCAGGACGCGGCGGGCGCCGCCTATGCGGCGCGCTACCAGGTGTACAAGCTCTTCGCGCTCAACCTGCTGCGCATCCGATCCTTGCGCTGGATCGAGGAGGTGCCCTGGAGCGAACAATTCGAACCGGCTGCCTTCTCAGCGCCATGGCGGCATGTCGGGGGGGGCGACGAGGCGATGACGGGGTTTCGTTGTCGCACGGGACTTGCAGGCGCCGTACGGCTGATTCGGCGGTATGGGGACAGATCGTTGCAGTCCAAGGTGGAGCAGGGCGGTGGCAGTGTTCTCGATGCGCTCGATCCGACGCCGAATCTGCCCGCCAGCAGCGCTTGGCCTCCTTGCGGCCGTTCAGAGCTTCTCGCGCGACTTGCCGGCAAGGATTTCGCCCATCTCTACCGGGTCGCAGGAACCCAGGAGGGCGGCGGGTGAAATCTTGTGCGCGAGCGCCTGGCCACCTTTGGTGAAGGGCAACTCCCAGCACAGAGCCTGACGGTCCAGCCCGCAATGGCCTACCGCCAGGTCCACGAACTCCTGCGCAATTGCGCTTTGCCTGTAGTTAGCGGCGACCCAGGCGCGTGCGATCACGGGGGGAACGCATGGTGGCGTGCTCTTGCACGAGCTCCACGCCTCCCGGCCTCGCCTTGTTCCATGCGAGGTGCCAGACATAGTCGGTCTGGCCGATGAGCACCATGGCGATGCAGCGTCCGGCGTCTGCCAGCACGTACAGCTGCTGCTCGGGCAGCCCGTCGCCATAGAAGCCGGCTGGACCTCCGATCTCGTGTTGCGCCACCATCGCGATGCGTGCCAACTTTGCCGCGATCGCCTTCGGCGTTCCGGCATCGATGCGATAGGCAGCAAAGCCTTTGGATCGAACCAAGCTGGGACAGCCGCTTTAAACCCGGGGCGCGGGGCCCTTGGGCGAACTCGGCATGCTCGCACCGATGCCAGGCTTCATCCTCCGGCAATCCCTCGACGTAGCCGGCTCCACAGACGCAGTGCATGCGGTTGTCCTTGGCCGATCGCGTCGATGCTAGCCCGATTCCGCTGGCCCTATGCAAGCGGTCCCAGCAAGGCGAGTGATGTAGATTCGTTGCCCAACTCTGGAGGGCAGCGGACCCATGGCAAAACCCCACGTCACACGAACACTCGGACCGATCCATTTTGAGGACCTGGATCCCCATCGCTTCGAAGATCTGGTTCGCCAGCTCGCGTACGACTTCCGGGCGTGGAAGTCCATCGAATCGACTGGGCGTGGCGGCGCCGACGATGGTTTCGACGTCCGAGCCTTCGAAGAGGCAAGGGCCGCATCGCCAGGCGTCGAAGACGAGACCGATCCCGAGGACGCAGCCCATCCGATGGAGGGCAATCTCTGGATGATCCAGTGCAAGCGTGAGAAGGCGGTCGGGCCTAAGAAAGTGGCCACCATCGTTGCCGACGCGGTGAAACCGGAGGCGCCGCCCTATGGCTACATCCTGGCCGCGCCTATGCACTTCTCCAAGCTCGCCCATGACCGATTTCGTGAAGAACTGCGCTCGCGCGGCGTGATGGAGTTCTACCTGTGGGGCGCAGGAGAACTCGAGGACATGCTCTTCCAGCCCAAGAACGACAACATCCTCTTCGCCTTTTTCGGCATTTCGCTGGTGACCAAACGCCGTTCCAGAACGTCCGCGGTCCGCTCCACTGTGCTGGCCAAGAACAAGCTGATGCGCGTACTGGGCGATCGGCCCAGCGGCAGTGTGCTCCTGCGCGATCTGAATGACGAGCACTACCCGTCCGACGACGAGTACCCCGACTTCGACAAGAACCCGAGGTGGAAGGAACTCTCGGTGCACGCTTTGCACGCGCTTGGACTGATCGTCGTCGTGTCCAGGCATTACGCCTACCTCGACCGCCAAGGCAAGACGTGGGACTGCACCAAGGCGGTGGACGGCGATCGCCTGATGATCGGGGGAGGGAACGACGAGGACAAACAGGCGAAGGCGAGGCGCTTGGCGGTGCAAGGCTTCTGGGAGCTGCTGCCTCGGGCCAACCGCGCCGTGCTGGTTCGGCACGGATTGATCCGCTTCGACAAGATCGAGTACATCGACGACAAGGGAGATGAGGGCTTCAAGATGCCGCACATCTACGTGACGTATGACGCGAAGCGCGGCCCTTTCGTGGGATTTCACGAGTATTTGGAGATCAACGAACACTCCAGCGCGTCGATGGCGGGACTCACCCGCACCAGCGTCTTTCCTGACCACTTCCCCATGCCGAGCTTTGGAACCATCTATCGAGACCCTCCTCTGGTGATCGACCCGGCGCTGCGCTCCTGGCTACAGCATGGAAGCCGGGAAGCCACTCTGTACGGGGTCGGACCCCAATATGACCACTTGAATCCGACGGACGTGGTCCTTGTGGATGGGCAAGGCGCGCGCTCGGACGAGAAGCTCTTCCTCAAGGTGACCCACGTCAAAGTGATTAAGGGCGGCACGTTGCTGAAGATGTCCGAAGAGAACCCGCCCCTGCAGCGCGAAGTCGAGCGTCAAGTCGGGCGGTCTCTGAAGCCTTCGGACAAGGTCCGCGTAATCGAGGTCAGCTCTATCTCCGAGTGGCAGATCGACCAGAATCGGCCTGTGGCTTAGGGTCGGCGATTGCACGCCGGTTCTGCGCCTATCTTTCGTCGCACCGCGAACCCCGCCGCGCCGCTCACTGCGGGGACCGCGATCAGTCGATGCGCCTGTAACTCGGCTCGGTGTAAAAGCGCGTGGCCGTGTCCCCAAATGCACTCTGTCTATCTATGCTGTCTCGAGTGCTTTCCACGATTCGGGTTTGCCTCTACGCAAAGCAGGCCAATGTGTTGCGACCCTCGCTGGCTGCGAAGCGGTCGCACCGCGCCGTCCTGAGCGCAGGCTTGCTATCCGAGTCGCTCATCGGCGCATCACCAATTCTTTGGCCAGCGTCTCGGCATCAGTCGAAGAGGCAAGTTTTGTGATGCGTGTGACGATTTCGCGCTCAAGGCCGATCTGATAAACCTGCAGGGCGCGAAAGAGCGCGGTTTCCGACAACTGCAATTCGTATTCCGTCCCCGACCGCCCTGGATGCTCGCTCAGCAGATTCATCACCACGTAGATGGCTGCGGCCATCGAGAACCTGTCCTCCTCCGTTGCGCCCCCATCGGGGTTTAAGCCTGCTTCGACATTCCTAAAATCCCGGGCGAGACGCAAAAGCACTGTGTCGGGAAGTGAGGAGGGCAGCGCGGATTGCCACCCCTGCCATCCAAAAGATCTCGGGGTGGACGAGGGTAGTGCCTCGCTTTGGGCGCAGGGCCTGCAGTTGCATTGGATCCTCCGGGGTGACCGCGTTGTCTCGCTTCCTTGGAAGGCGCAGGCTAAGAGTGCCGACGCGCTTGACGGCCACTTAGAGGGGCCGTTGTCCTTTCTGAGAAAAGCGGCAACGCATCCTCGGATCACATCGCTGAGAGGATCCGACTGCGTAGGCACCAGGCCCGGTACAGCGGCCCAATGCACTGGAACAGATCTCAGCGAACGTCGTTAGCGAGTCACAGTCGCTCGAATGGTCTTCAGAACTGGCTCGGCCCGAGAAGCCTTCTGAAGTTCCTGACTTCGTGCCCCTGCCGAGCAGGCTCCTGTCACGCTCTTGTCATTTCAAATTCAATAATTCGAGTATTATTGAAATATTGACGTGGAGAGAAGCTGCAATGAGAGTAGGCATTAATGGGATGGGACGCATCGGTCGCCTCGCACTGCGGGCCGCGCTGGGCGCGGCCGAGCGGCAGCACGACGACCCCCGAGCGGGCAACCGGCTGGAAGTGGTGCACCTCAACGAGATCAAGGGCGGTGCAGCCGCCACAGCCCACCTGCTGGCCTTCGACACGGTGCAGGGCCGCTGGCGCGAGGACATCGCGGCCGAGGGCGAGGACGTGGTTCGCATCGGCCAGCGTCGCCTGGGGTTCACGAGCCATGTCGCGAGCGCCGAGATTGCCTGGGGTGATCTGGGCGTGGACCTGGTGCTGGAGTGCACCGGCAAGTTCCTCACGCCCGAGACGCTGCAAGGCCACCTGGACCGCGGCGCCAAGCGCGTCATCGTGGCCGCGCCCGTGAAGGTGGGCGATGTGCTCAACATCGTCGTCGGCGTGAACCACCACCTCTACGACCCCGCGAGGCACCGCATCGTGACCGCCGCGAGCTGCACCACCAACTGCCTGGCACCCGTGGTGAAAGTGGTGCACGAGGCCATCGGCATCCGCCACGGCCAGATCACCACCATTCACGACCCGACCAACACCAACGTGGTGGTGGACGCGCCGCACAAGGACCTGCGCCGCGCGCGCAGCGCCATGGCGAGTCTGGCGCCCACCACCACCGGCAGCGCCACCGCCATCGCGCTGATCTACCCCGAACTCAAGGGCAAGCTCAATGGCCACGCCGTGCGCGCGCCGGTGCTCAATGCCTCGCTCACCGACTGTGTGTTCGAGCTGCAGCGCGCCACCACGCCCGAAGAGGTGAACGGCTTGTTCGAAGCCGCCGCGAAGAGCGGTCCACTGCAGGGCATCCTGGGCTACGAGACGCGCCCGCTGGTGAGCGCGGATTACGCACGCGACACGCGCTCGAGCATCGTGGACGCGCCCTCGACCATGGTGACCGACGGCACCTTGCTCAAGGTCTACGCCTGGTACGACAACGAGATGGGCTATGCCTGCCGCATGGTCGACCTGGCCTGCCACCTCGAGAGCCTTGGTCTCTGATCCCATCCTCGACATGCAAAGCGCCGTTCGCCATTACGCCATCGTCACGGCCGCCTACTGGGGCTTCACGCTCACCGACGGCGCGCTGCGCATGCTGGTGCTGCTGCACTTCCACGGCCTGGGCTACTCGCCGTTCACGCTGGCCTTCCTGTTCTTGCTGTACGAAGCCGCGGGCGTCCTGGCCAACCTCATCGGCGGCTGGCTGGCTACACGCTACGGCATCACCCGCATGCTCACCGTGGGGCTGAGCACGCAGATCATCGGCTTCACGCTCTTGTCGTTTCTCAATCCCGGGTGGACAGCCGCGGCGTCCGTGGCCTGGGTGGTTCTGGCACAGGGCATCTGCGGCGTGGCCAAGGACCTGACCAAGACCGCCAGCAAGTCGGCCATCAAGGTCACGAGCGCGCAGGCGAAGGAGGGCGGTGGTAGCAACAGCCAGCTCTTCAAATGGGTGGCCTGGTTCACCGGCAGCAAGAACGCCATGAAGGGCGTGGGCTTCTTCCTGGGCGGGCTGCTTCTGCAGGCCCTGGGGTTTCGCCATGCTCTGTGGCTCATGGCCGCCGCGCTGGCGCTGGTGCTGATCGGCGTGATCGCTTCGCTGCCCACCCTGATGGGCAAGAGCAAGGCCTCGAAGTCCGCGAAGGAACTCTTCGCCAAGAATCCCGGTATCAATGCGCTCGCCGCCGCGCGCGTGGCCCTGTTCGGTGCGCGCGACGTGTGGTTCGTGGTCGGCGTGCCGGTGTTCCTCTACTCGCAGGGCTGGACCTTCACCATGGTGGGCGGTTTTCTTGCGGCGTGGACCATCGGCTACGGTTTGGTGCAGGCGCTGGCACCGCAGATCGTGCGCCGCAGTGCGGATGGGCTGAGCCGCGAGGTGCCGGCCGCACGCACCTGGTCGGCGGTGCTGACACTGATTCCTGCCGCCTTGGTCGTGGCAGTTGTCGCGGACGTGCCCCAACTGCAATGGGTGGTGGTGGCCGGCCTGGCCGCTTTCGGCTTCGCCTTCGCCGTCAACTCGTCCGTGCACTCGTATCTGGTGCTGGCCTATGCGGGCAGCGAGAAGGCGGCGGAGGACGTGGGCTTCTACTACGCGGCCAATGCCCTGGGCCGCTTCTTCGGCACGTTGATGTCGGGGCTGCTCTACCAGTGGGGCGGCTTGGGCTGGACGCTTGCCGGCTCCGCCCTGATGTTGGCCACCTGCTGGTTCGTCACCCTGCGCCTGCCCATCACCCGTCTTCCCGAGACGGCCACATCGCCCGCGCCGCGCGCAGGCACCTGAGGAGATCCCCATGGACGAAACCGATGCCGTTCAAGCGCTCGCGGCCCTGGCCCAGGTCACCCGCTTGCGCACCTTTCGCGCGCTGGTCCAGGCAGGCCCCGGTGGCCTGACGCCCACCGATCTCGCCGAACAACTCGAGGCGAGCGCGACCACCCTGTCATTTCACCTCAAGGAGTTGCACCGCAGCGAGCTGATCTCGCAGGAGCGCGACGGGCGCCACCTCATCTACCGCGCCAACTTCTCGCACATGAATGCCTTGCTGGGCTACCTCACCGAGCACTGCTGCGAAGGCCAGGCATGCGAGCTCACCGCCAACACCACCGTCAACTGCACCACGTGCTGAAAGGAGCACCATGGAAACCAAACCCTACAACGTCCTGTTCATCTGTACGGCCAACTCCGCCCGCAGCCTCATGGCCGAGGCCGTGCTCAATCAGCTCGGGGGCCGGCGCTTTCGCGCCTTCAGCGCGGGCAGCCAGCCCGCGGGGCAACCGAACCCGATGGCGCTTGACCTGCTCCAGCGCAACCGCTACGACACGTCCACACTTCGCAGCAAGAGCTGGGAGGAGTTCGCCGCGCCAGGCGCACCCGAGATGGATTTCGTGCTGACCGTGTGCGACAAGGCCGCGGGCGAAGTCTGTCCCATCTGGCCCGGTCAACCGATGTCCGCGCATTGGGGCGTTGAGGACCCGGCGGCGGTGACCGGCACCGAGGAAAAGCGCCGGCAGGCCTTCAACGACGCGCTGCTCGTCTTGAGCCGTCGCATCGCCATCTTCCTCGCGCTGCCCCTGGACAAGCTCGATCGCCTGTCGCTGCAGAAGGAACTCGGCCGTATCGGTCTCACGGGCAAGCCGGTGGGAGAGGCCGTCTGATGGGCTTGTTCGAGCGCTGGCTCAGCCTGTGGGTGGCGTTGGCGATCGTCGCCGGCGTGGCGCTGGGCAGTGCCGCGCCTGCGGTGTTCGCCCAGGTGGCGGCGCTGGAGGTCGCGCACGTCAACCTGGTGGTCGCCGTGCTCATCTGGGTGATGATTTACCCCATGATGGTCCAGGTCGACTGGGGCGCCGTGCGCGAGGTCGGCCAACGGCCGCAGGGCCTGCTGCTCACCATCGTGATCAACTGGCTGGTCAAGCCATTCACCATGGCCGCCTTGGCCGTGCTGTTCTTCCAGTACCTCTTCGCTCCCTGGGTAGATCCGCGCTCGGCGAGCGAGTACATCGCCGGCATGATCCTGCTGGGTGTGGCCCCTTGCACCGCCATGGTGTTTGTCTGGAGCCAGCTGGTGCGCGGCGACGCGAGCTACACCCTGGTGCAGGTGTCGGTGAACGACCTCATCATGGTCGTGGCCTTCGCGCCGATCGCCGCCTTCCTGCTGGGGGTCACCGAACTCTCGGTGCCCTGGTCCACCTTGCTGCTGTCGACGGTGTTGTATGTGGTGCTGCCCCTGGTGGCGGGCGTGCTCACGCGCTCGTGGCTGCTCAGGCGCGGGCCCGGGGCGTTGTCTAAGCTGGTCGCCCGGCTCAAGCCCTGGTCCGTGCTGGGTCTGCTGGGCACCGTGGTGCTGTTGTTCGGGTTCCAGGCGGACACCCTCCTGAGTCAGCCGCTCATCATCGTCTTGATCGCGATTCCCCTGGTGATCCAGACCTACGGCATCTTTCTCCTGACGTGGTGGGGCGCGCGCTGGCTGAAGCTGCCGCACAACGTGGCAGGGCCGGCGTGCCTGATCGGCACATCGAACTTCTTCGAGCTGGCGGTCGCCGTGGCGATTTCGTTGTTCGGCCTGAACTCGGGTGCCGCCTTGGCCACCGTGGTGGGGGTGCTCGTGGAGGTGCCGGTGATGCTTTCGCTGGTGGGCGTGGTCAACCGCTGGAAGCCCATGCGTACCGCGGCGGTGCAGCAGGGTACTTGACGGGCGTTCGTTGTTCGTTAAACTACGAACAACGAATTTTTGCCTCCCCAGGCTCGTTCAATGGCCAAAACCTCCGACGCCACGTGCGGCACTTGCGCCGACGTGGCCCCCGACGACGAACTGCAAGCCGAGGAGCTGGCGGTGCTGTGCAAGGCGCTGGCCCACCCGGCCCGCGTTCAGTTGCTGCAGTACCTGGCGCAGCAAGGCACCTGCTACTTCGGCAGCCTCGCCGACGTGGTGGGCCTCGCCCCATCGACCACCTCGCAGCACGTGAAGGTGCTCAAGGAGGCGGGCCTCCTGCTGGGGTCGTCCGAGGAGCAGCGCACCTGCTACTGCGTCAACCCCGATCGCCTGGCGGTCCTCAAGCGACTGGTGAAGGCGCTCTGAGCAGAGCGCCTCTCTTTTTTGTCCATTCATTCGTAAAACGACGAATCACGAAGGAGCCCATCATGTCCATGCCCATCGACACCACAGCCGGCACCGGTCTGCCGATCGCCGTGCTCGGCGCAGGGCCCGTTGGCCTAGCCGCTGCCGCCCACCTGCATCGGCATGGCCTGCCGTTCGTGATCTTCGAAGGGGCCGAGCGCGTTGCAGAGCACGTCGCGCGTGTGCAGCATGTCCGCCTGTTCTCGCCCTGGCGGTTCAACGTCGACCCAGTGGCTCGCGCACTGCTCGAGCAAGCGGGAATCGACGTGCCGTCGAACGAGCAACTGCCCAGCGCGGGTGAGCTCATCGAGCGCTACCTGCGCCCCTTGAGTGAGCTCCCCGCGATCGCTGAGCGGCTTCGTCTGTCGCATCGCGTGATCGCGATTGCCCGACGCGGTCATGACAAGGTCCTGGGGCGTGGTCGTGAGGCAGCACCGTTTCTGTTGCGCGTGGACACGCCCTCCGGTGAACGGGAGTGGCAAGTGCGGGCCATCGTGGATGCGACAGGTACCTGGGGGCAGCCCAACGCCTTGGCGGCGCATGGCTTGCCGGCCCTGGGAGAAGCCCTGGCGCAACAACGCATCGCCTACGGCATGCCGGATGTCTTGGGTACCGAGCGCAACCGCTACGCAGGGCGGCGCACCCTCGTGGTCGGTGCTGGCCACTCGGCGGCCGGCAATCTGCTGGCGCTGGTGACCCTGGCCCGGGAGGCCCCCGGCACCCAGGTGGTGTGGGCGGTGCGTGGCACGGATCTGCGCCGTCTCTTCGGCGGTGTCCGTGAGGACGGCCTGAGCGCGAGGGGCGCGCTGGGTCAGGGGCTGCGTGAGCAGGTGGAGCAGGGCGCCATCGAGCTGCACACGGGCTTTGGCATCGCCGAGCTCGTGCAGGTCGGCGAAGGACTGCGTGTGCAGGCGCTCGACGCGACGCGTGCGCCGATCGAAGCCGTCGACCAGGTGATCGCCGCCACCGGTTCGCGGCCGGATCTCACGCTCACGCGGGAGCTGCGCGTGCGCCTGGACCCCTGGCTCGAGAGTACCGATGCGCTCGCGCCGCTGATCGATCCCAACGAGCACAGTTGCGGAACGGTGCGTCCCCATGGCCATCGGGAACTGGCCCACGCTCATGAGCCCGGTTACTACGCGATCGGTGCCAAGAGCTATGGGCGGGCGCCCAATTTCCTGTTGGCCACCGGCTATGAGCAGGCGCGCTCGGTCGCCGCGGCCTTGGCCGGGGACTTCGCGGCCGCCGATGATGTGCAACTCGAGCTTCCGCAGACCGGGGTGTGCTCCACCGATCTGAGGCCACAAGGCCCTGATTCATCCGCGCCGTCTGCCTCATCTGCCGGCTGCTGCGGCGGCCCCCCCGTTGTCGATGCAACGGCCTGCTGCGTCCGCGATGAGCACGCCAAGCGGACCTCGGGCCAGGGCTGCGGGTGCGGCACCGCTGCGAAGAGCCCCATGCCTGCGCGCACAGAGGCGAACCACCGTGCCTGAAGCCCCCGGCCTCGCGCCCGAGACCTTGCGCCTGGGCGTCAGCCAGACCCTGGCGTGGGCTTCCAGCTACTACCTGCCGGCCACCCTGGCGGAGCCGATGGCCCGCTCGCTCGGCATTGGCGTTCCTTCGGTGTTCGCCGCCTTCTCGGGTGCACTGCTCGTGGCAGCACTGGTCGGGCCAGCGGCGGGCAGGGCCATCGACCGGCGCGGTGGCCGGCAGGTCCTCATGCTGTCCAACGGTGTCTTTGCGCTGGGCCTCGTGACCCTGGCACTGGCCCAAGGGGCCGCGAGCCTGATAGTTGCGTGGGCGCTGGTCGGTACAGCGATGGGCATGGGCTTGTACGAGGCAGCGTTTGCCAGCCTCGTTCGCTCCCGAGGACCGGGCGCCCGCGCCGCCATCACCCAGGTCACGCTCATCGCCGGCTTTGCCAGCACCATCGGTTGGCCGCTCACGAGCTGGCTCGCCAGCGAATGGGACTGGCGCACGGCCGTCCTGGTCTGGGCCGCCTTGCACCTGTTGCTCGGACTGCCCCTCAACGCCGGCTTGCGTGGGCCCTCGCCGCCGGGCGCGCCCTCCGCTTCTGAACCGGCGGTGGCCTCGCGCGCGACACCCGATGCGCCGGTGGCGAGGCACGTGGCGATCACCCTGGCCCTGGCCTTTGCGATCTCCGCCTTCATCGGCACATCCATGGCGGCCCACCTGCCGGCCTTGCTCAAGGCCGCAGGAGCGGACACCGGCCTGGCCGTCCTGGCGGCCGCCATGCTGGGCCCCGCCCAGGTGGCGGCGCGCCTGATGGAAGCGGTGTTGCAGCGCCACGGGTCGGCGATCACGGTGGCACGCGTGGCAGTGGCCCTGCACCCGTTGGGCGCACTGGCGCTGATGGCGCTGGGGCCGGTGGCCGCGATTCCCTTCGCACTGTTGCATGGCGCGGGCAATGGCCTGATGACCATCGTCATGGGCGCCTTGCCGCTGGCGGTGTTCGGGTCCCAGGGCTATGGTGAACGGCAAGGCTGGCTCATGGCACCCGCTCGCATGGCACAGGCCGTGGCGCCGTGGGCGTTCGCCGGCCTGATGGCCCCCTGGGGCCTGAACGCCCTGGTGGTCACCGCGGTGGGCGGTCTCGTGATGCTGGCCATGTTCAGCTCGATGCCCGTTCCCAAGCCAACTGGATCCGAATCCGCCCCACAGCCTCAACGAAGCACTTGAATCACCGGCATCATCGAGCCATGACTTTCGACCCTCCAACCCATCTTGCTGATATCCCCCAGCTGCACGACGCCAGCTTCCAGCCCTTCGAACCCGCGCGACTGTTTCCCGGCGAGCACTCGACCCATCCTCCCCGCATCCTCTTGCTTTACGGCTCCGCGCGCCTGCGCTCGTTCAGCCGCTTGCTGACCCTGGAAGCCGAACGCATCCTGAACGCGCTGGGTGCCCAGACACGCGTCTTTCATCCCCATGGCTTGCCCTTGCCCGACGACGCGCCCGATTCGCACCCCAAGGTGCAGGAGCTTCGCGAAGCGGTGCAGTGGGCCGAGGGCATGGTCTGGTGCTCGCCCGAGCGCCACGGTGCCATGACCGCGATCATGAAGGCCCAGATCGACTGGATCCCGCTCGCCCTGGGCGCGGTCCGGCCCACGCAGGGCAAGACGCTGGCGGTCATGCAGGTGAGCGGAGGCTCCCAGTCCTTCAACGCCGTCAATCAGATGCGGGTGCTCGGTCGCTGGATGCGCATGCTCACCATCCCCAACCAGTCCTCCGTGGCCAAGGCCTACCAGGAGTTCGGTGACGACGACCGCATGAAGCCCTCCGCGTACCACGACCGGGTGGTGGATGTGATGGAGGAGTTGGTCAAGTTCACCTGGCTCACGAGGGACGTTTCGCCGTACCTGGTGGACCGCTACAGCGAGCGCAAGGAGTCGGCCGAGGCCTTGGCCAAGCGCATGGATCTGGCGCGAAGCGTCTAGACCTGTGGCACCCCCCGGCGGGGCCTGGCCGCGCGATCACTGGATCTGCAGCCGCTTCATGCGCTCCCACAGATTTTTGCGGCTGATGCCCAAGGCGTCGGCGGTGATGCCGATCTGCCAGTCGTGGCGCGCGAGCGCCTGCTCGATGAAGCTGCGCTCCTGGCTGCGCAGGAATTGCTCGAGCGGCTGGACGGGCACATCCGATGGCGTCTCGGGACTTCTTGGGCCCAGGGCGATCGGCGCGTCCATGGGCTGCCCCAGGTCGGCGATGTCCAGCACGCTGGCCGGTGCCAGCAGGCAGGCGCGCTCCATGCAGTTGCGCAGCTCGCGCACATTGCCTTCCCAGCGCTGCTGCGTCAGCCATTGCTCCACCGCCGGCGTGAGCTGGCGCCTCGCCTTGGGGTGCGTGGCGTTCCAGTGCTCCACGAAGCGATGGGCGAGCCAGGGAATGTCCTCCGGCCGCTCGCGCAGGGGAGGCACCCTCAGGTGCACGACGTTGATGCGGTAGTACAGGTCTTCCCGAAAGCCCCCCGCGCGCACCTCCTCGTTGAGCCGCTTGTGCGTGGCAAAGATCAGCCGGACCTGCACCTTCATGGGCTTCTCGCTGCCCAGGCGCGTGATGACGCGGTCCTGCAGCACGCGCAACAGCTTGGCTTGCAGGGCCACAGGCATGTCGCCGATCTCATCGAGAAAGAGCGTGCCGCCATCGGCCTGCTCGAACATGCCCTTGTGCAGGCGGCTGGCGCCCGTGAACGCGCCTTTCTCGTAGCCGAACAGCTCGGCTTCGATCAGGGATTCGGGCAAGGAGGTCGCGTTGACCGCCACGAAAGGGGCACCCTCGCCCAGGGTCTCGCGGTGCAGGCAGCGCGCGAGTTCTTCCTTGCCCGCGCCGGAGTCGCCGGTGATCAGGACGGTGTCCCAATGGTCGCCCAGGCGCTGGATGACGCTGTGCAGGCGGCGCATTTCGCCGGAGACGCCCAGCACCGGCGCACTGCCCTGGGTTGCCGCGGGCACCGCGCTGGGTTGCAACCCATGCAGGCGCTGCATCAGCCGGTCCATGTCCAGCGGCTTGGTGAAGAAATCCAGCGCGCCGCGGGCCAACAGCTCGTGGCGCTGAGCGGCCGTGCCATAGCCGGTGATGAAGATCCAGGCCGCAGCTCGCCAGCTCGCCGGCAGGCGGTCTTTCAGGTCCGGACCTTCCAGGTCGGGCAGCCGAATATCGCTCACGACGACATCGGGGACCCGTTCGTTGGCGCGCGCCGCGGCCAGTGCTTCCTCGCCATTGCGCCACCAGCGGCAGTCAAAGCCCTCGATCTGCAAGCGTTCGGTGAGGGCTTCGCCCATGTAGGGGTCGTCTTCGATCAGGTCAATGTGCATACAGGTCGTCGAGCGCGCCGCTGGCTCCCTGGGGGGTGGGCACGCGTTTCAGGAGGAGGGCGTCTGGAGAGGGAAAGCGGGCGCACAGCACCGTGGCGAGCCCGGCAGGCGGCTCGGTCGCCAGCATGAGTTCGCCACCGAGCGTGTGCAGGATGCGAGCGGTGATCCACAGCCCGAGGCCCAGGCGCCCATCGCTGGAACGCTGGGCGCCACTGGTGAGGGCGTGCAGCCGTTCGGCATCGAGCGCGTGCCCCGAGTTGCCCACGCACACGCGCCATCCCTGGGCGTCCTGAACGCTCCAGACCCGGACCTCGCCGCGCCGACCCGCGGCGGCGATCGCGTTGAGGCTCAGGTTGAGCACGACCTGGCGCACGGCCACGGCGGGCAGCGCCATGAGCTCGGGCAGGCCCGGTGCCCATTGCAGCCGGCACCCCAGGTGGTCGGCTTCAGGGCGCAGCAGCAGCTCCAGGTCGTGCAGGTCGTCGGCTCGCAAGGGGCGCTGTTCGCTGCGGGCCTCGTTGAGCAGGGCCTGCACGGTCTCGTGCACCTGGTGCAAGCCCCGCTCGAGCACGTCGAGCGTGCGCGCGGTCGCCTCGTCGAAGGCGCCGCGCAAGCGGCGGTTCTGGATCGAGGCCAGCATGCCACCCAGCGGGTTGTTGACCTCGTGGGCGATGCCGGCCGAGAGCTGACCGATGCTGGCCAGCCGCTCGGCCTCGAGCATGTGGCGCTCCAGTTCCTGGTTCGCGGCGATCTGGCGCAGCATGCCCGAAAACGTCCGTGCGAGTTCGCCGACCTCATCGCCGCGCAGCGCCATGTGGGCCAGTTCTTCGGACTCGAGTTGTTCTCGCACCGTGGCACGTCGAGGCGTGTCGCGCATCACCTCGCGCAGGCGGGCCAAAGGGCGGGTCAGGTGGATGCCGAGCAGGCCCCCTGCCAGGCCAACGAGTGCGATGGCCACCATGCCCAGCACGCCCAGGCGCCCGATCACGCTGGCGCGCTGTGTGGCCGAGATGCCAGGCGGGTGCGTCGCGAGTACCACGCCAATCAGTTCGTCCTCATCGCCCAGGATAGGCGAGGCCAGCACCAGGCTGGGCGGATCGTCTTGCACCACACGCGCCGCGGTCGGCGGGCTGCCGGTCATCACGGCGCGCGCGGCCTCGTGCATGCCACGCGGCAAACCGCTCGCGTGAAGACCGATGGGAAACGCCCGGGGCGTGGGAGAGACGAACACCTGCTGTTCGTTGTCGAGCACAACGATCTGCACCGCGGCGTCGCTGGCAGCGGGCGCCACCTCGGTGGAGGCGCGAACGAGCTGGTAGGCCTGCCACACGTCGTTGCGCAGCACAGGTTGCACCAGGGCGCGGGCCATGGTGTTGGCGAGCCGGTGGGTCTCGGCTTCGGCGTTGGACTCCACGTGCCGGTCCACGAGCACGAAGGTGGTGAGCGCCACCGCGATGCCGGCCACCAAGGCAACGATCGTCATCGCCAGCGGAACGATGACGCGGTAGCGAAGCGGCCGATGCCAGGCGCTGCGCATGCTTCAGGCCTGTTGGCCGCGCACCATGGCCGCGATGGAGTCGAACAGGGCCGGCTCGCCGGCCACGAAACCGTCCAGCCGAAGCTCCTGCAGCACGGCCTGGCCCTCGGGATGGGTGCCCATGGCCTGCAGCGCGCGCAGGAATGCCTGCGACAGGGCAGCCGATCCTTGGGCCGGGGCCACGATCGGCGGAAAGCCGAAGTCGGGCGAGCGCAGGATCACCCGGGTGCGGGCGGTGACCTGAGGCGTGATCTCGGCCAGCGTTTCCCAGACATAGCCATCGACGGCGCCGGCGTGCGCCAGCCCCTGCGCCACCGCCTCCACGACATGGCGGTGCGAGTAGGTGAAGAAGCTGCGCCCGAAGTGGCGCGCCGGATCGCGCCGCTGCTGGCGCAGCAGGTGTTGCGGGTACAGGAAGCCCGAGTTCGACAGCGGGTCCGAGTACGCGAAGGTCTTGCCCTGCAGATCGTCCAGGCGGCTCACGCGCGCGTCGGCGTCGGCTATCAGGTAGCTCTGGTAGAGCGGGCGCCCGCGCCACTGCGGCACTGCCACCAGGCGCATGTCCCGCCGGTGCAGCACGAAGGGATAGCCACACAGCCAGGCGAACTCCAACTGGCCTGCGCGCAAGGCGTCGACCACCTGGTTGTAGGCGCTGAACTGCACGAACTGCACGCTGTGGCCCAACGTGCCCTCGAACACCTTGCCCCAGCGGCGCAGCAGCCGCACGCGATCGTCAAGGAAGACCGGCGTCAGCCCGAAGCGCACGCCGGCGGCGCGCGACCACGCGGGTCGTGCCACGACCGCCGTCAGGCCCGCAAGCATCACCTCGCGGCGCCGCCGGGGGCGCTGGATCGACTGGGTTGAAGGCACTGGCATCGTTACCCAAAGGTAACCCCATAGGGCATCCACCGCGTCAGGTGTTACCCCAAGGTAACCGTAACGACACACGCCTGTCATGGCCAAAAGAGCCAAAGCGTATTGATTCAACAGCAGAAATCGGTGATCAGGCGGCTTGGCACGGGGCTTGCGCAATGAGGGGACGAACACCACGGCCACCCACGGGCCGGAGCCATGACAAAAGACGGAGACAAGCCCCGCCGCGGCGCCTTGCGCGCCGATCGCGCTCTCATGCACGAGGAGGGCGCCTGCCTGCCGCTGCGCAGCAAGCATGGGCAGTGCCGTGCCTGCGCGCAGGCTTGTCCCACCCAGGCGCTGCAGGTGAACCTGGCGGTGGTTGAACTAAGCGAGGCCTGCATCGGTTGTGGCCAATGCGTGGCCGCCTGCCCGACCGAGGCCTTGATGCTGCCGGGCTTGCAGTCGGTCTTCGATGTCCGCGCCCATCGCGATCCGTCTCTACCGGACGAGCCGCCTGCTGAGCGCCCCATCCGCGTGGAGTGCCGCAAGGTGCCTCCCGATCGGCTCGCGCCGGGCACCTTGGTCCTGCCTTGCACGGGCGCGCTCACCACTGGGGTGGTGCTCGCCCATGAAGCGCAAGGGCAGGGGTTGCAACTGGTGGATCGCGGCTGGTGCCAAGGATGCGAGGCCAACGGGCGAAGTGATGCCGCAGGGCATCCTGCCCAGGCAGCGCTGGAGACCGCGCGGCTGTGGCTCTCGGCCATGGACGTCCCGAGCCACTCGGCCATCGCGATCGAGCCACTGCCGCTCGCGCTGCGCCCCACGACCATTCCCGAGCCCGAGGCGGTCGAACCCGGCATAGGGCGGCGCTCGTTCTTTCGAGCGGCACTCGAGCGACCCGCCGGGCGCGACAGGGCCAAACCCATTCCCATGGGAGGAGATGGCCGCGCCGCCTACCCCGCGTCGGAGCGACGCGCCGCGCCCGAGAGAACCCGCGTGCTGCAAGCCATGCGCCGGCTGGCCGAGCAAGCCGAGCGTGAGGTGCCCGCCGAAGTGTTTGCCACGATCCACGTGAGCGGCGATTGCTGCGACCGGCGCATGTGCGTGGCCTTGTGCCCGACGGCGGCTCTGACCGTGGCCGACAACGGCATCGGCGCGCACCTGCAGTTCGATGCCCAGCGCTGCATCAGTTGCGGCGTGTGCGAACGCGCCTGCCCCGAGGGGGCATTGCAGCTCACGCCGCATCGTGGTCGATCGGGTGTTCACACCTTGATCTCGCACCACCGACGCAGCTGCCGATCTTGTGGCGAGCGCTACACGCCACACCAGCTTGCGGACCCGAGCGACGGCAGCAGCGAAGCCCCGTCCTTGTGCCCGAGCTGCAAGAAATCCCAGAGCTTCATGGACGACGCACGGCGTCAGTTGTTTGGCAGCCTGAACTGAAGACCACCACCGAAGGAGACACACGATGGGGATCATGGAACGCATCTTTCAGCCCGCGCTCTCGCGCCGTCGATTCCTGCAGGCCAGTGCGGCCAGCGGCGCAACGGCCGTGGTGGTGGGTGGCCAGACCCTGCGCGAAACCCAGGCCCAGGCGGCACCGGCTGCCAAGCCCGAGACCAAGATCACCAAGAACATCTGCCACCAGTGCCCCGCGCGCTGCGGCATCGACGTCTACACCACCAACGGCAAGGTGCACGCCATCTACGGCAACACCGATCACCCGATCGCCAACGGCAAGCTCTGTCCCAAGGGGCCGTTGGGCACCTACATCCTCTACGACCCCGACCGCTTCAAGGGGCCGATGAAGCGCACCAACCCCAAGAAGGGCCGCGGCGAGGACCCCAAGTTCGTGCCCATCACCTGGGACGAGGCGCTGCAAACCGTCGCCGACCGGCTCAACACGCTGCGGGACAAGGGGGAAAGTCACCGTTTCGCGCTCATCTACGGCCGCGGCTGGGGCGCCTCGTGCGCCGGCCTGCAGGGCGATTTCGGCGCGCTCTACGGTTCGCCCAACGTGGCCATCGGCCACTCCTCGATGTGCTCGGACGGCAGCATCAAATCCAAGCAGGCCACCGACGGCAACGGCTCCTACAACGCCCACGACTTCCGCAACACCAACTACCTGCTGATGTTTGGCTGCGGCTTTCTGGAAGCCTTCCGGCCCTACAACTATTTGATGCAGATGTGGGGCCACATGCGCTCCAAGTCGCCCAAGACGCGCGTGACGGCGGTGGACGTGCACATGAACACGACCCTGGCCGCCAGCGACCGTGCCCTGCTGATCAAGCCGGGCACGGATGGCGCACTGGCCCTGGCGATCGCGCACGTGATCCTCACAGAAGGCCTGTGGGAAAAGAGCTTTGTCGGCGACTTTGCCGACGGCGTGAACCGTTTCAAGGCCGGTCAGGCCGTGGACCCGGCCAGCTTCAACGAGAAGTGGGTGCGCGGCCTGATCGAGTGGTGGAACATCGAACTCAAGGACCGCACGCCCAAGTGGGCCGAAGGGGTCACCACCATCTTCGAGCGCGACATCCTGGCCACCGCGCGCGAGTTCGGCTCCACGCGCCCGGCCATGGCGATCTTCGAGCGCGGCGTGCACGCGCACAGCAACGGCATCTACAACGGCATGGCCGTGCACTCGCTCAATGCGCTGGTGGGCTCGCTCTACGCCAAGGGCGGGATGATGTACCAGATGGGCCCCTCCTACGGGCCCATGCCGGTCAAGGCCGGCGACTTCATGGACGACTACGCCAGGAACGGTGCCTGGAAAAGCCAGCCCCGCATCGACCTCAAGGGACACGAGGACGGCTACTTGATGGCCAACAACATGCTCCAGGAGGTCGGGCCCAACACGCTCGCGGGCAAGCCCTACAAGCTCGACACCATCATGTTCTACCTGTCCAACCCCGTGTGGACGGCGCCGAACGGGCAGGTGTGGGAGAAAGCGCTGGAGGAGCTGTTCGTGATCGACACCTCGCCATTCCCCGGCGAGACGGCGATGATGGCCGACCTGATCCTGCCCGATCACACCTTCCTGGAGCGCCTGCAGGATGCGCCCACCTATCCCTTCGAGGGCTGGCCGCTGGCGCAACTGCGTGTCCCCGCGATCAAGCCGCTGTACGACACCAAGTACTACGGCGACACGCTGATCGAGATCGGCAAGCGCATCAAGGGCCCGATGGGCGAGTACTACAACGCGCTCAAGGACAGCGAGAACGTCATTCGGCACCTGGCCAAGGGCTTCGAGAGCGACCCGGGCGACAACGGCGTCAACAGCTTCGAGAGCTGGGTGGAGAAGGGCGTCTGGTACAAGAAGCGCTACCCCTGGCAGCAGCGCAACGGCGAGTTCTACGAGTGGGACGGCAAGGCCTATGCGCGCGAGATGACGCCCGAGCAGGTCAAGGCCCAGTTGCTCAAGACCCCGTCGGGCAAGTTCGAGTTCCGCTCGGGCTGGCTGGAGTCCAAGGCCGACTGGATCGCCGCCAAGACCGGTCGCGACAAGGCCAATCTGATGTTCCCGCACTGGGAAGAGCCCAAGCACCCCGGGGGCGGCGACATGTACATGGTCACCCCCAAGGTGGCCCTGCACGCCGAGGGGCGCGGCGGCAACATCCCCCAGGCCATCAGCCTGCTGCAGCCGGTGCTCGGTGGCCGCGATCAGGTCTACATCGAGATCAATCCGCAGACCGCGCAGCGCAAAGGCATCGCCGATGGCGACCGGGTGCGCATCAAGTCCAGCGTGGGTGAGATCGAAGGCCATGTGCGGCTCTACGAGGGCGTTCGCCCCGACACCCTGGTGTTTCCGATGGAGCACGGTCACTGGGCCCAGGGACGCTGGGCGCAGGGGCGCGGCCCCGGGCACTGCGGCGAGATCACGGTCAACCAGAGCGACCGCATCACCGGCCAGTGCAACTACTACTCCACCAAGGTCAGCATCGAAAAGGCCTGAGGCCGCAGCCCACCCACCAAGGAGACACACATGGCGAAATGGGGAATGGTCATCGATCTGGACAAGTGCACCGGCTGCCAGGCCTGCACCACCGCCTGTTCGATGGAGAACAACCGGCTGCCCGGTGAGAACTGGCAGGACGTGCTCTTCTATCACGAGGGCAGCTACCCGAACGTGAACCTTCAGTGGTTCCCGCGGCCCTGCATGCACTGCGAGAACCCCTCTTGCGTGGACGTGTGCCCGACCGGCGCCACGTTCAAGGAGAAAGAGGGCGGCTTCGTGCTCGTGGACTGGGACAAGTGCATCGGCTGCAAGGCCTGCATGGTGGCCTGTCCCTACGGCGTGCGCTTCTATACCGACGAGAAAGCGGTCGTGCAGCCGGACATCCGCAGCGTGTTCCCCGGAGAAGGCGCTCGCCAGTGGAAGCCGCCCTACGAAGCGCCGCACAACGATCCCAAGCACGGTGTGGGCATCCAGCCCAGCGGCGTGGTGTCCAAGTGCACCTTCTGCCACCACAAGACCAGCACCGCACCGCAGGGCGTGGCCGACCTGGACGAGGACAACCCGGCGACGAAGGAACACACGCCAGCCTGTGTGCGCGTGTGCCCACCCAAGGCCCGCTACTTCGGTGACCTGGACAACCCAGCGTCCAACGTCAACAAGCTCATCGCCGACAAGCGAGGCGTACGGCTGCTCGACCACACCGGCAACAAGCCGCAGGTTTACTACCTCTCCGGTGGCGCCGGCGCGGCGGTGCCCAGTTCGCGCGCCGACGAACCCTCTGCCTGAACGACGGGAGACCACGCATGAACACACTTGCACAGCGACACCCCGCCGCCGGTGGCCCCATGGGCCTGGTACTGATCGTCGCCGCGGTCGGCTTGCTGGCCGCCGCAGGCTACGTGATCTCGCAGCTCGCCACCGTGGGCCACACGGCCTACAACGGCGACAGCCGCGGCATCTTCTGGGGCCTGCCCATCGTCACCTACGACTTCTTCCTGCTCGCGTCGACCGGCTTGGCCATGTTGGCGTCGACCTGGACGGTGTTTCGCCTGCCGGCGTTCGAGCCCATCGCGCGACGGGCCACCTGGCTGGCGATCGCGGCCTTGCTCGGCGGGGTTGCGGCGCTATTCATGGAGCTGGGCTACCCGCTGCGCGCCATGCTCCTGATCCCGTTCAGCTTCAGCACCTCGGCGCCACTGTTCTGGAAAGTCTGGGGCGTCATCTTCTACACGGTGGCACTCGCCGTGCTGGTGTGGACCTGGTTGCTGCCATCGGCCCAACAGCCGCCCAGGGCCGCAGCCGTGGTGGCGCTGATCGCGGCGCTGGGCATCACCTTCGTGGCCGGCGGTGTCTACGGCTGGATGTCGATGCGCCCCTTCTGGTTCGGTGGCGAGATGTCGTTGGCCTTCTTCGTCGAGGCGCTGCTGGGGGCGGTCACTTTCGTGATCATCTTCACCCACCTGGCCCATGGCTTCGACAGCGCCCGCTTCGACGAGCGAACGCGCGCGCTGTTCGCAGGCCCTCTGGGCGCCTTGTTCGCGGTGCTGCTCGTCGCACACGCATTCTTCGTGGTGTCGCGCCTGGTGGCCGGGCTGTGGAGCAACGCCGATGGCCTGCAGGTGTGGCAGCACTACTGGCGCCAACCGCTCTTTCAGATCGAACTGTGGCTGGGTCTGGGCCTGCCCATCCTGCTCACTGCGGTGGGCTCGCTGCGGCGCTCCCTGCGGTTGCAACTGCTCGCGGCCCTGGTCGCGGTGATCGCGCTCTTCCTGGCCCGCTACCACTTCGTGATCGGCGGACAGATGGTGGCCCTGTTTAAGGGTTCGTGGGCCCACGGCCTGCTCGACTACAGCCCCTCGATCACCGAGTGGGCCGTGCTTGCCACGGCGGTGTTCCTGGCCAATGTCGTCAATGCCGCAGGCGAGAAGGTGATGCGCCTCGGTGGTGAGCCGCGATGAGCCCGGCGCTGGCGACAACCGCAGGCGCTGTCACGCCGGATGCCGACGCCCTGGTGCACCGTGCCGACCTGATGCTGTGCCTGGCGCAGGCATTTTTGCCGCCACCCGCCGAGTGGAGCGTGTGCGACTGGGGGCAGCCCCTCGTGGAGGATCTCCGCGAACTCGGCCAGGCGTTGGCGCTTGACGTCTCATCCGTATGCACAGCGGTGGTCGATGCCTACCGGCTTTGGGTGGAGCATGCCACTCCGGAGAGCACAGCCGATGTTTGGCTGGTCGAGTACGCGCGGCTGTTCCTTGTGCCACCTGTGCCCGTTGCGCTCAACACCAGTGCTTACCTCGAAGGGGCGCTGGCCGGCAGCAGCACGCAGATGATCGCCTCCTGCTATGGCGTGGCCGGCTTCGAGCCCAGCGGGCACTTGCACGATCTGCCCGACCACGTGGCGATGCAGTTGGAGTTTCTGGGCAAGCTCTACGAGCGCGCGGCCCGAGGTGATGCGGACGCCTTGGGCATGGCAGAGGAGTTCATTGAAGAGTTCCTCGTCGCCTGGATCGGCCCGCTGTGCCAGGCATGCCAGGTGGCGGCAGGGCGAGCCCCTTCCGCGCAGGTGTACTACGAGTTGGCCGTGCTGCTGAAGCATGCCGTCGGCCGCTGAACAGCAGGCGCCCCACAGCGCGGAGGCCTCATGGGTTTTCACACTTCTGATCCGTTTTCGAACGCAGGCCGCGAAGGTGCGGTGCCCGTGGGCTCCACTCCCGCTTGGCTCAAGGACGCGGACCATCGGCAGGCGCTGGCTGGACTGCTGTCCCGCTACTCGACGGGGCCGCGCTGGTTGACCGAACCGGCGCCGGATCACCAGGCACTGCAGCAGGCCCTCGCTTGCGCGCTGCGGGCTCCTGATCATGGCCAATTGGTGCCCTGGCGGGCGGTGCTGATCGAGAGCGATCAGCGCGAGGCGCTCGGAGAGTGCTTTGCGCGGTTCGCGCGGGATGTAGGCAAATCCGAAGACGAGGTGGATCGCGAACGAGAACGCGCTCACAAGGGCCCTGTGCTCGTGGCATGGGTTGCGCGCATCACCCCCGGCATTGCCGAGGTGCCCGAGCACGAGCAGTGGATCACGGTCGGGGGCGCCTTGACCAATTTCCTCAACGCCTTGCACCTCATGGGCTATGGCGCCAAGACGCTCAGCGGACGCAAATGCACGCATCCGGCGGTGAGTGAAGCGTTCTGCAGCCCAGGGGAACGCCTGGTGGCTTTCGTGGGCATCGGCACAGCATCTCGAAGGGCCGCGCCTCGCTCAATGGACCAGGTCGACAACGTGCTCTCTCCCTGGGCGCGCGCTCCCATGACCGGATCGCCTGGCGAGGCGCATGCCTTTCCTTAGGGTCGTTTGATCGCGCTGTATTGCCCACCCGTACGCAGTACCAGCTTCACGTCTTCCTTTCCACGGTTGCGCCAGAACCAGCCATGGTTGCCGGTGAAAGCAGCCACGAGCTCACCCTCGTCGGCGGGCACGCCGCGTCCTTTGACGTAGCTGATGGAGCGCCCCGGACCATCACCGTGGGTGTCGTAGTTGACGACGCCGCCTTCGACCGTCCAGGCGAACGAGGCCTTCTCGCCTTCCTTCATCACCAGCTTGATCTCGATGCCCTCGCCGGGCTTGAGCGACGCCGTCAGCTCGTCGCGCCAGCCCGATGGCGCGGCGGTGCCCATTGCCGGCGTGGTGGCCAAGGGCGCGGTGGCTGGCGGCGTGGCGCCCTCGGCCCGAGGCACTGGCGCGGAGGGTGCCGACTCCTCGTGTCCATGTGCTTGGCCGCTCGCGTGCTGACGTGTGTGTTCGTCTTCGCGCTGCCGGGCCGCCGCCGCCGCGTCCGCCGCGGCTTCTCTGGCCAGATCGGCCTTGATCTCGCCCATCTCGGTCAGGCCCAGCACGCGGCCAATGCCGGTCCAGTCCTTACCGTACTCGGCGGGGAACACGACGGTCACGAGCAAAACGATGGCGACGATGGCCGCGATGACGGTGGAGCGCAGCAGCTGTTGCGAAGAAGGCAGCTCGGCGCGGGAAGGAACGTTGCTGTTGTACATAGTGATCGGTGAAATGAGGTTCAGACGTGGAAGACGACGTAGCCCGCCAGTTGCATGCCCACCAGCACAAAGCCGGCGCACATCATGGCAACGTTGGCGGTGTAGGCGTGGCGCACGAAGCCGGCGGTGCGGCGCCAGTAGCCCATGCCGACCAGGATGACGGCGAGCGCCAGCAACTGGCCGAGCTCCACGCCCACGTTGAAGGCCAGCAGGTTGGGCACCAGGCCATCTGAGGAGATTTCGTATTCGAGGATCTTGGTCGCGAGGCCGAAACCGTGGAACAGACCGAAGACCAGGGTCGCCACCCGGGTGTTCGGCTGCACACCGAACCAGCGCTGGAAGGCGCCGAGGTTGTCGAGCGCCTTGTAGACCACCGAGAGCCCGATGACCGCGTCGATCAGGAAGGCGTTGATCCCGACGTTGAAGTACACGCCCAGGACCATGGTGGTGGAGTGGCCGATGGCGAACAGGCTCACGTAGAGCCCGATGTCCTTCAGCCGGTAGAGAAAGAAGATGACGCCGAACAGGAACAGGATGTGGTCGTAGCCGGTCACCATGTGCTTGGCGCCCAGGTAGACAAAGGGCAGCAACTTGACACCCGAGATCTCCTGGATGTAGCCCTTGTCGCCCAGGGTGACCCCGTGGGCCAGGGCGTCGGTGGCGCCCAGCAGCAATGTCACAAGCAATGCAATGGGAAGCCAGAAGGCGATGCGCCAGCGCGATGCCCAGGGGACATGCGCCAGCTGCGACTCGAAGAGGCTGAGCATGGAAACTCCAAAACGGGATATGAGAGACGCGCCGTTGCCTGAAGGCATCCAGGCGTGTTGGGAGCGGCGCAAACGGCGGAAGTGTTCAGGCCGTTTTGGGTGGACGGTCCAGCCGATGTGTCATCAGCCGGTCGATCCAGGCACGGGTCCGGGGCCTCCAAGGGGGCGCCGCAGACATTCCCAGGCCCGACATGGCCGGCAGGGCATGGGCCTTGTCGTGAGAATGGTCCGAGCCCAGGTGGGTGTGGGATGCACCCTCGTAAGCGGCGAGCGGGTCGCCCTCATGCGGATGACCGTGCGAATCGTCTTGTTCCGCTTGGGCAATCTGGATGGCGTCCAGCGGGGCCAGCGCATGCGTCTGCAGTACCCCCAGCGACGACAGGAGGGTGCCAAACAGGATGATCAGCAGGACACAAGCGCGCATGCTGCGGCCCAGCCATGGCGGGCGCGGAGCGTCGGGTTGCGCAGAGGATTTCACGGTTGGTCGGTGCGGAGACGGCCTGCGTATAGTAACCTGGGGGGGAGGATAGGAGTCAACATGAAACACGCCCACACACATGAGACGCATCCGGCCGTGGTCAAGCGCCTTCGCCGCGCGCACGGCCACCTCAACAGCGTGATCGAAATGATCGAGCAGGGGCGCGAATGCCTGGACATCGCGCAGCAGTTGCAGGCCGTTGAGAAAGCCATCACCCAGGCCAAAAAGACACTGGTGCAGGATCACATCGACCATTGCCTCGCGCACGCGCTCGATGGGGCGAGGCGTTCGGGCCCGTCCATGGCCTCGCTGGACGAATTCAAGCAGATCACCCGCTACCTCTGAGCCGTCAATGGGGCAAGCGCCATGCTGGACATCCTTCGGCACCGCACCTACCGTCACCTGTTCGCAGCCCAGGTGATCGCGCTGCTGGGCACGGGCCTGGCCACCGTGGCGCTGGGGTTGCTGGCCTTCGATCTGGCCGGCCAGAACGCGGGCGTGGTGCTGGGCACGGCGTTGGCCATCAAGATGGTCGCCTACGTGGGGGTAGCGCCCGTGGCGGCCGCGCTGGCCCAGAGCCTGCCGCGGCGTGCGGTGCTGGTCTGCCTGGATCTGGTGCGCGCTGCCGTGGCCCTGGCCTTGCCCTTCGTGAGCCAGGTCTGGCAGATCTACGTTCTGATTTTTGTTCTGCAGGCCGCGTCGGCGGCGTTCACACCCACTTTCCAGGCCGCTATCCCTGACGTGCTGCCCGACGAGCACGACTACACCAAGGCGCTCTCGCTGTCACGCCTCGCGTACGACATGGAGAGTCTGCTGAGTCCCATGCTGGCAGCGGCGCTGCTCACGGTGGTCGGCTATCACGATCTGTTCGCCGGCACGGTGCTGGGCTTCATGGCCTCGGCACTGCTGGTCGTCTCTGTCGTTCTGCCTGCGCAGCCGACCGCCGAGCGACGTGGCATCTACGACCGCACCACACGCGGGCTGCGCATCTACCTGGCCACGCCGCGTTTGCGCGGCCTGCTCGCCCTGAGCGCCGCGGTGGCCGCGGCCGGCTCCATGGTGTTTGTCAACACCGTGGTGCTGGTGCAGGCCCAATGGGGTCTACCGCAGAACGCGCTGGCGCTGGCCCTGGCCGCGTTCGGGGCGGGCTCAATGGTGGCGGCGCTCGGACTCCCTCGCTTGCTCGATCGTTGGCCCGATCGAGCGGTGATGCTGTGGGCAGTGGTGCTGCTCAGCTGTGTCCTGCTGCTGGGCAGCCAGGTCGCCGGGTATGCCGGCTTGCTGCCGTTGTGGTTCGTGACCGGCCTGGCGTACTCGATGGCCCAGACGCCCTCAGGCCGGTTGTTGCGCCGGTCCTCCCACCCCGCGGATCGCCCCGCGCTGTTTGCCGCGCAGTTCGCCTTGTCGCATGCCTGCTGGCTGGTGTTTTATCCCCTGGCAGGATGGGCGGGCTCGCATTGGGGCACCTCGGCCACCTTTGTCCTGCTGGGCGTGGCCGCAGCCCTGGCGTGTCTGGTCGCGCTGCGCGTATGGCCTCGCGAAGACCCTGCCACCCTCGAACACGAGCACGCCGAACTGCCGCCTGACCATCCCCATCTGCGCCATGGCCACCGGGCCGGCGAAGCACGCCACGCCCACCCCTTCTGGATCGATGACCAGCACAGGCGCTGGCCAAGGTCCGGTCATTGAGAGGCGTTGGTGGGCGCTGCCACCACGGCTTACTTCACCACCTTGAGGCTGGTGATCAGCATCTGGCCTTTTTCGTTCTTGACAGTGAACTGGACCTTGTCGCCCGCATTGACATTGCTCAGTAGCGACTTGTCGGTCGCCGTAAAAACCATCGTCATGGGCGGCATGTCCAGGTTCTTGATTTCGCCATGCTTGATGGTGATCTTGCCGGTCTCCTGGTCGACCCGACGAACCTCACCATCGGTCATGGGCATCTCTTGTTGAGACGCCGGCTTTCCATGGTCCATCGGCTTGGAATGATCCATCTGAGCGATGGCTGGTGAAAGCATCGCCAGCGACAGCCCAGCGGCCGTGATCAGTTGAATGATCTTCTTCATGTGAGGCTCCTTTTAGACAGTGTTCAGTGGGTCGCGCAGGCGCTCACTTGGAGACAACCTTGATCTTGCCGACCATGCCCGCTTCATAGTGACCAGGCAGCAGGCACGCGAAATCGAACTCGCCAACCCTGTTGAAGGTCCACACGATCTCGCCGCGCTTTCCTGGTGCGACGTGTGCCATGTACGGCTCATCGTGCTCCATGCCCGGGAACTTCTTCATGAGTGCAGCGTGTTCATCGAGCTCGGGCTTGGTGCCGAGAACGAACTCATGCATGACCTTGCCGTTGTTCATGTGGACAAAGCGGACCGTTTCCCCTTGACGGATCTCGAGGCGATCCGGGGTGAAGCGCATGGCATCGGTCATCCCGATCTCGATGGTGCGCGTGACCTTCTTCTGGTCTCCGGCGATACCCCATGACTTTTGCTCGAGCTTGACCGGGCCGGCGGGTTTGCCGTGGGTTTCGTTCCCGTGCGCGGCGGCGAGGGAAGCGGTGGCGACCAACAAGCCGGTTGCAATGGTGTTTCGAATTTTCAAGTGAATGCTCCTTGGTGGATGGGCAAAGGCTGACGTACGGACGCGAATATCAGTGATGGCCCTTGTGTCCATTGGGCTTGACGGCGGTGGCGTCGGCCGGGGTGGTCGACGAGGCTGGCGATGCCCGCGACGGCGCGGGCGCTGCTCCCGACCATTCGTAGGCGACCGTGCCTTGCGGGAACTTGTAGGGGCCAGGGTCCTTGTAGTCGCCGGGCTTCTGGTCCTTGCGCACCTTGAACACGCTGAACATGCCGCCCATCTCGATGGGGCCGAACTGCCCGGTGCCGGTCATCATGGGTGCGGTGTTGTCGGGAATGGGCATCTGCATCTCGCCCATGTCGGCCATGCCGCGCTCGCCCATCACCATGTAGTCGGGCGCCACGCGCTGCAGCTTGTTCACCAGCCCGCGGTGGTCCACGCCGATCATGGTGGGCACGTCGTGGCCCATGGCGTTCATGGTGTGGTGGCTCTTGTGGCAGTGGAAGGCCCAGTCGCCTTCCTCGTCAGCGACGAGCTCGATCTGGCGCATCTGGCCGACGGCCACGTCGGTGGTCACCTCGTACCAGCGGGTGGCGGGCGGGGTGGGACCGCCATCGGTGCCGGTCACCAGGAACTCGTGCCCGTGCAGGTGGATGGGGTGGTTGGTCATGGTGAGGTTGCCCACGCGGATGCGCACGCGGTCGTTGAGGCGCACGTTCAGGGTGTCGATGCCCGGGAAGATGCGGCTGTTCCAGGCCCAGATGTTGAAGTCGGTCATGGTGGCAACCTTGGGCGTCTTGCTGCCGGGCTCGACGTCGAAGGCGTTGAGCAGGAAACAGAAGTCGCGGTCGACCTCGCTGATGTGCGGGTGCTTGCCCTTGGGGTGCGTGACCCAGAAACCCATCATGCCCATGGCCATCTGCACCATTTCGTCGGCGTGCGGGTGGTACATGAAGGTGCCGGGGCGGCGCGCCTCGAACTCGTAGACGAAGGTCTTGCCCGCTGGAATGGCCGGCTGGTTGAGGCCGCCCACGCCGTCCATGCCACTGGGCAGGCGCTGGCCGTGCCAGTGGATGGTGGTGTGCTCGGGCAGCTTGTTCGTGACGAAGATGCGCACGCGATCGCCTTCGACGACCTCGATAGTAGGCCCCGGGCTCTGGCCGTTGTAGCCCCACATGTTCACCTTGAAGCCGGGCGACATCTCGCGCACCACGGGCTCGGCGACCAGGTGGAATTCCTTGACGCCGTTGTTCATGCGCCAGGGCAGGCTCCAGCCATTGAGCGTTACCACGGGGTTGTAGGGGCGGCCGGAGTTCGGCACCAGCGGCGGCGCGGTATCGACAGAGTTCTGAATGACAGGCTCAGGGAGTGCGGCCATGGCCACACGAGAAACGGCCAGACCGGCCACGGCGCTGGCGGCACCTGCAAAGAATTGGCGACGATTGCTCATGTTGTGTACGGATGGAGTTGTTCAATGACCTGCCGCGCTGGCGTCAGCGCCGGAAGGGCTTCCCGGAGTAACAAACGATTGGGGCTCGCCGCCCTGGAGTACCCACAACAGGTCTGTTTCCGCCACCCAGTAGTCGCGAATGGCGTCGATGGTCTCGCGCTGTGCCTGGGCGCGGCCCTGCACTTCGGTCAGCAGCTCCCACACGCTCTTGAGCATGCCGTTGTACTGAAGCACGCTCTCGTCGACGATGAGGTTGCGCTGGGCCATGACATCGTTGCGATAACTCTGGGCCACATCCAGTGCCGTGAGGTAAGCGCCTCGTGCCAGATCGAAGTTGATGCGCGTCTTGGTCTGATTGAACACGGGCAACTGCGCGGTGATCTCTTGCAGCTCGGCCGTCAGGCGGTCACTCGCAATGGATTCATTGGGCAGATCAGGCAGGGAGTCCGGGAGCTGCAGGCTCTGGTGGATGCCGTTGAAACCCAGCAGCTTGATCAGCGCCTGCTCGGCTTGTGCCGCTGCGAGGCGGGCTTGTTGATAAGCCCGCTTTTCGCTGGACAGCCCCAGCTCGACCCGACTTTGTTGGTAGCGGCTCCAGTTGCCGACCTTGACCATGCGGCGCCCCAGCTCCGTGGCAGCTTCCGCGGCCTCGAGGGATTCCTGCTGCAGGCGCACCGCCTGCTTGGCCGCGACAGCCATCAGCCAGGCTTTGCGTGCATCCGCGGCGACCTCGAAAAGCTCGTCCAAGCCCTCGATGCGCCTTTGCTGGCGGGCCTCGACATCCATCCATTGGCCGTTCGCCACCCGATCGACATTGCCCTGACCGAGGCGAGCCATGATTTTCTGCAGTTCCAGGTGCGGTTTCCAGGCAGCGCGAACCGCGCTCTCCAACGTAGGTAGGGCAAAGCCCGTGGGCACCCTCTGTTCCGGGGTTGCAGATTTGAGGTTTTGCGCCTCCCATTTCAGAATGTCGGCATGGCCACGTTTGAACTGGCCGACAGCGTCGTTTGCCTCGCGCCAGTTGGCAGGCTGTTCATCACTGGCACCCTGCGCCAACGCCATGTTGCCTGTGGCGGCAGCCATCGCCGCCAGCAGGACCATGCTCTGCGCTTTCCATCGAACTTTCTTCACCCATGGCTCCTTGTTTAAGTAGTGGGGGGATTGTTCGGATCAGGCCCGCACAGGCATCTGTCCAGTTCATTACAGATTTGTCATGTTGGGATCCGGCGCTTGCGGCATGGCAAACTGCATTCATGCAGAGAGTTGCCGCGTGAAGATCCTCATCGTCGAAGACGAAGCCCACACGGGTGAGTACTTGAAGCAGGGGCTGCGGGAGGCGGGCTACTTCGCCGAGTTGGCTCGCAACGGCGTCGATGGCCTGCATGAAGCCACCGAAGTCGAGTACGACCTTGTCATCCTGGATGTCATGCTTCCTGGCATCGACGGATGGTCCCTGCTGAGTTCTCTCAAGCGCAAGAAGCGCCAGCTTCCGGTGCTGTTTCTCACCGCCCGCGACAGCGTCGAGGATCGGGTCAAGGGATTGGAGTTGGGCGCGGACGACTACCTGATCAAGCCCTTCTCATTCTCCGAACTGCTAGCCCGCATCAAGACCATCCTTCGGCGCGGCAACCAGATTCAGGAGGCGACCTCGCTGCAGGTTGCCGACCTTACCCTCGATCTGGTTCGCCGTCGGGCCACCCGAGCGGGACGCCGAGTAGACCTGACTGCCAAAGAGTTCGGACTGCTTGAACTCTTTATCCGTCGCCGCGGTGAAGTGTTGCCCCGCACGCTGATTGCCTCTCTCGTGTGGGACATCAACTTCGACAGCGACAGCAATGTGATCGACGTGGCCATTCGACGGCTGCGGGCCAAGATCGATGACGGCTTTGATGCCAAGCTGCTGCAGACGGTGCGTGGCATGGGCTACGTGCTGGACGAGCCCGAGCATTGAAGGAGGTGCTCGGCGATGTCTCTCACCGCCCGGTTGACGGTTCTTTTCGCTGGCGTCGTGGCGCTCATCCTGACTGGCTTTTCGGCACTCATGTTCCGGGAGACCAGTGCTCACTTCGTCGAACTTGACCAGTCTCTTCTGACCGACAAGGTTCATCTCGTTGAGGAGGTGATCCGGGCAAGCCCATCGGAAGACGAGTTGCGCAGGCGGCTCGGCACCAGCACGCACGGGCACCAGGGCTTGTACATCAGGGTCACCGGTGCTTCGGGCGTCCTCTTCGAACAAGGCGACATCCAACTGCCTGCTGGCTTGTTGTCGGCGCTCGACGCCAAGCCGCAGGGCCTGGTTTGGCAAGACGCGTCAAACAACCTGTATGCCCAGCGCTTCTCTCTCGAGCTGAGCAACGAAAAGGGAAGGGTGTCGGTGGTTGCAGCCGTCGATACGAGCCATCACCGGCATTTTCTGGATGCCTTGACGGTCAAGATCGCCGCTTACATGCTCTTCTCCGTGATCGTCGGCACGCTGCTGGGGTGGGTGGCCAGCCGTGGAGGCCTCAAGCCGCTGACGGCGATGAAGGCGAGGGCGGAGCGCCTGAGCGCGCACCGGCTGGACGAGCGCATGCCCGTGGAAAGTGTCCCCACGGAAATGCGTGAACTGGCCCAATCGCTCAACGGCATGCTCGACCGCCTTCAGCGCGACTTTGACCGGCTCAGCGCCTTTTCGTCGGACCTCGCGCACGAGATGCGAACGCCCGTGAGCAACCTCCTGACCGCGGCCCAGGTCACCTTGGCCCAGCCGCGCTCCTCGGCCGACTATCGCAACAGCCTGGCCATCCTGTCGGAGGAGTTGCAGCGTCTGGCACGCACCATCTCCGACATGCTCTTTCTGGCCAAGACCGAAAATCTGCACGCGTTGCCGTCCCGGGATCAGGTGGACCTGGTCAGGGAGTCGAATTCTCTGGTGGAGTTCTATGAAGCCGTCGCCAGCGAAAAGGGCTTGACCATCGAGGTGAGCGGGGAAGGCGCGGTTTCAGGCGATCGTCTGATGATTCGCCGCGCGATCAGCAACCTCTTGTCCAACGCCGTTCGACACGCCCATCCGCAGACCACGGTAAGCATCACTGTCGAAGCAAGCGACGGGTTAGTGCGCCTGGCGTTGTCCAACTCGGGGGAGGAAATTGCAGGCGCCGCCCAGGCGGCGCTTTTCGACCGCTTTGTTCGCATGAGCCCAGGAAGGAGCCGGGGCGAGGAGGAGGGCGTGGGACTGGGCCTTCCAATCACCAAGGCCATCATGCGGGCACACAGCGGGGAGGTGAAGGTGCGCTCCAGCGCGGGAGTCAACACCTTCTCGCTCGAATTTTCGCGCCGATGACGCGATCACCAGAGGCTCGACTTTACTTGTCGCCGTGTCCTTTCTTCAGCAGGTAGTTCAGGCGCGCCACCTCATTGCTGGAGGCGGTGATCTGCTTGCCGTCCACGGTTTGCAGGGTGTCGCCGCTGCGCAGGTATTGGGCTCGCCCGTACCGATCCTCCTTGGCCATCTTGCCGTCCTTGAACATGTAGAGGATGCCGCCGTCCTTGAGCGGAATGGTTTGCGCAGCCGTCTGGCGTGCCGCATCGCTCGCGAAGGCTGAAGACGCCCCCAGGGAGAGGGCCAGAATGGCGATGTTGAGTTTCATGCTTGCTCCTTGGTGGATGCCCAACGAGCTGGCGCGCGTCGGGGTACTTGCGTACGCGCTGAAGGTACGGCTCCGCGGATGACGAGATGGAGGCAAGCGCATTACAGCTTTTTCAGGTCCGCGTGCCCGATGGCAAAGGCCTTGACTCTGTACTGACTCCAGGGTTTCCAATCCTGACCAGTCGAGGAGAAAACATGTCGGCACATTGCTGCAACCACGAAACACCCAGCCCGTCCAAGATCGTCAATCTCGTTCGCTACCGCCGCATCCTTTGGGTGGCGCTGCTGGCCAACGCGGCCATGTTCTTGGTCGAGATAGGTGCAGGCCTGCAGGCCGGCTCGCTGTCTCTGCTGGCGGACGCGATCGATTTCGCCGGAGATGCGGCGAACTATGCGGTGTCGCTCGCGGTACTGGCCTCGGCATTGGCGTGGCGGGCCCGCGCCGCTGTGCTCAAGGCCGTCAGCATGATGGGCTTTGGCATGTACGTGCTGGGACACGCCTTGTGGTCGCTCTGGAGTGGGGCGACGCCCGAGCCGCTGACGATGGGTGTGGTGGCCATGCTCGCGCTGGCGGTCAACGTCGGCGTCGCCTGGACGCTCTACGCTTTCCGTGAAGGTGACGCCAACATGCGCAGCGTGTGGCTGTGCTCGCGTAACGACGCCGTGGGGAACATTGCCGTGATGCTGGCCGCGCTGGGCGTGTTCGGCACTGGAAGCGCATGGCCTGACCTGCTGGTGGCCAGCCTGATGGCCGCGCTGGCCCTTCACGGCGGGCTGAGCGTGTTGCGCCAGGCGCGTAGAGAACTCAAGGATGGATCAGAGGAGGACAACAGCCATGGCCACGCCCACTGACACCGAGCGGCCAGGCGACCCTCGGCTGGACCGCAGGACCTACACAACGCTCATCGCACATGCCATGGAGAGCCCCTCGGCAGGTCAAACCTGGCTGTGGCTGGAGGCTGCGCACGTGGTGGGGCAGCGTCACCTGGTGCCGCACCTCCAAACCCATTGGTTGATGTTGCGGCTGGCACTGCGCACCCGCGACTGGCCGGAGGCGGCGGGCCAAGCGTTTCGCCTGGCACTTGTGCCGCTGGGACATCTCTCCGGCCGATTGCCCCTGGGTAACCCCGGACGGTCCACCGCGAGTGCCTTCGCGCCCATGCCCGTGCGCCCCGAGCTGCTGGAGCTCATTCGCCAGGCGCGTGGTGCTTGAATCCGTACCGAGCCTAAAATTCCGCCGGTGCGCACTTGGTTGGTCATGCTTCTGTTGATGTTGCTGCCGCTGCAGTTTTCTGCGGCGGCCGAGACTGTCTATTGCCAGCACGAGTCACAGACCTGCACAGTCCACCCGGGGCATCACACGCACCGGCATGCGGTTGACGCGGACAAGGGCGCCAAGGGCTCCGCCCAGGCAGCAGGGGACCTTGACTGCGGCACGTGCCATAGCGCATGCACTGCCATGTCGGCCGAGGCGCCCGCCAGGTTGCCGATCTCGCACGACGCTGCTTTCGAGCTTTCTGCTCAAGCAGAACGTGCGCCCCCTTGGCAAGAACGCCCCTACCGCCCGCAGTGGAAGCCCCCGGCCGGTCCGGGGTTGACGCGCAGCGCCTGATCGTCATCGGGGCGCGAGCGTCCCTCCCGAACCGGTTCCGCTTTCGACCCGCGCATCACGGCGGGTTGACCAAGACCGTTTCTGGAAGGAATCTCGCAATGAATGTTCGCTGGACGCAGCGAAACCCACAGTGGACCTGGCTTCTTCTGGCCTGGGTGGTGGCGCTCCTGGCCACATTGAGCGCGCTGTTCCTGGGCGAAGTCATGGGCATGACGCCTTGTCTGCTCTGCTGGTACCAGCGCATCCTGATGTTCCCGCTCGCCCTCATCCTGGGCATGGCGAGCTTCAGCGAAGACCGCCGCGGGGCGATCTATGCCTTGCCGCTGGCGCTCGCAGGCGTGGGTGCATCGGCCTACCACACGGCCCTGATTGCCGGTTGGGTCCCTCAGTGGTGGATCCCTTGCGGAGCCGGTCCGTCCTGCAGCGACCAGAGCCTTGAAATCTTCTTCGGCATACAGATCCCCTGGCTGTCGCTGCTGGCCTTCGCGGCCGTGGCCACATTCCTGATTGTTTTTTTGAGGAAGACCCCTGCATGAACGCCAAAAAATTTACCGTTGTCGGCGTGTTGGCCATCGTGGCCGCCTTCTTCTTTTTCGGCATGGACGCCTACAAGAGCCGTGTTCAGACCGCGCAGGACGAACAGGTCAGGGCCGAGCAAGTGCGGCTTGTCCGCATGCACTCGCCCGTCTTCGGTTCGCAGAACGCGCCGGTCACCATCGTGGAGTTTTTCGACCCGGCGTGTGAAACCTGCCGCGCTTTCTATCCCATCGTCAAGGACCTGATGGCGAAGTACCCAAGCGACGTGAAGCTGGTTATTCGATACGCCCCGTTCCATCAGGGCTCGGACCAGGTGGTCAAGCTGCTGGAGGCGGCCAGGCGGCAAGGCAAGTACCAGCCGGTGCTGGAGGCTGTGCTCGAGGCGCAACCCACGTGGGCGGACCACGGCCAACCCAACCCCAGCCTGGCCTTCAAGATTGCCGAGCGGGCCGGCCTTGACCTTCCGCGCGCCATTGAAGACGCCCAGAAGCCGGAGGTTCAGGCCGTTCTTCAGCAGGACATCGAAGATCTGACTGCTCTGCAAGTCACCAAGACGCCCACCTTCTTCGTCAATGGGCGCAGCCTCCCCAGCTTCGGGCCTGATCAGCTGGCGTCGCTGATTGCCGAGGAAGTGGCGAAGGCACGGAAATGAAGCTTCCCTTCGTGAAGCATTCCGTCAGCGCCTCATCGAAGCCCGGACTTCAGCGGCGCCGATGCCTTGTTGCGGGTGCCCTCGTTCTCATGAGCAGTCTCGCCGTGTCGGCGTGCTCGCCCCCCGCCCCCACATTCCACAGCACGGACATCACTGGCGCCGAGTTCGCCAAGCAGTTGAACTTGACTGATCACAACGGCATCGTTCGCTCGTTGGCGGATTTCAGGGGCAAGGTGACCGTCGTGTTCTTCGGCTTTACGCAGTGCCCTGACGTGTGCCCTACGTCCATGAGCACCTTGACGGAGGTGAAGCGCCTGATGGGCGCGCAGGGTGATCGTTTGCAGGTTCTTTTCATCACGATCGACCCCGAGCGCGACACCCAAGCTCTGCTCCAAGCGTACATGGCCAGCTTCGATCCGGCATTTCTCGCGCTCAGGCCGGAGCCCTCCGAGCTTCAGGCCGTGGCCGAGAGCTTCAAGGCGTACTACAAAAAAGTGGATGGCGCCACGCCAACGTCCTACTCCATGGACCATTCCGCGGGGAAGTACATCTTCGACACGGAGGGCCGGGTACGGCTCTTTTCATCCTACGGCACCGAGGCTCAGGTGATTGCCCAGGATCTGCTCACCTTGCTCAAGGCCTCTAGCGGCTGAACTTCGCGCCTGCTGCGGCCGAGCCGAGCTCGACAACGGGAGGTTGCATTGAGCCGCTTGCTCCCTGGCCTAGTCATGATGTCTCGACACGGCCCGCGCACGGGGTCAATGCTCAGCACTGTCACACAGGTCATTTTCTGGCGGCGCGCGTGAACGTTTTTGGTGCTTTAGGTTCTTGTTAAGGGCCGTGGTCCACTTCGGGCCGTCAATGGAATTGGGTGCTCATGAAGCTGCTGGTGATAGAAGACGAGATCAAGCTTGCCGACTACGTTCGCAAGGGCTTGCAAGAAGAAGGTTATGCGGTCGATATCGCCTACAACGGCATCGACGGACTGTATCTAGCAATGGAAGTTGACTACGACTTGATCGTTCTGGATGGCATGCTCCCTGGCATCGATGGCCTGGGCTTGCTGGCGGCCTTGCGGCAGAGTAAGCGAACGCCGGTCGTCATGTTGACTGCCCGCGTGAAGGTTGAAGACCGCGTGCGAGGCCTGCAAAGCGGTGCTGACGACTACATTGTGAAACCATTCGCGTTCTCGGAGTTCTCCGCACGCATCCAGGCATTGCTCAGGCGCACCCGTTCATCAATGAAACAGGAGCAGGAAGCTGTTCTTCAGGTGGATGACCTGGAAGTCGATCTTCTGGGACGCAATGCGACACGTCAAGGCCGGAAGATTCTGCTCACGGCGCAGGAGTTCGGGCTCCTGTCCCTGCTATTACGTCGCCAGGGCCAGGTGTTGTCCCGATCAGAGATCGCCGCACAGGTGTGGGACATGAATTTCGACAGTAACACCAACGTGATCGATGCAGCGGTGCGACGTTTGCGCACCAAGGTGGACGCGCCGTTTCCCAAGCCTCTGATCCACACGGTACGGGGGATGGGCTATGTATTGGAAGCGCGGGATGCATGAGCCGGTCCCGCGTTAGAACCCTAGGACGGCGCCTTTCCTATTGGCTGGCGTTGCAAAGCCTTTTCGGGCTTTTGATTGTGTGTGGTGCGATCTACGCAGCGACGTCCTACGCATTCAAGAACCATCAAATCGAAGAACTGAACAAGAAAAAGGCCCTGATTGGACATTTCGCTTCTGAAGCGCGGAACAGCAGCGACGAAGCCATGCTCCGGCACAAACTGAGCGACTTCATGGTGGGGCACTCCGACTTCGGCCTGTCTGTGCGAAGCTCAGAAGGAGCAGCGTTCTTCGAGGTGTTGCTGCCAACGACGAGCCTGTCAGTAATTTTGTGTGCGAGGCATAGCATGACGATCAGGAGCATCTATGCCAAG
>NZ_WVZN01000008.1 GCF_011772445.1 Hydrogenophaga sp. | reverse complement strand
TGCTCAAGGGCGGGGCGATCACCAGCACGCAGCTGGCCGTGGACGAGCAGCGCAATGACTTCGAGAGCGACGGCGGCCTGGAATTGGAAGACGTACACAACGAGGCGCGCTACAAGGCCAAGGCCAGCAGCGCAGGTGCGGGCGTGTACGTCTCCGACAAGAAGAACGGCGACGGCACAACGGCGCTGGGCCCGGATGGCCAGCCCTTGAAGGACATAAGCCGCCCCAGCGGCGTGGGCTTGGGCGACGACAAGGGCCATGCCAGCAGCACCACGCGTTCGGGCATCAGCGGCATCGCAGGCGACAAGGAGGCCCGAACGGGGGACGCCGAGACGGGGCTTGCGCCGATCTTCGATCAGAAGAAGGTCAAGGAAGACATCGGGGCCCAAGTGGTCATCACCAAGGGGTTCGGCCAACAGGGCAGCAAGGCGGTGGGTGACTTCGCCGCGCAGCAACTCCAAGACGCCCGCGAAAAACGCCAACAGGCCGAGCAGGCCGAAGCCGCGGGCGATGCGGCGCTTGCGGCCCAATTGCGTGGCGAAGCGCAGCAACTGCAGGACGAGTGGGGCGATCAGGGAACGATGCGCCTGCTGGCGCACACCGTCATCGGTGGGTTGACAGGCGGAGCCGCTGGCGCGGCGGGCTCCGCCATGGGCACGCTCAGCGCGCCCGTGGTGGCCGACGCGCTGCGAGACGCCGGCATCGATGGCGTGCTGGCCGATGGCCTGACGGCGCTGCTCATCACCGGCGTGGGCACAGCCGCCGGTGGTTCGGCGGGCGCTGCCGCTGCGTTCAACGAGGTCACGAACAACTACCTCAGCCATCAGGAGCGCGCGACCCTGAACAAGGCCGACAAGGCCTGCAAGACCTCAGGCCAGCAATGCGACACCGCAGCGGCGCTCAAATACAAGGACGAACTCAGCGATCGATTGCTGGCCAATGCCGTGGCCGCGTGTGAAGGCCAGGCGTGCAACGACGCGGTGAACTTCATCAACCAGCAGCTGGCGGCAGTGGGCTGCACCGCCCCGCAAGCCTGCCCCGACCAGACGACCCTGCTGGGTTACTGGAACGTCGCGCAACAAAAGGCGCAGGGGCTTGAAGGGGTCTACCCAGAGACCTGGCTGCTCGATGCCAAGGCCGTGCTGGACCTGGGCAAGCTCGGCATCCGGGTGTTGGCTGGCAGTGCCAAGGGTAGTCTGGATGCGCTCCATACGCTGAGCAAGGCGTCTGCCGATGATCTGGCCAAGGTCAACAACAATGCGCTTCGGGATGACTGGCAGCAGTTCGATCACTACCGGAAGCCCAGCTCGATGCGACCGGGGGGTGAGTGGGATTGGCAAAAGCAAGCACCCAACAACGGAGCCGTTCCGGGTACATCGAGAACATCAACCATCGAACAAGGCAGAACCCTCGATCGCTACGGCTCTCGAAGTGGCGAGTACTTATCCCCGGTCAACACGCCGCTTGAACAACGGGCATTGCCCCCAGGAAAGCAGGCCGATCCGTACGAACAGTACTCAGTGCTCAAGCCGTTCACAGTTGTGGAAGAGAAGATCGCGCCGGCATTCAATCAGCCGGGCGGCGGGGTGCAGATGCGCGCGAAAATTCCGGAAGTGCAGAACCGCTTTGCAACTATCGACGATCTAATTCGACACGGTTACTTTAAGGATCCAGCCAAATGAAAATTCAATGGAGCGAGGAATATGAGTTCGTGCAAACACCAGAGCCAACCCCTGACTGGGCGTTGCGCGAGTTGGCACTGGAGCTACAGCGCTTAAAGATCGATATCAATGTTCGCCTGCTGGGTGTCCCGGATGCATTCCCGGATGGCGGATGGTGCATCCACAAGGAGGACGACATCTGGCTCGTGTATCACAGTGAGCGGGGCCGACGTTCGGGGGCCGCCATATTCACCAGTTCGTTCGACGCTGCCAACTTCTATTTGTGGAGCCGAGTAGCGCACCCAAGGAATGACAACAGCGATGTGGGCATGTTGCCAAGGCTTAAAAAATGAAGGGCAAACGACAGATGCGAGGCATATGCCGACGGTGCAAGGTGGTCAGGAAATGATCAAGGACCTGATCTGGAACGGCTAAGTGAAGGACCCGTCAGATCGAAGTTGGCAAAGCCACCTACATCG
The DNA here is from genome assembly GCF_011772445.1 of Hydrogenophaga sp. Taxonomy (GTDB): domain Bacteria; phylum Pseudomonadota; class Gammaproteobacteria; order Burkholderiales; family Burkholderiaceae_C; genus Hydrogenophaga. The sequence continues at coordinate 96,625 of NZ_WVZN01000008.1, read as the reverse complement.
AAGCCGACAACAACGCCTGGGTTGCATTCGCCCCACTCTACGCCAAGAGCAGCGGTGTGCTCGGCTTCAGCAGCACCGAGACACGCCGCCTGGACCGCCACACCTGCGCCCAGGTCAGCTCGCTCGGCGGGCGCCACGTGGCCGGGCCCTAAGCGCCGACGGCGACATCGAACTGCGCGGCTCCCACACCATCGCCGACGAAGACCTGAACATTTAAAGCAGTCAATGAACCTTCTACGAAATGACAGCCAGTCGCTTATGTTGGAGTTGGCAGAAACTGAACTACTTGTATTGAGGGTATGCCTTCGAGAGGCTTTTGCTACGCTGGATAAGCATGAATTTCCGCTTCGCGTCGGAGTTGTTTCGACTGAACCTCGCATTGGGGTGACGGGCGCTTCATCAACCAGCAGTTGGCCGCGCTGGGCTGCACCGCGTCGCAAGCCTGCCTCGACCAGAGCAGCGCGGCATTCCCGGTGCTGGCGGGCAGGGGCAAAGGGCAGCCCGGATGCGCTCATTGCGCTGAGCAAGGCGTCTGCCGTTGAACTGGACAAGGTCAACAACCATGCGCTTCGGGATGACTGGCGTCAGTTCGATCACCACAGAAACCCCGCCTCGACGCGTCTGGAGGGTGAGTGGGGTTGGCAGGATGAGCGCCCAACAGCGGTGCCGCGCCTAGTACATCAGGAGCCGCACCGGTCGAATCCGCCGCAGAGCGCAGGAGCTGGAGTACCTCGGAAGCAACGGCCATGTTCCAAGTCTCGATGGAACGCGACTAGTCAAACCGTAGTGCCATGATCAGCCTGATTGACATCGCTCCCGCATTTTTGTTCGTGCAGGGCAAGGATTTTTCTCCTGATTCCAAAACGGCGGACTACAGGCCAAATGAGTTTGGCAACGCAGTCCTTGTGATGGCGGGGCCGCAGTTTTCTCTTCGATTCGAGCGTGACCGAGGGCAAGTCTTTGTCGATGCAGGGAACGCAATCGCCGGATGGCACAAGCTCGAATATGTCTTGGAGTTCGTGAATCAATCGATCACGCAGCAACATCTTGGCGAGCCGCCAGATGCTGAGACCTTGGCCACTGTGCTTCTGCGGAACTGGGACGAAGTGACACGCGTGTTCTCCGATCGAAGGCTGGTGTCGCAGCTTCAGGACTTTTCCAAGGAGAGGACTGCCACCCTCCTGAGCAGGATATTCCGCACACCATGAGGCTTCGCGTCGAATCTCAAATCGCTGCGGAGAGGTGCAGGCCATGCAGGCGCGGTGGAGACGCTTGACGCCATCGGTCACACCGACAGCGCGCGCATGAAAGCCCTGGGCGCGGCCACGGCCGGGCTGCAGGTCCGCCAAGGCATCAACACCGTCGCCCAGGCGCAGCGCCAGGGCGACGCCAGCGGCGGCATGGCCATCAACTTCAGCATCGGCAGTTCCAGCAGCCGCAGCACCAGTGAGGCGAGCTCGGACAGCGCCCAGCGTCGGGGCAGGCACGTCGAGTTGAACCGGACGCAGCTTTGTTGACAGCGCTGACGAGCACGTGATGATTTTGTTACGCCTGCTTTGACGATCCCCCCGGAAATCGGATGGTCCCAGATACTTTGCCTCTTCACTGAATAGACCCCGCTGGCCGCTGCCGCCGAACCCTTCACGGGTCGTGCCGCAGTACCCAGCCGGCCTCATCCCTGCCAATCGGCAGCCCATGAAGCCATCGCCAGGTGACAGGCTTTCAGCCGCGCGCTGACGCCTCGCCCCTCGCGCTCCCTTCCCCCAGTTTGTTTGTCCAAGTGGCCGCCCGGCGGGGCCGGCTGCGGGGATGTTTCGTCTTGCCTCGCCGAAAAATCAAGAGAACTTGCACATGAACCCGTCCTATGCCTTGTTGGCCACTGCTTTCGCGTTGACGCTCACCGCCTGTGGTGGCGGTGGCGACGATGCCCCGCCGCCGGCTGCGGCGCCTGCCCAAACCTCCGTTTCACTCGCAGAATTCGAAGGCGTCTGGAAGCGCGACGCCGCGAACGACAGCTGCAACATTGATTTCGTCTACAACACGGCGTACGCGTCCCGCATACGCGACGTCACGTTGACGAATAAGGGCAATGGCGTCCTGGAAGTCGCCAACGCTGTGCTGGTCTACGGGGATGACACCTGCACCGTCAAGCAAGGCTTGGTGACGGAGAGGTACACCGTAAACGTTGCACAGGCGACTCGTGCTGGCCGGGACAACGTGATCAAAGGCGTGTTCACCCTGGTGGGTAGCACGATCTCAGGCGATGGGGGCTTGGGGGTCAACCTCAACGCAATGCCCGATGGCCGCATGAGCGGGATCATCACCAATACAAAGGTGATCGGCGATGTACACAACGCGCGCCTTCAGTTTGCAGATGCAGACGCTGGCGTGCCGGTCGACGCGGATGGCTATCCGAACGACTTCTACGCCGAAAACTACTTCGTTCGCTGAGTATTGCGCCGCTTCCGATTCATCCCATGTCCTTCATCCACCCCGTCGCCTTTCGCTGGGGCGCGGCGCTGCTGTGCGTCGCCTTCTTCCTGTCCGGCTGCGCCACAGGTCCTGCGCCCGGCATACCGCCCACACTGCCGGGTTCCGTCAAGGTGCAGTACTCGACGACTTTTGCTGACGGTTCCCGGCTCAAGGAGACGCCACAAGAAGTGCGCATGGTCAAACCGGAGACCACCGGCAAAGTGGTGGCCGCACAAGTGGCTCTCAACATTCTCATGCTGGCCACCGGCGTCGGTGGTGGGTTTCAAACGTTCAGCAAGAACGACTTGGTGGGCGACCGCATCGAATCGGCACAACGCGACAATCTGCGCAACCCCACTTCTACGGATTTCGTTCGGCGTCTGGATGACCGCGTGCAGGCGGCCATGAATGCCGACGAGACGCTGCGTCAGCGTGCATTCGAGCACCCACTGGTGGTGGCGGGCGGCAACGCCCGTCTGGTGTACGACGCCTTGGCAGGTACGGACGAGGAGAAGTTCGCGCTCAAGTCCAGGCTGCAGATATACAAGCGCAAGGAGGGCGCCAGTCTGTGGTCGCCCAGCGTCATCGTGGATTGCGCCGAGCCTTCAGGCGAGCCGCTGCCTCACGCCGAATGGGCCGCCGACGACTACGCTCTCGTGCGAACAAGCTTGCAGTCCATGCTCGACGCGTGCGAAGGCGCGGTCCTCGCGCGCTTACCGGAGCTGCTCAAGGAATAGTGAGGCTACGCGGGAACCGCATGGCGCAGGCGGCGCTTCTCTCCTTCGGCACCGTGGTTGCCATCAACCCAGGGTCGGACATGGGAGGGCCTTGGCCAGAAGAGGAAATGGGCTCGCGGCGAGAATCGCCGCCATCATGATGTCTTCTTCCTATTTGCGCATGGCCCTCATCCTGGGTCTGCTCTCGGCCATCGGGCCTTTCGCCATCGATATGTACCTGCCCGCGCTGCCGGCCATCGGCGCCGCGCTGGGGGCCGAGGTGGGCGCGGTGCAGTTGAGCCTGACGGCGTTTTTCCTGTCGCTGGGCGTGGGGCAGTTGTTGTACGGCCCGGTGTCCGACATGGTGGGCCGCAAGCCGCCGCTGTACTTCGGCCTGGTGCTGTTCACGCTGGCCAGCGTGGGCTGCGCGCTGGCCACCGATATCCAGACGCTGGTTGTCCTGCGTTTCCTGCAGGGGCTGGGCGCGGCGGCGGGGTCGGTCATTCCGCGCGCCGTGGTGCGCGACCTGCACACCGGCACCGAGGCCGCGCGCCTGATGTCGCTGTTGATGCTGGTGTTCAGCGTGTCGCCGATCCTCGCGCCGCTGGCGGGCAGTGGCGTGATCGCGCTGAGCGGCTGGCGCGGCGTGTTCTGGGCCGTGGGCCTGGCGGCGGTGGCGGGTCTGCTGCTGGTGCGCACCACCCTGAACGAGACGCGCCCGCCCGAGCAGCGGCTGGACAGCAGCGTAGGCAGCGCCCTGCGCGGCTACGGCGTGCTGCTGCGCGACTGGCACTACATGGGGCTGGTGGGCATCGGCAGCGCGGCGCTGGCGGGGTTTTTCGTGTTCCTGGCAGGCTCGCCTTTCGTGCTCATCAACCACTACGGCCTCAGCCCCACGCAATACAGCCTGGCCTTCGGCTTCAACGCCTTCGCCTTCATCGGCGCGTCGCAGTTCACCGCCCAGCTGGGCCGGCGCGTGGGCCTGGTGCCGATGGTGAAGTTCGCGGCCACGGCCTCGGGTCTGTTCATGGCGGCCTTGCTGGCCTACTACCTGCTCGGGGGCGACGACCTGCGCGTGCTGATCGCGCTGTTCTTCATCGCCAGCGCCTTCATGGGCCTGGTGATCCCCACCGTGTCGGTGCTGGCGCTGGAAGAGCACGGCCCCATCGCCGGTACGGCCTCGGCGCTGATGGGCACGCTGCAGATGCTGGTGGGCGCGGTGGCCATGGGGGTGGTGGGCCTGTTCGCCAACGGCCAGCCGCTGCCCATGGTGGCGGGCATGGCGATGGGTTCGCTCACCAGCGTGGCGCTCACCTGGCTCACCCTGGCGGGGCCGCCGCGCACGCGGCTCGCCACCTGAGCGTGCAGACAGTTGCCATTGGCAAGTAAAAACTTGACAATGGCAAGCATGTCGACCACCATTGATCCCTCGTCCGTGGCGCCCGCCGCCGTCAAGGCGGTGCGCCGCTTCAACCGCTTCTACACCCGCCGGGCGGGCGTGCTCTCGCCCTACCTGGGCGGCGATCTGTCGCTGACCGAGGTGCGCGTGCTCTATGAGCTGGCACACCACCAGGGCCTGGTGGCCGCCGAGCTCATCCGCGAGCTGGGCATGGACGGGGGCTATCTCAGCCGCATCCTCAAGCGCTTCGAAAACGCGGGCTGGCTGAGCCGCACGCCCAGCCCGACGGACGCGCGCCAGAGCCTCCTCACGCTCACCGAGGCCGGGTACGCCGCTTTCGCGCCCATGCAGCAGAAGTCGCGCGACGAGGCCGCTGCGCTGCTGGCCGCGCTGGCGCCGGGCGACCAGCAGGCGGTGGTGGAGGCGATGGCGCGCATCGAGCAACTGCTGGAGCCGGCTGCCGCGCCGCGCACGCGCGCGGCGGTGCTGCGCGACCCGCGCCCTGGTGACATGGGCTGGGTGGTGCAGCAGCACGGCGAGGTCTACGCACGCGAGTACGGCTGGAACATGGAATTCGAAGCCCTGGTGGCCGACATCGTGGCCAAGTACGTGCGCCACTTCCAGCCCGAGTGGGAGCGCTGCTGGATGGCCGAGCTCGATGGCGAGCGCGTGGGTTCGGTGTTCGTGGTGCGCAAGTCGGCCACCACGGCGCAACTGCGCATGCTGCTGCTGACGCCGGCCGCGCGTGGCCTGGGGCTGGGCGCGCGCCTCACGGACGAGTGCCTGGCCTTCGCGCGGGCCAAGGGGTACCGCAAGATGGTGCTGTGGACGAACAGTTGTCTGGGCGCCGCGCGCGACATCTACGCGCGGCGCGGCTTCGAGCTCGTGAAGTCGGAGCCGTACGAGGGCTTCGGGCAATCGCTGGTGGGCGAGACCTGGTCGCTCAAGCTCTGAGCATCCTCCGATCGGACCAGTGTTCCGCGGGCCCGTGGCGCATCGGCCTGTGATGGATCGCAGTAAGCATGCTGACTTCGATTCACCACCTCCGGTCTTGCCATGTTCGACATCCGTTCCGCCGCCACGCGGCGCTTCGTTCGCGCCGCGTCTTTCACTCTCGGCGCCATCGCCGCGGCCAGCGCGGTCCATGCCGCCTCGTCCAGCTTCGGCCTGGCCGTGCTGCCCGACACGCAGTTCTATTCGCGCTACTCCGTCGTGGGCAACCAGTTCATGCTGCGCTACGGCAGCGAGCCGTATGCGTCGCAGACGGCCTGGCTCGCGCAGCACGCGCGCTCGCTGAACATTCCCTTCGTGGTGCACCTGGGCGACGTGGTGGACCGGCCGGGCAATTCAGGCGAGTGGGGCGTGGCCGACCGCGCCATGAAGACGCTCGAAGACGCGGAGCTGCCGTACTCCATCCTCGCGGGCAACCACGACGTGACGGTGGGCTGCGGCTACGTGGGCCGCCAGGACGATTGCACCGACGCGCAACGCAACCCCGCCAACGAGCTTTACCTGCGCACCTTCCCCACCACGCGCGCGGCCACGCAGGCCACCTTCGGCGGGCGCGACCCTTCGGGCTTTCACGAGTACCACATCTTCGAAGCCGAAGGTCAGCGCTTCATGTCGCTGGCCATGTCCTGGCGCGCGTCCGACGCGGCCATCGCCTGGGCGCGCAACGTGATCGCCAGTCACCCCACGGTGCCGGTCATCCTGACCACGCACGACTACCTGGCCATCGACAGCGACGCCGTCACCGCCAAGGACACCCCGTACGGCGACTTCCTGTGGGAGCGCCTGATCAAGGACAACGACCAGATCTTCCTGGTGCTCAACGGCCACAACCACGGCTCGGCGCGCAAGTCCCGCGTCAACGACTTCGGCAACCGCGTGCACGAGGCCGTGTCCGACTACCAGATGGCCTACCAGGGCGGCAACGGCTACATGCGGATCTATGAGTTCGACCTGACGGAGAACAAGATCAAGGCGCTGACCTTCTCGCCCTGGGTGCCCATGAAGCCCAAGGCCACGCTCAACGCCTTCGACCGCGCGGTGCTCAACGAGCCCAACAACGAGTTCGAGATCGACATCGACTTCCGCGAGCGCTTCCGCCGCTTCGCGCCGGGCTTCGGCCCGGCCTCGCCCACGCGCGAGCAAGCCATCGTCGAGCAGGCGCGCGCCATGATCCTGGACGGCTACGAAGAGCCCACGCCGCCCGCGACCGCGCTGCCCTACGACAGCGAGGACTACCCCAGCCACCCCGACACCGTGGCCCACTGGCGCTTTCACCGCGGCGTGCCCGGCCAGCCGGTGGCGGCCGATGCGCAGGTGCGCGACGAGACCGGCGCCAACCCGCTGCGCCGTGGCCTGGCGGCCAGCGCGCCGCTCGACGGCGCCGTCTGGTCGGTCGAGCGCCACGCCCGCACCGCCGCCAATGGCAGCGTGTGCTTCACCTCACCGAACAACCCGAACGCGCACTACTTCGCCACGCTGGCTGGCGTGCCGATCAACAACGACTACCTCATGACGGGCTACACCGTCGAGGCCGTCATGAAGATCGACCGCAACTGGAGCGCGGCCAACAACGCCTGGATGAGCGTGATGACGCGCGGCGGCAAGCGCCTGTCGGTGCCCGGCTGGAGCGGCAGCTACGGCGATTCGAGCACCCTGCAGTTCGCCATCTCCAACCTGCGCGAGGTGCAGTGGGAGATCACCACGATGCCGTCGCCGGGACGCCTGCAGTCCAAGACCAACTGGTCGGGCGAGATCATGGCCGACCAGTGGGAGCACGTGGCCTTCGTGAACGACCCGCTCACGCACGACACCACCATGTACGTGGCCGGTGCGCCGGTGCTGCGCAACGTCACCAACGCCATCGGCATCGCGGGCGTGCCCGACCAGCCCTGGGTCGTGGGGGGCTCCATCAACGGCTCGGCCGGCAGCGGCTTCTTCGGTTGCATCAGCGAGATCCGCGTCACCCGCGCCGCGCTGACGCCCGCGCAGTGGTTGACGGCGCGCAAGCACCGCGTGGAGCCCACCGGCTCGCGCGTGGTGGTGCAAGGGACCGACGCCGACGACCAGATCTTCAGCACCGTGGGCGCCAACCGCGTCGTCGGTGGGGCGGGCAAGGACACCTTCGTCTACCGCAGCCTCCGCGAGGCGGGCGACACGATCGCCGACTTCTCGCCCGCGAACGACCACCTGAACCTGCAGGCCCTGCTGGCGTCGGTGGGCTACCGCGGCGGCAACCCCATGGCCGACGGCGTGGTGCGTGTCATCGACAGCCCCAACGGCGCCATCGTGCAGATCGACACCGACGGCTCGCAAGGCCCGGCCGTGGCACGCCCCTTGGTTACCCTGACGGGCGTGACCGCCCAGGACATGGGGGCCGAGCAGTTCCTGTTCTGAACCGATCCCGTCGCACCCCACTGATCAAAGCCGGGCTTCGCCCCGGCTGCCCTGGCGCGCCGCCGCCAGATCGCTCAGCGGATGAAGTACCCGATGACGCGCCAGGCGCCATCGGGTTCTTTCACGAGCGTGACCGTCTCGACCGCCGCGGCCTTGTTGGCGAAGGCGCTGTCATACGCCAGCACCGCGTACTGGCCATCGGGCAGGCCGGGCAGCGTCTGCTGCGCGTCGGCCGACTTGTCCTTGCGCTGGCGCAGGGCGCCGAGCGGGCCCCGCACCGCGCTGACCGAGCGGGTCCAGCGCTCGGCGTCCATCGCGCCCTTGAACAGGGCACCGGCCTGTTGCCAGCTGGCGGCGTAGTCGCCCACGTCCACCAGCGCCAGCCAGCGCTCGGCCGACAGGCGCGCTTCGGTCGTGGCGTCGGCCGCGTGGGATGCCGTCGCGCAGGCGAGGCTGGCCGCGCCGATCAGGAGTGTTCGTCGCAACATGGGTCGACCTAGAAGAGCAGGGCGATCAGGATGATCACCGGGATGGGAACGCCGAGAAAGAACAGCAGCAGTGAACGCATGGTGGGCTCCTGATCGGGTGGGAAGGTGCGGGGTCAGTCCGTGTCGCGTTGGCGCCCGCCAAACGTGGCGGCCAGACTGGCGAAGAACGCCCCCATCAGCAGCGAGACGAACAGCCAGAGCGCGCGGTGCGCCTGTTCGCTGTTGTCGGCGGCCACCGCGGCGGCGCTGGACGCCTCGCGCATGTCGGCGCCGAGGATGGTGCCGATCACCGTGGTCAGCAGGGCGGCCGTGGCCAGCGAGGCCACCGCCCACGCCAGAAAGCCGTGCGCGGTGTCGCGGAAGTAGACCTCGTCCCGCGGCGTGTCGGCCCAGCGCGTGCGCAGGCGGCCCGCCAGGTAGCCGCCCATGCCCGAGGCGATCACTTGCGTGAAGCAGATCCAGACCACCGCGGCGGTGCCGAACGGCCCTTCGTCCGGGCGGCCGACCACCCAGGGGGAGGCAGACGCCAGCCCCAGCCCGGTGCCGAGCACCAACAGAATGAGCGACAACGCGGCCGCGCCAGCGGCCCCGGCAAAGATGGCCGGCCAGGACACGGCGGGCGCGAAGGCCCCGTGAGCGGTGCTTGAGGGAAGGGCTTGCGCCATGGTGTGCCTCCTGTGTGGTTGTGCCGGGCCCATCTTGGGAATGAATGGTGCGCAAGGCTGTCGGCACACGGAGTGCCCGGCTGTAGGAGGCGTCCGGTACGGGTGCGTCGCGGCTGGCGTCGCGCAGTGGCGGGCACGCCGATTGCCGGAGCGTCCCTTGGCGTCCACCGCCAAGAGGAGGAGTCATGGTTCCGATCCGGCCTTTCCAGCGGGAGAACTGGTTGCGCTATGCCGTCTACTACGCGTCCCGCCTGCTGCCTCATCCCCGCCTGCGCAGCGGTGTCGTGGCCCTCATGAGGCGCTGGATCACGCTGCGGCACGGCCCGCCGAGCGCGCCGCACCTGGCCGAGACACCGCTTGTTCTGAAGTCCTTGCGTGAGCGGGGCGTGGCCCACCTGGGCAAGGCCTTCAGCCCGGCGCAGATCGATGACATCCTCGACTTCCTGGCCACCGCGCCCGTGGCCCGACCCGCGATGGCGGAGCCGGTGTCGGCAAGCACGCGCGGCCTGTCGTCCGCCGCCTACGGGCTGGCGACCATCCTGGCCTGTCCGCACCTGCTGGAGGTCATGAACCACCCCGGCCTGCTGGAGATCGCCGCCGGTTTCCTCGGCTGCAAGCCGACCATCTCGGGCGTGGGCCTGCGCTGGTCCTTCGCCTCGGACAGCCCGGCCAGCGAGGTGCAGAAGTTCCACCGGGACGCCGAAGACTGGAAGATTCTTCGCCTCTTCGTGTATCTGACCGACGTATTTGCCGACTGCGGCCCGCACCAGTTCGTGATGGGATCGCACCAGACCACCGGCCGCCTGCGCCTGCGGCCGTATTCGCCGGACGACATCGAGCGGCGCTTCGGCAGTGACCAGGTGTTGACCATCGGCGGCCCCAGGGGGACAGCCTTCGTGGGCGACATGTGGGGGATTCACCGCGGCGTGCCGCCCTCAGGGCGCGCGCGCCTGTTGTTCAGTTGCACCTACACGATGACCGCTACGCCGATCTACCGGTACGAGCCCGTCGAGCCCACGCCGGGCCGGGCGCACGACCGGTACATCAACCGCCTGCTGGTCCGTTGACGGCGGCCCCGGCCGAGGCCTCGTGCGACGGCCTACATCGGTGTCGGCCTCGTCCTACACGCCGTGCACGCCGATCGATGCGACAGTGGTGCCACGGCGCACGCCGAGCGGTCGCCGTTGAACAACTTTCACGAAGGAGGCTCCCCGCATGTCTTCAGAGTTTTCTCCCTGGTTCACCACCGACAGCAACGGCCCACCCGCGCGCGAAGGCGTGTACGAAACCACCGCCCTGGGCATTCCGGGCGAGAGCCACAGCGTGCTGCAACACGGCTTCCGCCACTGGGGCCGACACGCCGAAACGCGCGGCTGGGGCGACCTGGGTGCGACCCCGGACGCGGCCCTGGCCGCGAAGGACCATCGCCCGGTGTTCCCGTTCAACGTGCGGCACTGGCGGGGTCGCAGCGAGCCCGCCCAGTGAGGGCGCGCGCCGCAAATGGAAACGGGCCCGAAGGCCCGTTTGACTGATCGCTGGCGGAGAGGGCGGGATTCGAACCCGCGGTGGGGATTAACCCACACACGCTTTCCAGGCGTGCGACTTAAACCGCTCATCCACCTCTCCGCGAAGCGCGGGATTGTAGCCTACTCAGGGGCGCGCTCAGCCCGTGTGGCTGCCGTCTTCCGCCTTGCGCCACGCGTGGCGCTGCAGCACGTCCAGGCCCACGTGCTGCAGGGTGTTCTGGTGCGTGGCCTCCAGCACCACGGGCGGGGCCACGCCGGCTTCCAGGGCCTCCAGCCAGCGGTTCACGCAGAGGCACCAGCGATCACCGGCCTTCAGCCCCGCGAAGCGCAATTCCGGCCGGGGAGTGACGAGGTCGTTGCCGCGCTGCTCGGAGAAGTCGAGGAACTCGCGGGTGACGCGCGCACAGACCACGTGCGTGCCCTCGTCGTCGGCACCGGTGTGGCAGCAACCATCGCGGTAGAAGCCGGTCAGCGGGTCGAACGAGCAGGCTTGCAGCTCGCCACCCAGCACGTTGTGCGCGAGGTCGTCCATGTCAGGCTCCCGTCGTTTTCCCCGCCTGCACCATCTTCATGGCCGAGCCGATGAGGGCGGACACCTCGGTCATGTTGCTGGGCACGATGAGGGTGGTGGTGGCGTCGGCCGCCACGTTGCCGTAGGCCTCCACGGCTTTCTCGGCCACTTTCAGTTGCACCGCTTCCTGGCCGCCAGGCTGGCGGATGGCATCGGCGACCTGGCGGATGGCATTGGCCGTGGCCTCGGCGACCGCGATGATGGCCGCCGCCTCGCCCTGGGCCTTGTTGATCTCGGCCTGCTTCTCGCCCTCGGAGCGCGCAATGAAGGCCTCGCGTTCGCCGGTGGCGATGTTGATCTGCTCCTGGCGTCGGCCTTCGGAGGCGGCGATGAGCGCACGCTTCTCGCGCTCGGCCGTGATCTGGGCCTGCATGGCGCGCAGGATCTCGGCCGGCGGTGTCAGGTCCTTGATCTCGTAGCGCAGCACCTTCACGCCCCAGTTCAGCGCGGCCTCGTCGATGGCGGAGACCACCTGGGCGTTGATCATGTCGCGCTCTTCGAAGGTCTTGTCGAGCTCGAGCTTGCCGATGACCGAGCGCAGCGAGGTCTGCGCGAGCTGCGTGACGGCGACGATGTAGTTGGAGGAGCCGTAGCTGGCGCGCATCGGGTCGGTCACCTGGAAGTACAGGATGCCGTCCACCTGCAGCTGGGTGTTGTCGCGCGTGATGCAGACCTGGCTGGGCACGTCCAGCGGGATCTCCTTCAGGCTGTGCTTGTAGGCCACCTTGTCGATGAAGGGCACGAGGATGTTGAGGCCCGGCGCCAGCGAGGTGTGGTACTTGCCCAGTCGCTCCACGACCCAGGCACTTTGCTGGGGCACGATCTTGATGGCGCGCGTGACGAAGATGACCGCGACGACGATGAGCAGGATGGCGATTTCCATGGTCTTGAATTGTTCTGTTGGAGGGAGCTTGAGGGGCCAGGTTCAGGCTTTCTCGACGAGCAGCCGGTTGCCGACGAGTTCGGTGACGCGGTAGGCGCCCGGCGCGGGCGCATTGCCCGGGCGCTGGATCACCGTCCAGGCCGCGCCGCGGTATTTGACCGTGGCGGTGCCATCGTTGTTCCACTGGTCGATCTGGATGACCTCGCCGACGTCGAGGTTGACGCTGCGCAGGCTCCGTACGGAAGGGTCGCCCGGGCGGCGGCGCGAGTGCAGGTACCAGCCCGCCACGGCAGCCGCGCCGAGCACCGCCGCGGTGATGATCTGCCCGGTGAGCGGCAGCCCCAGGTGCGCTGCGATGGCGCCGGCGGCGGCGCCCAGCGCGAGCATGAGCAAATAGAACGTGCCGGTGAGCAGCTCGGCGCCCACGAGCGCGCCCGCCAGCAGCCACCACCAGGTCGAATCGGCCATGTGCCATGTCTCCGTGTGTCGATCCCCGGTCGGGACCGACTCGCATTCTGCGTCAAACCGGGTCCGACAAGACAGGACGGACATGTGTTTTCCGTACACTTGCGCGCTTCGCCAGGAGAGCCGCATGAAGTTCCGTTTCCCCATCGTCATCATCGACGAGGATTTCCGCTCCGAGAACACCTCGGGTCTGGGCATTCGCGCGCTGGCGCAGGCCATCGAGAGCGAGGGCATGGAGGTCGTGGGCGTCACGAGCTACGGCGACCTGTCGCAGTTCGCGCAGCAGCAAAGCCGCGCCAGCGCCTTCATCCTGTCGATCGACGACGAGGAGTTCAGCCACGGGCCCGACCTGGACCCCGCCGTGCTGAACCTGCGCACCTTCATCGAGGAAGTGCGCCGCAAGAACGCCGACGTGCCCATCTACATCTACGGCGAGACCAAGACCAGCCGGCACCTGCCCAACGATGTGCTGCGCGAACTGCACGGCTTCATCCACATGTTCGAGGACACGCCGGAGTTCGTGGCGCGCCACATCATCCGCGAGGCCAAGAGCTACCTCGAAGGCATTCAGCCGCCGTTCTTCAAGGCCCTGCTCGACTACGCGGAAGACGGCTCCTACTCCTGGCACTGCCCGGGGCATTCGGGCGGCGTGGCATTCCTCAAGAGCCCCGTCGGCCAGATGTTCCACCAGTTCTTCGGCGAGAACATGCTGCGCTCCGACGTGTGCAATGCGGTGGAGGAACTGGGCCAGCTGCTCGACCACAACGGCGCCATCGGCGCCAGCGAGCGCAACGCGGCGCGCATCTTCAACGCCGACCATTGCTTCTTCGTCACCAACGGCACCAGCACCAGCAACAAGATGGTGTGGCACCACACGGTGGCGCCGGGCGACGTGGTGGTGGTGGACCGCAACTGCCACAAGTCCATCCTGCACAGCATCATCATGACGGGCGCCGTGCCCGTCTTCCTCAAGCCCACGCGCAACCACTACGGCATCATCGGCCCGATCCCGCAGAGCGAGTTCGAGATCGAGTCCATCCAGGCCAAGATCCGCGCCAACCCGCTGCTCAAGGGGGTGGATGCCAAGGCCGTGAAGCCGCGCGTGCTCACGCTCACGCAGTCCACCTACGACGGGGTGCTCTACAACACGGAGGCCATCAAGCAGATGCTGGATGGCTACGTGGCCAACCTGCACTTCGACGAGGCCTGGCTGCCGCACGCGGCCTTCCACCCCTTCTATGGCAACTACCACGCCATGGGCAAGAAGCGCGCGCGGCCCATGGAGTCGGTGGTGTACGCCACGCAGTCCATCCACAAGCTGCTGGCCGGCATCAGCCAGGCCAGCCACGTGCTCGTGCAGGACTCGCAGAACGTCAAGCTCGACCGGCACCTGTTCAACGAGTCGTACCTGATGCACACCAGCACCAGCCCGCAGTACGCCATCATCGCCAGCTGCGATGTGGCCGCGGCCATGATGGAGCCGCCGGGCGGGCGCGCGCTGGTGGAGGAGAGCCTGCTGGAGGCGCTGGACTTCCGCCGCGCCATGCGCAAGGTGGAGGACGACTTCGGCACCGACGACTGGTGGTTCAAGGTCTGGGGCCCCGATCACCTGGCCGAGGAGGGCGTGGGCGAGGCCAAGGACTGGGTGCTCAACCGCCGCCGCGACGCCAATGCCGAGCAGCACACCGAGCGCGACTGGCACGGCTTCGGCGACATGGCGCCGGGCTTCAACATGCTGGACCCGATCAAGGCCACCATCGTCACGCCCGGTCTCAACATGGACGGCAGCTTCGGCGAGACGGGCATTCCCGCGTCCATCGTCACCAAGTTCCTGGCCGAGCACGGCGTGGTGGTCGAGAAGACCGGCCTCTACAGCTTCTTCATCATGTTCACCATCGGCATCACCAAGGGCCGCTGGAACACGCTGCTGACGGCACTGCAGCAGTTCAAGGACGACTACGAGAAGAACCAGCCGATGTGGCGGATCATGCCGGAGTTCTGCGCCAAGCAGCCGCGCTACGAGCAGATGGGCCTGCGCGATCTGTGCCAGCACGTGCACGCGCTCTACGCCAAGTACGACATCGCGCGCCTGACCACCGAGATGTACCTGAGCGACCTCACGCCCGCGATGAAGCCGACCGACGCCTTCGCGCACATCGCCCAGCGCACCACCGAGCGCGTGCCGATCGACGAGCTCGAAGGCCGTATCACCACCAGCCTCGTGACGCCGTACCCGCCGGGCATTCCGCTGCTGATCCCCGGCGAGGTGTTCAACCGCAAGATCGTGGACTACCTCAAGTTCAACCGCGAGTTTGCGCGGGAGTGCCCGGGCTTCGAGACCGATATCCACGGCCTGGTGGAAACGGCGGGCATCGACGGGCAGAAGGCGTATTTCGCGGACTGCGTGAAGGCCTGACAGGCCGGTGCGCCCCGCAAAAAAGGCCCCGCGTCGCGGGGCCTTTTGTATGGGCGGGTGCGGCGATCAGGCCTCGGCGTTCGCCGAATCGCCCACCACGTGGCTGAAGCCCCCGTCCACGTAGATGATCTCGCCCGTGATGCCCGAGGACAGGTCGGACAGGAGGAAGGCCGAGGCATTGCCCACGTCTTCGATGGTGACGTTGCGGCGCAGCGGCGACACCGTGGCCACCAGGTTCATGAGCTTGCCGAAGCCCTTGATGCCGCTGGCGGCCAGCGTCTTGATGGGGCCGGCGCTCACGCCGTTGACGCGCATGCCCTTGGGGCCCAGGGACTCGGCCAGGTAGCGCACCGAGGCCTCCAGGCTGGCCTTGGCCAGGCCCATGGTGTTGTAGTTGGGCACGCAGCGCTCGGCGCCCAGGTAGCTCAGGGTGAGCAGGGCGGCGCGCTCGTTCAGGTGGGGCAGGGCGGCCTTGGCCATGGCGGGGAAGCTGTACGCGCTGATGTCGTGCGCGATCTTGAAGGCTTCGCGCGACAACCCGTCGAGAAAGTCGCCCGCGATGGCCTCGCGCGGGGCGAAGCCGATGGCGTGCACGAAACCATCGAACTTGGGCCAGGTCCGGGAAAGGTCGCTGAACAGTTTCTCGATCTGGGCGTCGTCGCCCACGTCGCAGTCGAAGACCAGCGTGGAGCCGAAATCGGCGGCGAACTCGGTGATGCGGTCCTTGAAGCGCTCACCCACGTAGCTGAAGGCCAGTTCGGCGCCTTGTTCGTGGCAGGCCTTGGCGATGCCGTAGGCGATGGAACGGTTGGACAGCACCCCGGTGATGAGGAACTTCTTGCCAGCGAGAAAACCCATTGATCGGACTCCGGAAAAATATCACGCAGAATTGTCGCATGCACGTCATGAGCCGTCCGCACCCCCGCACGCTGCGCCGCTGGGCCGTGGCGGGCGCCTTGGCCCTGGCGGTACCGGCGCTGTGGGCCGCGCACGGCTACGCCATCTGGGGGGAGCTGAAGTACCCCGACGGCTTCACCCACTTCGATTACGTGAACCCGCAGGCTCCCAAGGGCGGCGAGCTTCGACTGGTGAGCAACCTGCGGGTCAGCACCTTCGACAAATACAACCCCTTCACGCTGCGCGGCAGCGCGCCGGCCTACCTCAGCGGCCTGATGTTCGACACCCTGCTGACGGGCGCGCTGGACGAGACCGGCGCCGGCTACGGCCTGCTGGCCGAGGACGTGCAGGCCGCGCCCGACGGCCTGTCGGTGGTGTTCCGCCTGCGCGACACGGCCAAATTCCACAACGGCGACCCGGTGCTGGCCGCCGATGTGAAGTTCAGCTTCGACACCCTGCTGGGGCCGCACACCTCGCCCGCCTACAAGACCATCCTGGCCGACGTGGCGGGCCTGGACGTGCTGGGCGAGCGCACCGTGCGCTTTCGCTTCAAGCTGCCCAACCGCGAGCTGCCGCTCACCGTGGGCGGCATTCCCATCTTCAGCCGCCAGTGGGGCAATGAGGTGGACCCCGCCACCGGCCAGCGCAAGACCTTCGACAAGGTGGTGATGGATCCCCCCATCGGCAGCGGTCCCTACAAGATCGGCCCGGTGAAGTTCGGCCGCGACATCACCTACGTGCGCGACCCGGGCTACTGGGCGCGCGACCTGCCGGTGCGCCGCGGCACGGCCAACTTCGACCGCATCACGGTCAAGATCTACAAGGACAGCACCGCGCGGCTGGAGGCGCTCAAGGCGGGCGAGTTCGACCTCATGCGCTTCTTCTCGGCCGGCGACTGGGCGCGCCGCGTCAATGGCCGCAAGTTCGACAGCGGCGAGCTGGTCAAGGGCGAGTTCACCCACAAGCTGCCCACGGGCTTCCAGAGCTACGTGCTCAACACGCGGCGCAAGCCGCTGGACGACATCCGTGTGCGCGAGGCCCTGGGCCTGGCGGTGGACTACGAGTGGATGAACCGCCAGATGTTCTACGGCGCCTACCAGCGCGTGCGCGGCCTGTTCGGCAACACCGAGTGCGCGGCCGACGGCCTGCCCTCGGCCGAGGAACTGGCCCTGCTGGAGCCCGGGCGTGCGCAGTTGCCGCCGGCCGTGTTCGGGCCCATGGTCTCGCCCCCGCGCACCGATGGCGAGAACTCGCTGCGCGGCAACCTGCGAAAGGCCCAGGCGCTGCTGCGCGAGGCGGGCTGGACGGTGCAGGACGGCGTGCTCAGGAACGCCGAAGGCAGGGCCCTGGAACTGGAGTACCTGGACAGCAACGAGACCGGCGCGCGCGTCGTCTCGCCCTGGATACGCAACCTGCAGAAGCTGGGCATCACGCTGCGCTTCCGACCGGCGGACTTCGCGCTCTACCAGCAGCGCCTGCGCACCTTCGACTTCGACATCATTTCGATCAACTTCCAGGGCACGCCCAATCCGGGCGCCGAGTACGCCGACCTGTTCGGCAGCCAGGCCGCCAAGACGTCCGATTCGGGCAACTTCTCCGGCATCGCCAACCCCGCGGTGGACCGCCTGCTGACGCGCATGGTGGGCGCCAGGACCAAGCCCGATTTCATCGCCGCCTGCCGCGCGCTGGACCGCGCCATCTCGCACAGCCACGTCCTCATTCCGCAGTGGTCGGCGTCCACGCACCGCATGGCCTACAACGCGTGGCGGCTGCAACACCCGCCGCAAATGCCACCGTATGCGCCTGGCGAAGCCTGGGCCATCGACAGCTGGTGGGCAGCCCCGCCCCGACAGGACTGACGCGCCATGTGGGCCTACATCCTCAAGCGCCTGCTGCTCATGCTGCCCACGCTGTTCGGCGTGCTGCTGATCACCTTCGTGGTGGTCCAGTTCGTGCCGGGTGGTCCGGTGGAGCAGTACCTGGCCGAGGCGCGCGCCGCTGGCGGCACGGGCGCCGAAGGCGGCTCGGTGTACCGCGGCGGGCAGGGCGTGGACCCGCAGCGCCTGGAGCAGATCAAGGCGCTCTATGGCTTCGACAAACCCGCGCACGAACGCTTCGTCGAGATGATCGGCCGCTTCGCGCGCTTCGACCTGGGCACCAGCTTCTTCCAGAACAAGCCGGTGGGCGATCTCATCCTCGAGAAGCTGCCGGTGTCCATCAGCCTGGGGCTGTGGACCTTCCTCATCAGCTACGGCGTGGCCGTGCCGCTGGGCGTGGCCAAGGCGGTGCGCGCGGGTACGCGCTTCGACCTGATCAGCACGCTGATCGTGCTGGCGGGCTACGCCATCCCCGGCTTCGTGCTCGGCGTGGCGCTGCTGGTGATCTTTGGCGGCCAGTTGCAGTGGTTCCCGCTGCGCGGCCTCACCTCGGCCAACTGGGACGAGCTGAGCTGGGGCGCGCGCATCGTCGACTACCTCTGGCACATCACGCTGCCGGTCACGGCCATGGTGCTGGGCAGCTTCGCCGTCACGGCCATGCTGACCAAGAACGCCTTCCTCGAAGAGATCCGCAAGCAGTACGTGATGACCGCGCGCGCCAAGGGCCTGGAGGAGCGCCAGGTGCTGTGGAAGCACGTGTTCCGCAACGCGCTGATCCCCATCGTCACGGGATTCCCGGCGGCCTTCATCGGCGCCTTCTTCACGGGCGCGCTGCTCATCGAAACCCTGTTCTCGCTCGACGGCCTGGGCCTGCTGAGCTACGAGAGCGTGATCCGCCGCGACTACCCGGTGGTGCTGGGCACGCTGTTCCTGTTCACCCTGATCGGGCTGGTCACCAAGCTGATCTCCGACCTCTGCTACGTGTGGGTCGACCCCCGCGTGAAGTTCGACTGATGGCCGCCGCATCCCTCAGCCCCGGGCGGCGCGCCTGGCTTCGCTTCAAACGCAACCGCCTGGGGTACTGGAGCCTGGTGCTGTTTTGCGCGATGGTGGTGGCCAGCCTGTTTGCCGAGGTGCTGTCCAACGACCGGCCACTGATCGTTCGCTACGAGGGCCAGACCTACTTCCCCATCGTCCACGAGTACCCCGAAACGGTGTTCGGCGGCGACTTCCAGACCGCTACCGACTACCTGGACCCCTTCATCCGCGAGCAGATCACCAAGGGCGACAACTGGGCCGTCTACGCGCCCAACCCCTACGGCTCGCAGACCATCAACTACTTCGCCGAAAAGCCCAACCCATCAGGCCCCAGCGCCGCCAACTGGTTCGGCACCGACGACCGCGGGCGCGACCTGCTGGCCCAGCTCATCTACGGCTTTCGGGTGAGCGTGCTGTTCGCGCTGGCGCTCACCGCCATCGGCGTGGTGCTGGGCATCGTCACCGGCGCCATCCAGGGCTTCTTCGGTGGCAAGACAGACCTGGCCTTCCAGCGCTTCATCGAGATCTGGGGCGCCATGCCCGAGCTCTACCTGCTCATCATCTTCTCGGCCGTGTTCGCGCCCAGCGTGGGGCTGCTGCTCATCCTGCTCAGCCTGTTCGGCTGGATGGGCCTGTCCGACTACGTGCGGGCCGAGTTCCTGCGCAACCGCCAGCTCGACTACGTGCGGGCCGCGCGCGCCATGGGCCTGTCCAGCGCCCAGATCATCTGGCGCCACATCCTGCCCAACAGCCTGACGCCGGTGGTGACCTTCCTGCCGTTTCGCATGAGCGCGGCCATCCTCGCGCTCACCTCGCTCGACTTCCTGGGCCTGGGCGTGCCGCCCGGCACCCCCTCGCTGGGCGAGCTGCTGAGCCAGGGCAAGAACAGCATCGACGCCTGGTGGATCTCGCTGTCCACCTTCGGCGTTCTGGTGCTCACGCTGCTGCTGCTCACCTTCATGGGCGACGCGCTGCGCGACGCGCTCGATCCGAGAAAGGCCGACCGATGAGCGACCAGGCCCTGCTCGAGGTCCGGGACCTGCGCGTCGTCTTCGGCGGGCAGGCGGTGGTGCACGGCATCGATTTCTCCATCGCCCCGGGCGAGAAGCTCGCGCTGGTGGGCGAATCGGGCTCGGGCAAGACGGTGTCGGCGCTGTCGCTGTTGCGCCTGGTGGTCAACGCCGAGGTCTCGGGCCGGGCCCTGCTGGGCGGGCGCGACCTGCTGGCGCTGAGCGAACGCGAACTGCGCGGCGTGCGCGGCGACGAGGTCGCGGTCATCTTCCAGGAGCCCATGACGGCGCTCAACCCCTTGTACAGCGTGGGCAACCAGATCGGCGAGGTGCTGCAGCTCAAGCGCGGCCTGACGCCGCGCCAGGCGCGCGCCGGGGCGGTGGAGCTGCTGGCGTCCACCGGCATCCCCGAGCCCGAGCGCCGCGTCGACGCCTTCCCGCACCAGTTGAGCGGCGGCCAGCGCCAGCGCGCCATGATTGCCATGGCCCTGGCCAGCCGGCCGAAACTGCTGATCGCCGACGAGCCCACCACCGCCCTGGACGTGAGCCTGCGCGGCCAGATCCTCGATCTGCTGTCCGACCTGCAGCGCCAGCACGGCATGGCGCTGCTGCTCATCACGCACGACCTGCCCCTGGTGCGGCGCGTCGCCGACCGCGTGGCCGTGATGGAGAAGGGCCACCTGGTGGAGCAGGGTGGCGTGGCGGAGGTGTTCGAGCGCCCGCAACACGCCTACACCCGCAAGCTGCTGGCCAGCGAGCCCGAGCGCGCCGTGGCCGAGCCCGCGACCGGCGGCGCGCCCGTGATGCGCGCCGAAGGCCTGCGCGTGAGCTACCCCGTTCCGCTGCCAGGCTTCAAGGGCTGGTTCCGCAAGGGGGCGTTCACGGCGGTGCAGGGCGCCGACCTGGCCGTGCCGGCCGGCGGCACCCTGGGGGTGATCGGCGAGTCCGGCTCGGGCAAGAGCACCCTGGCCCTGGCCGCGCTCGGCCTGCTGCCCTTCGAGGGGCGGCTGGACGTGGCCGGCAGCGGCTGGGCCGAGGCGAAGCGCGACAAGCGCCTGCGCGAATTGCGCCAACGCGTGCAGGTGGTGTTCCAGGACCCGTTCTCCTCACTTTCTCCGCGCCTGACCGTCGAGCAGATCGTGGGCGAGGGCCTGTCGGTGCACCGGCCAGACCTGCCCCCAGCCCAGCGCCGCGAGCGCGTGGTCGCGCTGCTGGCCGAGGTGGGCCTGGTGGACGACCCGCAGCGCGGTGCGGACTGGCTGCAGCGCTACCCACACGAATTCTCGGGCGGTCAGCGTCAGCGCCTGGCCATCGCACGCGCGCTCATCGTCGAGCCGCAACTGCTGGTGCTCGACGAGCCCACCAGCGCGCTCGACGTCACCGTGCAGAAGCAGGTGCTGGCGCTGCTGCAGCGCCTGCAGCGCGACCGGGGCCTGAGCTACCTGCTGATCACCCACGACGTGGGCGTAATCCGGGCCATGGCGCACGAGGTCATCGTCATGAAGGATGGCGCCATCGTCGAGCGCGGCCCCGCGCTGGCCGTGCTGGCCGCGCCCGAGCACCCCTACACGCGGCTGCTGGTGCAGGCGGCGGCCTGACGGCGCCCCGGGGCCGGCGGCGGCTTCGCCCTTGGGCACGAAAAGCTGGCTCGCGGCTTGCTAGGCCCCGTCGGGCGCGCTACAATGCGCGCTTCACGACCAATCGGGCGGGTAATTACCGGCCCTTTTTTTTTGGCCGGGCGGGAAACCGATGCCGGCCGGACGCACTTCATACATGGGCTGGCAAGACACCGTCGCGCAAATCGTTGCCGCACAAGGATTCGATCTGGTGGACCTGGAGCGGTCCGCCGGCGGCCTTCTGCGCGTGACGGTGGACTGGCCCTGGCAACCGCCGGCCGAAGGCCAGCCGCGGCCGCCCGAGCGCTTCGTCACGGTTGAGGATTGCGAGCGCATCACCCGCCAGTTGCAGTACGCGCTGGAAGTGGAAGGCATGGATTACCGGCGCCTGGAAGTCGGTTCGCCGGGCATCGACCGGCCGCTGCGGCAGGAAAACGATTTCCTGCGCTTCGAAGGGCAGGTGGTGGACATCACGCTCAAGGCCCCGCTGGGCGCCAACGGCGCGGTGGCGGCCAACCGCAAGAAATTCCGCGGCACGCTGGAGCGCGTGGCCGACGGGGGCTGGCAGATCGTCTGGAGCGACGCGCCCCCGGTGAAGCCCGGCCAACGCGTGAGCAAGAAGCGCGAGCCCGCGCCGCTGCAGGCGCTGGGCTTCACGCTCGACGAGATTTCACAGGCGCGGCTGGCGCCGATCGTGAATTTCAAAGGCCGGGGCGCCGCCAGCGAGGCGGGCGCCGAGGACGCCGACA
Organism: Hydrogenophaga sp.; assembly: GCF_011772445.1. Taxonomy (GTDB): domain Bacteria; phylum Pseudomonadota; class Gammaproteobacteria; order Burkholderiales; family Burkholderiaceae_C; genus Hydrogenophaga. The sequence goes on along the minus strand of NZ_WVZN01000008.1, from coordinate 74,432 downwards.
GGACATAACAAACAGACCGTACTGGATTGGAAAGGTGGGCTGAACGATGAACCGCGAAATGTTGATGCTGATCGATGCCATCTCGCGCGAGAAGAACGTCGAGCGCGACGTGGTGCTGGGCGCGGTCGAGCAGGCGCTGGCCTCGGCCACCAAGAAGCTCTACAAGGGCGAGGTCGACATCCGCGTCGCCATGGACCCGGACACGGGCGCCTATGAAACCTTCCGCCGCTGGCTGGTGGTGCCCGACGAGGCCGGCCTGCAGAACCCTGACGCCGAGGAAATGCTCTCCGATGCGCGCGACGAGATCGCCGACATCGAAGAGGGCGACTACATCGAGAAGCCGGTGGAAAGCGTGCCCATCGGCCGCATCGGTGCCATGGCCGCCAAGCAGGTCATCCTGCAGAAGATCCGCGACGCCGAACGCGAGATGCTGCTCAACGACTTCATGTCGCGTGGCGACAAGATCTTCGTGGGCACCGTCAAGCGCATGGACAAGGGCGATCTGATCATCGAGAGCGGCCGTGTCGAAGGCCGCCTCAAGCGCAGCGAGATGATCCCCAAGGAGAACTTCCGCACCGGCGACCGCGTGCGCGCCATGATCATGGAAGTCGACCTGACGCTGCGCGGCGCGCCCATCCTGCTCTCGCGCTCGGCGCCCGAGTTCATGATCGAGCTGTTCCGCCAGGAAGTGCCCGAGATCGAGCAGGGCCTGCTGGAGATCAAGAAGTGCGCCCGCGACGCCGGCTCGCGCGCCAAGATCGCCGTGCACAGCTTCGACAAGCGCATCGACCCCATCGGCACCTGCGTGGGCGTGCGCGGCTCGCGCGTCAACGGCGTCACCAACGAGCTCGCGGGCGAACGCGTGGACATCGTGCTGTGGTCGGAAGACCCGGCGCAGTTCGTCATTGGCGCGCTGGCGCCGGCCAACGTGGTCTCCATCGTGGTCGACGAAGAGCGCCACGCCATGGACGTGGTGGTCGACGAGGAAAACCTCGCCATCGCCATCGGCCGCGGCGGTCAGAACGTGCGGCTGGCGAGCGAGCTCACCGGTTGGCGCATCAACATCATGACGGCCGACGAATCGGCCCAGAAGCAGGCCGAAGAGGCCGACTCGATCCGCTCGGTCTTCATGGCCAAGCTCGACGTCGACCAGGAGATCGCCGACATCCTGATCGAAGAAGGCTTTACCAGCCTCGAGGAAGTGGCCTATGTGCCGCTGCAGGAAATGCTGGAGATCGAGTCCTTCGACGAAGAGACCGTGAACGAGTTGCGCACCCGTGCCAAGGATGCGCTGCTGACCATGGAGATCGCCCGCGAAGAGAGCGTCGAGGAGGTGTCGCAGGACCTGCGCGACCTGAGCGGCCTCACGCCCGAGCTGATCGCCAAGCTGGCCGAGGCCGGCATCCACACCCGCGACGACCTGGCCGATCTCGCGACGGACGAACTCACCGAGATCACGGGCCAGTCGGAAGCGCAAGCCACCGAGCTGATCATGCAGGCGCGCGCGCACTGGTTCACCGGTGACGAAGCGCAGTCCCAGTCCTGATCACCCGGAGGCCCACGGAGCACAGAACACATGACCAGTAACACCGTCGCCGAATTCGCCGCCGAACTGAACAAACCCGCCGCCGTGCTGCTCGAGCAGCTGGCCGCCGCGGGCGTGCGCAAGGCCGCGCCGTCCGATCCCATCACCGAGCTGGACAAGCAGCAGTTGCTTGGCCACCTCAAGGCCGCGCACGGCAACACCGGCGGCGAGCGCAAGAAGATCACGCTGGTCAAGAAGTCCACGTCCGAGATCAAGCAGGCCGACGCCATGGGCCGTGCGCGCACCATCCAGGTCGAGGTGCGCAAGAAGCGCACCTTCATCAAGCGCGACGACGAACCCGTGGCCGCGCCCGCTGTGGCGGAAGAACCGGCCATGCCGGCCGCACCGGTGGTGGATGACGCCGAGCTCTCGCGCCGCGAGGAAGAGGCGCGCCGCCAGGCCGAGCTGATCCGCCGTCAGGAAGAAGAGCTGGCCGCCAAGCGCGCCGCGCGCGAGGCCGAGGAAGCCAAGGCCGCGGCCGCAGCGGCGGCCGCCGAAGCCGCCCGCCAGGAGCGCGAAGCCGCTGCGGCGGCGGCTTCGGCCGCCAGCGCCGCGCAGGAGCCCGCCGCCCCGGCGCCCGCCAAACCCCCGACCACGGCCGTGAAGGTCAAGGGTCCGGACAAGGAAGCCGCGGCGAAGGCCGCCGCCGACAAGGCCGCCGAGGAGCGCAAGGCCGAGGAGCAGCGCGCCGCCGAACTCCAGGAGCGCCGCCGCAAGGCCGAGGCCGAGGCCGCGAACATCCGCGCCATGATGGCCGCACCGGCCAAGACCCTCGTGGCCAAGAAGCCCGAGCCGCCGGCCGACGCCAAGGCGGGTCTCAAGGGCACGCTGCACAAGCCGGCGGGCACGCCCGCCAAGGCCCCCGCGGCAGCGCCGGGCAGCACCACCGCTGGCGCCGGCAAGAAAGAGGTCAAGTCCGAGAACCTGTCCTCCACCTGGAAGGACGACGCCGCCAAGAAGAAAGAGATCAAGACCCGCGGCGACACCAGCTCGGGCCGTGGCAACTGGCGCAGCGGCCCGCGCGGCGGCGGTGGCCGCCGCGGTGACCGTGACTCGCGCGACAGCCAGGGTTCGTTCCAGGCACCGGCCGAGTTCAAGCAGATCGAGGTGCACGTGCCCGAGACCATCACGGTCTCCGAGCTCGCGCACAAGATGTCGGTGAAGTCGTCCGAGCTGATCAAGCAGCTGATGAAACTGGGTCAGATGGTCACCATCAACCAGTCGCTGGACCAGGACACCGCGATGATCCTCGTCGAGGAACTGGGCCACAAGGCCGTGGTGGCCGCGCTGGACGACCCCGAGGCCTTCACCGCCGAAGAGGTGTCGCAACAGCAGGCCGAGGCCATGCCGCGCGCGCCCGTGGTCACCGTCATGGGCCACGTCGACCACGGCAAGACCTCGCTGCTCGACTACATCCGCCGCACCAAGGTGGCGGCCGGCGAGGCCGGCGGCATCACGCAGCACATCGGCGCCTACCACGTCGACACGCCGCGCGGCATGGTCACCTTCCTCGACACCCCGGGCCACGAGGCCTTCACGGCCATGCGCGCCCGCGGCGCACAAGCCACCGACATCGTCATCCTCGTCTGCGCGGCGGACGACGGGGTGATGCCGCAGACCAAGGAAGCCGTGAAGCACGCCAAGGCGGCGGGCGTTCCCATCGTGGTGGCCATGACCAAGGCCGACAAGCCCGAGGCCAACATCGAGCGCGTGAAGTCCGAGCTCGTGGCCGAGGAAGTCGTGCCCGAGGAGTTCGGTGGCGAATCGCCCTTCGTGGCGGTGTCGGCCAAGACCGGCATGGGCATCGACGACCTGCTCGAGCAGGTGCTGCTGCAGGCCGAGGTGCTGGAACTCAAGGCGCCCGTGGAAGCCATGGCCAAGGGCCTGGTGATCGAGGCGCGCCTGGACAAGGGCCGTGGCGCCGTGGCCACCGTGCTGGTGCAGAGCGGCACGCTCAAGGTGGGCGACGTGGTGCTGGCGGGCCAGACCTCGGGCCGCGTGCGCGCCATGCTCGACGAGAACGGCAAGGCCACCAAGGAAGCCGGTCCTTCCATCCCCGTGGAGATCCAGGGCCTGGCCGAAGTGCCGCAGGCCGGCGACGAGTTCATGGTCATGTCCGACGAGCGCCGTGCGCGCGAGATCGCGACCTACCGCGCGGGCAAGTACCGCAGCACCAAGCTGGCCAAGCAGCAGGCCGCCAAGCTGGAGAACATGTTCTCCGACATGGCCGCCGGCGAGGTCAAGACCCTGCCCATCATCCTCAAGGCGGACGTGCAGGGCTCGCAGGAAGCGCTCGCCGCCTCGCTGCTCAAGCTCTCCACCGACGAGGTGAAGGTGCAGCTCGTGTACGCGGGCGTGGGTGGCATCAGCGAAAGCGACGTCAACCTGGCCATCGCGGCCGGCGCCGTGGTCATCGGCTTCAACGTGCGGGCGGACGCCGGTGCGCGCAAGCTGGCCGAGGGCAACGAGGTCGACCTGCGCTACTACAACATCATCTACGACGCGGTGGACGACCTCAAGGCGGCCATGTCCGGCATGCTGGCGCCCGAGAAGCGCGAAGAGGTCATCGGCATGGCCGAGATCCGCACCGTGTTCGTGGCCTCCAAGATCGGCACGGTGGCCGGCTGCATGGTCACGCAGGGCTTCGTCACGCGCAACGCGCACTACCGCCTGCTGCGCGACAACGTGGTGGTGCACACCGGTGAGCTCGAGTCGCTCAAGCGCCTCAAGGACGACGTGCGCGAGGTCAAGGAAGGCTTCGAGTGCGGTATCAAGCTGCGCAACTACAACGACATCAAAGAGGGCGACCAGCTCGAATTCTTTGAGGTCAAGGAAGTCGCGCGCACGCTGTAAGCACCCAGGCAAGCGAGATCACCATGCCCCGCAAGGCGTCGTCCGTTCCCAACCGCGGTTTCCGCGTGGCCGACCAGATCCAGCGCGATCTGGCCGAGCTGATCGCGCGCGAGTTGAAGGACCCGCGTGTGGGCATGGTCACGATCAACGCGGTCGAGGTCACGCCCGACTACGCGCACGCCAAGGTGTTCTTCAGCCTGCTCACCGGTAACCCCGACGAAGCCACCGAAGGCCTCAACGCCGCGGCGGGCTTCCTGCGCAACGCGCTGTTCAAGCGCCTGCACATCCACACCGTGCCCACGCTGCACTTCGTGTTCGACCGCACCACCGAGCGCGCGGCCGACATGAACGCCTTGATTTCCAAGGCGGTGGCTTCGCGTTCCAAGAACGAGGACTGAGCATGGAGCGCCAACGCACGAGGGTGCAACGGCGCCCCGTGCACGGGGTGCTGCTGCTCGACAAGCCGCTGGGTCTCTCCAGCAATCAGGCCTTGCAGAAGGCCAAATGGCTGCTGCGCGCCGACAAGGCCGGCCACACCGGCACGCTGGACCCGCTGGCCACGGGCGTGCTGCCCCTGTGCTTCGGGGCCGCCACCAAGTTCAGCCAGTTGCACCTGGGCGCCGACAAGACCTACGAGACCACGGTGCGCCTGGGCGTGCGCACCAGCACGGCCGATGCCGAAGGCGAGGTCATCGACACCCGCCCGGTGAGCTGCACGGCCGGCCAGGTGGTGGAGGTGCTCGACCGCTTCATGGGCGAGATCGAGCAGGTGCCGCCCATGCACAGCGCGCTCAAGAAGGACGGCAAGGCCCTGTACGAGTACGCCCGCGACGGCGAAACCGTCGAGCGCGAACCGCGCCGCGTGAGGGTCCACGACATTGAGCTGCTCGACATGCGGTTGCAGGGCGAGGCACCGCAACTGCGCCTGCGCGTGGTCTGCAGCAAGGGCACCTACATCCGCACGCTCGGCGAAGACATCGGCGAAGCCCTGGGCTGCGGTGGCCACCTGATCGCACTGCGCCGCACGGCCACCGGCCCCTTCGACGTGAGCGATGCCGTCACCCTCGACGCGCTCGAGTCCATGTCCGAGGACGAGCGCCTGCAGGTCCTGCGGCCCGTGGAGGACTTGCTCGCAGGTCATGAGCGCGTCACGCTCGATGCGGAGCATGCCGGCCGGTTCCTGAGTGGTGTGCGCCGCCGCGGCGACTGGCCCAACCGCGAGCGCGTGGCCGTCTTCGGCCCGTCGCCCGCTGATCCGACACAGTCTGTTCTGCTGGGCACGGCCCACACGCAGGGCGGTGAACTCATTGCGGGGCGCCTGTTGAGCCCCACCGATATCCAGCAAATCCTCGAAGCCTGCGAGGCACAACCATGACCAGACCCATCCGCAACATCGCCATCATTGCCCACGTCGACCACGGCAAGACCACCCTGGTCGACCAGCTCCTGCGCCAGTCCGGCACCTTCGCCGAGCACGAGAAGGTCGTCGACACCGTGATGGACAACAACGCCATCGAACGCGAGCGCGGCATCACCATCCTGGCCAAGAACTGCGCCGTGAGCTGGAAGGGCACCCACATCAACATCGTCGATACCCCCGGCCACGCGGACTTCGGCGGCGAGGTCGAGCGCGTCCTGTCCATGGTGGACGGCGTGGTGCTGCTGGTCGACGCCCAGGAAGGCCCGATGCCGCAGACGCGCTTCGTCACCAAGAAGGCGCTCGCACTGGGCTTGAAGCCCATCGTGGTGGTGAACAAGGTGGACAAGCCCGGTGCCAACCCCGACAAGGTCATCAACGCCGCCTTCGACCTGTTCGACAAGCTCGGCGCCACCGACGAGCAACTCGACTTCCCCGTGGTCTACGCCTCGGGCATCAATGGCTGGTCCTCGCTCGAGGAAGGCCCGGCGGGCGAGCAGTGGGGCCCCGACATGTCGGCCCTGTTCGACACGGTGCTCAAGCATGTGCCCGTGCAGAAGGGCGACCCGAACGCGCCGCTGCAACTGCAGATCTCCGCGCTGGACTTCTCCACCTTCGTGGGCCGCATCGGCGTGGGCCGCATCAGCAACGGCACCCTGCGTCCCAATATGGACGTGCTGGTCATGGAAGGCCCGGACGGCAAGTCCTTCAAGGGCCGCGTCAACCAGGTGCTCACTTTCCAGGGCCTGGACCGCGTGCAGGCCACCGAGGCCGGTCCCGGCGACATCGTGCTGATCAACGGCATCGCCGACATCGGCATCGGCGTGACCGTGACCGATGTGCAGAACCCGCAGGCCCTGCCCATGCTCAAGGTGGACGAACCCACCCTGACCATGAACTTCTGCGTGAACACCAGCCCGCTGGCCGGGCGCGAGGGCAAGTTCGTCACCAGCCGCCAGATCTGGGACCGCCTGCAGAAAGAGCTGCAGAGCAACGTGGCCCTGCGCGTGAAGGAGACCGACGAAGACGGCGTCTTCGAGGTGTCCGGCCGTGGCGAACTGCACCTGACCATCCTGCTGGAGAACATGCGCCGCGAAGGCTACGAACTCGCGGTGTCCAAACCGCGCGTGGTCTTCAAGGAAGAGAACGGTGTGCGCCTGGAGCCGATCGAGATGGTCACCGCCGACATCGAGGAAGGCCATCAGGGCGCCGTGATGCAGGCCTTGGGCGAGCGCAAGGGCGAACTGGTCAACATGGACCCGGACGGCCGTGGCCGCGTGCGCCTGGAGTACCGCATCCCGGCGCGCGGGCTCATCGGCTTCACCAACGAGTTCCTCAACCTCACGCGCGGCTCGGGCCTGATCGCCAACATCTTCGACGGCTACGAGCCGCACAAGGGTGAGGTGGCCGGACGCAAGAACGGCGTGCTCATCAGCATGGACGACGGCGAGATCTTCAACTACGCCCTGGGCAAGCTCGACGACCGCGGCCGCATGTTCGTCAAGGCCAACGACCCGGTGTACGAGGGCATGATCGTCGGCATCCACAGCCGCGACAACGACCTGGTGGTGAACGCCACGCGCACCAAGCAGCTCACCAACTTCCGGGTCAGCGGCAAGGAAGACGCGATCAAGATCACGCCACCGATCCAGCTCACGCTGGAATACGGTGTCGAGTTCATCGAGGACGACGAGCTGGTCGAGATCACGCCCAAGAGCATCCGCCTGCGCAAGCGCTTCCTCAAAGAGCACGAGCGCAAGCGCGCCAGCCGAGACGCCTGATGCCTTTCCGCCTGCTGAGTCGCCTGACGCACACGCAGGCGGTTTTCCTGATGGTCGCGGTGACCCTGATGTGGTCCATCGCGGGCGTGGTCACGCGCCAGCTGGAATCGGCGGCGCGTTTCGAGGTGACCTTCTGGCGCAGCGCCTTCACCGCGCTGTCGCTGCTGCTCATCCTGCCCTTGTGGCGATCGGCCGACCGCGCGGCGGGTCGCCTCGCGGACGAATCGGGGCAGGGCCCGCTGCGGCGCCACTGGGGCGTGCTGGCCGGCTCGGCGGCTTTCTGGCTCAGCGGCGTGTGCTGGAGCGTGATGTTCACCGCCTTCATGCTGGCGCTGACCTTCACCACCGTGGCCAACGTGCTGATCATCATGGCGGTGGGGCCGCTGTTCACCGCGTTGCTGGCCCGCTTCACCATCGGACAGACGCTGGCGCCCCGCACCTGGGCCGCCATCGTGGCGGCGGGCCTGGGCATCGTCTACATGTATGGAAGCCAGTTCCTGCAGGCCTTCGCCACGCCCGACATCGACACCAGCGCGCTGGTGATCGGCTCGCTGGTGGCGCTTTGCGTGCCCATTGCCGGCGCCGTGAACTGGACGGTGGTGCAGCGCAGCCAGACCCAGGGCCAGAAGATCGACCTGGTGCCCTCGGTGCTGCTGGGCGGGCTGATCTCTTCCTTGCTGACGCTGCCCCTGGCCGTGCCTTTCCAGGCCACCGCCAGCGACATCGCCTGGCTCGCGCTGCTGGGCCTGGTGCAACTGGCCATTCCCTGCGCGCTGGCCGTCACCTGCGCGCGCTCGCTGAAAGCGCCCGAGGTGTCGCTGCTGGCGCTGCTGGAGGTGATCTTCGGCATCCTGCTGGCCTGGCTGGGCGCCGGCGAAAGGCCGGGCACCGAAGTGCTGATCGGTGGCACGCTGGTCATCGGTGCCCTGTTCGCCAACGAACTGCTGGGCTGGCGTTCGCGCAACGGCACCCCGCGCTTGCAGACCCTGGACGCCCGCGAATCGCGCGGGCGCTGAAGAAGATTCTCGAAGAACCGTCGCTGGAGGTAGTCGCATGTCATTGAACGAATCGCTCGTGATCGCCGAGGTGCAGGGCCGTGTGGGCCTGATCACGCTCAATCGGCCCAAGGCGCTCAACGCGCTGTCGCTCGGCATGATCCGTGACATCACGGCCGCCCTGCAGGCCTGGCGCGAGGACCCCGCCGTGTTCGCCGTGGCCATTCGCGGCATGGGCAAGGAAGGCCCCTTCGGTGCCTTCTGCGCGGGCGGCGACATCCGCTTCTTCCACCAGGCGGCGCTGGCGGGCGACCCCGCGCTCGAGGACTTCTTCACCGAGGAATACGCGCTCAACCACCTGATCCACACCTACCCCAAGCCCTACATCGCGTTCATGGACGGCATCTGCATGGGCGGTGGCATGGGCATCAGCCAGGGCGCCAGCCTGCGCGTGGTGACCGAGCGCAGCAAGCTCGCCATGCCCGAGACCAACATCGGTCTCTTCCCCGATGTGGGCGGCGGCTATTTCCTGAGCCGCTGCGCCGGGCACGTGGGCGAGTACCTGGGCCTCACCGGCCGCCTGCTGCAGGGGCGCGAGGCCCTGTCGGTCGGCCTGGCCGACGGCCACATCGAGGCCCAGCGCCTGCCCAAGCTGTGGGACAGCCTGGCCGCCACGCCCTTCGAGAACGGTGAGGCGGTGCAGCGCTGGGTCGAGAGTCACCTGCAGACCGCAGCGCCCGCAGCGCCCTGGCCCACGGCCGAGGTCAACGCGGTGTTCGGCCTGGACGACGTGAAGTCCATGGTCGCGGCGCTGGAAGCCAGTGGCAGCGACTGGGCGAAGGAGACGCTGCACACCCTGCGCCAGCGCTCACCGCTGATGCTGCACGTGGTGCTGGAGCAGATCCGCCGCGCGCGCGGCATGGGCCTGGCCGACGACCTGCGCATGGAACGCGACCTGGTGCACCACTGCTTCCACCTGCGCCCCGGCGCCGCGAGCGAAACCGTGGAAGGCGTGCGCGCCCTGGCCATCGACAAGGACCACGCACCGAAGTGGAACCCGGCGCGCATCGAGGACGTGACAGCCCAATCGGTGGCGGCGTTCTTCGAGTCGCCCTGGACGGCGCAGACGCACCCGCTGCGATCGCTGGGCTGACGGGCCAGACGTTCACGCGATCACGGCCCCATCTCGCCCAGGGACGTTGGCCGCGGACTGGAGCCGCCGGTGAAACGCTGAATGAACTCCAGGAAGCGCGGATCGGCCGCGTGCGCCACGTTGAAGCGCAGGTGGTGCTCGAACGCGCCGGTGGGGGAGAAGATGGAGCCGCGGGTGAGCAGGATACCTTCCTCATGCGCCTGCTGGTGCATCCGCTCCACGTCTACCGACGCCGGCACCTCGCCCCACAGGAACAGGCCTTGTGACGCGGTGGGATCAAAGCGCACACCGGCCCGGGACAGCGCCAGCCGCGACGCGTGATGCGATTTCGCCAACTTGCGTCGCAGACGATTGACGTGCATGCCGTAGCCACCCGAGCGCAGTGTGTGCGACACCACGCTTTCCTGCAGGGATGAACCCGTAAGCACCCCCAGGACCTTCTGTTCGATCAGGCCCTCCACATGACCGGGTGGGCCGACCACGAAGCCCACTCGCACAGCCGGGCTGAGCACCTTGGTGAAGCTGCCGACGTAGAACACGCGCCGGAAGGCGTCCAGAGCCGCCAGCCGAAGCGCCGTATCGGGCGCCAGATCGCCGAAGGCGTCGTCCTCCACCAGGAGGAAGTCGTGACGTTCTGCCAGTGATAGCAGGCCATAGCAATTGGCCGGGCTCGACGTCGTGCCCGTGGGGTTGTGCAGGGCACCTTGCGTGAACACCAGGCGCGGGCGGACCTCCCTTGCGATGCGTTCCAGTGCCTCCAGGTCGGGGCCGTCGTGCCGCCGCGGCACGGCGAACAGGCGCGCGCCCGCGTCGCGCAGCTGCGTCTGCTGCACCATGTAACTCGGGTCCTCGATGACCACGCTGTCGCCGGGCTTGAGCAAGTGCCGGCAGATGAGCTGGATGGCGTGCGTCACGCCGAAAGTGGTGACGATCTGCTCGGTGGGGGCATGGATGCCGGCCATCGACAGCTTGGTGCTCAGTTGCCGGCGCAGCTCCAACAGGCCGTGTGTGGGTGCCGGGGTGGTCATGAGCGGCTCGCGCAGCAGCCGGCCCACCACGGACGCGGGGATGGCCTTGTCCATCCAGCTTCGGGGAAGAAAGCCCGAGCCCACGGGCATGGCATGGCTGCCCGGGTCCACCGCGTTGCGAACGAAATTCACCGAGTTGACGGGCCGCAGCGGGCTGGAGTGCCTGGTCGGTGGGTCTTCGCCATCGCGCGAGCGCGCCGCCCGCGCGACGAAATAACCTGAGCCGGGCTGCGAGGTGATCACGCCCTGGGCCAGCAGGCGCTGGTAGGCCTCGCTCACCGTCCAGGCGCTGACCTGGATGGTGCTGGCGAGTTGCCGCACTGAAGGTAGCCGGTCACGCTCGAGCAGTCGCGAGCCGATCAGCTTGAGCAAACCCTCGCATACCTGGTCCGAAAGCGATTCGGTACGGCGTCTGTCGATCGTTATCACGTGATTTTCCCCGCCACTGTTCTGTAGATTTGCCGTGACAGTTTGGCAGCTAGTTGTTGAACTGTGCAGGGGTCATTTGTGATCCAGGTCTTATTGTTCGCGCCCAGTTGATCGCGTCGCTCATGCTGCGACGAGAAGGAGGCGCGATGGTGTTGAACGAGCAGCCCCGTACGGTGTGGGTCACCGGTGCCACGTCCGGCATCGGGCGGGCTTGTGTGCTCAAGCTGCTGGGCCTGGGCCATCGGGTGGTGGCGTTGGGGCGTCGCTGGGACAGGTTGCACCAGTTGAAGGAAAGTCTGCCCCACGCCCCCTTGTACGTGGCGGCCTGCGACGTGCAGGCGCACGAACAGGTGCGCCGCGTCTACCACGCCTTGCCGGTCGACTTCTGCGCCGTGGACACCCTGGTCAACAACGCGGGGCTGATGCTCGGTGCCGGCACCTTCGACACCCTGTCGGCCGATGCCATGCACACCATGGTGATGACCAACTGCCTGGGAGTGCTCAACAACACGTCGATCCTGCTGCCTTCCATCAAGGCCAGTACCCGGGGGCACATCGTGAACGTTACCTCGATCGCGGCGCGCTATCCCTATGTGACAGGGCATGTCTACGCCGCCACGAAGGCCTTCGTCGAACACTTCGGCGCCAACCTGCGCACGGAGCTGGCGGCCGAGCGAGTGCGCGTGACCAACGTGGCGCCCGGCCGGGCCGACACCGAGTTCCAGTCGGTCCGCATGGCCGGCAGCACCGGGACCGAGCCCGCGCCGGCGGCCATGGCCCAGGCGGTAACGCCACTGGCCGCAGAAGACGTGGCCGACACGATCTGCTGGGCACTGAGCCAGCCCTTGCACGCGAACATCAACGCGGTCGAGCTCGTGCCGTCGCGCCAGGCTTTGTCGTTTCGGTGACGCCGCCATGCATCTGAGTGCCTTCTCACGTCGAGGCAAGCTGACCGACCGGATGCTCAGCAAGGCCGTGCTCGCACCCATCGCCTGCGGCCATGCGCCGCCGGCGGCCCTGGTGGAGCACCTGGGCCTGCAGCACGACGTTCCGCGTTTCCTCGAGCTGTTTCACCTCCATGGTGGCGTGGCCATGGGGGGGCTGCCGAAGTACATGGCCTTCTACCAGGCCATCAAACCTCATTTCCCGGACAGTTTCGGTTGGCGCGTGACGCAAACCGGTGGGAAAACCCAGGTGCTGTTCGACAAGCCGTACATCAACTTCGTGCGGCCTTCGCTGCTCACGCTGCTGACCTGCTGCGTGCGCGGCCACACGCACACCACACCGGCCCTGATGGCTCGCTACCCCTCGCTGCGCGGCATGCCACAGGCGCTCGTTCGTGATCTGGAACGTCTGCTCGCGGCGTTGTCCTTCCATTTGCCCGACGACGAGTTCATCGCCGCCGTGGCCGATGTGCTGCTCAAGGGCCTGAACGGTGAGGAAGTCACCTTGGTATCGCCGGTGTGCCCGGACTACGGCTACGTGCCCTGCAAGGGCGGCTTTCGCTACACCTTTGATGGCCTGGGCGATGGCGTTGGGCTGGTCGCCGGGCGCGTCGTGGGGGTGCTGCCCCGCTTGCAGGACCTGCTCGCCCGGCACGGCATCCGCTCGCGCATTGTCATCGCGGCCGGCGATTTCGAGGGCATGGACGAAGCCACGGTGAGTCGGGTGGGCGAAACGCGCGGCTCGTTCCGCGACAAGCTCGAACGCAGCCAGCGGCGCGTCCTGCAGGCCCTGCAGCGGCCCGCGGCATCGGTGTTCATTGCCGAGCTCGCGGGCGGTGAAGCGGCCTGGAAGGCAATGGTCGACGCGGCCCACCACTCTCTGAGCGGCGATGATTTCGACGCGCTCATGCCCACCCGCGTGAACCTGGCCCAGGTGCTGGACGCGCGCATGCCGCTGTACCAGGCCTGGCACGAAGGCCGCTCGCGCAGCGAACTCGCCGACGTCCTGCTGCGCCAGGGCGCCGAATACGCGGCCATGGGGCGACTTTTTCATCGCCACTTTCCCCACGCGCTCGTGGTCGGCGGCGATCACAACCGGATGATGCCGTTCTACTGGCTGTACCAGCGCATCCCCGTGCTTTACCTCAAGAGGGTGTACTGAGGTGGGCGCGCGCGTGGTGTATTCGGCCTATGGTCCGCGCTTCAATGTGCGGCAGGACTATGACCGCCTGCTCGGCCAGCGTTTCTGGACCTGGCTCACCGGCAAGGGCCGGGTGCTCAATGCGTCGGAACGGGCGCATGCGATGCGGCCCCTCTCCAACGCACGCACGCTGGCCCACCTGTTCGGGTCCTGGGTGGCGATCGGTCTGGCGCTGTGGATCGGCGACCGCGCCGCGTCAAGCACATCCGCGATGCTTGCAGTGCTCGGCGTGGCGGCCTGCTGGCTGGTCGTGGTGAACCGGGGGCGCAGTCTGCAGGCCTGCTTTCACTACATGACGCATGGGGCCGCGATGCCCCATCGCGGGTTGGCGCAGCTTGTGGCCACGGTGCTCTTCACCGCACCGTTTCTTTACCAGAGCTGGCGCGCCTACAACGCCAGCCACGTGAAGACGCACCACCACTTGCGCGTGCTGTGCTCCGATGACGACCCCGACCAGTGTTTTATCGCGGCCAATGGCTTGCGCCCCGGCATGCCTGAATGGGCGTTCTGGCTTCGGGTCTGGCTTCGCCCCTTCGCGCCGTCCTTCATTCGAGGGCAACTGCGCGAAGGATTCCTCCATACGCTGATCGAGCCCGATTGGCCAGAGCGGCTCTGGCGCTTGCTGGTGCTGGCCGTGCCGCTGGGGCTGGCGTTGGCGCACGGCTGGTTGGACCGCTTCCTGCTGCTGTTCTGGCTGCCGGTGCTGTTGTTGCTGCCGCATTCCCTGTGGCTGCAACTGATCACCGAACACCTCTGGTTTGCGCCGCGCGACGCGCAGACCGGTACGGCCAGCGGCTACGGCCGCCTCACCTGGGGGCGCTTCCAGGGTCGACCCCTCCCGCGTGGTGGCTTGCTGGCCTGGGCCCGGTGGTGGGGCGCGGCGCTGGCGTTCGACGTGCCGGTGCGACTCTACGTCTATCCGCAGGACCTCCCCAACCACGACTTCCATCACCGCTTTCCCCTGGCGCCGTACCACGCGATCGCGGACCTGCGCCGCACCTGCGAACGCGAGGCGAGCCGTTTTGGTCCCGTCCGCGAGGTCTGGGGCTTCCTGGCGGGCCTGCGCATGCTCAGGGACCACCTGTGCCACGCCGATGCCGCCCCGTTCCGTTTTAGCGCTGTCACCCCTCCACTCCTTCGAAGAACCCACCATGAAAGACGTCATCCATACCGCCCGACACGATCTCGAGACCAAGGCCTACGCCCGACTGGATGGCAGGACACTGTTCTCGGAGCAGGACATCGCCTGCCTGCGCCAAGCCTGCGAAGCCGTCCCCAAAGAGCTGATACGGGTGGGCGACGTCGGTGAACACAACCACCTCGACGTCGGCCGCTTCATGGAAGACAAGAAGGAACAGACGCCCGTCTTCCGCAACGACCCGCTCGGCCGGGAGGTGATCGAGCGACTCAACCAGGGCCGTTGCCGGGAGCTGTTGTCGGCATTGATGGAGGGGGAGTTCTACATCCGCCGCTGCCAGGCCAACGTGTTGCGTGAAGGCGGCTTCATCGGCAAGCACATCGACACACACAGCAACCTGGACTATCGCTATTCGTGCGTCATCCAGTTCGGCGAGGCGTACGAGGGTGGAGAGTTCTTCATCGAGCACGAGGGCCGGGAGCATCAGATCCGAACTGGCTACGCCGACTTCCTCATCAACCGCTGCGAGATTCCCCATGGCGTTCGCACGGTGCGCGGCGGCAGTCGCACCTCACTTGTGTTCTTTCTGAGCAAGTCACCGCTGTCACAACCGAATCACCACCACAAGCAGATCTGATGCCATCGCGCGGGCGCCAAGGCCCGCGCGCCACGATGTTTTGCCAGAGAGCACACCCATGAACCAGTCCGCCTACGTTTCCGATTCAAGCCCCCATTCCACCGCTTCCGCAGAAGCCCAGGCCTACCTCCTGGGCATACTGTCGGTGGCGGCTTTCGCCCTGACCCTGCCGTGCGCGAAGATCCTGGCAGGGCACCTGAGCGCCATGCAGATCGGCCTGTTTCGTTCGGCGCTGGCCGCGCTGGCGGCGGTGCCTGTGGTGTGGCTGACCCGTTCGCCACTGCCCAACCTCTCCCAGATCAAGCGACTGCTGCTGATGTCCCTGGGGGTGGTGTACGGCTTCCCCGTGCTCACAGCGGTCGGCATGCAGCACGTGCCCGTGGGACATGGTGGGGTGGTGCTGGCGGCCTTACCCCTGTCCACTGCGGTCTTCGGCACGCTCATCACCAAGGACCGGCCGCCTTTGCTGTTCTGGGCGGCCTCCATGGCCGGCTTCGTGGCGGTGGCCGTGTTCGCCGCGCTGCGCAGCGACATGGGCGGTGGCTTTTACCTGGGTGACCTCGCCTTGTTTGGCGCCGTGGTGCTGGCCGGGTTCGGCTATGCCCAGGGCGGCGCCTTGTCCAAGGAGATGAAGGGCTGGGAGGTGATGTGCTGGGCGCTTGTACTGAACCTGCCGCTGCTGATGCCGCTGTCGCTGCTCAACTTCGACGCGGCCAGCTTCAGCGGCTTCGGTTCGGTGCAGTGGGGCGCGCTGGCCTTCCTGGCCTTCGTGAACTCGCTGCTGGGCTTCTTCTCCTGGAACCGCGCCCTCGCGCTCGGCGGCATCCAGCGCATCAGCCAGTTGCAGTTGCTGCAGCCCTTCTTCACCTACGCCTACTCCATCGTGTTGATGAACGAGGCCTTCGATCCACTGGCCATCGGCATCTGCGTGGCGGTGATCGGGCTGGTGCTGGTGTCCAAGCGCTCGCTCGCGCGGCGCTGAGCCCGCGCCGGTGGCAGACAAGGCCCATGGCGGGGGCCTTGTCCTGCCTCAGGCGCTCACCGCCATGCGCCCGAACCGACCGCTCTGGAAATCGTGGAAGGCCTGCACGATCTCCTCGCGCGTGTTCATCACGAACGGGCCGTGGCCCACCACGGGCTCCTCGATCGGCTCCCCGCCCAGGAACAGCAGCTTGGCGTCGCTGTTGGCTTCGATCTCCAGCGCCTCACCGTCGCGCTGGAACTGCACCAGTTGCGCCTCGCGCGCCACGGCCTCGCCGTTGACGAGCACGGTGCCCGCCAGCACCACCAGCGCGGCGGTGTGGCCTTTCACCAGCGGCAGGCGCACGGTCTTGCCCTGGGTCAGGCGCAGGTCCCACACGTCCATGGGCGTGTGCGTACGCGCCGGGCCCTTGTGGCCGTCGAAGGCGCCCGCGATCACGCGCACGCGGCCCGCGCCGCCAGGCAGGGCCACGCTCGGGATCTGCGCGTCGAGGATGTTCTGGTACCCGGGCGGCTCCATCTTGCTGCGCGCGGGCAGGTTCACCCACAACTGCACCATCTCCATGGCGCCACCGGTGCGCGTGAAGCCGGGCGAGTGGAATTCCTCGTGCAGGATGCCCGAGGCCGCCGTCATCCACTGCACGTCACCCGGGCCGATGAGGCCACCCGCGCCGGTGGAATCGCGGTGCGCCACCTCGCCCTCGTAGACGATGGTCACGGTTTCGAAGCCGCGGTGCGGGTGCACCCCGACGCCGCGCGGACGCTCGGCCGGCGGAAACTGCGCCGGGCCGGCGTAGTCGAGCAGCAGGAAAGGGCTGAGCTGGGCGCCGTGGTCGCCGTAGCTGAACAGGGAACGCACCGGAAAACCGTCGCCCACCCAGTGGGGGCGGGGGGCGCTGTAGACACCTTGGATCTGCTTGAGCATGGATTTCTCCTGAGGGGTCACCCCGGTGGGACGGGGAATGGCAGAAGCATATCCATGGAACAATCTCCCGAATAGACGGCAAAATCCGCCTTCACTGTTCTATAGGTGGAACAATGACCCTGCCCGATCTCAACGACCTGTCCTACTTCGCCCAAGTGGTCGAGCACGGTGGCTTTGCCCCGGCGAGCCGGGCCCTCGGCATTCCCAAGTCGCGCCTGAGCCGGCGCATCGCCCTGCTGGAAGAGCGCCTGGGCGCGCGGCTGATCCTGCGTTCCACGCGCAGCTTCTCCGTCACCGAGGCGGGGCGCGGCTACTACCAGCACTGCCGCGCCATGCTGACCGAGGCCGAAGCGGCGGAGGAGTCGATCGCCCTGGCGCGCGGCGAACCGCGCGGTGTGGTGCGCATGAGCTGTCCGGTGGCGCTGCTGGCCACGCGCATGGGCGCCATGCTCGGCGACTTTCTGGCGCGTTACCCGCGCGTCGACCTGCACCTGGAGGAAACCAATCGCCGCGTGGACGTGGTGGCCGAAGGATTCGACCTGGCGGTGCGCGTGCGCCCGCCGCCGCTGGAGGACAGCGATCTCGCGCTGCGCGTGCTGGCCGAGCGCAGCCAGTGCCTGGTGGCCAGCCCGGCGCTGATCGAACGCCTGGGCGCACCGCAAGGCCCCGGAGACCTGGGGCGCTTTCCCAGCATGGACCTGGGCCAGCCGCAGGAGGTGCACCAGTGGGTGCTGGAAGGCCCCAACGGCGCGCGCGCCGAGGTGCGGCACCGGCCGCGCTACGTCACGCGCGGCATGCTGGCGCTGCGTGCGGCGGCGGTGGCAGGCGTGGGCATCGTGCAGTTGCCGCGCATGATGCTCACGGCCGAGTTCGGGCCAGGCGAACTGGTGCCTGTGCTCGACGGCTGGGCGCCGCGCCGCGAGCTCATCCACGTGGTGTTCGCCTCGCGGCGCGGGCAGTTGCCGGCGGTGCGGCTGTTGATCGACCACCTGGTCGAGCGCTTCGCCGCGCTGCGCGAGGACTGAGCCCGGCGCCGCCTCAAGCGGTGGCGGTGGCCCGCGCCGCGGCCCAGGCCTGCACCGTGGTCGGCGCCAGCCAGGCGCCAGCGCCGGGCAGCAGCGAATCGGCCTGCAGCGGCGCGCCGAAGTAACCCGCGCTCTCGTCCGTCACCACCTCGCGCGCATCGCCGCGCTGCTGCAGCAGGCCGCGCAGCAGCTCGTCCATGCGGAAGGCCACGGGGCCGGCGATCTCGGTGAGGCCGTTCGCGGGCTCGGCGGTGGCGGCGCGCGCCACGCCCAGGGCCACGTCGGCCGAGGCGATCGGCTGAATGCCGGCCGAGGGCGCGTGCACGCGGCCCTCGCGCGTGGCGGCGTCGGCGATGGCACCGAGGAATTCGTGGAACTGCGTGGCGCGCACGATGGTGTGGGGCAGGGCGCTGGCGCGGATGAGCTGTTCCTGCGCCAGCTTGGCGAGGAAATAGCCGCTCTCCGGCAGCCGGTCGGTGCCCACGATCGACAGGGCCACGAGGTGGCGCACGCCGGCGGCCTGCGCGGCGTCGAGGATGTTGCGGGTGGAGGTCTGAAAGAAACCCATCACCGCCGCCGGCTCGAAGGAGGGCGAGTTGCTCACGTCCACCACCACCTGCGCGCCTTGCAGCGCCTGCGCCAGGCCTTCGCCCGTCAGGGTGTTCACGCCGGTGGACGGCGCGGCGGCCAGCACCTCGTGTCCGCCCGCGCGCAGCAGCGCGCCGACCTGTTGGCCAATGAGGCCGGTGCCTCCGATGATCACGACTTTCATGGGATGTCCTTCGTCAGATGGGGTTGGCGAGGACTCGCGGGATGCGACAGCGGCCGGTGGGCGCCCTCTTGCCTGACAAGACGCTGCACGCCCCCGATCTGTGACGCCACCCCGCGCGCGGCGACGAGCGGCGGCGCTACATCCACAACGCGCGCCACAGCAGCAAGGGCAGGTCGCCCTTGTCCACCGTGACGCGCTGCGCCCAACTGCGGTGCTGGATGGACTCGACGCGGTCGAGCACGCGCAGGCCGCCTTGCACCACCAGCCGCAATTCCCAGCCCGCGCGGCCATTCACCTGGTGCACCAGCGGCGCGCCCATCTGCATGAGGCCGCGCGCGTGCGCGCACAGCTCGGCCACCACCGCCTGGCGCGGGCGGTCGTGGGCGTCGGTGCCGGGGAAGAAGTCTTCCACCGCCACGCCGTGGCGGCGCAGCACGTCGGCGGGCAGGTACACGCGCTGGCGCGGCAGGTCGCGGCTCAGGTCCTGCCAGAAGTTGATGAGCTGCAGGGCGCTGCAGATGCGGTCGCTGCGCTCCAGCGCGGCGTGACCGTTCACGCCCCACAGGTGCAGCAGCAGCCGGCCCACGGGGTTGGCCGACAACTTGCAATAGCCGAGCAGCTCGGCCATGTCCGCGTAGCGGTGGCCACTGGCGGTGTACCGCACGTCCTGCTCGAAGGCGCTGATGAGCTCGTGCAGCAAGGCCACGGGCCAGGCGTGGCGGCGTTGGGCGGCGGCCAGGGGCGTGAAGACGGCCTGCCAGCGCGGCGGCACGGGCTGACCGGCGAAGGCGGCGTCCAGCGCGGCGCGGTAGGCGGCCAGTTCGGCCAGGCGCGTGGGCGCGTCGGCCTCGCCCTCGTCGGCGATGTCGTCGGCCGTGCGCGCGAAGCGGTAGAGCGCGGCCACAGCCGGGCGCAGCGGGGCGGGGCACAGCCAGCTGGCCACGGGGAAGTTCTCGTAGTGCGCCACCTCGGCACCGAAGGCCGCGGCTGCCTCGGGGCGAAGGCCCTCGCCGGGCGCGGCCGCCACGGCGGGCAGCGGTTTCTCCCCGTCCGTGGGATGGGTGGCGTCGGTACCGCTGGGGGTTTGCACTAGAATTTCTCTTACTAACCGGTCAGTCATTAATTTGCGGTGCCGCATCCGGCCCGAACGCGAGGGAATCCGATGAGAACGACGCTGATTGTCTGCGTACTCGCGAGTGCGGCCGCGCTGGCCGCCTGCGCGCGCCCCGAACCGGCGCCCGAGCCCGTGCGC
The DNA here is from genome assembly GCF_011772445.1 of Hydrogenophaga sp. Classification (GTDB taxonomy): domain Bacteria; phylum Pseudomonadota; class Gammaproteobacteria; order Burkholderiales; family Burkholderiaceae_C; genus Hydrogenophaga. The sequence continues at coordinate 54,316 of NZ_WVZN01000008.1, read as the reverse complement.
TCGGTCAAGCTGCTCACCGTGGGGCCGTCGAGCCTGAACGCAGCCAGCGAGTACGCTGGCGAAGTTCGTGCCCGGGTCGAATCGCGCCTGGGTTTCCGCGTCGGCGGCAAGCTGGTGGAGCGTCCGGCCGAGGTGGGACAGCGCGTCAAAGCCGGCCAGTTGCTGGCGCGCCTGGACGCGCAGGACCTGGCGCTCTCCGGCCAGGCCGCACAGGCCGCCGCCACCGCCGCGCTCACCCAGCGCGATCTGGCGCGCGCCGACCTGGAGCGCTTCAAGGGCCTGCTGGCCCAGGGCTTCGTCAGCCAGGCCGAGATCGACCGTCGACAAGCCACGCTGGATGCCGCCGAGGCGACGCTGCGTCAGGCGCAGGCGCAAAGCGCCGTTCAGGGCAACCAGACAGGCTACGCGCGCCTCCTGGCCGACGCGCCCGGCGTGGTGACGGCGGTGCAGGCCGAGCCCGGCCAGGTGGTGCAGGCCGGCGGCCCCGTGGTGGTGCTGGCGCAGGACGGCGAACGCGACGTGGTGATCGCCGTGCCCGAGGACCGGCTCGCGCAGGTGCGGCCCGGCACCCCGGCCCGCGTGCGCCTCTGGGCCCAGGCCGATGGCCGCGCCGACCTCAAGGCCAGCGTGCGCGAGGTGGCGGCCAGCGCCGACCCGGCCACGCGCACCTACCAGGTGAAGCTGGCCCTGCCGGCCGACGCGAAGCTGCCCCTGGGCGCCACGGCCTACGTCACGCTGGACACGCCGCTCACCGGCCAGGCCGCGATCACCCTGCCCACCACGGCGGTGATGCAGTCCGCCGAGGGCGACCGCAGCGGCAGCGTGGTCTGGGTGTTCGACGAGGCCAGCGGCACCGTGCAACCGCGCCCTGTGCAGGTGGCGGGTGCCGACGGCAACCGCGTGGTGATCGCGGCTGGATTGAAGCCCGGTGACGAGGTGGTGGCGGCCGGTGGGCATGTGCTCAGCGCCGGTCAAAAGGTCACGCGCTTCGTCGCGCAGTGAGCCCGCCCATGCAGGACACCACCGACGCGAAGCCGGGCCCGTTCTCGCGCTTCAATCTCTCGCGCTGGGCGCTGGACCACCCCGCCTTCACGCGCTACCTCATGATCGTGCTGATGCTGTTCGGCATCGCCTCGTACTTCCAGCTCGGGCAGGACGAGGACCCGCCCTTCACCTTCCGCGCGATGGTGGTGCGTGTGTTCTGGCCCGGTGCCACCGCGCCCCAGGTGGCCGAGCAGGTGGTGGACCGCATCGAGCGCACCCTGCAGGAAGTGCCCTACGCCGACAAGATCCGCAGCTACGCCAAGCCCGGTGAAGCGCTGATCATCTTCCAGCTCGCGGATTCGTCACCGCCGGCCGAGGTGCAGGACATCTGGTACACGGTGCGCAAGAAGGTGGGCGACATGCGCGGCGAACTGCCGCAGGGCGTGGTGGGCCCCTTTTTCAACGACGAGTTCGGCGATGTCTACGGCGTCATCTACGCGCTGCAGGGCGAAGGCTTCTCCGACGCCGAACGCAAGGATGTGGCCGAGGCCGTGCGCCAGCAACTGCTGCGCGTGAACGACGTGGCCAAGGTCGAGCTCTTCGGTGTGCAGGACCAGAAGATCTATGTGGAGGTCTCGCAGAAGCGCCTGGCCACGCTGGGGCTGGACCTGAACGCCGTGCTCGACCAACTCGGCCAGCAGAACGCCGTGGCCTCGGCCGGCGCGGTGCAGACGCCGCTGGACGTGGTGCAGGTGCGCGTGGACGGCAGCTTCAACTCGGTGGACGACCTGCGCGCCATGCCCATCCGCTCCGCCGCCAGCGGGCGCACCATCCGCCTCGGCGACATCGCCGACATCGTGCGCGGCACCATCGACCCGCCCGAGATCCTGGTGCGCCACGACGCGCAGGACAGCATCGCGCTGGGCATCTCCATGGCCAAGGGGGGCGACATCATCGCGCTCGGCGAGGCCCTGAAGCTCGCGGTGGCCGGCATCGAGCGCACGCTGCCCGCCGGCATGAGGCTGGTGCAGGTGCAGGACCAGCCCTCTGCCGTGGCCGCCTCGGTCAACGAGTTCGTGAAGGTGCTGATCGAGGCCGTGGTGATCGTGCTCGCGGTGAGTTTCCTGGCCCTGGGCCTGCACCGGCGCCCCGGCGGCAAGGGCCTGCGCCGCTACGTGCTCGACATGCGCCCAGGTCTGGTGGTGTTCATCACCATCCCGCTGGTGCTGGCCATCACCTTCCTGGCGATGAACCATTACGGCATCGGCCTGCACAAGATCTCGCTGGGCTCGCTCATCATCGCCCTGGGCCTGCTGGTGGACGACGCCATCATCGCCGTCGAGATGATGGTGAGGAAGCTGGAGGAGGGCTACGACATGGTGCGCGCGGCCACCTTCACCTGGGACGCCACCGCCATGCCCATGCTCACGGGCACGCTCATCACGGCGGCGGGGTTTCTGCCCATCGGCCTGGCCAACTCCACCACCGGCGAATACACCTTCGCCATCTTCGCGGTCACCGTCATCGCGCTGCTCATCTCCTGGGTGGTGGCGGTGATGTTCGTGCCCTACCTGGGCGTGAAGCTGCTGAAGATCAAGCCCAGGGTGGAGGGTGAGCCGCACGAGGTCTTCGACGGGCCCTTCTACGTGCGCTTTCGCCGCACGGTGGACTGGTGCGTGCAGCACCGCTGGATCACCATCGGTGCCACCATCCTCACCTTCGTGCTCGGCCTGGCGGGCATGGGCAAGGTGCAGCAGCAGTTCTTCCCCGATTCGAGCCGGCCCGAGATCCTCGTGGACATCTGGCTGCCCGAAGGCAGCAGCATCCGCGCCATGGACGAGGTGGCGGGCCGCGTCGAGCAGCGCTTCATGAAAGAGCCCGGCGTGAAGGCCGTGTCCACCTGGGTGGGCTCGGGCGTGCCGCGCTTCTACCTGCCGCTCGACCAGATCTTTCCTCAGAGCAACGTGGCGCAGTTCATCGTGCTGCCCGGCAGCGTGAAGGAACGCGAGCGCATCCGCAAGGCACTGCCCGCCGTGCTGGCCACCGAATTTCCCGAGGTGCGCGGACGTGTGAAGCTGCTGCCCAACGGGCCTCCGGTGCCGTATCCGGTGCAGTTTCGCGTGGTGGGCGACGACCCCGTGGTGCTGCGCGGCCTGGCCGACGAGGTCAAGCGCACCATGGCGCAGAACCCCAACGCGCGCGGCGTGAACGACAACTGGAACGAGGCCGTCAAGCAGATCCGCCTGGAGGTGGACCAGGCCAAGGCGCGCGCGCTCGGCGTCACCAGCGCCAGCATCGCGCAGGCGGCGCGCACCATCCTGGTAGGCAGCACCGTGGGCCAGTACCGCGAGGGCGACGAACTCATCGACATCGTGCTGCGCCAGCCGCTGGACGAGCGCGACGCCATCACCGACCTGGCCAATGCGTACCTGCCCACGGCCAGCGGCCAGTCCATCCCGCTGCTGCAGGTGGTGCGCGTGAACTTCGGCTGGGAGCCGGGCGTGATGTGGCGCGAGAACCGCGAGTTCGCCATCACCGTGCAGAGCGACGTGGTGGAGGGCCTGCAGGGTGCCACCGTCACCGCCCAGTTGCAGCCGCAGCTCGATCAGATCCAGCGCCGCTGGCTGAGCGAAGGCCTCACCGGCTACCGCATCGAGGTGGCCGGCGCGGTGGAGGAGAGCAGCAAGGGCTCGGCCTCCATCGCGGTCGGCGTGCCGCTGATGCTGTTCATCGTGTTCACGCTGCTCATGGTGCAGCTGCAGAGCTTCAGCCGCTCGATGCTGGTGTTCCTGACCGGCCCCATGGGCATGGCCGGCGTGGCCGGCGCGCTGCTGCTGCTCGACCGGCCCTTCGGCTTCGTCGCGCTGCTGGGCGTCATCGCCCTCATGGGCATGATCCAGCGCAACTCGGTCATCCTCATCGACCAGATCGAGCAGGACCGCGCGCGCGGTGTGCCGGCCTGGGACGCCATCGTGGAAGCCGCCGTGCGCCGCATGCGGCCCATCGTGCTGACGGCCGCCGCGGCGGTGCTGGCGATGATCCCGCTGTCGCGCAGCGTCTTCTGGGGGCCGATGGCGGTGGCCATCATGGGCGGCCTGATCGTGGCGACGGTGCTGACGCTGCTGGCCTTGCCGGCGATGTACGCGGCGTGGTTCCGGGTGAAGCGGCCGCAGGGCAATTGAGGGCCGGGGTTCAGGCGGCGAGCCTTTGCTGCAATGCCTCCTGCGCCACCGTGTTGATGCTCTTGCCCTCGGCCTGCGCCACGATGGCCAGGCGCTCGTGCAGTTCGGCCGGTATGCGCAGGTTGAACCTGCCCGAGTAGCTGCGCCGGGGCTCGATGCCCTTCTCTCGGCACACTTCAAGGAACACGGCGAGGGATTTTCGGAACTCCGCCCGCAGTTCTTTCGGGTTGCGGCCAAAAAAGTCGGCGCCGCCGTTGAGCCCGAGGATCTCGCCGCGAAACTGGTCGGATTCAGCGTCGTACTCGATGCGGGCCTGATAGCCATCAACGGTCATGACGTTCATGCTTTGACTCCGTGTTGTTCCAGCCAGCGCCTGACGCTGGCAACCGCTCCCTTGTCTGTGTGCGGCGAAGGATGGGGCCGATGAAACACCTTCACTTCGCCAAAGAGCACCACGGCCACCCGGCTGCCTTCTCGTTCCGATACATCGGCACCCAAGGCTCGAAACAGCGCTTCGATGTCCTTCCACGCGAGGTTCGCGCTGACCGGATGGGCCCAAAGCTGCTTCAGCGTGCGTTCGTGGCTGCGCTTCACGTTGATCAAATGGTACCAAAAATTGGTACTTTATACGCCGCTCAGGCCCTGTACTCCGACAGGGTATTCGAAGCTGGCCGTGCTTGCCGCCAGGCCGCACGGCAGGTGTGAAGCGATCGCGCGCTACTTCACTCCCAGCCGCGCGCGCTGCAAATCCGCATCGAACACCAGGCTGGCGGGCCATTGCGGCCAGGCGGTGCCCAGGCCAGGGTGGTTCGGGTCGCCATGGTGGGCGAACGCGCCCACCGACTTCATCATCGCTGTCGACAGCGCCTCGCGCCCGGGCCGGTTGGCCCGGGTGAACGAGATGTTGGCGAACAGCGAGGGGCCGAAGTTGCCGAAGACGAAGGGCAGGTCGAAGGCGTGCGCCGCGCCGAAGATCCGGTCGAAAGGCACGGGCAACTCGTCCCAGTCGAAGCGGTAGTGCCACACCTGCGGCTGCTGCGAGCGCAGGGCGCCGAGCACGTCGTCGCGGATGGCGCCGAACCAGATGCGGTCCAGCTCGCGGCTGCGGGCGTCGAAGCCGGTGCCCGGCGCGTCCGTCGGCAGCAGGCTCTGCGGAATCCAGTCCTCGATGCGCGTGGTGGGCGCCGCCTCCGGGTCGTAGGTGTGGGCGATGCGAAAAACGGCCGCGTCGTCGATCAGGCGACCGCTCACGCCGCCGAGCGAATGGCGGATGGCCAGCAAGGTGGGAAAGAGCTTGGTTTCGTCGCGGGTGTTGCCCGCCAGTACCGGCCCCTTCACATAGCGCCCCGCGCGAATGGCCGCGATCGGGTCGGTCGCCACCACGTGGCCGTCGGGGATGGGGTTGGAGCCGGACAGCCGCGCGGGCACCAGGCGCTTCTGCACCGTCGTCAGGAGCTCGTCGGCCGATCGGGCGCGCAGGTATGTCGCCCAATCCTCGGGGCGGCGCGAGGACACTGCCGCCTTGGCCGCCGCCTCGTCCTTGGCGCTGCCGTCGGCGATCAGCGAATGCTCCAGCAAGCCCTGGCCGCGCTGCCGCCACACGGACCGTGGCAGAACGCCCGCGATCGAACCGGGCGGCAAGGTGGCGGCCGAGGAAATGCCGCCGCTCAAGGCGATCACGCGGTGGAACAGCTTGGGTTCGCGCTGGGCCAGCATGGGCGAGGCCAGCAGGGCATAGACGTTGACCGCGCCGGCGGACTCGCCCATCAGCGTCACCTGCGCCGGGTCGCCGCCGAACTGCGCGATGTTCGACTGCACGAAACCCAGGGCCTTCACGATGTCGAGCAGGGCGAAATTGCCCGAGTCCTCGTCGGCCTGGCCGGTCTTGAGCGCGTCCAGGTCGAGGAAGCCGAAGATGCCCAGCCGGTACTGCACGGACACCACCACCGCGTCGGCCGTGCGGGCCAGCGCCGCGCCGTCGTACACCGGGTCGGCCGCGTAGCCCGTGATGTTGCTGCCGCCATGCACCCACACGATGACGGGCCGCGGCCGGCTCGACGCGGCGGCGGGTTGCCAGATGTTGAGGTACAGGCAGTCCTCCGAGCCCAGCGTCTGGCCCAGGGTGCTGCCGATGGTGGCGTCGTAGCGGTTGTTCAGACCGGGGCCGTAGAGCCGGCCCGTCTGCACGCAGGCGGGGGCGAAGGCCGTCGCCGGACGCAGCGTGCGCCAGGCGACCGGGTCGGCCGGTGCCCGCCAGCGACGTTCGCCCACGGGGGGCGCGGCGAAGGGAATGCCTTTCCAGTGGTAGGTGCCCGTGGCCTGGCTGTCGTCGACACCGAGCACGGGGCCGTGGGTGGTGTTGCGCTGGGTGATGGTCGTGCCGCCCTGCATGGCGGCGCAGCCGGCAAGGCCGGCCAGCAACAGGCACAGCGCGGACGCGCGCAGTCTCGACATGGGTGTCTCCTCGTAGTGGATGGGCGCCCGCACCCGATCGCCGCGGGTGGCGGTGGGCGCACGATAGTGGGACTCACCCTATCGGACAAATGGCATTTTTCGAGCAACCTATCGCTTTTGCCGATAAGTCGCCCGAGCCATTGCCGAGGAGTCCGTCATGAGCATGCATGTCACGCTGCGCCAGCTGAACGCCTTCCTCGCGGTGGTGGACGCGGGCAGTTTTTCCGAGGCGGCCCGGGCGATGAACCTCTCGCAGGCCGCGCTCAGTGGACTGATCCGTGAGCTGGAGGACCGGGTGGGCGTGCGCCTGCTCGACCGCAACACGCGCAGCGTCTCGCTGTCCAGCGTGGGGCAGTCGTTCGAGCCGATGTCGCGGCGCGTGCTGGCCACCTTGGACGAAGCCCTCGACAGCCTGTCTGACCTCAAGGAGCTGCGCCGGGGTGTCGTGCGCGTGGCGGCGCCGGAGCCCTTGTCGTGCACGCTCATGCCCGAGCTCATCGCGCGCTACCAGGCGGCACAGCCCGGCATCGAGGTCTGCTTCGAAGACGTGCCCATCGAGCAGGTGCTGGCTGGCTTGCAGCAGGGCAGTGCCGATGTCGGGTTCGGGCCGGCTGGCGTCATGGGAGACGACCGGGTGCGGGAGCATCCCCTGTGGCCCGACCCGATGTGCGTGGCCCTGAACCCCGACGATCCCTTGAGCCGGCTGGAAGCGGTGAGCTGGAAGGCCCTGCGCGACGCGCCGCTGATCAACTACATGCCCAACTTCGCCACGCACGTGCTGAGCCACGTGCCGCCACGCCACCACCCGCGCCGCATCCAGCCCGTTCACCGGGTCAACACCGCGCTCTCCATGCTGCGGGTGGGCGCCGGCGCGGTGGTGAGCCCCGCCTTGACCGAACGCCTCGTGCAGGGCTTCGGCCTGGTGTTCCGGCCCTTGAAGCAACCGCAGGTGAACTGGCGGGCCGCGATGTTCGTGCGCGAGCGCCCGTCGGTGTCCCCGGCCGTGGAGAGCTTTGTGCGCTTCGCGCTTGGACACGCCAGGGCGTGGGCGGCGGCAGCGAACCGGAGAAATGCTCCATAATGAGAATAAATCTCATTTGCGACGAGGCCATCTCGCCCGCATCCTGTGGCCACCCACTACTACGCCGAACTGCTGAACTACTTCTCGCGCGCCTTGCAGAGTCGGGACGCCGCGGCCGACGTGGTGCAGGAGAGTTATGCCCGCGTGCTGGGCATGCAGACGCACGCGTTGGTGCAGGACATGCGCGCGCTGCTGTACCGCACGGGCAAGAACATCGTCATCGATGAGGCGCGCCGCCGCCGGGTGGAGGCCGGGATGCTGGACACGCTGGGTCTGTTGCTCCGCGACGAGGCGCCGGCGGCCGACCGCGTGGCCAGCGCGCGGCAGCAGCTTTCCCGATTGGCGTTGCGCCTGGCCCGGCTGCCCAGCCGCCGCCGCGAGGCCTTCATCCTCGTGCGCGTTTACGGCTACTCGCACGCCCAGGCGGCCGAGCACCAGGGCGTGAGCGTCGACGCGATCGAAAAGCACGTGGTGCGCGCGGTGTGCGACCTGATGGACCTGGCCAGCACCTACGCCGCCTGAACACGAGCCGACCATGCCGAACGCCCGCGCGCCCTCCACCGGCCCGATGCCAGCCTCGCCGCGCGCTCAGCTGGAACACGCGCTGCTGCTGATCGCGCGCATGAACGGCGGCGACGCCCACACCGCCGACACCGCCCGCGAGACCCTGGCCCGATGGCGCGCCGCCCACCCGGATCACGAGATCGCCTACGGCGCCGCGCGCGCCGGCTGGGACGCGACCTGCGCCGACGCCCTGCGCGGTGACGTGCCCGTGCCACCCCCGCAGCAGGAGCGCCTGCGCAATGGCCGGCGCAAGGCCTTGTCGGTGCTGGGCCTGGGCGCGCTGCTGGCGGGCACCGGCGTCCTGGCGCGCTGGCACTGGCGCCAGCCGCTGCACGAACTCGCGCTCGGCACCGAACGCGGGCAGATCCGCACCACCACGCTGCCCGACGGCAGTGGCCTGGCCGTGGACGCGCGCACGCGCCTGAGCATCGCCCTGTACCGCGACCGCCGCGAGGCCTGGCTGGACGAGGGCGAGGCGCGCTTCAGCGTGGCCAGCGACGCCAGCCGCCCCTTCGTGGTGGTGACGCCCTTCGGCCGCGTGCGCGTGCTGGGCACCGTGTTCACGGTGGAGGCGCGCCACGACCGCATGCGTGTGGCCGTCGCGGAGGGCCGGGTGGCGGTGTGGGCCGGTGCCCTGCCGGCGGGCGGCGTGCCCGCGACGCTGGGCGATCCGGCGCAGACCGTGCTGGAGGCTGGCCAGGCCGTACTCACGCAAGACGGCGCCCTGGCGCCCGTGCACGGCGTGCAGGCCGCCCAGGTGGGCGCCTGGCGCCAAGGCTGGCTGGTGTTCGACAACACCCCGCTGCCCGAGGCCGTGGCCCGCTGGAACGACTACCTGAACGCGCCGTTGCACCTGGCCGACGAGCCCGCGCTGCAGCGCCTGCGCCTCACGGGCAGCTTTCCGGTGCGCTCGCCCAAGGCTTTCGTCGAGGCCCTGCCGGGCATCCTGCCGGTGCGCACCGAGCGCGTGGCAGATGGCAGCGTGCGCATCCTCGCGCGCCGCTGAAAAATTTTTGTCCGGTGTTCGGGGCAGGCCGCGTCTTCACGGCAACCAAGCCGCTGAAAGGACGTTTCCCATGCCCCGTTCCCCCTCTGCTTCGCCCCGCCGCTGGCCCGCCACCGTGCTGGCCTGCGCCGCAGCGCTTGCCGCGCTGCAGGCTTCGCAGGCCTTCGCCCAGAGCGCCGCGCCCGACGCGGCCTTGTCCCGGCCTCAGGCCTTCTCGTTGAGCGCGCAGCCCCTGGGCCAGGCGCTCAACGCGCTGGCGCGTCAGGCCGGCGTGGCCATCTCGGTGAACGCCGACCTGGTGGCCGGCAAGACGGCGCCCGCGCTCAGCGGCACCATGAGCCTGCGCGAGGCCCTGCAGCGCCTGCTGGCCGGCAGCGGCCTCGCGGCCAGCGAGGAGGGCGGCGGCGTGGTCCTGCGCGCCGCGCCGCCCGCCTCCGCCGCACCGGCGTCCGATCGCACCCTGCGCGAGGTGAACGTGGTGGCCGAACACGACGCCCCCGGCACCTTCCGCCTCCGCGGTGAACCCGGGCCGGTGGAGCCCGGCATCGTCACCGCGCGCACCCTGGAGCGCACCGCCGCCAACGACCTGGAGGACATGTTCGCCGGCCAGGCCGAAATGGCCGTGGGCGGTGGCCATTCGGTGGCGCAGAAGATCTACCTGCGCGGCATCGAGGACACGCTGCTCAATGTCACCATCGACGGCGCCGGGCAGGCCGCGCAGGCCTTCCACCACACCGGTCGCGTGCAGCTCGAGCCCGAGCTCATCAAGCGAGTGGAGGTGCGCCCCGGCACGGGAGACGCCACCGCCGGCCCGGGTGCATTGGGCGGCGCGGTGCGCTTCGTCACCAAGGACCCGGAAGACCTGCTGCGCGATGGCCAGCGCGTGGGCGCCATGCTCAAGGGCAGCTATTTCAGCAACTCGGACGGCTTCAAGCTGCACAGCAGCGTCTACGGTCGTCTGACGGACGACTGGTCCGCCCTGGCCGCGCTCACCGACCAGGACTTCAAGGACTACGAAGACGGCGCCGGCCGCCGCGTGGCCACCACGGGCTCGGAACAGCAATTGGGCTTCTTCAAGCTCGTGGGCAGGCTCACCCCCGATCACACCGTGCGCCTGAGCTACGACCGCCACGAGGACGAAGGCGAGCGTTCGCAGCGCCCGCAGTGGGTGCCCAGCAGCTTCAACCGCGCCTACCCGCTGCAGAGCGAGCGCACCACCTGGAACCTGGGCTATGCCTGGCGCCCCGCCAACCCGCTGATCGACCTGACCTTCAACCTCTACCAGACCGACACCGATCTGGAGCAGAACGTCATCGGCCGCTGGGGCCGCTACCAGGGCAGCATCGCGTCCACCGGTGTCGACCTGCGCAACACCTTTCACACTGAGCGCCATCAGATCACCGTGGGTCTGGACCACCGCAAGGACCGCAGCACGGCCGGGCCCGCCACCGACCCGCGCTCGGAAGAGGAAAACGGCAAGGTCAGCGGCCTGTACGTGCAGGATCGCATCACGCTCACCCAGGCCCTCACCCTGGACGTGGGCGCGCGCCACGACCGCTACACGCTCAGGGACGCCAACGGCCTGTCGCTGGAGCACAGCGGCACCAGCCCCAACGCCAGCCTGCGCTACGCCGTGACGCCGCAATTCGCCCTGCTGGCCGGCCATTCCCGCGCCTTGCGCGGGCCCAAGATTCGCGACGCCTTCAAGCTCGATTCGATCACCAACGACCCCAATCTGCGCCCCGAGCGCGCGCGCACGTCCGAGATCGGCTTCGAGGCCGGGCAGGGCGCCTGGCGCCTGAACGGCAAGGTCTACGACACCACCATCCGCGACGCCATCGCCGACCCCATCGGCAACCCGGCCCGCTACCTCAACGTGGGCGAGTTGCGTTCGCGCGGCGCGCTGCTGCAGACCACCTACGACTGGAGGGCCGTGCAACTGGGCGCCAGCCTGCACCACAACCGCGCCATGCTCAACGGCGAGCGGCTCAACGTCTACGACCACAACGGCCTGGGCGCCAGCATCGGCAACACGCTCACCACCAGCGTGGACTGGCGGATCAACCCGCGCCTCGATGTCGGCTGGGCCGGCCGCTTCGTGCAGGGCATCGACTCGCTGGACACGCCCGTGGGCCGCGTGCGCAAGCCCGGCTACGCGGTGCACGACATCTACGCCACCTGGCGCCCCACGGGCAGCGAACGCTTCACGCTCAACTTCGTCATCGCCAACCTGTTCGACAAGGACTACCTGGACCACGCCAGCAACGAGGACTTTCAGCACATTCCCGGCTACGAAGGCATCGTCGGCTCGCGCGAGCCGGGGCGTGAGTTCCGCCTGACCGCCACGCTGCGCTTCTGATGCCCCCGCGCCTGCGCGCAGGCCTGGTGTGGCTGCACCGGTACGTGGGGCTGGTGATGGCGGCCTTCATCGTGCTGGCCGGCCTCACCGGCGCGGTGCTCGCCTGGTACCACGCCTTCGACGCCGCCATCAACCCGCAGTGGCTGCGCGTTCAGCCGCCGTCCGCCGACGCAAAGCCCTTGCCGGCGCTGACGCTGCGCGAACGCGTGCGCCAGCGGCACCCCGAGGCCGAGGTCAACTACGTGCCGCTCACGCACACGCCCGGCGCGCCGGCCGTGTTCTTCATCCTCGGCCCGGAAGACCCGGCCACCGGCGAGCACCTGCCCATCGAAGAGGACGAGGTCTTCGTCAACCCCTACACCGGGCAGGTGCTGGGCGGGCGCCGCTGGGGTGACATCACGCAGGGCTGGAGCAACCTCATGCCCTTCATCTACCGGCTGCACTACGAGGTGGCGCTGGGCGCGGTGGGCACCACCGTCTTCGGCGTGGTCGCGCTGCTGTGGACGCTGGACTGCTTCGTGGGTGCGGCGCTCACGTTGCCACGATCGGCAGCGCCCTCGTCGCCGGGCAAGGCCTCGTGGTGGCGCCGCTGGGTGCCGGCCTGGCGCTTGCGCTGGAGCCACGGCCGCTACAAGCGCTGGTTCGACCTGCACCGCGCGGGCGGCCTGTGGCTGTGGGCCTGGATGTTCGTCTTCGCCTGGTCCAGCGTGGCCTTCAACCTGGGCAGCGTTTACTACCCCGCCATGCACGCCATCGCCGGCACGCAGGAGCGCCCCGCCGCACCGGCCGTGAAGCCGGTGCCGCGCGACGAACCCGCCATGGGCTGGCCCGCCGGCCTTGAGCGCGGGCGCGAGCTGATGGCTGGCGTGGCGCGCGACAAGGGCTTCGAGGTGCTCAACGAGGAGCGCCTGTCTTACAGCCCGCACCGCGGCACGTTCCACTACCGCGTGCGCAGCGACCGCGACATCCGCGACCGCCGCGGCATCACCTCGCTGGACTTCGACGCCGCCACCGGCGCGCTGCTCGGCAGCTACGTGCCCACCGGCGAATCGGGCGGCGACACCTTCACCACCTGGCTGCTGGCCCTGCACATGGCCGACGTGTGGGGCCAGCCGTTCAAGGTGCTGGTCTTTCTGCTGGGCCTGGCCAGCGCGGGGCTCAGTGGCACGGGGGTGTACATCTGGTGGAAGAAGCGGGCGGGGCGGCGGGTGGCGGCGGCGCGGGGTCGCCGGGCCTGATGTCAATCTTTGACATTCCTTGATAGACTGCCTTTTCGCAGTAAAGGCGGGTTTGCCATGGGAATGAACGTCAATCTCACCCCTCAACTCGAGGAACTGGTGCGCTCCAAGGTCAGTTCGGGGCTCTACACGTCCGCGAGCGAAGTCGTTCGCGAGGCGCTTCGCCTCATGGAGGAGCATGACCGCCTTCGGCAGGCCAGGCTCGACGAGCTTCGCCGCGAAGTTCGCAAGGGCCTCGACAGTGGGCCCGCGAAAGCCTGGGACGCGAAAGCCGTCAAGAAGTCCGCTCGCGCGCGCCTCTCATCCAAGGCGGCCGGCCAGTAGATGCCGCGGGTCCTGTTGCGGCCACAGGCCGAGCTTGATGTCCAGGACATCTGGATGTTTATCGCCGAAGACAACGTGGTCGCCGCGGATGAATGGGTGGACCGACTCGACGGAAAGATGCGCCTTTGGGCGACGCAGCCCATGATGGGCCGTGCCAGGGACGAATTGGCGCCAGGCATTCGAAGCCTGGCGTTCGGACGGTATGCCGTCTTCTATCTGGCGCTGCCCGATGGCATTGATGTCGTGCGCGTGCTCCACGGTTCGCGCGACATCGACAGCTTGTTCGCGGAGTGAGGGTGGGCCCTGGGTGAGATCGCCCATGCCGCTGGGGTCGTCACGTGTCGTTCCTGGTTCTGTTGGCCTTGAGCACCGACAGCAAGGGAGGGTGGTCGGACGGGAAGGCCGGTCCCTTGTCGTGGTTGGCCAGCACGTACTGCCGCACCTGCTCGTTGTCTTCTTCGGCGCCTTGGGCGCCACTTCGGCGTGCCGCCGGGCGGTGTGCGCCAATTGCCGCCAGACTGGAGCCGGCCGCCAGCGGCGCAGACCCCCATCGAGGAGACCACATGAGCCAGGAAGCGTTTCAGCGTTCCGCCGCACCCGGTGGCGTGCACCACCAACTGGCGGCCATGGCCGGCGAATGGGAGGGCCGGTTTCGTCTGTGGTTCGAGCCCGGGCCACCGGCCGAGGACTCGGTGCAGCGCGGGCGCATCCGCCTGGTGGGCGGTGGCCGCTTCTTGCTGCACGAATACGAAGGCCGCTGCGGCGGCGAGCCCTTCGAAGGCGTCGCACTGTGGGCCTACCACCTCGACAACCAGGCCTTCGAATGCGCCTGGGGCGAAAGCTTCGGCACCGGCACGTCGATCATGTTCAGCACGGGCCCGGTGACCGATGGCCGATTCGCCGCGCTGGGCAGCTACCGAGACAGCGTCGGCGGCGAACGCTGGGGTTGGCGCACCGAGCTGTCGCAAGCCGACGCACAGCACCTGGACGTCCGCATGTTCAACGTCACGCCGGCCGGGGAAGAGGCGCTGGCCGTAGAGGTGAACTACCGCCGCGTATCCGCGTCGGCAGGGCAGGGCTGAACGGCCTTTACGTCGCCCGCGCGCCCGCCTTGCGGATCTCCCGCGCAAACGCCTGCAGCACCGGCGTTGCCTGGACCGCGCCTCGCCGCGTGAACAGGCCCAGCGGCGGCAACGGGATCTCGGGCAGCACCGACAGGCGCTTGACGCCGCCGCGCGCCACCTCGTCGCGCGCGTGTTCGAAGCGAACCGCGCAGAGCAGGGAAGGGTCCAGCCGCAGCACCGCGCCGATGGTGATGGAGGAGACCGCCTCGATCACGGGCACCGGTGGGTCCTGTCCTTCGTTCAGGAAGGCCGTCATGAAGGCCTGGCGCACCAGGGTCTGGCGCGGCGGCGCCACCCAGGCGGCTTCGCGCAAGGCCGTCCAGCGCAGGTGGCGGCGCCGCACCAGGGGGTTGTTGCTCGCGGCGAGCACGCACAGGCGGTCCTCCAGCAGCGCCTCGGATTGCAGCAGGCTCAGCCGCTCGCTCGTGAGCGTCTCGGTGGTGAGGGCGCCGAACACGCAGTCCAGGTCGCCATCGAGCAGGCGCTGGATCAGCTCGTTCACGCGGCCTTCGTGGAGATGAACCACCGCACCCGGCATTCGCTGGCGCAACTGCACCACCGCGGCGGGCACGGCCGCCGTCACCGAAAAGGCGCCCACGCGCAGCACCGCACTGGCGCCACGGTGGATGGCCTGCACCTCGTCGCGCGCGTGCGCGAGTTCGCCCAGCGCCACGCGCGCCCGGTGCACGGCGGCCGCGCCGGCCGGGGTCGGCAGCACGCCCTGAGGACTGCGTTCGAACAGGCGCGCGCCCAGCGCGTCCTCGGCCTCCGCCAGCATCTTGCTGATGGCGGGCTGGCTCAGGTGCAGGCGGCTGGCGGCGGCGCGCATGGTGCCCGCGTCGGCCAGGGCCAGCAGCAGCTCCAGGTGGCGCAGACGCAGGCGGCGAACGAGGTGGTCGACACCCTGGGTCATGGATCGGATCGCTTCAGAGAGGTGATCACCCGGCGTGATCACGGCATCAGCATTATTCAATTTTCAGGAATGCCGCTCTCACCTATCGTGCGGGCCACACAGGAGACAGGCACGACATGACCCAGACCGGCACATCCGCACCGGCCACCCCGCTTGCCGGCGTGCGCGTGGTGGACCTTGGCCAGTACATCGCCGGCCCCGGCGCCGCCATGGCCCTGGCCGAACTCGGGGCCAGCGTGATCAAGATCGAACCCATCGCCGGCGACCAGGCCCGCCACATCGGGCGCTACGGCGAATCCATGGTGCGGGCCTACAACCGGGGCAAGCGCTCGATCGCGCTCGACCTCAAGCGCGACGCGGGTCGCGAGGCCGCGCTGCGGCTCATCGCCCGCGCCGACGTGGTGATCCAGAACCTGCGCCCCGGCGCCATCGACAAGCTGGGCCTGGGCGCGCGCGAACTGCGCGAACACTTCCCACGCCTCATCTGCCTCGACATCTCGGGCTTCGGCCGGCGCGGCCCCTCCAGCGAACGGCCGGGCTACGACATCGCCGCCCAGGCCGAAAGCGGGCTCATGTCCGTCACCGGCGAGCCCGATCGTGCGCCGCAGAAGGTGGGCGTGCCCATCATCGACGCCGCCGCCGCGCACCTGGGCGCGCAGGCCGTGCTGGCGGCGCTGTATGGCCGCGAGAAAACCGGGCAGGGCGCCAGCATCGACACCTCGCTCTTCGACGTGGCCATGCACCTGCAGGCCGCCACCTGGGCCGACTACCTCGGCGGTGGCCCCGAGCCCACGCGCATCGGCGACGGCCAGCCCCACAACGCGCCCGCCGCCGAGGTGGTGCCCACGCGCGACGGCCACATCGTGCTCTCGGCCTACGCCGAGGAACACTGGCAACGCTTCTGCCGCGTCATCGGGCGGCACGAACTGGCCAGCGATCCGCGCTTCGCCAGCAACGAGCGGCGCGTGGCCCACCGCGCCGAGCTGCGCGCCGTGCTGCGCGAGTGCCTGTCCGAGCGCAGCAGCGAAGAGTGCGTGGCGCTGCTGTCGGGCCAGCAGATCGTGGCCGGCGCCGTGCGTGGCTACGCGCAGGTGCTGCACAGCCCGGACCTGGCGGCCAGCGGCCTCGTCGTGGACGCCGTGGGCGCCGACGGCACGCGCTACCAGGCCCTGGGCCTGCCCTACCGCATCGACGACGCGCCGCGCACGGCGCCTGCGGCCGCGCCCGCCTGCGGCGCCGACACCGACGCGCTGCTGGCCGAGGTGGGCTACAGCGCGCCCGACATTGCCGCGCTGCGCCGCGACGGTGTCATCGCCTGAGGCCCACCCCCATGACTTCAACCATCGACACCCCCGTGCGTCCAGCGCTGACCCGGGCCCTCATCCAGACCCTGCCGCTGTTCGAGATGATGCGCATGCGCGCCGCCACCACCGCGCGCCGCCACGCCACGCTGGGCTTCGCCAGCGAGGACCGCGACTCGGCCATGCGCTGGGTCAACCAGTTCACGCACACGCACCGCAAGCTCGGCCCCGACGACCGCGAGGTGGTGAGCCCCAACAACGACACGGTCTACAGCAACGCCTGGCTCGATCTCTCGCAAGGCCCCGTGCTCATCGACACGCCCGACATGGGTGAGCGCTACTGGACCCTGGGCCTGCTGGACGCCTGGACCAACCCCTTCGCCTACGTGGGCCGCCGCAGCACCGGCAACCGCGCCCAGCGCACGCTGGTGCACGGCCCGCGCTGGCGCGGCCCGGTGCCGGCCGGCGTGTCGCAGGTCATCGCCGCGCCGGGCGATGACGTGTGGCTCATCGGCCGCCTGCTGGTGGACGACACGCCCGGCGACATCGAGGCCGTGCGCGCGCTGCAGGCGCAACTGCGCATGACGCGCCTGGACGGCAGCGACGCCGCGCAGCGCTTCGACACGCGCCTGGACGGCCGGTCCACGGCCACGCCGTCGGCCGCGCTGTACCTGGACACCGTGAGCGCGGCGCTGGAACGCAACCCGCCGCCCGAGGGCGAATCGCTGGACTGGCCGCCGCCCGCCGACGAGGTGGCGAGCGAGTTGCCGCGCGTCTTCGAGATCCTTCGCGAGCGCGACCAGCCGCGCCAACTGGGCGGCGGCTGGTCCCTGCAACTGGAGGTGCGAACGCATTGGGGCGAGGACGTGCTGACCCGCGCGCGCGTGGCGCGCAACTTCATCGGCGCGCTCGGCATCGACGAGGCCATGTACCCCACGGCCGAAGTCGACTCGCAGGGGCGAACGCTCAGCGGCGCGCACGCCTACGAGCTGCGATTCGCGCCCGGCGCCGGGCCGAAGGTGGGTGCCTTCTGGTCGCTGACGATGTACCGCCGCAGCGACTGCCTCTTCGTCGCCAACCCCATCGGCCGCTACTCCATCGGCGACCGCACCCCCGGCCTGCGGCACGACGCCGACGGCAGCCTCGCCATCCGCCTGCAGGCCAGCGACCCCGGTCCCGGCCACAACTGGTTGCCCGCGCCCGAGGGCGAAGCGTTCTACGTGGTGCTGCGGCTCTATCAGCCGCAGGCCGAGCACCTGGAGCACCGCTACGCCTACCCCGCGCTGACGCGGCTCGACTGAAGACCCCGTTCCCTACCCACAACAGGAGACAAGCCATGAGCATCCAACGCCGCCACCTCATCGGTGCCAGCCTCGCTTCGCTGGGCCTCGCGCCCGTGGTGCACGCGCCCGCCTTCGCGCAGGCCTGGCCAGCCAAAGCCGTCCACCTCATCGCGCCCTACGGCGCGGGCGGCTCCAACGACATCTTCAGCCGCCTGCTCGGCGAGGCCCTGGCGCCGCGCCTGGGGCAGGCGCTGGTGATCGAGAACAAGGCGGGGGCGGGCACGCGCATTGCCAACGAGTACGTGGCGCGCGCCGCGCCCGACGGCTACACCGTGCTGCACGCGGCGGCGCCGATCGCCATTGGAGAAGCGCTATACCCCAAGCTGCCCTACGACGTGAAGAAGGACTTCGTGCCCGTGCTCAGCACGGCCATCGCGCCGCTGTTCCTCATCGTCAACGCCAGTGCCCCGTACAAGACGGTGGCCGAGTTCATCGCCTACGGAAAATCCAACCCCAAGGGCCTGACCTTCGGTTCGCCCGGCACGGGCTCCGCACCCCACCTCACGGCCGAACTGTTGATGCGAGCGGCCGGCGCTCAGGGCGTGGTGATCCAGTTCCGGGGCGACGCGCCGGCATACACCGAACTGCTGGGTGGCCGCATCGACGCGACGCTGACCGCCATCTCCACCGCGCTGCCGCACATCCAGAGCGGCAAGCTGCGCGTGCTGGCCGTGGCCAACGAAGAACGCACGCCCTTGTACCCGCAGGCGCCCACCTTCCGCGAATCGGGCCTGCCGACGGTGGTGGGTTACGGCTGGTACGGGCTGATGGTGCCGGCCGGCACGCCCGCGGCCGTGGTGCAGCGCCTCAACGCCGAGACCAACGCGGTGCTGGGCGACGCGGAGGTGCGCAAGAAGGTGGAGGCCGCGGGCCTGCAAGTGCGCGGCGGCACCTCGGCCGAGTTCGCGGCCTTCATCGCCAACGAGACGAAGAAGTGGTCGCAGGTGATCAAGGCGGCCAACATCACGCCGGAATAGCGCAAACACCCGACACAGACCGACACATCCGAGCCGGAACCCCGGGTTGGCCGGGGCCTCGTATCGGAATGTCGCGTCTGTTTCATCCCTCAGGCACCGGCCGCGCCCCTCGGCCTGTGACGCTCGCATGAACGGGCGGCGGCGTGGCCTTGTGTGGGCGGGCGCCGCGGTGGTGGCCTTGCTGGTGGGGCTCATGCTCGCCGAAATGAGTGGCTGGCCCTTCCTGCGCCAGCCCATCGAGAACGCGGCCTCGCGCAGCGCCGCGGTGCCCGTGCAACTGCAGGGCAGGTTTCGCGCTTACCTGCTGTGGCGCCCGCGCGTCGAAGTCGAGCGCCTCAACATCGCTTCCGCCGAACGCTTCGGCGCGCCCCACCTGCTGGACGCGCGCGGCGTGTCGCTGGCCTGGCGCTGGAGCGACGTGTGGCGCTGGCGCCGTGGCGAGCGCCTGCGCCTGCAGGCCTTGCGGGCCGACACCCTGGACGCGCGCCTGGTGCGCGTCGACGACGGCAGCGCCAACTGGCAACTGGGCGCGCGCGAACCCAAACCCGAAGAGGCCGAGGCCGAGCCGCTGGGTGGACTGCCGCGATTCGGTTCGCTGGTCATCGGCCAGGGGCGGATCGACTGGAAGGACCCCGTGGCCGACGTGGACCTGGACATCCGCCTGCGGGGCCGCGAAGGCGAGGCCGAGGTGGCCGCGAGCGCCGGCTACCAGGCCAGCGCCAACGGCCGCTACCGCGCCATGCCCTTGAAGCTGCAGGTGAATGCGGGCAGCACCTTGCCCTTGTTGCACGACCCGGACACCGCCACCGACGCGCCCTGGGTGCCGGTGCGCGTGGAAGGCACCGTGGCCTCGTCGCGCCTGCTGTTCGACGGCCAGGCGGCGGCCTTGCTCGGCACGCCCAGGCTGCAGGGCGGCCTGGAGTTGCAGGGCCGCTCGCTCGCCGCGGTGGGCGAGCCCCTGGGCATCACGCTGCCGCAGACACCGCCCTTCGATCTGCGTGGCACGCTGTCGCAAGACGGCGGGGTGTGGCGCCTGCAGGCCACGCGCGCCAACATCGGCACCAGCCATCTGGCCGGTGACCTGCGCTTCCACCAGCGCGAGCGACCGCGCCGCCTGACCGGCGAACTGACGGGAAAGAAGCTCGCCCTTGCCGACCTGGGCCCCGCCATCGGCGCGCGTGCCGGCGCGGGTGGCCAGGCGACTGGCGACGCGAAAGCCGAAGCGAAGCAAGCAGCGAAAGCCGCGGGCGCCGAACCCGCCGCCTCGCCGCGCCGCGTGCTGCCCCAGCGCCGCTTCGACCTGCCATCGCTCACCGTGATGGACGCCGACGTGCGCGTCGCCATCGAAACGCTCGACTTCGGCACGCCCGCGATGGCGCCTCTGCGCGACCTGTTGACCCGCGTGCGCCTGAACGCGGGCGTGCTGCGCCTGGACGAGCTGGAGGCCAAGGTGGCCGGTGGCCGCATCCGCGGCATGACCCGCCTCGACGCCAATGAGCGGCCCGCCCAATGGCAAGCCAGGCTCGACATCGCCGGCGTGGACGTGGCGAACTGGGTGCGCGGCCTGCGGCGCGAGCAGGCCTCGCCCTATCTCACCGGGGTGCTGCAGGCCAGGCTGGATGTGCGCGGCGCGGGCCAGTCGACGGCGGACATCCTCGCCTCGCTCGACGGCCCCATCGATGTCCGGCTGAGGGATGGCACCTTGTCGTACCTCGTCACCGAGGCCATGGGCCTGGACCTGGCGCAGGCACTGGGCGTGGTGATCGCCGGCGACAAGCCGCTGCCGCTGCGCTGCGCGCGTTTCGACCTGCTCGCCCGCAACGGCGTGGTCGAGCCCCGGCTGGCGGTGCTCGACAACCGCGACAGCACCGTGCGCATCAGCGGCCAGGTCGACCTCAAGGACGAGTCCCTGGCCTTGCGCGTGGTCACGCAGCCCAAGGACTGGTCGCCCCTGTCGCTGCGCACGCCTGTCACGGTCGCCGGCACGCTGGGCGATCCGGACATCGGCATCGAAGGCCGCAAGCTCGCCGGGCGCGTCATTGGCGCCATTGCCCTGGGCGCAGCGGCGGGGCCGGCGGCGGCGGTGATTCCCCTGGTGGAGCGGGGGCAGAAGGAAGAGGGGGATCCGTGCGATCCGAAGGTGGCGGCGCCGCTTGAGAAAAAACGCTGATCTGCGAGCATGGTGGTTTCGCGAACCGCAAGCCCTCCACCCGCCCCATGTCCGCGCTCACCCTTCACTACCACCCGCTGTCCTCGTACTGCCACAAGCTGCTCATCGCAATGGACCACCTCGCCATCGACGTGGACAAGCGTGTGCTGAACCTGGGCGACCCCGAAGAGCGCGCGGCTTTCCTCAAGCTGTGGCCCACCGGCAGGATGCCCTTGCTGATCGACCAGGGCCGGCCCATACCCGAGACCAGCATCATCATCGAGCACCTGCAGCGCCACCACGCCCGGCCGGGCCGCACGCTCATCCCGCACGACCCCGACCAGGCGCTGCAGGTGCGCCTGTGGGACCGTCTGTTCGACCTCTACGTGATGACGCCGATGCAGGCCTTCACGGCCAACCTGTTGCGTCCGCAGGCGCAGCGCGACCCGTCCGGCGTGGCCCGGGCCGGTGAGGCATTGAAGACGGCCTACGCCATGATCGACCAACACCTGGAAGGGCGCACCTGGGTGGCCGCCAACACGTTCAGCATGGCCGACTGCGCCGCCGCGCCAGCGCTGTTCTACGCCGTCACCTACGTGCCCCTGGCGCCCGAACACACCCGACTGGCCGCGTACTTCGAGCGGCTGATGGAGCACTCGTCCGTGGCGCGCACCATCGACGACGCGCGGCCGTACTTCCGCTTCTATCCCGGGCGCGCGGGCCTGTCGAAACGCTTCTACGACCCCGAGGTCGACTGAGGCGCGGGCGGGTCAGGGTGAATGGGTACCGCTGGCCGCGCCCGCTACCTTGGTGCCGGCGCGCACGCCGACGATCGTTGCGCCCTCTGTCACAAACCGATGGGCCGGGCCGTCTAAGGGGTGTTCCCATCCCTTTCACACCACAGGAGCCCCCCATGTCCGCACCGCGACTCGATTACCACGCACTCGCCCCCCACGCCGCCCGCGCCGGCGCCCAGTTCTCCCACGCCGCTGGCCGCACCCTGGACATGCGGCTGCGCGAAATCGTCAACCTGCGCATCAGCCAGATCAACGGCTGCGCGTTCTGCATCGATATGCACTGGGCCCAACTGCTCAAGGAAGGCATGGAGCCGCGCCACGTCAACGCCGTGGCTGGCTGGCGCGAGGCCACCCGCTTCTTCAGCGACGCCGAGCGCGCCGCCCTGAACTGGGCCGAGGCCGTGAATGCCGTGCCGCACCGAACGCCCAGCGACGAAGACTTCCGCGCCATCCGACAGCACCTGAGCGATGCTCAGATCGCGGACCTCACGTTCCAGGTCGGCGCGATCCGCTCGTGGAACATGCTCAATGCGAGCTTTCACATGCCCGTGCCCGAGACGCCCTACGCGGTGGAGTGAGCCGCACTACCAGCGCCGCACGGCGTCCACCAGGTAGTCCATCACGGCCTGCACGCGGGCCGGCAGCCGGCGGCGCGGCGCATGCACGACATGCGCCGTTTGCGCCGGCCCCGTCCACCGGGGCAGCAGGCGCACCAGCGTCCCCCGGCGCAAGGCCTCGTCCACCATCCAGCAGGGCTGCAGCGAAATGCCCGCGCCCGACTGCACGGCGTCCAGCAGCGCGATCGCGCTGTTGACGCGGTAGCGCGAAGCGAGTTCCAGCGCGGCGCTCTCGCTGCCGCTGCGCAAGTGAAGCACCTCGTCGCTCGCGGCGTAGCGCAGGTACTCGTGCGCGCTCAGATCGCCCGGCCGCCGTGGCCGCCCCTTGCGACGCACGTAGTCGGGCGAGGCCACCAGGTAGCGTGGCCAGACCGCCAGAGGCCGCGCGACCAGATCGGCGGGCAGCACGCCGCCGATGCGGACGGTGAGGTCGATGCGCTCCTCGACCGGATCGACGAAGCGGTCCTCCAGCAAGAGCTCCACCTCCAGCTGCGGCAGCGTCGACAACATCTCCAGCACCAAGGCGCTGAGACGCAATTCGCCCAACGCCACCGGCGCCGACAGGCGCACCAGCCCGCGGGGCTCGCGCACGCCACTCGCCATGTCGGCCAGCGCCTCTTCGTAGTCCTCCAGCAGTTGCTTCGCGTGCACGAGCAGGCGCGAGCCTTCCTCCGTGGGCAGAACGCGCTGGCTGCTGCGCTCCAGCAGCCTGGCGCCCACTTCCCGCTCCAGCCAGGCGACCAGCTTGCTGACGGTCGGTTGCGTGGTCGCCATCTCGCGCGCGGCGGCCGAGAGGCTGCCGAGTTCGACGGCGCGCACGAAGGCGCCCATGGCTTTGAGCCTGTCCATAGAGTCATTCCAATTCAGAAGAGGGCTTCTTCCATTTTCTCCACTTCGCATCTCATAGGGAATACCGGAAAGTCACTGCACTTCCATCCATCCACACGGAATTTCCATGAGACGTTTCGTCACACGCATCGGTCTCGCACTGCTTCTCGCAGGCGCTGCCGCCCTGTCGTTCGCCCGCCCGCCATTCACCGCTTCCACTGAGCCCGCGCAGTGGGCCACGAGCTGGATCGCACCCGCCCAGCCCCTGTGGGACAGCGGGTTCGCGCTGCCCCTGGGCATGCCCCGGCAATTGCAGGACGTCACCCTGCGGCAGCACCTGCGCATCAGCGTCGGCGGCGAACGCCTTCGCCTCGTGGTCAGCAATGAATACGGGCGCTCGCCCTTGAAGGTGGCGAGCGCGCATGTCGGGCTCGGTGCATCAGGCGCAGGGGCATACGCCCGCTTCCAGGGATCGAAGGAGATCTCCGTCGCGGCGCGCGCGAAGGCGGTCAGTGACCCGATCGCCGTGGCCGTGCCGTCGGGCGCGCGCCTGCAGGTGGACCTCTACCTGCCCGATCGCACGCCGCTCGCGGGCTTCCATTGGGACGCGCGCGATCAGACGCTGCTGTTGCCGGGCAACGTCGCCGGGCGTGCAGCCGCTGAAAGCGGCGAGCGTGGCGAGACGCTGGCAACGCGCGCCTTCCTCTCCGCCGTCATGGTCGAAGCCGCGCGCGCGCCGGTGGCAGTGGTCGCGCTGGGCGATTCGATCACCGACGGCAACGGGTCCACGCCCGGTGCGGATCGGCGCTGGCCCGACTTTCTGGCGCGCCGCCTCGCCCCGCAGGGCGTGGCCGTGTTGAACGCCGGCATTTCGGGGAACCGCCTGTTGCGCCCGGGCATGGGGGAGAGCGCGCTGGCCCGGCTGGAGCGCGACGCGCTGCAACACCCGGGCGTGCGCTCGGTCATCGTGCTGCTCGGCACCAACGACATCGGCTGGCCCGGCGGTGCCTTTGCACCCGACGAGGCGCTCCCGACCCTGGCGAGCCTCACCCAGGGTCTGCGCCAACTGGTGGAGCGGGCGCACCTGCGGGGCGTTCGGGTCATTGGCGCCACCCTCATGCCGTTCGAGGACGCCCTCAAGGGCACGCCGCTGGAAGGCCACTTCAGCCCCGAGAAAGACGCGCTGCGCCAACAGCTCAACGAGTGGATCCGGCACGCCGGCGCATTCGATGCCGTGGTCGATTTCGATCGGCTGGCGCGCGATCCGTCCCGCCCGACCCGCCTGCGCGCGGCCTTCGATTCAGGTGATCACCTGCATCCCGGTGACGACGGCTACCGCGCCATGGCCGACAGCATCGACCTGCGTGCGTTGCTCGGGCCTGCTCATGAGTGAACCCCTGATCCAAGGCATTTCCACCACCCCATCCAGAGAGTCCCCATGAACGTACTTGTCATCAACGCCAGCCCCCGCCGCGAGCGGTCCCTGTCACGGCAACTGGCCCATGCATTCGTCGCCCGCTGGCAGGCCCTGCGGCCGCGTGACGCGATCGTCGAACGCGACGTCGGCATCGAGCACCCGCCCTTGCTGACCGAAGCCTGGATCGCGGCGTGTTTCACCGCCGAAGGCCAGCGCACGCCCGACCAGCGCGCCGTGCTGACCTACTCGGACGCCGCCATCGACGAACTCGCGCAGGCGGACATCGTGGTCATCGCCACGCCCCGCTACAACTACGGCATGCCCGCCGCGCTGAAGGCCTGGTTCGACCAGGTGATTCGCATCAACCGCACGTTCCACTTCGACCGCAGCGAAAAGACCTGGCCACTGTCGCCGCTGTTGTCTGGCAAGAAGCTGGTGCTGCTGTCCGCCTCAGGCGAGTTCGCGTTCCAGGCCGGCGGCCTGCGCGAAGCGTGGGAGCATCTTGAGCCGCACGTGCGAACTTGCGCGCATTACCTCGGCGTCGCGGCGCACGACATGCACCACGTGGCCATTGAATACCAGGAGTTCGGCGATCAGCGACACCGCGATTCGCTGCAGGCCGCCACGGACGCCGCGAAGGCCTTGGCCAGCGAACTGGCCGTGGACGTGGCTCACGCGCACGCCTGAACCTTGGCCGTCTGCGGCGCCACTGGGCCGCTGCCTGAAAACACGGCGGCACCCAGGGTCTGCGCGGCCTGCAGTTGCGCCTGTTCCTGCACGTCCTCGCCAGCCAGCAGAAACGTGGACGCGGCGACGCGTGCGCCGCAGTAGTCAAAGATCCCGAGATCGATCTGCGTCTTCATGGCCTGGAAGTAGCCACGGCGCGTGTAGGTTCGCTCCGAGGCACCGCCGATGGCCACCAGGTGCACCGGCAGATGGCCCAATCGCTTCACGAGCCCGGTGTCTGCGCGCTCCTCATAAGCCCATCCGTTGGAGAAGACCCGGTCGATCCAGCCCTTCAGCAGCGCCGGGAAGGACCACCAGTACACCGGATACACCAGCACCAACGCGTCGGCTCCGTCGATGCGCTGCTGTTCGCGCAGAACATCAGAGGAGGGCGAGAGAAGGTCCTTGTGAACGGCGTGGTCGTGTGCGGTGAAGCGGGGGTCGAAGCCTTCCGCGGCCAGGTCGGCGATCTCGGACGTGTGGCCGGTCTGGGCGATGCCGTCGGCCACGCGGCGCGCGACGCGGTGGCTGAACGATCCGGGCTGCGGGTGTGCGACGACGACGAGGGCATGCATGTCTGGGCTCCTGCTGGTAAAGTTGCTTGCTACCTTTAGTATATTCATTAACCTACGTTTGGTATATAACCATGCAGAAACGCGGGATTCCTCGCGCCGACGGCCCTCGGCAGCGTCTGCCGCGGCAGGAGCGTTACCGCCAACTCATCGAGACCGCGTGGCGCATCGTGCGCGAGGCGGGCAGCGACGCACTGACCCTGGGCTCGCTGGCCGAGCAGGCGGGCGTGGCCAAACCCGTCGTGTACGACCACTTCGCCACGCGCAACGGTTTGCTGGCGGCGCTGTACGAAGAGTTCGACACGCAGCAACACGCACTCATCGACGCGGCGCTGCAGGCCAGCGAACCGAACCTGGACAGCCGCGCGTCCGTGATCGCCGGTTCTTACGTGGACTGCGTGCTGGCCCAGGGGCGCGAACTCCCGGGCGTGCGTGCCGCGCTGGCGGGCGCCCCCGAGCTGGAGGTGCTGAAGCGGGAGAGCGAGACCGTGTTCCTCGACAAATGCCGCGAGCTGCTGGCACCCTTCGCGCCTGGCAAGGACATCACCCCCGCAGGCCTGCGCGCCATGCAAGGCGCCGCCGACGCCTTGTCCTATGCCGCCGCCGTGGGAGACATCTCGCCGGCGCAGGCGAAGCAGGAGCTGCGCGACACCATCGAGGCGATGGTGATGCGGCAGCGGACAGGCACTCCCTCGTGAGGCGCTCCCCATTCGAGAGCATGCGCCCGGTTGACAAGAATTCGAACTTTACTTAGCCTACGGGCTAATTAGCCATTTGGAAAACTAAAAACACCATGCTCGATGACCCGCTGAGCCTGACTTTTGCCGCGCTTGCGGACCCTACCCGAAGGGCACTGCTGGCGCTGCTGTCGCAGGGGGAGGCCACGGTGAACGAACTGGCGGCGCCTTTCGACATGCGCCTGCCGTCGATCTCCAAGCATCTGAAGGTCCTGGAGCGGGCGGGGCTGGTCGAGCAGAGCCGTCATTCGCAGTGGCGGCCGCGCCGGCTGCAGGCCGCGCCGTTGGCGCAGGCCGCGGGATGGCTGGAGCACTACCGCCCATTCTGGGAAGACAGCTTCGACCGGATGGCCAACTACCTCGACGAATTGAACGTGACTGAAAAGGAGAAGTCTCATGGGCGCAAAGCCTGATCTGCAGTCCAGTGGGCAGTCCGTGGTGATCGAGCGCGTGGTGAAGGCGCCGCGTGCGCTCGCCTTCGAGGTCTGGACCTCGCCTCGGCATCTCGCACGATGGTGGGGCCCGCGCGACGAGCAGGGTCGCGACTTCAGCATGGCCTCGTGCGAGATGGATTTCCGACCGGGCGGCAGTTGGCGCATCTGCATCCGTTCGCCGGGCGCAGAGGACTATTGGCAGGGCGGACAGTACCGCGAGATCACGCCACCCGATCGCCTGGTGTTCACCTTCGCCTGGGAAAGGACCGGGGAAGCTTTCCCACTGACACTGGTGGAAGTTGACTTCCTGCAGGAAGGTCCCGACGCCACGCGCATCCGCTTCCGCCAGACAGGACTGCCGCCATCGGAACGTGATGGCCACGCGAGCGGCTGGGCCGAATGCCTGGATCGACTGGTGGAGTTTCTGGTGGCAGTTCAGGCGCGGGAGGCGCGGCCATGAGGCGGACCTACCACGGCAGCTGCCACTGCGGCGCGGTGCGCTTGCGTTGTGAGGTCGACCTGGACATCGGCACCAGCCGCTGCAATTGTTCGATGTGCTGGAAGGGACGTTTCTGGAAGGCGATCGTGCCTGCCACGGACTTCCAGCTGCTGGCCGGCGATACCTCGCTTGTCGAGTATCGGTTCGGCTCGGGCTCGATCCGGCATCGCTTCTGCGCGCACTGTGGCATCAAGCCGTTCGGGGAGGGGGAGCTCGCGGAGTTGGGTGGCCGCTTCTACGCGGTCAACGTGGCGTGCCTCGAGGACGTTCTGCTGGACGATCTGTTGGCTGCGCCGATGGTGCATGAGAACGGGCGACAGGATCGGTGGGACCAGGTGCCCGCGGAGGCGGCGCTGCTGTAAGCGCCGACGCATCTCCGCCGTTCGGCAGAAGAAAGCCAGGCCATCCCGGCGGCCCGCGCCCTGATGGGGGTCTGCGGCGCCCGCTCGCGTCGGGGCCCCTTCACCTCACGGCAGCACACGCGGCAGCAGCAGCCCGACCGTGCCCTCGAGCGTGGCGTAGAGGAACAGGATGCGCAGCGCCTCCAGCGTCTTGTTGGCCGGGCCGGGGGCCAGCCCGCGCATCCAGCGCAGCGCGTAGTAGAAGGCCGACAGCACCACCGCCACGACGACGCTGCCGTGCCAGGCCAACATGGCGTAGACCGACGCGCCCTGGCCGCTGGCATCACCGCGCAGGCCGGCCTGCCACCAGTCGCGCGCGTCCACGGCCAGCGCGGCGGCCAGGCACAGCGCGCTCAGCGCCATCGCCGCGGCGCTGGCGCCGCTGCCGCGCTTGAACCTGGCCATCAGCGGGCGGGCGGCGTAGGCGCTGCCGGCGGCCACGCCCAGCAGCGCCAGACCGGGCAGCAAGGTCCCGCGAGGCGCGGGGACGCGCCACCAGTCCGGGTGCGCGCCGTGCAGGTACAGGTAGCCGAAGACCGCCATCAGGAAAATCATGCCCAGCGTGACGCAGAGCAGCACGGCGCCCCACCAGCCGTGGGCCTGCGGGCCGGCCACGTAGGTGGGCAAGTGGATGCCGCCGCCCGCGTCGACGATGGGCGGATCGATGTGCCGGTCGTTGCTCCACACCCAGCGCATGAGGAACACCACGGCCAGCACCGCGCAGGCGGCGCTCAGGCTCAGCGCCTTCACGGTCAGCAGCAGGAAGGCGCCGGCCGTGAACAGGGCGCCCAGCAGCGGCCGCCAGGAGGGCCCCGGCATGAGCTGCACGTACTGCGGCTCGGCGCGCGTGGGGCTGGTGATGAGCGTCTCGCGCGCGCCGGTGGCGGTGCCGGGCAGGAAGTAGCGCCCCGCCTCCACATCGGCGGCCAGTTGCGGATCGGCCCACAGCGGCTCCAGGTCGCTCACCACCGGGATGGAGCGCAGGCCGTGGTTGCCGGCCGACAGCCATTCCAGCGTGCCGCCGTTGAAGGCGTTGCGCGCCCTGGCGCCGGCCGCGCCGCTGTGGCGCCAGTAGCAGCGCACCGCGTCCACGAGGAACAGCAGCACGCCGGCCGCCATGATGAAGGCGCCCACGGTGGAGATGAGGTTGGGCAGGTCCCAGGCGCGGCCGGGCAGGTAGGTGTCCACGCGCCGCGGCATGCCCATCAGGCCGGTCAGGTGCATGGGCAGGAAGGTCACGTGCACGCCGGTGAACACCAGCCAGAACACCCAGCGGCCGAGGCGCTCGGACAGGCGCTGGCCGTTGATCATCGGCGTCCAGTAGTAGAAGCCGGCAAGCAGGGGGAAGACCATGCCGCCGATCAGCACGTAGTGGAAGTGCGCGACGACGAAGTAGGTGTCGTGCGCCTGCCCGTCGAAGGCGACCATGCCCACCATGACGCCGGTGAGCCCGCCCATCACGAAGATCAGCACGCCGCCGATGAGGAACAGCGAGGGCACGTGGCGCTGCACCTTGCCAGCCGCCAGGGTGCAGATCCAGGCGAAGACCTGCGCGCCGGCCGGCACGGCCACCGCCATCGACGCCGCCGAGAAATAACCGGCCGACGCACCGGGCAGGCCCACGGTGAACATGTGGTGCGCCCAGACGCCGAAGCTGATGAAGCCGGTGGCGATCATCGCCAGCACCACCAGCTCGTGGCCCACCAGGGAGCGCTGCGCGACGGTGACGATCATGGTCGACACCATGGCCGAAGCGGGGATGAAGATGATGTAGACGTCCGGGTGGCCGAAGAACCAAAACAGGTGCTGGTACAGCAGCGGGTCGCCGCCGCGCGTGGCGTCGAACAGCGGCCAGTTGAAGGCGCGTTCGAGCTCGAGCAGGAAGGTCACCATGATCATGGCGGGGAAGGCCAGGATGATCATGACGCCGAAGATCAGGATGGCCCAGGCGTAGATGGGCATGCGGGCCAGCGTCATGCCCGGCGCGCGCGTGCGCAGCACGCCCACGATGAGCTCGATGGCCCCGGCGATCGCGCTGATTTCGATGAAGCCGATGCCCAGCAGCCAGAAGTCGGCGTTGATGCCCTTGGAGTACACGCCCGCGCTGAGCGGCGGGTACATGAACCAGCCGTCCGACGGCGCCAGGCTGAAGAAGATGGAGCAGAAGAAGACGGTGCCGCCGATGGCGTAGGCCCAGTACGAGTAGGCCGACAGGCGCGGGAAGGGCAGGTCGCGCGCGCCGATGATCTGCGGCAGCAGCAGCACGGCGATGGCCTCCACGGCCGGCACGGCGAACAGGAACATCATCACCGAGCCGTGCATGGTGAACAGCTGGTTGTAGGTTTCCTGCGGCACCACGCCGGCCAGGGGCGCCGCCAGTTGCACGCGCATCACCAGCGCCAGGACGCCCGCCGCCACGAAGAAGCCGAAGGCCGTGACGATGAACAGGAAGCCGACGAAGTTGTTGTTGACGGCACTGAACGCGCGCCAGCCACGGGGCGTTTCCCAGGCCTTCTGCAGTGCCTCCAGCTCGCCGGCCGGGCGGCCGCCCTGCGTGGGAAAGCGCTCGTAGAGGCGGGTGTCGAAGCCGGTCTCGGAGGCCCTGGGGTCGCGCACGGCGCCTTCCACGCCCGGGGTGGCGGTGCGTGTCATTTCAGGGTTTCCAGGTAGGAGGCCAATGCGTTCAGCTCATCCGCCGTCAGCGAGCGGTAGGCCGGCATGCGGTTGTTGGGCTTGATCGACTGGCTGTCGGCGATCCAGCCGATCAGCGTGGCGCGTGTGTTGGGCAGGATGCCGGCGCCCAGCGATTGCCGCGAGGCGATGTGCGTGAGGTCCGGCCCGGCGGTGCCTTGCGCGTCGGTGCCGGCCACGCGGTGGCAGGTGGCGCAGCCCAGTTCGTTGAACAAGCGTTGGCCATGCAGGGCTTCCACGCTGGACTGGGTGGGGGGCGGTTGCAGGCGCTGCTGCATCCACCGCTGCCAGTCCGCTTCCTCGTGTGCGATGACGACGAAACCCATCAGCGCGTGCGCGCCGCCGCAGAACTCGGCGCATTGTCCGCCGTAGCTGCCCGGCTCGTCGGCCTGCAGCTTGAGCCGGTTGGTGCGGCCCGGGATCATGTCCATCTTGCCGCCCAGCCGCGGCACCCAGAAGCTGTGGATGACGTCCTCCGACACCATCTCCACGACGACCGGCCGGCCCGCCGGGATGTGCAGCTCGTTGGCGTCCGCGTGGATCTCGCGCCCCTCGGCGTCGAGGTAGGACACACGCCACCAGTAGAGGTTGCCGGACACGCGCAGGCGCAGCTCGTCTCCCTGAATGGTGGAGAGGCCGCGCACCATCAGCAGCCCCCACACCAGCAGCACCAGCAGCACACCGGCCGGGATGATGAGGCCGAACCACTTGACCACGCGTTCGCCGCCGAGCTTCGCGCGCAAGGCGTCGCTGCCATACAGCGCCACCCACATCGCCGCGCAGACGCCGATGAAGATCAGCGTGACGAGGCCGATCAGCACCCAGGACAGCGTGGTGACCGAGTGGGAGAACGGGCCGGCCGGGTCAAGCACCGGCGGCGGCCAGCCGTACAGGGCCTCAGCGAGGCTCGAGCTGGAGGAGGTAGGCGGCGACATCGCGGGCTTCCTGGTCGGTCATGGGGATGGCCGGCATGGCCGTGCCGGGCAAGTGGTCGGGTGCGTTGCGCACGAACCGCATCAGCACGCCGGGCTGGTTGGGCAGGCGCCCGCCTATCAGGCCCTGGCGGCCGAAGTGCTCCAGCGACGGTCCGAGGCCGCCGCGCGGCCACTTCACATCAGGGAAGCTGTGGCAGGCGACACACCCCTTGTCGGTGACGAGCTGGCGGCCGCGCTGGACGTCGGCGTCGCTGAGCGTCGGCGTGCGGTCCGGCGGACCGTCGCAGGCGGCGAGCAGCACCGCGAACAGGCCGCTCAGGCCCAGGGTTGGCGCGCGCCTTGCCATGAAGTCAATTGCCATGCGCCACCCGTCTCTCTGCGTTCTGCTGCTCACGCTGCTCGCCGCCTGCACCGACCGGATGTCGCCCAGCGACGATCGCTGGGGCCGCAGCGGCGAGTTGATCGCGATGAGCGGCGGTGAAGGCGGGGCGCGCTATGCCTGCGTCAGCTGCCACGGCGCGCGCGGCGAGGGCAACGGCTTCGATGCGCCGCGGCTGGCCGGTCTGCCGGCCGGCTACCTGCAAAAGCAATTGGAGGACTACGCCCTCGGCCTGCGCCCGCACGCGGTGATGCGCGACGTGGCGCGCTTCCTGGACAGCCACGAGCGCGTGCGGGTGGCGAACCACTACGCGGCCCTGCCCGTCCCGCTGGGGCCGGCGCCCGCCGCGCAAGCCCCCGCGCTGTACGCGCGCACCTGCCAGCAATGTCACGGCGCCGATGGCACCGGCACGCCGCAGGGGCCGCCGCTCGCCGGCCAGCCTGCCTTCTACCTGGCCCAGCAGTTGCAGGACTGGCAGGTGTCGAAGCGGCGCAATGACGGGAACCATGAGATGTTGAAGGTGGCGCAAGCGCTCAGCGGGACGGAGGTGGAGGAACTGAGCCGTTTTCTGGCGCGGCTCCCACCACGCCCGGCGCCTGCGGTCCATTGAGGTCCAGCATGGAAGGCAGCACGCGGTCGCGCTTCACCACGTAGTGCAGCACCGCGGCGCCCGCGTGACCGGGAATGGCCAGGGCCGTGATCCAGACGATCCATTCGTGTGCCCGGGACGCGCCCTGCATCAGCGTGAACTGCAACTGCTCGGAGAGCTGGTCGAAGGGCAGCCTGGGAAACGGAATGACACCCGCGATCGATAGCGGCAGGTCGCTGGGCAGCGTGGACCACATGACCCAGCCGCTGATCGGCAGCGCGAAGAAGCTGAAGTAGAACCACACCTCCATGGCGTGGCTGGCGCGCCCGGCGAACGAGTGCTCGTCGACGTTTTCCGGCGTGCCGATCTGGCTGCGCCACAGGAAGCGCAGGGTGCCCAGCAGCATGATGGTGAGGCCCACCTCGGTGTGCGTCTGGTAGCCCAGGTACTTGTCGCCACCCACGGGCTGCCAGCCCAGGTACCAGCCATAGCCGAGCTGGAAGATCATCAGCGCCGCCATCACCCAGTGGAAGGCCACGCCGATGGGCGTGTACAGCCCGCGCCGGTGGTGGCCCTCGGCCCATTCGATGGCCTGGACGAGGTTCATGCGGCACGCAGCCCACGTTCGGCCTGCAACCAGCGCCAGCCGATGCCGATGGCCGCGGCCAGGTAGGCCAGGCTGCCCGGCGCCCACATCAGCAGGCCGGCGAGCTGCTGGTCCTCCAGCGGCGACACGCCCCAGGCCAGCGTGGACGCGAGGTGCGGCTCGTACAGCGGCTGCCCGGCGAACAGGATCAAGGCGCCCAGCAGGCCCATCAACACCATGGCCACGAGGATGGCCGCGATCGCGGCGGCGGGCGGTGCGCGGCGCGCCGCGAGCCAGAACAGGGTGGCGCTGCCCAGCAGCGACAACTGCATCAACGCATACACCGCGTCCGACGACAGCGCCGCGGCGTAGGGCGCGGGCGCATGCCAGAGCCAGAACACCGTGGTGGCGATGGCCGTGCTCGTCCACAGGGGCGCCCGCAACGCCATCCCCTGTGGTGCCAGGCCGTGCGCCAGCAGCGGGGCAATGGCCAGCACCAGCGCCATGTGGTGCACCACGCGCACCGTGAAGAAGGCCGAGCTGAGCGCGCACAGCGGCGAGACGTACAGCAGCACCGTCAGCCACCAGGCCCGGCGCAGCGCCGTGCGCGGCCGGGTGCTGGGCCACCACAGCGCGATGGCCAGCAGCGCCAGCGCCACCAGCAGAACCGGGTCGAGGTTCCAGCGGCCCAGCCACGCGTCCGGGCCGGGCGCCTCGCCGCAATAGGGAATCCAGCGTTGCCTTGCGTCCATGCGTTCGCATGGCACGCGGCTTGCCCGCCCTCTGCGCCCCTGGCGCGGCGCCCGTGGGAACGCGTTTTGCCGCAACTTTTACATGCCGCGCTGCCTCGGCGCCCCTGGCGCCGGGAACCGCACTTGCCAACAAGGCCGCATGCACGCCGTCATCGCCACCTCTGCGCTGCCGCTGTTTCTCGGGGCGCTCCTCAGCGACTGGGCTTACAGCCGCAGCTTCCAGCCCCAGTGGATCAATTTCTCGTCCTGGCTGATCGCCGGTGCCCTGGTGCTCGTCGGCCTGGCGATGCTGTGGGCCCTGGTGCTCCTGCTTCGAGGGCGCGAAGGCCTGGTCCACTGGCTGCTCCTGCTCGCCACCTTCGTTGTGGGCTTCATCAACGCCCTGGTGCACGCCCGCGACGCCGCGGCCACCATGCCCACCGGCCTGGCCTTGTCGGCCGTGGTGCTGGTGCTGGCGGCCGTCGCCGGGGGCATGGGACTGGCGGGCTGGCGCCGGAGCAACGCATGAATGCCGCACTGATCGCCGGCGGCGCCGTGGTCACCCTGGTCTCCGCTCTGGGGTATGTCATGGCGCAAACCCTGCCGGGCCCGGGCCAGTATGGGCCCAACCCCGAGTTGCCGGCGCCGCAGCGGGGCCTGCTGCCCGACATGGGGATCGCGGAGCCTGCGGGCTGGGAGGGCCGCCAGCCTGGCGTGCCGCAAGGCTGGACCATCAAGGCCATCGCCACCGACCTGAAGATTCCGCGCCAGACGCTGGTGCTGCCCAATGGCGACATCCTCGTCGCCGAAGGGCGGGGCGGCAACGCACCCAAGCTGACACCCAAGGACTTCATTGCCGGCATCCTGAAGGCCAGGGGCAACACATCTGTGAAGGGCGGCGACCGGCTCACGCTGCTGCGAGACGCCGACGGCGACGGCACCTACGAAGGCCGCTGGGTCTACGCGGAGAACCTCGACGCCCCCTACGGCCTGGCCTTCGCGGGCGGCAGGATCTACGTCGCCAACCAGGACGCGCTGGTGCGCTTCGACTACACCGACGGCCAGACCCAGGCCGCTGCGGCGCCCACCACCGTCGCGCCGCTGCCCTCGGCCGTGAACCACCACTGGACCAAGGCGCTCGCCATCGATGCCGAGGGCCGGTTCCTCTACGTGGGCATCGGCTCCAACAGCAACATCGGCGAGCGCGGCATGGCCGTCGAAGAAAACCGCGCCCTGGTGTGGCAGGTGGACGCCGCCACCGGTGCCGTGCGGCCTTACGCCACCGGCCTGCGCAACCCCACGGCCCTGGCCTTCGAGCCCAACACACGGCAGCTGTGGGCCGTTGTCAACGAACGCGACGAGCTGGGCCCCAACCTCGTGCCGGACTACCTGACCTCCGTGCGCGAAGGCGCCTTCTATGGCTGGCCCTATGCCTACTGGGGACCTAACGTGGACCCGCGCATCCGGCCGGGTGACGACGAGAAAGTGCAAGCCACCGTGAAGCCGGACTACGCACTGCAGTCGCATTCCGCGCCGCTGGGCCTGGCGTTCTCGCAGGCGGGCCTGCCCGCCCCGTTCGCCGAAGGGGCCTTCATCGGCCTGCACGGCAGCTGGAACCGCCAGGCGCCGGTGGGCTACAAGGTCATCTTCGTGCCGTTCTCGGGCGGCAAGCCCAGCGGCCCGCCGGTGGATTTCGTCACCGGCTTCCAGGCGAACGGCAAGACCATGGGACGCCCCGTGGGCGTGACGCTCGATCCCAAGGGCGCCGTCATCGTCGCCGACGATCTCTCCAACACCGTATGGCGGGTGAGGCCGCCGGGGCGCTAGCGGGCGGCGCTCCTTCCCGACGATCACCGCGTTGTTGCCATTCGCTGGAGCGAGGCTGTGGCCGGATTCGGGGTGGGTGCCGCTGTCCCACCTAGAATGAATGCTTTCCCCAGCAGAGGCCAACATGACCACCAAGAAAGATTCCGCATTCAACCGCACCCTGACCCCGAGCCCCGAACTCGCCGCGGTGATCGGCTCCACGCCCTTGCCCCGCACCGAAGTGGTCAAGAAGATGTGGGACTACATCAAGGCCAACAACCTGCAGAACCCCAAGAACAAGCGCAACATCCTGGCCGACGCCAAACTCAAGGCCGTGTTTGGCAAGGATGAGGTGACCATGTTCGAAATGACCGGGCTGGTGAGCAAGCACTTGACCTGAGCGTTTCGAGGGTTCGAGCCGGGTCGCGCGGCCCGGTGGTGAGTTTGATTCGTCGGCCGACCTGTTTGATCAGGTCGGCCGACGCTGCATTTGCGGGTGGCTCACTGATCTGGCGGCAGCAATGTTCTGCGGCATGCCAACTTCAGGGCGCCTGTCAGAGGGACGAGATGCCCGTCTCTCTCTTTGAGCTTGGCATGGACCCGAAGCACGAGCATCAACGCCGGCCTTGTCTGTCTTGCTGAAAGGCAAGCAGGTAGCCATTGCAGTCGACGATGGCGAATTCGCGGCTTCCGTAGGGCATATCCTGCAGCGTCCAGGCTACCGTGACGTGCTCTTTTATTGCTGCAAAGTATGAATCGATATCACCAACTGTGATGTAAATCGTCCCTGAAAGCACGGGCCCGAGCTTCCACAAATCCTGCGACGTGAAGACCAAGCTCGCGCCATCTTTCCTCGCAGTGAGTGTGTTCTCCAGGGTGGCCGCACAGTCAAACCCGAGAACCGACTGGTAGAAATCTCTGGTTGACTGAAGGTCAACGCAATGCAACAGGATTGTCAACGGCATCTGATTTCCCTCTGCCTCATGGTCGGCTCTTGGCCGATTGCGGCAGTCTAGCCCTGGCATCGCTACATGCAAGCGGTCGACATCAACGACCAGCATCCGAAGGTCTGCGACATAGCGCAGATCGACGTTCAAGGCGCCGACTCAGCCGAACGCACCCGGTCTTGAGCCGCCCCCAGCGCTCACCCCCCTTCAATCACCACCCGCTTCCTCCGCCCACTCGCCCCCGTCTTGATCCCCACCCCGGCCTTCGCGCACCCAAACCGTTTCGCCACCAGCCCGATCAGTTCCTCATTCGCCTTTCCATCCACCGGCGGCGATTTGAGTCGGGCGGTATAGGTGCCATCGCCGTTCTCCACCAACTCGCTCACGCGCGCGTTGGGCTTCACCAGCACCTCGATGATCCGGGTCGCCACGGTGCGGTGATGAATTCTCAGACCGTGCGGTTGCGCGCCAGCGGCGGGTTGGCCTCGAAGTACTTCACGATGCCGCGCATCAGCGCATCGGCCAGGTCGTCCTGGTACTTCGGGTCGCGCAGGCGGCGTTCTTCGTCGGGGTTGCTGATGAAGGCCGTTTCCACCAGCACGCTGGGGATGTCGGGGGCGCGCAGCACCGCAAAGTTGGCGTGCTCCACGCGGGGCTTGTGCAGCTTGCCCAGGCGGCCCACCTCGCCGAGCAGGTTGGTGGCGATCTTGCGGCTGT
The DNA here is from genome assembly GCF_011772445.1 of Hydrogenophaga sp. Lineage (GTDB taxonomy): Bacteria > Pseudomonadota > Gammaproteobacteria > Burkholderiales > Burkholderiaceae_C > Hydrogenophaga. The sequence continues at coordinate 16,908 of NZ_WVZN01000008.1, read as the reverse complement.
CGTTGATCTGGGCGGTGGTGCTCATGTCGAGCAGGGCGCGCTGGATGGTGGCGTTCTGTGCGCGCACGTTCAGGCCGCCCACCAGGTCGGCCTGGTTTTCCTTGTCGGCGATCCAGCGCGCCGCGGCGGAGCTGGCGCCGCGCGTGCTGAGGGCATAGACGCTGGCGCCCTGCGGCCGGGCGTTGTAGAAGGCGTCGGCGTGGATGCTGATGAAGAGGTCGGCGCGCACGCGCTGGGCCTTGGCCACGCGCGTCTGCAAGGGCACGAAGAAGTCGGCGTCGCGCGTCATGAAGGCGCGCATGGGGTTGCCATTGACCGTGGTGGCGTTGATGCGGTCGCGCAGTTTGCGCGCGATCTGCAGCACGACCTGTTTCTCCTGCGTGCCCTTGGGGCCGATGGCGCCGGGGTCTTCACCGCCGTGGCCGGGGTCGAGCGCGACGACGATGAGGCGCTCGGTGGGCCTGGGCTTGCCGATAGCACCGCCGCCACCGGGGCGCTGTTTGCTGGGGCCGGGGGGCAGTGGGGCTTTGGCCACGGCCGAAGGTTCGGTCGGCGGGGCGGAGGGTGTGTCGGCCGGGGTCTCGGGCGGGGGCGCGGTGCCGCGCTGGCTGCGCTCGATGAGGTCGCCCAAGGGGTCGTGCGGCTGGGTCCGGGCCAGGCCTTCGGTCTCCAGGCCCAGCAGGCGCGCGGCGCGCTCGCTGGCGGCGGCGTCGGCCTGGGTGCGCTGGGCCACCATTTGCACCAGCGGGTCGGGCGGCGCGGCGGGGTAGAGGTCGAACACCAGGCGGTGCTGGTAGGCGGCCACGGGTTGCAGGTTGAAGATCTGCGGCTTGATGTCGTGCTTGAGGTCGATCACCAGGCGCACGATGGTGGGTGCGTTCTGCGCGACGCGCAGGCCGGCGATGTTGGGGTCGTCGGACTTGAGCTGGCCCACCAGTTCGCGCAGGCCGGGCAGCAGGTCCACGCCCTCGATGTCCACCGCCAGGCGTGGCGGGTCCTTCACCATGAAGGAGTTGGTCTTGAGCAGCGCGTCGCTTTCGATGGTGACGCGGGTGTAGTCCTCGGCGGGCCACATGCGCACGGCCACCACGTTGGCGCCGCGTGCGATGTGGGCCTTGCCGAGCAGCAGCACCAGGGTGCCGGCCTGCAGCAAGCTGCGGCGGTGAAGAGCGATGCCTGACCCAGAGACACCGCCGGGCCGGCTTTGCTGGACGGCTGGTGTCGCCCCCTGGAGGGGGTCGCGCGAAGCGCGGCGGGGTTGGCTCATAGAACCGCTTCCAGCAGAAGTCGGCCCGCGGGGGTGCGGGCCTCTGCGCGCACCAGGCGCGCGTCGTCGTGCTCGGGGTCGTTGATCATCGGGTCGGGGTCGATGTGCAGGTCCAGGTCGATGGGGGGCAAAAATCCCGCGGCGCGCTCGGGCCACTCGACCAGCTTGAGGCCCGCGCTGGCGAACAGTTCCCGAAAACCCGCCTCTTCCCATTCGCGCGGGTCGCTGAAGCGGTAGAAGTCGAAGTGCCAGATGGACAGGGACTCACGCGCGGGCATCAGGGGGCAGTCGACGGCGGTGTGCGGCTCGACCACGGCGTAGGTGGGGCTCTTGATGCGCCCGCTGACGCCGAGCGCGCGCAGCAGGTGGCGCACGAAGGTGGTCTTGCCGGCGCCGAGGTCGCCATGCAGGGCAATGGTGGCGTGGGCGACGGCCGGGCACTGGGCCAGGCGCTGGGCGAAGGCCTGCGTGTCGGCCTCGTGGGCCCAGCGGCCCTGCCAGGTGGCGGGGGCCGTTGCTACCATCGGCGCCCCATGAAGGCTGTGTTGGATGCTGCTCAACTCGTCTCGCAGTTGCGTGCTTGGGGACGACAGCTCGGATTCTCCCAAATCGGGGTGGCCGGGGTGGATCTGCGGGCCGCTGAAGCGGGATTGATGGCCTGGTTGTCGGCTGGATGCCACGGTGAGATGGCCTATATGGCCGCGCACGGCCTCAAACGCGCCCGCCCCGCGGAGCTGGTGCCGGGCACGCTGAGCGTGATCACCGCGCGAATGGACTACCTGCCGCGCGACACGCCGCCCGATTGGGTGGACCAGGAATGGGCGCGCCTGCAGCGCCCTGGCGAGGCCATCGTGTCCGTTTACGCCCGGGGGCGGGACTACCACAAGGTGCTGCGGGCGCGCCTGCAGCAGCTGTCCGAGCGCATCGCCGAGGCGATCGGCCCCTTCGGCCACCGCGTGTTCACCGACTCGGCGCCCGTGCTGGAGGTGGAGCTGGCCTCGCGCAGCGGCATCGGCTGGCGCGGCAAGCACACGCTGACGCTGCACCGCGAGGCGGGCTCGATGTTCTTCCTGGGCGAGATCTATGTGGACCTCGAACTGCCGCCGTCCTCGCCCGTCACCGACCATTGCGGCAGTTGCAGCGCCTGCATCGACGTGTGCCCGACGCAAGCGATCACCGGCCCGCAGCGCGTGGACGCGCGGCGTTGCATCAGTTACCTCACCATCGAACACGTGGGGCCCATTCCCACGGAGTTGCGCCCGGCGATGGCCAACCGCATCTACGGGTGCGACGACTGCCAGCTGGTGTGCCCCTGGAACAAGTTCGCGCAGCGCGCCACCTTGCCCGACTTCGATGCGCGCCAGGGCCTGAGCGGCGCCACGCTGGTCGAACTCTTCGCATGGAGCGAGGAGGAGTTCCTGCGTCGCACCGAAGGCAGCGCGATCCGCCGCATCGGGCACGAGCGCTGGCTGCGCAACCTGGCCGTCGGCCTGGGCAATGCCTTGCGGGTGTCGGGTGATGAGGCGATCAGGCGGGCCCTGCAAGGCCGCGCCGGGCACCCGAGCGAGCTGGTGCGCGAGCACGTGGCCTGGGCGCTGGCGCAAGGCTAGGCGCGCTTCAGCCACTGGGCAGGTTGCCCTCCAGGCGGTCCAGCAGGGCGAGCAGGGTGCTGCGCTCCTGCGCGCTGAGGCCGGCGGTCAGGGTCTTCTCGAAGCGCGCGCGGTGCTGTTGCAGCCGGCGGTGCAGGGCCAGGCCGGCGGGGGTGGGGCTCACGCGCAGCACGCGGCCGTCGGCCGGGTCGGGCCGGCTCAGCAGCAGGCCGCGCTCGTGCAGGCTTTTCACCAGGCGGGCGATCTGCGCCTTGTCGCGCCCGGCGTGCTGCACCAGGTCGCTCTGCGTGTGGCCGTCGTGGTGCGCGAAGTAGTTCAGGCAGCGGGCCTCCATGGGGCCCAGGCCGTCGGCGTCCTCGCGCAGGGCCTGCTGCAGGTGTCGGCGCAGGCCGTGCATGACGGCGTGCAGCCGGTCCATCACCTCGGTGTTCGTGGGGCGGGGCATGATGTCCACATGGTTGATGTGGTCAACCAGTTTGGGGAATGATGGTTGTTATTGTCAACCAAAATGAAGACCATGAACAGTGACACCCCTTCCCATCTGAGCGTGGAGCGCGTGCGCCACGCCCTCAAGCGGCGCCGCGTGCGGGTGCAGGGCATCCAGCGCCTCGGCGCCCACTTCCTTCGCCTGCGCTTCGCGGGCGATGATCTGCGCGATTTCATCAGCGCGTCCTTCGACGATCACCTCAAGCTCATGCTGCCCGCGCGCGTTGGTGCGCCGCTGGTGCTGCCCGAGACCGGGCCCGATGGCCTGGTGTGGCCCGAGGGCGCCGAGCGCCCGGCGATGCGCGACTACACCCCGCGCGCCTACGACACGGCCGAGGGCTGGCTCGACATCGAGTTCCTGCTGCACGGCGAAGGCGCGGCCAGCGAATGGGCCGCGCGCGCTCAGGTGGGCGACGAGGTCGGCATCGGCGGGCCGCGCGGCTCCTTCGTGGTGCCCACGGGCTTCGACTGGCACCTGCTGGTGGGCGACGAGACGGCGCTGCCCGCCATCTCGCGGCGGCTGGAGGAATTGCCCGAGGGGGCGCGCGTGATCGTGGTGGCCGAGACGGCGGACGAGGCCGACCGGCGCACCTTCAACGGCCGCGCGGCGGTGGAGGTGCGCTGGATCCAGGCCGGCGAAACCGACGCGCTGGCGCGCGAAGTGGCCGCGCTCACACTGCCCGCCGGCGAAGGCTTCGCCTGGGCCGCCGGCGAGGCCGCGAGCATGGCCGCCGTGCGCCAGGCCCTGGTGGGCGGCCATGGCCTGGACAAGTCGCGCGTGCGCGCCTCGGCCTACTGGAAGCGCGGCAGCACGGGCCACCACGAGACGCTGTGAGCTGGCCGCCGCGGCGGCTTCAAGCCGAGGCGTAGCGCAAGCGCAGTTCCCGCTTGAGCAGCTTCCCGCTGGGGTTCTTGGGCAGCGCGTCGGTGAAGACCACGCGCTTCGGCGCCTTGAAGCCGGCCATGTGGGCGTTGCAGTGGGCGATGACCTCGTCCTCGGTGAGCGACTGGCCGGCCTTCACGACGACCACCGCCGTCACCGCCTCCACCCACTTCGGGTCGGCCAGGCCGATCACCGCCACCTCGCTCACCGCGCCCAGGCGGTAGATCATCTCCTCCACCTCGCGGCTGGCCACGTTCTCGCCGCCGGTCTTGATCATGTCCTTCTTGCGGTCGACGATGGTGATGTAGCCCTCGTCGTCCAGCGTGGCCAGGTCGCCGCTGTGGAACCAGTCGCCGGAGAAGGCCGCCTCGGTCTTCTCGGGGTCGTTGAAGTAGCCCAGCATCAGGTGCGGCGAGCGGTGCACCACCTCGCCCACCTCGCCGGGCATCACGTCTTCCATCAGGTCGTTGACGACGCGCGTTTCCACGTTGAGCACCGCCTTGCCGCAGGAGCCGGGTTTGCGCAACTGGTCGTCGGGACCGAGCATGGTGGCCAGCGGCGCGATCTCGGTCTGGCCGTACAGGTTCCACAGCCGCACGGCCGGCAGGCGCGAGGCCAGCTCCTTCAGCACCTCCACCGGCATGATGGACGCGCCGTAGTAGCCCTTGGCCAGGGTCTTCAGGCGCGCGGCGTCGAAGGCGGGCGAACGCAGCAGCGCGATCCACACGGTGGGCGGCGCGAAGAAGCTGGTGATGCCGTGTTTTTCGAGCAGGTTGAGCAGGTGGTCGGGCACGGGCTTGCCGGTGATGACGTTGGTGCTGCCCATGTAGATGGCCGGGCCGAAGAACACGTCGAGCTGGGCGCAGTGGTACAGCGGCAGGGCGTGCAGGGCCACGTCGGCCTCGGCGATCTCGGCATTGATCACGCAGCTCACGTACTGCCACAGCACCGCGTCGTGCGTGAGCATGGCGCCCTTGGGGCTGGACTCGGTGCCGCTGGTGTAGACGATCTGCGCCAGGTCGGTGCTCTGCAGCGTCACCTCGGGCAGGGGCTCGGCGCAGGCGGCCAGGTGGTCGAAGCGGTGCATGGACGCGTCGGGCTCGGTGGCGTCCTCGCTGGGCAGCCAGATGAAGCGTTCCACGGCGGTGTCCTGCGCGGCGGCGGCGCGGGCCAGTTCGCTCAGGCCGCTGTCGGTGGCCAGGGTCTTGGCGCCCGCGTGGCGCAGGATGTAGGCCACCTCGTCGGCCTTGAGCATGAAGTTGATGGGCACCAGCACCGCGCCCCGGCGCGCGATGGCGAAGCGCAGCGCCGCGAAGCCATGCGAGTTGCGCGCCAGCACGGCCACGCGGTCGCCTTCCTCCACGCCCAGGTGGGCCAGGCCGGCGGCCAGGCGTGAGACCAGGGCATTGAAGTCGGCGTAGGTCCAGCGCGTGTCGCCGCAGGCGATGGCGAGCTTGTCGGGCAGGCGCAGGGCGGTGCGGTGCAAGGCGTCGGCGATGGTCTGGCGGCGCACCACGGGTGCGAGGGGGGTGGTCATTCGAATGTCTCCAGGTTGGGTCTCCAGACAGATATGGTGCCCTATCATGCGCCGCATGCGTGGCATCACCTCCGACATGGACCAGGGCTTGCGGCGCCAGACCCGGCGGCGCCGCGCCCAACTGGTGGCCTGGTGGCACACCCTGCAGATGGGCGCGCAGATCACGGTGCTGATGCTCTCGCCGCGCAGCTACACCGGCGGGCGGGCGCGCACCGTGCTGTCGCATCAGGTGACGGCCGTGCTGCCGCTGCTGCCCTGGTTCGTGGTGTTGTCGGCGCTCATCAGCCTCGTCATCATCCGCATCGTCACGGCCACGGCCAGCAGCTACGGGCTGTCGCAATACGCGCTGGAGCTGCTGGTGCGCACCCTGGTGCTGGAGCTGATTCCGCTCTTCGCGGCCCTGTTCGTGGCGCTGCGCCATGCCATGCCGGGGGCCGAGCAGCTGCGCCACCAGCTCGACGTCCGCCAGCGCGCGGGCGGGCACATCCCGGGCATCGCCGGCCTGGCCGGCACCCTGTTGCCGCGCGCCATGGCAAGCATGCACGCCGTGGTGCTGCTGGCGGCGCTGGCGGGCGTGGTGGCCCTGGTGATCACCTACCTGGTGGTGCACGGGCTGTCGCCCTGGGCGGTGCCGTCCTACACCTACGACGTGGGGCGTGTGTTCAACTCCGTGGTTTCGCTGATCTTCCTGCTCAAGACGCTGTTCTTCAGCCTCGCGGTGGCCACGGTGCCCCTGGCCGGCGCGGCCGAACCCGACGAACACGGACGCTACGTTCCCCGCAGCGACATGGCCGAGTTCGCGCGACTGTTCTCCGTGCTGTTGATGGTCGAGATCGCCTCCCTGGTGGGCAACTACTACTAGACGCACATGAGCGAAAGAGAGCCGACACCCGAACGCGAGCAACCCCTCGTGCCCGAGCCGCCTCCCGTGCGCGGCCTGGAATTCAAGGCCGCCCTGCTGATGGCATTGACGCTGCTGCTGGTGGTGGGTTCGGTGGTGTTCGTGATGTTCGCCCGCGGTGTGTTCGAGCCCACGCAGCGCGTGGTGCTCATCGCCGACGACGCCGAAGGGGTGAACGTCGGCATGGACATGACCTTCGCGGGCTTTCCCATCGGCCGCGTGGCGCGGGTGGAGCTGGGCGCCGACGGCAACGCCCGCATCCTCATCGACGTGCGCGACAGCGACGCCAAATGGCTGCGCACGTCCAGCGTGTTCACCATGGAGCGCAGCCTGGTGGGTGGTACGCGCATCCGCGCCTTCAGCGGCGTGCTGGACGACCCGCCCCTGCCCGACGGCGCCGAGCGCACCGTGCTGCGCGGCGATGCGGCGGCCGAGATCCCGCAGATCACGGCCGCGGCGCGCTCGCTGCTGGACAACCTCAACGCCATCACGCGCGAAGACGCGGCCCTGCAGAGCACGCTGGCCAACCTGCGCGCCACCACCGAAAAACTCAACGGCCCCCAAGGAGCCATGGGTGTGCTGGTGGGCAACGAGGCCGACGCGAAGCAACTGAGCCAGGCCATCGAACGCAGCAACGCGCTCATCGCCCGCGCCGACGGCCTGGCCGCCCGCCTGGACAGCCTGGTGGCCAACGCCGACCGCCAGGTGTTCGGCCAGGGCGCCAAGCCGGGCGAGGGCAGCGTGGTGGGCGACGTGCGCGCCACCGTGGTGCAGATGAACGGCCTGCTGGAACAGGCGCGGGGCAGCCTGCAGAAGCTGGACGCCGTGCTGGTGGAAGCCCAGGGCGCGGCCCGCAACGCGCGCGAGGCCACCACCGACCTGGGCCCGCTGCGCGCCGACGTGGAAAGCAGCTTGCGCAAGATCGACGGCCTGATCGACGAGATCAACCGCAAGTGGCCGTTCGCGCGCGACACGGAGATCAAGCTGCCATGAGACGACTTCCGATGAGCCGCCCCGTGAGTGGCGTTCTCGCCTCAGTGCTTCTCTCGCTCGCGCTGGCCGCGTGTTCCAGCGGCCCGCCCACGCCGGCCTGGCAGATGAGCGCGCGCAGCTCGCTCGATGCGGCGGCCGTGGCCTGGCTGGAAGGGCGTGACGCGGTGGAAGCCGCCGAGTTCACCCGCGCCCGCGCAGCCGTGGCGCGCACCGGCCAGCTCGACCTGATCGCACGCACCGAACTGCACCGCTGCGCGCTGCGCGTGGCCACGCTGGTGTTCGCGCCCTGCGCGGGCTTCGACGCCCTGGCGACCGACGCCACGCCCGAGGACGCCGCCTACGCGCGCTACCTGGCCAACCGCCTGCAGCCGGGCGATGCTGAGCGTCTGCCGCCAGCCCACCGCGCGGCGTTGACGGCCACCGACCCGGCCGCTGCCCTGCGCGGCGTGGAAGACCCGGTGACCCGGCTGGTGGCCGCTGGCGCGGCCCTGCAGCGCGCGCAGGCCAGCCCGGCGCTGGTGCAGCTCGCGGTGGACACGGCCTCGGTCCAGGGCTGGCCGCGCCCCTTGCTGGCCTGGCTGCTGGTGCAGCAGCGCACCGCGCAGGCGGCAGGCGACACGGCCACCGCCGAGCGCCTGCAGCGGCGCATCGACGCCGTGGCGCCGCGCGCCACCGTGCGCTGAGGGCCTGGCATGAATGAAAGACCGCAAGGGCCGATCCGGTAATGCCTGAGCACCGACCACGGCGAACCATCCTGAGCGTCGACGACCACGAACTGGTGCGCGTGGGCCTGCGCCAGGTCATCGGCCAACACTTTGCCGACCGCTTCCACGTGGCCGAAGCGCACAACCTGGAGCAGGCCCTGCGCTTTCTGGACGAGCGCGCGGACGAGGTGTTCCTGCTGCTGCTCGACCTGAACCTGGGCGACACGCGTGGCCTGGCCGGGCTGCGCTTGCTGGGCCAGCGCCACCCGCGCCTGCCCATCGCCGTGGTGTCGGGTTCGAACGACGAGCGCGTGCGCGATGAGGTCCGCGCCCACGGCGCGGTGGGGTACTTCTGCAAAACCGGTGACACAGACGACCTGAAGGGCCTGCTGGACACCATCGAACGCGCCGCGACGGGCACCGACGGTGCAGGGGCCGACGCGCCAGCGGCACCGCACGACGCCTTGGCCCGCAGCCGGCGCCTGCGTCCGGGCATCCGCCTCAGCGACCGCCAGGTCCAGGTGCTGGAGCTCATCCTGGGCGGCCTCGACAACCAGGCCATCGCCACCGAAACCGGGCTGGCGCTCGGCTCGGTGAAGAACTGCGTCTCCACGGTCTTCCTCGCCTTCAACGTGCGGTCCCGCGCCGAGTTGATCGGGCTTTTTTCGTGAGCCGGCCGTGAGCGAGGGGGCGTCGACCCGCGTGGCCGTGCAGCGCATCCGGCTCGAGCTGCTGCTGCAGAAAACCGGGCCGGTGCGCATCCTCTCGCCCATTCCCTTCGCCACACCGCTGGCGGTGGTCTTCTACTTGAAATGGGCCTCCGTGCTGGCGCTGGTCTGGCTCGGTCTGTTCTATGCCGTCGTCGCCGTCACCTACCTGCGACGAAGAACGCTGCAGGCCCGCGGGCCGCTGCCGGACCACGAACTGCCCGACATCCTCCGCGGCCGTGTGCGCGACATCCTGCTGCTGGGCAGCATGTGGGGCCTGGCGCCCTGGATGCTGAGCGCCCACCGCAGCACCGACGACACCGTGCTGATCTCCATCTTCATCATGGGCGCGGTCTCGCTGGGCTCCGCGATCGTCTCCACCCACCGCCAGACCATTGCCGCCTTCAGCCTGCCGGCCGGCGCGGGCATGGTCAGCGCCTGCCTTTGGCACGGTGGCCTGGTCGGCTGGGTGCTGGCCGCCTGCATGGCGCTCTTTCTGGTGATGACGCTCAAGTGGACCTTCCAGCAGGCCGACCTGCTGGAGCAATCGCTCACGGTGCGATTCGAGAAGGAAGACCTGGCCCGCCGCCTGGCGCAGCAGGTGGAGCTGGTGGAAAACGCCAACCGCGAGAAGAGCCGCTTCCTCGCGTCCGCCAGCCATGATTTGCGCCAACCCCTGCACGCCATCTCGCTGTTCACCTCGGTGCTGGCGCGTTCGCGGCTGGACCCGGACAGCGCGCAGACCGTCACCCGCCTGAGCCATTCGGTGCGCCTGCTCAACCAGTCCCTCGACACCATGCTCGACATCTCGCGGCTGGACGCGGGTGCGGTGCAGCCCTGCGTCGAGGCCGTTCGCGTGCACGGGCTGTTTCTCTCGCTCAACCACACCTTCGCCGGCAGCGCGCAGGCGCGCGATCTGCAGATCCGCTTCCGCGCGCCGGGCGAGTTGGCCGTGATGAGCGACGCCTTGCTGCTCACGCGCCTGCTCGGCAACCTCATCGACAACGCCATCAAGTACACGCGCAGCGGCGGCGTGCTGATCGCGGCCCGCACGGGGGCACCGGCGGCGCACCCCGGCTGGGTCTGCTTCGAGGTCATCGACACCGGCATCGGCATCGCCCGCGAGCACCAGGCGCGCGTGTTCGACGAGTTCTACCAGTTGGACAACCCGCAGCGCGACCGCGCCGCCGGCCTGGGCATCGGCCTGTCCATCGTCAAGCGCCTGTCGAGCCTGCTGGAGCACCCCGTCGAACTCTCGTCCACGCCAGGGCGCGGCACGCGATTCCGGGTGTGGGCGCGGCAGGCCGTCGAGGGAGCGGCCGCGCTGGGCGCGCCCGCGCCCGCCGACCCCGTGGTGAGCGAAGGGCGCCTGCCGCGCCACGTGCTCATCGTCGACGACGAGCGGGTGGGGCGCGAGGCGCTGACGTTGCTGCTCTCGTCGTACGGTTGCACCGTGCACGGCGCGAGCGACCTGCCGCAGGCGCGGCAACTGCTCGACGCGCACCCGATCGAGGCCGTCGTGTCCGACGACCGCCTGCCGGGCGACAGCAACGGGCTGGCGTTTCTGCTCGCGCTGCGCGGCAGCGCGCCGCAGCTGCGCACCCTGCTGGTGACGGGCGAGACCGCGCCGCAGCGCATCAGCGAGATCAAGGCCAGCGGCGTGCCCTTCCTGCACAAGCCGGTGCTGGCGCAGCAACTGCTGGACGCGCTGGCGCGCTGACAGGCAATGGCCCGCGCATGTGACCCGGGTCACTTACGCCGGGCGGGACGCACATCGACACTCGGTGCCGTCTGTTCAATCCACGTCCCAACCCACGTCACGATCGGAACCTGTCTCCATGCCCCGACCGCTCCTCGCCCTGACCCTGTACCTCGTGGCCACCGCCGCCTTGGCGGCCAATGACGCGCCCTGCGCCGAGCACGAGAAACTGCGGGCCCAACGCGACAGCGCCTTGCAGAAGAAGGACTTCAAACAGTACTGCGCGGCCTTGTCCGGCCTGATCCGGCTGATGCCGCAGAAGCCGCCCGCGCCCGCGCACCTTCAATGCGAAGCCGACGCCAACCGCATGAAGGCCGAGGCCTGGCTCAAGGTGCGTCCCACGGTGATCGACACCATGACGACGACCTTCGATCAGAACTGCCGCTGACGCGCCCTCATTGGGCCGCGCTCCGGATGCACGACCGCGGGCCGTGGGCTCGCGATCTGTCACAACGCGCGGGTGTGATCCGTCTGGGGTGGGACAAGCCGAGTTTCCGGCTGTCAACAACCCTGACTTGAAAGGATCGAACATCATGGCCCGCGCGAACTGGTTTGCGGTTTCTCCCGAAGGGGCAAAGGCAATCGGTGTCCTGCATCACTACGTCGTCAACGACACGAACCTGTCCAGCGCCCTTGTCCACCTGGTCTTCCTGCGTGTGTCGCAAATCAACGGGTGTGCACATTGCATCGACATTCACACCCGCGACCTGCTCAAGGAGGGGGTGTCTGTCGACAAGGCGGTGCTGGTTCCAGTCTGGCACGAAGTCGAGCATCTGTTCACGGAGCGGGAGCGTGCCGCGCTGGCGTGGTCAGAGGAAGTCACGCGTGTGAGCGAAACGCACGCTTCCGACGAAGCCTACGCAGCCGCGCTGGCGGTGTTCGGCGAGAAGGACCTGGTGGACCTGACCTTGACCATCGCGGCGATGAATGCGATCAACCGGCTCGGCGTGAGTTTCCGTCTCAAGCCACGCGCCAGGAGTTGAGCCATGGCGACGGCTGTCGATCGAAACTGCCGCTGACGCGGGTTCATTGGGTTGCATCCATCGCGGCCTTCACTTCCGACAGCTTGCAGCCTTTCTTGAGGAACAGGTCCACCAGGTGCTCGCTGCGCGCCTGCACGTGTTCCAGCGCCTGTTCCGCATTCACCAGGCGCGTCTGCGCCTGCATCATCGTGTTGGTGCTGTCCTGCATGCCGGCCCGGCGCGCCTCAGCCGCCGCCTGCATGGCATAGCCCTGCATCTGGGCGCCACCGGGTATCAGCCCCAGCAAGCTGCCGCCGATGGCGGACCCCACGCCGCCCCGGCCTTCGCTGGCGAGCTTCATCATCTCGTTCTGCGTGTCCGTCATGGCCTGCTGCGCCTGCGCCGCTTCGGCCTGGTGCGCCTGCCCGGCTTTCTCCAAGGTCTGGGTTTCCGCATGGATCTGCGCGCAGCTCAAGTCGCCGTCTCCCAGTTGCCGCACGCTGCGCATCGGCTCCGTGGTGAGCAAGGGGCCGATCTGCGCGCTGGCGAGCACGGGCATCAGCGCAAGGCAGCCGTGCAGGGGGAGGCGCTTGAAAGTGGCGGAAAGCATGCAGGACCTCGTCTCGACATGAAGGTGGGCAACGCGCGCCGGTGCGGCGACACGGTCCTGCAAGTGTCGAAGGCGGGCGGTGGAGCGGGAAGTGACCGGGGTCATGTCACTCCGGGACGCGGTCGTTCAGCGCGCTGTGTCAGTCAGGAGTGCTCAGCCGGTCGGCAATGAACTGAAGCGCTCGCAGAGCGCTCGCCGGATCACCGCCGTACTTTTGACGGCCATCGCATCGCTGTCCGGTTTGCGTACGAATGGCACGACGACGCCGGCAACCATCCCGGGCTCACGTCATTGGGGCTGTGAGGTGAACGCCCCTCCCGGCGGCCGCTGTCGCTCGGTGGACAGCCAGCCGCAACGGGGTGTTCTATTTTCCAGGCACACCATCTGCCTGGAGCTGCACCATGGACGAGGATCCGACCGCGCTGGTACGACGCATCAATGCATCGGCCGAGTTCAACCGATGGTGCGGCTTTGACGTGGTGTCCTGCGCGCCGGGTGCGGTGGAGTTGGCGATGCCCTGGCGCAAAGAGGCGGGACAGTACGCCGGCTTCCTTCACGCGGGGCTGGTGGGCGCGCTCATTGATACCGCCTGTGGCTTTGCGGCGGCAACGTTGGTGGGCCCGCGCTTGCTGGCGGCCCACTTCTCGGTCAACTGCCTGCGACCCGCTGCCGGGCAGCGCTTTCTTGCCAGGGCCCGTGTCGTCAAGCCGGGCCGGCAGCAGGTGTTTACCGCCTGCGAGCTGTACGCCATCGAGGACGGCGTCGAGAAATTGGTCGCCACCGGCGAGACGCTGCTGACTGTGCTGGCCAAGGAGGCCTGACTTCAGCACCGGGGCATCGGCATGTCCTCGCACTGCACACAGCCGGCGTTGTTTCTTCGGCCACTCCTGCCGATGTGTTTGCCGCAGGCGGCAAAACATTCCGTGCTGGCTCGAAACGCGGCCCACTTCGCCTGACAGCTGTCTTGCCGTTGCGCGGCAACGCCGGGTTTGGGTATCGGTTCGGGCGGGGAACCAGCACCTTCTTCGCCCCCTGTGCTGCCGCGGCATCAGGCCGGTCTCCGAAATGGACCCGGCCCTGGCTGTCTGTCCAGCGGTACACCTCGGACTGGACACCGCTGCCGGCGAGTACCAGAGCGATCGCCAGCAGAAGACGGACCCTTCGAGCAACGCCCATATGGCTCTCCCTGATGTCTTGAAGCCAACGGGCATGGTAGTGCAGCGCAGCTGCGCGGCGACGCGGCCATCATCGAACTGAGCGGCGCGCGCTTTCCGGCCTGAACGGTTCGGGCCGGCCAGCGCGCCGCGCTCAGTTCACCTTGCCGATGCGCTGCACCACGCTCTTCATCGCCGCCGCGTCGGCTTTCACGAAGGCGTCGAACTCGGCCGCGTCCTGGTACTGGAACTGCGTGCCGGCGGTGGTCATCACCTGGATGGTGCGCTCGTCGCGCGCGGCGGCGCGCGCGGCCTCGCGCAGCTTGTCGATGGCCGCCTGCGGGGTGCCCGCCGGCGCGAACAGGCCGGCCCACTGCGAGTAGCTGATGTTCACACCCAGTTCCTTGAAGCTGGGCACGTCGGGCAGCAGGGCCAGGCGGCCTTCGCCCCAGTGCGCCAGCGCGCGCATGCGCCCGCTCTTGATGTGACCGACGACGCTGGCCGGGCCGCTGGCCAGGGCCTCCACCTGGCCGCCGAGCAGGCCCACGATGGCCGGCCCCGCGCCGGTGTAGGGCACGTGCAGCATGAAGGTGTTGGTGGCGGCCTTGAGCTGCTCCATGGGCACCTGCATGGTGCCGTAGTTGCCCGAGGAGCCGAAGGTGATGCGCCCGGGGTTGGCCTTGGCGTAAGCGATGAACTCGGCGTAGGTTTTCCAGGGGCTGTCGGCGCGCACCACCAGCACGGTGGGGTCGGCCGTCATGCGCGCGATGGGCGCGAGCTGGTTCACCTCGAACTGCGCGGGCCGATTGAGGATGCGGTCGGCCTCGGGCAGGACCACCAGCGACGACAAGGCCATGAGCACCGTGTAGCCATCGGCCGGGGCCTTGGCCACAGCCGCCATGCCGATGGCACCGCCCGCGCCGCCGCGGTTGACGACCACCACCGACTGGTTCAGGTGCCGGCCCATGGCCTCGGCCACGGGGCGGCCCACGGTGTCGGCCACGCCACCGGGCGGGAAGGGCACGACCATGGTGATGGGCTTGCTGGGGTACGGGTCCTGCGCGAAGGCGGGGGCCAGGCCGGTGAGGCCCAGGGCCGCCGAGGCGCCGAGCAGGCGGTGGAAGTCGCGTCGTTGCATGGCGTGTGTCTCCTGTCTGTTGTGGTGTGCGCGAAAAAAAAGCGGAGAGAAAGGTTCAGGCGAAGCGGTTCTCGATCTGGCCGATGCCATCGATCTCGATGCGCACCACGTCGCCGGCCTTGAGGAACTGCGGCGGACTCAGACCCATGCCGACGCCGGCGGGCGTGCCGGTGGCGATCACGTCGCCGGGGTGGAGCGTGATGCCGCGCGAGATGGTCTCGATCAGCGTGGGGATGTCGAAGATCAGGTCCTCGGTGCGGCCATCCTGCCGAGGCTCGCCGTTGACCCAGCAGCGCACGCGCGTGTGCTGGCCGTCGAGTTCGTCGGCCGTCACGATCCAGGGCCCCATGGGGCAGAAGGTGTCGAAGCTCTTGCCCATGTCCCACTGCTGGTGGCGCATCTGCACGTCGCGCGCGGTGACGTCGTTGACGATGGTGTAGCCCCACACATGCTTCATCGCGTCGGCCTTGGCGATGTTCTTGCCGCCGGTGCCGATGACCACGGCCAGTTCGGCCTCGTAGTCGATCTGCGGGGAGATGGCCTCGCCGGGCAGCCGCACCGCATCGGTGGGGCCGACCACGCACTCGGGCACCTTGGTGAAGACGATGGGCCACTGCGCCGGGTTGGCGTTGTTGTTCTTGAAGACCGAGCCCTGCAGCTCCTTCGCGTGCTCGTGGTAGTTGCGGCCCACGCACCAGAGGTTGCGGCGGGGCAGGGGGATGGGCGCCTGCAGTTGAACGGCCGACAGGGCGATGGCTTGGCCCTTGGTGCCGGGCAGTGGACGGCCAGCGGCGGCAGCTTCCACCAGCGGCAGCGCGCCGCGCTGCGCGTCGGTGGGGGACAGGTCGAAAGGGGTGACGGTCTGGCCGTCGGCCGAGACGAGGCCGACGCGGCGTTGGCCCTCATGGGCGAAGGTGGCGATGCGCACGAAATCTCCTGGTGGTTCATGTCAGGTACCAAAAAATACCAATTGGTACCAGAGCGGCAATGGTAGGCCGTCATGGAGCGGATCCACTGCGGGAATACCCTGGGGCACGCTCACTGAGCGCAATTGGTCTGATTTGGTACAGTGCCGCGCATGAGCCTCGCCACCCACCTGCGCCAGATCCTGCTCGACCAGTTCCAGTCCGGGCACTGGCGCGCGGGCGACCGCCTGCCCACCGAGCGCGAACTGTCGGATCAGCACGGCGTGAGCCGCACCACGGTGCGCAAGGCCTTGCTGGAATTGAAGCAGCAGGGCCTGATCGAGCAGACCGTGGGCAGCGGCACCTACGTGAGCGAGCGTGCGGGCGACCAACTCGGCCGCCGCGTGGCGCAGGATTCGTCGCGCTACACCAGCCCGGCCGAACTGATGGAGGCGCGCCTGGCGATGGAGCCGGCCATCATCGACATGGCCGTGCGCAACGCCAACTCGGCCGATCTGCAGCGCATGGACCACTGCTGCGACGAGGCCGAGCGCGCGAGCACGCTGGAGGCCTTCGAGCACTGGGACGCCGAGCTGCACCAGGCCATCGCCGACGCGGCGCACAACAGCTTCGTGGCCAATGTGTTCGAGCTGATGAAGACCGTGCGCGCGCAGGGCGACTGGGGCCAGCTCAAGAAGAAGAGCGTGACGCCCGAGCGGCGCCTGGCCTACCAGGCCGAGCACCGCGAGATCGTGAAGGCCCTGCGCGACCGCGACGCGGCGCGCGCGAAGAAGGTGACGGTGGCGCACCTGCTGCGGGTGCGGCAGAACCTGCTGGGCCATTGAGCCGCGGTGAACCGCGCCGCACCTGTCGGTGGGGCAGGGCGCTTCGATTTTGATGAACGCATGAGGCTTGCCTGAATCCGGCCCCAAACCGGCTCAACTACTGCCTTCGCGGTATGGGCCTCTCTCGTCCTCGCTGATGTGATCGCGCGCGCCGTGCATGTGGCACGGCGTTGGGTTCAACATCAGGGAGTAGCGAGTGAAGAAGAAGCACAANNCCGCGCGCGGGCTGGCGTGTTCTGTGCAATGGGCCGTGGCCCTGGCCGTGAGCAGCCCGCTCTCCAGCCCGCAGGCCTGGGCGCAGATCGTGGCCGATCCGTCCGCCCCCGGCAATCAGCGCCCCACGGTGCTGACCGCCCCCAACGGCGTGCCCCTGGTCAACATCCAGACGCCCAGCGCCGCCGGTGTCAGCCGCAACACCTACCGCCAGTTCGACGTCGGCTCCCCCGG
>NZ_WVZN01000010.1 GCF_011772445.1 Hydrogenophaga sp. | reverse complement strand
TGCTCAAGGGCGGGGCGATCACCAGCACGCAGCTGGCCGTGGACGAGCAGCGCAATGACTTCCACAACGAAGGTGGCGTCGAGCTGGAAGACGTGCACAACGAGGCGCGCTACAAGGCCAAGGCCAGCGGCGCGACGGTGGGCGCGGGCGGCCAGCTCGGCAGCAGCGGCGCGGGCATCGGATCGGACGACGGTCAGGCCAGCAGCACCACCAAGGCCAGCATCAGCGGCATCGCGGGTGACAAGGAAGCCCGAACGGGAGACGCCGAGACGGGGTTGGCGCCGATCTTCGACAAGGACAAGGACAAGGTCAAGGACGAGGTCAACGCCCAGGTGGTCATCACCACGGGGTTCGGGCAGCAGGCCGTGCCGATGGCCGCGAGCTATGCGGACCAGCAGGCGGTGGCGCTGCGCCGCGAAGGCAAGGAGGAAGAAGCCCGCAAGTGGGACGAAGGCGGCGAGTACCGCGTTGGGCTGCACGCGGCGATCGGCCTGCTCACGGGCGGCGTGCAGGGCGCGGTGGGGGCTGGCGCTGGTGCGGCGCTCGTGCCGGTGGTGGGGGAAGTCATCGCGGACTTGAACCTGCCCGAGCCGGTGCGTCAGGCGGTTGAAGCCCAGGCTGTCCGTGCCCGGCATGCGTGAGTCCATTCGCAACGGCATGGCTGAGCCGCTACCGACGTGCGCTCGCCGGCGAAAACCCTGAATGAGAAGGGGAGTCAGTTCGGGAACGGCAATTGCCGCAGCAGGTCTCTCCACCACCGGGAGCGACCCCATGCACATGTACCGCCGATTCACCGCCATGATCGCCACCTCCACGGTGGTCATGCTGCCCTTGATGTACCTGAACACGTATGCCGCCGACCACGTGTTCTTCAGCGAAACACGCTCCTACATGGCGCTGGTGATGGGGGCGGCCATGGCACTGATCATGCTGGCGTTCATGCACGGCATGCTGGCCAACCCGCGCTTCAACGCGGTGGTGGTGGTGGCAGCCATCGCCGTCTTTGCCGCCGCGCTGTGGCTGGTGCGCAGCCAGGCCAGCGTGGACCAGGTGTCGTACATGAAGGCGATGATTCCGCACCACTCGATCGCGATCCTCACGAGTGAGCGGGCGCACATCAGCGACCCCCGCGTGCGCCGTCTGGCCGATGGCATCATCGAAACCCAGCGGCGCGAGATTGCCGAGATGAAGGCGCTGATCAGCGAGCTGGAGGCTGCGCAGTGATCGGGGAAGCGGCGGCTGGCACCACCCGCTCTCGCACCCACCGCGTCGTCATGTCGATGAAGGCCCGCTTCGCCGGCCCACTCGTGATCAGGTGGTCCGTCGTCTCCAGCAGCTCGAAGGCCACCTTGGGCAACCACGGCTGCCCCGCGAACATGGCCGCGAACTGACCGCGGTGGTTGAACCACTCGGGTTGCCCGCCGCAGTACGCGAAGAGCAATTCCACGCCCTGATGGGTGAGCCGGTCGACGCGGCCCATGAATTCGGCCTTGGGCGGCGACACCGACATCTCGCCCTTGGGTTTTTCCGGGGTGTCGTCGGGCGGCATCAGGCGCAGCTTTCGCAGCGCCATCACACCGGCCTTCTGCGCGGAGCCGACGAGGCCTGCGCGGCCGATCTTGAAGGCGAGTTTGCGCAGGCGCGATTGCAGCGTGGGGTAGGCGAACATGTCCCACAGCAGCACGGCGCGCATGCGCTCGTCTTCCAGCGCCACGAGGTGGCCGATGATGGCGCCCGAGCACAGGCCCACCATGAAGAAGCGCGCGCAGCCGAACTGCGCCTGCGCGGCGTCCATCACCTCGCGCGTGTCGGCCACCCATTGTTCGGTGACGGAGCGCGTGCTCTCGCTGCGCTGGCTGTCGCCCAGGCCGCTCATGTCGAAACGCACCGAGGGGATGCCCATGGCCGCGAGTTCGCGCGCCAGCAGCACGTTGATGCGGTGCGGTCCGCTGCGCGGAATGACGCCGGAGTTGCTGAGCACGGCGATGACGGGCGCCGCCGCACCGGGGGCGCCCCGGGCCGGGGTGAAGGTGGCGACGAGGTGGCCTTCGGCGCCAACGATGCGGGTCTGCTCCTGCATGCTTAGGGTGTGTTCACACTATTTTTCCAAGTGCGAATGGGGTGAAAACAGCGCCAATCTAGGCGCGCGACGACGGCCAGGCTGGACGCCTGGCCTAGGAGTGCAACGACGAGTGGCGCTGTTTTCACCCCATTCCCTTCGGGTTGCGATCAGAAAGGCCATGCGCCGCGTTGCGAAGCCTCGCCGGGCCACCGGCCCGCCTGTGTTTCGCGCCTTGCGCATGGCCTTTCTGATCGCAACGCATCTTGGAAAAATAGTGTGAACACACCCTAGTCGATCGTGGAGAGAAGCACCCGCGGGATGTCGGGCGGCGCGATGGCGGTGCCCATGGCCTGGCTGGACATCCAGTCGGTGGGGTGTTCGACGGTGTGCAGCTTGAACGTGGGCAGGGCCGCGTGGCCGTTGAAGGGGTGGGGCTGGTCGCCGCGCACGGCGCAGGTGATGCGCAGGCCGCGGCGCAGTGCGGGCAGCACGTTGAGATCGGGCAGGGCGCGCAGCTCGGCGACGAGGCGGTCGCCGAGTTCGAAGCCCAGCACGTCGCCGGGCAGCGTGGGCTCGGCCACCTTGCCACTGCCGGCGATCTGTTCCCAGGGCTGGGCGAACATCATGGACAGTTCGGCCTTGTGGCCGGCGATGAGGGCGTCGAGGTAGTCGGCGCCATTGAAGACGGGCTCCCACAGGATGAGGTGGCGCGGCGGGTGTTTGGCCAGCAGCGCCGCGCGCAGGGCGGCCACCGCGCCCAGGCCCATGCCGAACCAGTGCACGGGAGGTCCGCCGTCCGCGGCGATGAGTTCGTGCGCCGTCAGGATGTCCTGCACCCAGTCGTCCAGCGACTGGGCGGATTCGTCGCCCGGTGAGTCGCCGGTGCCGTGGTAGTCGAAGCGCAGGGATTCGACGCCCTCGCGCGAGAGCCGCTCGCCGGCCACGCGGAAGGCGGCTGCGCTGCGCACGGCCTCCTGGCCCAGCGGGCGGCAGAGCAGGAAGCGCGCGCGCGGCGGTGCTGCGCCTTCGGCCGACACGTGAACCCCCACCATCGGCCGATCCCAGCGGCCAAAGTGCCTGATAGAGATGGTCATGGGTGCCGACGGTAACAGGCCCGCGCGTTCATTGCCTCACGCCCCTTGCACGAGACGCCGCAGCCGGGACATCAGGCCGCCGCCGCTCTTCGGGGCGCTGGTGGCGGCCTTGGCACCGGTGTCGGTGGTGGGCGCACCGGCCTGGCCGTCGTAGGCGGCGGCCAGTTGGGCCAGGGTTTCGGATACCAGGCGGCGCGGGCTCACTTCCTGGCCCAGGCGCTTCTGCAGCTTCTGCACGGCCTGCATGGCGCTGAGCGACGTACCACCGAGGTCGAAGAAGTTGTCGTTGCGGCGGATGGACGTGGTGCCCAGCAGCTCGCTCCACACGAGGAAGACCTCGCGCTCGGTGGGCGTGCCCTGGAAGTGGTCGGCGGCCGAGGCGGCGTTGTCGCGGCGGCGCAGGCGCGAGGCACTGGGCGCGAAGCGGCCGTCGGCCGTGGTGGCCAGGCGTTCGCAGCACCGCAGCTCGACGTGGGCGCGCGCGGCGGCGGGCACGAGCTGCACCAGGCGCTGGTCCACGCGCTGCAGCAGGGCGTCCAGGCCGGCGTCCTGCAGGCTGGCCTCGGGCTCGAGGCCGAGCAGCAGGCGGCGCGCGCCGTGGGCATCCACCTGCAGCGCAGTGGCGGCACGGGCCACCAGGGGCAGCCGGGCGATGTCCTGCTCCAGGGCATCAAGCGCGAGGCGTTCGCCCGCCAGGCAGGCGTACGCACCGTCCTCGCCGATGCGCTGCAGCACGCCGTCGGAGCGCCAACGCGCGAGCATGCCGGTGGCGCGCCAGGCGCCATCGGCTCCACGCGTCCACAGGGGCGCGCTCACGCCGATGGCGGCGAAGCGCTCGGCGGATTCACCGACGCGCAGGGTGTCGCACAGCAGGGGCTTGCCGACGTTGTCGTGGTCGGCGGGGCCGTGTGCCCAGGCCATGGCCAGCGGCTGACCGGTGGCGGCGTCGATGGCCAGGTTGAGGGTGCTGGCCTGGGTGTCGGCCAGGGCCTGCATCACTTCGGGGCTGGCCTCGCGCACGTCCAGCGCGGCGATGAGCGAGAGCGCGCGGCCGGCGTTGGCCTGCAGCAGCGCGGCCCAGGTGTTGGCGTCGGCAAAGACGAGGGCGGTGTTGTCGGCGTGCAGGGCCTCCAGGGCCTGGGGCGCGTTCGCAGCGTCGGCCAGCACCAGCTCCACGCCATGGCGCAGCGCCAGGCCGAGCAGGGCCAGGCGCAGGCCGGGCAGGCCGCCGTGGGCGATGAGGCGGTCGCCGGGCAGCAGTTGCACCTGCGCGGCCAGGGCTTCCACGGTGTCGCTCCAGCGGCGCGCGTCGAGTGTGGCACCGGCGGGCGCGCCAGGCCAACGCACGGCGCGGTTCGCGGCGAAAGCCGCCAGTGCCGAGGCCAGGGCCTCGAGGGGCTCGACAGCGGCGATGTCGACGGGGCCGCTGCCCGGGCCCAATGGGTCGCGCGCGGCGGCCGCACGCGCTTGCAGGGCAGGCCCGTCCAGTGCCTGTGTGCCGACGCGCAGCAGGGTCGCGCCTTCGCTGCGGGCCAGGGCCTTGAGCAGGTCGTGACCGCTGACGGGCGCGGCGTCGAGCGCGCGCAGGCGTTCCAGCTCGGCGGCGCTGGGCGTCAGCGCCTCGGCGAC
Source organism: Hydrogenophaga sp. (assembly GCF_011772445.1). Taxonomy (GTDB): domain Bacteria; phylum Pseudomonadota; class Gammaproteobacteria; order Burkholderiales; family Burkholderiaceae_C; genus Hydrogenophaga. Next base: position 54,828 of record NZ_WVZN01000010.1, on the reverse strand, counting down.
CTGGCGGTTCGGGTTATCGGCCAGGCCCATCAGGGTGGCCAGGAAGCGCTCGCGCAGCAGTTGCGCCGTGCTGGGCAGGAAGAGCTGCGTGTCGTACTGGATGCCGCCTTCGATGCCGCTGGGGATTTCCACCAGCCAGAAGTTCAGGTCTTCAGTGGCACCGCGGTGCTTGAAGCGCGTGCGCTCGTGCGAGAGCGGGCCCCAGTTGCCGGGACGCGCGCGTGCGTCCTGGAAGGTGAAGAGGGCCTGGTAGAGCCGTCCGTGCAGGCCGGGCTGCGCGGTCTCCAGCGCGGCCGACAGGCGTTCGAAGGGCACGTCCTGGTTGGCAAAGGCGTCCACCATGGTGGCGCGCACGTGCTTGATCCACTCCAGCCACGTCATCTCGGGCCGCACGGCCAGGCGCACCGGCAGCATGTTGTTGAAGAAGCCCATGATGGGCTCCAGGTCCGGGTGCGGGCGGCCACGCACCGGCACGCCAATGGTGGGCTCGGGATCGTGCAGCAGTTGCGAGGCCAGCACCGCGTACACCGCCAGCGCGACGATGCTCAGCGTGGAGCCGGTCTGCTTGGCCACCTCGCGCACGCGCTCGGCGTCGGCGGATTCGATGCGCATGTACTCGGTGGAGCCCACGCGCTGCGCACCGGGCAGGCGGGGCAGATCGGTCAGCGCAGGCGGCACGGGGCGCTTGAGGAACTGGCGCTGCCAGTGGTCGAGCTGGCCGGCGATCTCCTCGCTTTCCATCCACTCGTTGTGCCAGGCGGCGAAGTCCACGTACTGCAGCGGCATGGCGGGCAGCACGGGTTCGCGCTTCTCCAGCAGGGCCGAGTAGTAGGCGCTCATGTTCTCGTACAGCAGGTCGAAGGACCAGCCGTCCCACACCACGTGGTGGGTCATGAAGAAGAAGATGTGGTGCTGCGCGTCCAGGCGGATGAGCCGCGCGCGGAACAGCGGCGCCTGATCCAGCGTGAAGGGCTGGGCCACCCAGGTGGCCACGAGGTCGACCATCGCCTCCTCGCGCCGGTCCTCGGGCACGTGGCTGAGGTCTTCCACCGGCAGCAGCGAGCAGGGCACGCTGTCGAGCGTGCGCTGCACCCAGGTGTCGCCATCGCGCACGACGACCGTGCGCAGCGAGGCCTGGCGCCGCACCATGGCCTGGAAGGCCTGGTCGAAAAGGGCCTCGTCCATGGGCCCGCGCAGGCGGTGGGCCGAGGGCACGTTGTAGACCACGCGGCCCGGGTGCATCTCTTCGATGAAGCGGATGCGCTCCTGCATGAGGGTGAGCGGGGCCTGGCGGCGCTCGGGCTGGTGCACCAGCGGCGGGCGCTGCGGGGCCTTGCCGCCGCGCTGCTCGTCGATGGCGCGCGCCAGCTTCTGCACCGTGGGCGACTCGAACAGCACGCGCAGGTTGAGCTGCAGGCCCAGGCCCTTGTTGAGCTGGCCCATGAGCTTGGCCGCCAGCAGCGAGTGGCCGCCGAGCGCGAAGAAGTCCTCGTCGGCACCGATGGCGGGCAGCTTGAGCACGGCCTGCATGGCGTCCAGCACCGCGCGTTCCGTCTCGGTGGTGGCGGGGGTGAGCGGGCCGCTGGACACCGGCACCGTGGCCACGGGCGCGGGCAGGGCCTTGCGGTCGATCTTGCCGTTGGGCAGCAGCGGCATGGCATCCAGCAGCACCACCTGCTGGGGCAGCATGTAGTCGGGCAGGCCGCCGCGCAGGGCGTCGCGCAGGGCGGCGGGTTCGGGTGTGGCGCCGGCCGAGGGCACGGCGTAGGCGATCAGGCGCACGTCGCCGGGCGTGTCCTCGCGCGCCATGACGACGGTGCGGGCGATGCCGGGCAGCGCGGCCAGGCGGGCCTCGATCTCGCCGAGCTCGATGCGGTAGCCGCGGATCTTGACCTGGAAGTCCAGGCGCCCGAGGTGCTCCAGGCCGCCGTGGTCGAGCCAGCGCGCCAGGTCGCCGGTGCGGTAGAGGCGGGCGCCGGGCACGTTGCTGAACGGGTCGGGCACGAAGCGCTCGGCGGTGAGCTCGGAGCGCTTGAAGTAGCCGTTGGCCACGCCGGTGCCGCCGATGCAGAGCTCGCCTTCCTGGCCGATGCCGCAGGGCTGGCCCTGTTCGTCGAGCACCCAGACCTGCGTGTTGGCGATGGGGTGGCCGATGCTGATCTTCTGCGCGGCGTCGGTGATGCGGCTGAGCGTGGACCAGACCGTGGTCTCGGTCGGCCCGTACATGTTCCACAGCTCGATCTTCTGGTCCAGCAGTTTGGCGGCCAGCGAGGGCGGCAGCGGCTCGCCGCCGCACAGGGCGCGGAAGTTCGCGGGTGCGCGCCAGTCGGCGTCCAGCAGCATGTGCCAGGTGGTGGGCGTGGCCTGCATCACGTTGATGCGCTGATCCGCGATCAGGCGGCCGAGCACCTCGCCGTCCATGATCTCCTCGCGCTGGGCGAGCACGGTGCAGGCGCCGGTGACCAGGGGCAGGTAGAGCTCCAGCACCGCGATGTCGAAGGACAGGGTGGTCACGGCGAGCAGGCGGTCGCTGGCGGTGAGACCGGGCTCGCGCTGCATGGTCATGAGGAAGTTGCTCACCGCGCGCTGCGGCACGGCCACGCCCTTGGGCTTGCCGGTGGAGCCGGAGGTGTAGATCACGTACACCGGCGCGTCGCCGCCGGGGTTGTGCGGCGCGGGCAGGGCGGTGGCGGGCGCGGCATCGATGAGGGTGCGGTCGTCGTCGACACGCAACTGCCGTTCGCGCGGCAGGCCGGCCAGTTCGGCGTGCGCCGATTCGGTGACGACCAGGCGCAGCTCGGCGTCCTCGGCCATGTAGCTCAGGCGGTCCTTGGGGAAGTTCGGGTCCAGCGGCACGTAGGCGGCGCCGGTTTTCAGGATGCCGAGCAGCGCGGGCACGAGCTCGGGGCCGCGCGAGAGGCACACGCCCACCAGGGCGCCGGGGCCGATGCCGCGCTGGGCGAGCAGCTGGCCGAACTGGTTGGCGCGTTGTTCGAGTTGCGCGTACGTGAGCGAGGTGCCGCGCGCGATCACGGCGGTGGCGTCGGGCGTGGCCTGGGCCTGTCGGCTGATGGAGGCTTCGACGCGCGTGTTGAGGTCGAAGGGCACGTCGGTGGCGCGATTCCAGGCGGCGATGCGCGGGTCGATGGCGGCGGTGGCGGCCTTCATCGGCGTGCTCGCGGTCGTCGGTGTGCCGGCGCTCGCGGCGGGCTTGCTCAGCGCGGGCGCGCCATTGAGCCGGTCGATCTGCGCCAGCAGGCCGTCGACCAGCGACTGCGCACGCTCGAGGCTGAAGAACTCGGCGCTGTGGTGCAGGTCCAGCGTCAGGGCCGCGTCCTGCTCGTAGAAGTTGAAGAACAGCTCGGCCAGCAGGCCCTGTTTGCGGCCTTCGTGCATGGCGGCGCGCAGCGGCAGGTAGCCCGAGAGATCGACCTTGGGGTTGAGGTTGAAGTAGATGCCGGTGAGCGGCGGGCGGTCGCCGCGGCTGGGCAGGCCCAGGGCGCGGGCCAGGGTGCCCTGCGTCATGACCGGGTACTCCAAGGCATCCATGAGGTGCGAGCGCACGCGGGTGAGCAGCGCCTCATCGGTGTCCTGCGGTGAGCACGACAGTCGCAGCGGCAGATCGAGCACGCCGTCGGCCATGAGCGGGCCGTGGCGCTGCAGCGACTGGCTGGCGTAGGGGATGCTGACGACGAATTCGCCCTGGCCGCTGCGTTCGTGGATGAGGCGCGTGACGGCGGTGAGCAGCCACTGGAACAGCGTGGCGCCGCGCGCCTTGGCGCGGGCGCGCAGTTGCTCGAGCCGCGCGCCGTCGATGCGCACGCGCACGGTGTCGGCGCTGAACTGGCGGCGTCCGTCGGGACGTCGGTCGCCCAGGTTCACGGGCGGCGGCGGCTGGCGCATCACCTCGGTCCAGAACGCCAGCGCTTCTTTCGCCTGCGGACCGTCCTGACGGGCCTGCTCGCCGATGGCGAAGGCCAGCGGCGATTCGGCGGGCTTGGCGAAGGCGGGTGCCATGCCCTGGCGGCGCGCCTGGTAGGCCTCGGCGAGTTCGGCGTTGAAGACGCTGGAGGCCCAACCGTCGAAGATCAAGTGGCTGGCGACGACGTGAACGACGACGCGGCCGTCGGACAGATCCAGCAGGCTGAAAGCGGCGAGCGGTGCCTGATCGAAGGGAAAGTCGCGCCGGCTGGCCTGCGTGCAGAAGGCGTCGAGCGCGGCATCGGCGTCGGTCTCGCCGCGCAGGTCCACCTCGGCGATGGCGACCGGCTGTGCGGGGCGCAGGCTCTGGCGCGGCTCGGTGGTGTCGAAGCTCAGGTGGAAGGCGGCGTGGCGCGTGGCCACGTCCTGCAGGGCCTGGCGCAGCGCGGCCTTGTCGACCTCGCCTTGCAGGCTCACGCAAAAGGACTCGTTGAGCGCGCGGCGCGCGTTGTCGTCGAAGGCGCCGACCAGCCAGCGCTCGGTCTGGCCCGGGGCCAGCGCGGCCTCGGTGGGGGCGGGCGTGGCCGGTTCGCCGGACGCGGCGTCGAGCGGCAGGCCGCCGCCGGGCGAGCCGCCGTCGCGGCGCGTGATGAAGCCCAGGGCCATCAGCTCGTCCAGCGCCTTGAGGATGGTGTCGGCGATCCGGTTCGTGATCTCCTCCGTCATGGCCTCGGTCACGAAGTGGCCGAACTGCTCGTACACGTGCAGGCCGAGGTGGCGGATGAGGTAGTAGAAGAGGCTGACGTTCTTCTGCCCGTCGTCCCAGTGCAGGCGCCAGATGGACGCGCAGTTCACCGCGCTGCAGGGCGCGCCGCGTTGGGCAAAGCCGGCGTTGAGGCGGTCGATCATGCGCTGGGTGCGGGCGTTGATCTCGCTGTAGAACGCAGGGCCCGCGCGGTCGATGTGCTCCAGCGAGGCCTTGGCCGCGGCCAGGGCCAGCGGGTGGCGCACGAAGGTGCCGGCGAAGTAGGTGACGCCCGCTTCGGGGTAGGAGTTGTCTCCGTACTGCCAGTGGCCGCCGTCCAGCGCGTCCAGCCAGTTGGCATTGCCCGCGATGGCCGCGAAGGGCAGGCCGCCGCCGATGACCTTGCCGAAGGTGGAGATGTCGGCGCGCACGCCGTAGAACTCCTGCGCGCCGCCGCGGGCCACGCGGAAACCCGTGACGACCTCGTCGAAGATCAGCGCGCAGCCGCTGGCGTCGGCAATCTCGCGCAAGGAGCGCACGAACTCGCGCGGGCGGATGTTGGGGTACTTGTTCTGGATCGGCTCGGTCATGATGGCCGCGAGCTGCGGCCCCTGCTCGCGCAGGACCTTGAGCGATTCCTCGCTGTTCCAGTCGAGCACCAGGATGTTCTCGACCGCGTTGGCCAGGATGCCCGGCGCGGCGGACAGCGAGCGCAGCTGTTTCGTGCCGCGCACGATCACCTCGTCGAAGATGCCGTGGTACGAGTTGGTGAAGATGGCGATCTTCTTGCGGCCGGTGACGGTGCGCGCAATGCGCATGGCGCCCATCACGGCCTCGGAGCCGGTGTTGCAAAAGCCCACGCGCTCCATGCCGGTGAACTTGGAGATGAGGTGTGCCACGTCGGCCGACAACGGGTGCTGCGGGCCGACTTCCAGACCGCGGTCGAGCTGCTCGTGCATGGCCTTGAGCAGGTAGTCCGGCTGGTAGCCGAGCATGTTGGCACCGAAGCAGGAGAGCAGGTCGATGTACTCGTTGCCGTCCAGGTCCCACAGGCTCGCGCCCCTGGAGCGGTCGACCACGATGGGGTAGACGAGGTCCTTCCACATCGGGTTGAAGCCGGTGACCACGCGCGGGTCGGCCATCACCTTGCGGTTGTCCTGGCTGAAGGATTTGGACTTGGCGGTGCGCGCGTTGTATTTCGCGATGAAGTCGTCGATCCAGCGGTGCTGGGCGGGCGTGAAGTCCTGGCCGGCCTGCAGCGTGAGGCGCGGCGAAGCGCCAAAGGGCTTTTCCACCAGGGACTTGATGGAGGGCTGTTCGTTGCTCTCGCTGGCGGCGGGCGCGGGGGCGCTGGCGCGGGCCACGGGGGCGGCCACGTGGGCGGCGGACGTCGCGGGCGCAGCGACGGGGAGCGGCGCGGCGGCGGCCGGGGCCACCGGCGTGCCCGCCAGCAGCGCGAGTTGCTGCGACATCAGCTGCATCTGCTGCTGGATGAGCGTGTGCAGCGCATCGCCCTGGCCCGTGGCCAGCGGTGTGGCATTGAAGGCGGGCAGCGCAATCGGCTGCTGCGGTGCGGCCTGGGCCATGGCGGCGGGCGCTGCAGCGGGCGGGACGGGTGCCGGCGCAGCGGCCGGCGGCGCGAAGCGCTCGGGCGGCATCTCCGCGTCGAGCAGCACCGCGAGCTTGCGCGTGTTGTCCAGGTCTTCCAGCAAGCGGCGAAAGCGCAGCTTGACGCCGAACACGCGCTCGATCTCCAGTGTGGCCTGGGTCAGCGACAGCGAGTCCAGGCCCTGGTCCACGAAGGTGGCCTCGGGCGTGATCTCGTCGGCGGGGATGCCCGAGACATCGCTGAGGATGCGTTGCAGTTCGGCTTCGACGGCGGGTAGACGGCTCATGGCGATGGGGGCCTGCTGGGGTGCGGAAGCACCGGTCGATGAAAGGGGTGTGGCGGGGGCGCGGCGCGTGAACCAGTGGCGCTCGCCGCCGAAGGGGTAGGTGGGCAGGGCCGCGCGCGGGGCGCTGGCGGCCACGGGCCAGGCGATGTCCACGCCCGCGCTCCACAGCACGCCGATGGCGGCGAGCGCGTGCGCGGCGGGCTCGCCGGGCTGGTTGGCGGGGCCCAGCAGGGCCAGGTTGCGTGGCGCCGCGTTCTGCGCGCCACGGTGCTGGCGCACCAGGGCCGACAAGGCCTGGCCGGGACCGACCTCGAGGAACACGCAGTCGCCCTGTGCGAGTTCGGCGTTCACGGCCTGGCTGAAGCGCACCGGCGCGCGCACCTGGCGCGCCCAGTAGGCGGGGTCGGTGGCCTCGGCGGCGCTGAGCGGCGCGCCGCTCACGCAGGAGTAGACGGGCAGGCGCGGCGCGCTCAGGCGGGCCTTGGCGAGTGCGGCCTGCACGCGCGGCAGCGCGCCGTCCATGCTGGCGCTGTGGAAGGCGTGCGAAACGCGCAGGCGCGTGCAGTGAACCTCGCTCGCTTCGAGATCCCTTGCCAGCGATTCGACGGCATCGACGGGGCCGGCGACCACGGTGAGCGTGGGCGCGTTGATGCCGGCGATGTCGATGTTGGTCGGCAGGCGGGCGCGCAATTCGTCGGCGCCCAGGCGCACGGCGAGCATGGCGCCGGGCGGCTGATCGGCCATGGCCTGGCCACGCGCGACCACGGCGGCCAGCGCGTCATCGAGTGAGAGCACGCCCGCATGGCAGGCGGCGGCGTATTCGCCGATGCTGTGGCCGATGAGCGCGGCGGGCTTCACGCCCAGGGTGTCGAGCCAGCTCGCCAGGGCATAAGACATGGCGAACAGCGCGGGCTGCGCGTGGCGCGTGTCGGCCAACTGGCGCGCGATGGCCTCGTCGGCCGGCTCGGCTTGCACGAGCCAGGGCAGCAGGTCGTTGCCGCCGAGCAGGGGCTTGAGCGCCTCGGTGCAGCGCTGCAGGGCCTCGGCGAAGGCCGGGACCTCGTCGAACAACTGGCGCGCCATGCCGGGGTGCTGCGAGCCCTGCCCGGGGAACAGGAAGACCAGGCGCGGCGAGGCGAGCGCGGCCGTGGGCGACTTCGCCGCGCGCAGCGCCTCGATGGCCTGGGCGGTGGAAGTGGCGACCACGCTCAGGCGATGCGCCATCGCCCGGCGGCCGCGCATCAGCGTGGCGGCCACGGCGGGCAGGGGCAGTTCGGGGTGGGCCTGCAGGTGATCGGCCAGCGCGCGGGCGCGGGCCAGGGCCTCGTCGGCGGTGCGGGCGGACAGCGGCAGCACCCAGCGCTGGCCCTCGCTTGCGTCGTCCGATGCGGCGGCGGTGGTGGGCGCGGCCTCGATGACCACGTGCGCGTTGGTGCCGCCGACGCCGAAGGAGCTGATGGCCGCGCGGCGCGGCGCCTCGCCGTGGCCATCGGTCCAGGGCGTGTTGCGCGCCACCACCTGGAAGGGCGTGCGCGCGAAATCGATCTGCGGGTTGGGCTGCGTGTAGTGCAGCGTGGCCGGGATCACGCCGCGCTGCAAGGCGAGCGCGGCCTTGGCCAGGCCCACCACGCCGGCGCCCGCGGCCAGGTGGCCGATGTTGCTTTTCACGGAGCCGATGCCGCAGAACTGCGTGTCGGCCGTGTCCTCGGCCCAGGCCTTGCTGAGCGCGCTGATCTCGATCGGGTCGCCCAACGCGGTGGCGGTGCCATGCGCCTCGACGTAGCCGATGCTGCGCGGGTCGATGTCGGCATGCTCCAGCGCCATGCGGATGGCCTCGAGCTGGCCCGCGACGCTGGGCGCGGTGAAGCTGGCTTTGTCGCCGCCGTCGTTGTTGATACCCACGCCGCGCACCACGGCGTAGATGGTGTCACCGTTGGCGATGGCATCGTCCAGCCGCTTGAGCACCACCATGCCGCCGCCGCTGGCGAACACGGTGCCGCTGGCCTGCGCGTCGAAGGGGCGGCAGTGGCCGTCGGCCGATTCCATGCCGCCTTCCACGTGCAGGTAGCCCGTGGCCTGCGGCGCGTGCACGTTGGCGCCGCCCGCCAGCGCGATGTCGCACTGGCCGCTGGCCAGCGCATGCCAGGCCTGCGCCACGGCCACCAGGCTGGTGGAGCAGGCGGTGTGGATGCTGATCGCCGGGCCCTTGAGGTTGAGGCGGTTGGCGATGCGCGTGGCGACGTAGTCCTTCTCGCTCGCGAGCATGGTGGCGAATTCGCCCACCTGGCGGATGAGTTCGGGGTTCTCCTGGCGCAGCGCGAGGGCGTAGGCGTTGTTGCCGGTGCCCGCGTACACCCCCACGCGTTCATGGAGGCGCGTGTGGTCGATGCCCGCGTGCTCCAGCGCGGTGATGCTCAACTCCAGCATCAGGCGCTGCTGCGGGTCGAGCATCACGGCTTCACGTGCGGAGACGCCGAAGTGCGCGGCGTCGAAGCGCTCGACGTCTTCGAGCGCGCCGTGCGCGGCCACGAAGTTGGGGCGCGCGCGCAGCTCTTCAGGCAGCGAGGGGTCGAGCTCCTCGGGGCGGAAGTGACGGATGCCCTCGCGGCCATCGAGCAGGTTCTGCCAGAAGGACTCGAGGTCGGGCGAGCCCGGCACGCGCACGGCCATGCCCACGATGGCGATGCCGCCACCGGCGTTGGCGGGCGCCGCACGGCGCTGGCGGCGCGGCGCGCTGGCCGCGCCGGCCATGGCCTGCGCGATGCCGGCCAGGGTGGGGCGGTCGTACACGTCGGCCACGCCCAGGGTGTGCACGCCGGCCTCGCGCACGCGGGCCACGAAGCGCATCACCAGCAGCGATTTGGCGCCCAGGTCGAAGAGGTTCTGGCCGTCGGCGATGCGCTCGACGCCCAGCAGCTCACACCACAGGCGGCGCGCGAGTTCGAGCGGGTTGCCGGTGTCCAGCGGGCTCGCATCCAGCACGGGCAGCGGCAGGTTGCGCCGGTCGATCTTGCCGCTGGGCGTGACGGGCAGGCGGTCGAGCACCACGTAGCGCACCGGCACCATGTACTCGGGCATGCGCGCGCGCAGGTGCTGGCGCCACTGGGGCGGGAGGCTGGCCGCGTCGCCGGCCGCGCCGGGGTTCAGCACCACGTGGGCCACGAGCTGGCGGCCCGCGCCGGGCACGTCGGGCGCGGTCACCACGGCTTCCTTCACTGTCTCGTGCGCCATCAGCGCGAGTTCGATCTCGCCGGGTTCGATGCGGAAGCCATCGACCTTGACCTGCTGGTCGGCGCGGCCGAGGTAGGTGAGCGCGCCGTGTTCGTCGCGGCGCACCAGGTCACCCGTGACGTACCAGGTCTGGCCAGGCGCGATGTCGGTGCGGAAGCGCTCGGCGCTCAGGTCGGCGCGGCCCAGGTAGCCGTTGGCCAGGGTGTCGCCGCCCAGCAGGAGCTCGCCCACGGTGAAGCCTTCGCCGTCGTCGTGCGCCTCGCGCAGCATCACCTGCACGTGGGGCAGGGCCTTGCCGATGGGGGGGATCTCGGGCCATTGGGCGGGGTCGCCCGTGAGGTCGTGCGCGGTGACGACGTGGCTTTCGGTGGGGCCGTAGTGGTTGTGCAGTTCGGCGCCGGGCAGGCGCAGGAACAGGGAACGGATGGCGGGGCTCACCTGCAACTGCTCGCCGGCGCTCACCACCTCGCGCAGGTGGAGCGGGGCCTCGTCGCGCGAGGCGTCGGCGATCATCTGCAGCGCCACGTAGGGCACGAAGATGCGCTCGATGCGGCGCTCGATCAGCGCGCGGTGCAGCAGGCCGGGGTCGCGTCGCTGGATGTCGGGCACCAGCACCAGCGTGCCGCCGGTGGCCATGGTGGAGAAAATCTCCTGGAAGTGCACGTCGAAGGACAGCGGCGCGAACTGCAGGGTGCGCGCGGCCTGGCCCAGGCGCGCGTGCGCCACGTGCCAGTCGATCAGGTGGCGCAGGGGGCGCTCGCCCATGGCCACGCCCTTGGGGCGGCCGGTGGAGCCGGAGGTGAAGAGGACGTAGGCCAGGTCGGGCTCGGCCGCGTGCAGGCCCGTGGTGGCTGGGGCGGGGCGTTCCAGCGTGGGCAGCGCGCCCACGCGCTCGCCCAGTTGGGCCAGGGCCTGTTCTTCACCCACCACGGCGCGCGGCTTCGCATCTTCCAGCATGGCCGCCAGGCGTTCGGCGGGGTAGGCCAGGTCCAATGGCACGTAGGCCACGTCCAGGTGGGCGGCGGTGAGGATGTGAACGATGGAGTCGGCCGAGCGCGTGGCGGCGATGGCGATGCGCTCGCCACGGCGCACGCCCGCGCCGCGCCAGCGGCGCGCGCCGTCTTCGACGCGCGCGAGCAACTCGCGGTACGTCAGCGTCTGACCGTCGGCGGTTTCCAGGGCGGGCCGCCCGGGCCAGGCCTGCGCCGCAAGGACGAGCCAATCACCCAAACGGGACACGCGCCGCGCCGATGGTTCCGTTCGAGCTTTCGTGTCCATCCTCACCTCGTAGAACCAGAGCCGGAGAATCTAATACAAAATGACGCCAGTCGAAACCGACTGTAACCACGGCGTTCCCGCCAGCCAATTCCCGTGGCTCCGCGGTTGTGAACTTTTTGACGGTACCGGTGGCGGTATGGGGTATCAGTCGCCAAGCGGTGCGTGAACCCCTTTTGGCGGCTGGATGCGGGTACCGGTAAAGCAATTGTGTTGATATTTGACATCTGATGCATCGCCATTTCGTGGAGATATTGCACGCTTTCGTGTGCATCGAAGGTACGAAGATGTCAAACGCTGTGCTAGTTTCGCCGGGTCCCGCTGGCCAATGAACGCCGGCCCCTGCGCAATTCAATTGGAGGCGTCCGCATGACGAGCCCGACTTCACACGACGCGCAACGCGTCAGCCGCGAGGCCGAGATCTACGACAACGACGAGCTGGAGCGAGACCGCCTGGAAGCGGTCATGGAGTACACGCAGATGGGCCCCGCGCGGCGGCGGCGCGACGAACTGATCCGCGCCGTGCATACGCGCCACACCGACACGCGCGTGCTCGAGGTGGGCAGCCAGGCCTGGGAGGCCCACTACCTCAAGTGGAACCTCAAGCCCACGCAGCTCACCTGCATCAACATTTCCGACCGCGAGCTCGACAAGGGCCGCCAGGTCGCCCAGGCCAAGGGCCTGCCGGTGGAGTTCAAGCTGATGGACGCCCACGAATTGCAGTTCCCCGATGCCACCTTCGACCTGGTGTTCGGCACGGCCATCCTGCACCACCTGGAGTTCGAGCGTGCGGTGAAGGAAATCGCCCGCGTGACCAAGCCGGGCGGTGAGATCCTGTTCGTCGAGCCGCTGCTGCTCAACCCGGTGGCGCGCCTGGTGCGCGCGCTCACACCCAAGGCGCGCACGCCCGACGAGAAGCCGCTGGCGCGCGAAGAACTCGACATCCTGGACCGTTACTTCGCGCCCAAGCACCTGTACACCGACCTGTTTGCCTTTCCGGCGGCGGTGGTGTCCAAGGCCGTGCGCGCGCGGCCCAGCAACTGGATGGTGAACGCGGCGGATCGCTTCGACGCGGCGATCGCCTCGTCCATGCCCTCGCTCGGCGCCTACTACCGCACGGTCACCGTGCACGGCACGCGCCGCGTCTGATTCCACCGCGCCCAGCCGCCCTCACGATGGTCGCCGGCTACCGCCCGATCACGCACCCGGACCTGCGCCCGGTGCCCGCCCAACGCTCGTCCGAGCGACCCATCCTGCTCGTGGTGGTGGACACCGAGGAGGAGTTCGACTGGTCCAGGCCCTTTGACCGCGACTCCGTGGGCACGGAGTCGATTCCGGCGCAGGACCACGCGCACGCGGTGTTCGACAAGTACGGCATCGTGCCGACCTACGTGCTCGACCATGCCGTGGCGCGTTCGGCCCCGGCCGCGGCCTATTTGCGCCGCCTGGTCGACGCGGGCCGCGCGCACTTCGGCACGCACTGCCACCCCTGGGTGACGCCGCCGTACGAGGACGAGGTCAACGACTACAACTCCTTCCACGGCAACCTGCGGCCCGAACTGGAGGCCGCCAAGCTGGAGGCCAGCACGGACGCCGTGGCCCAGGCTTTCGGGCAGCGTCCGCTCATCTTCAAGGCCGGGCGCTATGGCGTCGGTGCCGCCACGCTGGGCGTGATCAGGCGCCTGGGCTACCGCATCGATTGCAGCTTCGTGCCCGCCACCAGCTTCGAACGCGTGCACGGCCCCAACTTCCTGGGCACGTCCATGCACCCCTTCTTCGTGGACGAGTCGTGCGAGTTGCTGGAGGTGCCGCTGACCGTGGGCTATGGCGGGCGGGCCTGGTGGGCGGGGCAGCGCTTCGGCGGCTTGTGGGACAACCCCCTGCTGCAGCGCCTGCGCGTGCAATCGGTGCTGAGCCGCTCGGGTGTGTTGTGGCGCGCGCGCCTGAGCCCGGAAGGCTTCGACGCGGACACGCAGATCCGCTTGATGGAGGCGCTGCTCGCGCAGGGGGTGCGGGTGTTCAGCCTGACCTATCACTCACCGTCGCTGGCGCCGGGGCACACGCCCTACGTGCGCAACGAGCAGGACCTGCAGGAGTTCCTGCGCCGCATTGACCGCGTCTGCGCGCACTTCCGCGACCGGCTGGGGGGAGAGTTTTCGACCCTGACGGACCTGTGGCGTGACGCGCTCGCCGCCACGCCGGCCACCCCGGCCGCGCCGCACCGGCCTGAAGCGCTCGCGCCTCAGCGCGGCACGATCGCGTAGGACGGATCGCTGGAGAAGCCGCGCGCGCCGGAGTCCAGCAGCGGCGTGAAACCCTTCCAGCGCGCGTAGGCGCTGGCCGCGTTGTTGGCGTTGGCGTTGCTGGCCGCAGCCAGCATGCCGCGAGCCACCGCCGCGTAGCCACCCGCCCAGTCGGGGTAGGCCGGGTCACCCGCCAGGGCGGTGCTGCCGCAGCTGGCCGAGCCGTAGTTGATGCGGAAGAACTCGCTCCAGCTGTTGACGTAGCTGCCGCCGCTCATGGTCTGCAGCCAGTAACCCGCGGCGTGGCTGGTGCAGAAGCCAGCCGATTGCGTGCTGGCCAGGAAGCGGTCGATCTGCATGCGGCCCACGCTGTTGAGCACGGTGGCCGCGTTGGGCACGTTGTTCTCCGCCAGCCACGCCATCACGGTGGCGAAGAAGTCCGACTCGTACGAGGGCGTCTGGTTGTTGTTGTACTGCGAGATCAGCGCGCCCATGGGCGAGAACAGGCTGCCCGAGCGGCCCGGCCCGTAGGTGTTCAGGGCCCAGCTCATGTTGTTCGACAGGATGGTGTCGAAGTAGCTGTTCATCGGGTGCGTGTCCGGCGCCGCGAACGACGCCTCGGCAATCGAGCGCAGGCCCCAGGCCTGCCCGCGCACCTGCTCCGGCATCAGCAGGCCCTTGTCGCGTTCGCGGTAGATGGGGTCGTTGGCGGCGATGTTCCAGGCGGCCCAGAACATCATCTCGTCGAGGTAGAACGCGTCGCCCGTCACGAGGTAGGGGATGTAGGCGTAGGAGCCCTGGTGCGCGATGTCGGGTGTCCAGTTGCTGGAGCCGCCGCTGGGGACGGAAGGACTGGAGCTGCCATAGCGCAAGGCGATGCCGGGGTGACGCACGACGCTGATCGGCTGGTCCGTGGCCTCGTCGCGGTAGTGCACGGGGGCGCTGGCGGCGGCGTCGGCATTGGCCAGCATCGAGGCACGGGCGCGATCGTCCTGCGTGATGAGGTAGAGCGCGGTCCAGCGCGGCAGCGGCGCGATCTCGTCACGGCCGCCGGTGCCGGGCATGTCGGTCGTCAGTTTGGCCGCGCCCATGGGATTGGTGTTGGAATTCGCCAGCGAGCGCGCTTCTTCGGACAGCACGCTGTCGGGAATGCTCAGGCCCAGGTTGTAGTTCCAGGTGGCACGGGTGGCCAGGAAGTAGGGCATGTGGTGGCGCACACGCAGGTTCGGGTTGCCACCGCTCCACACCACCCGGTGCCAGCGGGCCTTGCTCGAGTGCGTGAAAGATGGCTGCGAGAGCAGGGTCTGGCCGTTGGCGGTGACCGTGAGCGAGTAGGTGAGGTTGGAGGGATTGGACTTGAGGGCCCAGTTGTTCTCCATCACCACGTCGGTGCGGATCTGGCCGGTCTTGTACAGGCGCACATGCAAACGGGCCGTGAGGCGGTCGTTCAGGGGCGACACGACATTGAACTCGCTGGCGACGGGGCCGTGCAGGCGGCGGCCACTGCCGTTGGCGATCTGCTGCTGCAGCTGCGCCTGCGGGTTGGCCACCAGGGTGGTGCCGTCGGACAGGCGGGCCGTGATCTGCAGGTTCCAGGCGGGCGCGGCGGGCAGGGACACGCTGGTGCTGGTGCGGGCGGCCGGGTAGAGGTTGACGATGCGCGCGGCGTTGGCCGTCAGGCTCGGCAGCGAGAGGCTGAGCACGGCGAAACGCACCGATCCGTTGGGGTGGGTGGAGACCTCGTCCATCTGCACCGGCACGGCGTTGCCCGCGCTGTCCTCGGCGCGCAGGCCCTGGCTGCTGGCCAGGTCGCCGACCCGGAACGGCTGGCCGAACGTGACGGGCACATTGGCCTGGGTGCTGCCCGAGGTGATTTCCACGCAGGTGATGGCGCCCGACGCGCAGGACAGCCCTCCAGGACCCACCGGTGCCGCGGGCAAGGGCGAAGGAGACGAATCGCCGGATACCACCTGGGACGGGTTGTCGCTGACCAGTCCGCTGCCGCCACCACCGCCGCCACCGCCGCAAGCGGCCACGACACAGGTGGCGGTCAGGAGGGCTGCAAACATGGGCCGGCGGGCGTGAACCTCGAGAAAGTAGGTGTTCATGAATGCCTGGTCAAACAATCCCTGCGTCGGGCCACACGGCACCGACAGAAGGCCATTGAGGTTCTGGATCAGCGAGGGTGGGAATGCGGTGCCGCCGTCGCACACCCAGTAGGGGTATTTTTGGCGGCGCGTGGATCATTTCACGAATTGATGACGCCCCGGATTCAGAATGTGAGTTCCGGCGCAATGGAAACAGAGTGAAAACAAGCGGGTTTCTCCTCGACAGACGCTCGGCGACCCAGACCAGGACCGGCTCGAAACGGTGGTTTCAAATTGATACATTTTGGTCTTCATGACCGTTAGCGCCCTGACGACGCCGGCCGCTGCGGCCCTTGCCTTGTTCACCGCCACCGCGTCCCTCGCAGGCGCCTGGGCGCACCCGGTGCTGTCCCTGGGCCCAGCCGTGGCTGCGCTGATGGCGGTGATCGCCCTGACGGCCTGGCGTCCCATCTGCGGGACCTGGCTGTTGCCGGCGGTGTTGCCATGGGCCAATCAGTCCGTGCACACGGGTTGGCTGATGTTGGAGGAGTTCGATCTGCTGGTTCTGGCAGTGGCGGCCGGCGGCTGGGGCGCATGGGCCTGGCGTGCGGTGCGTGCGCAGCGGGCGGGGGACACGACGATGGCGCTCGACCGCCGGGTGCTGGTCCTGTCGGGCGCGTTGCTGGCGGTGGCGGCCTTGGGTGCGGCCAGGGCCTGGGCGCACGGTGGCGACTGGCCGTCGTGGGCCGCGTTTCCATTCGCCGATTACCAATCGCCGGCGAACGTGGGGCGGTCGAGCAAGTCGCTGGTCTGGGCGGCGCTGTTGCTGCCGCTGTGGACGATCGGACAGGATGCCGTCTCCCGCCGGCGCTGGGTCGTGGGCTGGTGGCATGGCAGTCTGGCCGGCCTGGCCACGGTCTGCGCGCTGGTGGTGGCCGAGCGGTGGCTTTACGCGGGCCTGCTGGACGTGTGGTCGGGCTATCGCACCACGGCCTGGTTCTGGGAAATGCACGTGGGCGGCGGCGCGATCGACGCCTACCTGAGCCTGACGGTGCCGCTGGCCGCCTGGTGGTGGCTGCGCGCGCCCACCGCGCGGGTGTGGTGGGCTGCGGCGGTGCTGTTCGTGCTGGCCTGCCACGTGGTGCTGACCACCCAGTCGCGCGGGCTGTACGGCGCGGTGGTGATCGGCGCGGTGCTCGCGTATGCGCTGCACCGGCGTGCGCCACCGGTGGACGGCGACGCCGGGGTCGCGCCGCGCCTGGGCAACGCGGTGGTGTTGCTGGCGGTGCTGGCGCAACTGGTGTGGGTGTTGCTGGGCGCCACGGCGATCGCCGATCGGCTGGCGCGCTCGGGCCAGGACTTCACGCACCGCTTCGACCACTGGCGCTCGGTCGCTTCGACGCTGGGCGGCGGGGCGGACCTGCTGCTGGGCATCGGCGCCGGCCGGCTGCCGGCGCGCATGGGTGAACGCGCGGACACGGGAACCCCGGGCCGATTGACATGGATCGATGGCAATGGCGGCCCCCGTATGCAGGTGCACGGACCCAGCCACCCGGGCCTGGACGGCGTGCGCTTCGGTGCGGTGCAGCGCCTGTCCGGCTTCGATGCGGGCACCTGGCGCGTTCGCCTGGCCTACGGGGCGCAGCCCGGGTTGCGGTTGCTGGTCAGCGTCTGCGAACGCCACCTCATCTACGACCGCCGCTGCCAGTGGCGCTTCATTCGCCACACCGGGGACACCGCGCCCGGGCCGGTCGTGCGCGAGGTCGATCTGTTCGGCGACTCGCTGGCGCCCGACGCGGCGCTGGCGCGCTGGCGCGAAGGCTTCTTTTCCGTGTCGGTGCTGACGCCAGGCGCGGTGGTCGAGGTCGAGCGCCTGGAGCTGTTCGATGCGCAGGGGCGGCAGCGCCTGCTCAACCCGGGGTTCCAGCAGGGCCCGGCCCACTGGCTGCCCGCCGCACAGGGCCATTTCGAGCCCTGGCACGCCGACAACCTCTACCTCGAGGTGTTGGTCGAGCGCGGCACCATCGTGCTGGCTGCGCTGCTGGGCTGGTTCGCCTGGACCACGCGCTCCGTGTGGCGCGGCTGGCTGGCCAAGGAGCCTCTGGCCGGCGCCTGGCTGTCCGCCATGGCCGCGATGGCGGCCCTGGGCATGCTCATCAGCGTGACCGAGGTGCCCCGCGTGGCCTGGTGCTGGTGGGTCACATGGGGTCTTGGTCTGGCGTTCGAGCGAAATACTTCACACAAAAGCAGGATGTAAGCGATTGTGTTGACATGGAGGCCCAACTATCCTCGGATGAATGGGCAGGATGCACTAGGGGGTACCCGTAGGACACCGACCTGGCCGCGTCCGGAGAACCTCGCGTGATCAGACTCTTCAATCACTATTTCGACCGACACACACTCATCCAGCTCCTGCTCGACGTGACGCTGGTGGCCGGGGTGTTCGTGGGGGCCTTGATCGCCTTGTCCAAGCCCGAGGACCTCACGTCTGCCCAGATCGCGCGCGGCGCGACCCGCGGCCTGCTCATGGGCTTCGGTTTCCTGGCCATCAACGCCGCCCTGGGCTTCTACGATCGCCGCACCATTCTGTCGACCCGGCAGGCGCTGGCCCGCTCGCTGGTGTCCTTCAGCATGACCACCGCGCTGGTCGTCGCGGTGCTGTTGCTGCTGCCACTGGAGGCGTTCTACGGCCGCACCTGGTCGGTGGTGCTGATCATGATGGTCACGGCCGTGCTGCTGCTCTACCAGGTGCTGGTGGGGGAGTACCTGCCCAAGGCCATTCCCAAGCGCCGGGTGCTGGTGTTCGGCACGGGCGCGCGCGCCCTGGCCGTGGGACGCGCGCTGGAGATGCCCGGCGCCAATGCCGAGCTTTGCGGTTACCTGGCCGGCCCCAACGAGCAGGAGCAGCAAGTGCCCGCCGGCAAGGTGCTGACCACCGACCTGGCCCTGACCGATCTGGTGCAGAGCAAGCGCATCGACGAAATCGTGGTGGCGATCACCGAGCGCCGCGGCGGCAGCATGCCCATGCGCGCGCTGCTCGATTGCAAACTGGGCGGAGTGCGCGTCACCGACATCGCCACCTTCTACGAACAGAACCTCGGCCAGATCCGCCTGGACGCCGTGTCGGCGGGCTGGCTGATCTTCGGCGACGGTTTCAACCAGGGCATCCTGCGCACCTCCATCAAGCGGGTGTTCGACATCCTCGGCGCTTCGGTGCTGATCCTCATCTCGCTGCCGATCATGGCGGTGGCCGCCCTGGCCATCAAACTCGAGAGCGCCGGCCCGATGCTGTATCGGCAGGAACGCATCGGGCGGGGCAACCGGCCATTCAACGTGGTCAAGTTCCGCAGCATGCGCACCGACGCGGAAAAGGATGGTGTGCCCCGCTGGGCCACCGCCGGCGACAGCCGCGTGACGCGTGTGGGGAAGGTTATCCGCAAGCTGCGGGTGGACGAACTGCCGCAGTTGTTCTCGGTGCTCAATGGCGACATGAGCCTGGTCGGTCCGCGGCCGGAACGCGGCTTCTTTGTCGACCAGCTGACCCAGCAGATTCCGTTCTACGCCGTGCGCCACAGCGTCAAGCCGGGCGTGACGGGGTGGGCGCAGGTGCGCTACCAGTACGGTTCCACGGTGGAGGACACCGCGGAGAAACTCCAGTACGACCTGTACTACGTGAAAAACCACTCCCTGTTTCTCGACCTGGTGGTCCTGTTCGAGACGGTCGGGGTGGTGCTGACGGGCAAGGGGGCGCAATGAGCCCGTTATCCTGCCCGCCGGCCGTCCAGAAGATTACTTTTTGCTACAGAGCGTTCTACAATACCCCGTATGTGTGCGGCCAAGCTCGCGGGGTTGGCAGCCAGGCCGAAGGAGGTTGTTTCCATGTCCGATATGAACCATTCTGAAGACGTCGCCGTGCAGGAAGCCGAGGCACCGGCGTCCGGTCTCTCGCGCCGGCACCTGGTTCGCGCGGGCCTGAGCGCCGCGCCCGTGCTGGCGGCGCTCAAGAGCAACACCGTGCTCGCCGGCGACCACACCTGCATCAAGCCCTCCACGTTCTCGTCGTTGCGCGCCGCTCAGATGAAGGTGAGCGCGCGCCGCGAACTCAAGACCGACTACGAGTGCCAGTCGCACGGTTACTGGAAGAACCGCGAGAACGGCCTGCCCAACCAGTACAAGACCACCACCAAATTCCTGTCCACGGAAACGGGCTTCACTCAAAACCCGGGCGGCGTCTACACCAACAAGACCCTGCAGCAGGTGCTGGAAAACGGTGGCAACCACGGCAACGCCGCGCTGGCTCGCCACGTGGTCGCCGCCTTCCTCACGGCCAAGGCCTACCAGAACGATCCGTCGCGCGTGATGCTCACACAGTCGCAGTGCCGCGCCATCTGGAATGGACAAGGCATCTGGCAGCCCTTCGCGGGCACCACCTGGACGCTGAGCCAGACCATGGCCTACTTCGACATGGTCTACGGTCCCGCGTTTCTGTGACCCTGGCGCCAGGCGGTTCGCTCGCCTGGGTCTGTCGGCGCACGCAGGCGCTGCTTCTGCGGCGCTGGCCCGAGGGCGGGGTGATCTACGACGCCGCCGACGGCAGCCTGAGCGCCGTGTCCCCGGTGGCGGCGGAACTCATCGAACGCCTGCTGGACGGGCAGCCCATGGATGCCGAGGCACTCGCGCGGCATCTGCTGCAGGCCACTCCCGAACCCGAGGACATCGACGGCGT
This sequence comes from Hydrogenophaga sp., assembly GCF_011772445.1. Lineage (GTDB taxonomy): Bacteria > Pseudomonadota > Gammaproteobacteria > Burkholderiales > Burkholderiaceae_C > Hydrogenophaga. The sequence goes on along the minus strand of NZ_WVZN01000010.1, from coordinate 34,705 downwards.
GAACCAGCATCTCGCGCAGTTCGAGCACATGGGCTTCATCGAACGGATGTCTCCGTGAGCGCGCTTCGCGGGCGCATCGCCGATCTCTCCCCTGCCGAGTTGTCAGCCCGTCTCCACGGTGACGGCCTGGCTCTGTCGGTGCCGCCGTTCACCGTGCGCGTGCGCAGCCCCATTCCCGTGGTGCGCGAAGGCATCGAGCGGATGTACGCGCTGCACGAGCACATGGGCGACGACGAGGTGTTCTGCGATTTCCACCTGAGCATCCTGCCCCGCCTGGGCTGGACGGGCCTGCGCTGCGAGCTCGACGTCGATGGCCAGCGACCGTTCACGCCGCTGGCGCGCGGCGAGGCCTTCGCCTTCTTCGAGTGGGGCCTGAACTGGTGCGTCACCAGCCACTGCCACCATTGGCTCACGCTGCACGCGGCCGTGCTGGAGCGCGACGGGCGCGCCGTGCTGCTGCCCGCACCGCCTGGTTCGGGCAAGAGCACGCTGTGTGCCTGGCTCATGCAGCAGGGCTGGCGTCTGATGTCGGACGAGCTCGCGCTGATCGACCCGGCGACTGGACAACTGAGCGCCTCGCCGCGGCCCGTCAGTCTCAAGAACGAATCGATTGTGCTGATGCGTGAACGCCTGCCGGGCGCGGTGTTCGGGCCCGTGGCCCACGACACGCTCAAGGGCATGGTCGCGCACCTGCGAGTGAACGAGTCCAGTCTGCGTCAGGCGGCGCTGCCGGCCACGCCACGCTGGATCGTCTTTCCGCGATTCGAGAAAGGCGTTGCCTTGCGGGCCGTGCCGCGCCCGAAGCCGCAGACGCTGGTGGAGCTGGCCTCCAACAGTTTCAACCACCACGTGCATGGCCCGCGCGGCTTCGACTGCCTGGCCGACCTGGTCGATGGCTGCGAGGCCTTCGACCTGAGCTACAGCCAGCTCGACGACGCGACCGCCTGGTTCGATTCGCTGGCGAGGCCGTCGTGACCTTGCCCGCACTCGATCTGCTGCTGCTGCCGCTGCGCGAGCCCGAGCGCCTGGGCACGCTCACGCCGGGGCAGTGGGACTTGCTGGTGCGTCAGGGTCGGCGCGCCGATGTGCTCGCACGCGTGGCCGAGCGCATCGAGGCGGCGGGCCGCTGGGCCGATGTGCCGCCCGAAGTGGCGCGCCATCTGCAGTCGATGCGGCTGCTCGCGCAGCGCCAGCACGAGGAGCTGCGCCACGAGACCGGGCAACTGCTGCGCGTGTTCGAGTCGGCCGGGCTGCCGCTGGTGCTGCTCAAGGGCGCGGCCTACGTGTTGCAGGGCCTGCGCGCAGGCGAAGGGCGCATGGTGTCGGATATCGACATCCTCGTGCCGCGCGAGCGGCTGGCCGACGTGGAATCGGCCCTCATGCTCAGCGGCTGGGTGAGCACCAACAACAACCCCTACGACCAGCGCTACTACCGCACCTGGATGCATGAGTTGCCGCCCATGCGCCACCTGCGGCGCGGCACGGTGCTGGACGTGCACCACGCGCTGGTGCCGCTGTCGGGGCGCCTGCGGGCCGATCCCTCGGCCATGCTGGCGGACATTCGCCCGATCGCGGGCCATCCGGGTGTGCACGCGCTCAGCCCCGCGGACATGGTGCTGCACAGTGCGGCGCACCTCTACGCCGAAGGCGAACTGGAACTCGGATGCCGCGGCCTGTTGGACATCGAACTGCTGGTGCTGGAGTTCGGGCAGGGTGCGGACTTCTGGCCGGCGCTGACGCAGCGCGCCGCCGAGCTCCGGTGGGAGCGCCCGCTCGCGCAGGCGCTGGTGTATCTGGACGAACTGCTGCGCACGCCCTTGCCACCCGAGGTGCGCGGCTGGGCCCTGCAGGCGCACCGTCGCCTGGCGCCCGGCTGGCGCGGGCGTGCGCTCGACGCGATGTACCGCCGCGCGCTGCGGCCGGATCACGAGTCGCTGTCGGATCGCTGGACCGCACTGGCCCGCGCCGGTTTGTATGTGCGCGGGCACTGGCTGCGCATGCCGCCCTGGCTGCTGGCGGGCCACCTGGCGCGCAAGGCGCTGATGGCGGCGCGTGCGCCGAAGCCGAACGAAGCCTGAACATGCAGCGCCGCCATTGCCTGGGAATGATCGGCTCGCTGCCCTTGTGGGGCGCCGTGGGCCTGGCCCGCGCGGCCCTGCCCGACACCGTCTCCCGGATGAAGCCGTCCGTGGTGCTGGTGGGCACCTGGCGCGACACCGACAGCCCGCGCTTCCAGTTGCGCGGCACCGGTTTCCTGGCCGGGCGCGCGTCGCAGGTGGTGACCTGCGCGCACGTGCTGCCCGTGCCTCAGGAGAGTGAGCCACCCGCGCAACTGGTGGTGCAGGTGTGGCAGCGCGACAGCACCTGGTCGATGCGCCAGGCTCGCGTGCTGGGCACCGAGCGCCACGGCGACATCGCGCTGCTGGGCATCGAGGGCCCGGCCGGGCCGCCAGCGCGGCTGGGCGATTCCTCGACCGTTCGCGAGGGCGACGACCTGGCCTTCATGGGCTTTCCCATCGGCAACGTGCTGGGCTACGCGCACGTGGTGCACCGGGCCATGGTGTCGAGCATCGCGACCTCGGTGCCTCCGAGCCCGGACGCGGACCGCCTGCGGGGCTCGGCGATCCGTGGTGCGCGGGAGGGCACCTTCGACATCTTCCAGCTCGACGCGGTGGCCTATCCGGGCAATAGCGGCGGGCCGCTGTTCAGGCCGGAGACCGGCGAGGTTGTCGGCATGATGAACATGGTGCTCATCAAGGGCACGCGCGAGTCGGCCCTGAGCCAGCCCTCGGGCATCGCCTACGCGATTCCGTCGGCCCGGGTGAACGAGCTGATGACGGGCCTGAGATGACGGCCGAACGCGTCGATGCGATCGTCGTGGGCGCGGGCGTGGTGGGGCTGGCCGTGGCCCGCGCTCTGGGGCAGGCGGGGCGCGAGGTGCTCGTGCTCGAGCGTGAGTCCGGCATCGGCACCGGCACCAGTTCGCGCAACAGCGAGGTCATCCACGCCGGCATCTACTACCCGGCCGGCTCCCTGAAGGCGCGGCTGTGCGTGCAAGGCAAGGACGCGCTCTACGCCTACGCGGCCGAGCGCGGCATTGCGCACCGGCGCTGCGGCAAGCTGATCGTGGCCAACACGCCCTCGCAGCTCGCCGCGCTGCGCGGCATCGTCGCGCGCGCGGCGGCCAACGGGGTGCACGACCTGATGGTGTTGTCACGCGACGAGGCGCGGGCGCGCGAGCCCGCGCTCGAATGCCTGGGCGCTGTGCTGTCGCCGTCCACCGGCATCGTCGACAGCCACGCGCTCATGCTCTCGCTGCAGGGCGACCTGGAGGCGGCGGGGGGCATGGTGGTGTGCCACAGTGCGGCGCGTGAGATCGAGCGCCACGGCGAGGACTGGCTGATGACGTGTGAGGACGGCACGCAACTGCTGACCCGCACACTCGTCAACAGCGCGGGCCTGCAGGCCTGCGAACTGGCCGGCCGCATCGCCGCGCTGCCCGCGGGCAGCGTGCCGACCCCGCACTTCGCCAAGGGCAGCTACTTCACGCTGACCGGCCGCTCGCCGTTCCAGCGGCTGATCTACCCCGCGCCCGAGCCCGATCAGCACCTGGCGGGCCTGGGGGTGCACCTCACCCTCGACCTGGGCGGGCAGGCCAAGTTCGGCCCCGACGTGCAGTGGGTGGAGCGGGCCGATGACCTGCTCGTCGATCCCGCGCGCGGCGAGGGCTTCTACGCGGCCGTGCGCCGCTACTGGCCCGCGCTGCCCGACGGTGCGCTGCAGCCCGGCTACGCGGGGATGCGGCCCAAGATCAGCGGCCCCGGCGAGCCGGCGGCCGACTTTGTGATCCAAGGGCCGGCGCAGCACGGCCTGCCGGGGCTGGTCAACCTGTTCGGCATCGAATCGCCGGGGTTGACGAGCTGCCTGGCGATCGGTGAACGGGTGCGCGAGGCACTCACTTCCTGAGCGCCGCGATGGCCTTGGCCGATTCGTACACCAGCGCCGGGCCCTGGTAGATCAGGCCGGTGTAGATCTGCACCAGGTCCGCGCCCGCCTCGATCTTGCTCAGCGCGTCGCGCGCGCTCAGCACACCGCCCACGCCGATGATGGGGAACGGGCTGCCCAGCGCCGAGCGGAGCGCGCGGATCACGCGGTTGCTGGCCTCCAGCACCGGCGCGCCCGACAGGCCCCCGGCTTCCTCGGCGTGGCGCAGGCCCTTCACGGCCTCGCGCGAGAGCGTGGTGTTGGTCGCGATCACGCCCAGTTCGCCGCTGGCCAGGCCGTCGGTGCGGCAGCCGTGGCGGCGCAAGGTCTCGGCGATCACGCCGATCTGCGACTCGTCCAGGTCGGGCGCGATCTTCACGAACACCGGGATGCGGCGCTGGTGGCGCTGGGCGAGCTGCTCGCGCCGTTCCATCACCGCGCCCAGCAGCGCGTCCAGCGCGGCGTCGCTCTGCAGGCTGCGCAGGTTCTGCGTGTTGGGGCTGGAGATGTTGACGGTGACGTAGTCGGCGTGCGGGTACACGCCGTCCAGGCAGCTGAGGTAGTCCTCGGTGGCGCGCTCGATCGGCGTGCTGGCGTTCTTGCCGATGTTCAGGCCCAGGCGCATGGGCGTGTTGCCGCCATCGCGGCGAAAGCGCGCGCGCTGCACGTTCGCCAGGAAGGCGTCCAGGCCCTCGTTGTTGAAGCCCAGCCGGTTGATGAGGGCCTTGCGCTCGGGCAGGCGGAACATGCGCGGCTTGGGGTTGCCGGGCTGGCCCTTGGGCGTGACCGTGCCCACCTCCACGAAGCCGAAGCCCATGGCGGCCAGGCCATCGATGCAGCGGGCGTTCTTGTCCAGGCCGGCGGCCAGGCCCACGCGGTTGGGAAATTGCAGGCCGGCGAGCGTGAAAGGGTCGCTCACGCGCGGCTGGCTGTACAGGCAGGTGAGGGGGGAGCGCTGCACGCGGGCGATGGCGCCCAGGGTCAGCTCGTGCGCGGCCTCCGGGTCCAGGCCGAAGAGGAAGGGGCGCGCCGCGCCGTAGGGAAGGAATGACATCGGATAATCCGCCGTTTTTCGACCAACCCCGGATTCTCGCAAATGACCCAGGACGAACTCAAAACACTGGTGGGCCAGGCCGCCCTGCAGTACGTGACCCCCGGCGAGGTCGTCGGTGTGGGCACGGGCTCCACGGTAAACAAGTTCATCGAGGCCCTGGCCACGATGAAAGACCGCGTGCCCGGCGCCGTGTCGAGTTCAGAGGCCTCCACCGCGCGGCTCAAGGCCATCGGCATTCCGGTGCTCGAGGCGAATGAGGTGGGCGAGCTCTCGGTCTATATCGATGGCGCCGACGAGATCGACGGGCACGGCCACATGGTCAAGGGCGGCGGCGCCGCACTCACGCGCGAGAAGATCGTGGCGGCCCAGTCGCGGCGCTTCGTCTGCATCGCCGACGAGTCGAAGCTGGTGCAGACGCTCGGCGCCTTCCCGCTGCCGGTGGAGGTGATCCCCATGGCCACGGCGCGGCTGGTGCGCCAGTTCGCGGCACTGGGCGGCCAGGCGCGCGTGCGCCTGAAGGACGGCCAGCCGCTGGTGACGGACAACGGCCAGCACATCCTGGACGTGACCGGCCTGCGCATCGGTGACCCGCTCGCCTTCGAGAGCGAGGTCAACCAGTGGCCGGGGGTGGTAACGGTGGGCGTGTTCGCCCACCAGAAGGCCGCCGTGTGCCTGCTGGGCACCACGGGCGGTGTGAAGACGTTGAACTTCTGAGCCTGCGACTCAGAAGCGGATGCCGGCGGGGTTGTCTGCCGGCGGCTGCACCGGGATCTCGGCCGGCGGCGCGGCGGTGCCTGGCGCGTTGGTGCCAGGGGCGCTACCCGTGGCTGAGGGCGTGCCCGGCACCGGCTTGACGGCCACCAGCGGCGAGGGCGCGGGCTGGCGGTAGCCCGGCGGCAGCGCCGACCGTTTCGGATAGCCGGCTGCGTCGAGGTACTGCGTCCACTCGGTTTCCAGGTAGCCGCGCAGCTTTTGTCCTCCGATGGTGAGCAAAGGCAGGGTGGCGTCGTTGTTCAGCCGGCGCAGGGCTTCGGCGTCTTCCGAGGTGGTAATGGTTTTCTCGGTGTACGGAATGCCGCGCGAGCCGAGCAGGTTGCGTCCGCTGTTGCAGGGCGCGCAGTTCTCGCCCGTGTACAGCACCACCGGGTAGCGCGAGGCCGTCTGGCGCAACTCGAACGGCAACTGGGGGCCGCCGGTGGCTGAACCGGAGCCCGAGCTGGCGCTGCCAGTACCCGCCTGCGGGCGCGCGTTGGCCGCGGGGGGTGGCTGGTCGGAGAACGTCACGCGGCCGTCGGGCCCCACGATGCGGTAGACGCCCTGGGCGGTGGCGGGGAGCGCCGCCAGCAGGCCGGCGGTGGCGAGGGTGGCGGCGATGATCCTCTTCATGTGGCTCACTCGGTTGTCGTCCTTGTCGGCTGCGGGTGCGGAGGCTCAGGCCATGCCCTGGTGCCGCAGCAGGGCGTCGATCGACGGTTCGCGACCGCGGAAGGCCTTGAACGATTCCATCGCAGGGCGGCTGCCACCGGCCTCCAGAATCGACTGACGGTAGCGCCGGCCCGTCGCAACGTCGAGCGTGCTGTGGCCATCGCGCGCCGCGGCTTCCTCGAAGGCGGCGAAGGCGTCGGCGCTGAGCACCTCGGCCCACTTGTAGCTGTAGTAGCCGGCCGCGTAGCCGCCGGCGAAGATGTGGCTGAAGGTGTGCGGCGTGCGGTTGTAGGCCGGGGGCATCAGCACCGCCACCTCGGCGCGCACGCGGTTGAGCAGCGTCAGGATGGCTGCGCCATCCGCCGGCGGGGTGGCCTCGCCATGCAGCAGCATGTCGAACAGGGCGAACTCCACCTGCCGCAGGGTCTGCAGGCCGCTCTGGAAGTTCTTGGCCGCCAGCATCTTGTCGAACAGCGCGCGCGGCAGCGGCTGTCCGGTGTCCACGTGGGCCGTCATGTGCTTGAGCACGTCCCATTCCCAGCAGAAGTTCTCCATGAACTGGCTGGGCAATTCCACGGCGTCCCACTCCACGCCGCTGATGCCCGAGACGTCGCGCTCGTTCACTTGCGTGAGCATGTGATGCAAGCCGTGGCCGAACTCGTGGAACAGGGTGGTCACGTCGTCGTGCGTGAGCAGCGCGGGCTTGCCGCCCACGCCGTCGGCGAAGTTGCAGACCAGGTGGGCCACGGGGGTCTGCAGGGCGCGCGAGTCGGGGCGCAGCCAGCGGGCGCGCACGTCGTCCATCCAGGCGCCACCGCGCTTGCCGGTGCGCGCGCCGGGATCGAGGTAGAACTGGCCCACGAGCTGGCCACCGCGCTCGATGCGGTAGAACTCCACGCCGGGGTGCCAGACGGGTGCGCTGTCGCGGCGGATCGCCACCTCGAACAGCGTCTCCACGATCTGGAACAGACCGGCCAGCACCTTGGGCGCCGTGAAATACGGCTTGACCTCCTGCTCGCTGAAGGCGTAGCGCGCCTCCTTGAGCTTTTCACCGATGTAGGGCCAGTCCCAGGCCTGCGGGTCCTGGATGCCCAGGTGCTCGGCACCGAAGGCGCGCAGGTCCGCCAGGTCCTGCTCGGCGAAGGGACGTGCCTTCTTTGCCAGATCGCGCAGGAAGGTGATGACCTGCTCGGGCGACTCGGCCATCTTTGGCACCAGGGAGACATCGGCGAAGTGCCGGTAGCCCAGCAGGCGCGCCTCTTCGTGGCGCAGGGCCAGCAGCTCCACCATCAGGGCCGTGTTGTCAAAACGCGCCAGCTCGGCCGGCGCCTGATCGCTGGCACGGGTCACGTAGGCGCGGTAGAGCTTCTCGCGCAGGGCGCCCGATCGGGCGAACTGCATCACCGGCAGGTAAACCGGCATCTTCAGGCTGAGCTTGTGGTCGGTCCGGCCTTCGGCGCGCGCCGCCGCCGCCGTGGCCTGCACCACGTCATCCGGCACGCCGGCGAGTTCTTCACCGCCCACGTACAGGGCGAAGGCGTCGGTGGAGTCGAGGGCGTTTTCGCTGAACTTCTGCGCCAGCTCGGCGGCGCGCTCCTGGATGGCGGCGAAGCGCTCCTTGGCTTCGCCCTGCAGTTCGGCACCGCCCAGCACGAAGCCGCGCAGCGCGTTGTGGTGCGCGCGGGCCTGCTCGGCGTTCAGCGAGGCCGGGTCCATGGCCTTGTACTTGGCATAGAGCCGTTCGTCGGCACCGAGACGGGTCCAGAACTCGGTGACCTTGGGCAGGGCCGCGTTGTAGGCCGCGCGCAGCGCGGGGGTGTCGGCCACGCTGTTGAGGTGGCTCACGGCGCCCCAGGCGCGCGACAAACGTTCGGTGGACACGTCCAGTGTGGTGGCCATGGCCGCCCATTCGGCGGGAAAGTCCGGGGCCGTCACGGTGTCGAGTGCGGCACTGGCTTGCGCCAGCAGTTCGTCGATGGCCGGGCCGACGGATTCCGGCGTGATCGCGTCGAAGCGCGGCAGGCCGCTGAAGTCGAGCAGGGGGTTGAGCTGGGCGGGGTCTTGGCGGACGTTCATGGCGGCTCAGATGGGTGGCAAGGGGCGGGAGTTCAAGCCGACGAGGCGCGCGAGCGTTCGGCGGGGCTCAGCCGGCGTTCTTTTTGATACTTGTTTTGCGAACCTTGGCACGCTTGAGCTTGCCGCCGGGCGTGATGCGCTGGTTGCCCAGCACCTTCACCACCTTGACTTCGGGCTTCTGGCCCGGGCGCTTGCCGAACTTGAGCACCTTCACCTCGCGCGGACCGGGCTTGCGGTCCTCGTCGGCGGCTCGCGCCTTCTCGGGGAGGGGGCGCCAGAGCACCAGCAGCTTGCCGATGTGCTGTATCGGCGCGGCGTCCAGCGCCTCGGCCAGTTCGGCCAGCATGGTCTCGCGCGCGGCGCGGTCGTCGTTGAGCACGCGGATCTTGATGAGGCCGTGCGCCTTGAGCGCGGCATCGGCTTCCTTGCGCACGGCGGGCGTCAGGCCGTCGTTGCCGATGTGGACCACGGGGTCGAGGTGGTGGGCCTCGGCGCGGTGGACCTTGCGTTGGGCGGGCGTGAGGGTAATGGAGGGCATGGGAGAATTATCGACCACCCCCGCCGCGCTGCGCGCGACCCCCTCAAGGGGGCGGCGCCTGCGGCCCGGCGAAGCCGGTTCCGCGGCACCCCGCGGTTCAACCTCGGAAATCGAATGGGCATCAAGGTCCGTACCCAGAGCAAGAAGGTCAACAAGGCCTGGCTGAACGAGCACGTGAACGACCCCTACGTGCGTCAGGCCCAGAAGGACGGCTACCGTGCCCGCGCCGCCTACAAGCTCAAGGAAATCGACGAAAGCCTGGGCCTGATCAAGCCGGGCATGGCTGTGGTGGACCTCGGCAGCGCTCCTGGCGCCTGGAGCCAGTACCTTCGTCGCCGCCTCAGCCCGCAAGGCGCGGCGGCGGGCCAGCTCAACGGCACCATCGTGGCGCTCGACCTGCTGCCGATGGAGCCGGTCGAGGGCGTGCAGTTCATCCAGGGCGACTTCCGCGAGCCCGAGGTGCTGGCCGCTCTGGAAGCCGCCCTGGCCGGACGCGGCGTGACCCAGCTCGATGTGGTGGTCTCCGACATGGCACCCAACCTCTCGGGCGTGGCCGATGCCGACGCCGCGCGTATCGAGCACCTGATCGAACTGGCGGTGGATTTCGCCCGCGCCCACCTCAAGCGCGATGGCGCGCTGGTGGTCAAGCTCTTCCATGGCGGCGCGTACGAGCCCATGGTCGCCCTGTTTCGCCAGACGTTCCGGGTGGTCAAGCCCGTCAAGCCCAAGGCCAGCCGGGACAAATCGTCCGAAACCTTCCTGGTCGGCCTGGGTCTGAAGGTCTGAACCGCCTGTCTTTCCTTACCGGATCGGCGGTGCGGATGGGAAAAACCTAAGCTTTCCATTGACATTTCCACGTCACCGACAAACGGCAGGGGGACTTGAAAGTCCTAGAATGCCTTGCATATGCGTGCACTTGCGCGCGTGCGCACCCAGGAGCAGCAGTTGAACAACCAGTGGTTCTCGAAAATCGCCGTGTGGATGGTCATCGCCATGGTGCTCTTCACGGTCTTCAAGCAGTTCGACGGCCGCACGAGCGCAGGCGCGGGGTACATCGGTTACTCCGAGTTCCTTGACCAGGTCAAGGCTCGCCAGATCAAGAGCGCCACCATCCAGGAAGGCCAGGGCGGCACCGAGATCGTGGCCGTCACCCAGGACGACCGGCGCGTGCGCACCACGGCCACCTACCTCGACCGTGGGCTGGTCGGCGACCTCATCAACTACGACGTCAAATTCGACGTGCGCCCCCGCGAAGAGGGCTCGCTGCTGATGACCCTGCTGGTGAGCTGGGGCCCCATGCTGTTGCTGATCGGCGTGTGGATCTACTTCATGCGGCAGATGCAGGGCGGTGGCAAGGGTGGAGCCTTCAGCTTCGGCAAGAGCAAGGCGCGCATGCTCGACGAGAACAACAACACCGTGACCTTCGCCGACGTCGCCGGCTGCGACGAGGCCAAGGAAGAGGTGAAGGAAGTCGTCGATTTCCTGAAGGATCCGCAGAAATTCCAGAAGCTGGGCGGGCGCATCCCGCGCGGCGTGTTGCTGGTCGGCCCGCCGGGCACCGGCAAGACGCTGCTGGCCAAGGCCATCGCCGGCGAGGCCAAGGTGCCGTTCTTCAGCATCTCCGGCTCCGACTTCGTGGAGATGTTCGTCGGCGTGGGCGCGGCCCGCGTGCGCGACATGTTCGAACAGGCCAAGAAGAACGCGCCCTGCATCATCTTCATCGACGAGATCGATGCCGTCGGCCGCCACCGCGGCGCCGGTCTGGGCGGCGGCAACGACGAGCGCGAACAGACCCTCAACCAGATGCTGGTGGAGATGGACGGCTTCGAGACCAACCTGGGTGTGATCGTGGTGGCCGCCACCAACCGCCCCGACATCCTGGACCCCGCGCTGCTGCGCCCGGGCCGTTTCGACCGCCAGGTCTACGTCACGCTGCCCGACATCCGCGGCCGTGAGCAGATCCTCAACGTGCACATGCGCAAGATCCCGCTGGGCACCGACGTGAACGCCGCCATCATCGCGCGCGGCACGCCGGGCATGAGCGGCGCCGATCTGGCCAACCTGTGCAACGAGGCCGCGCTGATGGCCGCGCGCCGCAACGCGCGTACCGTGGAGATGCAGGACTTCGAGAAGGCCAAGGACAAGGTCCTCATGGGCCCCGAGCGCAAGAGCATGGTCATGCCCGAGGAGGAGCGCCGCAACACGGCCTACCACGAGGCTGGCCACGCGCTCGTCGGCAAACTGCTGCCCAAGTGCGACCCGGTGCACAAGGTCACCATCATCCCGCGCGGCCGCGCGCTCGGCGTGACCATGAGCCTGCCCGAGAAGGACCGCTACAGCTACGACCGCGAGTACATGCTCAACCAGATCAGCATGCTGTTCGGCGGCCGCATCGCGGAAGAGGTGTTCATGAACCAGATGACCACCGGCGCGAGCAACGACTTCGAGCGCGCCACGCACATCGCGCGCGACATGGTGATGCGCTACGGCATGACGGACGCGCTGGGCCCCATGGTCTACGCCGAGAACGAGGGCGAGGTGTTCCTGGGCCGCTCGGTCACCAAGACCACCAACATCTCCGAACAGACCATGCAGAAGGTGGACTCGGAGGTGCGCCGCATCATCGACGAGCAGTACGCCGAGGCGCGCCGCCTGATCGAGGAGCACGCCGACAAGATGCACGCCATGGCCAAGGCCCTGCTCGAATGGGAAACCATCGACGGCGACCAGCTCGACGACATCATGGCCGGCAAGCCGCCGCGCCCGCCCAAGGACTGGACGCCGCGCAACCCGGTGGGCGGCGGTGGTGGCAGCGGCGGCTCGCCGGCGGTCACGCCGGATCCCGCACCCAACGCGGCCTGATCACCACCATCTCACCACCCGAACGGGGCCATGATCGGCCCCGTTTTCTTTTTCCCTTGCCCATCCGCCCGCCATGCGCTGGACCACCACCCGCTTCGACATCGACCTGAGCGAGCCCCGCGTGATGGGCATCGTCAATGTCACGCCCGACTCGTTCTCCGACGGCGGCCAGCACGCCAGCACGCGCGCCGCCATCGCCCACGCGGAGCAACTCGTGGCCGAGGGCGCGCACATCCTGGACATTGGCGGTGAATCCACCCGCCCGGGCAGCCAGCCCGTGCCCTTGGACCAGGAACTGGCGCGCGTGCTGCCGGTGCTGCGCGAGACCCTGCGCCTGGGCGTGCCGCTGTCGGTAGACACGAACAAGCCCGAGGTGATGCGCGCCGTGCTCGATCTGGGCGTCGACATCGTCAACGACATCTGGGCCTTGCGCCAGGGCGACGCGCTCGGCGCGGTGGCCGCCCACCCGCGTGCCGGCGTGTGCCTCATGCACATGCACCGCGACCCGCTGACCATGCAGGTGGCGCCGCTGGAGGGCGACGTGCTGCCGGTGGTGCGTGGCTTCCTGCGCGAGCGCGCCCAGGCCCTGCGCGATCTCGGCGTCGCGCGCGACCGCATCGTGCTGGATCCCGGCATCGGCTTCGGCAAGACCGTGCCGCAGAACTTCAGCCTGCTCGCGCGCCAGGGCGAGCTGCTGGAAGAAGGCTACCCTCTGCTCGCGGGCTGGTCGCGCAAGTCCTCGCTGGGTGCGGTCACCGGCCTGCAGAACCCCGCCGAGCGCGTGCACGCCAGCGTCGCCGCCGCCGTGCTGGCCGCCCAGCGCGGCGCGCGCGTGCTGCGCGTGCACGACGTGCGCGCCACGGTCGAGGCCCTCAAGGTGTGGCAAGCCGCACATTGAACCTCGTCGCCCGGCCCCACCGGGCCCTGATAATCCGAAGGTCATACAGAACAAGCCAGACCCGAGGAGAGCAAGACATGGCCCGGCAGTATTTCGGCACCGACGGCATCCGTGGCACCGTCGGTCAAGCCCCGATCACCCCCGATTTCGTCTTGCGCCTGGCGCACGCGGTGGGCCGCGTGCTCAAGCGCACCGAAGCCCACCCCACGGTGCTGATCGGCAAGGACACGCGCATTTCCGGCTACATGCTGGAGGCCGCGCTCGAGTCCGGCTTCAACTCCGCTGGTGTGGACGTGGTGCTGCTGGGCCCCGTGCCCACGCCGGCGGTGGCCTACCTCACGCGGGCGCAGCGCGCCAGCCTGGGCGTGATGATCTCGGCCAGCCACAACCCGTACGACGACAACGGCATCAAGTTCTTCAGCGCGCAGGGCACCAAGCTGAGCGACCAGTGGGAACTGGATGTGGAGGCCGCGCTGGATGAGCCCCCGGTCTGGGTGCCGGCGGCGGGCTTGGGCAAGTCGCGCCGGCTGGACGACGCGGCGGGCCGCTATATCGAGTTCTGCAAAAGCACCTGCCCGCAGAACCTGAGCCTCAAAGGCCTGAAGATCGTGGTGGACGCGGCGCATGGCGCGGCGTACCACATCGCGCCCGCCGTGTTCCACGAGCTCGGCGCCGAGGTCATCAAGATCGGCTGCGCGCCTGATGGCCTGAACATCAACGCCGGCGTGGGCGCCACCCACCCCGAGGCCCTGCTGGCGGCGGTGCGCGAGCACGGCGCCGACTATGGCATCGCGCTCGACGGCGACGCCGACCGCCTGCAGATGGCCGACCGCCACGGCCGCCTCTACAACGGCGACGAACTCCTCTACCTGATGGTGGCCGATCGCCTGGCGCGCGACGAGGACGTGCCCGGTGTTGTGGGCACGCTCATGACCAACATGGCGGTGGAGGTGGCGCTCAAGGCGCGCGGCGTGCGCTTCGTGCGCGCCAAGGTGGGCGACCGCTACGTGCTCGAAGAACTGGAGCGCCATGGCTGGATCCTCGGCGGCGAAGGCTCGGGCCACCTGCTGGTGCTCGACCGCCACACCACGGGCGACGGCCTGGTGTCGGCCCTGCAGGTGCTCTACGCCTGCGTGGGCAGCGGCAAGACGCTGGCGCAACTGCTGGCCGATGTGACGCTGTTCCCGCAGACGCTCATCAACGTGCGCCTGCAGCCCGGGCAGGACTGGAAAACCAACCACCGCCTGGCCGACACCACCAAGGCGGTGGAGGGTGAGCTGGGCGAGGCTGGCCGCGTGCTGATCCGCGCCAGTGGCACCGAGCCGCTGCTGCGCGTGATGGTGGAGGCGCGCGACGCCGCCGTGGCCCAGGCCAGCGCCGAGCGTCTGGCCGACGCTGCGAGGGCCGCCTGATGGCCGCGGCCTATTCCGTGCGGCGTGCCGACTACGCCCGGGCAGCCGACGCGCGCGCCATCGTGGCCCTGCTGGACGCGTACGCGAGCGATCCGGCCGGCGGTGGCGAACCTTTGAGCGATTTCGCCCGCCAGCGTCTGGTGCCCGAACTGGCGAGCCGTCCACACGCTTTCAGTGTGCTGGCTTTCGACGGCGAAGCCGCCGTGGGACTGGTCAACTGCATCGAGGGGTTCTCCACCTTCAAGTGCCTGCCGCTGGTGAACGTGCACGACGTGGCGGTGCTGGCCAGCCACCGGGGGCGCGGCATCGCCGAGGCCATGCTGGGCGAGGTGGAGCGCATCGCGCGCGAGCGCGGCGCCTGCAAGCTCACGCTGGAGGTGCTGTCGGGCAACACGCCGGCCCTGCGGCTGTATCAGCGCGTGGGCTTCGCTGGGTACCAGCTGGACCCGGCGATGGGCAGCGCGCAGTTTCTGCAGAAGTGGCTGGACTGAGCGCCGCTTGAGCGCTCAGTAGAGCAGGAAGGGCCGGCGCGCCTCGACCCACGCAGCCTCGTCGGCCCGCGCGGGCGCATCCAGCGCCTCGGGCGGCGCGGTCACGTCGTCCACCCATTCGCGCAGCAGCGGCCCGCCGTTGATGAGCTCGATCGCCAGCCGGTCGCGCTCGTATTCGTAGGGAAAGTCGCGCCACAGCGGGTAGTCGGGCCGCTGGAGCCGGATGGCCCGGAACGCCAGGGCCTGCAGGCGCCAGGGCTGGAATTCCGTGTGGCCGTAGTGCGCCGGGTCTTCCACGTGGATCTGCACGCCCGCGCACAGCTGGCCCACGTGCTTGTGGAAAGTGGGCTCGAACCAGCACTCGCGAAGCACGCAGCCGCGCAGCCACTGCGGTGCGATGCGGCGCATGTCCGCCAGCAGCCGCGGGGTGTCGATGTCAGGCGCGCCGAACAGCTCCAGGGGCCGCGTGGTGCCGCGGCCTTCGCTGAGGGTGGTGCCCTCCAGCATCACGGTGCCCGCGTAGGCGCGCGCCATCGACAGGTTGGGTGCGTTCGGGCTGGGGTTCACCCAGCTGCGTTCGCCGATGGGCCAGCCGAAGCCGGGCGCCTCGTCGGGGCGCCAGCCGGCCATGGTGATCACGCGGTACTCCAGCGACAGGCCCAGCGTGGCGATGAACCACTGGCCCAGTTCGCCCATGGTGAGCCCGTGCCGCATGGGCATGGGGCCCGCACCCACGAAGCTCTCCCAGCCCTCGCGCAGCGTGGTGCCTTCCACCGGGCGCCCGGCGGGGTTGGGCCGGTCCAGCACCCACACGGCCTTGCCCAGGCGCGCGGCGGCTTCCAGCACATAACGCAGCGTGGTGATGAAGGTGTAGATGCGGCAGCCCAGGTCCTGCAGGTCGACGAGCAGCACGTCGAAGCTGTCCATCATGGCGTCGGTGGGGCGGCGCACCTCGCCGTACAGGCTGAACACGGGGATGCCCAGGCGCGGGTCGGTGTAGTCGGGCGACTCGACCATGTTGTCCTGTTTGTCGCCGCGCAGTCCGTGCTGCGGGCCGAAGGCGGCACTCAGCTTCACGTCGGGCAGGGCGGCCAGGGCGTCCAGGCTGTGCGTGAGGTCGCGCGTGACCGAGGCCGGGTGGGCCAGTACGGCCACGCGCCGCCCGGCCAGGGGTGCGCGCAGCGCGGGGTCGTTCAGGAAGCGTTCGATGCCGAATTGCATGGGTGTGGGTGGGAGCAGATCAGTCGGCGGGCAGGTGCAGCGTCCACCCGGCGGGGTCGTGGAAGTCGGGGGTGGGCCGGGGGTGGTGCAGCGCCCAGTGCGACACCTGGCCGCGGGTGTCCTCGATCACCGCGCTCAGGCCCAGTTGCCAGGCCCCGGGCGGCAGGTACCGCCGCTCCAGCACCGCCACCAGCTCCACGCCGTCGGCGGTGTCGCGCCGCTCGATCACGGGAGCCTGCGGCGCGCGTGGCTGCGCGTCGCGCACGCGCGTTCGGCTGAAGGCGTAGTCGGCCCACCGGCCCGACGGGGAGAAATTGAACTCGCGGTAGGCGCCCTGGCCGGCCTGGGCGATGAAGGCCTCCAGGCAAGTGTGGCGCCACAGGCCGTCGGCCATGCCGCCGCCCCGGGGCTCAGGCCAGCGCACCGCGCCAGTATCCCCGTGCACGCGGTAGTGCAGCACCAGCTCGCGGGGCTCGGCGCTCACGCTCACCGTGATGCCGAGCGCGATCGGCGGCGAAGCGGGGTGGGGAATGAGGGGCAGCGGGGTGGGCACGGGCGCCATTGTGTCAGCCCGGGCACCGTGTCGTTTCACGCAACCGTCACTTGCTTGCCATGTGCATGCCACGGGTGCGTCGCAGCATGGAGGGCCATGGACAAGACGCAGATCATCGCAGCGACGCCGCTGCCCATGGCCCTCCCGGCGCCCGAGCGCGCGGGCGGTTTGCAGGTGCGCTGGGCGCGCCACCTGGACGACGTGCGCGCCGCGCAGCGCCTGCGCTTCGACGTGTTCGCGGGCGAGATGGGCGCTCGGCTGGCCACGCCGCTGCCGGGCCACGACATCGATCTCTTCGACGACTTCTGCGAGCACCTGCTGGTGTGCGACGTCGCCACCGACGCAGTGATCGGCACCTACCGCGTGCTCACCCCGGCGCAGGCGCGCCGCGTGGGCAGCACCTACAGCGACACCGAGTTCGACCTCACCCGCCTGCGCCAGGTGCGCGAACGCATGGTGGAGCTGGGCCGCAGCTGCGTGCACCCGGACCACCGCCAGGGCGGCGTGATCTTGGCGCTCTGGGGCGCGCTGGGCGCCTTCATGCAGCGCAACGGGCTGGACGTGATGATCGGCTGCGCCAGCATCCCCATGCACCACGACGGCCGCCTGGCCGCCAGCCTCTGGCGCCAGGTGCGCGAACACCACCTCGCACCCATCGACTGGCACGTGCGCCCGCGCCTGCCGCTGCCGGTGGATCGGCTGGACGGCTCGCTCGACGTCGAGCCGCCCGCCCTGATCAAGGGCTACCTGCGCCTGGGCGCCAAGGTGCTGGGCCCGCCGGCCTGGGACCCGGACTTCAACACCGCCGACCTGCCCATGCTGATGCGGCTGGGCGACCTGCCGCCGCGTTACCGAAAACACCTGTTGGGAGGGGCCGCCTGATGCGAACCGCTTTTGATGCACTGGGCGGCTGGGCCGCACGATCGCGCCTGCAGGCGGGCGGGGGAGGGGCCCTGCCCATCGACGTCGACCACGGCGACGCCGACGACACCCCCGACGGCCCGGAGCGCGCCCGCTACCGGGCCGTTTTCATCTCCGACCTGCACCTGGGCACCGCCGGTTGCAAGGCCCGCCCGCTGCTGGAGTTCCTCAAACAGCACCCCAGCGAGACCCTGTACCTGGTCGGCGACATCATCGACGGCTGGCAACTGCGCCGCAAATGGTTCTGGCCGCAGTCGCACAACGACGTGGTGCAAAAGCTCCTGCGCCGCGCGCGCAAGGGCTGCCGCGTGGTCTTCGTGCCGGGCAACCACGACGAATTCGCGCGCCAGTTCGATGGCAACCAGTTCGGCGGCATCGAGGTGAGCAACGAGGCCGAACACCTCACGGCCGACGGCCGGCGCCTGTGGGTGGTGCACGGCGACCACTTCGATGGGGTGATCCAGTGCGCCAAGTGGCTGGCCTACCTGGGCGACAACGCCTACGAACTGCTCCTGCGCCTGAACAACCACCTCAACTCGCTGCGCGCGCGCATGGGGCTGCCGTACTGGTCGCTCTCGCAGTACCTCAAGCACAAGGTCAAGAAGGCCCTGAACTACGTGATGGACTTCGAGCGCGCCGTGGCGGCCGAGGCCCGCTCGCGCGGCTACCACGGGGTGGTCTGCGGCCACATCCACCGGCCCGAGATGCGCCACATCGACGGCACGCTCTACTGCAACGACGGCGACTGGGTGGAAAGCCTGTCGGCCCTGGTGGAGCACATGGACGGCCGCCTGGAGCTGGTGCACTGGGCGCCGGGCGCCTTGCCCGAGGGCATCGCGCAGGCTGAAAAAGCGCGCGGCCAAACCATAATTGGCGCATGACCGGCCAACCCACCGCCCCGCGTTTTTCCCTTCTCGACCGCGACCACAGCATCCTCGCGTTCAACGAACGCGTGATGGACTGGGCGCGCCGCCCGGACGTGCCCGAACTGGAGCGCCTGCGCTACCTCAGCATCGTCTCCAGCAACCTCGACGAGTTCTTCGAGGTGCGCATGGCCCCGCAACTGGCGGCGGCCAAGGCCCACGAGACGCGCGGTCTCTACACCGTCCAGACCTTCGAGGCCCTGTCCGCCGAAGTGCACCAGCTGGTGGCCCAGCAATACGCCATCTACAACGACGAGCTGCTGCCCGCGCTTGAAAAGAAGGGCATCAAGATCGTGGCGCACAGCGAGCGCAACGCGCGCCAGCGGCGCCACGTGCGCGAGATCTTCCACAACGAGGTGCAGCCCCTGCTGATGCCCGTGGGCCTGGACCCGGCCCATCCGTTTCCCCAGGTGGCCAACAAGTCGCTCAACTTCATCGTGCGCCTCACCGGCAAGGACGCCTTCGGCCGCGAGAACGAGATCGCCATCGTCAAGGTGCCGCGCATCCTGCCGCGCTTCTTCCGCCTGCCGTCGGTCAAGGGCTCTCGGCAGATCCACTTCGTCTCCATCTCCAGCCTCATCCGCACCCACCTGAACGAGCTGTTCCCCGGCCGCCAGGTGACCGAGTTCTCGCAGTTCCGCGTCACGCGCCATTCCGATCTGGCGGTGGACGAGGAAGAGGTGAAGAACCTGCGCACCGCCCTGCGCAAGGGACTGCAGCAGCGCCACTACGGGCAGGCCTTGCGCCTGGAAGTCTCCGCCGGCGCCTCCACCTTCCTGTCCGACTTTCTGCTCGAACAGTTCGGCCTGCCGCCGGCCTGCCTGTACCGCGTGCCGGGGCCGGTGAACCTGGTGCGCCTGAACCAGCTCATCGACAAGGTGGACGCGCCCGAGTTGCGCTTCGAGCCCTACCTGCCCGGCTGGCCGCAGCAGCTCACGCCCGGGCAGTCGTTCTTCGAGCGCCTGCAGCAGGGCGACGTGCTGATCCACCAGCCCTATGAGAGCTTCGATGCCGTGCTGTCCTTCCTGC
This sequence comes from Hydrogenophaga sp., assembly GCF_011772445.1. Taxonomy (GTDB): domain Bacteria; phylum Pseudomonadota; class Gammaproteobacteria; order Burkholderiales; family Burkholderiaceae_C; genus Hydrogenophaga. The sequence goes on along the minus strand of NZ_WVZN01000010.1, from coordinate 15,318 downwards.
GCGAGGCGGTGGAAGACCCCGACGTGCTGGCCATCAAGCAGACCATCTACCGCACCGGCGCCAAGAGCGAGCTGATGGACCTGCTGCGCGAGGCCGTGCGCCGTGGCAAGGAAGTGACGGCGGTGGTGGAGCTCAAGGCGCGCTTCGACGAGGAAGCCAACATCAACTACGCCGAGCGGCTCGAATCCGTGGGCGCGCAGGTGGTGTACGGCGTGGTCGGGCTCAAGACGCACGCCAAGATGCTGCTCATCACGCGGCGCGAGCCCGCCGGTTTGCGCCGCTACGCGCACCTGTCCACCGGCAACTACAACCCGGGCACCGCGCGCGTCTACACCGACCTGAGCTACCTGACGGCCGACGAATCGCTCACCGCCGACGTCGACCAGGTCTTCCTGCACCTGGCCAGCCAGAACCGGCTGGCCAAGCTGAACAAGGCGCTGATCGCGCCCTTCCTGTTGCACAAGGCCATGCTCGACAAGGTGGCGGCCGCTGGCGAGGCCGCCGCGCGCGGCCAGGACGCGCGCATCACGCTCAAGATGAACGCGCTCACCGACGAGCCGCTGGCGCGCGCGCTGGCCGCGGCTTCGCAGCAGGGCGTGAAGATCGACCTCATCGTGCGCGGCGCCTGCGTGCTGCCGGCCGGCGTGCCGGGCTTTACCGACAACGTGCGCGTGCGCTCGGTCATCGGACGCCTGCTGGAGCATTCGCGCGTGTACCACTTCCGCGTCAATGGCGACGAGGAGATCTGGCTGTCCAGCGCCGACTGGATGAACCGCAACATGCTGCGCCGCGTGGAGCTGGCCTGGCCGGTGACCGACCCGAGCCTGCGCCAGCGCATCGTGGACGAGTGCCTCAACGCCTACCTGCACGACACGCGCGACGCCTGGCTGCTGCAGCCCGACGGCCACTATGTTCCCGCGGCTTCCGGGCGACATCGCAACCACCTGCAGTCCGCCCAGGCCGGCTTGATGGCGAGACACGGTGGGAAAGGGTAAGGCGATGACGGTGCGTGGCATGGACCTGATCCTGTGGCGCCACGCCGAAGCGCAGGATCACCCCGACCTGGCCGAGGGCGTGCCGGGTGATCGGGAGGATCTGGCGCGTCGGCTCACCCCGCGCGGGGAGAAGCAGGCCGCGCGCGTGGCCGCCTGGCTGGACCGCCAACTGCCCGAAGGCGCGCGGGTGTGGAGCAGCCCGGCCGCGCGCTGCGAACAGACTGCCATGGCGCTGGGCCGGCGCTACAAGATCAGCGAAGCGATCGCCCCGGAGGCCAGTGCCGACGCCTTGCTGGAACTGGTGCAGTGGCCCGCCGGCAAAGGGCCGGTGGTGGTGGTGGGGCATCAACCCACCTTGGGTCAGGTGATCGCCCGCCTGATGGGTTTCACCGAGGACGACTGCTCGGTGAAGAAGGGCGCGCTGTGGTGGCTGCGCCACCGCGAGCGCAACGGCTCGGGCGAGACCGTGGTTGTCACGGTGCAGACGCCCGAGATGCTCTGAGAAGGTGTGAGAGCACCCGCCATGGCCGCTCATCTCGCGCAGAGGCGCCCACTCGGCGTTGCAAATGCTCGCCGTAGCGCAAGCTACGGCTGCGCTTTGCGCCTTGATTGGACGCCTCTGCGCGATCTGCTCGACCACGCCGGGTCCTCTCACACCTTCTGCGGACTCAGGCGGCCTTGACGGGTGCCGTCTTGCGAACGGCTTTCTTCGCGGGTGCAGCCTTGGCAGCGGGCTTCGCCGCCTTCTTCGCTACCGGCTTCTTGGCTGCGGCTTTCTTCTTGGCCGGCGCTGCCACGGGTTTGGTGGCCGGCGCCTTCGCGGCGGCGGGGCGACCGGTCTTCAGCGTGGGCACGGCGGCCACGGCGGCCTTGTAAGCCGCGTCGCTCAGGCCCTGCAGCGCCATCAGGCCGGCGCGCAGCAGTTCGCTCTTCTTGACGCTGGTGCCCAGGGCGATTGCCCGGGCCTTGAGTGCCTCGATCGCGGCGAATTCGTTCTTCGGGATGGTGAAGCTGTCGCGAACGAGCTTGGGCTTCTTGCTGGCGGACTTGTCGTTGGCCGGGGCCATGGATCACTCCTCGGGGGTATGGGAGCGATGAGTATAAACCGTATAAACGGTTTATATGAAAGGCGTGCGACGGCTCAGCGCACGTCCGCCGTGAACTTCCAGGACGAGACCTTCTGCCAGGCCTGGATCTCTTCCCCCAGCAGCCAGGCCGACTGCGGGAAGCGCCGCGCCCAGCCCGATGGCGTGGCCAGCTTGAAGGCGCCGGTCTTGTAGCTCAGGCGCATGGACTGGTACTCCGGCAATTGCCGCGCGTGGCACAGCAGCACGGCCAGGCGCAGACAGACGAGTTGCTTGGCGAACAGTTCGTCCTGCAGGGCTTCTTCCAGCTTGCGCAGCTTGCCGCGCTGGCCCAGCACCAGCAGGCTCATGCGGTGCAGCTCGCGCAGCGAAAACCCCGGCGCGTCCACGTTGTCCAGGATGTAGGCGCCGTGGTGGTGGTTGCGCTCGTGCGAGATGTGCGAGCCGATCTCGTGCAACTGCGCCGCCCAGGCCAGCTTCTGCGAGTAGCGGGAGTCCTGCTCGTCGGGCGCAGCCACCTGCGAGAACAGCGCATTGGCCACCTCGCCCACGCGGCGCGCCTGGGCCTCGTCGGCCGAGAAACGCTGCGCCAGCCAGCGCACCGTGCGCTCGCGCACGTCGCCGCCGTCGCTCTCGCGGTCGATCAGGTCGTACAGCGCGCCGTGGCGCAGCGCGCCCTGCGCGGGCAGCATCTGGTCCAGGCCGTAGAGGTCGAAGATCGCGCGCAGCACCGCCAGGCCGCCGGCCAGCACCGGCCGCCGGTCGTCCTTCAGGCCATCGATGCGCAGGTTGTCCACATGGCCCGCGCGCAGCAGGCGCTCGGTGAGCCAATCCAGCCCGGAGCGGGTGATCAGCCCCATGGCCCAGCCGTTGGCGCCCAGCATGTCGGCGATCGAGCCCACCGTGCCGGAAGAGCCATAGGCCACGTGCCATTGCGTGGGCGGAAACTTGTCCATGGCCTCGTCGAGCACGGCTTTGGCCGCCACCTCGGCCGTCTTCAGCGTGGCCGCGGTGAACTGCCCGCGCGGGAAATAGCGCGTGGACCAGGCCACGCTGCCCAGCCGGTACGACTCGAGCACCTCGGCCGTGTAGCCCTGGCCCATGATCATCTCGGTCGAGCGCCCGCCGATGTCCACCACCAGGCGGCGCTCGTCGGAATGCGGCAGCAGGCGCGAGACGCCCTGGTAGATCAGCCGCGCCTCTTCGTGGCCGGAGACGACCTCGATCGGAAAGCCCAGCACCTGCTGGGCGCGGTTGAGGAATTGTTCGCGGTTGCGGGCCTCGCGCAGGGTCTGCGTGGCCACGGCGCGCACCTGCTGCTTCTTGAAGCCCTGCAGGCGCTCGCCGAAGCGGGCCAGGCATTCCCAGCCGCGCTCCATGGCGGCGGGGTTGAGATTCTTCTCGTCGTCCAGTCCGTTGCCCTGGCGCACGGTCTCCTTCAGGTACTCCACCCGCTCGATGTGCCCGGCGTGGTAGCGCCCGATTTCCAGGCGAAAGCTGTTCGAGCCGAGGTCCACGGCGGCGAGGAGGGTTCCGTTTTGCATGAAGAAATGGGGACGCGCGGCCGCAAGCGAGGGTCGGGGGGCGAGAGGCGCCGATTGTGACGCATGCCCCGTGGGCGGGCGGTTGCGGTGCGGGCGTCGGCGGCCTTTTTGTTATGTGACATCACTGTCATGTGGCTGTCACACAGCGTCCATAAAGTCCGCTCGTCCCTTCTTTGCAACCCCTGAGGACTCTCTGCATGAACAGCAAACGCACCCTTCTGAAAGCCCTGGCCGCTGCCGCGATGGCCACCGTCGCGCTCGGCACCGCACAAGCCGCCGACATCACCGGCGCTGGCGCCACGTTCCCGTTCCCGATCTATGCCAAGTGGGCGGAGATGTACAAGGCTCAGACGGGCACCGGCCTGAACTACCAGTCGATCGGCTCGTCGGGCGGCCTGCGCCAGATCCGCGCCAAGACGGTGGCCTTCGGTGCCTCCGACGCGCCCGTGAAAGGTGAAGACCTCGACAAGGACGGCATGGTGCAGTTCCCCGCCATCATCGGCGGCACCGTGCCCGTGTTCAACCTGGAAGGCTTCGCCCCTGGTTCCATCCGCATCACCGGCCCCGTGCTGGCCGAAATGTTCCTGGGCAAGATCACCACCTGGAACGACGCCAAGATCACCGCGCTGAACCCCGGCAAGACCCTGCCCAACACCCCCATCACCGTGGTGCACCGCGCCGACGGCTCGGGCACGACCTTCAACTTCACCGACTACCTGGCTTCCGTGAGCAAGGACTGGGCTGACTCGGTGGGCAAGGGCGCTGCCGTGAAGTGGCCCGCCTCCACCTCCGTGGGCGGCAAGGGCAACGAGGGCGTGGCCGCCAACGTGAGCCGCACCCGCGGCTCCGTCGGCTACGTGGAATACGCCTACGCCAAGAAGAACAACATCCCGCACATGAGCCTGCAGAACGCCGATGGCCAGTACGTGCAGCCGGACGACAAGAGCTTCGCCGCCGCCGCTGCCGGCGTGGACTGGATGAGCGTGCCCGGCATGGGCGTGTCCATGGTGAACGCCAAGGGCAAGGAGAGCTGGCCCATCAGCACCGCGTCGTTCATCCTCATGTACAAGCAGCCCACCGACAAGGCGCAATCGGCCGAGGTGCTGAAGTTCTTCGACTGGGCCTTCAAGAACGGCAAGCAGGCCGCCGTCGAGCTGGACTACGTGCCGCTGCCCGACAGCGTGACCAGCCAGATCCGCGACAAGGTCTGGTCGCAGATCGCTCGCTGAGCCGGGCCTGAGCGCCCCAAGAACCCACCGGCAGGCGCGTGCCGTCCGGTGGGTTCTTTCAGTCCGATGTCTGTCATACAGTCTGTCACACCAGGCCCGAAGGGGGTCCGATGAACACCACCACCAGCAGCGCAGACCCCAGCATGGCTTCCACCAGCTCCCCGTCCAGCGGCGCGCGCGAACAGCGCAGCGACAGCGCCATGCGGGCCGTCGCCCGCCGCCAGCAATGGCAGGACATCGTCTTCCATCGCCTCACGCAGGCCTTCTCGCTGCTGGTGCTCGTGGCGCTGGCCGGCATCATCGTCTCGCTCTTCCTCAACGCCTGGCCCACCTTCAAGACCTTCGGCCTGGGCTTCCTGTGGACGGTGGAGTGGGACATCGTCAACGAGCAGTACGGCGCGGCGATCGCGATCGTCGGCACCCTGCTCAGCGCGGGCATCGCCATGCTGTTCGGCGTGCCGCTGGCCTTCGGCATCGCGCTCTTCCTCACCGAAACCTGCCCCGTGTGGCTGCGCCGGCCGCTGGGCACCGCCATCGAGCTGCTCGCCGCCGTGCCGTCCATCATTTACGGCATGTTCGGCCTGTTCGTCTTCGCGCCGGTGTTTGCCGACCACTTCCAGGTGCCGGTGCGCGAGCTGATGATGGGCATGCCCCTGATCGGCTGGCTGTTCGGCGGCGCGCCCAATGGCCTGGGCATCCTGGCCGCCGGCATCATCCTCGCGTTCATGGTGCTCCCCTTCATCGCGGCGGTGATGCGCGACGTCTTCGAGATCACGCCGCCCATCCTGCGCGAATCCGCCTACGGCCTGGGCTGCACCACCTGGGAGGTGGTCGCCAAGGTGGTGCTGCCCTACACGCAGAAGGGCGTCATCGGCGGCATCATGCTCGGCCTGGGCCGCGCGCTCGGCGAAACCATGGCCGTCACCTTCGTGATCGGCAACGCCAACCGCATGCCCACCTCGCTGTTCTCGCCGGGCACGTCCATCGCCTCGGTGCTGGCCAACGAATTCGGCGAGGCCGAAGGCCTGCACTTCAACACCCTGTTCGCCCTCGGCTTCCTGCTGTTCTGCATCACCTTCGTGGTGCTGGCACTGGCCAAGTGGATGATCATTCGCGCCGAGAAGGCCAAGGGCGCCTGAGCGCAGAGCGAGACACACCATGCAAATGAACCAAGCGCTCTACAACCGCCGCCAGCGCACCAACCTCGTCGGCCTCACGCTCTCCATGGGCGCCATGGTCCTCGGCCTGTTCGTGCTGCTGTGGATCCTGTGGGTCCTGTTCTCCAACGGGCTGGCCGGTCTCGACCTCAACACCTTCAGCGCCGACACACCCGCGCCGGGTTCGGAAGGCGGCGGCCTGCGCAACGCCCTGCTGGGCAGCCTGATGATCGTGGGTCTGTCGGTGCTGGTGTCCACGCCGGTGGGCATCCTGGCCGGCATCTACCTCACCGAATACGGCGACAACAGCAAGGTGGCCGAGTTCACGCGCTTCGTCACCGACATCATGCTGTCGGCCCCGTCCATCGTGCTCGGCCTGTTCGTGTACTCCATCGCCGTGGCCACCGTGGGCAACTTCTCGGGCTACGCCGGCAGTCTGGCGCTCTCGCTGATCGCCATTCCCGTGGTGGTTCGCACCACCGAGAACATGCTGCGCCTGGTGCCGGGCAGCCTGCGCGAAGCGGCCTTCGCGCTCGGCGCGCCGCGCTGGAAGGTGTCGTTGATGGTCACGCTGCGCGCGGCCAAGAGCGGCGTGATCACCGGACTGCTGCTGGCCGTGGCCCGCATCAGCGGCGAAACCGCGCCACTGCTGTTCACTGCGCTCAGCAACCAGTTCTACAGCACCGACATGGGCGGCCCGATGGCCAACCTGCCGGTGGTGATCTTCCAGTTCGCGATGAGCCCCTACGACAACTGGATCCGCCTGGCGTGGGCCGGCGCGCTGATCATCACGCTGACGGTGCTTGCCCTGAACATCCTGGCGCGCGTCTTCTTCCGCGACAAAGTGAAAACGTGAAACACCCCCGCCGCGCTTTGCGCGACCCCCTCAAGGGGGCGGCGCCTGCGGCCCGGCAAAGCCGGTTCCGCGGCACCTCTCGGTAACAGCTTCATTCAAGGAACTCATCGTGTCCGAAACCGCCTTCGCCATCCGCCCCGAGAACATGGCCGCGAGCAAGTCGCCCGCCGCACAGGGTGAGGTGCGCAACGCCCTCGAGGTGCGCAACCTCAACTTCTTCTACGGCAAGTTCCAGGGCCTGAAGAACGTCACGCTCGACATCCAGGAAAAGCGCGTCACGGCCTTCATCGGCCCCTCGGGCTGCGGCAAGTCCACGCTGCTGCGCACGCTCAACCGCATGTACAGCCTGTACCCGGGCCAGCGCGCCGAGGGCGAGATCAAGCTGTACGGCCAGAACATCCTCGACGCCAAGCAGGACCTGAACCTGCTGCGCGCGCGCATCGGCATGGTGTTCCAGAAGCCCACGCCGTTCCCCATGTCGATCTACGACAACATCGCCTTCGGTGTGCGCCTGTACGAGAACCTGCCGCGCAGCGAAATGGACGACCGCGTGGAGTGGGCGCTGACCAAGGCCGCGCTGTGGAAGGAAGTGAAGGACAAGCTCAACCAGAGCGGCCTGTCGCTGTCCGGCGGCCAGCAGCAGCGCCTGTGCATCGCGCGCAGCGTGGCGGTCAAGCCCTCGGTGCTGCTGCTCGACGAGCCCACCTCCGCGCTCGATCCGATCTCCACCGGCAAGGTGGAAGAGCTGGTGCACGAACTCAAGTCCGACTACACCATCGCCATCGTCACGCACAACATGCAGCAGGCCGCGCGCTGCAGCGACTACACCGCCTACATGTACCTGGGCGAGTTGATCGAGTTCGGTGCCACCGAGCAGATCTTCTTCAAGCCGACCAAGACGGCGACCGAGGACTACATCACCGGCCGCTTCGGCTGATCCGCGCCACACCCCGGGAGACACACGCATGAGCGACAAGCACCTGTCCAGTCAGTTCGACGCCGAACTCAATTCCATCTCCACCAACGTGCTGGAGATGGGCGGCCTCGTCGAATCGCAACTGCACCAGGCGATTTACGCGCTGGTCAACATGAGCCTGGAATCCGCCCTTCAGGTGGAAGAGAACGAGAACCGCATCAACCAGATGGAGGTGTCGATCGACCACGAGATCATCTCGACGATCGGCCGTCGCCAGCCCACGGCGCGCGACCTGCGCTTCCTCATGGCCATCTCGCGCACCACGCAGAACCTGGAGCGCGCGGGCGACGAAGTGGCCCGCATGGCGCGCATGGTCAAGTCCATCATCGAGACCGGCTCGCCGCGCAACCTGCCGATCTCCGAATTGCGCCTGGCCGCCGACCTCGCCGCCTCGCTGCTGCGAAAATCGCTCGATTCCTTCGCGCGCCTGGACACGCAGATGGCGGTGTCCATCATCAAGGCGGACGACGAGATCGACGAGGAGTACAACGGCTTCCTGCGCAAGCTCATCACCTACATGATGGAAGACGCGCGCAAGATCTCGCCAAGCCTGGACCTGCTGTTCCTGGCCAAGTCCATCGAACGCATCGGCGACCACGCCAAGAACATCGCCGAACAGATCATTTTCATCGTCAAGGGCGAAGACGTCCGTCACACGCCCGTCGACAAAGTGGAGTCCGTTGCCGGATGAGAAAACTGCCCCGCGTGCTGGTCGTCGAAGACGAACCCTCGATCGCCGAACTGATTGCCGTCAACCTGCGGCACAACGGCTTTGCGCCCACCATCGTGTTCGATGGCGCCGCAGCCCAGCGCGAGGTCGATGCGGTGCTGCCCGACGTGATCCTGCTCGACTGGATGCTGCCCGGCGAGAGCGGTGCGGTGCTGGCGCGCCAGTGGCGCAAGAGCGAGCGCACCAAGACCGTGCCCATCCTCATGCTCACCGCGCGCAGCGACGAGAGCGACAAGGTGCAGGGCCTGGACGCCGGTGCCGACGACTACATCACCAAGCCCTTCTCCACGCAGGAGTTGCTGGCGCGCATCCGCGCCGTGCTGCGCCGGCGCGCGCCGGAGATCGTGAACGACTCGGTGCAGGTGGGCGACCTCACGCTCGACGCGGCCACCTACCGCGTGAGCTTTCGCGGACGCGAACTCAAGGTGGGGCCCACCGAGTTCAAGCTGCTGCACTACCTCATGAAGCACGCGGAGCGCGTGCACTCCCGTGGTACGCTGCTCGACAAGGTCTGGGGAGACCATGTCTTCATCGAGGAGCGAACCGTGGACGTGCACGTCAAGCGATTGAGAGAGTCTCTGGGTGAGGCATCGACCATGGTCGAGACGGTGCGTGGCGCCGGCTACCGCCTCACCGCCCTGAACAGCCCCGCTCGCACGGCGCAAGGGTCGACGCTCTCGGCCACATGAGCCGCGCACGGCCGCCCGAAGGGGCTCGCACCGCAGCGCGTCGCGCGCAGGTTCTCCAGTGAGTCGGAGGTTCCTGGAACTGCTGCTCCTGGTGGCTGCGGGAGCGGCGATCGGTTGGGTCGCCGACAAGGCGGCCTTGTCGTTCGTGGGCGCGCTCGTCGGGTGTGGCATATGGGCCGTGCGCGACGGTCTGCGCGCGCAGCGCGTGCTGCGCTGGCTCAACAAGGCCGACGTCTCCCGCATGCCCGAGCTCGGCGGATTCTGGGGCGAGGTGCTCGACCGCTGCCGCAAGCTGATCAAGAAGCTGGAAAAAAAGGCCGCCAACAGCGACGCGCGGCTGGAGGACTTTCTCGCGGCGATCCAGGCCTCGCCCAACGGCGTGGTGCTGCTGGACGCGGCGGGCCGCATCGAATGGGCCAACCTCACGGCGTCCAACCAGCTCGGCTTCGATCCGCAGCGTGACCTGGGCCAGTACGTGCGCAACCTGGTGCGCCACCCCGCCTTCAACGCCTACCTGTCAGCCGGCGATTTCGGGCACGAGATCACCATCGACGGCATCGGTCCGCGCCCCTCGCAGCCGGCCAAGATCTCACTGCAGATCCACCCCTACGGCAAGAAGCGCAAGCTCATGATCACGCGCGACATCACCGCGGTGCAGCTCGCCGAGGCCATGCGGCGCGACTTCGTGGCCAACGTGTCGCACGAAATACGCACGCCGCTCACGGTGCTCAGCGGGTTCGTCGAGACCATGCAAAGCCTGGAGCTCAGCAACGAGGAGCGGCAGCAGTACCTCGGGCTCATGAGCCAGCAGGCCCACCGCATGCAGACGCTGGTGAACGACCTGCTGACGCTCTCGCGTCTGGAGGGCAGCCCCGCGCCAGGGCAGGGCGAATGGTGTGCCACGCAGGAACTGCTGGAGCACGCGGTGCAGGAAGCGCGTGGCCTGAGCCAGGCGATCGCGAGCACGCCCCACCGCATCGAACCCTCGGCGGGCAGCGCCTCGTTCTGGGTGTCCGGCGCGAAGACCGAACTCATCAGCGCCATGTCCAACCTCATGAGCAACGCCGTGCGCTACACCCCCGGTGGTGGCCTGATCGAGCCGGGCTGGCGCATCAACGACGAAGGCGTGGCCGAGTTCTACGTGACGGATGCGGGCCCCGGCATCGCCGCCGAGCACCTGCCGCGCCTGACCGAGCGCTTCTACCGCGTGGACCGCAGCCGTTCGCGGGAAACCGGCGGCACCGGCCTCGGGCTGGCCATCGTCAAGCACGTGGCGCAGCGCCACGGCGGGCGCATCGACGTGCAGAGCACCGTGGGGCAGGGTTCGACCTTCACCATCGCGCTGCCGCCGACCCGGGTGCGCACGACGCCGCCGGGTTGAGCTGGCGGGGTCAGCCGCCCACGCGCAGGTACAGCACCAGGCTTTCCTTGCTGTCGTTCAAGCGCCAGACGTTGGCCTTGAACGCCCATTGCGTGAGGTTCACGCGCTGGTGCAGGCTGCCCTGGCTTTGTGGCGTGGCGATCAGGCTGCGACAGTCGGCGCCGCCACCGCCTCCCGTGCGCACCAGTCGCAGGCCGCCGTGGTGGCGCAGCGCGGCGATCTGCGCCTGCGACAGCCCGTCGGCCAGCACGCAACTGTTGGCGGGCACCAGCTCGGCAATGCGCCGCGAGATCGGGCCGTAGCTGCGGCCGAAATCGAGCAGCGGCAGCCACAAGGTCATCAGCAACAGCCAGCACAGCGTGCTGCCCGCGGCAGGCAGCACCAGGCTCTTCCAGATGGCCTCGCGGTGGCGGCCGACACGCCAGGACACCAGCCACAGCCAGGCCAGTGTGGCCGCCGCGCCGAGCGCGAACAGCACGAAGGAGAAGTCGGGCACGAAGCCCGGTGCCAGCCGGGCCACGTTGGCGGCCGGCTTGGCCGGCACCCCGGTCATCATGGCCACCCAGATCACCCAGATGACCAGCGCGCAGAACGAGAAGAAGAGCAGGGTGAACCAGTCGATGAGCGAAGACACGCTGCGCCGCAGCGTGGGCAGGGCGAAGGCCGCGAGCACGGCCAGCGCCGGCAGGGCCAGCAGCAGGGCGCGGTCGCGCTCGGGCGCCAGCGCCGAATGCACCACCACCACCAGGGCGGCCCACAGCGGCAGGGCCACGTGGGCCTGGCGCCACTGGCGCCGCCAGCGCCACAGCGTCCAGAGCACCAGTGGCCAGGCGGGCCAGGTGAACCACAACAGCAGGCGCCCCCAACTGTCCAGCGGCAGGCGGGCCAGGGCCTGGGGCGCATCGGCCGGACCCAGGGCGCCTGTCCAGCCGCTGCCGACCGCGATGAGCGCGCCGGCCACGGTGGCGACGCCCAGCAGGGCTTGCCCGCTCCTGCCAGGGGCTTCGGTGGCCGTTGGCCGGGGCGCCAGCCACATCAGGCCCAGCCAGCCGGTGCCCAGCACCAGGCCCAGTCCGGCCGAGCCGCTCAGGGCCAGGGCCAACCAGCCGGCCGTCCACCACGCCACGCCGCGCCAGGGTTGCGGCAGGTCAGGAGAGGACAGGCGGGCGCTGCCCAGCAGCATGGCCGCCGTGGCGGCCAGGCGCAGCACGTCGGGCGTGGTTTCGTGGGACAGCTGGGCCAGCCCCAGGCAGGCGACCAGGGCCAGCAGACCGGCGTCGGCGAGCGCGCGGGCGTAGTCGGCGGGGCGGGCCTCGCCGCCGAAGGCGAAGGCCACCGGCTGAGCCGCCGGCTGGCGCGCCAGGTGGTACACGGCGTACCAGGTGCAGGCGAGCGTAAGGGCCAGCAGCCCACCGAAGGGCAGACGGGCGGCGAAATCAGGCGGCAGGAACGGAAGGGCCTTGATGAACAGCGCGCCCAGCCAGTAGGGCAGCAACGCGGCGTCTTCCACCGGCAGGCCCAGCACTGCGGGATGCCACCAATCGCCGCCCCGGGCCAGTTCGGCCATGGCGCCGAAGGCTCCCACGTCGGCGTTCTTCCAGGGCTCGCGGCCCAGGAAGCCGGGCAGCACGTAGGCCACGCAGAACAGGATGAGGGCCGCGCGCGGCAGTCGGCGCACGGCCGACTGGCTCACGATGGCGGGCGTCGGGCGGTTCACGGCTGGGGACTATACAAGCGGCGCACTCGGGGCAAATGGCGTGCGCGGGATCATTCGGGCGAAAAAAAAGCAGCCGGCTTGCGGCTGCTTTCTCGGGCCAGCGCCAGATTTACTTGGCGGTCTTGGCGTAGCGGTTGCGGAATTTCTCGACGCGGCCGCCCATGTTGTCCACGCTCTTTTGCGTGCCCGTGTAGAACGGGTGCGATTCGCTGGAGGTATCGAGCTTGAACAGCGGCAGTTCACGGCCGTCGTCCATCTTGATGGTTTCCTTGGTGTTCGCGCAGGAACGGGTGACGAACTTGAAGTTGTTCGACAGGTCGAGGAAGCAAACCTCGCGGTAGTTCGGGTGGATGCCTTCTTTCATGGCGATTCCTTCAGGTCGGTTGCGACAGCCGCGTCGGAACCCTTCCAACGTACTTGCCGCCGATAAAACCGAAGATTATAGCGTGACGGCCGGATCAGCCCCCGCGCCGCATCATGTCGAAGAACTCGGAGTTGTTCTTCGTGGCCTTCATGCTCTTCAAGACCATTTCCATGGCCTCGATCTCGTCCATGTTGTACATGAACTGGCGCAGGATGCGGGTCTTCTGCAGGATCTCGGGCTGCAGCAGCAGTTCCTCGCGGCGGGTGCCGCTGCGGTTGAGCTGGATGGAGGGGAAGACGCGCTTTTCGTACAGGCGGCGGTCGAGGTGGATCTCGCAGTTGCCGGTGCCCTTGAACTCCTCGAAGATCACCTCGTCCATGCGCGAGCCCGTGTCGACCAGCGCGGTGGCGATGATGGTGAGCGAGCCGCCTTCTTCCACGTTGCGGGCCGCGCCGAAGAAGCGCTTGGGACGCTGCAGGGCGTTGGCGTCCACACCGCCGGTGAGCACCTTGCCGGAAGAGGGCAGCACGTTGTTGTAGGCGCGGGCCAGGCGGGTGATCGAGTCAAGCATGATCACCACGTCCTTCTTGAGCTCGACGAGGCGCTTGGCGCGCTCGATCACCATCTCGGCCACGTGCACGTGGCGAGCGGCCGGCTCGTCGAAGGTGGAGGCGATGACCTCGCCGCGCACGGTGCGCTGCATCTCGGTCACTTCCTCGGGGCGCTCGTCCACCAGCAGCACCATCAGTTCGACGTCGGGGTGGTTGGCGGTGATGGCGTGGCAGATGTGCTGCATCATCACCGTCTTGCCGCTCTTGGGCGGCGCCACGATCAGCGCGCGCTGGCCGCGGCCGATGGGGGCGATGATGTCGATGATGCGGCCGGTGATGTTCTCGTCGCTCTTGATGTCGCGTTCCAGGCGCATCTGTTCCTTGGGGAACAGGGGCGTCAGGTTCTCGAACATGATCTTGTGCTTGTTCTCCTCGGGAGCCAGGCCGTTGATCTTGTCGAGCTTGTTGAGCGCGAAGTAGCGCTCGCCGTCCTTGGGGATGCGGACCTCGCCCTCGATCATGTCGCCGGTGTGCAGGTTGAAGCGGCGGATCTGGCTGGGCGAGATGTAGATGTCGTCGGTGCCGGCGGTGTAGCTGGTGTCCGGCGCGCGCAGGAAGCCGAAGCCGTCGGGCAGGACCTCGAGCACGCCGTCGGCAAAGATCTGTTCGCCGGTTTTCGCGCGTTTCTTGATGATGGCGAACATCAGCTCCTGCTTGCGCATGCGGCCGGTGTTCTCGATTTCGAGCGCTTCGGCCTGCTTGAACACTTCGGAAACGTGCAGGGCCTTGAGTTCGTTCAGGTGCATCGACGTCACTCCAGGGTGGAGGCGATTGGAGAAGAGCGGGGAGGTGGGCGCTGTGGTCCGGATGACGGACGTCGCGCGGGGGAGAGGCGGGCTTGCTGCCCGCATTGCGGCGGATTATGACAGGAATCGCTGCGAGTGCACCCTGTCGTCGAGCCCGCGCGCGGCTCGGGGCCCGGGCTCGCGCCCGGGCCGGGGGATCAGGCCAGTTGCTGGTCGATGAAGGCGGTGAGTTGGGCCTTGCTGAGCGCGCCCACCTTGGTGGCGGCGAGCTGGCCGTCCTTGAACAGCATCAGCGTGGGGATGCCACGGATGCCGAACTTTGCGGGCACGTCGCGGTTGTCGTCGACGTTGAGCTTGGCGATCTGCAGCTTGCCGTCGTAGGTGCCGGCGACCTCGTCCAGGATGGGGGCGATCATCTTGCAGGGGCCGCACCATTCGGCCCAGAAGTCCACCAGCACCGGGGCCTTGTTGTCCAGCACATCGGCCTTGAAGCTGGCATCGGAAACGTGTTTGATCAGGTCGCTGGCCATGGGGTTCGTCCTTGGGTTTTCAGTGAGCGGTGGGAGGTTACAGTGCGGCGCAAGCGGCAGGCCGGGCGACGACGTCGGCTCCCTCTGTGCAGGCCGCCGCATTGTGACAGAAACCCCCTTTTCATGACGCCAGCCCCCGCGAGACCTCACGACGAGTCAGCCCTTGTGGGCGCCGCCGTGCAGGCGGACGCGATGTCGTGTGCGTGGCGGGCCCCGTTCGACGAGCTGGTGCGCGCGGCGCGCGAGGCCGCGGTGCCCCTGTCGCGCGTGGTGGTGCTGCTGCCCTACGGCGCCCTGGCGACCGAGGCGCGCCGCGCCTGGGCCGAGCGCCAGCGGCAGGCCGCGGGCCTGGCGCCACGCTTCACGACGCTTCGCGATTGGGCCGCGGCGCTGGCGCCCTGGCGACCGGGCTCCGACGACATCAGCCACGACATGGCGCGCGACGCCCTGGTGGCCGCCGCGTGGATCGAGCGCGTGGTGCCCGCGCGGTTGGACGCGGGCCTGCGCCGCGAGCTGGTGGCCCGCCTGATCGACGCCGCTCGCCAGCTGGCGCCGCTGGCCGCCGCGCAGGCGCCCGAGCGGCGCGCGGCCTGGGCCGAGGAACGCCGCGCGGCGCTCGCGGCGGCGGGCGGCGCGGCCAGCACGCAATGGGAGTCGCTGGTGGCCAATCTGGCTGCCACCTGGGCCGGCACATCCGCCTACGTCACC
>NZ_WVZN01000033.1:246-57797 GCF_011772445.1 Hydrogenophaga sp. | reverse complement strand
ATCCGCGCCGCGATGCCCCGCTGCGCACGCCGTTGGCTACATGCGTGAAATATCCGGGCTAGACCTTCACGAAAGCCGTGACCAGCGGCTCGTCACCGACCTGGCGGCTGCGATGGCCGTGCACGGCGGCGTCGAAGGTCGCGCCTGCGGGCAGGGTGTCGGCCGAATAGAAGTGCTCGCCCGGGCCGAAGACGCGGCTCGTGCCATCCTGCAGGCCGATCTCCATGCGCCCGCGCAGAACGATGAGCCATTGCGGCGCGTCGGTGCAATGGAAGTCGCTGCGAAAGCCCACCGGGCTTTCGCGCAGGACCAGGCCGCTGGCGGGCAGCAGGGCCGACAGGCGCGCGGCGGGTGAACCGCCGTCCAGCGCCAGCGCTTCTTCGCGAAAGCGGGCGCGGCCGTCGGTGTCGGTGAACAGGATGACGCGGGTGAAGGTGCTCATGCGGGGCTCCGGAATCCGCCGGGTTCTACCAGATGCGGGCGACAGGGCGGGCGACAGGGCGGGCGACAGGGCGGGCGCCGGTTTTCGCGCACACTCGGCGTTTTGCCTGACGACGCATGCGACTCCTGCTCGCCGAAGACGACACCATGCTGGGCCAGGGCCTTGAAAGGGGCCTGGGCATGGCGGGTTTCACCGTGGACTGGGTGCGCGACGGCCTCACCGCGCAAACCGCGCTGCAGGCCGGCGGTCACGAGGTGCTGCTGCTCGACATCGGCCTGCCGCGCCAGGATGGCCTGCAATTGCTGCGCTGGATGCGCGAGCAGCCCCTGGACATCCCCGTGCTGGTGGTGTCGGCGCGCGACGCGGTGAGCGACCGCATCGCCGGCCTGAACCTCGGGGCCGACGACTACCTCACCAAACCCTTCGACCTGGACGAGCTGATCGCGCGCGTGCACGCGCTGGCGCGGCGCCGGCAAGGCCGGCCGCAACCCGAGATGCGCCTGGGCCCGCTGATGCTGAGCCCGCCGCGGCGCGAGGTCACGCTGGGCGAGCAGCGCGTGCCACTGTCGGCGCGCGAATTCGACCTGCTGGCCGCGCTGATGGAGCGCCCCGGCCAGGTGCTCTCGCGTGAACAGCTCGAGCAACGCCTGTACGCCCGGCAGAACGAGGTGCTCAGCAACGCCGTCGAGGTGCACCTGCACCACCTGCGCCGCAAGCTGGGCGCGGCCTGGATCCGCAACGTGCGCGGTGTGGGCTACAAGCTGGTCGAGCCCCCGCCATGAAGTCGATCCGCCAGCGCTTGCTGCTGTGGCAGCTGGGGGCGCTGGTGATCGCCGCCGCACTGGAGGGCTTCATCAGCTACCAACTCGCCTGGGATGGCTTCAACCGCTCGCGCGACAGCGTGCTGCAGTCGATCGCCCATTCGGTGGTCCGCCATGGCCTGCGCCCCGCGGCGGACCGCGCCAGCCCGCCAGCGCCGGCGCCGATCCCACCCGATGGCCCGTCCACCGACCTGGGCCGCTTCACCACGCAGATCTGGACCACCGGCGGGCAACTGACCTACAGCTCCCTGCCCGGGGGCGGGCCGCCGCTGCAGCCCCCTGGCCTGAACCTGGCGAGCTGGAACGGCGAGGACTGGCGCACCTACACCCTGGTCGACCGCGAGCAGGTCGTTCAGGTGGCCGTGACCGCCGCCGACCGGCTGGAGCGCTTCGGCGAGATCCTGCCCGGGCTGCTGGCGCCACTGGGCGTTCTGGTGCTGGTCATCTGGCTGCTGATGCGCGCGGCGGTGAGGAACGCGCTGGCGCCCTTGAACGCCTGGGGCCGCGACCTGCGCCGCCGTGAAGGCGACGACCTGCGCGCGGTGGGTACCCGGGCGCTGCCAGAGGAACTGGTGCCGCTGGGCGAGGCCCTCAACCAGTTGCTGGCGCGCGTGGAGGCCCTGCTGGGCAGCCAGCGCACGCTGCTGGCCGACGTGGCGCACGAACTCAACACGCCCCTGGCCGCGGTGAAGCTGCAGGCCCAGATCGCTCGGCGCAGCGGCGATGCCACGCGCCAGGCGGCCCTCGACGAGCTGGACCAGGGCATCGGGCGCGCCACGCACCTGGTGGCCCAGTTGCTGCAGATGGCGCGGCTGGAGCCCGGCGTGCGTGAACGCCGCCACGCCCCCATCCGCCTGGACACGCTGGCGGCCGAGGTGGTGGCCGCCTTCTCGGCACGCGCCGATGCGCGCGGCATCGACCTGGGCCTGGCGCCCAGCGAGGCGGCCTGGGTGCCCGGCGACGAAGAAGACCTGCGCGTGATGCTGAACAACCTGGTGGACAACGCCCTGCGCCACGTACCCGCGGGTGGCCGCGTGGACGTGCAGGTCAGGACCGAGGGCGGGCGCGTCCGGCTGGGCGTGAATGACACGGGCCCCGGCATTCCGGAAGCCGACCGGGAGCGGGTCCTGCGCCGCTTCGTGCGCCTGAACCCGTCCCGCGACGACGTCCATGGCAGCGGACTGGGCCTGTCCATCGTCGCGCGGGTGGTGGCGCAGCATGGCGCCACACTGGCGCTCGACGAGCGCGAAGGCGGCGGGCTCAGTGTGCGCATCGACCTGCCGGCCACGGCCCCATCGCGCTAAACTGTTTCGGTTTTCGCAACAGTCGAGGCCCGTCAAGGCCCTGCTTCCCTACCATGGACCGTCTGCATTCCATGCGCGCCTTTCAGAAGGTGGTGGACGAAGGCGGCTTCGCCGCCGCGGCCCGCGCGCTCGATCTCTCCCCGGCCGTGGTGACGCGCCTCGTGGCCGATCTGGAAGAGCACCTGGGCACCCGCCTGCTGCACCGGACCACGCGCCGGGTTTCGCTCACCGACGCGGGCGAGGTCTACCTGGACCGCGTGCGCCAGATCCTGCTCGACCTGGAAGAAGCCAGTGCGCTGGTGAGCTCGCAGACGCAGGAGCTCGCGGGCGTGTTGCGCCTGCTGGCGCCGCCGGTGCTGGCCACGCACGTGCTGGCGCCGCTGGTGGCGGACTTCCGCAAGGCCTATCCCAAGATCCGGCTCGACATCGACGTCGAATCCCACCGCGAACCGCCGGTGGAGGACTACGACATCACCCTCATCGGCGCCGACGCCACCTTCGACTCCAACGTCATCGCCCGCAAGGTCATCAGCACCGAAGGCATCCTGCTGGCATCGCCGGACTACATTGCGCGCCGCGGCCAGCCCGCGCGCCCCGAAGACCTCTCGCAGCACGACGTGCTGCGCCTCAAGCCGAGCACGGGACGCACCAGCAAGTGGCGCCTGCTCAACGCCAACGAGAACGACCGCGCGGTGGAGGTGGAGGTGCAGCCCGTGCTCTGGGCCAACCACAACGACACCCTGATGCACGCCGCGCTCGACGGCGCGGGCATCACCGCCACCTCGGTGGAACTGGCCGCGCCGCTGCTGGCCGACGGCGACCTGGTGCGCGTGCTCAGCCCCTGGATCACCAACCGACTGACCATGTACGCCGCCCTGCCCAGCCGCAAGTTCATGCCGCGGCGCACGCAGGTCTTCCTCGACCACCTCAGCGAGCAGACGCGCGCGCGCGTCGACCAGGCCCTGGCCACCTGCATGGCCTGCGGATGACGGAGATCCACCCCATGACCGACCCGAACGCCATCCACTTCGGCCACCACGACCGCGTCGTCATCGTCACCGGCGGCGCGCAAGGCATCGGCGCGGCCTGCGCGCGGCGCTTCGCGCGCGAAGGGGCGCGCGTGGTCATCGCCGATGTGGCGCGCGACGCCGGCGAGGCCCTGGCACGCGAACTCGGTGGCCAATTCATCGCGTGCGACGTGGGCGACAAGGCCCAGGTGGACGCGCTGGTGGCCGCGGTGCTCGAGGAAGCTGGCCGCATCGACGTGCTGGTGAACAACGCGGGCATCTTCAAGGCGGCCGATTTCCTCGACATCAGCGAGGCCGACTTCGACGCCGTGCTGCGCGTCAACCTCAAGGGCGCCTTCCTGATGGCGCAGGCCGTGGCGCGCGCCATGGTGCAGGGCGGCGTGCGCGGCGCCATCGTGCACATGAGCTCCGTCAACGGGGTCATGGCCATTCCCAGCATCGCCAGCTACAACGTCAGCAAGGGCGGCATCAACCAGCTCACGCGCGTGATGGCGCTGGCCCTGGCCGACCACGGCATCCGCGTGAACGCGGTGGCACCGGGCACCATCGCCACCGAACTCGCGGCGCAGGCCGTGCTCACCAGCGAAGACGCGCGCCGCAAGATCCTCAGCCGCACGCCGATGAAGCGCCTGGGCGAACCCGAGGAAGTGGCCGACGTGGTGGCCTGGCTCGCCAGCGACGCCGCCAGCTACGTCACGGGCGAGATCGTCACCGTGGACGGCGGGCGCATGGCGCTGAACTACACCGTGCCGGTGTGAGGCTTCAGGCCGGCACCGCCCGGGGCGCGGTCCGCGCCTCGCGGATCGGCAGGTGGATGAGCGCGGCGCCGATGGCCAGCACGATGTCGACGTACCAGCCCCAGTCGTAGCTGCCCGTGGCGTCGAACACGCGCCCGCCCAGCCAGGCGCCCAGGAAGCCGCCGACCTGGTGCGCGAACATCACCGCGCCGAACAGCATGGCCATGTTGCCCATGCCGAAGAACTTGGCCACCAGCCCCACCGTGGGCGGCACGGTGGAGAGGAAGGTCAGGCCCATCACGGCCGCGAAGACCAGCAGCACGGCCTCCGTCTTGGGCGCCAGCAGGAACACCAGCACCGCCACGGCGCGCGTGGCGTACACCAGCGCCAGCAGCGACTTCATGCGCCAGCGGCCCACCGCCCAGCCCATGGCCAGGCTGCCCACGATGTTGAACAGGCCGATGATGCCCAGCGCCCAGGCACCCACCGGCGCCGGCAGCCCGCAGGCCGCCACCACGCCCGGCAGGTGCGTGGCCAGGAAGGCCACGTGGAAGCCGCAAACGAAGAACCCCGCCGAGAGCATGAGGTAGTCGCGGTGCTGCAAGGCGCGCTGGAGCGCCTCGCGCGCGGGCAGCGCGACGGGCGCCGCCGCCTTGGCAGCGCCACTGGGCCCACCGCGCAGCACCCAGGCCGCCGGCAGCGCCAGCAGCGTGATGAAGGCCAGCGCCTGCAGCGCGCCGATCCAGCCCAGGCTGGCCGTGAGCCCGGCCGCGATGGGTGCCATGACGAACTGCCCGAAGGAGCCGCCCGCGTTGACGATGCCCGTGGCCATGCCGCGCCGCTCGGGCGCGATGTGCCGGCTGGCCGCGGCCATCAGCACCGAAGGCCCCGCCATGCCCGCCCCGCCCGCGGCCAGGATGCCCAGCGCGAAGATCAGGCCGAGCGTGGTCGTCATGAACGGCGTGAGAAAGGTGCCCGCCGCCACCAGCAGCACGCCGATCACCAGCACGCGGCCCGCGCCCACGCGGTCGGCGAAGGCGCCCGCGAAGGGCTGGGTGAGGCCCCACCAGAGTTGCCCGAAGGCGAAGGCCAGGCTGATGCTGCCCACGCCCAGGCCGGTGGCGGTGTTCAGGGGCGAGAGGAAGAAGCCCATGGTCTGGCGCGTGCCCATGGTGAGCGCGAAGGCGCCGGCCGCGGCGAGCAGCACCAGCCACCACAGGCGGGCGCGAGGTTCAGGGTTCTTCATGGGATGCCTCCGCGCCGTCCAGCAGCGCCAGGGATTCGTCGATGAGCGCGTGCAGCGCAATCACGCGCTCCGCGCCCAGGCGCTGGTTGACGGCTTCCTGCGCGGCGCGCCAGCGGCGTTGCGCTTCGGCGCGCTTGGCCTGGCCGTCGGGCGTGGCCTGGATCAGCCAGCTGCGCGCATCCGGCCCTTCGGCCTGCTCCACCCAGCCCGCATCGATGAGCGGGCGCAGGTTGCGCGAGAGCGTGGACGCGCTCATGTGCATCTGCTGCGCCAGTTCCACCGCGCGGATCGGCCCGAGCTTGGTGATGTACGACAGCAGCGAGTACTGCGTGATCTTCAGCCCCGCCTTGCCCACTTCGGCGTCGTAGAACGCGCCCACGGCGCGAACCAGTTGGCGCAGCTTGAGGTTGGTGCAGCCCTGCGGCTTGACGGGCGCGGATGACGCGGTGGCGACAGTCGACATGGTGACGATTGTATCTACAATTCATGCATATGCAACTTTCATGGAGCGATCGATGAGCGACACCCTGCAACGCTGGCTGGACGAGGAAAAGGCCGTGCTCGACGCCATGGCCAAGGGGCCCGGCGCGGGCGTGTCCACGCCAGATCAGATCGCCGGAAAGAGCGGCCTGGAGCTGATGCAGGCCATGCTGCGCGGTGAGCTGCCCTACCCGCCCATCGCACCCACCCTGGACTTCACCCTGGTGGCCGTGGGCGACGGCACCGCCACCTTCCAGGGCACGCCGCTGGCGCGCCACTTCAACCCCATGGGCACGGTGCACGGCGGCTGGTTCGCCACCCTGCTCGACTCGGCCCTGGGCTGCGCCGTGCACACGAGGATGCCGCCCGGGCGCGCCTACACCACGGCCGAGCTGGGCGTGAACCTGGTGCGCGCGCTCACGCCCAAGGTGCAGCGCGTGCGCGCCATTGGCCAGGTGATCCACGCCGGCCGCCAGCTCGCCACCGCCGAGGCGCGCCTGGTGGGCCCGGACGGCACGCTGTACGCCCATGCCACGACGACCTGCCTGGTCTTCGAAGCTCGGTAAGAATCACGCCCATGCGACTCCTCCACACCATGCTGCGCGTGGGCAACCTCCAGCGCTCCATCGACTTCTACACGAACGTGCTCGGCATGAAGCTGCTGCGCACCTCCGAGAACCCCGAGTACAAGTACTCGCTCGCCTTCCTGGGCTTCGAGAGCAACCCGGCGCAGGCCGAGATCGAGCTCACCTACAACTGGGGCGTGGAACAGTACGAGATGGGCACGGCCTATGGCCACATCGCCCTGGGCGTGCCCGACGCCTACGCGGCCTGCGAGAAGATCAAGGCGGCCGGCGGCCAGGTGACGCGCGAGGCCGGTCCGGTCAAGGGCGGCACCACGGTCATCGCCTTCGTGACGGACCCGGACGGCTACAAGATCGAGCTGATCCAGCGCGCGGACGACCACGCGGCGGGACAAGGCCTGCGCTGAGCCCCATCCCAATGAAGAAGGCCCGGTTCGACCGGGCCTTCTTCCTGGTGAACGCGATGCCGCGCTCAGCGAATGATCACCACCTCGACCCGGCGCGCCTCGGCGTCGGCGCCGCTGCCGGTGGTCACGGCGGGCTTGCTCAGTTCCAGGTTGGACTCGGCCACGCCCGCGCCGGTGAGCGCGTCGCGCACGGCCAGAGCGCGCTGCTTGGCCAGTTCGGCATTGAAGGCCGGGTCGCCGGTGGCGTCGTGAAAGCCCGAGATCACCAGTCGCGATCCACCCTTGGCGGCTTCGATGGCCTCGGCCAGGGCCACCAGGGCACCCGAGGCGAGGTCGGCCTTGCCGGTGGCGAAGTAGAACTTCACGACGCCGTTGTCGACCACCACGCTGGCGTCGGTGGCGGAGATCGCCACCGCGCCGGGGGCCGTGGCCGCCGCAGCCGCGGCGGGAGCGCCCGAAGCGCTGGGTGCGCCAGCCTTGTCGCCGCGCGCCTTGAACACGCCCAGGCCCAGCACGCCCGCGACGATCAGCGCGATGAGGGAAATCAGGACGACCGCGACGACGCGTTGTTCGGGTTCGTTATCCTGTGTGGCCATGCGAGAAGCTCCTGTGGTGTACGTGAATCGGCGAATCCGGCATTGTAGGCAGGGCGAATGAAAGCGCCGCGCACCTGGATCCCCGAACAGCGAGACGGTGCGGCCATGATGGCCGACACCCTGGCCGACTGGCGGGCGCAGGGCGAGCGGGCGGACCTGTGGGTGTTCGGCTACGCCTCGCTGGTGTGGCGCCCCGAGTTCGACGCCGCCGAAAGCCGCCCCGGCCGCGTGCACGGCCACCACCGCAGCCTGCAAATGTGGAGCCGCGTGAACCGCGGCACGCCGGAGTGCCCGGGCCTGGTGTTCGCCCTGGTCTCGGGCGGCAGTTGCGACGGCCTGGCCCTGCGCGTGCCGCACGAACAGGTGGAAGAGCTGATGCCGCGCCTGTGGGCGCGCGAGATGCCCAACCCGGTCTACGACCCCAAGTGGCTGCGCGTGAACACGCCCGAAGGCCCGGTGCGCGCGCTGGCCTTCACGCTGTCGCGCCGCAGCCCCAGCTACACCGGCGTGCTCACGCCCGATCGCTACCGCGACATCTTCTCGCGCTCCTGCGGCCGCTACGGCACCACGCTGGACTACGCGCGCCGCACCTTCGAGGGCCTCAAGGCCCACGGCATCCACGACCACGCGCTGGAAAAGCTGCTGCACCTGGCCGATTGAGCCGTGGCCGCCCTACACTGCCCCGCATGAGCACGAACATCGCCGACCTGCGCAAGAGCTACGAAAAGGCCGAACTGAGCGAGGATGCCTCGCACGCCGATCCGCTGCAGCAGTTCGACCGGTGGCTGAAGGAAGCCATCGCCGCCGAGGTGCCCGAGCCCAACGCCATGACGCTGGCCACGGTGGGCTCGGACCTGCGCCCCAGCACGCGCATCGTGCTCCTCAAGGGCTACGACGCGCGCGGCATCGTCTGGTACACGAACTACCACAGCCGCAAGGGCCGCGAACTCGCGGGCAACCCCTTCGCGGCGTTGCAGTTCCACTGGGTGGAGCTCGAACGCGTGGTGCGCATCGAGGGCCGGGTGGAATTCACCAGCGCCGAAGAGAGCGATGCCTACTTCAACAGCCGCCCGCTGGACAGCCGCATCGGCGCCTGGGCCAGCCCGCAGAGCGAGGTGATCGAGGGCCGCTCGGTGCTGGTGGCCAACGCCGCGAAGTATGGCGCGCAGTTCCTGCTGAAGCCTCCTCGCCCGCCGCATTGGGGCGGCTACCGGCTGGTGCCGGACAACTGGCAGTTCTGGCAGGGGCGCAAGAGCCGGCTGCACGACCGGCTGCGCTACCGCCTGGAGGGCGGCGCCTGGGTGCGGGAACGCCTGGCGCCCTGAGGCCCGCACGCGAACCTCGCGGGGCCTGCGCGCGCCCTCACAGCTTCTGCGTCAGCGAACGCACTTCGTCGCCGGTCAGCCAGCGCCAACGGCCCTCGGGCAGATCCGTCAGCACCAGCTCGCCAAACGCCGAGCGGTGCAGTGACTCCACCCGGTTGCCCACCGCAGCCACCATGCGTTTGACCTGGTGGTACTTGCCTTCGGTGAGGGTCAAGCGAAGGTGGCGCTCGCCCACCGCCTCGCAGGCCTGCGCGCGCACCGGCTTCGGGTCGTCGTCGAGCACCACGCCATCGAGCAGGCGGGCCAGTTGACCATCGTCCAGCGGGTGCTTCACCTGCGCCTCGTAGACCTTGGGCACGTGGTGACGCGGCGAGGTCATGCGGTGGATGAACTTGCCGTCGTCCGAGAGCAGCAGCAGTCCGGTGGTGTCCTGATCGAGCCGACCCACCGCCTGCACGCCAGCCGCCGCCCCACCGCCGCGCACGCGCAGGGGTCCGGGCAGCAGGGTGTAGACGCTGGGGTGCGCGCCGGGCTTGTGCGAACACTCGAAGCCCGCGGGCTTGTGCAGCATCAGATACGCCTGGGCGTGGTAGTGCCAGGTTTCGCCCATCACGCGAAACACCAGGCCTTCCTCATCGAAGGCGGCGAAGGGGTCGGTGCAGGGCTCCCCCGCGTCGCCCACCCCGACGTGGCCTTGCTGGATCAGGCCGCTGCAGATGCGGCGCGTGCCGAAGCCCTGCGAAAACAGGATGTCCTGCAACGCCTTCATGGTCAGCGGGTGGCGCTCAAGCGCTCGATGGGCTGGCCCGCCACGGCCGCCTGCCAGCCAGCGGGCAGGCGCTCGGGCGCGACCTCGGCCAGCGGCACCAGCACGAAGGCGCGCTCGCGCCAGCGTGGGTGTGGCACGGTGAGCGTGGGCGAATGGATGCGGCCCTCGCCGTAGAACAGCAGGTCCAGGTCGAGCGTGCGGGGGGCGTTGGGGTACGGCCGTGCGCGGCCCGCATCGGCCTCGATGGCCTGCAAGGCGCTCAGCAGATCGGGCGCACTGCGCGTGGTGGCGATTTCCGCCACGGCGTTGATGAAATCGGGGCCCTGGGCCTCGTGCGGCGCGCTGCGGTACAGCGAGGACGCGCGCAGCAGGCGCAGGCCGGGTGTGTGGTCCAGGGCGTTCAGCGCGGCGCGCACGGCCACCACGGGATCGCCCAGGTTGGCGCCGAGCGCGACCCAGGCGCTGACTTCAGGCCGCGCCATCGCCAATGGCGGGCGGGCTGCCTTCTCCGCCCTCGCCGCGCGCGGCACCGGCGGGCTTGCGGCGGCGGCGACGGCGCTTCTTGGCAGGCACGGCCCCGGGCTCGCCGGCCGATTCCTCGTCCGTCGCCCCGGCGCCCGTCTCGACGTCCGCGTCGCCACCGTCGTCGACCGGACGCAAGCGCGGGTCGTCGGACACGCCGGACTCGGGGTGGTCGGCATCGCCGCGCTTCACGCGCCGCGCCTTGGGCGCACCCTTGCCGCTGTTGCGCTGCGCGTCCACCATGTCGCGGCGCATGTCCTCGCTGGCGGTGCTGAAGGTTTCCCACCAGTGGGCCAGTTCCTCGTCCACCTCGCCCACCTGCGCGCGCAGGCGCAGGAAGTCGAAGCCGGCACGGAAACGCGGCTGCTCCACCAGCGTGAACACGCCGCTGCCGGTGCGCTTGTCGAAGCGCGGCTGCATGAGCCAGATCTCGCGCATGTCGGCGCCCAGCTTGCCGCGGCCCGACACGTCGCCGATGCGCGAGTCGAAGGCCTCGTCGATGGCGTCCTGCAGGGCGGCGAAGGCCGGCACGGGCTTGCGGTCCGGGCGGGACTCGAGGCGGCGCTCCCATCCTCGGCGCACGTCGGCCCACAGCACGCAGGCCAGCAGGAAGCTCGGCGCCACGGGCTTGTTCTCGCCGACGCGGCGGTCGGTGTCCTGCAGGGCGAGTTGCACGAAGGGGTCGTCGGCGCGCTGCACGACGACGTCGAGCAGCGGATAGATACCCGTGTTGAGGCCCAGGGCCTTGAGCTGCGCCAGGCTCGCCAGCGAGTGGCCGGTCTGCAGCAGTTTCAGCATCTCGTCGAACAGGCGGCTCTGCGGGATGTCCTGCAGCAGCGCCTTGGAGGCGATCAGCGGCTCGCGCGTTTTCGCGTCGAGCTTGAAGCCCAGCGGCGAGAGCTTGGCCGCGAAGCGCACGGCGCGGATGATGCGCACCGGGTCCTCGCGGTAGCGCGTGGCGGCGTCGCCGATCATGCGCAGGGTTTTCTTCTGAGCGTCGCGGATGCCGTGGTGGAAGTCGACCACGGTCTGCGTCTCCGGGTCGTAGTACATGGCGTTGACCGAGAAGTCGCGGCGCGCCGCGTCCTGTTCGATCGGGCCCCAGACGTTGTCGCGCAGCACGCGCCCGCTGGCGTCCACCGCGTGCTTCATGCCCGAGAGTTCGCCCTTGCTGGTGCGCTCGTTGCCGGCCACCTGCTCGGCATCAGCGCTGTCGAGGTAGGCGCGGAAGGTGGAGACCTCGATCACCTCGTGCTCGCGCCCGCGGCCGTAGACCACGTGCACGATGCGAAAGCGCCGGCCGATGATGAAGGCGCGCCGGAACAGACCCTTGACCTGCTCGGGCGTGGCGCTGGTGGCGACGTCGAAGTCCTTGGGCCGCAGGCCCAGCAGCAGGTCGCGCACGCCGCCGCCGACGATGTAGGCCTCGAAGCCGGCCTGCTTGAGCGTGTGCACCACGTCCAGCGCGCGCTGGTCCACCAGCTTGGGGTTGATGTTGTGCACGCTGGCCGGCACGTCTTCGCGCTTGCCGAAACGCGAGCCCGCGCGGGCGCCGCCGGTCTTGCCCAGCAGCTTGTCGATGAATTTCTTGATCATTCGAAGAGGTTCAGGATGCGCCAGCCGCGCTGCTTGGCGAGGGTGGCGAGGCGCTCGTCGGGGTTGGTGGCCACCGGTTCGTCCACCTTCTCGAGCAGCGGCAGGTCGTTCATCGAGTCGCTGTAGAAGGTGCTGTGCGCCAGATCGGACCAGCGCAGGCCGCGATCGGCGAGCCATTGTTCCACACGGGCGACCTTGCCCTCGCGGAACGAGGGAACGCCCGCGATGGCGCCGGTGAGTTCGCCGGACGGATCGGTTTCCAGATCGATGGCGATGAGGTGGTCAACGCCGAAGGCCTGGGCGATGGGCCGCGTGACGAAGGCGTTGGTGGCGGTGACGATGAGCACGGTGTCGCCGGCCGCCTGGTGCTGGCGCACCAGGGCGCGCGCGGCTTCCGTCATGGCCGGACGGATCACCTCGGCCATGAAGCGCTCGTGGGCGCGCCGCCCATCGGCCAGGCCGCGCTCGCGCACCGCGCCGGTGGCGAAGCGCACGTAGTCGTGGATGTCCAGCGTGCCGGCCTTGTAGTCGGCGTAGTAGCCGTCGTTGGCGCGGCGGAAGGCGTCGGCGTCGCGCCAGCCCAGGCGCACGGTGAACTCGCCCCAGGCGTGGTCGGAGTCCAGGGGGATGAGGGTGTGGTCGAGATCGAAAAGGGCGAGTCGCATATCGGGGAGCCGGCCGCTCACTCGTCTTCCAGCATGGATCTGATGAGCGGGATGGTGATGGCGCGCTGCGTGCGCAGCGCGTAGCCGTCGAGCCGTTCGAGCAGCAGCATCAGGCTGGAGAGGTCGCGCGAGAAGCGCTTGAGCATGAAGTCCATGACCTCGTCGCCCAGGAACACGCCGCGCTCGTCGGCGGCGCGGCGCAGCACGGCGCGGCGCTCGGTCTCGCCCAGCGCGCGCAGCTGGAACACGTGGCCCCAGCCGAGCCGGGTGCGCAGGTCCTCGCGCAGGACCAGGTCGGCCGGCGGACGATCACCGGTGGCCAGCACCCAGCGCGCCGGGCCGTGGGCGGGCGTCTGCGCGTTGACGAACCAGTTGAAGGCCATGGCCTGCTGCGTGGCGGTGTAGAGGTGCGTGTCGTCGAGCAGCACGGCGTCCCAGTGCTCGTCGTACTCGGCCGGGTCCAGCGTGCTGGCGTCCATCCAGCCCACGCGCGAGCCTTGCTCGCGCAGGACCTCGCGCACGGCACGCAGCAGGTGCGTCTTGCCGCTGCCGCTCTCTCCCCACAGGAAGGTGGGCACCGGTGAGCGCAGCGGGTTGGGCACCCACAGGCGCAGGTGCGCCAGCGCGGCCTCGTTGCCCACGCCCACGAAGTTGTCCAGCGTGGGCAGCGGCGCCAGGCCGATGTCCAGCGCGAGCTGCTTCATGGGTTGGCCGGGGGTGCTCACAGAACAGGTCTCATGGCAACCGGGGAGGGCCGTTGTGGGACACCGGCGCCTTGAGGTACAGGTCGCTGGCCATGTACTGGCGCTTGAGCCGGCGCAGCGCCACCAGCAGCACCGCGCTCGCGGGCAGCGCGATGAGCACGCCCACGAAGCCAAACAGGTGGCCAAAGGCCAGCAGCGCGAAGATCACCGAGATGGGGTGCAGACCGATGGCCTCGCCCACCAGGCGGGGCGTGAGCCAGTAGCTCTCCACGAGCTGCCCCAGCATGTAGACGCCGAACACCAGCGCCACGCCGGTGAAGGACTGGAACTCCAGCAGCGCGGCCAGCAGGGCCAGCACCAGGCCGACGCCGAAACCCAGGAAAGGCACGAAGGTGGCCAGGCCGGTGAACACGCCGATGGGCAGCGCCAGGTTGAGTCCCACCAGCGCCAGGCCCACCGAATAGAAAACGGCCAGGATGCCCATCACCAGGAGCTGGCCGCGCAGGTAGCGGCCCAGCACCGCGTCGGTCTCGTCCAGGAAACCCTGCACCGACTCGCGCCAGCGCGGCGGCACCAGGGCACGGCCGCGGCCCATCAGGGCGCGCCAGTCGATCAGCAGGTAGAAGGCCACGATGGGCATGAGGAACAGATTGCCGAACAGCGCCGCCAGCGCGCTGCCGCCGATGCGCAGCGAGGACAGCAGGCCGGCCAGCAGCTCGCTTTCCTTGCCGCTGACGAGCTCGCTGGCCCATTGGCGCAGCTGGCTCACGTCCAGGTTCAGCGCGAAACCGAAGCGCGCGGCCAGCGCCGTGAGCCTGTCGGCCAGGCGGTCCAGCAGGGCCGGGACCTGCTCGCTCAGCAGCGGCAGCTGCTGGGTGATCACGGGCACGATGAGCAGCACCACCGCCAGCAGCACCAGCATCAGCAGGGTCACGGCCAACCCCGCGCCCAGCCAGCGCGGCCAGCCGCGCGCGGCCATGCGCTCCACCAGCGGATGCATGGCATACGCGATGATCAAGGCCACGAGGAAGGGCATGAGCACCGGCGCGAGCAGCGACAGCAGCAGGACCACGACCAGCGCGATCGAGGTCCAGGCGGCGATGCGGATCTGGGTGGGGGTGAAGGTCATGAGGCGCGGCTCGGTGTCGGGCGTGGGGCCCGGGGCGAGCCCGTAAAATCCGGTTCCGGATTCTATCGGCGCGCCCCCGGCGCCCGGGACATCCCCCTCCCCCGCCCCATCACTGCCCCCGCGGCCCCGCCGCCGCGCCCTCCCATGAGCACCACCCCCCTGTCCTACAAAGACGCCGGCGTCGACATCGATGCGGGCGACGCCCTGGTCGAGCGCATCAAGCCGCTGGCGAAAAAGACCATGCGCGAGGGCGTGCTGGCCGGCATCGGCGGCTTCGGCGCCCTATTCGAGGTGCCCAAGCGCTACCAGGAACCGGTGCTGGTGAGCGGCACCGACGGCGTGGGCACCAAGCTCAAGCTGGCCTTCGAATGGAACATGCACGACACGGTGGGCATCGACCTGGTCGCCATGAGCGTGAACGACGTGCTGGTGCAGGGCGCCGAGCCCCTGTTCTTCCTCGACTACTTCGCCTGCGGGAAGCTGGACGTGGACACCGCTGCGGCCGTGGTGGGCGGCATCGCCAAGGGCTGTGAACTGTCTGGCTGCGCCCTCATCGGCGGCGAGACGGCCGAGATGCCCGGCATGTACCCGGCCGGCGAGTACGACCTGGCCGGCTTCTGCGTGGGCGCGGTCGAGAAGTCGAAGATCCTCACCGGGAAGAACGTGGCCGAGGGCGACGTGGTGCTGGGCCTGGCCTCGCACGGTGTGCACTCCAACGGTTTCTCGCTGGTGCGCAAGTGCATCGAGCGCGCGGGCGCGAACCTGCCCCCCACGCTGGACGGCCTGCCCTTTCGCGAGGCGGTGATGAAGCCCACGCGCCTGTACGTGAAGAACGTGCTGGCGGCGCTGCAGCAGCATCCCATCAAGGCCCTGGCCCACATCACGGGCGGCGGCCTGCTGGAGAACATCCCGCGCGTGCTGCCCGACGCGCTGGCGGCGCACCTCGTCAAGGGCAGCTGGCCGCAGACCGAGCTGTTCGCCTGGCTGCAGAAGACGGCGGGCATCGACGACATCGAGATGAACCGCACCTTCAACAACGGCATCGGCATGGTGGTGGTGATCGCCGCCGACGAGGCCGAGGCCTGCGCGGCCACGCTGCGCGGCCTGGGCGAGTCGGTGCACGTCATTGGTCGCATCGCGCCGCGCGGCACCGGCGCGCCGGTGGTGGTGGCCTGACGGCGCCTCGCCGTTGACTCAGGTGATGTCTTCGGACATCACCAACCGCACGCCGGGCGTCGCCGTCAGCGCGGATTCGAGCAGGGTACGCGCGATGGCCTCGGCCGGCACCACGCGCCAGCGCCGCGGCAGCACCGGCGCAATGGCCTCGCTGAAACGCACGAACAGCCGCTCGCGCGGCCGGTCCTCCACGCGCTCGCCGCCGATCAAGCCCGGCCTCACCAGCGTCAGCGAGGGATAGCCCAGCGCCAGCAGGTCGCGCTCGACCTCGCCCTTGGTGCGCGAATAGAACACGCGCGAGCGCAGGTCGGCGCCCAGGGCCGAGTTGAAGGCGTAGGCCTGGGTGCCGTGGCGCAGCGCCAGTTCGGCCACGCGCAGCGGCAGGTCGTGGTCGACGCGGTAGAAGGCCTCGCGCGAACCGGCGGTCTTGATCGTGGTGCCGATGGTGCAGATCACCGCGTTGACGCCCCACCACTCGGCGTCTTCGGGCAGGCGCTCGAAGCTCACGACAGGGTTCAACAGCTTGGGGTGTGTGGGCAAGGCGCGCCGGGTGGGTGCCACCACCAGCCGCACCTGCGGGTGCGCCAGTGCCTGGCGCAACGCGTGGCTGCCGACCAGGCCGGTCGCGCCCGCGATCATGAGTGTTTTCAAGAACGGGGCTCCGGTTCCGGGCCCGGTGGGCCTCGGTTCTCGATCGATGTTCGTTGCAGCTCTGGCCGCGCGTCAACAGCGCTTACACGCCGATACGGGCGTGGCACTCAGTTCATCGCGCGCCGCAGGGTCTGCAGCCGCTGCTCGATCGCGCTGCGCTCCAGCGCGTCGTCGGTGTGGTCCACGAAGGTTTCGAGGTCATTCACCGCCAGGCGCAGATCGCCGATCTCGGCCCAGGCGAG
Source organism: Hydrogenophaga sp. (assembly GCF_011772445.1). Classification (GTDB taxonomy): domain Bacteria; phylum Pseudomonadota; class Gammaproteobacteria; order Burkholderiales; family Burkholderiaceae_C; genus Hydrogenophaga. Next base: position 41,373 of record NZ_WVZN01000033.1, on the reverse strand, counting down.
GCCGCGGTCGCGGAACTCCACCCAGGCCTCGGGCAGCAGCACGATGAGGCGGTCCTGCACGGCCACCAGGCGCAACCAGTCGGACTGGGTGCGGTGGATTTCCTTGAGGTTGCGCAGCAGACGCGCGAGGATTTCGCGCGGCGTGGCAGCCTGCAGGTAAAGGCCCACGGGCACGTCGAAGTCGTCGACCAGGCCGTTGCGGCGCTTGTAGGGCTCCAGCCGATCCGACAGGTCCTCGCGGCTGAGCGACTGGCCGGTGAACGGGTCGATCACCACCTGCCCGTTGGGCAGGTTGATCTTGATCATGAAGTGCCCGGGGAAGTTGACGCCGCGCGCCTTGAGGCCCATGCCCTGGGCCAGCTCCAGCCACAGCACCGCCAGCGAGATGGGGATGCCCCGGCGCGTGCGCAGCACGGCGTTGAGGTAACTGTTGTCGGGGTCGTAGTAGTTGTTGACGTTGCCGCCGAACCCCATGTCGCGAAAGAAGAACTGGTTGAGCACGCGCAGGCGCTGCAGGGGGCCGGCGTCCTCGGGGCAGCGGCGCTTCACGCGCGCCAGCATCTGGTCCACGTCGCCCAGCACCTGCTGCACGTCCAGGTCGGGGTATTCGTCCTGCGCCACCGAGGCCGCCGCCTCGAACAGCGGCAAGGCCTCGTCGTCACGCACGAGCGACGCAAAGTAGCTCAGGGGCGTGGGCGCGGTGAACTCGAACGTGAGCGGCATGGAAAAGGGTCGAGAGCGGGCGCGGGACGGCCTATTGTCGGACGAACTGCCGCAAGTTCAAGCCCGAGAGAACCAAGGCCCCAAAGTACAGCGCGCCCGCCCCCACGATACCCAATGCCAGCAAGCCGACTCGCTGCAGTGCAGCACCGTCGAACCCCAGCCAGCCCACGCGCGCCGACAGCCAGGTGAGATACACCGCCAGCAACACGCTGGCCGCCAGCACCTGCAGGCCGAACTTCCCCCACCCGGGGGCCGGTTTGTAGGCGCCGCGCCGGCGCAGCCCGATCAACAGAAAGGCCGCGTTGACCAGCGCCCCCAGCCCGATGGCCAGCGCCAGACCGGCGTGCGCCAGGTGCGGCACCAGCACCACGTTGAGCACTTGGGTAAGCACCAGCACGCCAATGGCGATCTTCACCGGCGTGCGGATGTCCTGGCGGGCGTAGAAGCCCGGCGCCAGCACCTTGATCGCCACCAGCCCGATCAAGCCCGCGCCGTAGCCCATCAGGGCCATCGAGGTCTGCTGCACGTCGGCCACGCCGAAGCGGCCGTAGTGGTACAGCACCGCCACCAGCGGCTGCGCAAAGGTGAGCAGCGCCACGGCGCTGGGCACGGCCAGCAGCACCACCAGCCGCAGGCCCCAGTCGAGCAGGCCGCTGTAGCGCTCGTTGTCGCCTGCAGCCTGCGCGGCCGACAATTGCGGCAGCAGCACGACCCCCAGCGCCACGCCCAGCAGCGCCGTGGGGAATTCCATCAGGCGATCGGCATAGGTGAGCCAGCTCACGCTGCCCACCGCGAGGTGCGAGGCGATCTGGGTGTTGATCAACAGCGAGAGCTGGGCCACGCTCACGCCCAGCAGCGCCGGCAGCATGAGCGTGAGCACCCGGCGCGTGCCCGGGTGCGCCCAGGCCGTCTTGAGCGAGCCCCAGCCGAAGCCCACACGCGGCCACAAACCCAGACGCCGCAGCGCCGGGACCTGCACGCCCAGTTGCAGCGCCCCGCCCAGCAGCACACCGCCCGCCATGGCGTAGATCGGTGGAATGCCCAGGCGCTCGAACCAGGGCGCGCCGAACCAGGCGGCTGCGATCATGGACAGGTTGAGCAGCACCGGCGTGGCCGCGGGCACCGCGAAGCGCTTCCAGGTGTTCAGGATGCCGGCCGCCAGCGCCACGAAGGACATGAAGCCGATGTAGGGGAACATCCAGCGCGTCATGACGACGGCCGCCTCGAAACCCTCGGGCGACTGCTTCAGGCCGGCGGCCATGGCATAGACCAGCAACGGCGCAGCCAGCACCCCCAGCACACAGGTGACCAGCAGGGCCCAGGCCAGCACGGTGGCGATCTGGTCGATCAGGCGTCGGGTGGCCTCGTCGCCCTCCTGGGCGCGGGTACCGGCCAGCACGGGCACGAAGGCCTGGCTGAAGGCGCCCTCGGCGAACAGCCGGCGCAGCAGGTTGGGAATGCGAAACGCCACGTTGAAGGCGTCGGTGAGGGCGCTGGCGCCGAAGGTGGCTGCCATGAGCAGCTCGCGCACCAGCCCGGTGATGCGCGAGGCCAGGGTCAGCAGGGAAACCAGGGAGGCGGACTTGAACAGCGACACGGCGCAGAGTGTAAGCGGGCCCTAACCGGCAGCCGACGGGAGCGTCTGGGATGGCGGGAGGCACCGGGCTATAATCGCGGGCTTTGCTGGCAACATCCACAAACACCTAAGGAACACACCATGGCCACCAAGCCGAAGAAAAAGAACCCCCGCCTGGCGTCGGGCCGCAAGCGCGCCCGCCAGGACGTCAAGCTCAACGCCGCCAACAGCTCGCTGCGCTCGAAGTACCGCACCGCGGTGAAGAACGTCGAGAAGGCCGTCGTTTCTGGCGACAAGGCCAAGGCGACCGAGCTGTTCGCCAAGATGCAGGCCGTTGTCGACACCATCGCCGACAAGGGCATCTTCCACAAGAACAAGGCCGCTCGCGACAAGAGCCGCCTGTCCGCGAAGGTCAAGGGTCTGGCTGCCGCGGCCTGATCCTCACCACCAGCCGCCCGGGCCCCCAGGGGCCTGCCGTTTGAATCGGGTGCGCTGCCAGCAAAAGCAGAAAAGCCGTCGTGAGACGGCTTTTTTGTTGCCCGCGCGGGATCGGATCAGTCCTTCTTCGGCGGCGGTTCGGGCAAGAGGCAGGCCTCAGCCACCTGCAGGTCGTTGTCGCGGGCGAAGTTGAGACAGAAGTCCCAGGCCATGGGCTCGGCCTCGCGCAGGTCGCCATTCACCACCACGCATTTGACGCCGTTGATGACGGTGGGCACGCACCAGGGGGAATAGCTCAGGTGGCTGCCCGGTTGCACGCCGCCCGGGCGGAACCCGCTCATGACACCGGCGAGGCGTTCGGCCCAATCGCTCGGGCGAAAGGTGCGTCCATCGCGGGTGATGCCCTGGATGAAGACTTGCTTGGGCGTGGGTGCGGCCATCGGGTGGAGGGTAAGCCTCGGATGGAGGGCTCGTGCAGGAATCGGGCCATCGCAACAACCGGGATCGCCGGTCGGACGGCAGCCAAGAATTATATCTTATATAAGACTTGTGACGGCTCCGAGGCGGCCGGTCAGGGGCATGGCAGCGATGCCGAGCCGTCATCGATCCGGCGCAAAACGTGTGCCTACAATCGCGCTTCAACGGCTCCACCCTGCCCCGCAGGCGTTGAGCCGATTTCTTTTCTGGCCCGCAATCGGAGAGTCCCCGCATGAACGCCGCGCTGAAACCCGTCGCCTCGCCCCACGTGATGAACACCTACGGTCGCCTGCCGATCGCGCTGTCGCACGGACGAGGCTGCCGCGTGTGGGACACCAACGGCAAGGAATACCTCGACGGGCTGGCCGGCATCGCCGTCAACACCCTGGGCCACGCGCACCCCAAGCTGGTGCCCGCGCTGCAGGACCAGATCGCCAAGCTGATCCACAGCAGCAACTACTACCACGTGCCTGACCAGGAGCGTCTGGCGCAGATGCTGGTGGAGCGTTCGGGCCTCACCAACGTGTTCTTCTGCAGCACCGGGCTGGAGGCCAACGAGGCCGCGCTGAAGCTGGCGCGCAAATACGGGCACGACAAGGGCATCGAACGTCCCGAGATCGTGGTCTACGAGAAGGCCTTCCACGGCCGCTCCATCGCCACGCTGTCGGCCACCGGCAACCCCAAGGTGCAGGCCGGCTTCGGCCCGCTGGTGGAAGGCTTCGTGCGCGTGCCCGCGAACGACATCGAGGCGCTGAAGAAGGCCACCGCGAACAACCCGAACGTCGTCGCCGTGTTCTTCGAGACCATCCAGGGCGAAGGCGGCATCAACCCGATGCGCGCGCAGTACCTGAAGGACGTGCGCGCCCTGTGCGACGAGCGCGACTGGCTGCTCATGATCGACGAGGTGCAGTGCGGCATGGGCCGCACCGGCAAGTGGTTCGCGCACCAGTGGGCCGGCATCGTGCCCGACGTGATGCCCCTGGCCAAGGGCCTGGGCTCGGGCGTGACCATCGGCGCGGTGGTGGCCGGCCCCAAGGCGGCCAACATCTTCCAACCGGGCAACCACGGCACCACCTTCGGCGGCAACCCGCTGTCCATGCGCGCGGGGGTGGAGACCATCCGCATCATGGAAGAGGAAGGCCTGCTGGCCAACGCCGAACGCGTGGGCGCGCACCTGCGCGCCGCGCTCGAGAAGGGCCTGGCTGGCGTGGACGGCGTGAAGGAGATCCGCGGCCAGGGCCTGATGCTCGGGATCGAGCTCACCAAGCCCTGCGGCGTGATCCTGCAGCGCGCGGCCGAAGCGGGCCTGCTGTTGTCGGTCACCGCCGACAGCGTGATCCGCCTGGTGCCGCCGCTGATCCTCAGCACGGCCGAAGCCGACGAGATCGCGACCATCCTGGTGCCGCTGATCAAGGCCTTCCTGGCGGAGTGAACGCGCCCATGTCCACGACGATTCGCCACTACCTGCAGTTCAAGGACCTGAGCGCCGAAGAGTACGGCCACCTGTTCCAGCGCGCGGCCTTCATCAAGCGCAAGTTCAAGGCCGTCGAGAAGTACCAGCCCTTCGCCGATCCCGACCGCACCCTGGCCATGATTTTCGAGAAGGCCAGCACGCGCACGCGCGTGAGCTTCGAGGCCGGCATGTACCAGATGGGCGGCTCGGTGGTGCACCTCACCACCGGCGACAGCCAGCTCGGCCGCGCCGAGCCCATCGAAGACAGCGCGCGCGTGATCAGCCGCATGGTGGACCTGGTGATGATCCGCACCTACGAGCAGGCCAAGCTCGAGCGCTTCGCGGCGCATTCGCGCGTGCCGGTGATCAACGGCCTCACCAACGAGTTCCATCCTTGCCAGATCCTGGCCGACCTGTTCACGCTGGTGGAGTACCGGCCCGCACCGGGCGGCCAACCGCTCGACGCGATCCGCGGCAAGGTGGTGGCCTGGGTGGGCGATGGCAACAACATGGCCAACACCTGGCTGCAGGCGGCCGAGCTGCTGGGCTTCACGGTGCACGTGAGCACGCCCGGCGGGTATGAGGTCGACCCCGTGCTCGCGGGCATCAGCAAGCGCGACTGCTACAAGGTCTTCAAGGACCCGCGCGAGGCCTGCCAGGGCGCCGACCTGGTGACCACCGACGTCTGGACCAGCATGGGCTTCGAGGCCGAGAACGAGGTTCGCCGCCAGGCCTTCGCGAAATGGTGTGTGGACGAGGCCATGATGAAGCTGGCCAGGCCCGACGCCCTCTTCATGCACTGCCTGCCCGCGCACCGCGGCGAGGAAGTGACCGCCGAGGTCATCGACGGCCCGCAGAGCGTGGTCTGGGACGAGGCCGAGAACCGCCTGCACGCGCAGAAGGCCCTGATGGAGTACCTGCTCCTGGGACGCAGGAACTGAAACACCCCCGCCGCGCTTCGCGCGACCCCCTCCAGGGGGCGGCATCTGCGGCCCGGCAAAGCCGGTTCCGCGATGCCCCTGGACCAAGACACTTCGCTCGACAAACACTGGTATGTCCCACTGCGTATCTTGCGGCGCCTGCTGCGCGTGCTTTCGCGTGGACTTCTCGGTCCACGAGATGGAGGACATGGGCGGCAGCGTGCCCACCGGGCTCGCAGTGGAAGTCACCGACAGCACCATGCGCCTGCGTGGCACGGACCATTCGCCGCCCCGCTGCGCGGCGCTCGCGGGCAAGGTGGGCGTCAAGGCCGCTTGCGGCATCTATGAATGGCGACCCTCGCCCTGCCGGGAGTTCGACGAAGGCAGCGACGCCTGCGGTCGCGCCCGCGCGCGGCACCACCTGCCGCCGCTCGAGGAACCGGCCTGAAACTTCACATCTGAAGTTTTCCGTCACCTGTTGGCAATAACCGACACCACGGGTATTTTTGCGGTGCTACCTTCGCCGCGCCATGAAAACGCTCTGGGACATCTCCCCTCCCGTTCACGCGGGCGCACCGGTCTTTCCCGGTGACACCGCGTACGCGCAGCAGTGGGTCGCCAGCATCGGGCCGGGCTGTCCGGTCAACGTCAGCGCGATCACGCTCTCGCCGCACGTGGGTTCGCACGCCGACGCGCCCCTGCACTACGACCCGAGCGGCGCGTCCATCGGCGAGGTGCCGCTGGAGACCTTCATCGGCACTTGCCGCGTGATCCATGCGGTCGGCGTGGGCCCTCTGGTGAAGCTCGAGCACCTGGCCCATGCCCTGCAAGGCCTGCCGCCGCGCGTGCTGGTGCGCACCTATGCGCGCATGCCCCAAGGCGCCTTCGACAACGACCTCCCCGCCTTCGCGCCCGAGACCGTGGAGCGCCTCGCCGACCTGGGCGTGGTGCTCATCGGCATCGACAGCGCCAGCATCGACCCCGCGAGCAGCAAGACGCTGGACAGCCACCAGGTGATCCGCCGTCGCGGCCTGCGCGTGCTGGAGAACCTGCTGCTCGACGACGTGCCCGAAGGCGACTATGAACTCATCGCCCTGCCCCTGAAGCTCACCACCGCCGACGCCTCGCCGGTGCGCGCGGTGCTCCGTTCCCTGCCATGACCACCACCTTGCAAGACTGCCGTGCGCTCGACGCGCAAGACCCGCTGCGCCCGCTGCGCGAGCGCTTCGACATCCCCGCGAACACCATCTACCTCGACGGCAACTCGCTCGGCGCCATGCCGCGCTCGGCGCCCGCGCGTGTGGCCGAGGTGGTCACGCGCGAATGGGGCCGCGACCTCATCCGCAGCTGGAACAGCGCCGGCTGGTTCGAGCTGCCGCGCAAGGTGGGCGACCAGATCGCACGCCTGATCGGCGCCGCGCCGGGCACGACCATCGCCACCGACAGCACCAGCGTGAACCTGTTCAAGGCGCTCAGCGCCGCGCTGCGCATCAGCGCCGAGACGAAACCCGGCCGATGGCGCATCGTCAGCGAGCGCAGCAACTTCCCCACCGACCTCTACATCGCCGAGGCCCTGTGCAAGGACAAGGGCTGGGAGCTGGTGCTGGTGGAGCCGCACGAGATCGCCGAGGCCTTGAAGGACGAGAAGCTGGCGATCCTGATGCTCACGCACGTGAACTACCGCACCGGCGCCATGCACGACATGGCCGCAGTGACCAAGGCCGCGCATGAGGCGGGCGCGCTGGTGGTGTGGGACCTGGCGCACAGCGCGGGCGCCGTGCCGGTGGACCTGACGGGCGCCGACGCCGACTTCGCCGTGGGCTGCGGCTACAAATACCTCAACGGCGGCCCGGGCGCGCCGGCCTTCGTCTGGGTGAACCCCAAGCACGCCGACCGCTGCTGGCAACCCCTGGCCGGCTGGTGGGGCCACGACAAGCCCTTCGCCTTCACGCCCGACTACCAGCCCGCGCAGGGCATCGTGCGCTACCAGTGCGGCACGCAGCCGATGATCAGCCTGGCGGCACTGGAGTGCGGTGTGCAGACGGTGCTGGCGGCCGAGCCCCTGGGCGGCATGGCCGCGCTGCGGCGCAAGTCGCTGGCGCTGACCGATCTGTTCATCGCGCTGGTGGAAGAACGCTGCGCCGGCCATGGCCTGTCTCTGGTCACGCCGCGCGAACACGCGCGGCGCGGCTCGCAGGTCTGCCTCTCGATCACTGGCCCCCACGCTCCGCCGCTTCGCGGGTCGCTGCCCCCCGAGGGGGCGCCCACCGGCTTGGGGCGGCCCGGCGCCGGTGGCTCGGGCGCCTACGCCATCGTGCAGGCCCTCATCGCGCGCGGCGTCATCGGCGACTACCGCGCGGGCGATGGCGCGGGCCACCCCGACATCCTGCGCTTCGGATTCACGCCGCTGTACCTGGGCTTCGAGGACGTGTGGAACGCCGTCGAACACCTGCACCAGGTGCTGGAGAGCGGCGAATGGCAAGGCGCCGAATTCCAGCGCCAGCACGCAGTGACCTGAATGACACACCCCCACGCTCATCACTTCGTGTATTCGCTGCCCCCCGAGGGGGCGCGGGTCTCCCTTGGGGCGGCCCGGCGGGAGACCCCATGAGCGACACCACCAAACGCCCCGAAGACGTGGTGCGCGAGGAGCGCGCCCAGCTCGACTTCAGCCGCGACATGAGCTATGGCGACTACCTGCAGCTCGACGCCATCCTCAACGCGCAGAAGCCGCTGTCGCCCGCGCACGACGAGATGCTCTTCATCGTGCAGCACCAGACCAGCGAGCTGTGGATGAAGCTGATGCTGCACGAGCTGCACGCGGCCATCGCCCACATCGCGCGCGACGAGTTGCAGCCCGCCTTCAAGATGCTCGCGCGCGTGAGCCGCATCATGGAGCAGCTGGTGCACGCCTGGGACGTGCTGGCCACCATGACACCGCCCGAGTACAGCGCGCTGCGGCCCTACCTGGCGCAGTCCAGCGGCTTCCAGAGCCACCAGTACCGCTGCATCGAGTTCGCCATGGGCAACAAGAACGCCGCCATGCTCAAGCCGCACGCGCACCACCCCGAGCGCGCGGCCACGGTGCAGGCTGCCTTTGAGGCGCCCTCGCTCTACGACGAGTGCCTGCGTCTGCTCGCGCGTCGCGGCCTGCCCGTGCCCGCGAGCCACACCGACCGCAACTGGACCGAGCCCTACGAGGCCAGCGACGCCGTCGAGCAGGCCTGGCTCACGGTCTACCGCGACCCCAAGGCCCACTGGGACCTGTACCAACTGGGCGAAGAACTCACCGACCTGGAGGACAGCTTTCGCCTCTGGCGCTTCCGCCACGTCACCACGGTGGAGCGCGTGATCGGCTTCAAGCGGGGCACGGGTGGCACGGGAGGCGTGAGCTACCTGCGCAAGATGCTCGACGTGGTGCTGTTCCCCGAGATCTGGCGCCTGCGCACCGACCTCTGAGCCCGCCCGGCACGACCGGCTCAGAGCGGCCCGCGCAGGCTGTCGACGGGGCTGGGGGGGCCCTGCCAGGCCCGTTCGCATTGCGCGCGTGCACGCCGGAAGGCCTCCTCGCCCAGGCCCGCTCGCAGCTCCAGCATCAGGGGCCGGACCCAGCGGGCGGCGGCGTCGCGCCCCACCAGGTCCGCCAAGGTGGTCCAACCCATGGCGAGCATCTCGTAGGCTTGTGCAGCCTCGCCGCGCTCCACGTGCACGGCGGCTGCCTGACTCACGGCGTCCAGGTAGTGGATGGCGTCGCGCACCTCGAGCGCGCCCCGTCGCGCCACGTCCAGGCGCTCCAGCGCCTCGGCGCCTTCGCCCAGCACGCGCGACAGGCGCGCGCCCAGCAGACCGCGCCGCGCGGCCGCCGCGCCCGAGCTGTCGCCGATGCTCGCCAGGTCCTGCCACAGCTCGTTGGCCCGCCAGGGATCGTGGTTCATCAGGGCGGCCACAGCCGCCAGCCGGGCGGCCTCGGCGTCGCCAGATAGCCCTTGGGCCGAGAACAGGCTGGCCGCGCGCAGGAAGCGCTGCGTCGCGCCCTCGGTGTCGCCAACGGACAGCGACTCGCGGGCCTGCGCCAGCAAGGTGTCCGCCACGTCGTGCACCCGCTCTCGGGCGCTCTCGGTCGTCCAGCCCACCGGGCCGGGCACGGTGTCGTCGTACGCACCCATGACCGCCTCCTTTGTCGTCCACCCATGGGCATGGGCAGATCCGGAAGCTTAGATCAGCTCGGGCGAATGTTGTTGCGTTTGATGACGTCGGCCATGGCTGCGGTGTCGGCTTTGATGCGCCGCGCCAGGCCCTCGGGCGAGGTACCGGCCACGGCCCAGCCCTGGTTGAGGATCTTCTCGCGCACGTCCGGGCGGCGCACGATCTCGGTCAGCAGCGTGGCCAGGCGGTTCACGTGCGCCTTGGGCAGGCTGTTGGGCGCGGCCACGGCGTTCCAGATCTCGAGCGAGAAGTCCTTCACCCCGGCCTCGGCCAGGCTGGGCACGTCGGGCACCACCGCGCTGCGGCCGGCCGAGGTGACGCCGATGGCGTGCAGCTTGCCGGCCCTGACCTGCGCCATGGCCAGGCCGGGTGGCAGCAGCGACATCTGGATCTGCCCGCCGACCATGGCGGCCATGACCTGCGGGTTGCCCGGGTAGGGCACGTGCACCGCACCCAGGCCGGCGCGCGACTTCAGCAGTTCCATGCCCAGGTGCGCCACGGTGCCGATGCCCGGGGTGCCGTAGTTCCATTTGTCGCCGTTGCTGCGCGCGGCCTCCAGGAAGGCGCGCGGATCGGTCGGCGTGCCCGGCGCGCCGGCCAGCAGCAGCGGCGCCACGGCGATCAGCGACACGGGCGTGAGGTCGGTGAGCGGGTCGTAGGTGGTGGCGGGGTTGAGGATCTTGGCGATCGTCATGTTGCCGTTGATCATCAACCCGATGGTGTGGTCGTCGTCGGCGCGCGCCACCTGCGCGGCGGCCACGTTGCCACCGGCCCCGGGGCGGTTTTCGATCACCACCGGCTGGCCCAGCAGGCCCTGCAGCGGGTCGGCCAGGGTGCGGGCCATCAGGTCGGGCGAGGAGCCCCCGGGGAAGCCCACCACGATCTTGAGCGGGCGGCTGGGCCAGGCCGCCTGGGCCAGGGCGGCGGGCGCGACGGCGGCGGCGGCCAGCGCGGCACCGGTGGCAATGGCTTGGCGGCGGTTGATGGGCGTCAGGGGCATGTCGGTCTCCAATGGTGTTGTCAGGGGCTCGGGCGCCCGGTCGAAGGAGGCTCGCCCGGGCCGGCATAGAGCCAGGGATTGTCCAACAAGCGCTCGCCCAGCAAGGCCATGGCCCAGTCGCGGCCCCGGCGCAGCGCGCCGGCGGCGTGGAAGATGCGCCCGTTGCGGCGCGAGCGGCGCTGCACGCGGGCGTTGCGGGCCCACCGCAGTTGGGCGTAGCGTGCCAGCCGCGTGGCCCAGTCGCCGGGCGTGGCGCCGTTCGCCAGATGGCCCAGGGTCCAGGCGTCTTCCAGTGCCATGGCAGCGCCTTGTGCCAGGTAGGGGCGCATGGGATGGGCCGCATCGCCCAGCAGGGCCACCGGGCCCCGCGCCATGTCCGCAGGGCCGCGCAGAGGATCGCGGTCGTGCAGCACCCAGCGTGTCCAGCCGGGCACGGCAGCCAGCCAATCCGCCAGCGGGGTGCAGAGGGTGCCCAAGGCGGCCCGGAGTTCGGCGGCCTCGGCCGGCTGCGACCAGGCGCTCGCGTCCGCCGCGCCAGGCTCGCCCTGCACCACGGCCACGAGATTGATCGCCTCGCCCCGCCGCACCGGGTAGTGCACGACGTGCAGTTGCCGGCCCAGCCACACGCCGATCTCATTGGCGCGCATCGCGGCCGGCAGCGCATCGGCCGGCACAAGGCCTCGATACGCCAGGTGACCCGTGCGCCGGGGCGGCGCGGCGTCGAATCCCGCGTGGCGCACGCGGCTCCAGAGGCCATCACAACCGATCAGGGCCGGGCCCGCCAGGCGATCGCCGCTGGCCAGGGTGAGCGACACGCCCTCGTCGCCGGGCTGCCAGGCGTCGACGCGCGCCCCCAGGCGCCACGACACGCCCTGCGCCTGCGCCGCCACCGCGCGCTGCAGCAGCGCGTGCAGGTCGGCCCGGTGGATGCAGGCGTAGGCCTGTCCGTGACGCGCCACGGCGGCTGCGCCCAGACCCAGATGACCCAAGGCGCGGCCGCTGCGCGCGTCGCGCACGCGCAGCGCGTCGGGAAACGACGCCGCCTCACGCAGCGCCGGCAAGAGGCCCCAGTCGGCCAGCACGCGCACGGCGTTGGGGCCCAGTTGCAGTCCGGCGCCGATCTCGCCAAAGGCGGGTGCTTGTTCGAGCACGGTGACCGCGTGGCCTTGGCGCGCCACCGCCAGGGCCGCGCCGAGGCCGCCGATGCCGGCACCAGCCACGAGCAGGGGGAGGTTCATGGGTGGCGATGGTATCGGGGAGGACGCGAGCGCCTCGGCGGGAGAAGGAACCACGGTCCGCCAGTGATGACTCATGGCCGCCGCCGCGAGTCCCACCGGCTTCCCTACCGACGCGTCCGCGTCAACCATTCAATCCGTCGATCGCATGAACGCCAAAGGCCTTCCAGCAACACGTCGCCACCTGCGACCAGCATCGGCTGCTCTCGGTCCAGTCGCAGCAGGTGCAGCCGGCTGTGTCAGTCGCCAACCATTCCCCCGCCCATCCGGACGGCCCCTCATCACGCAAGCGGCCAGCGTCCCAGATGGCTCTCCCCGAGCAGGCCAGTGCCACCAGACAGAGGCGAACAACCGACTCGACGTCCGACTCGGGAACGGATGACACACCGCTGTCCGAGTGGGCCCCGGCCCGCACCCTCGACATCTTCTTGCGTGAGAACGCAGATGGCCTGCAAGAGCCACTGGATCCGTTCACTGCCGACGCCTTCGCGGCCATTGCCGCATGCGGCTCCTCCGCGCAATTCCATGAGGCCATTCCGAAGCTCAAGGCCACGGGCTTCGCCTCCGTGCTGGGCATCCTGTTGGCACACCAGCTTCCCACCGCAGCGGGTCACCTGGCGCTCACCATGTTGCTGTACTACTGCGCCAGCGGTCTGGTATTGCCAGACTGCTGCGTCGATGCGATGAGCAAAGCCTTGGCGACACTGCCGTCGCGTCCGGAAGACTGCAAGCTGGTCGAATCGACATTTGCCGGCCTGGCCAGGCAAGCGACGCCGATCCGCGAAGCGTTCGCCGATTGGATCAACCGTGCCACCGTCAATCGCCACTGATCACAGAATGCGGTTGAACCACGCCAGCGACAGCGCCGCGGCCACGATCGCCAGCCCCGCCGCTGCCAGCGCCAGCAGGCCCGACAGCTCCGTCTCCTTCTTCTCCACCGTGAGCCGTGAACTGAGCGACTGGTAGATCTGTTTGAGGTTCTCCGCCGTGCCGGCGTAAAAGTACTCGGCCTTGGTGGTGCGCGCCACGTCCTTGAGCGTGTCCTCGTCCAGGCGCACGCGCATGGACCAGCCCTCGAAGCCGATGACCTCGCCCTCCACCGTGCCCACGCCCACGGTGTAGACGCGCACGCCGCGATCAGCGGCCATCTTCGCGGCCTCGGCCGTGTCCACGCCGGTGGTGCGCTGGCCATCGGTAAGCAGGATGATGGCCGCCGAGCCATAGGAGCCGGGCTCCACGGGCTGGAAGGCCTTCTCCTCGTTGTTGCGCGGCTGGTCGAGCGAGCGGCCGCGCGGCGCGAAGGGGTCGGTGTTGCGGCTGTAGGTCATGTCGGTCAGGCTGATGCGCTGCTCGGGGAACAGCTCGGACAGCGAGACCACGATGGCGCTGCCGATGGCGGTGGCGCGCTGCAACTGAAACTTGTCGATGGCGGTGACCAGGTCCTCGCGGCTGAGCGTGACCGGCTGAACCACCTGCGCCGAGCCGGCAAAGGCCACGATGCCCACCTTCACATGACGCGGCAGCTCGGCCAGGAAGGCCTTGGCGGCGTTCTGCGAGGCCACCAGGCGGTTGGGTTGCACGTCCTCGGCGCGCATGCTGCCCGACACGTCCATCGCCAGGATGATGGTTTGCTGCGTGGACGGCAGCGTGATGCTGGCCATGGGCCGCGCCGCGGCCAGCAACATGGCCACCAGGGACAGCAGCATCAGCACCGGCGGCACGTGGCGCCGCCAACCCGGGCCCTTGCCCAGGGCCTCACGCACGATGGCCAGGTTGGCGTAGCGCAGCGCCGTTCGCTTGCGCCGGCGCAGCAGCCACACATAGAGCAGCACCAGCAGCGGCAAGGCCATCAGCAGCCACAGCAACTGCGGCCACAGGAAGGTGACAGGCGGCAAGTCGAATCCGTTCATGCTCGCACTCCTTCTCGGGTTCGGCGGGGCAGTTGTGTGGGCATGGGGCGCCCCCCCGCGCCCTGGCGCACGCGACGCTCGCGCAGGTCCACGAAGCGCAGCACCGCGTCGGCCAGGTCCTCGTCGGTGGCGAGTTCGAGCGTGTCCACGCCGGCGCGCGCCAGACTCTCGCGCAGTTGCGCCTCGCGCTGCGCGGCGATGCGCGCGAAGCGCTGGCGAAAGCCCTTGTCGTGCGTGTCGACCACGATCTGTTCGCCGGTCTCGGCGTCGCGGATGGGAATGAGGCCGAGGTCGGGCAGGTCGAGTTCCAGCGGATCCACCAGACGCACGGCCACCACGTCGTGGCGGCGGGCCAGTTCGCCGAGCGGCCTTTCCCAGCCCGGCTGGCTGATGAAATCGGACACCACGAAGACGGTGCTGCGCTGGCGCACGGTGAAGACGGCGCTGCGCAGCAGATCACCCAGGCGGGTGGCGGCTTCGCCGGCGGGCACGGCTTCCTTGGCGGTGGGACGCGGCATCAGCATCTGCATGAGGCGCAGCACGTGGTTGCGCCCGCCGCGCGCGGGCAGCATGGTCTCCACGCGCGCGCGGCCCTGCGAGCCATACACCATGGCGCCCACCCGGTTGCCTTGTCCGGAGATGAGGCGCGCCAGAACCGCGGTGAACTGCAGCAACACGTCGCTCTTGCGCTGCTCGCCCGAGCCGAAGTCGACCGAGGGGCTGAGGTCGAGCAGAAACCACGCGGCCATTTCGCGGTCTTCGGTGAACACGCGCACGTGCGGTTGCTGCAGCCGGGCGGTGACGTTCCAGTCGATGTGGCGCACGTCGTCGTGCAGCTGGTACTCGCGCAGGTCGGCCAGGTCCAGGCCACTGCCGCGCATGAGGGTCTTGTAGTGGCCCTGCAGCAGGCCGTCCAGGCGGCGCAGCACGGTCCACTCCAGCCGGCGCAGCAGGGCGTCGGCGCGCTGCGCGGCAGGCGCCTTCGACGCCTCACCCGGTGGGTCGGCGGGCGCTCGGCCGAACAGGCGCTTGAACATGTCAGGCCACCCGCTTCTCCGCCTCGAGCGGACGCGCTGGCGGCGGAATGTGCTTCATGATCCGCGCGATCAGCGCATCGCTCGTGAGGCCTTCGGACAGGCCCTCGTACGACAGCACCACCCGGTGGCGCAGCACGTCAGGCACCAGGTCCACCATGTCCTCGGGCAGGGCGTAGCTGCGTCCGCGCAGCATGGCCAGGGCGCGCGCACCCTCCACCAGTCCGATGGTGGCGCGCGGGCTGGCGCCGAAGGTGATCAGTGGGACCATGTCCTTGATGCCGTGCCTGTCGGGGTAACGCGTGGCCGACACGAGGCGCACCGCGTACTGCACGAGAGAAGGGTCCACGTACACCTCGCGGCACTGCGTCTGCAAGCTGGCGAGCTGCTCGGTGGTGGCCACCGCGTTCACCTGCACGGCGGGACCGGTGACGCGCTCGACGATGACGTATTCCTCTTCATCGGTCGGGTAGTCCACCAGCACCTTCATCATGAAGCGGTCCACCTGCGCCTCGGGCAGCGGGTAGGTGCCTTCGGTCTCGATCGGGTTCTGCGTGGCCATGACCAGGAAGGGACGAGGCACCTTGTGCGATTCGCCCGCGATGGTCACCTGCCGCTCCTGCATCGCCTCCAGCAGGGCGCTCTGCACCTTGGCCGGCGCGCGGTTGATCTCGTCGGCCAGCAGCAGGTTGGCGAACACCGGACCCAGCGAGGTGCCGAAATCGCCCGTTTTCTGGTTGTAGATGCGCGTGCCCACCAGGTCGGCGGGCACCAGATCGGGCGTGAACTGGATGCGCTTGAAGCGGCCCTGCACCGCTTCGGCCAGCGTCTTCACCGTGAGCGTCTTGGCCAGGCCGGGCACGCCCTCCACCAGCAGGTGGCCCTGCGCCAGCAGCGCCACCATCACGCGCTCGAGGAAGCGGTCCTGGCCGACGACGACCCGTTTCACCTCGTAGAGGATCTGCTCCATGAGCTGGGCGGTCTCGGGGGCGTTGGTGTCGCTCATGAAGGGCTCCGGAAGGTGGATGGAAGGACTCAGAACGGAGGCAGGCCGGCGGCGCTGGCGGCGCTTTCGATGGGCACGGCAAAACCGATGCCCACGAAGGTGCGCGCGCTGGTGGGGTTGAGGATGCCGGTGACGATGCCGACCACCTCGCCGTCCATGGTGACCAGCGGGCCACCGGAATTGCCGGGGTTGGCGGCGGCGTCGAACTGGATCAGGTTGCCGATGACCTGCTTGCCCTCGGGCGATTTGAACTCGCGGTCGAAGCCGGAGATGACACCCGCCGACACCGAGGGCCCGATGCCGAAGGGGAAGCCCACCGCCACCACCTGGTCGCCGGCCACGAGGTCGCCGGTGGAGCGCATGGTGGCCGCGATCAGGTCGTCGGGGATGGTCTGGGCCTGCAGCACGGCCAGGTCGTTCTCGGGCTGCGCGCCGGTGACGGTGGCGCCCGACTCGCTGCCGTCGGCAAAGGTGATCTTGAGCCGGTCGGCCCCCTGCACCACGTGCAGGTTGGTCAGGATGACGCCCTTGTCGACGATCACCACGCCGGTGCCCACGCCCTGCTCCGACTCCTGGCCCTTGTCGTCCTTGCCGTAGGACAGCACGCGCACCACGGCGGGGCGGATCTTCTCGGCCGCGCGCGCGGCCGGCGACGGCATCACCTGCGTGGTGAGGGTTCGCAGCACGGCGGCGTCGATGTCCTTCTGCGTGAGCGGCGCGCCGCCGCCCGCCTGGCGTTGCCACACAGCCGCGATGAGCGCGACGCTCAGCAGGGCGATGGCCGCCCACATGACCCGCGGGTTGGCGGCACCTTGCGCCAAAGCGGTGCGCCAGCGGCGCGCCGGCCGCGGCTGGGCGGCAGGTTCGGCCACCGCCGCCCCTGGCACCGCATCGACCGCTTGGGCCGGGCGGCGCGAGGGGCTGTACTTCGCTGTCTTTCGCATCGCGACCCCCGACGAAGATTCCGTGGGTCACATGATGCCGCGATGCGGTGACCGGCTCAAGCGGTCAACAATTGCCGCAGCACGTACGGGAGAATGCCCCGGGCGCGGTAGTAGTCCACCTCCACGGGGGTGTCGATGCGCAGCGTGACCGCGATCTCGCGCCGCTGGCCGTCGGGCCGGGTGATCACCAGCGTCGCGTCGCTCTGTGGCCGCAGGCCGGGGTCGGGCACCACGTCGATCGTCTCGTCGCCGCGCAAGCCCAGCGATTCCCAGGAGTCCCCCGGCTTGAACTGCAGCGGCAGCACGCCCATGCCCACCAGGTTGCTGCGGTGGATGCGCTCGAAGCTGCGCGCCACCACGGCCTGGACGCCCAGCAGCTGCGTGCCCTTGGCCGCCCAGTCGCGGCTGGAGCCGGTGCCGTATTCCTCGCCCGCGAAGATGACGGTGGGCACGCCGGCCTGCACGTAGCGCATGGCGGCGTCGTAGATGGGCAGCTTGTCGCCCGAGGGCTGATGCAGCGTGAAGCCGCCCTCTTCGCGCGTGCCGTCGGGCAGCGGCGGGATCATCAGGTTCTTGATGCGCACGTTGGCGAAGGTGCCGCGCATCATCACCTCGTGGTTGCCGCGGCGCGCGCCGTAGCTGTTGAAGTCGGCCGGCAGGACCTTGTGCGCCTGCAGCCACAGGCCCGCGGGCGACGAGGCCTTGATGCTGCCCGCCGGCGAGATGTGGTCGGTGGTGATGGAGTCGCCGAACAGCGCCATGATGCGCGCGCCGTAAACGCTCACCGGGCGCGCGCCGTCGGTGTCGTCCAGGGTGAAGCCCTGGAAGAACGGCGGCTCGGCGATGTAGGTGCTGGTGGGCCAGTCGTAGGTGGTGCCGCTCAGGCCGGGGATCTGCTCCCACAGCTCGCCCGGCTCGGACTTCACGCGCGCGTAGTTGTCGCGGTAGGCCTTGCCGTTCATGGCGCTCTTCATCAGCGCGAGGATCTCGTCGCTGCTCGGCCAGATGTCGCCCAGGTACACCGGCCGGCCGTCGCGGCCCGTGCCCACCGGCTCGGTCATCAGGTCGGTGGTGACGGTGCCCGCGATGGCGTAGGCCACCACCAGCGGCGGGCTGGCCAGGAAGTTGGCCTTGATGTTGGGGTGGATGCGCGCCTCGAAGTTGCGGTTGCCCGAGAGCACGGCCGCGCACACGAGGTCGTTCTCGGTGATGACGGCGTTGAGTTCGGGCGTGAGGTCGCCCGCGTTGCCGATGCAGGTGGTGCAGCCATAGCCCGCCAGCGCGAAGCCGAGCTTTTCCAGGTAGGGCAGCAGGCCGGTGTGGGTGAGGTATTCAGTGACGATGCGCGAGCCGGGCGCCAGCGAGGTCTTGATGTGCGGCTTGACGCTCAGGCCCTTCTGCACCGCCTTCTTCGCCAGCAGGCCGGCGGCCAGCAGCACGCCGGGGTTGCTGGTGTTGGTGCAACTGGTGATGGCGGCGATCAACACGTCGCCGTTCTTCACGTCCACGCCCTGGCCGGTGGGGAAGGTCTGCTCGAGCTTGCTGGGCGGCTGTTTGAAGCCGCCCTGCTCCATGGGCGCCGCGAACAGCTCGGTGAAGCGGCGCGACACGTCACCCAGTTCGATGCGATCCTGCGGACGCTTGGGCCCCGCCAGGCTGGGCGCCACGGTGCCCAGGTCGAGCGTGATGACCTGCGAGTAATCGATCTCGCCGCGCCGCGGCACGCCGAACAGGCCCTGCGCCTTGAAGTAGGCCTCGAAGGCGTCGATCTCGGCGGCGCTGCGGCCCGTGCCGCGGAAATACGTCAGCGTCTCCTCGTCGACCGGGAAGAAGCCCATGGTCGCGCCGTACTCCGGCGCCATGTTGGCGATGGTGGCGCGGTCGGGCAGCGTGAGCGAGGCCGTGCCCTCGCCGAAGAACTCGACGAACTTGCCCACCACCTTGTGCTGGCGCAGGATCTCGGTGACGGTGAGCACCAGATCGGTGGCGGTGACGCCGCCGCGCAGGCGTCCGGTGAGTTCGAAGCCCACCACGTCGGGCGTGAGGAAGTACACCGGCTGGCCGAGCATGGCGGCTTCGGCCTCGATGCCGCCCACGCCCCAGCCCAGCACGCCGAGGCCGTTGATCATGGTGGTGTGGCTGTCGGTGCCCACCAGGGTGTCGGGGTAGTACAGACCGCCCCGCAGGTGCACGCCGCGCGCCAGGTACTCCAGGTTCACCTGGTGCACGATGCCGAAGCCCGGCGGCACCACGCCGAAGGTGTCGAAGGCCTGCATGCCCCACTTCATGAAGCCGTAGCGCTCCAGGTTGCGCTTGAACTCCAGCTTCATGTTCAGGTCCAGCGCGTCCTTGGTGCCGTAGTGGTCCACCATCACCGAGTGGTCCACCACCAGGTCCACCGGCACCAGCGGCTCGATGCGCTCGGGGTCGCGCCCCAGGCGTTGCGCCGTGCTGCGCATGGCGGCCAGGTCGGCCAGCAGCGGCACGCCGGTGAAGTCCTGCAGCACCACGCGCGCCACGGTGAAAGGGATCTCGTCGGTGCGCGGCGCGTTGGGCTGCCAGTTGGCCAGTTGCGCCACGTGCTCGCGCGTCACGCGCTCGCCGTCGCAGTGGCGCAGCACGCTTTCCAGCACGATGCGGATGGACTGCGGCAGGCGCTTGACGCCGGGGAACTCGCGCGCCAGCGCCGGCAAAGAATAGAGCCGGCCTGTCTTGCCAGCTCCGGGGGTGAAGGTCTTGACGGTCTGGGCGAAGGGGTGCGTGTAGCTCGTGGGGGCGTCCATGCGGTGGCTCCTGAAGATCGTGGCTGTTCTGGGTCAACGGCCATTCTGCGATCTTCTGGCGCCACCGCAAGCTCGGCGCCGATTTGCCCCGTGGGCGTCTGCTGGAATCAGACCGCCAGGCGCATGGCCGGCGCGCGCCAGCCCAGGAACTCCAGGTCGGCCAGGGCCAGCACGGCCACCGCCAACACCGTGAGGTAGGCCTGTCCCAGCGCTGTCACGCTGCTGTCACCGCCCCAGGCGATGGCCAGGCAGCCGACGCCCCAGACCACGTTGCCGATGATCAGCACCATCAGCGGACCGCGAGAGGGGACCACCTGGCGTGCCAGCACGGTGGACAGCGCCACATAAGCCAGCAAGACCCAGCCGGCGGCGGTGATCAGGCCTTCGGAAAGGCCGAACCAGGTGGCCAGCGACCCGGCGAAAGCCAGGTGCAGCACGGCGGCACCGGCGCCGGAGATGGCGTCCAGCGCCAGCACGCGGCGCAGGTGGGTGGTGGACAGGTGCAGGTTCGCGAGGCTCATGACGGAACTCCTGAGGGGGTTGAACATGGCGCCGATGGTGTCGGCCGCCCCGCATCGGGTCCATGACCTGTCAGGTCATGGCCAGCGCCGCCGCCCGGCCTACCATGCGCCCCATGCACGCCCACCACGCCACCCCCCTTCCCTTCGGCGACCACCTGCGCCACTGGCGCCAGCGCCGCCGCCTGAGCCAGCTCGAACTCGCCCTGCAGGCCGAGGTCTCCACGCGCCACCTGAGCTGCGTGGAAACCGGCCGCGCCAGCCCCAGCCGGGAGATGGTCATGCGCCTGTCCGAGCGCCTGCAGGTGCCGCCACGCGAGCGCAACGCCCTGCTGGTGGCCGCCGGCTTCGCGCCCATGTACCGCGAACGCGCGCTCGACGACCCGGCCATGGCCGCGGCGCGCGCCGCGGTGCAGCGCATCCTGGACGCGCACGAGCCCTGGCCCGCCCTGGCCATGGACCGGCACTGGAACCTGGTGATGCACAACCGCCTGGTGCCGCTGCTGCTGCAAGGCATCGCGCCCGAGCTGCTGCAGCCGCCCCTGAACGTGCTGCGCCTGAGCCTGCACCCCCAGGGCCTGGCACCGCGCATCCAGAACCTGCCGCAGTGGCGCGAGCACCTGCTGGAGCGCCTGCGCCAGCAGATCGCCACCACCGGTGACACCGGCCTGGCCGAGCTGGCCGAGGAACTGCGCAGCCTGCCCGCGCCCGACGGCGACGGCCACCACGCCCTGCCCGGCGAGCACCTGGGCGTGCTCATGCCCTTCCGTTTCGAGACGCCCCTGGGTGTGCTCAACCTGGTGAGCACCACCACCGTGTTCGGCACGGCGGTGGACATCACGCTGCAGGAGCTGGCGCTGGAGACTTTCTTTCCCGCCGATGAGGAAACGGCCGATCGGCTGAGGGCGCTGGCGCAGATGGCGGCCTGATCACCCAACCCTCAAGACTGGCGCGCACGGCCACTTGAGGGCCATCTGGCCGACGGTGGGCGCACGAGGCGCGCCGGAACCACCGATCGGACCGGGTGACAGAGGCGGAACCTCCATTCCAGGGTTTCCCCATGACCGCCGACGAGCTCTCCACGCTCTGCCACCGCGCCAGCCTCGAACTCAGCCTGCCTGACCCGTACGCCCTCGGCAAAGGCCACACCGTCACCCTCGACGGTGTGCACCTCGAAATCCAGCACAAGGCGCCGCGCCCGCACTTCCTGCTGCTGGCGGAGATCGCCAGGTTTTCCGACACCCAGCGCGCCGCCGTGCACGAGCACCTGCTGGCGCTGCAGCTCAGCACCGCCGACCACCCCAACCTGCGGTTCGGCTTCCACCCCAAACGCCACACCACGCTGGTGTGCCTCACGTCCACGCCGCCGCGCGGCGATGCCAGGCCAGAGGCCTGGCTGGTGCGCCTGATTCGCGACACGGCCCAACAGGTGCTGGAGTGGCGCCGCGAGCTGCGCGACACCACCGCCGCCACGCTGGACGACCAACCCCGCACCGCCGCCTTGCAGCACGCCGGGCTGCGTGCCTGACTCTGCTCCTCCCTAACTCTCCATTCGCCACCACGGGATTCTCCATGCTACGCACCAATTCCAAGTCCACGGTCATCATTCCGACCTCCGATTCTTCCCAGGGCAAGCCCATCGGCGCCGGCAATGCTCAAAAGAAGGGCCAACCCGCGGAAATCAAGAATGGCCTCTTTGACTTTGACTTTGGCCCTGACTTTGAGGGCGGCGAGCCTCAGACCTTGCACAGCGACACGAATTTGAGCCTCCAGGTGGATGCTCACAGCGCCTCCGGTTCGTCAGTCGAAACCTCGAATTGCGTCATCCCTGGGTATGTCCAGGACAGCATCGAGAACTCGCACCTGGACGCCATTGAGGGCGATTCGTCAAGCGAGGAGGCCGAGCCGGCGCCATCCCCCAAGCCGCTCCAGACCACTGCGGGATCTGCACCGCCCGCGCCGCAGTTCTCGGACGATCCGGCCATCGCCGCATTGCAAAAAAGCCAGCTCGAAAATACGAAGAGCGTGGTTAGTTATACCGAATCGCTGGATATCCTGAATCAGGCCCTGGCCGACAACCCGACGCTGCCCAGGAACAGCTTCGATTTCGTCAGGAAAATCCTTTCCGATGGCCTGAAACGCTGCACCGATCGCGCCCAGGAATTGTCCGACGGTGCGCAGCAGGCATTGGATGCGCACGCCGAACAAGCCCGCAGGCTGGCGGCGGGGGCTCAAGGCGACGGTGTGGCTGTGAGCGAGGGCGATGAAACGTTTTCGATGGATTCGATCGGGACCGTCACGGATGCGGATCTCGATCACGAATTGAATGTATTGAAAGGCCTCGTCAGCCCGTCAGCACATCAACGCGTGGAGACGGCCGTGAAAACGGCATTGAACGGAGGGCTGGAGAGCGTGGATCAAGATCTCGCCACGCTCTATCAGCAAGTCAACGAAGAGGCTGAAAAGGCGCAACAGCAGCAGGAAAACGACGAGCAACTGGCGCAGCTTGCTGCATGGCACGGCAACAACGCCGCCCAACTGGACGACCTGTTCAGTCAGCTGGAAGCGAACATCCAGGAAGAGGCGGACAGGGATTTCGACGAGGAACTGGACGATGCGCTCGCCTACGTTGAGGGCGTGAGGGCCGGGGCGAATCAGGTCGATCAACTCGATCAACTGCTGAATGACCTCGACGGTGGGCTGACAACACCCTCTCAGGTTACGTCACTATCGACGAAAAATGCCGATTCAACGCAACCGGCACAACCCGCGCCGACCAACACCGGACCGGTTGACCTCACCTCTGTCCAAAACAACTTGCTTGCAGAAGCCGAATTGCTCCTTGAGCAGGAACAAAAGGAAAAGGCCGCTCTGAGCAAAGTCACTTCGCCTCAGCATTCATCGGCCACCCAGAGCGAGTTGAAGCCTCCGGCGCTAAGCGACGATGTACTTAGAAAAATCGGCGAGGAAGCATTTCGCTACAGAACCTTGACGCTGGACGCCCTCAATGCAGAGCTTGAACTGGTGAAAAAGCGGCAACTCACAAAAAGTGAACTGAAATCTCCTGGCCTCGCCGCCGATGAAGCCAAGCGTCAGAGCCAAGCTGTCATTGCGAGATACTATCAGGAGCAGCAAGGCGTCGTCCGATCGGCCACCCAGGAATTGAATGCCATAAAGTCCAACGAAGTCATGGAATATGAACTCCCGTCACAACGTCTAAAACGAGTGGCCGAACTGGAGGAAAAGCGCCAAACAGCCTTGAACTTGATTGACACGATGAGTTTGATGATTTACCGGCTCTGGAATTGATCCTGGCAGCATCAATCAAGAAAAACGGCGCCATCCTCGCGGATGGCGCCGTTGTGCATTCAGCGCGGCCGACCGGCCGCCCGACTCAAACCGTCACACCCTTCGCCGTCTCCGCGTATTCCTCGATCTGGTCGAAGTTCATGTAGCGGTACACGCTGGCGGCGTCCTGGTTGATGATCCCCATCTCGGCGTGGTACTCGGCCACGGTCGGGATACGGCCCAGCTTGGAGGCGATGGCCGCCAGCTCGGCCGAGGCCAGGAACACGTTGGTGTTCTTGCCCAGGCGGTTGGGGAAATTGCGCGTGCTGGTGGACACCACCGTCGCGCCTTCCCGCACCTGCGCCTGGTTGCCCATGCACAGGCTGCAGCCCGGCATTTCGGTGCGCGCGCCGGCGGTGCCGAAGGCGGCGTAGTGGCCCTCCTTGATCAGCTCGCTCTCGTCCATCTTGGTGGGCGGGGCCACCCACAGCTTCACGGGGATGTCGCGCTGGCCACCCAGCAGCTTGGCCGCGGCGCGGAAGTGGCCGATGTTGGTCATGCACGAGCCGATGAAGACCTCGTCGATCTTGGTGCCGGCCACGTCGGACAGCAGCTTGGCGTCGTCCGGGTCGTTGGGGCAGCAGAGCACGGGCTCTTTCAGCTCGTTGAGGTCGATCTCGATGACGGCGGCGTACTCGGCGTCCTTGTCGGCCTCCAGCAGCTGCGGGTTGGCCAGCCACTCCTGCACTTTCTGGATGCGGCGCTCCAGCGTGCGCTTGTCCTGGTAGCCGTCCGCGATCATGTTCTTCATGAGCACGACGTTGGAGTTGAGGTACTCGATCACGGGCTCCTTGTTGAGCTTGATCGTGCAGCCGGCGGCCGAGCGCTCGGCGCTGGCGTCGGACAGCTCGAAGGCCTGCTCCACTTTCAGATCGGGCAGGCCCTCGATCTCGAGGATGCGGCCGGAGAAGATGTTCTTCTTGCCGGCCTTGGCCACGGTGAGCAGGCCGGCCTTGATGGCGGCGTAGGGAATGGCGTGCACCAGGTCGCGCAGGGTCACGCCCGGCTGCATCTGGCCCTTGAAGCGCACCAGCACGCTCTCCGGCATGTCCAGCGGCATCACGCCGGTGGCGGCGCCGAAGGCCACCAGGCCAGAGCCGGCGGGGAAGCTGATGCCGATGGGGAAGCGGGTGTGCGAGTCACCGCCGGTGCCCACGGTGTCGGGCAGCAGCAGGCGGTTGAGCCAGCTGTGGATCACGCCGTCGCCCGGGCGCAGGGCCACGCCGCCGCGGTTGCTGATGAAGGCGGGCAGTTCGCGGTGGGTCTTCACGTCGACCGGCTTCGGGTAGGCGGCGGTGTGGCAGAAGGACTGCATCACCATGTCGGCGCTGAAGCCCAGGCAGGCCAGGTCTTTCAGTTCGTCGCGGGTCATGGGGCCGGTGGTGTCCTGGCTGCCCACGGTGGTCATGCGCGGCTCGCAGTAGGTGCCGGGGCGAACGCCCTGGCCTTCGGGCAGGCCGACGGCGCGGCCGACCATCTTCTGCGCCAGGGTGAAGCCGGCCTTGCTGGCCACGGGTGCCTGCGGCAGACGGAACACGGTGGAGGCCGGCAGGCCCAGGAACTCGCGCGCCTTGGCGGTGAGGCTGCGGCCGATGATGAGGTTGATGCGGCCGCCGGCACGCACCTCGTCGAACAGCACCTCGCTCTTGAGCTTGAACTCGGCGACGGTGGCGCCGTTCTTGGTGATCTTGCCGTCGTAGGGCAGCACCTCGATCACGTCGCCCATCTCCAGCCCGGATACGTCCACCTCGATCGGCAGCGAGCCCGAGTCTTCCTGCGTGTTGAAGAAGATGGGCGCGATCTTGCCGCCCAGCGTGACGCCGCCGAAGCGCTTGTTGGGCACGAAGGGGATGTCTTCGCCGGTGGCCCAGATCACCGAGTTGGTGGCGGACTTGCGGCTGGAGCCGGTGCCCACCACGTCGCCGACGTAGGCCACCACATGGCCCTTCTTCTTCAGGTCCTCGATGAACTGCATCGGGCCGCGCTTGCCGTCTTCCTCGGGCTTGAAGGCCGCATCGGCGCGGGTGTTCTTCAGCATCGCCAGGTAGTGCAGCGGGATGTCCGGGCGGCTCCAGGCGTCGGGCGCGGGCGAGAGGTCGTCGGTGTTGGTCTCGCCGGGCACCTTGAAGACCGTGACGGTGATGGACTTGGGCACTTCGGGGCGGGTGGTGAACCACTCGGCTTCGGCCCAACTGGCCATCACTTCCTTGGCCTTGGCGTTGCCGGCCTTGGCCTTGGCCGCGACATCGTTGAAGAAGTCGAACATCAAGAGCGTTTTCTTCAGGCCTTCGGCAGCCACGGCGGCCACGTCCGCATCGTCCAGCAGCTCGATGAGCGGGTGCACGTTGTAGCCGCCCACCATGGTGCCCAGCAGCTCGGTGGCCTTGGCCTTGCTCACCAGGCCCACCGTCAGGTCGCCGTGCGCGACGGCGGCGAGGAAACTGGCCTTGACTTTGGCGGCGTCGTCCACGCCCGGGGGCACGCGGTGGGTTAGCAGGTCCAGCAGGAAGGCGTCTTCGCCGGCCGGCGGGGCCTTGATCAGTTCGATCAGCTCGGCCACCTGCTGCGCGGACAGCGGCAGCGGCGGGATGCCCAGCGCGGCGCGTTCGGCGGCGTGGGCGCGGTAGTCGGCGAGGAAGTTGGACATGGGGGGTTCTCCGTGGGGGACTGGCAAAAAAGGGGTCAGGTGAACAGGGTGTGCACCGGCTCGGGCAGGCGGCGGCCGGTGCGCTGCGCGCGCTCCAGCACCTGCCAGTAGTAGCGATAGCTGGCGCGGTCGTGCAGGCGGCCGGCCACCTGCACAGGGGCCCAGGCCGCGGCGGCGGCGCGCTCGATGACGGTGGCGGCCTCGTCCACCTCGTCGGCCGCGGGCGCAAAGGCCGCGACGATGGGGCGGATCTGGTCGGGGTGGATGCTCCACATGCGGGTGAAGCCGAGTTCGTGCGCGGCCCGGCGCGCGGCCGCCTGCAGCGCGGCCACGTCCTTGAATTCGGTGACCACGCCGTGCGCGGGCACCTTGCCGTGCGCGTGGCAGGCGCTGGCGATCTCGATCTTGGCGCGCAGCACCAGCGGGTGGCTGAACTGGCCCTGCGAGCTCATGCCGGCCGAGGGAATGGCGCCGCCGTGGGCGGAGACGAAGTCCATCAGGCCGAAGCTCAGGCTCTGCAGGCGCGGGTGCGCGGCGATGTCGAAGGCGCGGTGCACGGCGGCCGGCGACTCGATCAGCGCGTGCAGCGGCAGGTCGTGCGCACCGGCGGCGTCGAGCAAGGCAGCGGCGCGATCGAGGTCGGCCGCGGTCTCGACCTTGGGCAGCATGACGTGACACAGGCGCGCGCCGGCGCGGCCCACGATGTGCGCGATGTCGGCCTCGAAGGCCGGGTGATCGACCGCATGCACGCGCACCGCGACGCGCGCGCCGACCGGCGCGGACAGCGCGAGTTCGGTGACCAGCGCGGCGTGCTCGGCCTCGCCACCCACCGGGGCACCGTCCTCGCAGTCGAGGGTGACGTCGAACACACAGGCACCGAATTCGGCGGTGAGCTCGGCCTGCAGCGCCAGGCTTTTGCGCATGCGCGCCTCGACGCCGCTGTAGTGGTCGCACACGGGCAAGACCACCGCACCGGCCTGGGCACCGAGCAGGACCTCACGTGGGTGAACGGCGTGCGTCATGGCTTGCGCTGCGCCACGATGAACAGGCGCGGAAAGGCCAGCAGGCGGCGGCCGTCCGATCGCGCGGGATAGGCGGCATCGATGCGGCGCTCGTAGTCGGCCAGGAAGCTGGCGCGCAGCTCGGCGTTCAGCGGATCGATGAAGGGGCGCAAGCCGGTGGCACGCACCCACTCGACGATCGCGCCGGGCGAGTCCATGCGGTGCTGGTACACGGTGTGCCAGGCGTCGACCTGCGCGGCGTCCTTCGCCAGGAGGTCGTAGTAGGCCGCGATGGGCCGGCGCGGCTCGCGCAGGCGGCTGGCATCGCCAATGGCCCCAGCGTAAGCCGGCTCGGCGGCCACCTCGCGCATCAGGCGGTGACTGGGCTCGTCGAGGTTGTCCGGCATCTGCACCGCGAGCACACCGCCCGGGGCCAACTCGGCCAACAGCCGGGGAAAGAGCGCCTCGTGCCCCGGCACCCATTGCAGGGCGGCGTTGGCATAGATGAGATCGGGCGCCTGCTCCGGGCGCCAGGTCGCGATGTCGCCAAAGGAAAAGGCCACGCCCGGCAGGCGCTGACGCGCGCTCTCGAGCATGGCCTGGGAATTGTCGATGCCCGTCACCTGGGCACCGGGGTAGCGCTGCACCAGCAGCTCGGTGGAATTGCCCGGGCCACAGCCCAGGTCCACCACCCACCGCGGCGAGGCCAGCGGAACGCGCGCCAACAGCTCCTGCGCGGGACGGGTGCGTTCGTCCTCGTAGCGGCTGTAGAGCGCGGGGTTCCAGTCGGCCATCGCGGGCGGTGCGGGAATTACAGGAGGTGCTTGACGCCGTCCTGCTCGCCTTGCAGTTCGGCCAGGGTCTTGTCGATGCACTTCTGGCTGAACTCGTCGATGGCCAGGCCCTCGACGATCTTGTACTTGCCGTTCTCGGTGGTGACCGGGAAGCCGAACATCACGTCCTTGGGGATGCCGTACTCGCCGTTGGAGGGCACGCCCATGGTGACCCACTTGCCGTTGGAGCCCAGGGCCCAGTCGCGCATGTGGTCGATGGCGGCGTTGGCGGCCGAGGCGGCCGAGGACAGGCCACGCGCCTCGATGATGGCGGCACCGCGTTTGCCCACGGTGGGCAGGAACACGGTCTCGTTCCAGACCTGGTCATTGATCAGGTCTTTGACGCTCTTGCCGCCGATGGTGGCGAAGCGGTAGTCGGCGTACATGGTGGGCGAGTGGTTGCCCCAGACGGTGAGCTTCTCGATCTCGCCGACCTTGCCACCGGTCTTGGCGGCGATCTGGCTGGCCGCGCGGTTGTGGTCCAGGCGCAGCATGGCGGTGAAGTTCTCGCGCGGCAGGTCGGGCGCGCTCTTCATGGCGATGTAGGCGTTGGTGTTGGCGGGGTTGCCGACCACCAGCACCTTGACGTCGCGGCTGGCCACGGCGTTCAGGGCCTTGCCCTGGGCGGTGAAGATCTGGGCGTTGGCCGCCAGCAGGTCGGCGCGCTCCATGCCGGGGCCGCGCGGACGGGCGCCCACGAGCAGGGCGTAGTCGGCGTCCTTGAAGGCGAGCATCGGGTCACCCGTGGGGATCACGCCGGCCAGCAGCGGGAAGGCACAGTCTTCCAGTTCCATGATCACGCCCTTGAGCGCCTTCTGGGCCTTCTCGTCCGGGATCTCCAGCAGTTGCAGGATCACGGGCTGGTCCTTGCCGAGCATCTCGCCGGAGGCGATGCGGAACAGCAGGGCGTAGCCGATCTGGCCGGCGGCGCCGGTGACGGCGACGCGAACGGGCTTCTTGGTCATGGTGAAGACTCCAGGGATGGGGTTGGAAAGCGTGGCAGCCGCAGGTGCCGGCACTGCGCCAAAAAAACGCTTGGCGAGCGGGCTGGACGGTCGGGTGACGGACGGCGAGTTTACCCGGGTGAACCCTAGGCAGTCAATTTGTCTTATGTCTTATATAAGATATGATTCGACGCCCCATGTTGGCGCCGCAACGCCCTCCCATGGCCACCACGCCCCCGCCCCACGACCCCAGCCCCGACGCCAGCGCCGACTCCGTCGCGCCCGCGTTCAGCCCGCTGTACCAGCAGATCAAGGGCCTGATCCTGCGCAGCCTGCAGGCCGGCGAGTGGAAGCCCGGCGACCTGATCCCGAGTGAGGTCGAACTCGCGGCGCGCTTCAAGGTGAGCCAGGGCACGGTGCGCAAGGCCATCGACGAACTCGCCACCGACAACCTGCTGGTGCGCCGACAGGGCAAGGGCACCTTCGTGGCCACGCACGCCGAGCAGCACATCCAGTTCCGCTTCCTGCGGCTGCTGCCCGACCAGGGCACGCTGGACGAGCAGGGCCCGGCCGAGCGCCGCATCATCGACTGCCGCCGCCTGCGCGCGCCGGCCGAAGTGGCGCGCCCGCTGGGCCTGCGCAGTGGCGACCCGGTGCTGCTGGTGCGCCGCGTGCTGGCCTTCGGCGGCACGCCCGCCATCCTGGAAGAAATCTGGCTGCCCGGCGGCCCGTTCAAGGGTCTCACCGTCGACGCCCTGGCCAGCGACACCGGCCCCATGTACGCGCTTTTCGAATCGCAGTTCGGCGTGCGCATGGTGCGCGCGGTTGAAAAGCTGAAGGCGGTGGCGGCCGACGCCGACACCGCCGAACGCCTGAACATCGCCGAAGGCCACCCGCTGCTCAGCGTGGAACGCCTTTCCTACACGTACAACGACACGCCCATGGAGCTGCGGCGCGGCCTGTACCGCACCGACACCCGGCACTACCGCAATGAATTGAGCTGACCCGACGCGCACCACCATGGCGCAGTCGGGCATACCGGGCCCGACTTAGTCCATCGCTTGGTGCATTGCAATAGAATTTGCCCGCCCCGGTGACCACAGTTACCAACGGGTTACACCCCTCTCCCCGCCCGAGTGCCTTCCCCACGAAAGCCCTTCCCATGCCCGAGTTGACCCGCAAGCGGCCCGAGTTCCGCAACATCAACGCGTTCACGGACCTGACCACCTACCGGCTGCCCGCAGCCGGCTGGGTGTCGATCCTGCACCGCGTCAGCGGCCTGCTGATGTTCCTGCTCCTGCCCCTGATCGTCTGGCTGTTCGACACCTCCGTGTCGTCCGAGATTTCCTTCGAGCGCTTCACCAGCGCCTTCGCCGGCGGCGGCTGGGTGCCGGGCTGGTTCCTCAAACTCGTCGTGCTGGGCCTCATCTGGGCCTACCTGCACCATTTCATCGCCGGCGTGCGCCACCTCTGGATGGACGTAAGCCACGACGCCGTGAGCAAGCAGTTCGGCAAGACCTCCGCCGTGGTCACCCTGGTGCTGAGCATCGGCCTGACCGTCGTGCTGGGCGCCAAGCTGTTCGGCCTGTACTGATCGCCGGGAGGTCCACAACATGTCCGTCAACTACGGTTCCAAGCGCGTCGTCACCGGCGCCCACTACGGCGCTCGCGACTGGCTCGCCCAGCGCATCACCGCCGCCCTCATGGCGCTGTTCACCATCGTGCTGCTGGGGAAGGTGCTGTTCACCAGCGGCCCGCTCGGCTACGACAGCTGGGCCGCCATCTTCGCCGCGCAATGGATGAAGGCCCTCACCTTCGCCGTCTTCATCGCCCTGGCCTACCACGCCTGGGTCGGCGTTCGCGACATCTGGATGGACTACGTCAAGCCCGCCGGCCTGCGCCTGGTGCTGCACGTGTTCACCCTGGTCTGGCTCCTGGCTTGCCTGGGCTGGGCTGTTCAAGTTCTCTGGAGACTCTGAGGCCATGACCGCCACCGCTTCCCTTCTCAAGCGTCAGTTCGACGTCGTCATCGTCGGCGCCGGCGGCTCCGGCATGCGCGCCTCGCTGCAGCTCGCGCGCGCCGGCCTCAAGGTCGCCGTGCTGTCCAAGGTCTTCCCCACCCGCTCGCACACCGTGGCCGCGCAAGGCGGCATCGGCGCCTCGCTGGGCAACATGAGCGAAGACAACTGGCATTACCACTTCTACGACACCATCAAGGGCTCCGACTGGCTCGGCGACCAGGACGCGATCGAGTTCATGTGCCGCGAAGCGCCCAAGGTGGTGTACGAGCTCGAGCACATGGGCATGCCGTTCGACCGCAACCCCGACGGCACCATCTACCAGCGCCCCTTCGGCGGCCACACCGCCAACTACGGCGAGAAGGCCGTGCCGCGCGCCTGCGCCGCCGCCGACCGCACCGGCCACGCCATGCTGCACACCCTGTACCAGCAGAACGTCGCCGCGCGCACCACCTTCTTCGTCGAGTGGATGGCGCTCGACCTGGTGCGCGATGCCGAGGGCGACGTGGTCGGCGTGACCGCGCTCGAGATGGAAACCGGCGACGTGTACCTGCTCGAGGCCAAGACCACGCTGCTGGCCACGGGCGGCGCGGGCCGCATCTTCGCGGCGTCCACCAACGCCTTCATCAACACCGGCGACGGCCTGGGCATGGCGGCGCGCGCGGGCATCCCGCTGCAGGACATGGAGTTCTGGCAGTTCCACCCCACCGGCGTGGCCGGCGCGGGCGTGCTGCTCACCGAAGGCTGCCGCGGCGAAGGCGCCTTCCTCGTGAACTCCGAGGGCGAGCGCTTTATGGAGCGCTACGCCCCCACGCTGAAAGACCTGGCGCCGCGCGACTTCGTCTCGCGCTGCATGGACCAGGAGATCAAGGAAGGCCGTGGCTGTGGTCCCAACAAGGACTACGTCATGCTGAACTTCAGCTACCTCAGCGCCGACACCATCCACAAGCGCCTGCCGTCGGTGTACGAGATCGGCGTGAACTTCGCCAACGTGGACATCACGCGCGAGCCGATCCCGGTCGTGCCCACCATCCACTACCAGATGGGCGGCATCCCCACCAACGTCAATGGCCAGGTCGTCACCCCCGATGGCAACGGCGGCCAGAAGGTCGTCAACGGCCTGTACGCGGTGGGCGAATGCTCCTGCGTGAGCGTGCACGGCGCCAACCGCCTGGGCACCAATTCGCTGCTCGACCTGCTGGTGTTCGGCCGCGCGGCCGGCAACCACATCGTCCAGTACAACGACAGGAACAAGAGCTTCAAGCCTGTGCCCAAGGACGGCGCGGACATGACGCTCGCGCGCCTGGCCCGCCTGGACGCCACCACCAGCGGCGAATACGCCCAGGACGTGGCCAACGACATGCGCGCCGCCATGCAGCAGCACGCGGGCGTGTTCCGCACGCAGGCCGGCATGGACGAAGGCGTGCAGAAGATCAACGCCATGCGCGAGCGCGTGGGCAAGATCGAACTGAAGGACAAGTCCAAGGTCTTCAACACCGCGCGCATCGAGGCGCTGGAAGTGGAGAACCTCATCGAGTGCGCCCAGGCCACCATGACCTCGGCCGCCGCCCGCAAGGAATGCCGCGGCGCGCACACCGTGTACGACTACGAGCGCCCCGCCGACGACGCGCAGTTCCCGCTGGGCCGCAACGACGCCGAGTGGATGAAGCACACCCTGTGGCACAGCGCCGACAACTCGCTGAGCTACAAGCCGGTGAACCTCAAGCCGCTGACCGTCGAATCCGTGCCGCCCAAGGTCCGCACGTTCTGAGCACGCCCCCGGAGAGCCCCACATGCTTCGCACATTCAAGATCTACCGCTACGACCCCGAGAAAGACGCCAAGCCGTACATGCAGACCATCCAGGTCGAACTGGACGGCCACGAGCGCATGCTGCTCGACGCGCTGATGAAGCTCAAGGCCGTGGACCCGTCCATCTCGTTCCGCCGCTCCTGCCGCGAAGGTGTCTGCGGCTCGGACGCGATGAACATCAACGGCAAGAACGGCCTGGCCTGCCTCACCAACATGAACACGCTCAAGGGCGACATCGTGTTGAAGCCCCTGCCCGGCCTGCCCGTGGTGCGAGACCTCATCGTCGACATGACGCTGTTCTTCAAGCAGTACCACAGCATCAAGCCCTACCTCATCAACGAGGAGATCGCCCCCGAAAAGGAGCGTCTGCAGTCTCCCGAGGAGCGCGATGAGCTCAACGGCCTGTACGAGTGCATCCTGTGTGCGAGCTGCTCCACGAGCTGCCCGAGCTTCTGGTGGAACCCTGACAAATTCGTCGGCCCCGCCGGTCTGCTGCAGGCCTACCGCTTCATCGCCGACAGCCGCGACCAGGCCACCAGCGAGCGCCTCGACAACCTCGAGGACCCGTACCGTCTGTTCCGCTGCCACACGATCATGAACTGCGTCGATGTCTGCCCCAAGGGCCTGAACCCCACCAAGGCCATCGGCAAGATCAAGGAAATGATGGTGCTGCGCGCCGTCTGAGCGCCCCAACGTTTCACCCGCCCATGCACGCCACCGCCTCCGTTGACGACCTGCTCGACGAGCGCAGCCTGAGCAAGCTGCGCTGGCGGTGCCGCCGTGGACTGCTCGAGAACGATCTGTTCATCGAGCGTTTCTTCGCCCGTCACGCCGCCCGGCTGACGGTGCGGCAGGCCGATGCCTTGGGCCAGTTGATGGAGCTGTCGGACAACGACCTGCTCGATCTGCTGCTCGGCCGCAAGCCCCCCGAGGGCGCTCTCGACCGCGACGACGTGACGCAAGTGCTTGCCTTGCTGCGCGCCGCCCGCTTCACTCCATCACCCGAGGAATCCGCATGAAACCCGTCGACAACAAAGCCACCCTGACGTTCTCCAACGGCAGCCCCAGCGTCGAACTGCCCGTGTATGGCGGCAGCATCGGCCCGGATGTCATCGACATCCGCAAGCTGTACGCGCAGACGGGCATGTTCACGTATGACCCGGGCTTCCTGTCCACCGCCTCGTGCCAATCGGCCATCACCTACATCGACGGCGACAAGGGCGAGCTGCTCTACCGCGGCTACCCGATCGAGCAGCTCGCCGAGCACTGCGACTACCTCGAGGTCTGCTACCTGCTGCTCAACGGCGAACTGCCCGACGACAAGCAGCGCACCGACTTCCACAAGCTCGTGACCAACCACACCATGGTCAACGAGCAGATGCAGTTCTTCCTGCGCGGCTTCCGCCGCGACGCGCACCCCATGGCCGTGCTCACGGGCCTGGTCGGCGGCCTGTCGGCCTTCTATCACGACAGCACGGACATCAACAATCCGCAGCACCGCGAGATCGCCGCCATCCGCCTGATCGCCAAGATGCCCACGCTGGTGTCCATGGCGTACAAGTACGGCATCGGCCAGCCCTACATGTACCCGCGCAACGAGCTGTCCTACGCGGGCAACTTCCTGCGCATGATGTTCGGCGTGCCTTGCGAGGACTACCAGGTCAACCCGGTGCTCGAGCGCGCGCTCGACCGCATCTTCATCCTGCACGCCGACCACGAGCAGAACGCCTCCACCTCCACCGTGCGCCTGTGCGGCTCCTCCGGCACCAACCCGTTCGCCGCCATCGCGGCCGGCGTGGCCTGCCTGTGGGGCCCCGCCCACGGCGGCGCCAACGAGGCCTGCCTGAACATGCTCGAAGACATCCAGCGCAACGGCGGCGTGGCCAAGGTCGGCGAGTTCATGGAGAAGGTCAAGGACAAGAACTCCGGCGTCAAGCTCATGGGCTTCGGACACCGCGTGTACAAGAACTACGACCCGCGCGCCAAGCTCATGCAGGAGACCTGCAACGAGGTGCTCGAAGAACTGGGCCTGGGCAACGACCCGCTGTTCAAGCTGGCCAAGGAGCTCGAGAAGATCGCCCTGGAAGACGACTACTTCGTGCAGCGCAAGCTGTACCCGAACGTCGACTTCTATTCGGGCATCGTGCAGCGCGCGATCGGCATCCCGGTCAATCTGTTCACCGGCATCTTCGCCCTGGCCCGCACCGTGGGCTGGATCGCGCAGCTCAACGAGATGATCAGCGACCCCGAGTACAAGATCGGCCGTCCGCGCCAGCTCTTCACCGGCTCGCCGCGCCGCGACGTGCCCGGCGCCAAGAAGTGAAGCGCTCGGCGCGCACCGTCACCTGACCCTGCGCCCGCCGCGGCATCTGCCGCGGCGGGCGTTCTTTTTCGCTCCGACGCCTAAAATGTTTGCCCGGCCCGCACAGGCCCTGTGAGACAAGCCATGGGACGCACGCTCTACGACAAGATCTGGGACGAACACGTCGTCCACACCGAGGAAGATGGCACCGCCGTCCTCTACATCGATCGCCACCTCGTCCACGAGGTGACGAGCCCACAGGCCTACGAAGGCCTGCGCCAGGCCGGCCGCAAGGTCTGGCGCGTGAGTTCGGTCGTGGCCACGGCCGACCACAACACGCCCACCACGGGCTGGGAGCGCGGCTACGCCGGCATCGCCGACCCGATCAGCAAGGAACAGATCACCACGCTCGACTCGAACATTGCCGAGTTCGGTGCCGCGGCCTTCTTCCCCTTCCTGTCGCAGCGCCAAGGCATCGTGCACGTCATCGGGCCTGAGAGCGGCGCCACGCTGCCGGGCATGACGGTCGTCTGCGGCGACTCGCACACCACCACGCACGGCGCCTTCGGCGCGCTGGCGCTCGGCATCGGCACCAGCGAGGTCGAGCACGTGCTGGCCACGCAGACGCTGCTGGCGAAGAAGGCGAAGAACATGCTCATCAAGGTGGACGGCGCGCTGGTCAAGGGCGTCACCGCCAAGGACATCGTGCTGGCCATCATCGGCCGCATCGGCACCGCCGGCGGCACCGGCTACACCATCGAGTTCGCCGGCAGCGCCATCCGCGCGCTGTCCATGGAAGGCCGCATGACGGTCTGCAACATGGCCATCGAGGCCGGCGCGCGCGCCGGCCTGGTGGCCGTGGACGACAAGACCATCGACTACGTGAAGGGCCGCCCGCTCTCGCCCAGCGGCGTGGAATGGGACCAGGCCGTCGCCTACTGGCGCACGCTGCACTCCGACGCCGACGCCAGGTTCGACACCGTGGTCGAACTCGATGCCACGAAGATCGTCCCGCAGGTCACCTGGGGCACCTCGCCCGAGATGGTGCTGGGCATCGACGCCCGCGTGCCCGATCCCGACAAGGAGAAGGACGCCAGCAAGCGCGGCGCCATCGAGCGCGCGCTGCAGTACATGGGCCTGGAGCCCGGCAAGCCCCTGAACGACATCTCCATCGACAAGGTCTTCATCGGCTCCTGCACCAACAGCCGCATCGAGGACCTGCGCGAGGCCGCGGCCATGGTCAAGAAGCTGGGCCAGAAGGTCGCGAAGAACGTGCGGTTGGCCATGGTGGTGCCGGGCTCGGGCCTGGTGAAGGCCCAGGCCGAACGCGAAGGCCTGCACGAGATCTTCAAGGCCGCCGGCTTCGAGTGGCGCGAGCCCGGCTGCTCCATGTGCCTGGCCATGAACGCCGACCGGCTGGAGCCGGGCGAGCGCTGCGCCTCCACCAGCAACCGCAACTTCGAAGGCCGCCAGGGCGCTGGCGGCCGCACGCACCTGGTGTCGCCCGCCATGGCGGCGGCGGCAGCGGTGCACGGCCACTTCGTGGACGTGCGCACCCTGGCCTGAGCCTTCAAACCAAGGAGACCCGCATGAAAACCTCCGTCTGGACGATCACGGCGCTGACCTTGTCGCTGGCATTGGCGGCATGCAACACCTGGCAGGGCGTCAAGGAAGACGCCAAGGACGCCGGCCATGCCGCCGGCCGCGGCATCGAGAAGGCGGGCCAGGCCACGGGTCGCGGCATCGAGAAAGCCGGCGAGAAGATCCAGGAAATTTCCAAGTAACCGATCCATCGACATGCAGAAGTTCACTCTCCACAAAGGGCTGGTCGCCCCGATGGACCGCGAGAACGTCGACACCGACGCGATCATTCCCAAGCAGTTCCTCAAGTCGATCCGCAAGACGGGCTTCGGCCCCAACCTGTTCGACGAGTGGCGCTACCTCGACAAGGGCGAGCCGGGCCAGGACCCGGCCTCGCGCAAACCCAACCCCGACTTCGTGCTCAACCAGCCGCGCTACGCGGGCGCGTCGGTGCTGCTGGCGCGCAAGAACTTCGGCTGCGGCTCCAGCCGCGAGCATGCGCCCTGGGCCATCGACCAGTACGGCTTCCGCTCGGTGATCGCGCCGAGCTTCGCCGACATCTTCTTCAACAACTGCTTCAAGAACGGCCTGCTGCCCATCGTGTTGCCCGAAGCCACGGTCGCACGCCTGTTCGATGAAGTGGCCGCCTTCCCGGGCTACGAACTCACCATCGACCTGGAGCGCCAGGTGATCGTCGAACCGAACGGCCAGGAGATCCCGTTCGACGTTCAGCCCTTCCGCAAGTACTGCCTGCTCAACGGCCTGGACGACATCGGCCTGACGCTGCGGCACAAGGACAAGATCGCCCAGTACGAAGCGCAGCGCCTGGCCACCAAGCCCTGGCTCGCCCACACCCTCAACGGCTGACCTCCACAGTTCATGAAAATCGCAGTTCTCCCCGGTGACGGCATTGGCACCGAAATCGTCGCCGAGGCGGTGAAGGTTCTTCAGGCGCTCGACCTCCAGTTCGAAATGGAAACCGCCCTGGTGGGCGGCGCGGCCTACGAGGCCCACGGCCACCCGCTGCCCGAGTCCACGCTCAAGCTGGCCCAGCAGGCCGACGCCGTGCTGTTCGGCGCCGTGGGCGACTGGAAGTACGACAAGCTCGACCGCCCGCTTCGGCCCGAGCAGGCCATCCTGGGCCTGCGCAAGCACCTGGGCCTGTTCGCCAACTTCCGCCCGGCCATCTGCTACCCCGAACTGGTGGGCGCCTCCACGCTCAAGCCTGAGGTCATCTCGGGGCTCGACATCCTCATCATCCGCGAGCTCACGGGCGATATTTACTTCGGCCAGCCCCGGGGCCGGCGCACCGCGGTCGATGGCCACTTCCCCGGTGCCGACGAAGCCTTCGACACCATGCGCTACAGCAAGCCCGAGATCGAGCGCATCGCCCACGTGGCCTTCCAGGCCGCGCGCAAGCGCAACAAGAAGGTCACCAGCGTCGACAAGGCCAACGTGCTGGAAACCTTCCAGTTCTGGAAGGACGTGGTGACCGAGGTGCACGCCCAGTACCCCGACGTGGAGCTGGAGCACATGTACGTGGACAACGCCGCCATGCAGCTGGTGCGCGCGCCCAAGCAGTTCGACGTGATCGTCACCGGCAACATGTTCGGCGACATCCTCTCCGACGAGGCGGCCATGCTCACCGGCTCCATCGGCATGCTGCCCTCGGCCAGTCTGAACGCCAGGAACCAGGGCCTGTACGAACCCAGCCACGGCAGCGCGCCCGACATCGCGGGCAAGGGCGTGGCCAACCCGCTGGCCACCATTCTCAGCGCGGCCATGATGCTGCGCTTCAGCCTGAACCAGCCCCAGGCCGCCGAGCGCATCGAAGCCGCCGTGAAGGCGGTGCTGGCGCAAGGCCTGCGCACGCCCGACATCCACAGCGAGGGCACCACCAGGGTCGGCACCGCCGAGATGGGTGCGGCCGTTGTGCAGGCGCTGCGCTGACCAAGGCCGGGGCCTTGCGCGCCTCGGCATCCACTACAATCCTGCACCATGTTTGCCGCCCGCCCGTTCGCCTTGAACATCGCATCCGCCGCCACGGCGGGTGTGGCCGTGCGCGCAATCTCCACCAAAACCACGACCATTAAGGGCTGACTCAGCCTGGTTCGTCGTGCGCCCTCCCCGGCCAGACGAGCCGGGCAAGTCGGTCCGGTCTGGACCCGATGACTTCAACGAAAGGGCGTTTCTCAATGAGCAAGTTGGTTGGACTGGTTGGCTGGCGCGGCATGGTCGGGTCGGTCCTGATGGATCGCATGGCCGAAGAAAAAGACTTCGACCTCATCGAGCCGCTGTTCTTCTCCACCTCCAACGCGGGCGGCCAGGCCCCCGCGATGGCGAAGAACGAAACCAAGCTGCAGGACGCGAACGACATCGAGGCGCTCAAGCGCTGCGACGTCGTCATCACCTGCCAGGGTGGCGACTACACGAACGACGTCTACCCCAAGCTGCGCGCCGCCGGCTGGAAAGGTCACTGGATCGACGCTGCCTCCAGCCTGCGCATGAAGGACGACGCGGTCATCATCCTGGACCCGGTGAACCTGCCGGTCATCCAGAACGCGCTGGCCAAGGGCGGGCGCGACTGGATCGGTGGCAACTGCACCGTGAGCTGCATGCTCATGGGTGTGGGCGCGCTGTACAAGGCCGGTCTGGTGGAATGGATGAGCACCCAGACCTACCAGGCCGCCAGCGGCGGCGGCGCGCAGCACATGCGCGAGCTGCTCACGCAGTACGGCACGCTCAACGCCGAGGTCAAGGCCTTGCTCGACGACCCCAAGAGCGCCATCCTCGAGATCGACCGCAAGGTCATCGCCAAGCAGCGCGCGCTGTCGGGCGCCGAGGTCGCCAACTTCGGCGTGCCCCTGGGCGGCTC
Organism: Hydrogenophaga sp.; assembly: GCF_011772445.1. Classification (GTDB taxonomy): domain Bacteria; phylum Pseudomonadota; class Gammaproteobacteria; order Burkholderiales; family Burkholderiaceae_C; genus Hydrogenophaga. The sequence continues at coordinate 1,790 of NZ_WVZN01000033.1, read as the reverse complement.
GCTCATCCCCTGGATCGACAAGGACCTGGGCAATGGCATGTCCAAGGAAGAGTGGAAGGGCATGGCCGAGACCAACAAGATCCTTGGCCAGGGCGAAGGCTTCGGCACTGCCGCCGTGCCGGTGGACGGCTTCTGCGTGCGCGTGGGCGCCATGCGCTGCCATTCGCAGGCCCTCACCTTCAAGCTGAAGAAGGACGTGCCGCTGGCGGACATCGAGGCCATGATCGCCGCCGACAACGAGTGGGTGAAGGTGGTGCCCAACACCAAGGAAGACACGCTGCGCGACCTCACGCCCGTGTCGGTGACCGGCACCATGACCATCCCCGTGGGCCGCCTGCGCAAGATGGCCATGGGCCCCGAGTACCTGGGCGCCTTCACCATTGGCGACCAGTTGCTCTGGGGCGCGGCGGAGCCACTGCGCCGCATGCTCCGGATTTTGTTGCAGGCCTGAGCGGCCTCCGACCGGGCAACCGCCGCCCGGCCTCGTTGCGGGTGTGCAACGAGGTCGGGTGGTCTCGACGGGACGAACGGTAGGCTCCCAAACTCAAGCGGATTCTCAGCTTGTAACCGTAATCCGTTGATGCTATGGTCATTTCTCGGTTTTTCCCATCGAGGTTCCAGTGCCACCCCACATCCGACACACCCCTTCGCCGTCGACCTCGTCCGTGTCGGAACACACAAATCGGCGGGGGCTGACCGGCCTGCACGCCATCGCGGCCGCCGCGCTGGTCTCCACCCTGGCCCTCCACCCGCACGACGCACTGGCCCTGGCCCTCGGGCGGGTCACGGTGCAGTCGGCCCTGGGTGAGCCCCTGCGGGCCGAAATCGACGTTCCCGACATCAACGCCGCCGAGGCCTCCAGCCTGCGCGTGACGCTCGCCCCCGGCGACACCTACCGCGCCGCGGGCGTGGACGTGAACCCTGCCCTCAACGGACTCGAGATCACGCTGCAGCGCCGCCCCGATGGGCGCTCCTATCTGCGCCTGCGCGGTCCGAACGCGGTCAACGAGCCCTTTGTCGACCTGATCGTCGAAGCCAACTGGGCCACCGGCCGCCTGGTGCGCGACTACACCCTACTGTTCGATCCGCCCAACCTGCGGGCGTCCACGCCTCAGCCGGCGCCCATCGCGCCGCGCGCCACCGCGCCCGTGCCGGCACCCGCTCCCGCACGCCCGCCCGCTGCCGCGGCACCCTCCCCCACGCCCGCCCCCGCACCTGCCGCACCGGTCACCGCCGCCCCACGCCCGGCGCCTGCCCCCGCTCCCGCAGCCGCACCGGCGCCTGCACCGGCCAGCGAAGCGCAGCGCCAGATCACGGTGCAACGCGGCGACACGGCCGGCGGCATCGCCATGGCGAACCGCCCGGCGAACGTGTCGCTCGATCAGATGCTGGTGGCCATGCTGCAGGCCAACCCCAACGCTTTCATCGACGGCAACGTCAACCGCATCCGCGCCGGTGCGGTTGTCGACCTGCCGTCCCGCGCCGAGGCAGCCGCCGTCGACGCCAGCGAAGCCCGCCAGACCATCGCCGCGCAGAGCCGCGAT
>NZ_WVZN01000033.1:0-214 GCF_011772445.1 Hydrogenophaga sp. | reverse complement strand
CGGCCGCGTGCAGACCGAGGTGCAGGACCGCGGCGCGCCAGCCCCGTCCAGCGACCGCCTGACGCTGAGCCGCCCACAAGGCGGCGCGCCTGGCACCGGCAGCGAAGCCCAGATCGCGCAACAGCGCCAGTCGTCCGACGCCGCGCAACGCAGCGCCGAACTGCAGCGCAACATCGACGAACTGGCCAAGCTGGACAGCCAGGCCAAGGCCCCC
>NZ_WVZN01000045.1 GCF_011772445.1 Hydrogenophaga sp. | reverse complement strand
TGAAGCGTGGTAACTCCAGTCTCCCAGACCCTTCCGGGTGAACAACCTATTGAGACATCACAACCAGATGACCCAGCAGAACGCCGCGCTGGTGGAGCAGAGCACGGCGGCCGCGCAAAGCCTGCGGGACCAGGCGACGCGGCTGGCGGAGGTGGTGCAGGTGTTTCGGCTGCGCGCCTGAGGTTCAGCGTTTGTGTGACCGCACAGCCACAAAATACCCCCGACTGGTTTATCACCCATTCAATGAATTTCACGTGATGTGAGTGCCGGCCTTTGGGCGCCAGAGCCCCCCGCCCTACCGCCCCAGCCAAAGAGGAACTCCCCCGGTGTTCCACCCCAAGGCGGTGTGGTAGGCGCCCTCACCGGCCCTGCGCAGGGCGGGTGAAAACCCGCGAAATGGCGGTACCCACCGGGGTTTAATACGGTCGCCTGTCAACCTTGACAGGGATTGACAAAAAAAGTCTTTTCCCGCGATTCGCGGGCCATTCCAACGCCGGCCAACGCGGCGTTTCTTCTAGCCGGCCGCGGTTTCCACCGGCCCCATGCCCACCGGCCAGATGCGCATGAGCGCGGTGGTGAATTCCGCGCCCAATTGCAGGAGCGCCGAGGACACCGGCCCCGGCCGGTAGCCCATGCCGCCCGCCGGCAAGGCCGTGAGCGGCGAGCCCAGTTGCACGGCCGTGGGAACCGCGCCCGCGCGGGCCATGGCGGCCACGATGTCGGGCAGCACCACGCGCAGCAGTTCCAGGTGCTCGGGCTGGCGTGGCAGCACGGCCATGGCCAGGCGCGATTCGCGCCAGCACAGTTGCAGCAGCACTTGCCCGCCGCCGGGCAGGCTCAGTTCCAGTTCCAGGCCGGCTTCGGTCTGCGGCGTGGGCGTGGCGGGCGCTTCATCGCGCGCCCACTGCCGGCGCGCGGCCACGCGCAGGGCCACGGCCAGGCTGCCCAGCGAGTAGAGGTGAAACACCCAATGCGGCACAGGCTCGGTCGCCGCGCGCACGGTGGCGCCGTCGGCCCCGCTGCTGGCCATCGGCAGGCGCGCCGGGCCTTCCATCAGGGCCAGGCTGCGCAGGCCCAGCTCCATGTGGCGCGACGAGAGGATGGCGCGCCACGCGGCCGCGAGTTCGGCCGCCGAGGGCAGGCGCCACTGGTGCAGGCGCTGCGCGGCCTGGTCGGGTCGCATGGCAGCGACGTCCTCGGGTTGCGCGGCGGTGTCGGCACGGGCCGGGGTCGGCGGGCGCAGCACCCATTCCAGCTCCAGCGCGGGTTCGGTGGACCGCACCTGCATCCACAGCATGTCGCCCACGCGCAGATTGCGCGACCAGCCGGCGCCATCGGCCAGGCGCCAGCGGCGGCCCTGCTCTTCGCTGAGCAGCACGCCGTCGCCATCGTGGCCGTCGAAGCGCATGCGCAGGCGCTGGCCCACCTCGGGCGGCGCCGGGCGCGCGTCCGCCTCGGGCAGGCGGGCGCTGATGGGCGGGGCGGCGGTGACGCGCTCGAGGTTCATGGCTCAGGACAGACAGGCAACGGCGGCTTGCGTTCCGCCCACTCGAAAAAAAAGCCAGCCGGGTCGCGGCTGGCCTTGCTGCTTCAGGGCCGCGGTGGCGGCCCGGGGTGCGATTACTGCACCAGCGCCATGACCAGCTGCGACATGCTGCTGCTGGAGCGCAGCATCGAGGTGCTGGCCTGCATGAGCATCTGGTTCTTGGTCATGTTGGCGGTTTCGCTGGCGTAGTCCACGTCCATGATGCGGCCCTTGGACTGCTCGGTCTGCATGCGCATGTTGCCCAGGTTGTTGTAGACGCTTTCCAGGCGGTTGCTGGCGGCACCCATCTGGGCGCGCACGGCGCCGATGGTGTCGAGCGAGTCGCCGATGGTGTCGATGATGGTGTTGGCGGCGGCCGAGGTGGCGATCTCGGTGCCCGGGGCGGCCGGGTCGGCGCCAGCGGCGTAGGAAGCGGCCAGGCCGTCCAGGGCCGTGGTCAGGTCGCCCAGCGCGGTGGAGATGTCGACTTCCATCGTCTCGGCGGTGGAGGCGCCGATCTGGAAGGTCACGGCGGCGGACAGTTTGCCGCCCGTGCCGTCGGTGGTGGTGCCGTCGGAGAACGAGCGCTCACCGGCGAAGGCCGTGTTCTTGATGATGTTGCCGAGTTCTTCGCCGAGCTGGTCGTATTCGGCTTGCAGGGCGTCGCGGTCTTCCTGGGTGGAGCTGCCGTTGGCGGCTTCCGTGGCCAGGTCCTTCATGCGCGTCAGGATGTTGCTCATCTCTTTCAGGCCGCCTTCGGCGGTCTGCATCATCGAGATGCCGTTCTGCGTGTTGCGCATGGCGACCGTGATGCCGCGCGATTGCGCGTTCATGCGGGTGGCGATCTGCAGGCCGGCGGCGTCGTCCATGGCCGAGTTGATGCGGAAGCCCGTGCCCAGACGGGTCAGCGAACTGCTCAGGTTCTTCTGGACGCCACCGAGGGCGTTCTGGGTGCTCAGCGAAGCGGCGTTGGTGTGCAGACTCAGCATGGTGGATCTCTCCTGTGGGCTGTTGGTCGGGTCCGTCGGACATCGACGTCCTCCCCCTTACTGGGCGACCGCTTCGCGGAGTTCCTTAAGCGCGAATCGAAAAAATCTCTGGTGATACCTCGGTAATGCAATCGCATTGACCAGGAAATGCAATTGCATTACCATGCAGATCGTCTCTGTCAGTCCCCTGGAGCGCCCTTCATGCCCGCCACCTTTGAAGTTGAATCCACCTTGACCGACCGGTACCAGACTACGGTACCGGAAACCGTGCGCCGCGCCCTTCGCCTGGGCAAGCGGGACAAGATCCACTATTCGATTCGTGCCAACGGAGAGGTCGTGCTGACGCGAGCGGACATCGCATCGGAAGACGATCCCCTGATCGGCAGTTTTCTGGGCTTTCTCGCCCACGACATGGCTGCCCATCCCGAGCGCCTGAAAACGCTGGACGCCCGCCTCGTCTCCCGGCTGCACTCGCTGGTGAACGCAGTGGAATTCGATCTCGATGCCCCACTGTCGGCAGACGACGAATGACCAGGGACACGCCCGTTCCCCTGGTCATTCATGGCTGGACGGTCTTCGCTCACCCCTTGTTCCTTGAACAGTTGGAGGCGCTCACCCGGCAAGTGGAAGCGCTGAAGCGAAAGGACCCAACAGGCTTCGCGAAGAAGAATGTCAGCAAGCGCCTGGCGGCCATCGTGAAGCTGGCATTCGACGTCATTCCTCAAGGCCCGGCGCGGCCGGAGTATCGGCAGGGTGGCACGCTGGGCGAAGAGCACAAGCACTGGTTCCGCGCGAAGTTCTTCCAGCAGTACCGATTGTTCTTCCGCTACCACGCGGCAAGCCAGGTGATCGTGTACGCCTGGGTCAACGACGAGCAAACCCGGCGGGCCTACGAAAGCGATGACGACGCCTATCGGGTGTTTCGCAAGATGCTCGACAGCGGCCGCCCTCCCAGTGACTGGGACCAGCTGTTGAATCAGGCCAAGAACGACAGCAAGCGGCTGAAGCGACTCGCCCCGCACTAAGCCGTCAGTCGGTGCCCAGCAGCGAACGCACGCGCTCGCGGCTGATGCCGGCGACGGTGGGGGCCACCGCTTCGTAGCGCGCGAAACCGGCTTCCCCCAGGCGCGCGGCGAAGCCCTCGGCCAGGGCGCGCGCGCGCTCGGGCGAGGTCTTGGTGGCGCCGGCGGCCTGGCCCAGGGCCTGGTGCTGTTCCATCAGCGCCACTTGCGCGCGCTGTTGCGCGCCCTGCACCGCAGCGATGCCCACGCTCACGCGGCCCAGGACCTCGCGCAGCGAGGCGGGCTCGCTGCCCGGCGCCTCGAACACGGACTCGCCCAAGGCCGCAGGCAGCGCGGGCGTGCGCACGGGCTGGGCCTGGCCGTCGGGGAAGCGTCGGCCCTCGCCCTTGATGAGGATGCGGTCGTGAAAGCGCGGCCAGTCGGCTTCGGGCACGCTGAACACCGGCTCGCCGCTCTCGTCGGCGCGCACGCGCAGGCCCACGGGCGCCAGGGCCTGGTCGAGCCGGCGCAGGTTCGCCTGGGTGCCGAGTTCGGGGTCCAGCGTGGCGGTGAGCGGCGCGGGCGCGTTGCCGGTGACGACGGTGAGCACCTCGCGTGTGCCGCTGGTGAGCGTGGCCTGCGAGAGGCCGCGGATGCGGAAGTCCTGCCGCGCCTGGCCGGGCTCGCCGATGCGCAGTTGCGCGTCCAGCGCGCCGGCGGTGGCGCGGGCGCGCTGCGCCCAGATGGCCTTGAGGCCGGCGCGCAGGGCGTCGGCGCCCGCCGCGCTGGCCATGGGCTGTTCCGGATCGGCGCCGAGCTGGGCGGTGTAGTGCTGGCGCAGCGCCTGCAGGCCTTGTTGCAGGCGGTCGAGGTAAACACCCGAGAGCTGCGCACCAGCGACGCCGCTCTGGCGCGAGAGGTCGAAGTCCTTGAGGCCGCGCGTGAGCGGCGAGCGCATGGGTGCGGCGCTCGCGGCGCTGCCATCGGCGGCGCGCAGGGGCGCGCGCGGCGCGGCGGGCGCGGCGCCCGGCTGCACGCCACGGGTGTCGGCATCGATGCGGTGGGCGGGCGTGCCCGGCAGCGCGGCGGGGATCTGCATCAGATCACGTCGAACAGCGAGAACGAGGTGATGCGCGCGTAGGCCTTCTGCGTGGCCTGCAACGAGGTGTTGTAGGCCTCCAGCTTCACCGTGGCGTCACCGTAGTCGAGCTGGCCGAGCGTGAGCGCGGCCTGGCGGTTGGAGAGGCTGATGTTGGCGTGCGCGCCGTCCAGGTTGTTCAGCAGGGCCTGCTGGCCACCCAGGCGCGCGATGCGCTCGCCCAGGCGGTTGAAGCTGTCGTCGGCCATGTCGGTGGTGGTGACCAGGCGCGCGCGCACGGCCGGGTCGCTCAGGTCCGCGCCGGGGGCACTCAGGTCCACGATGGTGAGGTCGAGCTGGTTGAGCATGGCGGCCAGGTCGTCGAGCGAGGTGTTGGCCGGCTGGGACACGCCCTCGCCCACCACCACCATCTGCTGCAAGGTGTTGCCGGTGAAGGTGTAGCGCGCGCCGGGCGCGGCGGCGGGGTCGAAGGTGATGGTGGGCGACAGGCTGGCCGTGCCGGAGAACAGGTAGCGGCCTTCCTGGTCGCGCGTGTTCGAGAAGGCCAGCACGCTGTCGCGCAGCGATTCGAGCGAGCCCGAGATGGCGTTCACGTCGGCGCTGCTGTTGGAGCCGTCGGCCGCGAACAGCAGCAGGTCCTGCAGCTGCAGCATGTCGTTGCTGATGCTGTCGAGGATGGACTCGCTCTGGCGCTGGCGCGACATGAGCGCGCTCACGTTGTCGCGGTACTGGGTGATCGCCGCCTCCTCGCGGTCCAGCCGCGCCAGGCGCACGCTGGAGATGGGGTCGTCGGAGGGCAGCAGCACGCGCTGTCCGTAGGCCATTTGCGTGAGCACCTTCTCCACGCGCGCGGTGGCGGCCTGCAGCGAGCTGCTCATGGTGATGTGGAACTGGTTGCTGGCGATGCGCATGTCCGGCTCCCCTGGGGTTAACGCAGCGACCCGATGACCGCGTCGAACAGCTCGCCCGCGACCTGGATCACCTTCATGTTGGCGGTGTACATCTGCTGGTACTGCACGAGGTTGATGGCTTCCTCGTCGGTGTTGACGCTGCTGGTGGAGGCCCAGCTCTGCTCGGCCTGCTCGCGCACCGTCTTGGCGGTGGTGAAGGAGGCCTGCGACTGCTGGCTGCGGATGCCGATGCCACCGAGCAACTGCGTGTAGACGTCGCCCATGCGCACCGTGCCCAGGCCGGTGATGGGCACCGACTGGTTCTGCAGGCCGATGACGGCGAGCAGGTTGTCGCTGTTGCCGGCCTGCAGCGGGTCGCTGGAGAAGGCCAGCTCGTCGCCCGTGACGCCGGGGCGCACGGAGAGCAGGCCATCGGCGCCGTTGAAGACGAAGAGGTCGGTGCCCGGCGCGCCGCCGGGCGAGAAGCCGGCCGCCAGTTGCGTGTTCACGCGCGTGGCGAGCTCCTCGGCCAGCGAGGCGATGGAGGCGACGGTGGGCATGAGCACGCCGTCCTCGAACTCGTACAGGCCGCCGAGCTGGCCCGCCAGGCCCTCGGTGCGCACCTTGAAGGCTTCCTTGGCGAAGGCCACTTCGATGGCCTGCGAGCCGTCGAGCTGGTTGATGATCTCCATGCGGCCGGCCACGGAGCCGGCCACCAGCGGCACACCCGACTTGAGCGAGACGCTGCGCGAGCCGTCGGGCTGGTCCACCACCGACAGGCCCACCAGCTTGGACAGTTCGTCGATGCGCAGGTCGCGCTCGTCGATGAGGCCCGAGGGGTTGACGTTGAGCGATTCGGCGGCGGTGATCTCGCCGTTGAGCGCGGCGATCTGCCCCGCCAGGTTGTTGATCTGCGCGACCGAGGCCTCGCGCTGCTGGCCGATGGACAGGCGCTGGCTCAGCAGCACCTGGTTGAGGCCGTTGAAGCGCTGGGCCAGGGCCTCGGCCTCGGTGATGATCTGCTGGCGCAGCGGCGCGGAGTTCGGGTCCACGCTGGCGGCGTTGAGCGCGCCGAAGAAGGCGTCCAGGCCCTTGTTGAGGCTGGAGCCTTCGCCCGACATCACCTGTTCGATCTGCTTGAGGTAGGGCTGCACCGTTTCGTGGCGGCCCAGCTCGGACGCGGCGGCCCACATCTGGTGGCTCTTGTAGCCGTCGCTGAAGCGGATGAGCGAAGGCACTTGCACGCCGATGCCGCTGCCGGCCGCGCCGGCAGCCGTGGGCCCCACGGCCGCGAACAGCGGGCCCTGGCGCGTGAAGCCGGGCGTCATCGCGTTGGCGATGTTGTGGCTGGTGGTGTTCAAGGCCGCCTGCGCGGCCATCGCACCGCTCAGGGCGATCTGCTGGATCTTCATGGTGTGGGCCCGATCGGGTCGGCGGGCGAAGCGCCCGCGCCTTCCCCTTGCAAGGCGACCGGATCGGCGCCGGACTTAAGCGCGGTGCTGGCTTGCGGCACGGTCGCCGGCATGAGCTGGCGCAGGATCACGTCGGCGATGCCGAAGGCGCGCTGGCGGGCCAGGGTGTCGGCCACCTGCGTGTCGGCGATGCCGAGCATGTCCTGGTGGATGCGGTCCTTGAAGGGGCTGTCCTCGCCCGCGATGGCCTGCGTGCCCTGGCGCATCTGCTTGAGCATCTGGCCGACGAAGAAGGCCTCGAACTTGATGGCGGCGTCTTCGGCGCGCGCGCGCACGGCGGCGTCGCTGATCGGCTCAAGGCGTTGCGTGATTCGCAGTTCCATCTCAATCGCCCAGGTCGAGCCGTGAGGCACCGCGGAACCGGCTTTGCCGGGCCGCAGGTGTCGCCCCCTTGAGGGGGTCGCGCGAAGCGCGGCGGGGGTGCGTCTTCATATGACGATGAGTTCGCCATCGATGGCACCGGCTTGGTCCAGCGCCTGCAGGATCGCCATGATGTCGTCGGGCGACGCGCCCGTGCTGTTGATGGTGTCGATGATGTCCTGCAGCTTGCTGCCCGGCGCCCAGTTGAACATGCGGCCGCGGTCCTGCTCGGCCACCACGCTGGACTGCGGCAGCACCACCGTCTCGCCGCGGCCGAAGGGGGCGGGCTGGCTGGCCACCGGCTGCTCGCCGATGATGACCTTGAGGTTGCCGTGCGCCACGGCGGCCGGGCGCACGCGCACGCCGTCGGCGATGACGACCGTGCCGGTGCGCGAGTTGAAGACCACGCGCGGCAGCTCCTGCCCCACCTGCACGCCCAGCTTCTGCAGCTCGGCCACGAAGGCCACGCGCTGCGTCGGGTTGGCCGGGGCCACCACGTCCACGCTGGTGGCGTCGCGTGTGGTGGCGATCTCGCCGTAGCGGCCATTGATGGTGCGCACGATGTTGGTGGCGGTCTGGAAGTGCGGGCGGCGCAGGCTGAGCGTCACGGTCTCGCGCGTGTCGAAGTCGGTGGGGATTTCACGCTCCACCGTGGCGCCGCTGGGCACGCGGCCCGCGGTGGGCGTGTTCACGGTGACGCTGGAGCCGCTCTGGCCCTGGGCCGAGAAGCCGCCCACCACCACGTTGCCCTGCGCGAGCGCGTAGACCTCGCCATCGGCCGCCAGCAGCGGCGTGAGCAGCAGCACGCCGCCGCGCAGGCTCTTGGCGTCGCCCATGGACGAGACGGTGACGTCGATGGTCTGGCCCCTGCGGTAGCCGGGCGGGAAGGTGGCGCTCACCATCACGGTGGCCACGTTTTTCAGGCGCGGGTCGCCGCGCTCGGGCAGCGTCACGCCGAACTGGCGCAGCATGTTGGCCACCGATTGGCCCTGGAATTTGATCTGGCTGCTGTCGCCCGAGCCTTGCAGGCCCACCACCAGGCCGTAGCCGATGAGCTGGTTCTCGCGCATGCCCTCGATCTGCACCAGGTTGCCCAATGGCGTGGTGCGCGCGGGCGTGGTGGCGGCGGCCTTTTGCGCGAGCGCCGGGGCGGGCGCGAGGCTCAGGGCGATCAGCAGGCCGGTCATGAGGCCGATCAGACGACTGTGTCGGCCCGGACGCAAGTTGCGGGTGTTCATGCTCGTGTGCCGATCAGAAGGGCATCCAGGGGCTGTTGAAGAAGCGCGTGAGCCAGCCCGGGGTGTTGGCGTCGGCCAGGGTGCCGCTGCCCGAGTAGGCGATGCGCGCATTGGCCAGGCGCTGCGAGGACACGCGGTTGGCGGCGTCGATGTCCTGCCCGCGCACGTAGCCGCTCAGGCGGATGAACTCCTCGCCCTGGTTGAGCCAGAGGCTTTTCTCGCCCGCGATGCGCAGCAGGCCGTTGGGCAGCACCTCCACCACCACGGCGGTGATGGCGCCGCTCAGCGCGTTCTGCTGCGTGCTGCTGGCGTTGCCGTCGAAGGCGCGGTCGGCGCTCAGGCCGATGGGGGGGGTGATGTCGTCGCCATCGATGGTCAGCGGACTGATGCCCACGCTGCTGCCCTTGTCGATCTGGGTGCCCGATCGTTTGCTGGCCTGCGTGGTCTCCTGCAGGATGACGGTGATGACGTCGCCGGCGCGGCGCGCGCGCGTATCGGCCACCAGGGTCCAGGGCGATTGGGGCGTGAACACGCCACCCGAGCTGGCGCGGCTCGTGGGCACCTGCACCACGGGCGCGGGGTCGTCGGCCAGCGGCGGCGCGCGCGGCGGCACCACGGCGGCGCAGCCCGCGAGCAGCGCGGCGGCCAGCAGCAGCAGCGCGGTTCGCATCAGCGCACCGTCTGCGCCAGGTTCTGCAGCATGCCGTCGGCGGCGCTCAGCACCTTGGTGCTCATCTCGTAGGTGCGCTGCGCGGTGATCATGTCCACCATCTCTTCCACCACCTGAACGTTGGAGCCTTCCAGCGCACCCTGCTTGATGGCGCCCAGCGCCTCTTCGCCGGCAATGCCTTCGGTGGGCACGCCGCTGGCGGCGGTCTCCTGGTAGAGGTTGTCGCCCAGGGCCAGCAGGCCGGCGGGGTTGACGAAGCCCGCGAGCGTGATCTGGCCGACCTCTTGCGGCGCGGTGTTGCCGGGCAGGCTCACGCTGACGGTGCCGTTCTCGCCGATGGTGACGGACTTGGCGTTCTCGGGCAGGGTGATGTCGGGCACCAGCGGGTAGCCCTGCGCGGTCATGAGGCGGCCTTCGGGGCTGCGTTGCAGTTGGCCGGCGCGCGTGTACGCGGTCTCGCCGCCGGGCAGCTCCACCTGCAGGAAGCCCTGGCCCTGGATGGCGATGTCCAGCGGCTGGCCCGTGGTCTGCAGGCTGCCGGTGGTGAAGACCTTCTGCGTGCCGGCCACGCGCACGCCGTTGCCGAGCTGCACACCCACGGGCGTGTTCATGCCCTCGGCCTGCGCGGCGCCGGGCTGGCGCTCCACTTGGTAGAACAGGTCTTCGAACACCACGCGGTCGCGCTTGAAGCCGGTGGTGTTGACGTTGGCCAGGTTGTTGGCGATGGCCTGGAGCTTGGCGTCCTGCGCCTGCACGCCGGTCTTGGCGGTCCACATGGCTGCATTCATGGTCGGTTCCTCGTGTGCGTGAAAAGGGAAATCAGCCGCGCACCAGGCGGTCGCCCGCCTGGGCCATGCGCTCGGCGGCGCCGTAGAGCTTCATCTGGATCTCGAAGTCGCGGCTGGTGGCCATGGTGGCCACCATCTCCTCGACCGCGGAGACGTTGCTGCCTTCCAGGTAGCCGGCCTTGACCTGCACGGTCTCGTCCATGGGCAGCGCGCCCGCTTGCGGGTTGCGCGGCACCAGCAGGCCGGCCTCGTTCTTCACCAGCGCGCCCGGCTCGGGCTTCACCAGCTTCAGGCGGTCCACCGGCTGCATCCCGGCCTGGCCGGGTGCCTGCACGGACACCGTGCCGTCGGCACCGATCTGCACCGCCGTGTGGGGCGGCAGCACGACGGGGCCGCCCTCGCCCAGCAGCGCGCGGCCGTTCACCGTGAGCGTGCCCTCCGCGTCGATGGCGATGCTGCCGGCGCGCGTGTAGGCCTCGCCGCCCGCGTTCTGAACCGCGAAGTAACCCTCACCGGTGACGGCCACGTCGAGGTCGCGGCCGGTCTGGCGGATGGGGCCGGCGCGTTCGCTGATGCCGTTGGCGCTGAGCTCGCTCATGTGGCGCGCGTCGTAGCCGTAGCCGGGCGTGCGCATGGCGGTGGCGAAGCTCTTGTCCGCGCGAAAACCCGGCGTGTCGGCATTGGCCAGGTTGTTGGCGCGCACCTGCTGCTCGCGCAGCGAGCGCTCGGCGCCACTCATGACGGTGTAGATCAATGCATCCATGGCTCAGCGCGATCAGACGGCTTGCATCAGGGACTGCATGATCTGGTTCTGCGTCTGGAACACCTTGGTGTTGGCCTGGTAGTTGCGCTGCGAGGTCATCAGGCTCACCAGCTCCGAGGTCATCTCCACGTTGGACTGCTCCAGCGCGCCAGCCACCAGCGAGCCCGCCTGGCCCACGCCCGGCGCGTCGTACAGCGGCTCGCCGCTGGCATTGGTCACGGTCCAGCTCGTGTCGCTCACGTTGGCCAGCGCGTCCTCGTTGGGGAAGTTGGCCAGGGCCACGGTGCCGATGCGCTGGCGCAGGCCGTTGCTGTACTGCGCGAGCACCGCGCCGTCTTCATCGATGCTCACCGACAGGAAGGCGCCCGAGGAGTTGCCGTCGGCGTCGTTGACGGTGGTGGTGGTCTGGCCCGAGTACTGCGTCGTGCCGGCGTAGTTCACGTTCAGGGTGATCGGGTCCACCGTGGCGGGCAGCGGCAGGGCCTTGGCCACCGGGCCGGCGGGCAGGGTCAGGCGGCCGTCGGTGCCGAACTGCAGCACGGTCTCGGTGCCGGCGGGCATGGGCGTGCCGTCGAAGCCATAGTGCACCGTCACCTCGTTCGGGCCGCTGCGAACGAAGTACTGCGTGAGCGTGTGCTGCGAACCGAGCGAGTCGTACACCACCGACACGTTGGAGCCGTTGTAGCTCAGCGGTTCGGCCGGGTCGAAGGGCGCCACGGTGGGCGCGGTCCAGTCGGCGGAGAGGTTGGCCACGTAGTCCAGGCTGGTGCTGGCCACGGCGGGCAACTGCTCCTTGCTGACCTGGATGTCGCCCATGGGGCCGAGCACGTCGGAGCCGGGCACCACGCCGTAGCCCTGCAAGCGGCGGCCGAAGCTGTCGGTGACGTAGCCCTCGCGGTCGGCGGTGAAGATGCCCACGCGCGTGAACAGGGTCTGGCCCGAGGGCTCCTTCACCGCGAAGAAGCCCTTGCCCTTGATGGCCACGTCCATGCCGCGGCCGGTGTTGAGCGTGCCGCCGCCGATGCCGATGGACTGCGTGCGCGAGGACGCTTCCACGCCCATGGGCGAGGTGTCGGCGTACATGGACGCGAAGTTGGTGCGGCTGGACTTGAAGCCGTAGGTGCCCGCGTTGGCGATGTTGTTCGAAATGGTCTCGAGCTCGGCGTTGATGGCCTTCACGCCGGAGAGTGCGATTTCCATGCTCATGCTGCGTTCCTTCTGGGGGAGTTAGGAAGCGGTCTCGCGACCGAAGAAGCCGGTGATGTCGGCGGGGGTGACTTCGCCGATGCCGGCGACCTTCATCTGCACGCCGCCGGTGGGCGAGAGCCGGATGCCGGTGAGCACGCCGCGCACGTCGATGCCGGGGGCGGTGATGCCCTCGCCAGCGTCCACGGCGATCGTGTATTTCCCGTCGGGCAGGCCCAGCGCGGCCGGGTCCACCGTGAAGTCCACCGGGCCGGCCGCGCGCGGGCCCAGTTCGACGCGGTGCTTGCTGCCGTCGGCGCCGGTGAGCACCACGGCGGCGGTCTGGGTGGAGGCGTCGAGCACGAAGGAGCCTGAAACAGGTTTTCCTTCCATATCAATCCGCGAAGTGCGAACCGCGACGGTGTTGCCCACCTGGCCGCCCAGGCTCAGCACCTGCATGCTGTCGAGCATGGCGGCCGTACCGTTGTTCTGGCTCACCAGGGTCTGCAGCGCCTCGGTCTGCGACAGCGTGGCGAGTTGCGAGACGAACTCGCTCGGGTCCTTGGGTTCCAGCGGGTCCTGGTTGCGCACCTGCGCCACCAGCAGGCGGATGAACATGTCCTGCGGCACCGACATGCCGTTCTTCGCCACGCCGTCGCCCGCGCTGCCATTGCCCGAGGTCACGCCGGTGTTCATGGTGGTGTCGAGCACGATCAGGCCTCCCCGAGCCGCAGCACGGCCATCTGCATCTGGCGGGTGCGGGTGAGCACCTCGACGCTGGTTTCGAAGGCGCGCGAGGCCGACATCATGTCGGTCATCTCGGCCACCGGGTTCACGTTGGGGTAGAAGACGTCTCCGTCTTCGTTGGCCAGCGGGTGCTCGGGCTCGTGCACCTTGCGCACGGGCTCGTCGCTTTCCACCACGTCGAGCACCTGCACCCTGGAGCCGGCACCCGTGCCTTCGTCCATGAGGGTGGCGAAGACGGGCTTGCGGGCGCGGTAGACGCCGTCTTCCGAGCCCGCGGCGGACTGGGCGTTGGCCAGGTTGCTGGCGATGGTGTTCAGGCGCACGGTCTGGGCGTTCATGCCCGAGCCGGCGATGGCGGCGATGCTGTCGAAGGCCATGCTCACTGCCCCTGGATGGCCTGCGCGAGGCCCTTGAGTTTCATCTGCAGAAAGGTCAGGCTGGTCTGGAAGCCCGTGGCGTTCTGCGCGAAGGCGGCCTGCTCCACGCCCAGCTCCACGGTGTTCTGGTCGCCTGAGGCGTGGTGCGGCACGCGGTACATCAGCGTGTCACCGTCGAGCTCGAGCGCAAGGCCCTCGTCGCGGCTGGCCAGCGCGGACTCGTAGCGCGCGCTGAAGTCGATGTCGCGCGCCTGATAACCCGGCGTGTTCACGTTGGCCAGATTGGCTGCGATGATCTCGGCGCGTTGGCCGCGCAACTGCAGGGCCTGCGCGTGTCCGCTGATGACCTGTCCGAAGTCGATTGCCATGAGCCTTCCTTTCTCATTGATGTTGTTCGCGTCGCTGGTGGCCTCACCAATAATTGCGTTCTGCGCCAACAATGATCCGCGAATTGTAAAAACCGTCGAAACCCACTGGCGTGAACACGCCGACGTGCGGGGCTGGAGCGACACCCGAGTGGAGGTGGACGTGGTGTCGGCGCCGGAACGGGAACCAAAGTGTGACAAGCCACCCGAGGTGGCGGTGGTCGAGGCCCGGTCGCCCCGGCGCATGAAGCTGGAGCTGCGCTGCGGCGGGCAATGGCGGGAAACCGTGATCGCGCGCGCGGCGCTGAGCGCGCGCGTGCTGGTGGCGGCGCAGGACATCGAGGCCGGGGCCACCCTGTCCGACGGCAACACGCGGCTGGAGGCGCGCGAGCTGACCACCACACCCGAGGCCGTTGGCCGGCTGGACCTGATCGAGGGCTTCACGCCCCGGCGCAAGCTGCGCGAGGGCACGCTGCTGCAGCAACGGCTGCTGCACGAGCCGGTGCTGGTGCGGCGCGGCCAGCCGGTGCGCATCGTCGCGCGCCACGGCAAGGCGATCGCGGTGGAAACCGCCGGCGAAAGCCTGGGCAGCGGAAAACGCGGCGACACGGTGCGTGTGCGCAATGCGGCGTCGAGCCGCACGATCGAGGCGCGCGTGACCGGGCCGGACGAAGTGGAACCCCTGCAGTGAGGCTTCATGGCGCGCCCTGGATCTGCCGCGCCACGGCGACGAGCTTGTCGGCATAGGCCGGGTCGGTGGCGTATCCGCCGCGCACCAGGCCTTCAGCGAAGGCGCGCGCGTCGCCGCCCACGCGCAGGGCGTCCTGGTAGCGCGGGCTGTTGCGCAACAGGCTGGCGTAGTCGCCGAAGGCCTGCTCCAGGCTGTCGTAGTGGCGGAAGGACTGCGTGGTCTTCTGCGCTTCACCGCCGCCGTATTCGGTGGTGAGCGCCTCGGTGGCCGCGCCGCGCCAGGCGCCGCCGGCCTTGATGCCGAACAGGTTGTGCGTGCTGCGGCCGTCGGCCGCCTTGAGCGGGCGCTGACCCCAGCCCGATTCGAGCGCCGCGTGCGCCGCCACGAGCTCGGGCGCCACGCCCAGGCGTTCGGCCGCGCGCTGCGCCATGGGCGCGATGCGGTCGAGGAAGGCGCGTTGTTCCTCGCGGCTCGCGCCCTCGACGGGCACCGCCTCCGTGTGCGAGGCCGCCGGCAAGGTGTCCATCGCCTGTTGGGCGCGCCGCCAGGCGGCCTGCGGCGACAGGCCACCCAGCGCGTTCAGGCCGGCGCCGCTGCCGCTTTCGATGAAGCGATGCACCTCCTGCCGCACCGAGCCCATGAGCGCACCGAAGCCGCCCGCCGGCCCAGCGCCTGCGGCGCGCAACGGCAGAGGCGGTGGCGCGAAGGCGCCGCTGGTGGAGGGAAAGTCAGGCAGGCGCATAGGTGCCCTGGCCGTCGCTGCTGAGCACGCGGGCCATGATCTCCTGCTGGCCCACCACGAGTTCGCAGTTGCGCACGTTCAGGCGCTTGCACTCGCCCACCAGGGCTTGCAGCTCGCGCATCTGCTCGCGCAGCAGGTCGGCGGCCTTGGCGGGCAGGCGCAAGGCCAGGGCCTCGTGCGCGTCGCGCGTGGCGCCGCCGGTGAGGCGCAGCACCCGTTGCTGGCGCTCGCTGCACAGCGCGTCCAGCCGCTCGGTGAGCACGGTGATGCGCTCGGCCGCCACCCGCACGCGTTCGCTGTCGTGCCGCACGGCGGCCTCGAAGTGCGCCTGCAGCAGCTCGCGCATGCGCGCGAAGCCATCACGCTCCTGGCGCAGGCCGTCGAGCAAGGTCAGTGCATCGGCGGCGGAGATCATCGGCCGTCCCCGTGGTAGCGCTGGATCAGCGCGGCCAGTTTGCCGGCGTCGAACTTCAGCTCGCCGCGCTGGTAGGCCTCGCGCAGTTGCGCCACGCGGGCCTGGTCGATCTCGGGCATCTCGCGCAAGGCGTCCATGGCCGGGCCCAGCACGCCGGACTGCAAGGCGGCCGGCGCCGCTTCGCCGGTGCCGGCGGCGTCGGGCGCGGCCTGCGGGGCGCGCACCGGTGCCAGGGGGCTGGTGCCCGCGGGGATGTTGACTCTCATTCGATCGCCTCGTGTGCTTCGTGTCTGCATGGTGCGCTCCCCGACTCAGCGCGTGATGGTGGGTTCGGCCGACGGCGCCATGGCGCGCTCGAAGCCGGGCAACTGGCGGCCGGCCGCCACCACGGAATCGCGCAAGGCGGCCAGCGCGTCGCGCGCGGGCTGCTCGGCCTGCAGACCGGGCAGCAGGGGCTCGGCCTGCGTGGGGCGGCCGAACATCGCCGTCATGGCCTGCGCCTGGTCCAGGGTCAGCACCATCACCTCGATGCGGCGGTTGACGCTCGCCAGGGGCTGGTCGGGCAGCACCGGCGCGCGCTCGGCCATGCCCACCACCTGCAGCACCGAGTCCGCCGGCATGCCGCCACGCAGCAGGTGCGACCGCGCCGCGCCCGCGCGTTCGCTGGAGAGGCGCGCGTTGGACTGGCCGAACGGGTCCTTGCCGGCATAGGGCGAGGCGTCGGTGTGGCCGACGATGAGGATGGGGTTCTGGATCTTCGCCAGCAGCGGGCCCATGCGGTGCAGCATGTCGGCGAAGCGTTGGCTGGGCACGGCGCTGCCGAGCTGGAACATGCCTTCCTTGTCGGTGTCGTGCAGCATGATGCGCAGGCCGTGCGGCGTGACGAAGGTCTGCAGGTTGGCGCTCAGGCCCGCCTCCAGGCTCAGGCGGGCCAGCAGCGCAGCCAGCTCGGCCATCTGCTCGGGCGTGTCGTAGCGCGCGCGCAGCGGCGTGGGGTTCAACAGGCCGGGCACGGTCCGGATGGCGTCGGGGCCTTCGCCCTCGCCCTTGCGCGGCATGGGCTTGCGGTCGATCAGGCTGCCGCGCGGGCCGCCCTCGGCCGGGATCTTCGAACCCGAGATTTCCGCCATCACCGCGCCACCGCCGCTCTCCAGCGCGCGCGTCGCTTCTTCCTTGTCGCGCGCGGCCAGCACCCACAGCACCAGGAACAGGCACATGAGCGCGAGCGTGAAGTCGGCGAAGGCCACCTTCCAGCTGCCGCCGTGGTCGTCTTCCTCGTGGCGGCGCGAGACGCGCTTGACGATGGTGCCGTGGTCGGCTCCGTGGGCGGATGACTTAGACACCGGGGCTCTCCTCGAGCTGGTTCACCCAGGTCTCCAGCTGCGCGAAGCTGGGCTTGATGTTGATCTGGATCAGGCGGCGGCCCGCGTCGATGGACACGAGCTCGGGCTTGCCCGAGAGGTGCGACACCAGCACCACCTTCACGGCCTCCATGTCGCTCATCTCTTCCTTGACGATCTGCTTCATCATGTTGCTGATCGGGTCGAGCACCGCGTAGCACAGGAAGATGCCGATGAAGGTGCCCACCATGGCGGCGGCCACCTTGGTGGAGATCTCGCCCGCGCTGGCGCCATCGGCCACCGAGTTCATCGCCATCACGATGCCCAGCACGGCCGCGATGATGCCGAAGCCCGGCATGGCCTCGGCCACCTTGTGCAGCGATTTGGACGGCTGGGTCAGTTCCTCGTGGATGGCCTCGAGCTCCTGCTCCAGCACGCCTTCCATTTCGTGCGCCGTGATCTTGCCCATGGCCATGACGCGGAAGTTGTCGACGATGAAGTGCATGAGCTTGGGTTCGTCCAGCACCATCGGGTAGCGCTGGAACAGCGGGCTCTTGTGCGGTTCTTCCACGTGCGCGTCCAGCGCCTTGAGGCCGTTCTTGGCCGTCTGCAGCAGTTCGTACATCAGCAGCATGAGCTGGCGCTGGTACTCCTCGCCGCGCTTGCGGCGCGACACCAGCTTGCGCACCTGCACGCCCATCTCGGCCAGCACGTGGCGCGGGTTGCCGATCACGATGGCGCCGGCGGCGGCGCCGCCGATGATGAGCAGCTCGACCGGCTGCCAGACCACGCCCATGTCGCCACCGTGCAGCAGGAAGCCGCCGAAGACGCAGAGAAACACGATGATGACGCCGAAGAAGAACTGCATGGTGACGGCCTGTGGTGGTTTATTCGGGTGACATCGCGCCGCGCATCTTCTGCAGCGCGCTCTTGTTGATCTGGCAGACGCGGGCCTCGGTCAGGCCCATGACGGCGCCGATTTCCTTGAGGCTGAGTTCCGCTTCGTAGTAGAGCTGCACCACGTGCTGCTCCTTCTCGTTCAGGCAGGCCAGGGCCTGCTCCAGCGCGCGCCGCTGCATCAGCTCGGCCTCGGGCGTGCGCGCGGCCGAGGGCGTGAGCGCCAGCTCCTCGACCAGCTCGTCGAAGCTGGCCATGGTCTCGGCGTTGATGTGCTGTTCATAGGCAAGGAAGTCCTCGGCGCTCACACCCAGGTGCTCCTTCACCTCGCCTTCGGAGGGCTCGTGGCCCAGGCGGCGCGTGAGGTCGCGGATGGCGTCGCGCAGGCGGTTGCCTTCCTGGCGCACGGTGCGCGGGCGCCAGTCCTGGCGGCGCAGCTCGTCGAGGATGGCGCCGCGGATGCGCTGCGCGGCGTAGCCGGGAAAGCGCTCGTCGGGCTCGCCGTAGCGGCGCAGGGCCTCCAGCAGGCCCATCAGGCCGATCTGCAGCATGTCCTCGCGGTCCATGGCGCCACCCGCCTGCGAGGCGAGCTGGGACACCGCGCGGCGCACCAGCGGCGTGTGCTCGACGAGCCAGCGCTGCTCCTGCGCGGCGGACAGTTCCGCCGCGGCCAGGCTGCTCATCTCACCGTAGCCGCTGTACATGCTCACTCGATCACGAGGCGGCCGACCATGACCTCGGCGAACGGCGCCTCGCGCGATTCGCGGCTGAAGCTCTCGCCGTAGGCCTTCTGCAGGAAGTCGGTGAGCTCGGGAATGCTGAGCATGCTGGCGCGCTCCAGCGTGAGCTCGGACAGCGCGGCCACGGCCAGGCTGCGCAGCTTGGGCAATTGCTGCTTGGCCGTCGACTCTTCCTTCACCGGCGTCTTGAACACCAGGTCCACCGCCATGTAGTTGCTCAGCGGGCCGCCTTCGCGCGCGCGCAGCATGACGATGACCTTGTCGAGCGAGACGTAGCGGTACTCGCGCGTGTCAATCTCGGGCTCGGCCTGCGCCGTGGCCGGCTGCTGGCCCAGGAAGTGCCAGGCCGCGAAGCCGCTGCCGGCGCCCAGCAGGACGAAGGCGCCGGCGGCGAGGGAGATCCAGAGTTTCTTGCTCATGTCGGGACTCGTTCAGTGAGAGGTCGCACCGGTTCAGGCGAGCGTGAAGCGGCGCGACGGGTCGTGTTCGCCGCGCAGGGCCTGGCCGGGTTCGGCCTCCTCGCGGCCGGGCTGGCCCTGGCGCTGCTGGCCGCGCGCGTCGGCCTGCGCGCCGCCGTCGTGGGCCTGCACCTGCACCTGCACGGTCTGGCCCTGGCGCTGCCCCAGTTCCTGGCGCAGGCCCTCGCCCATGTGCTGCAGCTGGCGCGCCACGTCGGGGCTGGAGGCCGTGAGCTGCACCTGCAGTTGCGCACCCTCCTGGCGCAGCACGATCTCGATGCGGCCGAGCGCGGGCGGGTCCAGGCGGATGCGCGCCTGGTCGATGCCTTGCGTGGACTGCCACTGCACGCGATCGCCCAAGGCCTGCGCGAGCGGGCGTTGCCAGAGCTCGGTGCGCGCGGGGTCCAGGCGCACGACGGGCTCGCCCGTGGCAGAGGGAGTAGAACCCGCATTGGCGTTGAATACGGTCGCAAAGCCATCGGGCAACGCGCCGGCCTCTCGCGGCGCGCGTGGGGCGGTGGCGGCGGGCAGGGCCTCGGCCGGGAGCGCGCGCGCCGACGCATCGGCCAGTGGCCGTGGCGGGGCGCTGGCGGGCGCCGGGACGGGGTCCGCGCCGCTCGCGGCCGGCGCGGCGGTGGCGGGCACGGGCACCGTGGGCGCGGGGGCCCCGTCGGGCGCGCCAGCGCGCGCGGTGGACCCATGGCCGGGCGGTGCGGGCCAGGCGATGCCATCGATGGAGGCATCGTCGGCCGGCGCGCCGTCGGGCGAGGCCTCGCGCGCGGCGGCGCCCAGCAGGCGCGAGAACGGCTGCGTGAACGGCAACGCGGGCGCCTGCTGCGAGTCCAGGCCCATCAGCCAGGGCGCGAGCGCGGCGTCCAGCGCGTCGGTGGTGTCGGGCGATTCGCCTTCGGCCGCCGACGCCTGGCCCAGCACCTGGGCGAACAGCGGGTGGGCGCCATCGGGCAGACCGGGCGCCAGCACGGCGTCGGCCACGGGGGTGACGGGGGCGGTGGCGCCGAGCGCGAGGGTGGCGTTCATGGGGTTCTCCTTCTCATTCGGCGGCCACGGCGTAGGCGTCGCGACCGCCGCGGTGCGCGCACAGGTCGTGCAGCTTCGCCTGCACCGCGTCGTGCTCGCGCCGCACCAGGGCCAGCGCACGCTGGTGCGCCTGCCGCAGCAGCGCGCAGGCCGATCGCGTGCCGGCGTCCAGCGGGCGCTTGTTGGCCAGGCCGATGAGCAGCGCGCCGACCTCGCGGTCGAGCGCGCCAAGCGCGGCCACGTCGCCAGCCTGCGTGCGCTCCTGCAGGCGCTGCGCCAGATCGAGCGCGAGGGCGCGTTCAACCACGGGCATCGCGCACCCCCTCCCAGCCTTCGCGCACGGTGCCGAGCAGTCGCACGGCCTCGTCGAGCAGCGCCACGTCCATGCGGATGCCCGCCTCGTGGATGCGGCGCGCGCAGTAGTCGTACAGCTCGGCGAGCTGCGCCACCACCTCGCTGCCCGAGTCGGTGTCCAGGGCGCTGGACAGGCCATTGAGCATGGCGACGCTGCGGTTGAGGCTGTTGGCCTTGGCCTCGAAGCGCGCGTGTTCGATGTGCGCCCGCGCGCGGGCCAGCTCGTCGAGCAGCCCGTTCATCAGGATCAGCACCAGCTCCAGCGGTGAGGCCTTCGCCGTCTGCGCGCCCAGGTCGACGGACTGGTAGCTCTGGTATGCGTCGTAGCTCAAGGGGGTCCTCTTTCGTCTATGCGGTGCCGAGCTGGCTGAACAGCCCGGAGGTCTGGTTCATCTGGCCCAGCACGGTCTGCAACTGGCTGAACTGCAGCAGGTAGCGCTCGTAGTTCACGTTGAAGGTCTCGTCCAGGCGCTCCTGGCGCTGGGTCAGGCCCTTCTGCTGGAGCTGCACGTTGTCCAGGCGGCGCGCGAGCTGGCCCGTACCGGATGTCGTCCAGGTCTCCAGGTGATCGGCCACCGCGCCGAACACGCCCGAGCGCTTGCCGAGCGCAGAGGAACCGAGCACCGTGTCCAGTGCCTCGGGGTTGGCGGCCAGGGTCTTGTTCAGGCGCGTGGTGTCCAGCGTGAGCTGGCCCTGGCGGTCGCTGCTGATGCCGAGGTCGCTGATGCGCAGGCCGCCGAAGTCCTGGCGGATCAGGTCGTTGAGGCGGTTGCGCAGGTTGCGCACGCCCGCGTCGGTGGAGAAGGCGCCGCGCGAGGCCGCGTCTTCGCTGGTCTTGGTGAGGTTGTTGAGTTCGTTCTGCAGCGCGTTGTAGGCGTTGACGAACTTGCGCACGCTCTCTTCGGTGCCGGCCTTGTCGGCGGCCACGTCGAGCTGGATCGGCGCGTCGCCCGCGGTCTGGGCCTTGGTGAAGCTCACCTCCACGCCCGCGATGCCGGTGTAGCTGTTGCTGCCCTGCTCGATGCGCAGGCCGCTGCCCTGCCCGCCCAGCCAGACCACCGCATTGCGCGCGGCGGCCAGTTGCGTGGGCGCGCCGCCCAGCGCGGTCTTGAGCGCGCTGTCGGGCAGGCCGGAGGCGTCGAGCGTGATCGCGCCGTCGGCGCCGCTCAGGCCCGAGGACAGGATGAGTTGCGGGCCCGAGGCGGTGGTGGCCACCTGCGCGGTCACCTTGCCCTCGTTGCCGGCGGACTGGTTGATGGCGCGCGCGATTTCGGTGGCGCTGAGGTTGCCGTCGCCGTCCTGGTCGGCGGCGAGCAGGTTGACGTTGAAGGACGAGCCGTCGGCGCGCTGCACCACCAGCGGGCCGCCCAGGGCCACGGGCACGGCCGGCAGGTCGGCGAAGGCCACCTGGTGGGTGGAGGCGAGCTGCTCGACGAAGAAGCTGTACGCGCCCGGCTGCGCGCTGGCGCTGGCCGAGGCCGTGGCGCCGGTACCGGTGACCGTGGCGGTGTTCTTCTTCAGCCCGCCGGTGGCGCCGGCCAGGCCGCTGACGGCGGTGTTGAAGCTGGACAGTGCCGCGCGCAGCTTTTCCAGGCCGGCCTGGGTGGCCTTGGCCAGTTGCGACTCGCGGTCGATCTGCTGCTGCGGGCCTTGCACCATCAGCGTGGCCAGTTGGGTCGCGGTCGTGGTCGGGTCGAAGTCCATCGTCTTACTCCAGAGGGGTCAGGCGGTCAGGGACGCCGCCTCCGAAGCACAAGGCGACCGGGGCGCGGAATTTCTGAAGCGCTCGGCGGGACTTTTTCACGCTCGCCCCCTCAGCCACACGGTCTGGGCGACGTCGTCGGTGCGTTTGCGCTCGGCCACCAGAAGCGCGCGCTCACCTTCTTCCAGGCGGCGTTCGTGCAGTTGGGCCACCGCCTCGCGGCGGCGGAAGGCCTCGTGCAGCGCCAGGCGGGTCTGGTCCATCTGCGACTCGTGCCGGGCCAGGGCCGTGCGGTGGCGGTCGGCCATGTCGAGCACGCTGAGCTTGTAGGCGCCCAGGTTGCTGGCCAGGGTGGGCGGGAGCGCGCCGGTGGCGCCGGCCTGGTCGAGCAGATCGCCCAACTGGGAAATGCTGGTGACGAAACGCTGGCGGGTGCGTTCCTGCTCGGCCAGCACGGCGCCCACGCGCTCCTGCTCGCGCTCGCGCAGCTGCACCACCTGTTCCAGGGCGCGCGGGTTCATTCGACGATCTCCTTCAGACGCTGCAGGCACTCGCCCATCGGCGCGGACTCCTTGGTGCCCTGGTGCAGAAAGGCCTCGATGCGCGGCCACAGGTCGACGGCGCGGTCGCTCAGCGGGTCGGCGCCGGGCACGTAGGCGCCCAGGGGCAGCAGCTCGCGCACCTGCTGGTAGCGCGCCAGCAGGGCCTTCACCTCGCGCGCGGCGCGCTGCTGCTCGGCGTCGGCCACCAGGCCCATGCAGCGGCTGATGGACTGGCCGATGTCGATGGCCGGGTAGTGCCCGCGCTCGGCCAGCGCGCGCGAGAGCACGATGTGGCCGTCGAGGATGGCGCGCGCGGTGTCCACCACCGGGTCCTGCTGGTCGTCGCCTTCGGCGAGCACGGTGTAGATGGCGCTCATGGAGCCCTCGCCGCTGCCGTTGCCGGCGCTTTCCACCAGCTGCGGCAGCGCGCTGAACACCGAGGGCGGGTAGCCGCGCGTGGCCGGCGGCTCGCCAAGCGAGAGCGCCACCTCGCGCTGCGCCATGGCGTAGCGCGTGAGCGAGTCCACCAGGAGCAACACGTGGCGGCCCTGGTCGCGGTAGTGCGCGGCGATGGTGTGGCACAGCTCGGTGGCGCGCAGGCGCATCAGGGGCGACTCGTCGGCCGGTGCCACCACCACCACGGCGCGGCGCAAGCCCTCCTCGCCGAGCGAGAGGTCGATGAACTCGCGCACCTCGCGGCCGCGCTCGCCGATCAGCCCGACCACGATCACGTCGGCCACGGTCTGTCGCGTGATGAGGCCCAGCAGCACGCTCTTGCCCACGCCGGAGCCGGCCATCAGGCCCACACGCTGGCCACGGCCCAGCGTGAGCAGGCCGTTGATGGCGCGCACGCCCACGTCGATGGCGCCTTCCACCGGGCGCTTGCGCAGCGGGTCCACCCAGGGCGGCGCGCTGGGCAGCAGGTGCTCGCCGCCGAGGCGGCCGCGCCCGTCCATGGGTTCACCCAGGCCGTTGACCACGCGGCCCAGCCAGGCGTCGCCGATCAGCAGGTTGCCGCTGGCCGGCAGCGGCAGCACGCGCGCGCCGGCGGCCAGGCCCTCGGTGCGCTTGAAGGCCATGAGCTGCGCGGCCTCGTCCCTGAAGCCCACCACCTGGGCCTCGATGTCGGCACCCAGCGCCGATTCGATGCGGCAACGCTGGCCCACGTGCAGGCGCACGCCGCGCACCTGCAGCAGCGGGCCGGTGGCGCTGACCAGCCGGCCCGTGGGCGTCGAGACCGACACCTCGGGCACGGCGATGCGGCGCAGTTGTTCGGCAATCACGCGGCGGCCCCGGCGCTGGGTGCGGGCTCTTCCGCGCCCAGCAGTTGCGCGGCCACCTGGCCCATGCAGGCCTGCAGGCGCTGGCGGCTGCCGGCGTCGGCCTCGAAGCCGGCCACCTGGACACGGCACTCGCCGGCCTCCAGCGCGGGGTCGGCAATCAGGTTCCAGCCGCGCGTGTTGGCGCTGTCGATGCGCTCGATCGCGCGCAGGTCGTCGGCGTTGAGGAACACCTCCACCGCGCTCACGGCGGGCGGCATGCTCTGCAAGGTCTCTTCCACCAGCTTGAGGATCTGCGTGGGGTTGAGCGTGAGCTCGGCGCGGATCACCTGGCGCGCCACGCGCTCGACCAGCTCCACCATCTCGCGCCGCAGCGCGGCCTGGTAGTCGGCCTGCACCTGGCGCAGGGCATCGATGGCGGCCTGCATGGGCGCGGCCACGCGTTCCCAGCGCTGCAGGATCTGGGCCTCGCCTTCGGCGCGGCCCTCGGCAGCGCCGCGTTCGCGGCCTTGCGTTTCGCCCACGGCGCGGCCTTCGATCAGGCCCTTGTCGAAGCCTTCCTCGTAGCCGCGCTCGGCGCCGCGCGAGTAGCCGTCGGCCAGCGCGGCCTGCAGGGCCTCGGGCGTGCCTTGGGCGGACAGGGCCTCGGCGATCTCGCGATCGGCCAGTGGCGGGAAGCGGTAGGTCCGAAAAGCCGTGTTCATTCGACCGTCGCCTCGGCATAGAGCTGCACCGCGATCGTGCCCGCGTCGGCCAGCGCCTTCACCTCGCGCATGATGGTGGCGCGCGCCTCCTCCACGCGGCGCGCGGCCACCGGGCCGGTGCGGCGGATCGCGTCCTGGAAGGTCTTGACCTGGCGCTGCGGCATGCAGGCCAGGAGGGCGCGGCGCACGTCGCTGTCGCCGCCCTTGAGCGCGATGGCCCACTCGTCCATGGGAACCACCTCGAGGATGCGCAGCAGCACCTCCTCGCTCTGGCGCGAGAGGATGAAGAAGTCGTACATGCTGCGCTCGATCTGGCCTGCCACGGTGGCGTCGCGCTCGCGCAGCTGCTCCACCATGCGGGCCTTGTCGCCGGGCAGGCGGTTCAGGATCTCGGCCGCCTGCTTCACGCCTTCGATGGTGGCGCTCTGCGTCTCCAGGCTCTGCAGGCAGGCGTCGGCCAGCACCTCCACCTCCTGCAGCAGGCGGTGCTCGACGTGGCCCAGTTGCGCCACACGCACGATGAGTTCGTCGCGCCCCTCTTCCGGCAGGCTGGCGATGACCTCGCTGGCCATGGCCGGTGGCAGGAAGGCCAGGAACACGGCCTGCATGTGCACGTGTTCCTGCGCGATGCGGTCGGCCACCCAGCGCGGCGAGGCCCATTGCAGCCGCGCCATCTTGGGGCGGATGGCGTCGCCGTAGATGCGCGTGAGCACGCTGCTGCTGATGCTGCTGCCCAGCGCGAGGTCGAGCGAGTTCTTCAGGAAGGCGCGCGAGGCGCCGTGCAGGCCGCTCTGGTCGCGGTAGTCGTCGAAGAAGCGCTGCAGCGCGGTGCGCGCGGCATCGACCTTGATGCCGCTCATGGCGGACATGGCCTGCGTCACGGCCAAGAGCTCGTCGCGCTCCAGGCAGCGCAGCACGGCGGCGGCGGGTTCTTCGCCCATGCTCAGCAGCACGATGGCGGCCTGCTCGACGGTGGACATGGCGGCCGCATCGGCGGCGGACTCAGGCAGGCTGGTGGCCATTTTTCTGCACCCATTGTTTGACGACCTCGGCCACGCGCTCGGGCTCCTTGGTCGCGAGGTCCCTCAGGTGATCGACGAGCACATCCACCGGCGAACCCGGCGGCGGCAGGTTGTAGTTCTCCAGCAGCGAGCCCATGGAGTCGCGCTTGTTCTGGTCTCTGGCGGGCTGCGGCAGCGCGGCCACGGCACCGGCGCCGGCGGGCAGCGCCCCGGCCACCCCGGCGGCGCCGTCGCCGTCGCGCAGGCCCAGCTCCACCAGCTCGGACGTGCCCACCTCGCGCGGCGGCGTGGCATCGCGCGTGAAGCGGCGGATCAGCGGGCGCGCGATCAGCAGGTAGGCCAGCAGCGCGCCGAGGGCGCTCAAGCCCCAGCCGGTCAGGGTGAAGATGGACTGCGGCTCGGCGTACCAGGCCACGGCCGCGGGCGGCGCCGGGAAGGCCATGGCCGAGACCACGAGCTGGTCGCCGCGGGCGGTGTCGATGCCCAGGCCACCGCGCAGCACCTGCTCCATGCGCGCGATCTCGGCCGGTGCCCAGGCCTGTGCACCGGCGGGCGCGGCGGCGTTGTTCAGCACCACGGCCACGCTGATCTTCTTCACCTGGCCGCGCGCGCGCTCGATGGTGGTGACGCTGCGGTCGTAGGCGTACTGGCGCGTGGCGGCGCTTCGCTCGGCGGTGCTGGGCTTGTCTTCCTCGTCCGGCGGCGGGTTGGCCGGGCGGTTGCTCAGCGAGCCCGGAATGCCCAGGGCCTGCGGCTGGCGGTTCATTTCCTCGCGCGAGGCCTCGCTGGTGATGCGCGGATCGCCCTCGTAGCGCTCCTGCGTTTCCTTCACGTTGTCCTGGTGCAGCTCGACGGAGGCGCTGACGTTGTAGTTGTTCACGCCGAGGATGGGCTGGAGGAGCTGGTGCGCGTTGCGCAGCAGGCCTTCCTGCGCTTTGCGCACGGACTCATTCGCGAAGCCGGTTGAATCCAGGCCCGCCTTGATGTCGACGCGGCTGGAGAGCAGGCGCCCGGCCTGGTCCACCACCGTCACCCGGTCGGCCGCCAGATTGGACACGCTGCCCGAGACCAGCTTGATGATGGAGGCGATCTGCTCGGCCTCCAGCTCGCGGCCGGGGTGCAGGTGCACCACGACGGAGGCCGAGCTGGCCTCGGTGGCGTTGAGCACGAAGGTGGAGGCGCGTGCGATCGACAGGTGCACGCGCGCGCTCTTGACCGGCTCCAGCGCGGTGATGCTCTGCACCAGTTCGCCTTCCAGGCCGCGGCGAAAGCGCACGTCCTGCACGAACTGCGTCACGCCCAGCGGGTCGCTCTTGTCCATGAGTTCCAGCCCGTCGGGCAGCCGGGCCACCACGCCGCGCGCGGCCAGCAGCATGCGCGCGCGCCCGAGGTTCGACTCGGCCACCAGCACCTGACCCGTCTCGGGGTGCAGGCGGTAGGCGATGCCTTCGGCGTCGAGCACGGACATCATGTCGGCCGAGGGCACGTTCTCGCGCGCGCCGAACAGCGGCCGGTAGTTCGACTGGTTCTGCCAGACGAACATCATCACCAGCGCGGTCAGCGCGATCGCGAGGAACACGACCGGCAACAGCTTGGACACCGCTTCGGAACGCAGGGCCGAGGCGATTTTCGAAGGCTGGGGCAGCCGTTGCAGGATGGGGGTGAGTGCACTCATTGATATTTCACTTTGTACGTG
The DNA here is from genome assembly GCF_011772445.1 of Hydrogenophaga sp. GTDB lineage: Bacteria > Pseudomonadota > Gammaproteobacteria > Burkholderiales > Burkholderiaceae_C > Hydrogenophaga. The sequence continues at coordinate 133,073 of NZ_WVZN01000045.1, read as the reverse complement.
TAACGATACGCGAAGTTGATTTGAGATGTCATGTCAGTCGGGGGATGAATCGGGGGTTGAGCGCCGTGCGGTTCGCGGGTGGTGATGAGCGGCACACGCTCGCTTGACAGGAACCGAAAAGGTTTATCCAGGGCGTTGCTGGGCCGGGAAACGGGGTTTTGTGCACCTGCAGCGTGAACAAATGCGCATTCGATGATGCGTCTTCGCGTCCCCTGTCAAAAGTGACAGGGTCGGTGGTGAAGGGGACTCCAGAGGACACCGACAACACGGACAGACCCTCCCGCCCCTCAAGGACGCGACCCATGTACCTGGACCTCGACATGACCACCCTGCCCTCCACCCACGGCATGCGCCCCGCGTCGCTCGGCATCCCGCCCATCGAGACCCTGGAAATGCTCCAGCGCCTGGAGGCCGAGGTGGCGATGAGCAACCTGAACGAAATGCGCCTGATCGAGCAGCAGCACCCGCACTGGTTCGACATGTACGAGGAGTTCCAGGTGGAGCACTGCACCGGCGAAGAGCTGCAGGCCCTGCTGGCCAGCGCGCCGAACGCCTATGCCAAGGGCCTGGTGACGGGCGCGCTGAAGGTGCGGCTGGAGATGGCGGCGGCCTCGGGCCGGCCGTTCTGATCGATCGCCCGGGCCCTGCCGGCCCGGGTATTCAAGAGCGGCCGGCCGCTGCTTCGATCTCCGACAGGATGCACAGCACCATCACGTCGTGCCGGCCATGCATGGACGCGCGAGCGCCCAGCTCATACAAACCCTCGGGGCGCGGCCGGGGACTGAGCACCGGCTCGATGCCGTAACGCATCAGCACCCAGTTGGCGAGCAACCGCGCCATGCGCCCATTGCCATTGCCGAAGGGGTGGATGCGCACCCATTCGCCATGCAGCGTCCCCGCCAGCTCGCACACGGCACGCAGCTCGTCCCGCGTGAAGCGGGCCGGTGCCTTCGAACCGATCGCTTCATCCAACACAGCCACCGTGACGGCCGCCCGGTCCAGCAAGGCATTGACCTCGCCCGGCACCCGGTCTGGCGCCACGCCCTCGTGGTCGCCGATGGTGACGGTGACGTGCCCCAACCGGGGTGGCCCTCGAAACGCCCCCCTGAGGTCGCTCTCGGTCACACCGACATCGGCCGCCTCGGGCACCGACAGGCCCTTCATCATGGCCGCATGCCAGCCCTTGATGTCGGCCGCGTTCAGTGCATGGCGCGCCTCAGCGTGCTGGCGCATGGCGTTGAAGATCCGCTTGAGATTGGCACGCAGTTCAGGGCTGTCCGCGTCCCAATGGGGGCCGGCAGCCATGCCTCAGCCAGCGGCCATGAGGGAACGCACGCGCGCGGCCAGCCCCTTGTCGCCTATGGACCTGGCCCGCGCATCGGTCGGCCGTTGACCCAGACGCCCCTGCGCGGGATCGGCGTCGCCCAGTGTGGCTTCCGCCTCCACCAGGCGGGCGATGGCTGCGTCGAAATCGCCACCCTTGGGCCGTGCCCGCAGGGCCTTCAAGGCACGTTCCAGCCGCTGCTCCAGCACGTCGCGCCGGTGCTGCACGTAATGGCGCATGCCCGCCTCCACCACCTGGTTGAAGCTGGCGTGTTCCAGTTCGCCCAGCGCGGCGAGTTCGGCGTGCAGCGCGGGCTCCAGCCGGACCGTGGTCACCACCCGTTCGCTGGCCGCCTGCGGCTTGGCCGTTCGTGAACCCATTCTGGCCATGGCATCACCTCCGTGCGAGTCATCATGTGATGTCATTATGCTGAATTTGACATCAATTGACCAGCCTCGGCGCCGGCCGCCCTCACAGCCCGCACATGAGGTGCGCGCGGTACACGGCCTGCGAGCCGTTGGCCGCGCGCATTTTTCGTTTGGCGTTCTCCACGTGCAGGCGGAAGGTGCGCTCGGTGTAGCCGAAGCGCTCCTGCGCCTCCGCGCCCTTGAGGCCTTCGGCCACGGCCTGCAGCGCCTCACGCTCGCGCGGGGTGAGCGGGCAGACCGCCGCGCGCAGCGCCTCGCGCCAGGCCGGCCAGTCGCGCAGCAGCTGCAGCGTGGCCGCGCCCAGGTGTTCATCCCGCACGTGGGCGCTGGTGGAGAGCAGCCAGAACTCGCAGCAGGCTTCCCCCAGCACGGGGATGCGCACCAGCAGCACCTGCTGGTAGCCCAGGCCGCCGAAGCGGCGCGCGCCCTCTTCGCCCAGCGCATCGATCGGCAGCAGTGCCACGGCCTGGTCGCGTGGCGGCGTGGCGCGCTCGATCCACGCGGCGTGTGCCTGCAGCGCCGGACTGCTCAGCGCCTGCACCAGGCGCGCACCGGGCTCGCCGAACGGGTCGGGCCGTACGAAGGCCACGCCAGAAAACCCGCGCTCGCGCACGCGCGCGAGCAAGGCGTCCACCAGGGGCTCGAACGCGTCGGGCGAGGTGGGGTGTTCCAGCCCGGCAACACTCACGCAGCCGCCCCCCCGGGCAGCGTGCGCCACGACACCGCGCCCGGCCAGTCGAACACGAACTCCGCGGCCAGCACGCCCTCGACTTCGCTCAGCACCTCGATCGGCGCGACGGCGGGCGCGATGCCGTCGAGCTGCGACACGAGCTCCACATTGGGCAGGGCCTCGCCGGCGCGCACACGGGCCACGCCCGGCGCGTCCCAGTCGAACTCGGCCAGCGACTCACCCAGTTCGCGCAGGCCCTCGCGGGTCTCGATCTGGATCCAGCTCAGCCGGCCGTCGCTGCGCAGACCGAGCACGCCGAAGGGCTCGCCGAGCACGAGGTATTCGTCGACGCGGCTGCGGCCCAGGATCACCATCAGCGCGTTGGACACGTCGGCCGACTCGAGCGCCGCGAAGCGATCACGCCGCATCTGCATGGCCAGTTGCCGACCGCGTTCGACCGAGTTGTGCAGGAACTGGTCTTGCAGCGCGCGGCGCAGGTTGAAGCCGAGATTGCGCGTCTGCTTGGGCAGGAAGGACTCTATCGAGCCCTGGTTGAAGGCCTGGACCGCGAGGTCGGCGTCGGCCGCGCCGGTGAGCAGGATGCGGCGCAGACCGAAATGGCCGTGGCGTTCGCAAATGGACACGCCGTCTTCCGCGGGCATCACCTGGTCGGTGACCAGCACCGAGAAGATGGCGTGCCGTCCGGGCCAGGCGAAGTAGTCGAGCGCCGCGAGCAGCGGCGATTCGGCGCCCACGATGCGCGCGAGCATCTGCTGCTCGCGCCGCAGCAGGTCTTCCTGCTCGGCGTACAGGCGGTCCAGTTCGCCGGGGTGGTGCAGGAACTCGCAGCGCCGCACCGAGGCGACGGCGTCGACCATGGCGTCCAGGAACGACGGGTCGTCGTCGATGAAGGAGATGCGCGAGGACGCTCTCATGCAGGGAAACAACATGCCGGGCCTACTTCAGGAAGTGGAGGACCGCGGCGCGCGCGGTCCGGACCATCGGAGCATATCGGCACCTGGCGCACGAACTTGAGACCCCCGCGTGACCGATTTATTTCACGCTCGAACGGCGGCCGCGGTCCCTAGAATGCGCCCCGTTGTGCGACACCGATTCCTCGTACGGGCGCTCGCCCTTCTCCGTCAACCCATCGAACCGCTGCGGCACCTCTCGCGTGCGCGGCTGGTGGCGCTGAGCCTCGTCCTGTTCGTCGGCCACCTGGCTTTCCATGCCTTCTGGAGCCAGCTCGCGCCACAACCCTTCGAGAGCCCGCTGGCGCGCGCGCTGGCCGCGATCGGCGCGCTGCCCCTGCTGTGGTGGACGCCCGCGCAGGTGACGCGCCACCGCGCCATCCGCCTCTACCTGCTGGTCTACCTGACCTACACCGGCCCTTTCTTCTTCCAGTGGTTCTATCTGATGAACCACGGCAACGCGGTGTGGATGACGAGCACGGCGCTGATGTGCTTCCTCGTCTACCAGGTGCTCGACTGGCGCGTGGCCACCGCCACCTTGCTGGTGGGCACCATCGCCGCGCGCGCCTTCGTCTCGATGACCGAGCCGCAGCTGGCCTTGCCCCCGTGGCGCGCGACCGAGGGCAACCTCACCTTCTTCTTCGCCTGGCTGTCGGCCCTCACGCTGGCGCTGTCTTCGGCCAGCCACCGGCTGCAGCGCCTCAACGCCACCCTGCTGGCCATGGGCGTGATGGCGCACGAGCTGCGCACGCCGCTGGCCAGCGCCGCGCTGATCAACGACCACCTGCGCGACGCCGAACCCGCCGACGTGCCGCGCCTGGCCGATCGCCTGGAGGGGCTGCTGCGCGCCATCAACCACCAGATCGATTCGCAAATCGTCAACGCGCAGCTGCTCGACATCCTGCCCGGCCACGAGACGCTCGACGCGGCCCGGCTCGTGCATGACGCGGTCGCGTCCTACCCCTTCCTGAGCGAGCGCGAGCGCCAGGCCGTGAGCGTGTACACGCGCGGCGACTTCCACTTCAAGGGCAACCAGCGCCTGTTCATCCAGGTGATCCACAACATGGTGAAGAACTCGGTCTACGCCCTGCGCCGCACCCAGGCCGCGTTCGAGCGCGGCGACATCGAGATCGAGGTAGACAGCGGTGCGGCGCGCGGCACCATCCGCGTGCGCGACAAGGGCCCGGGCGTGCCCGAGCATGTGCGCCGCTTCATCTTCGAGCCTTTCTTCAGCACGCAGACCACGCACAGCAGCGGCCTGGGCCTGGCCTTCTGCCGCGAGACGGTGGAGGCCAACCGGGGGCAACTGCGCTTCGAACGCGTGGCCAGCGGCTCGTCCTTCGTCATCGAGCTGCCGCTGGCGATGCGCTGAGCGAGCCGCGCATCCATCCGGGTTTCCCCACAGCCGGCCTGAGGGCTTCCCCGCTGGCGGCGCCAGGGCCGGGCCTTAGCATGCGCTCACATCCGTCCACGCGGCTCGCCATGTCCCCGCTTTCCTCGCCTTCCCCGCTGACCAAGCCGCTTCAGACCCTGCTACAGCTTCCGCTCGAGCCCGTGCTGCACCTGTCGCGCGCACGCCTGGTCGCCCTCGGCCTGATCTACCTCATCGTTCACCTCTCGGCCTGGGCGGTGTACACCTTCGTCGCGCCGCAGCCTTTCGACAGCTTCGCGCTGCGCCTGGTCGCCGCCCTGGGCGCCGTGCCCCTGTTCCTGCTGGACCCCGACGACGTGGCCGAGCGCCCCGCGATGCGCGCCTACGTGCTGCTGTACCTGGCCCTGGCCGGGCCGGTGGTGCAGGCCGGCCTGTACCTGCTCAACGGCGGGACAGACCCGCGCGTGCTGGCCTTGTGCCTGGTGGCCTTGCTGATGTACGTGATCACCGACTGGCGCTATGCCACCGCCATGCTGCTCGCGGCCTTCGGCGGTGCCGCCCTGCTCGGCGCCGCCACGGGCCTGCTGCCAGCGGCGCTCGCGGGCGAACACGGCTTCATGATCGGCCTGTCCTGGCTGTGTGGCTTGCTGCTGGGCGTGTCGTCGGCGCTGCAGGACCGACAGCGCCTGCAGGCCACCATGAACGCCCTGGGCGTGATGGCGCACGAACTGCGCACCCCGCTGGCGAGCGTCGGCCTGCTGGTGGAAACCTTGCGCGACAACGAGGAGTCGGCCGCGGCGCGCCGCTCGGGCCAGCGACTGGAGCAGTTGGTGCGCAACCTGAACCAGCAAATCGATTCACAGATCGTGAACGCGCAGCTGCTGGTGCTGCGCAGGGGCGAGGAGCGCATCGCGGCGCGCGAGATGATCCAGGAGGCGATCGACAGCTTTCCCTTCCGCGCCGACAGCGAGCGGCGCGCGGTGGTCTTCGAGCCCGGCCCCGAGTTCCACTTCCGCGGCACGCGGCGCCTGTTCACACAGGTGGTGCACAACCTGCTGCGCAACGCGCTGGTGGCGCTGCGCCAGCAGAAGGGCGCGCCGTCGCCGGGCGACATCAGCTTCGTCACGGCCGTGCAGGGCGGCCGGGGCGTGGTGGAGATCCGCGACCGCGGCCCGGGCATTCCGCGCCAGCTGCAGCGCAGCGTGTTCCGTCCCTTTGTGAGCACCGCGGACACGCACAGCAACGGCCTGGGCCTGGCGTTCTGCAAGAACACGGTGCGCGTGCACAAGGGCCGGCTCACGCTGGACTCCAGCGACTCGGGTACCACTTTCTCACTCTCGCTGCCGCTGGACGGCGCGGCGCGCGGCGATTGAGTCCGCGCCGCCCGGCCCGCGCGCCCGCCCGCTCGGGAACTGGGCGGGTTTCACCCGTCTTATCGAATCAAGTTTTCCCGGCACGCGGCCGATAGTGGCGGCGACAGCCCGGGTCTTCTGGCAGGCCGCGGGCGCCTGATATCGCCCACGCCTGATTCGTCGCATCCCGCTTCACCATGAACTTCTTTCGCAACATGTCCGTCGGCACCAAGCTCTGGACCGGCGTCGCCCTCATCATCCTGGCCCTGCTGGGCACCATCGCCTCGGCCGGCCTGCGCTCTGCCCGCATGGGCGAGGCGTCTGAACGCACCCTGACCCTGCTGGCCGACAAAACGGCTCTGGCCGTGGAATGGGCCGGTCTGACCGAAACCACCACCGCGCGCGTGCAGGCCACCACCGTGTCCAGCGATCCGGCCATGGCCGAGATGTTCAAGCAGCCGATCACCGACGGCATGGCCCGCATCTCCGAGCTGCAGAAGCGCCTGCAGGAAATGGAAAAGACCGAGGCCGAGCTCGCCGCCCTGGCGCGCATCGGCGAACTGCGCAAGGACGTGCTGCAGAAGCTCGCCCAGGTCAACAAGCTCAAGGCCGACGAAGACTACGCGGGCGCCGCGCAGGCCATGAGGACCGTGTTCAACCCCGCCGTCGGCCCCTACCTGGCCGCGGTGCGGGACTTCGGCCACATGCAGGCCGACATCCTCAAGCAGGCCCAGGCCGAACAGGCCAAGGAGCGCGCCTCCAGCATCGTCGTCGCGGCCACGCAGGTCGGTCTGCTGGTGCTGGCCATCGCGGTGGGCGCCTTCTTCCTGATCCGCAACATCCGCCAGCCCCTGAACGAGACCATGGCCTTCGCCGAGCGCATGGCCGCGGGCGACCTGACGGCCACCCTGAACAACGACCGAGGCGACGAGTTCGGCGCCATGACCCGCGCCCTGGGCACCATGCGCGACCGCCTGGTGAGCGTGGTGGCGGACGTCAAGCGCGGCACGGAGAACATCACCGTGGCGGCCAAGGAAATTTCCACCGGCAACAACGACCTGTCGTCGCGCACCGAGCAGACCGCCAGCAACCTGCAGCAGACCGCCGCCTCGATGGAGCAGATGTCGGGTGCGATCAAGCAGTCGGCCGACTCGGCCCGCGTGGCCAACCAGCTCGCCGACGTGGCGGGCCAGAGCGCGCAGAAGGGTGGCTCGGTGGTGAACCAGGTCGTCTCGACCATGGAAGAGATCAACCAGGCCTCGCGCAAGATCAACGACATCATCGGCGTCATCGACGGCATCGCTTTCCAGACCAACATCCTGGCGCTCAACGCCGCGGTGGAAGCCGCGCGCGCCGGTGAACAGGGCCGCGGCTTCGCCGTGGTGGCCGGCGAGGTGCGCAACCTCGCGCAGCGCAGTGCGCAGGCCGCGAAGGAAATCAAGGGCCTGATCGGCGCCAGCGTGGACAAGGTGACGGTGGGCACCGAACTGGTGAACCAGGCCGGCCAGACCATGAGCGAGATCGTGGAGAACGTGGTCCGCGTGCGCGACATCATCGGCGAGATCGCCAGCGCCTCGGGCGAACAGGCCGAAGGCGTCAACCAGATCAACGCGGCCGTGTCCAACCTGGACCAGATGACGCAGCAGAACGCCGCGCTGGTGGAAGAAAGCGCCGCCGCCGCATCGAGCATGAACGACCAGGCGGCGCGGCTGGCCGAGGTGGTGCGCATCTTCCGCCTGGATGGCGGGGCGGCTTCCGCGGGCGGCATCGCCGCGCTGACGGCGGGCGATCTGCAGCAGCGGCGCGAGCCGGCGCTGTTGGCGGCGTCCAAGCCCGCGCCGGTGGCCAAGCCTGTCGCGGCGGCAACCAGGCCGGCTGCGCCCACGGCCAAGCCCGTGAGCGCGCCCGTGGCTGCGCCCGCAAAAGCCGTTGCGCCTGCCAAGGCGGCGCCGCCGGTGCTGAGCGCCAAAGCCTCCGGCGACGACGCCATCGGCGAGTGGGAGTCGTTCTGATCGCGGTCCCTGCCCGGCGGGGCAGGGAGGCGGTGGCGTCAGGTCGACGCGGCCTTGAGCCGGTTGACATCCTCCACGAATGACCGAACCAGGCTCAACAGGCGCTTCATGTTGTGCAAGGCGGCATCCAGATCACCGATTTGCAGGAAGTCCTTGTCGGTGTTGAGGTCCTTCCGGTTCAATCGGAACGACATCACCGCGCATGAACCGTCGGCTGCGTTCTCCGACATCAGTGCACTGCCCCACAGGTCCTTCACTCCCTCGCTCCAATAGGCATCGTGGGATTCAACGGTCAGCAGGTGCTTGCCATCCGGCGTCGTGCTGATGGTGGCCGAGAAGTGAAAGCGCTTGCGGTTCACTTCATTGGTCCAGACCTGATGGGCGCCGTCCGTCCACAGGTGCGGGCAGTTCTTCTCGACCATGGCTTTGCAAAGATCGGCCATGGCCTGGTTGAGCGCCAGCGCTTGCTCCTTCAAGACCGCCACGCGGTCGATGGTGATGGGCACGATCGCGGATTCGAACCGCTGGGCAAGCGCCAGCCAATGGTTCGCTTGAGAGAGGGCCATCGCCTCTTCAAGGGACGAGAACTCGACTTTGTGCACATGAAGCTGCTCGCCTGTCGCGCTCATGACCAAGCCTTCGCCCTGCGGACAGCCACCATCGCCGGCCTCATCCAGGCAAATCAAGGTGCCGGTTTGCCTTGACCGGATGTGCAGTTGCGCCACCAGCTTGCCTTGCGCGTCCAACAGGGGTCTCGTCGTCTCGCCGCGCGATCGCATGTCGTCGCAAATCCGGCGCAGCGAGGCCGTCAGCTCGGCCTTCACAAACCGCGAACCCATCTCACCCGTCGGGTGCTTCGTCGTCTCGATGGGCGGGGGGATGTCCGCAACGCCCGCGCTCGGCTGCAAGACAGCCTCGGGAATGGCCGGGCATTTTCTTTCGGGTGCGACGGGGGTGGCCTGCGCCACCACCTTGAGCAAGCGCAGGAACTCCGGATCATTGAGCACCACGCGCTGGTGCTTGGCGACGACGTACACGATATCGGCCAGGGCCTGCTGAACCTCCGCCGAATACATCGGGCTCTTGTTCAGCATGGGCTTGATGGAGTTGTCGAACCATTCGACCGCTTCCCCTTCGGCCACTTTGGCGGTGCTGATCTTTTTCGGCCGCGTGCTGGCCTTGAACGTCTCCTCGCCAGGAGAAGGCCCCTTGGTCGTGCGGACATGCAACACGACGACGCCCTTCTTCTTGCTGGCGGCCTCGCGCGCAGCGAATTCGTACAACTTGCGCAGACTCAGGCGTTTCTCGCCCGGAACGCACATCGACTTCTGAAGTTCCTTCTGGCGGGAGGCCGCGGCGTTGTCTGACTTGAAGGGGGAACGAGGAACCATGGCTGGAATCACCTGCAGGTAAGTTGGAGGGAAGCGAACGGGCCATCGCCCGTTGGCGCCGCCGCTTCGTCACCGAACCCGCCGGATCGATCCCGTCCTCAAGCCATGGGCGTCCCCGCCTTACCGCCCCTTCCACCCGCGCAGGTTCCCCAGGATCATCGGCCGCCCCGCCACCAGGCCGCCGCCGTCGAGCTCCATCTGGAAGCGCTCGGCGTCGCGTCGCCGGATGTCGGTCACGATCGCCTCCACCGCCGCTGGCTCGGTGCCCAGCGCGAGCATGGCCTCGCGGCCCATCACCATCGCGGACTCGAAGGTCTCGCGCACCTGCACGTCGGCACCGGCCTTCACCAGCGTGGCCGCGTGCTCGCGGTCGAAGGAGCGTGCGATGACCCGCGCCTGCGGGAACGCGTGTTTGCATTGCTGCACGATCTGCGTGGCGGCGCTGGCCTCGTCCACGCAGACGAGAATCACCTTCGCGGTTCCCGCGCCCGCCGCGTGCAGGATGTCCAGCCGCGTGCCGTCACCGTAATACACCTTGAAGCCGAAGTGCTCGGCCTCGCGCGCGAGCTGCGGGTCGGCGTCGATGATGGTGATCTCGGCGCCCAGCAGCAGCAGGTTCTGGCTGGCGATCTGGCCCACGCGGCCGAGGCCGATGATGAGCACGGCACCGGCCTCGTGGTCGGGCACTGGCGCGCCGGCGGTGGACGGCGACACGCGCGGCGCCCAGCGCTGCAATGCGAGCACGGCCAGCGGCGTAAGCGCCATCGACAGCACCACGATGGCCGTCATGTTGGCGTTGACCACCGGATCGATCACACGGCCCGCGAGCGCGGCCGCGAACAGCACGAAAGCGAACTCGCCGCCCTGCGCCATCAGCACCGCGCGGTCCAACGCGTCTTCGTGCGCGCTGTGGGTAAGGCGCGCAACGACGTAGATGCCCAGCGCCTTCACCACCATCAGCGAGAGCACACCGGCCACGATGAGCGCCCAGTGCTGCGCCACGGCCGACAGGTCCAGCGACATGCCCACGCCAAGGAAGAACAGGCCCAGCAGCAGGCCGCGAAAGGGCTCGATGTCGGCCTCGAGCTGGTGGCGGAAGGTGGACTCGGACAACAGCACGCCCGCGAGGAAGGCGCCCATGGCCATGGACAGGCCGCCCAATTGCATGAGCAGCGCCGCGCCCAGCACCACCAGCAGCGCGGCGGCGGTCATCACCTCGCGCGCGTGGGCGTTGGCCAGCACGCGGAACAGCGGGTTGAGCAGCCAGACCCCCACCGCCACCAGCAGCGCGATCGAGCCCGCGCCGATGCCCACCGACACCCAGCGCGAGGTGCCCGACACCTCGGCCGCCGCGTCCGGCGAGAGGAAGGCCACCACGGCCAGCAGCGGCACGATGAGCAGGTCCTCGAACAGCAGGATGGAGACGATCTTCTGCCCGCGCGGCGTGGCGATGTCGCCGCGCTCGCCCAGCAGTTGCATCACGATGGCGGTGGACGTGAGCACGAAGCCCATGGCGCTGATGAAGGACACCGTCCAGGAAAAGCCGAAGGCCACGCCCACCAGCGTGAGCAGGGCCCCGCACACCAGCACCTGCAGGCTGCCCAGGCCGAAGATGGCGCGGCGCAGCGCCCACAGGTGCGAGGGCTGCATCTCCAGGCCGATGACGAAGAGAAACATGACCACACCGAGTTCGGCGGTGTGGATGATGGTCTGCGGGTCGCTGAACCAGCCCAGACCGAAGGGGCCGATGGCCAGGCCCGCCGCCAGGTAGCCGAGCACCGAGCCCAGGCCGATGCGCTTGAACAGCGGCACGGCCACCACGGCCGCGCCCAGCAGCATGACGACGGGGATCAGATCGGAACTTGCTTCAGCGGCCATGGCCGGTCTCCTTCAGGCGCCCCACAAAGGGCCGGACTTGTCGAAATTCACCGTCTCGCCCACCAGCTCGCGCAGGCGCGTGAGCAGCGCGCGGTGGTCGTCGCGCCGGTGCTGGAAGGTGTACTGCAATTCAGGCAAGGGCCGATCGCCGCGCAGCTCCACCACCACGCCCCGGGTCTTCATGCGGCGCAGCCAGGCGCGAGGGTACAGGCCAATGCCCACGCCCGAGGCGATGAGGCTGGCGATGGCCGAGAGGTTGTTGCACACCAGCCGGCGCGGCGCCTGCAGGCCATTGAGCGCGAGCCATTGTTCCAGCATGCGCGTGGGCCCCGCCGCGCCGGGCTGGGTGATGAGCGCGTGACGCTCCAGCAGCGCCGCGTTCACCGCGCGCTGGCGCCCCACCAGCGCGGGCGAGGCAGCCCAGCAAAAGCGCACGTGGGCAATGGCCTCGCTGGCGATGGCGCCGCGCGTGGAGTGGCCAGCCACCACGGCGAAATCGAGTTCGCCGCTTTCCAGGCGCTGCTCCAGCGCCGTGCCGAGGTCCACACAGGGCTCCAGTCGCAGCTCGGGGTACTTCGCGGCGGCGTGCGCCACCAGGTCCGGCAGCCAGGTCAGGGCCGCGAGTTCGCCGACACCGAAGCGGCAGTGCCCGCGCAGGCCGCCGCCCAGCGCGATTTGATCGCGCATGTCCTCGGACAGCTCGAGCATGCGCCGCGCCAGGGGGAGCAACTGCTCGCCCGCCTCGGTGAGGGCGGCGCGGTGGCCGCTGCGGTTGAACAGCGCGGTGCGCAGTTGCGATTCGAGTTCGCCGATGCGTTTGGACAGGGTGGACTGCGAGATGTGCAGGCGCTGCGCGGCGACAAGGAAGCTCGCGGCGGTGGCGGCCCAGTAGAAGGCTTCGAGCTGCTTGAGCGTCATGGCCGCGGCCGCACAATGTGGCGTTGAAAAAAGGTGAACGAGCGACATCGAAATATATCGCTTTTCATCCACAAGTCAGTTTCCCAGAATGCGCCCCTGACCCAGCCGAGCGCTTGCCGCTCGCGGCCCCACAACAGAAGGAGACAGCGCATGAGTTCCGATCCCCAAGGCCTGACACGCCGCCACCTCGTGGGCGCCGCCGGCGCGGCGCTGGGCCTGTCCGCCCTGCCATTGGCCGCGCGCGCCCAGGCCTGGCAGCCCACGCAGCCCATCACCATCCTCGTGGGCTTCGCGCCCGGCGGCTCGGCCGACCAGATCGCGCGCCAGCTCTCCTACGCAGCCAAGGACATCATCCCCGTGCCGGTGGTGGTGAACAACCGCGTGGGCGCGGCCGGCGCCATCGCCGCGCAGGCCACGGCCGACGCCAAGCCCGACGGCACCACCGTGTTCGTGGGCGGCGGCAGCGAGACCACCTCGGTCGGCCATTTCCGCCCGCTCAACTACGACTCGCGCAAGTCTTTCACGCCCATCATCAAGGTCTCGCGCGCGCCCAGCATCCTGGCCGTGCGCGCCGACTCGCCCTTCGCCGACATGAAGGCGCTCATCGCCGAGGCGAAGAAGGCGCCCGAGAAGGTCTCCTATGGTTCCACCGGCGAAGGCGGCATCTTCCACGCCACCGGCATCGTGTTCGAGAAGGCCGCCGGCCTGAAGCTGCTGCACGTGCCCTACCGCGGCGCAGCCGACTCGATGACCGCTCTGCTCGCGGGCCAGGTGGACAGTGCCTTCGGCGCCTACGAGGAGATGAAGCCCATGATCGACGCGGGCCGCGTGCGCCCGCTGGCGCTGTTCTCGCGCTCGCGCCTGCCGGCCCTGCCCGAGGTGCCCACCATGACCGAACTGGGTGTGCCCGTGGCGCTGGACAACATGAAGGGCCTGATGGCGCCGGCGAATCTGCCCGAGCCCATCAAGCGTTACCTGCACGACGCTTTCCACAAGGCCATGCAGACGCCGGGCTGGAAGGACTACGTGGCCAAGTCGGGTCTGACGCAGGACTACGCCGACGGCGCAGCCTTCCAGGCCGAAATCGTCTCCGCCGTGGACCTCATCGGCAAGGCCATCGGCAAATGAGTCGCGCGCCCGGTTCAACGCTCGGCTTCATCGGCCTGGGTGCCATGGGCGCCGGCATGGCCGGCTGCCTGCTGCGCAAAGGCCACCCGCTGAAGGTCTTCGCGCGCGAGGCGCACGCCGTGCAGGCCCTGGTGGACCTGGGCGCCACGGCGGGCAGCTCCTCGGCCGACGTGGGCCGGGGCAGCGCCATCGTGTTCCTCAGCCTGCCCGACGACGCGGTGGTGCGCGAGGTGCTGTTCGGCGACGACGGCCTGGTGCACGGCCTGGCGGCGGGCAGCGTGGTGGTGGACACCAGCACCATCGCCGCCGCCTCGGCGCGCGAGTTCGCGGGCGCGCTCGCGGCGCGCGGCATCGCCTTCGTCGACGCACCCGTGAGCGGCGGCCAGCAGGGCGCGGCCGATGGCGTGCTGAGCTGCATGGTGGGCGGAGAGACCGCCGCCGTGGAGGCCTGCCGCGAAGCGCTGGGCGCCTTCTGCAAGAGCGTGCTGCACGTGGGCGGCGTGGGCGCGGGCCAGGTGGTGAAGGCCTGCAACCAGGTGGCCGTGGCCGGTGCGCTGCTGGGCGTGGCCGACGCCATCGCGCTGGCACAGGCCGAGGGCGTGGACCTGGCGCAGATGCGCGAGGCCCTGCTGGGCGGCGCCGCGCGCAGCTTCTCGCTGGAGAAGCACGCCCCGCGCATCGCGGCGAAGCAGTTCACGCCGGGCTTTCGCGCGGTGCTGATGCGCAAGGACCTGCGCCTGGCGCTGCAGGGCGCGCAAGGCACCGGCACCGTGCTGCCCACCGCCGCGCTGGCCGAACAACTGTTGAACACCCTGTGCGAAGGCGGCCGCGCCGACTGGGACTGGGCCGCGCTCGCGCTGCAGGTGCAGGCGCTGTCCGGCAAGCCGCTGCCTGAGCACCGCGAGCCCAGAGCATGAGCCGACTCCCCGACGCGCCAGCCGCCCCCCGGTGGCTGCAGCGCGTGCTGTGCCTCGACGATTTCGAGAACGAAGCGCGCCGCCACTTGCCCCGCCCCGTGTTCGGCTACGTGGCCGGCGCGGCCGAGACCAACCAGTCCTTCCGCGCCAACCGCGACGCCTTCCAGGCCTGGCAGATGGTGCCGCGCGTGCTGGTGGACATCACGCCGCGCGACATGGGCGTCGAATTGTGTGGCCGCCGTTGGGCCACGCCCTTCGGCGTGGCGCCCATGGGCCTGGCCGCGCTCTCGGCCTACCGGGGCGACCTCGTCATCGCCCAGGCCGCGCGGCGCGAGAACATTCCCTTCGTGCTCAGCGGCTCCTCGCTGATCCGGATGGAAGAGGTGATCGCGGTGAACCCCGACGCCTGGTTCCAGGCCTACCTGCCGGGCGACGACGCGGGCATCCTCGCGCTGCTGGACCGCGTGAAGGCCGCGGGCTTTCGCACGCTCGTGATCACGCTGGACACGCCCGCCGCCGCCAACCGCGAAAGCAACCTGCGCGCGGGTTTCACCATCCCCGTGCGGCCCGGGCCGCGCCTGGCCTGGCAGGGCATCACGCACCCGCGCTGGCTGTTCGGCACCTTCCTGCGCACGCTGGTGCAGCACGGCATGCCGCACTTCGAGAACAGCTACGCGACGCGTGGCGCGCCCATCCTCTCGCCCAACGTGGAGCGCAACCTCTCCGACCGCGGCCACCTCAACTGGCGGCACCTGCAGATGATCCGCCGCGTGTGGAGCGGCGAGATCGTGGTGAAGGGCGTGCTCGATGCGCGCGACGCGCGGCGCGCGGCCGACGAGGGCTGCAACGGCGTGATCGTGAGCAACCACGGCGGGCGCCAGCTCGACGGCGCCGCCGCGCCGCTGGCGGTGCTGCCGCGCATCGTCGAGGCCTGCCCCGACATCCCCGTGATGCTGGACAGCGGCGTGCGCCGCGGCAGCGACGTGCTCAAGGCCCTGGCCCTGGGCGCGCGCTTCGTCTTCGTCGGCCGCCCCTTCGCCTTCGCCGCCGCCGTGGCTGGCGAAGCCGGCGCGCTGCGCGCCATCGACCTGCTGCGTTCGGAGGTCTCCCGCAACATGGCCCTGATGGGCGTGCTGCGGCCCGACGAGCTGGACCCCAGCCACCTGATTCCCGCCCAAGGACACTGAACCATGCTCGGACTGCGCATCTTCCCCCTCACCCACCGCGTCGCGCCCGACCTCGTCGAGGCTTTCCGCGGCGTGCCCGTCGCCAACGTGAGCGACTGCATGACCCGCATGACCGCGGCCGGCGCGCGCCTGCGCCCGCTGAGCCGCGAGACGCGCCTGTCGGCGCCCGCCATCACCGTGAAAACGCGGCCCGGCGACAACCTCATGATCCACAAGGCGCTGGAGATCGCGCAGCCCGGCGACGTGATCGTGGTCGACGGTGGCGGTGACCTCAGCAACGCCCTGATCGGTGAGCTGATGACCACCTACGCGATCGCGCGTGGCATCGCCGGCTTCGTCATCAACGGCGCCATCCGCGACCTCGACGTGATCGGCGCGGGCGCCCTGCCCGTGTTCGCCGCGGGCGTGACGCACCGCGGCCCCTACAAGGACGGCCCGGGCGAGATCAACGTGCCCATCGCCATCGACGGCATGGTGATCCACCCGGGCGACCTGGTCATCGGCGACGCCGATGGCGTGCTGTGCGTGCCGCGGGACGAGGCGGCGAGCGTGCTGGAGGCCGCGCAGAAGAAGTCACAGGCCGAGCAGGTGACGCTGAAACAGATCGCCGAGGGTCGGCTCGAGACGGCCTGGATCGATCAGACGCTGGCGCGGATCGGGTTCAAGGGCTGAGCCGCCCTCACAACCGCACCCAGCCCATGCCCTCCCGATGGCTGCGCAGCACGGCCTCGATGAAGGCCATGCCCGCCAGTCCATCGTCCAGTCCCGGCAAAGCCACATCGGCCTCACCGCGCCAGGCGCGCGCGAAGTCGCGGTAGAGCTGGGCGAAGGCCTCGAGGTAGCCCTCGGGGTGGCCCGAGGGAATGCGGTGCGGCACCGCGAGGCCGCCCGGCCCGGCGGGCACGCCGCGGTAGAGGCACTGCGAGGGTTGCCCCGGCCGCGTGAGCCAGAGCTCCTCGGGCTTCTCCTGATCGAACTGCAGCGAGCCAGTGCTGCCGTACACGCGCAGGCGCAGGCCGTTACGGCTGCCGCTGGCCACCTGGCTGGCCCACAACATGCCGCGCGCGCCGCCTTCGTAGCGCAGCATCACCTGCACGTGGTCATCCAGCGCGCGTCCAGGCACGAAGGTGCTCAGTTCCGCCGCGAGTTCGCTCAGGCGCAGGCCGCTCACGTAGCCGGCCAGGTGGTAGGCGTGTGTGCCGATGTCGCCCAGGGCGCCGGCCGGGCCGGCTTGCAGCGGGTCGTTGCGCCACGCGGCCTGCTTGTTGCCCTGCTGTTCGATGGGCTCGCCCAGCCAGTCCTGCACGTACTCCACCTGCACGATGCGGATGTCGCCGATGGCGCCGTCGGCCACGAGTTCGCGCGCCTGGCGCACCATGGGGTAGCCGCTGTAGGTGTGCGTGAGCAGGAACAGCAGGCCGCGCTCGCGCACGCGCTGCGCCAGCGCCTCGGCTTCGGCCAGCGAGGTGGCCAGGGGCTTGTCGCAAATGATGTGAATGCCCTGCTCCGCGAAGGCGCGCGCCACGGGCACGTGCAGGTGGTTGGGCGTGACGATGGCGACCGCGTCGATGCCGTCGGGGCGCTGCGCCTCGGCACGCGCCATCTCGGCGTAGTCGGCGTAGCTGCGATCGGGCGCGATGTGCAGCGCGGCGGCGCTGGCGTGCGCGCGCACGGGTGTCGACGACAAGGCCCCGGCCACGAGTTCGAACTGGTCGTCGAGGCGCGCGGCGATGCGGTGCGCGGCACCAATGAAGCTGCCCTCGCCACCGCCGACCATGCCCAGGCGGATGCGCCGTGTGCTGCGCTCGTCGCTCATCGGTTCAGGCCCAGCAAGGTGGACAGCGTCTTCGCATCGCCCGCGCTGGCGGCGAAGTCGTCGAAGGCGCGGTCGGCCACGCGGATGATGTGCTCGCGGATGAAGCTGGCGCCTTCGCGCGCGCCGTCCTCGGGGTGCTTGAGGCAGCACTCCCATTCGAGCACCGCCCAGCCCGCGTAGTCGTATTGCGCCATCTTCGAGAAGATGGCCTTGAAGTCCACCTGCCCGTCACCCAGCGAACGAAAGCGCCCCGCGCGGTCGATCCAGTTCGAGAAACCGCCGTAAACGCCCTGTTTGCCGTTGGGGCGGAACTCGGCGTCCTTCACGTGAAAGGCGCGGATGCGCTCGTGGTAGTGGTCGATGAAGGCGAGGTAGTCGAGTTGCTGCAGCACGAAGTGGCTGGGGTCGTAGAGGATGGTGGCGCGCGGGTGCTGGCCCACCGCATCAAGGAAGCGCTCGAAGGTGACGCCGTCGTGCAGGTCCTCGCCGGGGTGCAGTTCGTAGCAGACGTCCACGCCCGCGTCGTCGAAGGCGTCGAGCACGGGGCGCCAGCGTCTGGCGAGTTCGGTGAAGGCGGCCTCCACCAGGCCAGGCGGGCGTTGCGGCCAGGGATACAGGTAGGGCCAGGCCAGCGCGCCCGAGAAGGAGGCGTGGGCCTTGAGGCCGAGCCGCTTGGAGGCCTGGGCCGCGAGCAGCAGTTGCTCGTGCGCCCACTGTGTGCGCGCGGCGGGGTTGCCGCGCACCTCGGGCGCCGCAAAGGCGTCGAACTGCAGGTCGTAGGCCGGGTGCACGCAGAGCAGCTGGCCCTGCAGGTGGGTGGACAGCTCCGTGACCTGCAGGCCGTGCGCGGCGAGGACGCCCTTCACCTCGTCGCAGTACGTGTCGCTCTCGGCGGCGCGCCTGAGGTCGAAGATGTGCGCGTCGCTGGTGGGGATCTGCACCCCCTTGTAGCCCAGCGAAGCGGCCCAGCCGGCCAGTCCCTCCAGCGTGTTGAAGGGCGCGGCCGCGCCGATGAACTGGGCCAGGAAGATCCCGGGGCCTTGAATCGTTTTCATGCGGGTCGTCCTGGCGCGCGTTCAGAACGGCGAGTCGGGGAAGTAGAAGTCCTTGGCGTTCTGCTTCGTGATGAGCACCGAAGGCACGATGGTCGAGGCCGGCAGCTTCTCGCCCTTCTTGCGCGCCAGCGCGGTCATCTTGATCGCCTCGTAGAGGAACTTGGGCGAGTAGGACACGTTGGCCTGGATCAGGGGGTTGCTGCCGTCCATGAGCGTCTTGATCATGGACTTGGCGCCGGCGCCGCCGAAGACGATCTTGATGTCCTTGCGTTTGGCCTGCTCGATGGCGCGCAGCACGCCGAAGGCCATGTCGTCGTCGGCGGCCCAGACGGCGTCGATGTCCTTGAAGCGCGTGAGGAAGTCCTGCATCACCTTGAAGGCGTCGTCGCGGTTCCAGTTGCCGTGTTTGGCGTCCAGGATCTTGATGCCGGGGTGGTTCTTCATCACCGCCGTGAACGCGTCCATGCGCTCGTTGTCGATGGTGGTGGGAATGCCGCGCAGCGCGACGATGTTGCCCTTGCCGTTGAGGAACTTGGCCAGGTACTCGGCCGGCACCTTGCCGAAGGCGGTGTTGTCGCCCGAGACATAGGCGTCCTGCGCGCTGGTGTCGGTGAGGCCGCGGTCGACCACCGTGACGTACACGCCCTTGGCCTTGACCTGCTGCACCGGGCGCGTGAGCGCCGCCGATTCGAAGGGCAGGATGACCAGCGAGTCGATCTTGGTCGCCGTCACCAGGTCCTGCAGCTGGTTGGCCTGTTCGGGCGCGCCGCTGGCGGTCTTGATGGTGACCTTGATGTCGGGGTCCTTCTCGAGCTCCTTCTTCGCCTCGTTGGCCCAGTACACCAGGCCGGCGGCGAAGCTGTGGGTGGCGGCCGGGATGGCCACGCCCAGGTTCACCTTGTTCTGGGCCTGCGCCAGCAGCGGGCTGGCCAGGCCGATGGCGGCCACGGCGGCCAGCGCGTGCAGACGGATGCGGTTCTTCATGCTTGTCTCCTTGAGGGTGGTGTTGCTGACAGAGAAAAGGAGGGCCTTGTTTCAAGCCCTAGGGACGCCGCCGCTGCATGAATGCGACGGCGATGATCACGAAGCCCTGCACCGCCGCGTTGAGGTACACGCTGATGATGCTGGTGAGGTTGAGGATGTTGCTGATGACCGAGAGCAGGATGGCGCCGACCACGGTGCCACCGATGCTGCCGGCGCCGCCGCGCAAGGCGGTGCCGCCCACGATGACGGCGGCGATGGCCTCCAGCTCCCACAGCAGGCCGGTGGTGGGCGAGGCCGAGCCCAGGCGGGGCACGTAGAGCAGCGTGGCGATGCCCACGCACACGCCGAGCAGGGTGTAGGTGAGCACCTTGGTGCGGTCCACATCCACCGCCGCGTAGCGCGCCACCTGTTCGTTGGAGCCGATGGCCTGCACGTAGCGACCATAGGCCGTGCGGTTGAGCAGCAGCGCGCCGCCGATGGCCACCAGCGCGAAGACCCACACGGGGATGGGCACGCCCAGCAGGCTGCCGTAGTAGACCGGGCCGTAGGCGTCGGCCAGGTCGTTGTCGAGCGCGAGCGCACCGCCATCGGCGAAGTAGGTGAGGTAGGCGCGGAAGATGCCGAGCGTGCCCAGCGTGACGATGAAGGGCTCGATGCGACCGCGCGTGATGAGCAGGCCGTGCGCGAAGCCGAACAGCGCGCCCAGCAACACCGCCGTGGCCATGCCGACCACCACCAGGGCCACGGGCGGCCAGCCCAGGGGCACCAGCTTGTTCATCAGCAGGATGGTGACGCCCGCGATGAGCGCGGCCATGGAGCCCACCGACAGGTCGATGCCGCCGGAGATGATGACGAAGCACATGCCCACGGCGATGATGCCGATGAAGGCGGTGCGCGTGAGCACGTTCATGGCGTTGGGCAGGGTGGCGAATTCGCTGTTGAGCCAGGTGCCCACCACGCAGAGCAGCACCAGCCCCAGCAGCGGGCCGAAAGACGGCAGGCGCCAGCGCCGCGCCGCGGGCGCGGCGGCGGTGGGGTCAGTGCGTTCCGGTGGCATGGGCGATCAGCTCCTGTTCGTTGAGGTGCTCGGCCGACAGCGTGGCCTGCAGGCGGCCCGCGCGCATCACCGCCACGCGGTGGCACAGGCCGATGAGTTCCATGAGTTCGGACGAGACCACGACCACCGCGCGGCCTTCATCGGCCAGGCGGCGGATGAGCGCGTAGATCTCGCGCTTGGCGCCGATGTCCACGCCGCGCGTGGGCTCGTCGAGCACCACCACGCGCGGGCCGGGGTGCAGCACCTTGGCCAGCGCCAGCTTCTGCTGGTTGCCGCCCGAGAGCGAGCCCGCCGGCACGGTGAGCGAGCCGGTGCGGATGCCGAAGTCGCGCACGGCCTGCTCCAGCGCGGCGGCCTCGCTCGCGGGCTTGAGCCAGGGTTGCGCGTGGCGTTGCAGCGCCATGAGAGTGAGGTTCTCGCGCAGGCCGAAGCGCACGTGCAGGCCACGGCCCTTGCGGTCTTCGCTGAGGTAGGTGAGGCCGGCGTCGGCCGCCTCGCGCGGCGAGCGCGGGCGCACCGCGCGGCCGGCGATCTCCACCGCGCGCGCCGTGCGCTCGCGCAGGCCCAGCAGGCCTTCGAACAGCTCGGTGCGCCCCGCGCCCACCAGGCCCGCGAAGCCGAAGACCTCGCCCGCGCGCACCTCGAAGCTCACGTCGTCGGCCCAGCCCGGCACGCACAGACCCTGCACCGAGAGCAGCACGGGCGCCTCGGCCGGCACGGCGTGGCGCGGCGGGTAGAGGTCGGCCAGCTCGCGGCCCACCATCAGGTTCGCCATCTGTGCTCGCGTGAGGGCGGCGGTGGGTTCGCGGGCGACGACGCGGCCATCGCGCATCACCACCACCTCATCGGTGATGCGTTCCACCTCGTCGAGCTTGTGCGAGATGAAGACGACGCAGACGCCCTCGGCCTTGAGGCGCGCCATGAGTTCGAACAGGCGGCCGGTCTCGCTGGGCGTGAGCGTGGCGGTGGGCTCGTCCATGATGAGCACGCGCGCGCGGCGCGACAGGGCCTTGGCGATTTCCACCAGTTGGCGCTCGGCCACGATGAGCTCGCGCACGCGCGTGTCGGGGTTCACCTTGTGCAGGCCCACCTCGTCGAGCACCGCGCGCGCACTGGCGCGCATGGCCGCGTCGTCCAGCCACCAGCCACTCCGCTTCTCGTGGCCCAGGAAGATGTTCTGCGCCACGGTGAGGTCTTCGGCCAGGTTGAACTCCTGGTGGATGAGCACGATGCCCTCGGCCTCGGCGGCGCGCGGGCCGTCGAAGCGCACCAGGCGGCCGTTGACCATCACGTCGCCCTCGCTCGGTGCTTCGTAGCCCGCGAGGATCTTCATCAGCGTGGACTTGCCCGCGCCGTTCTCGCCCAGCAGGCCGACGATGCGCCCGGGCTCGAAAGCCAGGTCGACGCCGTGCAGCACCTGCACCGGGCCGAAGCGCTTGACGATGCCGCGCAGTTCGACGCGCACGCCGCTCATGCCACCTCCATCCGCCGCAGGCTTTCCTGCATGGCCAGCACGCCCGCGCCGATCAGCCCGGCGCGCTCGCCCAGCGGCGTGTACTGGATCTCCAGGTGCCGCGTGGAGAGCGCGAGCGAGCGGTGGTACACGCTCTGGCGCACGGCGGCCAGGAACAGCGGGCCCACGCGCGTGATGCCGCCGCCGATGAACACGTGCGAGGGGTTGAAGAAGTTCACCACCGAGGCGAGCATCTGCCCCACCAGCGCGCCGGATCGCTGCATCACCTGGTTGGCCGCCATGTCGCCCGCGCGGCTGGCCTCGGCCACGTCCTGCAGGCGCAGCGGGCCGCGCTCGGCGATGAGGCGCGCGAGCAGCGGGCTCTGCCCGGCCTCGGCCGCCTCGGTGGCCATGCGCGCGATGGCGGGGCCGGCGGCCATGGCCTCCACGCAGCCCAGGTTGCCGCAGTGGCAGCGCGGGCCCTCGGGCACCACGCAGATGTGGCCCACGTCACCGGCCGAGCCGTTGGCGCCGCGGTAGACCTGGCCGTGGCAGACCACGCCGCAGCCGATGCCGGTGCCCACCTTCACCACGAGGAAGTTCTGCAGGCTGCGCTGCATGCGCCAGAGCTCGCCCAGCGCCATCACGTTGACGTCGTTGTCCACGAACACGGGCGCGGCGAAGTCGGTGGCGATGTCGTCGCGGATGGAGTAGGCGTCCCACTGCGGCATGAGCGGCGGGTTGACGAGTTGGCCGGTGTCGAAGTCCACCGGGCCGGGCAGGCCGATGCCGATGGCGATGACCTGGCGCGGCAGCACGCCGCACTGCGCGAGCAGCTCGCGCATGAGCGCGCGGATGCGCGCGAGCACGGGCACGGGGCCGTCGCGCACGTCGGCGGGTTCGCTGTGGTGGGCGAGCACGCTGAGGTCGGGGCTGAGGACGCCGACCTCCAGGCCGGTGGCGCCGACGGCCACGCCGATGAGCACGCCCAGGCTGCGGCTCAGGCGCAGGGTCTCGGCTCGGCGCCCGCCGGTGCTGGCGAGTTCGCCGGTGGGCTCCAGCAGGCCCTGTTCCAGCAGCTCGGCCACGGCGGCGTTGGCGCGGCTCTTGGAAAACGAGGACGCCGCGGCGAGCGCGTCGCGCGAGATGCCGCTTGCCCAGAACACGTGGTCGAGCAGCGTCTTTTCGCCGTTCTTGAGGCCTTTCCAGCTCACGTCTTGTCTCCTCTGCCTGTCCCCGAGGGAGCCCGGGCTGGCATTGCGGTGCATGCTAGTGGGTCGAATTCGGCCCGAAAAGTCCGAACTTTGACCCAAACAAGGTCGAATGAGGGCCAAGCCCGTGCGGGTATCGGGTCGATCGGATACTCGCGGTCTGCCCATGAACCTCAGCAACACACCCTCCCTGCCCCCGGACGTGTCGATCGTGGTGCTGTGCGCCGAGTGGTGCACGCAGTGCCGCGCCTTCCGCGAGGTGGCCGACGGCCTGCCCGCCGAGGCGCTGCGCTGGGTGGACATCGAAGACGAGGGGCTGGACGCGGACGAGCTGGAGATCACCGCGTTTCCGAGCGTGGCGATCCTGTGGCCGGCGGGGGTGCTGCGTTACCTGGGGCCGGTGCGGGCGGACCGGGAGGGGTTTCTGGCGGCGGTGGGGCAGTTGCATCGGCTGCCGGAACGGGCGGTACCCGAGGCGCTTCAGGCTGTCCTGTCTCCTTGAGACTGCGGGCGGAGACCACGCGAGGATCGGGCGCCAGGGCGCTCTGTTCCGCGAATGTCCCCCGGGCGGCTGCGCCGCCCTCCTCCTTTATTTCGCTACACAGAGCGCCCTGTCACCCGATCCCCCCACACCGTGGCACGCCAACAGGTGTTGGTGTGCCTGCACCTGGCTGCCCGAGGACACTGGGTGGCCGACGCAGCGAAATAAAGGAGGAGCCAAGGGCGCAGCCCTTGGCGGGGGACATTCGCGGAGTCGGGCACCCAGTGGCCTCGGGCCACCACCAACCAGGCAGCCCAGCAAACCTCACCCCACCAACCGCCCCAGCGTCTTCAGCGCCGCGTCGAGTTGCTCAACCCTCGGATGTCCCACGTTCAATCGCACGTGGTGACGGAAGCGCCGGTCGGCCGAAAACAAGGGCCCCGGCGCCAGGCTGATGTGCCGCGCCAGCGCCGCCTGCTGCAAAGCCATGGCGTCCACCGCCTCCGGCAGCTCCACCCACAGGAAGTACCCACCCTCCGGCCGCGTGACGCGCGTGCCTTCGGGAAAGTACTTCTCGATGCCCAGCAAGGCGCGCTGCTGCCGCGCCGCCAACGCCGTGCGCAGTTGGCGCAGGTGCTTGTCGAACGCGCCGTGCTGCAGAAAATGCAGCACCGCCAGTTGCGCCGGCACCGACACACCCAGCGTGCTCATGAACTTGAGCCGGTTCACCTGCGGCGCGAAACGCCCCGCCGACACCCAGCCCACCCGATACCCCGGCGCCAGCGACTTGGAGAACGAACTGCAGTGCATCACGCCGCCGTGCCGGTCCCAGGCCTTGGCCGGCAGCGGACGCTGCGCGCCGAAGTACAGCTCGGCGTACACGTCGTCCTCGATCAGCGGCACCTCGTGGCGCGCCAGCAGCTCCACCATGGCCCGCTTGGCGTTCTCGGGCATGAGCGCGCCCAGCGGGTTCTGAAAGCTGGGCATGAACCAGCAGGCCTTCACCGGGTGGCGCCGCAGCACCTCGGCCAGCGAATCGACCTGCACGCCGGTGCGCGGGTGCGTGGCCACTTCCACCGCCTTGAGCCGCAAGCGCTCCAGCGTCTGCAGGCAGCCGTAGAACGCGGGCGATTCGATGGCCACCACGTCGCCGGGCTGGGTGACGGCCTGCAGGCCGAGCGTGAGCGCCTCCATGGCGCCGCTGGTGATGACCACCTCGTCCACGCCGATGCTCAGGCCCTGCGCCACGCCGCGCAGGGCGATCTGGCGCCGCAGTTCGGCGTTGCCGGGCGTGAGGTCTTCCAGCAATTGGCGCGGGTCGAGCCGGCGCATGGCCGCGCCCATGCCGCGCGCCAGTCGCTCGAGCGGGAACAGCTCGGGCGAGGGAAAGGCCGAGCCCAGGGGCGCGACCTGGCGGTCGCGCACCGAACCGAGCACGGCCTGCACCACGTCGTTCACGGCGACGTCCTGCGAGCCCGGGACCGGGTCCGCGCCGCGCGGTTCTTCCCGTGGGGCGGGCACGGCCTTCACGAAGTAGCCCGCGCGCGGGCGCGCCTCGACCAGGCCGCGCGCCTCCAGCCGGTAGTAGGCCTCGAACACGGTGGCCGGGCTGAGGCCGCGGCTGGCCACGGTGTCGCGCACCGAGGGCAGGCGGTCGCCAATGGCCAGCGTGCCGCTGGCGATAAGTGCCTCGATGTCGTTGGCGAGCGCTTCGTATTTGATGGTCACGGGTCGGGGGAAACGGCCGCTGATTCGGCTGATCCGGTCGATTTGAACGCAATCTGCCTCTACCGCCGGCGCCCGGCCTGGCGCACAGTGTCGGGTGTGAGATTCCCCCGACTTCCCCACCTGCTGCTGGCCGCCGCGCTGGCGCTGCCCGCACTGGCCGCCCAGGCGGCCGACCCCCTGCCCGCGGACCCGATGGCCCGCCGCATGCTGGCCTGCGTGGCCTGCCACGGCCAGGACGGCCGCGCCACCAACCAGGGCTACTTTCCGCGCATCGCGGGCAAGCCCGCGGGCTACCTCTACAACCAGCTCCTGCACTTCCGCGAGGGCCGGCGCATCAATGCGACCATGGCCCATCTGGTCGAGCACATGTCCGACGCTTATCTGCGCGACATCGCCGGCTACTTCGCGGGGCTGGACCTGCCCTACCCCGCGCCGCAGACCACGGGTGCGCCACCCGCCGTGCTGGCGCGAGGCGAACAGCTCGTGCGGGTGGGCGACGCGGCCCTGGGCGTGCCGGCCTGCGCCTCGTGCCATGGCGCCGCGATGACGGGCATCCAGCCCGCCATGCCCGGCCTGCTGGGCCTGCCGCGCGACTACCTGCTGGGCCAGTTCGGCGCCTGGCGCAACGGCCTGCGCAAGGCCAGCGCGCCCGACTGCATGGGCGAGATCGCACGCCGCCTGAGCCCGGACGACGTGAGCGCGATGGCGGTGTGGCTGTCGTCGCAACCTGTCACGGGTGGGGCCGCGCCCGCCAGCGCCGCGCCCGATCCCTGGCCGATGCGCTGCGGCAGCGCGGAGGTGCTGAAATGAAACACCCCCCGCGCGGCCTCGCCGGCATTCGCCTCATCGCCGCCCTGCTGCTGGTCCTGGTGATCGCCGGGGCCCTGTGGGTGTGGCAGGCCACCCGGTTGATCCCGGTGGAGCCCGGCCCGAGCGTGCCGCACACGGCCGGGCTCGTGGAGCGCGGGGCCTACCTGGCGCGCGCGGGCAACTGCGCGGCCTGCCACACCGAACGCGGCGGCGCGGCCTACGCCGGAGGCAAAGGCATCGCCACGCCCTTCGGCACCGTGTACGCCTCCAACCTGACGCCCGACGCCGAAACCGGCATCGGCCGCTGGAGCGCGGACGACTTCTGGCGCGCGCTGCACCACGGCCAGTCGCGCGACGGGCGCCTGCTCTACCCCGCCTTCCCCTACCCCGACTACGCCCGCGTGACACGCGAGGACAGCGACGCGCTGCATGCGTTCCTGCTGAGTCTGCCGCCCGTGCGCGAGCCCAACCGCACGCACACGCTGCGCTTTCCGTACGACACGCAGGCCGCGCTGGTGGCCTGGCGCAGCCTGTTCTTCTCGCCCGAGCCTTTCCGCCCGGACACCACGCAGCCCGCCGAGTGGAACCGCGGCGCGTACCTGACGCTGGGCCTGGGCCATTGCATGGCCTGCCACGCGCCGCGCAACGCGCTGGGTGCCACCGCGAACAAGCCCGACTTCAGCGGCGGGCAGATCCCCATGCAGGGCTGGTACGCGCCCTCTCTGGCCTCACCGAAGGAAGCCGGCGTGCAGGACTGGCCGCTGGACGAGGTGGTGCGCCTGCTGCGCGACGGCCACGGCGCGCGCGGCGCGGCGATGGGCCCGATGGCCGAGGTGGTGGCCGGCAGCACGAGTCACCTGCGCGAAGCCGACCTGCGATCGATGGGCCTGTACCTGCAATCGCTGCCCGTGGTGGAGCCACCCGCGCCCGACGCCGAATCCGCCGAGCCGCAGGTGCTGGCGCTGGGCCAGCGCCTGTACGCCGCCAAGTGCGCCCTGTGCCATGGAGAGAACGGCCTCAGCACCGAGCCCGAGTTCCCTTCGCTGGACGGTCACCGCACGGTGACCATGGCGTCCAGCGCCAACCTGCTGCGCGTGATCATCGGCGGCGGTTTCCCGCCCACCACGCCGGGCAACCCCGCGCCCTACGGCATGCCGCCGTTCGGACAGGAGCTGTCGGACGCGGAGATCGCGGCGCTGGCCAGCTACGTGCGCGGCGCCTGGAGCAACCGGGCCTCGCGCGTATTGCCGCTGGAGGTGCAGAGGATCCGCTGATCGCCGGCGCAGCGCGATTCGCGCAGGAAGCGCGGCAGGTCCCAGCCCGCGCCCAGCAGCACCATGCGGGTGTGGAAGTCCTCCAGGGTCGCGGTGTCGACCTCGTTGCCGAGCCAGTGCAGGGCCTTGTCGCGCAGCGCGACGAAGCCCAGCGGGTGGCGCCGCGCCAGCGCGCGCCACAGCGCGTGCGCGCCGGGCGACTGGCGCGGCCCGCTGATGAGGCACAGGCCCGCGTCCAGCGCCCAGCCGTAGACCGCGCTGGCCACACCGCGCCGCCGGTAGGCCGGCGCATAACGCGAGTGCGGGCCGCGCAACACGCGGTCGGCGCGCCGGTCGAGTTCGATCAGGCGGTTGAACACGGTGACGCCGGCCAGCCGGTCCAGCGTGGTGTCCTGCACGTAGACGTAGTGCTCGCCATCGGCCTCGCGGTGGCGCAGCACCAGGCCGGGCAGGCCCGAGGGCAGCGTCGCGCAGCGGTGCAAGGCGTCACCCGGTGTGCGCAGCCGCCGCTGCAGGCGGCGCAGGTCGGCGTCCACGGCTTCGGCGGGCAACTCCACGTCGATGCGCAGTTCCATCGGGGTGCGATTCCAGGGCGGCCACAGGGAGCCCGTTGGAGCGACGAGCGCAGACACGCTCAGGCCTCCACGACCGGTTCGACCCAGCAACCGCTCAGGAGATCGACGGGCCGTGCCGACGCGCTCACGCGCGCGCTGCTGGCCCAGTCCTCACGCTGTACGCACAGGCCGGCGTACACGCCGTAGCCGGCGCCAGCGGTGATTTCGCCCCCGGCGCTCAGGCTTTCGCCGGCGCGGATCGCGCCGCGCGTGGTGATGGGCCCGCCGGCCTTGATGCCCCAGCCCGCGTCGAGGTGCGCGCCGCAATCGATCGCGCCGTCCACCAGCACGCCGTCAACGGCGCGCACGCTGGCGCCGGTGCGCAAGGTATCGCGCACACGCAGGCTGCGGCCCACGCGCACCTCGCCATCCACCACCAGCACGCCGCCCACGCTGGCCTGCGCGACGACGTCCAGATCGCGGCGGCACACCAACTCGCGCGCGCAGCGCAACTGGCCACCCACGCGCACCGCGCCGTCCGCGAGCACCGACGCGGCCTGCAGATCGCCACCGGCGTCGATGGACACGGCCTCGATGGCACCACCGGCCACGATGGCTTCGCCCGCCACCACGTCGCGGCCAGCCCGGATGGCACCATTCGCGCGGATGCCGCGGCCGGCGCGCACCAAGGTGCCGGCGTCGATGTCACCGCGCACCTCGATCGCGCCCGCAAACACGATGGCCTCGCACGAGAGCGAGTCGAGCCGCAGCACGGCGTGCGTGGGGCCGAACTGCGCGAGCAGCCAGCAGGCGTCCTCCACGCGGCCGTCAGCCACCAACGCGTCGAGCACGGGCTGGTAGTCGTTGCCCTGCGGGTGGTGGCGCAGGAACCAGCGGAAACCGTCCGCGCAGGGGTTCTTGGCTTTCACGAAGCCCTTGGAGAGTTCCATGCCCATCACCCCCGCCAGCCGATCGCCCGCGCGATCCACGACCACCAGGACCCGCGCGGCAGCGGCACCACCAGCGCGTCGGCGCCCAGCTCGGCGATGGCGCGCACACGCTCGCGCGCGGCCCCCACCGACCAGGGCCGCCAGCGATGGCCGATGAGCACCAGCCCCGGCCGCACGGCCTGCACGTGCTGGCGCAGGCGCTCGTTCATGTCGCCCGTCAGCACGGCGATCGCCGTCTCGCAACCAGCCGCGCGCAAGGGGGCCGACAGCGTGTCGAGCGCCTGGAAGGCCTGCACGCGCAACTGGCGGAACACGTGGTCGAACACGGTCATCTCCACCGCGTCGCGCGCATCGGGCGGTGGCGCCGACGTCGACAGGACATGCACCAGTTGCACCGTGCGCCCCTGGGCGAACACGCGCGCCCAGTGCATCAGCTCGCGCTCCGGCGGTGCGGTGCGGGCGAAGCACGACAGCAGGGCGCCATCGGGCTCGTCCGCGGCGTTCACCACCCACAACGGCCCCTGCCCTTCGCGCAACAGCAGCGACTGCAGGTCCGGGGCGAGGCGCGATCGGCGGGGCCGCTCGTTGGCGTCGAGCAGACAGGTGAGGCTGGCCTTGCGCGTCAGGCGAAGCAACTGGTAGCTGCTGCGCACCTCGTGTTCGACCACCTCGACCGCGATGCCGTGCAGGCGCCGAACGAAGCGCGCGCGCTGCGCCAGCCGCGCCAGTGGATCGACCAGCCCCGTGGGGCGGCTGCCAGCGTAGTACGCCAGGCGCAACCCGGCGCCCATGGCCGCCGCCGTGCGCGCGACCTTGGCGAGGTGGCCGCCGGTAAGCGCCGACAGCGTGGTCAGCACCAGCAGCCAGGGCGGTGCGGGGACATCGTGCGCGCGCACGTGGGCGGGCGAGTTCATTGACTCGCGCAGGGGCACGCCGCCCCCCGCGATGAGGGAAGAAAATTTCATGGCAGATGCTCCATCCGCGCCAAGCGCGGCGAGGGTGCTTCCCGTCAGCTCGTGTAGTCGCCGCTGGCCTCGGGCTGGAACAGGATGGACTCGATCACCAGTTCACGTTCCTGCCCGGCAGGCAGCGCGCTGCGCACGCGCTCGCCCACGCGTCGCCCGATGAGCGCGGCGCCCATGGGCGACAGCACGGAGATGAAGCCCGTGTCGGGTTCAGCATCGGCCGGGTAGCACAGCGTGAGCTTGCTCACCTCCGCCGAGGTCCGGTCGCGCACGAGCACCTGCGAGTACATCGTGACCACATCGGCCGGTACGCGCTGCGAGGGCACGATGTCGGCTTCGGCCAGCAGGGCCGCCAGGGCCGTGCCACGCGCGGCGTCCTGCAGCTTGCTCAGGCGCGCGTGGTCCAGTTCGGTGAGCAGACACTCACCCCATACGATGGAAGACATGAAAACACTCCTTCGGGTCGCCGCGTGCCGAACGGGCTCACGGCATGGCTCGCACCGGTTGGGTGGGCCCGGCGATGAAGGTGTGCGTTCGAGGGGGAAGGGTTATCGCCGGGCGGAGGAATGTGCGGCCAGCAGACGGTGGCCGCGCAGGGCCGTGGACTGGCCCTGATCCTGACGCACGCACGCGAACACGCGCGCGGCGGCGCGCAGCGAGTGGGCGTGCATCTGGCAAGTGGGCATGGGCGGGAGTCTAGGCAGGGGCTGCAGGAGCGTCAAACCGGTGCACGCAATGTCGCACGTGAGCGCGGGGTTGAACTGCGGTAGGCTCAGCCTCTCGACCACTGGCCGAGCATGCCCGCCGCTTCACGCATGCCCCCCACCGACAACAGCCTCTCTCCCATCGCCCCGCTGCGGCTACCCGTGTTCCGCATGTTGTGGAGCACCTGGCTCGTGGCCAACCTGTGCATGTGGATGAACGACGTGGCGGCGGCGTGGATGATGACCTCGCTGACCACCACGCCGATCTGGGTGGCGCTGGTACAGACGGCCTCCACGCTGCCGGTCTTCCTCCTCGGTCTGCCGAGCGGCGCGCTGGCCGACAACCTCGACCGCAAGCGTTACTACCTCGTCACGCAACTGTGGGTGGCGGTCGTGGCCACCATCCTCAGCGGCTTCGTCTTCTTCGGCGTCATCTCGCCCGCGCTGCTGCTGGCACTCGTCTTTCTCAATGGCATCGGCCTGGCGATGCGCTGGCCGGTGTTCTCCGCCATCGTGCCCGAGCTGGTGCCGCGCGAACAACTGCCCGCGGCGCTGGCGCTCAACGGCGTGTCGATGAACGCCTCGCGCATCATCGGACCGCTGGTGGCTGGCGCGCTGATCGCCGGCGCGGGCAGCGCGTGGGTCTTCCTGCTCAATGCCGTGCTGTCCCTGGCAGCGGCCGCGCTCATCGCGCGCTGGCACCGCGAGCACAAGCCCAACCCCCTGGGCCGTGAACGACTGAGCACCGCCATGCGCGTCGGCTGGCAGTACGTGTCGCAGTCCTACCTGCTCAAGGGCGTGCTGCTGCGCATCTGGATCTTCTTTTTCCACTCCACCGCCTTGCTGGCCCTGCTCGCGCTGCTGGCGCGCGGCATGCAAGGCGGCGGCGCCGGCACCTTCACGCTGCTGCTCGCCTCCATGGGGGCGGGGGCCATCGTCTCCACGGCTTTCCTGCCGCGCCTGCGCCGCCACTACGCGCGCGACGCGCTGGTGCTGCGCGGCGCGATCCTGCAGGCGGTGGCCATGGCGGTGATGGCCATGACCGATCGGGTGTGGGTCGCGGTGCCCGCCATGTTCTTCGGTGGCGCGGCCTGGATCACCACCGCCAACACGCTGAGCGTGTCCATCCAGATGGGCCTGCCCGACTGGGTGCGCGCGCGCGGCATGTCGATCTACCAGATGGCCATCATGGGCGCCAGCGCAAGCGGTGCCGCCCTGTGGGGGCAGATCGCCACCTGGACCAGCCTGCCCATCAGCCTGGGCATCGCGGCGGTGAGCGGCTGGCTCGCCATGGCGGCGGCCAACCGCTGGATGCCCGACAGCGGACAGGAGGACGACCTGACGCCCAAGCGTGTGATCACGGCGCCGGTGATCGAGTCGCCACCGAAACAGGGGCACATCATGCTGACCATCGAGTACCTGATCGAGCCGGCGCGCGCCCGCGAATTCCGCGAGCTGATGTTCAACGAGAGCCGGCGCAGCCGCTTGCGCCAGGGCGCTCTGTCGTGGGAGCTGCTGCACGACATCAACGAGCCCGGTCGTTTCGTTGAAGTCATCGTCGACGAATCGTGGACGGACCACTTGCGCCGCTTCGACCGCGCCACGGCGTCCGATGTCGCGTTGCGTGATCGCCGCCTGGCCTTTCACATCGGCCTGGAACCGCCGAAGGTCACGCGCAGCCTGATGGAGACGACGGTAAGGGGCGCTTGAGCGACGCGGGTGCGGCGCGAATCAAGGGAGGCACGATGGCGCCGCAAGCGGCGGCAAAAACAAAAAGGCCCTCGTTTCCGAGGGCCTTGATGACAAGCAAGTGCTTGGTTTTGTTGGTTGCGGAGGCAAGATTTGAACTTGCGACCTTTGGGTTATGAGCCCAACGAGCTACCAGGCTGCTCCACTCCGCGTCAAGCCAAAAATTATATCACGCTTTGTCTGCTTCACCGGCGTCGGCGGCCGGCTCAGCGCGATCAACCAGTTCCACCAGCGCCATCGGCGCGTTGTCGCCCACGCGGAAGCCCATCTTGAGAATGCGGGTGTAGCCGCCCGGACGGGCCTTGAAGCGCGGGCCGAGTTCGTCGAAAAGCTTGACCACCACATCGCGGTCGCGCAGGCGGTTGAAGGCCAGGCGGCGGTTCGCCACCGTGGGCTCCTTGGCCAGGGTGATCATCGGCTCGACAACGCGACGAAGTTCCTTGGCCTTGGGCAGCGTGGTTTTGATGGCTTCGTGCGTGAGCAGCGAATTCATCATGTTGCGCAGCATGGCGAGGCGGTGCTCGCTGGTGCGGTTGAGTTTGCGAAGTCCGTGTCCGTGACGCATGGTGTTTCCTTTCAGTCTTTTGCCGCCGGCCGGATCAGGTACCGGCGGTTCGTCATGGTCTGGCCCGAAGGCTCAGGGGTTGAAAATCGATCAGTGCTTGTCGAGGCCGGCGGGCGGCCAGTTCTCGAGCTTCATGCCCAGGGTGAGCCCGCGCGAAGCCAGCACTTCCTTGATCTCGTTGAGCGACTTGCGGCCCAGGTTGGGCGTCTTCAGCAGCTCGTTCTCGGTGCGCTGGATCAGGTCACCGATGTAATAGATGTTTTCGGCCTTCAGGCAGTTGGCCGAACGCACGGTGAGTTCGAGCTCGTCCACCGGGCGCAGCAGGATCGGATCGAACTGCTGCGAACTGCGTTGCTGCGGTGCTTCGGTGAAGAGGTCGGCACCCTCCAGCTGCGCGAAGACGGCGAGCTGCTCGACCAGGATCTTGGCCGCTGCACGCACAGCCTCTTCGGGGCCGATGGAACCATTGGTTTCGATTTCGAGCACCAGCTTGTCCAGGTCGGTGCGCTGTTCGACACGCGCGCTTTCCACGGTGTAGCTCACGCGTTTGACCGGCGAGAAGGAGGCGTCGAGCACGATGCGGCCGATCGAGCGGGCCACCTCATCACCACGGCGCAGGGTGCCCGGCACGTAGCCGCGGCCCTTCTCGACCTTGATCTGCATGTCGAGTTTGGCGCCCGCAGACAGTGTGGCGATGACGTGACCCGGGTTGACGATTTCGACATCGTGCGGCGTCTGGATATCGGCAGCCGTCACGACGCCTTCACCATCCTTGCGCAGACTCAGCGTCACCTCATCGCGGTTGTGGAGCTTGAACACCACCCCCTTCAGGTTGAGCAGCAGGTTGACCACGTCTTCCTGCACACCGTCGATGGAGGAGTACTCGTGCACCACGCCGGCAATGGTCACTTCGGTGGGCGCATGCCCCACCATGGACGACAGCAGCACGCGGCGCAGCGCGTTGCCGAGGGTGTGCCCGTAGCCGCGCTCGAAGGGCTCCAGGGTGACCTTGGCGCGATTGGCCGAGAGTTGCTCGACGGTGATGGATTTGGGCTTGAGCAGGTTGTTCAGCATTCAGACTTCCTTCAGTACCCTCGGCTCGTTACACCGATAAGGCAGACGGAGCATGGAATGACCCGGAAGGCGCAGCGAGAGCCGCGCCCTGCCGGGGACGGGATTAACGAGAATAGAGTTCGACGATGAGCGACTCGTTGATGTCCGAGCCGAATTCGTCGCGATCGGGCGTCTTCTTGAAGACACCTTCCACCTTGTCGGCAGACACTTCGACCCAGCCGGGGAAGCCGATCTGCTTGGCCAGTTCGAGTGCCTCGATCACGCGGGCCTGCTTCTTGGACTTCTCACGCACGGCGACCACATCGCCGGCCTTCACCAGGAACGACGGAATATTGACGGCTTGGCCATTCACCGTGATGGCCTTGTGCGACACCATCTGGCGCGCTTCGGCACGGGTGGATGCAAAACCCATGCGAAACACCACGTTGTCCAGTCGCGACTCGAGCAGGAACAGCAGGTTGGCGCCCGTGTTGCCACGGCGGCGGTCTGCTTCGGCGAAGTAGCGGCGGAACTGGCGCTCCAGCACGCCGTACATGCGCTTGACCTTCTGCTTCTCGCGCAGTTGCACACCGAAGTCAGACGTACGCTGACCGGAGGTGCGGCCGTGCTGACCGGGTTTGGAGTCGAATTTCGCCTTGTCGCTGATCGAGCGGCGGGCGCTCTTGAGCAGCAGGTCGCTGGCTTCGCGACGGGACAGCTTGGCCTTCGGGCCGAGGTAACGTGCCACGGTGATTTCCTTTGTGTCTGCCGCAACCCACAGCAAACTGTGATTGCGGGAGCCATCCCGCGATGGCGGGGGCGGTGGGCTTAGCAAAAATGCCACCGCAGCATGACTGCGGTGGCGCTTGGAGAACTCGGCATTCTAGCGCGAAGCCAGAACCCGGGTGAATGCAGGTTCAGATGCGGCGGCGCTTCTGGGGGCGGCAGCCGTTGTGGGGCACAGGCGTCACATCGGAAATCGAGGTGATGCGGATACCGAGGGCACCCAACGCGCGCACCGACGACTCGCGACCCGGGCCGGGACCCTTGATCTCGACGTCGAGGTTCTTGATGCCTTGTTCCATGGCCGCGCGGCCAGCCACTTCGGAGGCCACCTGAGCCGCAAACGGGGTCGACTTACGCGAACCCTTGAAGCCCTGGCCACCCGATGAAGCCCACGACAGCGCGTTGCCCTGGCGGTCGGTGATGGTGATGATGGTGTTGTTGAACGACGCGTGCACGTGCGCAATGCCGTCGGCAATATTCTTGCGGACCTTCTTGCGAACGCGGGCTGCGGCGCTGCTGGAGGGGGACTTGGCCATGGTTTTCCTTCGAACCGATTACTTCTTCAGCGACTGTGCGGCCTTGCGCGGACCCTTGCGCGTGCGCGCATTGGTCTTCGTGCGCTGGCCGCGCACCGGCAGGCCGCGACGATGGCGGAGGCCGCGGTAGCAGCCGATGTCCATCAGGCGCTTGATGTTCATGGTGGTCTCGCGACGCAGGTCACCCTCGATGGTGAACGTGCCCACCTGGTCACGCACCTTCTCGAGCTCCGCGTCGGAGAGATCCTTGATCTTCTTGCTGTATGCAATGCCGCACGCGTCGCAGATCTGGCGAGCACGGGTGCGGCCAATGCCGAAGATCGCGGTCAAGCCGATTTCTGCGTGCTTGTGCGGTGGAATGTTGATGCCTGCAATACGGGCCATGTGAATCCTCTTGACGAATCGATCAGCCTTGACGCTGCTTGTGGCGGGGATCGGTGCAGATCACGCGCACGACGCCGTGGCGCTTGATGATCTTGCAGTTGCGGCACATCTTCTTGACCGAAGCCGAAACTCTCATTTTTTTCTCCTAGAAATCCGGTAAACGTTCAGTACAGGCGCTTCACTTGGCGCGGAACACGATGCGAGCACGCGTGAGGTCGTAGGGCGTGAGCTCCACTTTGACCTTGTCGCCCGGCAGGATGCGGATGTAGTGCATGCGCATCTTGCCGGAGATATGACCGAGGACCACGTGCCCGTTTTCGAGCTTGACGCGGAAGGTCGCATTGGGGAGGTTTTCGACCACCTCTCCCTGCATTTCGATCACGTCGTCCTTGGCCATGGTTCAGTTGCCGAGGGAAGTCTTGAAATTCGCCTTCTTCAGCAGCGATTCGTATTGCTGCGACATCATGTAATTCTGTACCTGGGCCATGAAATCCATGGTCACGACCACGATGATCAGCAGCGAGGTGCCGCCGAAATAGAACGGCACGTTGCACTCCAGGATCAGGAATTCGGGCAGCAGGCACACCGCGGTGATATAGATCGCGCCGGCAAAGGTCAGCCGAAGCAGGATCTTGTCGATGTGGCGCGCCGTCTGATCACCGGGACGGATGCCCGGGATGAATGCGCCACTCTTCTTCAGGTTGTCCGCAGTTTCCCGGCTGTTGAAGACCAGGGCGGTGTAGAAGAAGCAGAAGAAGATGATGGCCGCCGCGTACAGCGCCACGTAGATCGGTTGCCCCGGGGATAGAGCGGAGGCCAGGTCGCGCAGCCAACGGGTCGAATCACCGGTGCTGATCCAGCTCACCACCGTGGTGGGCAGCAGGATGATGGACGACGCAAAGATCGGGGGGATCACGCCAGCCATGTTCAGCTTGAGCGGCAGGTGCGACGACTGGCCGCCGTAAACCTTGTTGCCGACCTGACGGCGCGCGTAGTTCACCAGGATCTTGCGCTGACCACGCTCAACGAACACCACGAAGTAGGTGACGAGCACCACCAAGGCGATGATGAACAAGGCGATAAGCACGTTCATGGCACCGGTGCGCACCAACTCCAGCAGGCCGCCAATGGCGTTGGGCAAACCGGCCACGATGCCGGCGAAGATCAGCAGCGAGATGCCATTGCCCAGCCCACGCTCGGTGATCTGCTCGCCCA
This sequence comes from Hydrogenophaga sp., assembly GCF_011772445.1. Classification (GTDB taxonomy): domain Bacteria; phylum Pseudomonadota; class Gammaproteobacteria; order Burkholderiales; family Burkholderiaceae_C; genus Hydrogenophaga. The sequence continues at coordinate 96,195 of NZ_WVZN01000045.1, read as the reverse complement.
GCCACATCAGGAACATCGTGCCCGCCACCAGGCTCACCACCGCGGTCAGGCGAAAGCCCATGCCGGGATCGATGACAAGTCCCGCCTGTCCTTCCAGCGCCAGCGCAATGCCCATGGCCTGGAAGACGGCAAGCCCCAGCGTCCCGTAGCGGGTGTACTGGGTGATCTTGCGGCGACCGGCCTCGCCCTCCTTCTTCAGCTGCTCGAACGTGGGGATCACGTACGTCATGAGCTGCATGATGATGGAGGCCGAGATGTACGGCATGATGCCCAGCGCGAACACGGTGAAGCGCGACAACGCGCCACCCGAGAACATGTTGAACAGGCTGAGGATGCCGCCCTGCTGCCCTTGGAAGAGCTGCTGGAGCTGCTCCGGGTTGATGCCCGGCACAGGAATGTGCGCGCCGATGCGGTACACCACCAGCGCCAGCAGCAGAAAGACCAGCCGGCGACGCAGGTCGCCGAATTTGCCGGTCTTGGCCAGGGACGGGGAAGCGGTTGCCACGAGGTCCTTTCGAACTGGCGTGATCAGGCGCCGGCGACTTGGCCGCCAGCGGCTTCGACAGCGGCCTTCGCTCCGGCGGTGGCCACCACGTCCTTGAGGGTCACCGCACGGGTGATTTCACCGGACTTGATGAGCTTCACGCGTTTGGTGAGCTGGGGCACGAGGCCGAGCTGCTTGAGCGTCAGCACGTCGATGTCGGTGGCGTCGATCGCATTGAGTTGGGCCAGCGTCACTTCGGCGTTGAACTGCAGTTGCGCCGACTTGAAGCCGCGCTTGGGCAGACGCCGCTGCAGCGGCATCTGGCCGCCTTCGAAGCCGACCTTGTGGTAACCACCGGCGCGCGATTTTTGACCTTTGTGGCCACGACCCGCGGTTTTGCCCAGGCCTGAACCGATCCCGCGGCCCACGCGACGCTTGACGTGCTTCGCGCCGTCGGCCGGCTTGATGTTGTTGAGTTCCATGTCGTCGTCTCCGATCAGAGGACTTTGACCAGGTAGCTGATCTTGTTGATCATGCCGCGCACGGCCGGCGTGTCCTGAAGTTCGCTGGTGCTGTTGAGCTTGCGCAAACCCAGACCACGCGCCGTCGCGCGGTGATCCTCTTTGCAGCCGATAAGGCTGCGCACGAGCTGGACCTTGACGGTATTCGTGTTGCTCATGGTGATTCCTCTCAGCCCAGGATTTCCTCGACCGTCTTGCCGCGCTTGGCGGCGACCTCGGCCGGGGTGGTGGACTTCTCGAGTGCGTCCAGCGTGGCGCGCACCAGGTTGTAGGGGTTGCTCGATCCGTGGCTCTTGGCCACGACGTCGGTCACGCCCAGCACTTCGAAGACGGCGCGCATCGGGCCGCCCGCGATGATGCCGGTACCCTTGACGGCGGGGAGCATCATCACGTTGGAGGCGCCGTGCTCACCATGCACCGCGTGGTGCAGCGAGCCGTCCTTGAGCGACACCTTGATCATGTTGCGGCGTGCCTGCTCCATGGCCTTTTGCACGGCCACCGGCACCTCACGCGCCTTGCCCTTGCCCATGCCCACGCGGCCATCGCCATCACCGACGACGGTGAGCGCAGCGAAACCGAGGATACGACCGCCCTTGACCACTTTGGTCACGCGGTTGATCGCGATCATCTTTTCGCGCAGACCGTCTTCGTTCGCTTCGTTCTTGATGTTTGCCTGAAACTTAGCCATGTCGTTGATCCCGTTTCATCAGAACTGCAGGCCGGCCTCACGAGCGGCATCTGCAAGGGCCTTGACGCGGCCGTGGTAGGCAAAGCCCGAACGGTCGAACGCCACTTTCTCGATGCCGGCGGCCTTGGCCTTCTCGGCAATTCGCTTGCCGATAACCACGGCAGCAGCGGCGTTGCCACCCTTGCCAGAGGCGCCCAGCTGGGCACGCACTTCCTTCTCGGCCGTGGAGGCCGAGGCGAGGATGCGCGAACCGTCGGCGGAGACGACGTTGGCGTAGATGTGCAGGTTGGTGCGGTTCACCGTCAGACGCACCGCGCCTTGCTGGGCAATGCGGATACGGGTCTGGCGCGCGCGGCGCAGGCGTTGTTCTTTCTTGGTCAGCATGATCGGACTCCTTATTTCTTCTTGGTTTCCTTGATCACGACCTTTTCATCCGCATAGCGGATGCCCTTGCCTTTGTAGGGCTCAGGCGGACGCACCGCGCGCACTTCCGACGCGACCTGGCCGACGCGTTGGCGGTCGGCGCCCTTGATCACGATTTCAGTGGGCGACGGCGTCTCCACCTTGATGCCTGCCGGCATGTCCATGATCACCGGGTGCGAATAGCCCACCGTGAGGTTGAGCTTGGCACCTTGGGCCTGGGCCTTGAAACCCACACCGACCAGGCTGAGCTTTTTCTCGAAGCCCTTGCTGACGCCATTGACCATGTTGTTGACCAGCTGACGCATGGTGCCGGACATGGCGTTCGCATCGCGCGACTCATCGACGGGAATGAAGTTCACCTTCCCGGCGTTGATTTCGATCTTGACCAGCGCGTTGGCGGCCAGGCTAAGGGTGCCATTCGCACCCTTGACGTTGATCAGCCCGTCCTTGACGGCGACCTCGACCCCGGTGGGCACCGTGATCGGCTGTTTTCCAATACGTGACATTCAGTCTCTCCTCAATGCCAGCATCAGGCGACGTAGCACAGCACTTCACCACCGACACCGGTGGCGCGCGCCTTGCGATCGGTCATGACACCGCGCGGGGTGGTCACGATCGCCACGCCCAGGCCGTTCTGCACCTGGGGAATGGCGTTGCGGCCACGGTAGACACGCAGGCCGGGGCGGCTCACACGCTCGATGCGCTCGATCACGGGACGGCCGGCGTAGTACTTCAGGGTAATGACCAGCTCGCTCTTGCCGCCTTCATTGACCACCTTGAAGTCGTCGATATAGCCCTCGTCCTTCAGGACCTGGGCGATCGCCGTCTTCACCTTCGACGCCGGCATCGCCACCGTGGCCTTTTCGACCATCTGCGCGTTGCGGACACGGGTCAACATGTCGGCGATAGGATCACTCATGCTCATGTGGGGTTCTCCTAAGGCTTACCAGCTGGCTTTGGTGATGCCGGGAATTTCACCGGCAAAAGCCATTTCACGGACCTTGGCGCGAGCCAGGCCGAAGTGGTTGAAGGTGCCGCGCGGGCGACCCGTGATCTCGCAGCGGTTGCGCTGACGGGTCGGGTTCGCGTTGCGGGGCAGCTTCTGCAGGGCCAGGCGAGCCGCGTCGCGCTCCTCGTCCGACTTCTTGGCGTCGCCGGCGGTGGACTTCAGCTCGTTGTATTTCTTGGCGAACTTGGCAGCGAGTTTCTCGCGCTTGAGTTCACGTTGGAGTAGTGCTTGTTTAGCCACGCGCCACCTCAGTTCTTGAACGGGAAACGGAAACCAGCCAGCAGTGCCTTGCACTCGTCGTCGGTCTTGGCGGTCGTCGTGATGCTGATGTTCAGGCCGCGCAGGGCATCGACCTTGTCGTACTCGATCTCGGGGAAGATGATCTGTTCCTTGACGCCAACGTTGTAGTTGCCGCGACCATCGAAGGAACGGCCGGAGATGCCACGGAAGTCGCGCACGCGGGGCAGAGCCACGGTGACAAAGCGGTCCAGGAATTCGTACATGCGGGCGCCGCGCAGCGTGACCATGCAGCCGATGGCTTGCTGTTCACGGATCTTGAAGCCGGCGATGGCCTTCTTGGCCTTGGTCACGACGGGCTTCTGGCCGGCGATCTTGGTGAGGTCGCCCACGGCGTTGTCCATCACCTTCTTGTCCGCCACGGCCTCGCTCACACCCATGTTGAGCGTAATCTTGGTGATGCGCGGCACCTCCATCGGCGACTTGTAGCCGAACTTGGCGATCAGCTCGGGGACGACCTTCTCGCGGTAGTGTTGTTGCTGTCGTGCCATGGTCATGCCACCTTGATCTGTTCGCCGTTGGACTTGAAGACGCGCACGTTCTTACCATCCACAGCCTTCACGCCCACGCGATCGGCTTTACCGGTCGCGGGATTGAAGATCGCCACATTGGACTGGTCGATGGGCATGGTCTTTTCGACGATGCCACCGGTAACGCCCTTCATGGGGTTGGGTTTAGCGTGCTTCTTGACGATATTGACGCCTTCGACCACGACATGCTGCTCGCCGGCGCGCGACAACACCTTGCCGCGCTTACCCTTGTCGCGCCCCGCGATCACGATGACTTCGTCACCTGTACGAATCTTGTTCATGGTGGCTTCCTCAGAGAACCTCGGGGGCCAGCGACACGATCTTCATGAACTTCTCGGTGCGCAGCTCGCGCGTCACCGGGCCGAAGATGCGGGTGCCGATGGGCTCCAGCTTGGCGTTGAGCAACACTGCCGCGTTGCCGTCGAACTTGATCAGCGCGCCATCCTGGCGGCGGATGCCCTTGGCGGTGCGCACCACCACGGCGTTGTAGACCTCGCCCTTTTTGACGCGGCCACGCGGCGCTGCTTCCTTGATGCTGACCTTGATGACATCGCCCACACTGGCGTAGCGGCGCTTGGAGCCGCCGAGCACCTTGATGCACATCACGGACTTGGCACCCGTGTTGTCAGCAACATCGAGTCGAGATTGCGTTTGGATCATTTGATTTAAGTCCCAACTTGAACCGTGAAGGCCACCGCGGCCAACAGCGATCAGTCTTGGGCCCGTCGTCGAGGGACATCCACTGCAAGCGGCTGCTGCCGCGGCGGATGCCACCCTTCGGTGGGCAGATGGCTTGCGCCAGATACATCACCCCCAAAAGGGGCGAAGCCGCGCATTATGGCATGAGATCGAAGGCGCGTCAAACGCCAGGGGCGGCGTAACAGCGGGCAAGGGCCAAGAAGTCGTCGGTGCGCGGATCGGTCACACCTTCTTCGCGCAGGATGGCCGCCACGTCGGCGGCCATGTGTCCGGCCTGGGTCGCATCCAGAAAAAGCGCACGCCATCGGCGCGCCAGCACATCCTCCACCGTGAGTGCGTGCTCACTTCTGACGGCAAACCGCACCATGGCAGCGCACAGGCCCATGCCCAGGGCCCGATCGGCGCCGGGCAGGGCCTGGATCCGCTGTGCCTCTGTGCCATAGAGGTGCCAGCCCGGCGCGGTGTGGATCGGCACCGAGGCGCTGCCCGGCGCGCCAACCAGGCGGTGGCGGGCGCTCTGCCCGCCTGGACGCGCGGGGAGCCGACCGGCGTCGAAGCACCGCTGGAGCACGTCCTCGGCCATGGCGCGGTAGGTCGTCCACTTGCCCCCGGTGACGGTGACCAGGCCGTTCGGATCGACCACCACGGTGTGCTCCCGAGACAGGCCCTTGGTTCCGGTGCCATCGCTGGGAGCCGCCACCAACGGGCGCAGACCGACCCAGACACTGCGGATGTCGGCGTGCCGCACCGGCCGGCTAAGTACGCGCGAGGCTTCGTCAAGAATGAACGCCAGTTCCTGCGCGAACGGCTGCGGCTCGCGCGCGAGATCCTGCCGAGGCGTGTCCGTGGTGCCCAGGATGAGCTTGCCCAGCCAGGGCACAGCGAACAGCACACGGCCGTCTCGCGTGCGCGGCACCAGCAGGGCGTGTTCGCCACCGAGGAATTCGCGGTCGACGACCACGTGCACGCCCTGGCTCGGGCTGACCATGTGCGAGGGTGTGCCGGCGGCCTCGCGCATGGCGTCGACCCAGACACCCGTGGCGTTGACGACGCAGCGCGCGCGCACCTGGTGCTCGCCAACGCTCATCTGGTCGCGCACCGTCACCCGGTGGCCATCGCCGTCCGATGCGACGGCGATGACCTCGGCGTGGTTGAACACCAACGCCCCTGCGGCTTCGGCCGTGCGCGCCAGCGCAATGGCCAGCCGGGCGTCGTCGAACTGGCCGTCCCAATAGCGCACACCCCCGCGCAAGCCTTGCGGGTTCACGCCGGGCAGGGCAGACAGGGTCCGCGCGCGGTCCAGGAACTCCGTCGGCCCCAGGCCGGCCCGCCCGGCCAGCAGGTCGTACAGCTTGAGGCCGATGCCGTAGAACGGCGTTTGCCACCACTGGTGGCTGGGCATCACGAAGGGCAGCGGCTGCGCCAGGTGCGGCGCGATCGTCATGATGGTGGTGCGCTCGGCCAAGGCTTCGCGCACCAGCGCCACGTTGCCCTGGGCGAGGTAGCGCACGCCGCCATGCAGGAGCTTGGTGGCGCGCGAGGAGGTGCCACCCGCGAAGTCGTGCGACTCGAACAGCGCGACGGTGAAGCCCCGCAGACTGGCGTCGAGCGCCACGCCCAGGCCGGTGGCACCACCACCCACGACCACGAGGTCGAAGCGGTCCGTGTCGGCGAGAGCGGCGAAGCGTTGTTCTCGGTTCATGTGTGCGGGTGATCAACTCCCCTGATGCCAGCGGCAGCAGGGGAGCGAACGGCGCGGCTTCAATCAGCGGACCTTGCCCGCCTTCCAGGCATTGAGCAGCTGATCGTAGGCGATGGTCTCGCCCTTGGGCTTCTCGTTGGCCAGCTTCTTCCAGGGCGCTGCCTTGTCGCTCAGCCACTTGTTGGGGTCGCCCTTGGCGTTGAGCTTGGGCGCGCAGCGCTCCATGCCGGCGCGCTCCAGGCGAGCCAGCACCTGGTCCATCTGATCGGCCAGGCCGTCCATGGCCTGCTGCGGGGTCTTCTCGCCCGTCACGGCCTGGGCCACGTTCTGCCACCACAACTGCGCGAGCTTGGGATAGTCCGGCACGTTGGTGCCGGTGGGGGTCCAGGCCACGCGCGCGGGCGAGCGGTAGAACTCCACCAGACCGCCGAGCTTGGGCGCCATGTCGGTCATGGCCTTGCTCTGGATGTCGCTCTCGCGGATCGGCGTGAGCCCCACGATGGTCTTCTTCAGCGAGGTGGTCTTGGCGGTGATGAACTGCGCGTAGAGCCAGGCCGCCGCGGTTCTGTTGGCGTCGTGGTTCTTGAAGAAGGTCCACGAGCCCACGTCCTGGTAGCCGTTCTGCATGCCCTGCTTCCAGTAGGGGCCGTTGGGGCCGGGCGCCATGCGCCACTTGGGCGTGCCGTCGGCGTTGACCACGGGCAGGCCGGGCTTGGTCATGTCGGCGGTGAAGGCGGTGTACCAGAAGATCTGCTGCGCGATCTGGCCCTGCGCGGGCACCGGACCGGCCTCGCCGAAGGTCATGCCGGTGGCCTCCTTGGGCGCGTACTTCTTCATCCAGTCGACGTACTTGGTCAGCGCATAGACGGCCGCCGGGGAGTTGGCCGCACCGCCACGCGCCACGCTTGCGCCCACCGGCGTGCACTTGTCGTCGGCCACGCGGATGCCCCACTCGTCGATGGGCAGGCCATTGGGGTTGCCGATGTCGGCGGTACCCGCCATCGACAGCCAGGCGTCGGTGAAGCGCCAGCCCAGCGACGGGTCCTTCTTGCCGTAGTCCATGTGCCCGTAAATGGGCTTGCCGTCGATGGTCTTCACGTCGTTGGTGAAGAACTCGGCGATGTCCTCATAGGCGCTCCAGTTCAGCGGCACGCCCAGGTCGTAGCCGTACTTGGCCTTGAACTTGTCCTTCAGGTCCTGGCGCGCGAACCAGTCGGCGCGGAACCAGTAGAGGTTGGCGAACTGCTGGTCGGGCAGCTGGTAGAGCTTGCCGTCGGGCCCGGTGGTGAACTTCGTGCCGATGAAGTCCTTGAGGTCGAGGCCCGGGTTGGTGAACTCCTTGCCCGGGCCGGCCATGTAGTCGGTCAGGTTGAGGATCTGGCCGTAGCGGTAGTGCGTGCCGATGAGGTCGGAGTCGCTGATCCAGCCGTCGTAGATGGACTTGCCGGATTGCATCGAGGTCTGCAGCTTCTCGACCACGTCACCCTCCTGGATCAGGTCGTGCTTGACGTTGATGCCGGTGATCTCGCTGAAGGCCCTGGCGAGGGTTTTGGATTCGTACTCGTGCGTGGTGATGGTCTCCGAGACCACCGAGATATCGCGCACGCCCTTGGCCTTGAGCTTGGCCGCAGCGTCGATGAACCACTTGAGCTCGGCCGTCTGCTGCGCCTTGCTCAGGGTGGACGGCTGGAACTCGCTGTCGATCCATCGCTTGGCGGCGGCCTCGTCCGCCCAGGCCGGCAGCGCGGCCCCGGTCGCGATCAGCGCAGCGAGCGCCGTGTGTCGCAGTTTCATGTTGTCTCCTTGATGATGATGTGCCTCCCCGCCAGCGAATCGACACGGCACCGGGGAAGCGGCGGTCCGGTCGTTGGAAATTTGGGGGCTCAGCCTTTGCGCATCACCAAGGCGAGCCAGAACACCGAGATCACGAAGCCGATCCACACCGACGGCTCCTGCGCCAGGCCGAGCCGCTCGGCGATCCATCCGGCCAGGCCCACGAAGGCGAGGTTGATGTAGGCCGCGCCGAGCAGGCCGACGAAGAGCCGGTCGCCACGCGTGGTCTTCATGGGCAGAAAGCCCTTGCGTTCGATCGTGGGCGAGCGGATCTCCCACACCGTCATGCCGATGAGCATGAGCACGATGACGGTGAAGAAGACCGCCACCGGCAAGGTCCAGACCATCCAGGCGAACATCACACCCTCCCCATGGCGAAGCCCTTGGCGATGTAGTGCCGCACGAACCAGATGACGATGGCGCCGGGCACGATGGTGAGCACGCCGGCCGCCGCCAGCGTGGCCCAGTCCATGCCCGAGGCGCTCACGGTTCGCGTCATCGTCGCCACGATGGGCTTGGCATTGACGCTGGTGAGCGTGCGCGCCAGCAGCAGCTCCACCCAGCTGAACATGAAACAGAAGAACGCCGCCACGCCCACGCCGGCCTTGATCAGCGGCAGGAAGATGGTGAAGAAGAAGCGCGGGAAGCTGTAGCCGTCGATGTAGGCGGTCTCGTCGATCTCGCGCGGGACGCCGCACATGAAGCCTTCGAGGATCCACACCGCCAGCGGCACGTTGAACAAGAGGTGCGCCAGCGCCACGGCGATGTGCGTGTCCATCAGGCCGAGCGTGGTGTAGAGCTGGAAGAAGGGCAGCAGGAACACCGCGGGCGGCGTCATGCGGTTCGTCAACAACCAGAAGAACACGTGCTTGTCGCCGAGGAAGCGGTAGCGCGAGAACGCATAGGCCGCGGGCAGCGCCACGGTGAGCGAGATGAGCGTGTTGATGCCGACGTAGATCAGGCTGTTGATGTAGCCCGAGTACCACGAGGGGTCGGTGAAGATGGTCTTGTAGTTGTCCCAGGTGAAGGTCTCGGGCCAGAGCGAGAACGAGGACAGGATCTCCCCGTTCGTCTTGAAGCTCATGTTCACCATCCAGTAGATGGGCAGCAGCGCGAACGCCAGGTAGGCGATGAGGAACAGCCAGCGCGCCTTGAACTTGCTGTCATGCATGGCCCTGCTCCTTTTCCGACGTGCCGAGGCTCTGCATCCAGTTGTAGAGCACGAAGCAGAACAGCAGGATGATGAAGAAGTAGATGAGCGAGAAGGCCGCCGCGGGCCCGAGGTCGAACTGGCCCACCGCCTTGGTGGTGAGGTACTGCGACAGGAAGGTGGTGGCGTTGCCCGGCCCACCGCCGGTGAGCACGAAGGGCTCCGTGTAGATCATGAAGCTGTCCATGAAACGCAGCAGCACGGCGATCATGAGCACGCCGCGCATCTTGGGAAGCTGGATGTAGCGGAACACGGCCCATTGGCTGGCGCCGTCGATGCGGGCCGCCTGGTAGTACGCGTCGGGGATGCTGCGCAGGCCGGCGTAAGCCAGCAGGGCCACCAGCGGCGTCCAGTGCCACACGTCCATGATGAGCACCGTCCACCAGGCGTGATCCGGGTTGCCGGTGTAGCTGTAGTCCACGCCCAGCTTCAACAGCGTGTGGCCCAGCAGCCCGATGTCGCTTCGCCCGAAGATCTGCCAGATGGTGCCGACCACGTTCCACGGAATCAGCAGCGACAGCGCCACGATCACCAGCACCACCGAGGCCCGCCAGCCCGCGGCCGGCATGGACAGCGCCAGCGCGATGCCCAGTGGAATCTCGATCAGCAGCACCGCGAGCGAGAACTGGATCTGCCGCCACAGCGCCAGGTGCAGGTCGCTGTCGCGCATCACCATGACGAACCATTCGGTGCCGACGAACACGCGCCGCTGCGGCGAGATGATGTCCTGCACCGAGTAGTTCACCACCGTCATCAGCGGCAGTACGGCCGAGAAGGCCACGCACAGGATGACCGGCAGCACCAGCCACCAGGCCTTCTGGTTCACGGGCTTGTGGTTGGTCATGCGGTGGCCTCCACCAGTTGTTCGTCGCGGTAGAAGCAGGTGTGCGCGTCCAGCAGGCGCAGGTGCACGGTGTCGCCCACGGCCGGCGGCGACGCCTCGGCGCCCAGCCGGCTCTTGAGCGTGTGCCCGCCGACTTCGCAGGTCAGCAGGAAGTAGGTGCCAATGTCCTGCACCCGGCTCACGCGCGCGGGCAGCGAGCGGCCGTCGCCGGCCTGGCCCAGGCGCAGGTACTCGGGGCGGATGCCCAGCTTGACCGGCCCCTCGGGCAGTTTGCGGTCCTCCTGGAAGGCCAGGGGCTGGTCATTCACCAGCACCCCGCCGCGCACCGCCTGCGCGGGCAGGAAGTTCATGCCCGGCGAGCCGATGAAATGCCCCACGAAGGTGTGCGCGGGGCGCTCGAACAGGTCCTCGGCCGCCCCCTTCTGCATCGCGCGGCCCCGCGACATCACCACCACCTCATCGGCGAAGGTCAGGGCCTCCACCTGGTCGTGCGTGACATAGATCAGCGTGAGCTTGAGCTCGTGGTGGATCTGCTTGAGCTTGCGCCGCAACTGCCACTTCAGGTGCGGGTCGATCACCGTGAGCGGCTCGTCGAACAGCACGGCCGACACGTCCGATCGCACCAGGCCGCGCCCGAGCGAGATCTTCTGCTTCTGATCGGCGCTCAGGCCGGCGGCGCGGTGGTCGAGCTGGCCGCTGAGCTCCAGCATCTCGGCGATGCGGCCCACGCGCTGGCGGATCTCCGCCTCCGGCACACGGCGGTTGCGCAGCGGGAAGGCCAGGTTCTGCGCCACGGTCATGGTGTCGTAGATGACCGGGAACTGGAACACCTGGGCGATGTTGCGCTGCTGCGGCGAGTCGCGCGTCACGTCGCGCCCGTCGAAGCGCACCGTGCCCTGCGACGGCACGAGCAGACCCGAGATGATGTTGAGCATGGTTGTCTTGCCGCAGCCCGACGGCCCGAGCAAGGCGTAGGCGCCGCCGTCGCGAAAGGCCATCTTCAGCGGCAGCAGCGCGTAGTCGTCGTCCGAGCGCGGGTTCGGTCCGTAGGCGTGCGCCAGGTCGAGTTCGATCAGGGCCATCAGCGCACTCCTTGCGGCGCGCGCACCAGCGGGCCGCGCGCGTCGAACACGAACAGGTGGTCGGGGTTGAGGTGCAGCGTGATGCGCGCGCCGAGCTCGAACTTGTGCACGCCCACGAGCTGGGCCACCAGTTCGCCCACGTCGCTGCTCACGTGCACGAAGGTGTCGGAGCCTGCGATCTCCGCCAGCTCGACGCGCGAGGCGATGGACACGTCGCCGGGCTGCGAACGCGCCCGCAGGCCGCCCGCGCGGATGCCGAGCACGAAGCCATCGTCGGCCTGCGCGGGCAGTTCCAGCGGCCAGTCCACCGTGTCGGCCACACGCACGCCACCGTGGGCGTTGCGGCGCGCGGCCATCAGGTTCATGGGCGGATCGCTGAAGGCGCGCGCCACGCGCAGGCTCTGCGGGCGGTGGAAGACCTCGGCCGTGGGACCGTACTGCAGCAGTTCGCCGGCGTCCATGACGGCGGTGTGCCCGCCCAGCAGGAGGGCCTCGCCGGGCTCGGTGGTGGCGTAGACCACGGTGGAATCGCCGCTGGCGAAGAGCTGGGTCAGCTCCTCGCGCAACTCCTCGCGCAACTTGTAGTCCAGGTTCACCAGGGGCTCGTCGAGCAGCATCAGCGGCGCCTGCTTGGCCAGGGCGCGCGCCAGCGCCACGCGCTGCTGCTGACCGCCCGAGAGTTCGGCCGGCAGGCGGTCCAGGAAGGGCTCGATGTGCAGCCGCGCGGCCAGCGCGCGCACGCGGTCCTCGACGCCGCGTTCGCCGCGCAGGCGCAGCGGCGAGGCGATGTTCTGCGCCACCGTCATCGACGGGTAGTTGACGAACTGCTGGTAGACCATGGCCACATTGCGCTCACGCACCGACTGGCGCGTCACGTCCTGCCCATCCACCAGCACGCGCCCGGAACTGGCCGTGTCCAATCCCGCCATGACACGCATGAGGCTGGTCTTGCCCGCCTGGGTGGCGCCCAGCAACACCGTGACCGCGCCCGGCACGGGCGACAGGCTCATCGGGTACAGGTGGACCGACGGACCCACGGTCTTGGTGATCGCTTCCAGTGACAACTGCATAGGAGGTGTGATGTGCGCGCGCCCGCACCGGGCCGGGTCAGCGCTTTCGTTTCGGCGAATTTTTGTTCGTTTTTTTTCTTTTCATGTTCGGTACATACCCTTAGAAGTCCATCAGCGTTTTCCGATATGTTCGAAACGAGACCGCCGCGCGACCCTTCATGAACCTGAATCCCCGCCACACCCACTTGCTCGACGAGGTCCGTGCCCACGGGCCGCAGACCATCGAAGCCCTGGCCGAGCGCTTCGGCGTCACTCTGCAGACCGTGCGACGCGACGTGCAGCGCCTGGCCGAGGCCGGGCTGCTGGCGCGCTTTCATGGCGGCGTGCGCCTGCCGGGTTCCACCACCGAGAACATCGCCTACCGCCAGCGCCAGGCCCTGCAGGCCGAGGCCAAGCAGCGCATCGCGCGCGCCGTGGCCGCGCGCGTGCCCAACGGCTGCTCGCTGATCATGAACATCGGCACCACGATCGAGGCCATCGCGCGCGAGCTGCAGCGCCACCGCGGCCTGCGCGTCATCACCAACAACCTGCACATCGCCTCGCTCATGAGCACCAACCCGGACTGCGAGGTCATCGTCGCCGGCGGTCAGGTGCGCGCGGCCGACCAGGGCATCGTGGGCGAGGCCACGGTGGACTTCATGCACCAGTTCAAGGTCGACATCGGCCTGATCGGCATCAGCGGCATCGAGGCCGACGGCACGCTGCGCGACTTCGACTACCGCGAAGTCAAGGTGGCGCGCGCCATCGTGGCGCAATCGCGCCAGGTCTGGCTTGCGGCCGACCACAGCAAGTTCAACCGGCCCGCCATGGTTGAACTTGCGCGGCTGGACGATCTCGACGTGCTCTTCACCGACAAGCCCCCGCCCGAACCCTTCAACGCGCTGATCGAGCAAAGCCACGTGGAATGCGTGGTGACCGCCGAGCCCGAGGCCCTCGCCTCCTGAAAGCCCCTGCCGATGACCTCTACCCACCTGCTCGCCCTCGACCAGGGCACCTCCAGCTCGCGCAGCATCGTCTTCGACCGCCAGGGCCGTGTGGTGGCCATGGCCCAGCGCGAATTCCCGCAGATCTACCCGCAACCGGGCTGGGTGGAGCACGACCCGCGCGCCTTGTGGGACACGCAGCTGGCCACCGCGCGCGAGGTGCTGGGCAAGGCGGGCCTTGGGGCAGATGGTGTGCGCGCCATTGGCATCACCAACCAGCGCGAGACCACGCTGGTCTGGGACCGCCGCACCGGCGAGCCCGTCTACAACGCCATCGTCTGGCAGGACCGCCGCGCCGAGGAGGCCTGCGCAAGGCTGCGCGAGCAGGGCCACGAGGCCCTGGTGCAGCGCAAGACCGGACTGCGCATCGACGCCTATTTCTCCGGCACCAAGCTGCAGTGGATCCTGGACAACGTGAAAGGTGTGCGCTCGCTGGCCGAGCGCGGTGAACTGGCCTTCGGCACCGTGGACAGCTGGCTGATCTGGCACCTCACGCGAGGCGCGCGCCACGTCACCGACCACAGCAACGCCGCGCGCACCATGCTCTTCAACGTCAGCACCCACGACTGGGACGACGAACTGCTCGACCTGCTGCGCATCCCGCGCAGCCTGCTGCCTGAAACCCTGCCCTCCAGCGCCGACTTCGGCGAGGCCCACGCCGACTGGCTCGGCACTGCCCTGCCCATCGGCGGTGTGGCGGGCGACCAGCAAAGCGCGCTGTTCGGCCAGGCCTGCTTCAGCGCCGGCATGGCCAAGAACACCTACGGTACCGGCTGCTTCATGCTCATGCACACGGGCGAGCGTTTCCAGACCAGCCAGAACGGCCTGATCACGACGTCCTGCGCGCAGGCGGCCGGCCCGGCGCAGTACGCGCTGGAAGGCAGTGTCTTCATCGCCGGCGCGGTGGTGCAGTGGCTGCGCGACGGCCTGCGCGCGATCGAGTCGAGCAGCGAGGTGCAGGCCCTGGCCGAAAGCGTGCCCGACGCCGATGGCGTGGTGGTGGTGCCGGCCTTCACCGGCTTGGGCGCGCCCTATTGGCGGCCCGACGTGCGCGGCAGCATCACCGGCCTCACGCGCGGCACCACCATGGCCCACATCGCGCGGGCGGCGCTGGAGAGCATCGCCTTCCAGAGCGCGGCCCTGCTGCAGGCCATGAGCCGCGACGCCGTGGCCGCGGGCGGCGTGCCCGTGAGCGAGCTGCGCGTGGACGGCGGCGCCAGCGTCAACGACCTGCTGATGCAGATCCAGGCCGACCTGCTGGGCATTCCCGTGGTGCGGCCCGAGGTGGTGGAGACCACGGCGTTGGGAGCGGCCTATCTGGCGGGCCTGCACGCCGGCGTGTACCAGGGCACGGACGAACTGAGCGCGCAGTGGCATGCCGAACGCCGCTTCGAGCCGAAGCTCTCGCGCGAACAAGCGGCCGAGAAGATGGCCGCCTGGGAGCATGCGGTTCGCCAGACGACGGCGCAATGAGCCGGGCGACAATCGCTCGCATGAACACGCCCTCCTCCCCCCTCACCACCTTCATCGGCGGCGGCAACATGGCCAGCGCCATCGTCGGCGGCCTGCTGCGCCAGGGCCACGCGGCCGGTGCCATCCAGATCGTCGAGCCCTGGGACGAACAGCGCACCCGCCTGGCGCAGCAGTTCCCGGGTGTGGCGGTGTTCGCCGCGGCGGGCGCCGATCTCAAACCCTCGGACCTCGTGGTCTGGGCCGTGAAGCCGCAAACCTTCAAGGACGCCGCACTCGCCGCCGGCCCGCACCTGGGCGGCGCCTTGCACCTGAGCGTGGCGGCGGGCATCACCAGCGAGAGCATGGCCGCCTGGCTGGGCACCCAACGCATCGTTCGCGCCATGCCCAACACGCCCGCCCTGGTGGGCCTGGGCATGACCGGCCTGTTCGCGCGCGAGGGCGTCTCGGCCGAGGACCGCGCGCTGGTCGAGCGCGTGGTGCGCACCACGGGCGAGCTGGTGTGGGTGGCCACCGAGCGCGACCTCGACGCCGTCACCGCGATCTCCGGCTCCGGCCCGGCCTACGTGTTCTATTTCCTCGAAGCCATGCGCGACGCGGGCGCACGCATGGGGCTGCCGGCAGAGACCGCGCTGCAACTCGCCATCGGCACCTTCGTCGGCGCATCCACCCTGGCGCAACGCTCGAATGAGCCGCCGCAGGTGCTGCGCGAGCGCGTCACGTCGAAAGGCGGCACCACGTATGCGGCGCTGACGGCGATGGAGGCAGCGGGGATGAAGGCCTCGTTCGAATCGGCTTTGAAGGCCGCACAACAACGCGCTGAAGCACTGGGGCGCGAGTTCGGTAAATAGGGCCCTGTCTGCGAAGCACCTCGCGCTGCTCGAGGAGCAGAGTCCATCGTGTCTGCGGACTCACATCGAACCGAGCGCCACCCCCACGAACACCGTAAACCCGAGCCAGTGATTCGCGCGGAACGCCGCGAAGCACCCCTCGCGCGAGCGCGTGCGGATCAGCGTGAAGTGCCACACCACCTGCCCCAGCGCCACGGCCAGCGTGGCCAGCCACACCACGGGCCGCAGCTGCGGCCACAGCGCCAGGGTCCAGATCGCCAGGTGCAGCAGGTAGAAGCCCGTCACCGCCGCCACGTCTGCCCGGCCCAGGGTGATCGCCGAGGTCTTCATGCCGATGCGCAGGTCGTCGTCGCGATCGACCATGGCGTACTCGGTGTCGTAGGCCAGCACCCAGAACAGGTTGCCCAGCAGCAGCACCCAGGCCAGCGTGGGCACCTCGCCCTGCACCGCGGCGAAGGCCATGGGGATGCCGAAGCTGAAGGCCACGCCGAGCACCGCCTGCGGCATGGACACCACGCGCTTGGCGAAGGGGTAGGCCAGGGTGATCGCCAGCGCCGCGAACGACAGCGCGATGGTCAACGCATTGGTGGTGATCACCAGCGCGAACGCCGCCAGCGCCAGCACGGCGCCCACGGCCAGCGCCTCCTTCACCGATACCTTGCCTGAAGTGACGGGCCGCTGCGCCGTGCGCTTGACGTGGCGGTCGAAGTCGCGGTCGGCCACGTCGTTCACGCAGCAGCCTGCGCTGCGCATGAGGATGGTGCCCAGCGTGAAGACCAGCAGCAGATGCCAGCCCGGGAACCCGCCAGCCGCCACCCACAGCGCGGACAGGGTGGGCCACAGCAACAGCAGCCAGCCAGCGGGCCGGTTCCAGCGGATCAGATCCAGCCAGAGCGAGAGACGCGAGGGCGCGTGCGGCGCCGGTGCCATCGTGCTCACGACAACCTCTTCACGCCTGGCAGCTCGCAGGCGTAGATGGCGTTTCGCAGCTCGGCGATGGCCTCGTAGCGCGTGAAGCTGCGCCGCCAGGCCAGCACCACGCGGCGCGTGGGCGCCTCGCCTTCGAAAGGCAAGTAGCGTACGTAGGGCGAATCGCCCAGGTCCTCTCGCACGGCCGCCGATCCGTTGAACGCCGAACGCGGCACCGACAGGCGCGGCACCAGCGTCACACCCATGCCCGCGGCCACCATGTGCTTGATGGTCTCCAACGAGGAACCTTCGAAGCTTTTCCGGATGCCCTCGGTGTCGTTGGAGAAACGCGCGAACTCGGGACAAACCTCCAGCACGTGGTCGCGGAAGCAATGGCCGGTGCCCAGCAGCAGCATGGTCTCGCGCTTGAGCTCCTCGGCCGTGATGTGCCCTTGGTTCGCGAGCGCGTGCGTGTGCGGCACCGCGGCCATGAAGGGCTCGTCGTACAGCGGGGCGATGGCCAGGTTGGTGTCGGGAAACGGCTCGGCCAGGATGGCGCAGTCGATCTCGCCCAGGCGCAGTTGCTCCAGCAGCTTGGTGGTGAAGTTCTCCTGCAGCACCAGCGGCATCTGCGGGGTGCGCTCGATCACCTGGCGCACCAGCTCGGGCAGCAAATACGGGCCGATGGTGTAGATGACGCCCAGCTTGAGCGGACCGGCCAGCGGGTCCTTGCCGCGCTTGGCGATCTCCTTGATGGCGGCCGCCTGCTCCAGCACCGTCTGGGCCTGGCGCACGATGTCTTCGCCCAGGGGCGTGACGGCGATCTCGCTGGCGTTGCGCTCGAAGATCTTGAGTTCGAGTTCCTCCTCGAGCTTCTTGATCGCCACCGACAGCGTGGGCTGCGAGACGAAGCAGGCCTCGGCCGCCTTGCCGAAGTGCTTCTCGCGCGCCACGGCGACGATGTACTTGAGTTCGGTGAGCGTCATGCGGGCTATTGTGCGACAGGGCCCGCGCCATCGGTCAACTGGCCAGGGCAAATTCATGCATTGGCGGAATGGCTTGCACGGCGGGAATCGTCAGTATCGGGCGACGCCCTGTTCACCGAACGTTCCCCATGCCACACGCCGTCTCTGCCCTGCGCGCGACATCGCGCCACGTCCTGGTCTTTCTCTTGCCGCTTGTCCTCGGGCTGACAGCCTGCGGCGGCGGCGGGGACTGCATCGAAGAAGACCCGACGACAGCCGCCCCGATCGGCACGCCTTCCACCTCGTCCCCGTCTCCAGGGTCTCCCACGTCGCCGCCCATCGACGACCCCTTGTCGGTCTACCTGGGTCAATGGGCGGGGCCGTGCACCGAGATCCTTACCGAGACCTTCATCACGATCCCGGGACAGATCCACTGGATCGGCGAGGTGATGGTGCAGGAGCCGGACACCGTCGTCTCTCAATGGGTGTCCAGCGGACGCTCGGACCGCACCGGTGTGGACGTCTTGCCGGTACGTCCCGGTGTGCTGTCGATGACCAGCACGAAACGTGTCTACGGCACCCCCACCTGCAACGGCGCACCTGAAGAGATACAGCAGTCCACCATCTCGGAAGCGGCGTTCGCGGGCACCAAATTCGTCGACGGCCGGGACACCAACAAGTTCGAGATCCGGGACGCCAATGGCACACGGCTTCAGTTGATGCGGGTCGAGGACGATCGCCTCTATGAAGGCGACTTCAGTTTCGGCAGCGATTCAGAGGGATACCCGTTCACGATGAAGCGCGACCCGTCCCTTGAGCGCCAGCCCGCTGCCCCTTGAGCGGCGGTCACGGCTGCCCGCTGTCAGGCCTTGAGGTACTCGGCCTTGCTGCCCAGCCAGCGCGCCAGGTGCTGTTCGGCCTCGCGCGGGTGGTCGTCCAGCATGGCCTGCGCGGCCTCGCGCGCCCAGTGCAGCAGGTGGCCGTCGGTGGCCAGGTCGGCAAAGCGCAGCAGCGGTGCGCCCGACTGGCGGGCGCCCAGGAATTCGCCCGGGCCCCGGATCTCCAGGTCGCGCCGCGCAATCTCGAAGCCATCGTTGGTCTCGACCATCGCGCGCAGGCGCTCGCGCGCGGTCTCCCCCAGACGCCCGCCTTCCGGCGGCGAGTACATCAGCACGCAGGCTGAAGCCGCCGCGCCGCGCCCCACGCGGCCGCGCAGCTGGTGCAGCTGCGCCAGGCCGAAGCGCTCGGCGTGCTCGATCACCATGAGCGTGGCGTTGGGCACGTCCACGCCGACCTCGATCACCGTGGTGGACACCAGCACGCCCATCTGCCCCTGCTCGAACAGCGACATCACCGCCTTCTTCTCGGCTGGCGACATGCGCGAATGCAGCAGGCCCACCAGCACGCCCGGCAGGGCCTGCGAGAGCTCCGCATGCGTGGCGGTGGCGTTGCTCAGGTCCAGCGCCTCGCTCTCCTCGATCAAGGGGCAGACCCAATAGATCTGCCGCCCCTCGCCGATCTGGCCGCGGATGCGCGCCACCACCTCGGCGCGGCGCGTGTCGCTCACCACCTTGGTCACGATGGGCGTGCGCCCGGGCGGCAGCTCGTCGATGGTGGATACATCGAGATCGGCGTAGTAGCTCATGGCCAGTGTGCGCGGAATGGGCGTGGCCGTCATCATCAGCAGGTGCGGCTCCAGCCCCTGCGTCGTCTTGCCGCGCAGGGCGAGGCGCTGCGCCACGCCGAAGCGGTGCTGCTCGTCGATGAGCGCCAGCGCCAGGCGCTGGAATTGCACCTGCTCCTGGATCACCGCGTGCGTCCCCACCACCAGCGCGGCCTCGCCGCTGGCGATGAGTTCGAGCATCTCCGTGCGTTGTTTTTTCTTCTGGCTGCCAGTGAGCCAGGCGACGCGCTTGCCCAGGGGCTCCAGCAGCGGCTCGAGCCAGCCGATGAGCTTGCGAAAGTGCTGCTCGGCCAGGATCTCGGTGGGTGCCATCAGCGCGCACTGCCAGCCGGCGTCGATGGCGATGGCCGCCGCAAGGGCCGCCACCACCGTCTTGCCGGACCCCACATCGCCCTGCAGCAGGCGGTGCATGGGCACCTGGCGCCCCAGGTCCAGCGCGATCTCTTCGCCCACACGGCGCTGCGCGGCCGTCAGCGCAAAGGGCAGCGCCGCCAGCAGTTGTTCGTGCAGGCCCTCGCGGCGCAGCGGCAGCGCGGGGGCGCGCAGGGCGTCGCGCTCGCGCTTGGACATGGCCTGTGAGAGCTGCTGCGCCAGCAGCTCCTCGGCCTTGAGGCGCTGCCACGCGGGGTGGCTGCCGTCCTCCAGCGCGGCCAGGGACACGTTGGGCGCCGGGTGGTGCAACTGCTGCAGGCACTCGCGCAGCGTGGGGCTCACGCGCGCCGTGCGCTGCAACGCGGCCAGCAACTCGGGCGGCAGGGTGTCGCGCAGGTCGGCGCGCGCCAGCGCCCCCACCACGGCCTTGCGCAGGTAGGCCTGAGGCAGTTGCGCGCTGGTGGGGTAGATCGGGGTGAGCGCGTTCGGCAGTTCGCCACCCGCCGCCTTGAACGAGGGGTGCAGCATGCTGTACCCCGCGAAGCCGCCTTTGAGTTCGCCGCGCGCGCGGATGCGCGCACCCACCGCCAGCGTCTTCTGGTGCGAGGGGTAGAAGCTGAAGAAACGCAGCGTGCACGTGTCGCTGCCGTCGTCCAGCGTCACCAGCAGCTGGCGCCGGCCGCGAAACTGCACCTCGCTGTGCGTCACCGTGCCCTCGATCTGCACCACCGTGCCGTCGCGCGCGTCGCGCAGGGCCACGATGCGGGTCTCATCCTCGTAGCGCAGCGGCAGGTGCAGCGCCAGGTCGATGTCGCGCCGCAGGCCCAGCTTGTGCATGGCCTTCTGGGGTGCGGACAGGGCTTTGGCGGGAGCGGCGGTGGCGACGGGTTCGGCCATGGGACAATTCTGCCTTCCCCTTTCGCCCTTTCTCCTCTTCCTTGGAACGGGTCCGTCCGGCCCTCAAGCGACATGACAGTTTCATCAGGCCAACGCGCCTTCACCCTGAGCGACTTCGACTTCGCTCTGCCCCCCGAGCTCATTGCCCAGCACCCCGCGCCCGAACGCAGCGGCTCGCGCCTGCTCGACGGCCGCGCCGCCGCACCCGTGGACCGCGTGTTCCGCGACCTGCCCGATCTGCTGGCCCCCGGCGACCTGCTGGTCTTCAACGACACCCAGGTCATCAAGGCCCGTCTGTTCGGCCGCAAGGCCACGGGCGGCGCGCTGGAACTGCTGGTGGAGCGCGTGCTGCCGGGCCACGAGGTGGTGGCGCACATGAAGGTGAGCAAGAAGCCCCTGGCGGGCGCGGTGATGGACATGGACGGCGGCTTCACCGCCGAACTGCTGGGCCGCTGGCCCGAGGACGACGGCGCGCTTTTCCGCTTCCGCTTCAGCGGCGAGCCGCACGCCCTCATGGCCGCGCACGGCCACGTGCCGCTGCCGCCCTATATCGAACACGGCGACACCGCCGAGGACGAGCGCCGCTACCAGACCGTGTTCGCCAGACACCCCGGCGCCGTGGCCGCCCCCACCGCCGCCCTGCACTTCGACGAGGCCTTGCTGGACACGCTGCGCGCGCGCGGCGTGCACACGGCCGAGGTCACGCTGCACGTGGGCGCCGGCACCTTCCAGCCGGTGAAGACCGAGAACATCGCCGAGCACACCATGCACGCCGAGTGGTACCGCGTTCCCGAGTCGACCATCGCCGCCATCGAGGCCTGTCGTGCGCGCGGCGGGCGCGTGGTGGCGGTGGGCACCACCACCGTGCGCACGCTGGAGAGCTGGGCCGCCTTTGGCCGCACCGAAGGCGACACGCAGATTTTCATCACGCCCGGCTTCCGCTACCAGGTGGTGGATCGGCTCATCACCAACTTCCACCTGCCCAAGAGCACGCTGATGATGCTGGTGAGCGCCTTCGCGGGTTACGAGCGCGTGATGGCGCTCTACGCCCACGCCATCGAGCAGCGCTACCGCTTCTTCAGCTACGGCGACGCGATGCTGCTCAGCCGAGATTGAGGTAGACCCGCCCGCCCTCCACCTTCACCGGCCAGGTCCGCACCGGCTCGGTGGCGGGCGCGCAGGTCGGCGCGCCGCTGCGCACGTCGAAGCGGCCCTGGTGGAACGGGCATTCGATCTCATGGCCTTCCAGGAAGCCATCGCACAGCTTGGCGTGGCCATGCGTGCACAGGTTGTCGGTGGCGAATACCTCGCCGTCGATCGCGAACAGCGCGATGTCGTGCCCTTCGGGCGCCACGGGGATGCCCGCGCCCTCGAACAGGTCGGCCTCGGCGGCCACGTCGGTCCATTGCGTGGTGCTCATATCGGGTAAATGATGGCGTTGGGGATCATTTCGCTGTCGTACACGCACAGGCGCTGCGCGAACTTCAGGCCCTGCGGCGTGCGCACCACCACGTCGAGGTAGCGGCCCACGTTGAACACGGTGCTCGGCCCGTCGAGCTTGGTGCGGAACACCGCGTAGTTGGCCTCGCAGTGCAGGGCACCGTGTTCGTCCACGCGGCGCACCAGCGGCGCGCCCACCACATGGCGCTGGTAGTACGGGTCGTGGAACAGGGTCTCCTTGATGCCGTAGACGCGGTCGCGCAGCATGGCCTGGCTCTCGAAGGACAGCGTGGCCAACGGAAAGCCGCGTTCGTGGTTTTCGCGCGGCTGCAGCTTGTAGACGCAGTCCTCGGTGAAGAAGCCGGGCCACAGGTCCCAGTGGCCGCTGTCCACGGCCGAGGCGTAGTCGGCGTACAAGGCCTGCAGCTCGTGGTACAGGCCCAGGTCGAGCGTGGCGGCGTCGCGGTTCATTGCGGGGCCTCCATCACCTGGCGCCAATAGGCGTACATGCCGCGGATCAGGGTTTCGGTGACCATGTGATCGGTCTCGCCCACCTCGCGCCCGCCGAGCTCGGCCAGCGCGCGGTGCCCGGGCTTGCTGTCGAAGGCCTGCTGCGAGAACTCGATCACCTCGCCGTCGTCGGCGCTGACGAAGCCCCCCGGGCCGAACAGGTTGGCCTGGCGCAGGCGGCGCTGGGTCATCTCGGGCGTGTCGTCCTCGAAGCCGAAGTGCGTCCAGACGAAATCGAAAGCGCCATGGCCATCGGGCTGGATGTGCCGCGTGGACACGCTGTTGACCTGCTGCTGGAAGATCACGCTGGGAAACAGCGTGGTCATCACCGCCGTGGGCCCACCCCACCAGGGCTCGGGCACGATGTCGAGGAAGCGCGGGTCCTCCAGTTGCATGCTCGATTTGAAGCTGGCGACCTGCGTCACCTGCGCGGCATTGCCCGTGGCCTGGCCGGCGCTGCCGCGCGTGGAGATCATGGCCGCGTGTCGATGGTGCGCGTCCATGCGCAGTTCCGACTTGTTGTCCGCGCGCCAGAGCCCGAAGGTGACGAACCAGGTGTGCAGCAGGCCCGGGTGGTAGGGGTCCTTGATGTTCTCCTGCATCAGCTTCCAGTTGCCCGGGATGCGCTGGCGGTTGTAGCCCAGGATGTTGAGCTTGCGGCCGTCGAACAGGCGGTCGAAGTAGCGCAGGATGGTGGGGCCCATGTAGTCCTCCAGCGACTCGACTTCATGGTCGAAGGACGCGAACACCACGCCGCCGCGCACCGCCACCTTCAGCCGCGTGAGGTGGTGCTGTTTCGGATCGAAGTCCGCCGGCATGCCGCCCTGCACCTTGCCGTCCTGGCGCACGCCGCGGCGCAGCGGCACGCCCTGCAGGCTGCCGTCCAGGGCGTAACTCCACTGGTGGTAGGGGCAGACGAATTCCTTCTTGTTGCCATGGCGTTCGCGGCAGAAGCGCATGCCCCGGTGGGCGCACACGTTCTCCACCACGTGCACCGCGCCGTCCTCGGCGCGCACCATGATCACCGAGCGCTCGCCCACCACGGAGCGGCGGTAGTCGCCGGGGTTCGGGATCTCGGCCTCCAGGCCCACGTAGCACCAGTGGCCGCGGTAGAAGAAGCGCTCCAGCTCGCGCTGGTGGCGCGCCGGGTCGGTGTAGACGGCGAAAGGAATGCGGCTGGTGTCGCCGGCTTCCCAGCGCAGGGCGTCGGGCGCGTCAGCGGGGCACGCGCCAAGGGCGGGCGTGAGGTCCATGTCTTGTCTCCTCGGTGGGGCGAGGGGCTATGGTGGCGCGCGGCGCGTCATCCGGCAACGGAATCCGGGTGATACAAGATATTCACAAATAGAATACCGACCGCGATGGAGCTGTCCGAGATCGACCTGAACCTGCTGGTGGTGCTGCACCAACTGCTGCGCGAGCGCAACGTCTCGCGCGTGGCGGCCAGCCTGGGCCAGAGCCAGCCGGCGGTGAGCAACGCCCTGCGCCGCCTGCGCGCCTGCCTGGGCGACGAGCTCTTCCTGCGCAAACCGCACGGCATGGAGCCCACGCCCTACGCCCAGCAACTGGCCGAACCCGTGGCACAGGCCCTGGGCACCCTGCGCGAGGCGCTCAACGTGCGCGCCTCCTTCGACCCCGCGCGCGGCCAGCGCTGCTTCACCCTCGCGCTCACCGATGTGGGCGAGATCTACTTCCTGCCGGTGCTGATGGACGCGCTCGCCGCCGAAGCGCCCGGCGTCACCCTGCGCTGCGTGCCCGTGGCGCACGACGCCTTGCGCGAGGAGATGGCCAGCGGCCACGTCGATCTGGCCCTGGGCTCGCTGCCGCAGCTTCAATCGGGCTTCTTCCAGCAGGCGCTGTTTCGCCAGCCCTACGTGGCACTGATGCGCGCGGGCCACCCCCTGGCGGCCAGCCGCAAGCCCCTGGGCGCGGCGCAGTACCGCCAGGCCGCGCATGTGCGCGTGGTGGCGGCCGGCACCAGCCATGGCCAGGTCGACACCGCGCTGGAGCGCCTGGGCGTGTCGCGCCAGGTGCACCTCACGGTGCCGCACTACGTGGCCCTGGGCCACGTGCTGGCCGACACCGACCTCATCGCCACCGTGCCCGAGCGCTTCGCCCAGCGCGCGCTGGGCCCGTTCCATCTGGTCATGCGCCCACTGACACTGCGCCTGCCCACCAACACCATCCACCAGCTCTGGCACGCCCACCTGCACCGCGACCCCGGCCACCTGTGGCTGCGCGGGCTGGTGGCGCGCCTGTTCGGCGATCTGCCCGCCTGACGATCACCCCACCGTTTCAAGAGATTTCCCATGCTGACGTTCGAGGTTCTGACCACCGACCCCACCAGCCACGCGCGCCGCGCCACGCTCACGCTCAACCACGGCGTGGTGCAGACGCCCATCTTCATGCCCGTGGGCACCTACGGCACGGTCAAGGGCGTCACGCCTGCCAGCCTGGAGGCCATGGGCGCGCAGATCATCCTGGGCAACACCTTCCACCTGTGGATGCGCCCGGGCCAGGACGTGATGAAGAGCTTCGGCGGCCTGCACGCCTTCGAGCGCTGGAACAAGCCCATCCTCACCGACTCGGGCGGCTTCCAGGTCTGGTCGCTGGGCGAGATGCGCAAGATCACCGAACAGGGCGTGCACTTCGCCAGCCCCGTCAACGGCGACAAGCTCTTCATGTCGCCCGAGGTGAGCATGCAGATCCAGACCGGGCTCAACAGCGACATCGTGATGCAGCTCGACGAGTGCACGCCGTACGAGACCAAGGGCCACATCACCACCGAGGCCGAGGCGCGCAAGAGCATGGAGATGAGCCTGCGCTGGGCGCAGCGCTCCAGGGCCGAGTTCGAACGCCTGGAGAACCCCAACGCCCTGTTCGGCATCGTGCAGGGCGGCATGTTCGAGCACCTGCGCCAGGAATCGCTGGACGCACTGGTGGCCATGGACTTTCCCGGCTACGCCATCGGCGGCGTGAGCGTGGGCGAGCCCAAGGACGAGATGCGCCGCATCATGGCGCACACCCCGCACCGCCTGCCGGCGCACAAGCCGCGCTACCTGATGGGCGTGGGCACGCCCGAGGACCTGGTGGAAGGCGTGGCCTGCGGCGTGGACATGTTCGACTGCGTCATGCCCACGCGCAACGCGCGCAACGGCACGCTGTTCACGCGCTTCGGGGACCTGAAGATCCGCAACGCCAGGCACAAGACCGACCACCGCCCGCTGGACGAAACCTGCACCTGCTACGCCTGCGCGGGCCAGAGCGGCCTGAGCTGGGCCGACGGTGGCCGCGAAGGCTTCAGCCGCGCCTACCTGCACCACCTGGACCGTTGCGGCGAGATGCTCAGCCCCATGCTCACCAGCATTCACAACCTTCACTACTACCTGAACCTCATGCAGGAGGTTCGGGATGCGCTGGACGCGGGGACATACGGGGAGTTCAGGCAGCGCTTCCACGCGGAGCGCGCGCGCGGGGTTTGATCCTCAGAACATCAGCGGACTGGCCGCCAGCACGGGCGCGAAAGCGGCCTGTTGGTCCGTTGTCCAGTTCGTTTGACCTGGCGCAGGGGGATTGAACGCGGCCATGGCCTGCACCAGTGCGTCCACCTGCTGGTCGAACAGGCTTTGTCCCTCGCCCACTTCGAAGGCGCCCACACGCGATGAGGCTGGATCGAACCAGTCGTCCAGGACGAGGCGGTCGCTGGTGTTCATCACGCTGACCTCCAGGTTCAACCCGGTCTGGCGGAACCACAGCTGATCGCAGGCGATGCCCGGCGCGAACTCCACCGTGTCCCAGTCTGCTTCCAGCGCGTCGGATTGGTCGATGTGATCCACACCGTCGCCGCGAGCGAACTGGTAGCGATCGTCGCCCGCTCCGCCTTGCAGCACGTCGCGCCCCTGGCCTCCCCGGATGGTGTCGTTGCCGCCGGCGCCTTTCAGTACGTTGTCGCCGGCATTGCCCCTCAGCACGTTGGCCAGCGCATTGCCGCTGCCATCGATGGCGTTGGCACCCACCAGCACCAGATTCTCGACATTCGCCACAAGCTGGTGGCTCACGCTGGCACGCACCGTATCGTTGCCGGCACCAGGCAACTCGACAATCACATCGGTCGCGTCAGCCACCAGATAGATGTCGTCCCCATGCCCTCCTTCCATGTGGTCGGGCCCTGCCCCGGCGAGCATCACGTTGTTGTTCGTACCACCGAACCAGAAATATGGACTCTGCCGGTCCACGTTGTCGCCGGGCGGCGAAGCGACTGAGTCGATGGAAACGCTGCTGCCGTCGGCAAATTCCATGCGCTCCACACGCTGATTGGCGTCGGTCCAGTTCCTGAGAATCACCCGATCCGCTGTCACGATGCCGTTCTGGCGAATGTCGATGACCCGGTCCTTCGAGGTGTCACCGTGACGAATCACCAGGTCCTCGAAGTGGATGCCGGCCCCAAACCGAAGCACATCCGCTCCGGCGTTGAGGGCCACCTGCTCGTAGACCGTGTCGTAACGCCAGGCACGGGCGTCTCCCACGAACTGGGTCAGGATCTGACCATACATTGCGCTTCCGACGGGCTCGCCCTTGCTGGCCAGGAACGCGATGCCTTGATCGAGGTAACGCTGGTACTGCGCGTTGCCCACCACCGGGCCAGCCAATACCGGCTTGGGCTTGGCCACGGAAACGGTCGCCTGATCGCGGATTTC
This sequence comes from Hydrogenophaga sp., assembly GCF_011772445.1. GTDB lineage: Bacteria > Pseudomonadota > Gammaproteobacteria > Burkholderiales > Burkholderiaceae_C > Hydrogenophaga. The sequence continues at coordinate 69,028 of NZ_WVZN01000045.1, read as the reverse complement.
TTCCACTCCATCGCCGCGTTGGAACACATAGATGTCGTCGCCACCCGAGCCGTTCAACACATCGGAGCCAGCGCCACCCATCAGGATGTCGCCTGCCAAGCCACCACTGAGCACGTCGTTGCCTGCGCCACCAGCCAACAACACGCGTCCACTGCCCAGCGTGGACAACTGGTCGTTCCCACTGCCACCGATGGCCGCCTCCAGTTGCGCCTGCGCAAGGTTGAGGGTCACACCTTGCGTGCCAGTGACCACGGCAATGTCGAAGCCCGCGCCACCGCTGATGTTCACCTGTCCACCGATCAACAACCCGGACTGGGTGTCCTGCGCGTCGATCAGCAAGGTGTCGTCCCCATCGCCGCCGGTCAAGGTGTCGGCGCCCGCCCCGCCCGACAACCAATCGTCTCCACCGCTACCCACCAGGCGATCGTTGCCCGCGCCACCTTCCAGCAGCACGGCCTTGCGCTGGCCCGCGTTGAGCGTATCGGCCAAGGCGCTGCCGACCACGCCATCCAGTCCGGCCACACCCAGGTCAAGGCTCAAGGCGCTGCCGCGTGCCAGGCCATACACCAGTCCCCCGCTTTCGGTCATGCGCACCAGGCCGGCTTCCACGCCCGCTGACCACCCCTGCGTGTCGTAGCCCAGGCCGATGTCGGCGACCCAGCCACGCGTGCCGTCGGCGCGCTCGAACGTGGTGAAGCCCGAGATGCGGTTGCCACCGCCACGCCAATCGGTGCGGGCCGTCGTGAGGCTCACGCTGTTGATGCCGGCTTGGGCCAGCGTCTTCAACTCCCCGTCGTCGCTGACACCATTGCCATTCGCGTCCTGCCAGACACGGAACTCGGCGAAGCGCGCGTCCTGCGCATCAAGACGGCCGTCCGCGTTGCTGTCGAACACCGAGGCCAGGGCTTCCATGTCGGTGTCATCGGCCTCGTCCGTCCAGAGCGCGAAGGACAGTTCGCGCGCCCCGTCGATACGGCCGTCGTGGTTGGCGTCGACGGCGAGAAAGCCATCGTCCGGCGCGATCCATCCGACGTTGCGGCGCAGGCCATCGCCCGCCACGTCGAACCAGGCCTGGCTGTGCTGCTGGTCCACCAGCTCGATGCCGTCGCCGTCGAGGTCCAGGCCCACCGGCCACCACAGGCCCCAGTGTCCACCAGACGAAGGACCGGGGTAGTGATCGATCGCCCAGTCCCCGAAGTTGTAGCCGTACGGGTCGTTGATGAAAGGGTCGTAGTCGCCGGAGCCCCAGCCGATGTCGGAATAGCCGAAGTCGTATCCGCCGCCGTACAGGTCGCTCGGCAGACCAGGGCCGTAGTCGATGCTGCCCGGCATATAGCCCCAGTCCACGTAGCCGGTGCCGGGCCCCTGGTACCAGATGGGGTCGTGCGCGCCGGACCCGCTCGCGTCCACCACCACCGAACCATCCGACCACTCATAGGCATCCAGCAGGCCCAGTCCCTGCACACCCGCGTCGTCCAGGCTCAACGACACACCCTGCGCCTGACTGTTCTGGTTGAAGCGCCAGTAGTCACCGAGCGCGCTGTCGCTGGCCGCCAGCAGCACCTGGCCGCCCCAGTCCTCGCCCTCGGCGGCACTGCCGCTCAGGGCCCGCCACTCGGTGGCCAGCGCCAACTCACCGTCGTGCGAGCCCATCAGATCGCGCAGGCTCGTCACCCATATGGCCATGTCGTCCAAGGTGGCCCGGGCGCCTGGCTCCTGGACCAAGGCCTGGCCCACCAGCGCATCGCCGCTGTAGATCTCTGAACGTCGACCGCCATCGCTCACCTGCGTGACCGACACCGTCTGCAGGTCGGCCGACAGCGAAGCCTGCTGGCCCAGGTACTCGTGCACAACGCGGCCGTTCGCATCGACTTCGGCCTGGCGCACCACGTAAGCACCGTCTCCGTCCGGCTGCGCCCAGCGGCTGTAGATCAGTTCACCGCCGTCGCCCTTGGGCACGCGCATCTCGTACTCGCCCGTGGCGCGGTTACCGGTGATGGCGACGCCGCTTTCGGCGTACTGGGTGTAGTCCTGCGTATGAACGTCGTAGGTGGATCGCTCTTCGCCATTGGCGTTGAAGACCGCGTAGATGCCGTTGCTGCCGCCGACCAGGTTGTCGCCGGGCTGGGCCGTGAGGAACGGGCGGTTGGCCGCGTCCACCAGTTGCTTGTAGAGATCACCCGTGTCCAGGACGATGGTCCTGGTGATCGTTCCATCGTGGTTGTCGGTGCGGGTGATGCTCTTCACGGAGGCGCCGTAGAACGCGTCGCTCAACGCGGGGCCTTCGACGGGGTTGGTCAGTCGAGGGGCCGAGTGGCTGGATTCGTCCCAGATCCGGTTGCCGAAGCTGTCCACGGCTTCGTTGTGGATCACCACTGGTGCGGTGTCGTCGAACCGACGCTCCGGCGGCACGTCGGCCAGCGGCAGGCCCATGCGTTGCAGAAGCTTGGTCTGCGCCTCCAGGGACAGGGCACCCAGGCCGTTGTCGTAGACGCCGACCAAGTCGCCGTGGTTGCCCACGAGCCAGAAAATCTGGACGCGCGGGTCGTTGCTGTAGTCGTCTGCCCGGAACAGGATGCGGTATTCGTTCCCCGCACGCAGCATGACGATGTTGTCGGGATCGACATTGGCGCCGATGGCCAGGCTGCCCATGTAGCCAGTGGAGACGTTGTCGATGCCCAGCAGACCAGCCACTTTTACGCCACCGCCACCGGTGACCGGATCCAGCGGAGGGATCAGCACTCTGCCGTCGGCGGCGGTAAGCCCGCGCGCCGCGAGTTCCTGCGTGAAGACGACGGCGGCGGCGCCGCCGCGGCTGAAGCCCATGGTCATAGCGCGGATGTCGTCGGGGGAGCGGGTGGGGTCGGCGGCGAGCCAAGCACGGGCTTCGCGTTCGAAGTCGGCGTATGCCGTCTCTACAGTGAGGCGAATTTGCTCTGTGACTTGTTGGGGATTGAAAGACGAGCCGGGGAGTGTTCCGGGGGTACCTGGGCCGGGGTAGTAGCCACCCGGACGTGTCGTTCCGTATTGATCAAACAGTTGCCCCACGCTTGTTGATTGCCGGTCCTTGGAATATGAGGGATCGTTCTTGAAGTTGTTTGTGCCGTCGAAGGCAGCAAAGAACACGAATTGCCCGTCCTGAAGGCTCCGGGTACCGACTTTGGAGATGGCATCAGCCTTTTGCTGAGCGGCTTCAATTTCGGCGCCCGTCAATGGTGCAGATGTGCTAGCAGGCAAGTTGAAACTCCTTGAAAGTTTGGAACTGCGGGATCAACGGGGATAAATCTGACGAGTTTTTTCGTGCTGAAACTTCCGCGGTCCTACTGCTGGCCAATCAGGGGGGCGCGGAACTGGGTCAATCAGATAGACATATAACTGCGAGCCATTGACCACAAAGTGAATGCGCTGACGAGCCATGTCACGAGGCAACAAGGAACGCAGGTCGACCGTATCTTCATAAACCTGTCCGCTAGGCTCTTGGCGCCACTTCACGTACAAGCTATCGCCCAAGGGCATTGGGCCATTGACATTGGTGCCTTGCCGGCTTCGACCAAATTGCCGAATCGAGGTATCACTGGACGTCGTGTGCATCGCGCCCGAGCCATAGCGATAGGCCAGCACTTCATGTCCCGGGCTGTCTTGCTCGACGTTGAATCCGAATGCGTGGTTCACCAGCTTCGGCCCCGAGGCGCAAGCGCCCAGCGCAGCGGCTAGGCCCAGTAGTAAAGTTAGGCACCCCCATCGAAGCCAGTGCGGCCGTTGCGCGAGGATGGAACTGGCGTTCACTGAGGCTCTTCGTGCACCGTCGTTGGCCACCCAGCGCGCCTTTACGCGCAATTCCACCACCCACCAGACCTGCGCACACCCGTTCATTGCTCACCCTCGAAATAGCAGTGCTTTATCGAAAATTGGCTCAACCAGCGCACCTGGCAACGCCTTGGACGCCTTTGATGGTGATTTCAAATAGATCAACAGCTCACCTTCTCGCACATCCATTCGGATCCGCCTTCCCTTCATGTCCGGGGGCAACAGCAACGTCAAATCGATTTCTCGCTCAAATACTTTTCCAGACCGCCGACTCTTCCATTTGACAGACAGCTGGCCGCCTACCGGCATCAGATTCAACACCTGAACAGATTGAGGGCTTTTTCCAAATTTTTTCCAGCCAACCTCGCTTGAAGTGCCCTCCTGACGCCCATCTCCGTAGCGAAACTGCAAAATCTCAAAATCCGGACTATTTCGCCCCATGTCAAATTCAAATCCGTGCTCGACTTTTGGAACCGTGACGCCGCACCCACAAAGCGCGAGCAGCATGGTCCATACAAAACGACACAAGATATTCATTCAAACCCTCATCTATGTGCTTTCAGCTTCGCTCACAAATCATTTCACGGACCGCATTGGTTCAATGACATACCGACAAAACGCCTCTCCACAAGAATTGATCAACAACGTTCCAAACAGATAGACACCCTCGTAGTTGTCCGCCGAATTTCGGATTTTGCAAACCAGCAAAAAACCGGGTCCGTGGTAGTTGGCATCCCAACATCGAGATATTTTGGGATTGGAATTGAGCATTGGTAACAACAATATCATCTTGGCAGCGTTGTGTGCGCTGCGCAGCGTCCGATCTTTCCAGGCGAGAACGTATTGAAGCGCTTGCTTGGCCGTTCCCAAATCCTGGACCAGCGACATGTGCAATCGACGAACATCAACGCTCAAATGCCCTTGGCTGTGAAGCGTTGTGCTCAAGGTGCACGCATTCTCATCAGCGCACTCCAGCGTCATCTCGGAACTGTCGCCGGCTTGCTCAGAACTCAACTGATACCGCCCACTAATGCCATCATCCGGCGCAGTGCGCACCTCGCCGATTGATGACATTTGAAAATTCGGTTGCAACTCATCAGACATCGCATCTACCATGGGACTGATCAGAATTGCCAAAGAAAGCAATCGAAAGAGCGTCATGTGAATTCCAAGAAAGACATCGGTGCAGAAAACCTGCTGAAAATGAGCCCTGTTTGTCGCATCGGCCAACATGCCTAGGAATACCGCCAAAGTACTAAATTCACCACATCCCTGAGGCAGCGCATGCGCCCAGGCGACGCCCTGCCCGCTCAGGGCCGGTCATGATTCCGGCCGCACGCCATCGCCTCCGCTCCCATGACCGCAGCCCCCATCCCCCGCCACGTCCTCCCCGTCCTCGTCTTCGCCCAGTTCGCCGGCACCTCGCTCTGGTTCGCGGTGAACGCGGTCATGCCCGACCTGCAGCGCGAACTCGGCTGGGCGACCAGCGCCGTGGGCACGCTCACCTCGGCGCTGCAGTTCGGCTTCATCGCGGGCACGCTGGTGTTCGCGCTGCTGGCCATCGCCGACCGCTTCCCGCCCCGCCTGGTGTTCCTGGTCTGCGCGTTGGCGGGCGCGGCCTGCACCGTGGGCGCCTGGTGGACGGTGCGCGAGTACACCGCTTTGCTGCTGTGGCGCTTCGCCACCGGATTCTTCCTGGCCGGCATCTACCCCGTGGGCATGAAGATCGCCGCGCAGTGGTACAGCAAGGGCCTCGGGGGTGCGTTGGGTCTGTTGATCGCCGCGCTGGTGGTGGGCTCGGCCAGCGCGCACGCGCTGCGCGCCCTCGGCGACGCCCTGCCCTGGCCCACACTGATGCTGGGCGTGGCCGCGCTGGCGGCGTTCGGCGGTGTGCTGCTGTACCTGGGCATCGGCGACCCACCCGGTGCAGCGGCGCGCGTGAGCCAGTTGCAGTGGCGCGCGCTCGGCACGGTGTGGACGGACGCGCGCGTGCGCTCCTCGGTGCTGGGCTACTTCGGCCACATGTGGGAGCTCTACACCATGTGGGTGATGGTGCCGCTGATCCTGGCCACGCGGCTGTCGGGCACCGAGCTGTCGTGGGCCGCCTTCTGGGTGCTGGGCGCAGGCGCCATCGGCTGCGCCGGGGGTGGCTGGGTGGCGCAGCGCTGGGGCAGCGCGCGCGTGGCGGGCACGCAGCTCGCGGTCAGCGGTGCCTGCTGCCTGGCCGCGCCACTGCTCTTGAACGGATCCGACGCGGCCTTCTATGCCTGGCTGTTGCTCTGGGGCATCACCGTGTCGGGCGATTCGCCGCAGTTCAGCACGCTGACCGCGCGCAACGCGCCGCCGCAGGCGGTGGGCAGCGTGCTCACGCTCACCAACAGCATCGGTTTCGGCATCAGCATCGCCAGCATCCTGCTGTTCGTGTGGCTGGCCGAGTCGGTGCCGCTGGGCGCGCTGCTGCCCTGGCTGGCCATCGGCCCCGCGCTGGGGCTGTGGGCGCTGCGCCCGCTGCTGGCCGAGGAACGCGCCCGCGCCTGATCAGCCGTCCTTGGCTTCCAGAAATTCCTGCGGGTCTGGCAGCGGCGTGGTGTTGACCTGCATCTCCTCGGGCTTGAGCTGTTCGGTGAAGCCTTCGATGGAGCCCATGCTCTGGCGGTCGCGCCGCGCCACCGGGTCGGACAACAGATAGGCCACCGACAACTGCCCCAGCGCGCGCAGCGAATCGACGTGCGTGCGCTCCTGCGCATGCGAGGCGTCTGCCCCGAAGCCGATGAGCGCGGTGCGGATGTCGTTGCCCGCCTCCACCGCGGCGGCCGAGTCGCTGCGGTAGAACTTGAAGACGTCGCGCCGGTGCGCGATGCCATGCGCCTGCGCCAGCTTGATGAGCTTGTGCGAGAGGTGGTAGTCGAAGGGCCCCGACAGGTCCTGCAGGCAGATGGTGACGGCGCGCTCGTCCGTCGTCTGGCCCGGTGCGGCGATGGCGATGTCCAGGCTCACCATTTCAGCGATGTCGCCGTGCAACGCGGCGGAGGCACCCGAACCCACCTCCTCGGTGATGGTGAACAGCGGGTGCACGTCCACCGGTGGCGTGCGGCCGCTGTCCTTGAGCGCCTTGCAGGCGGTGAGCAGCACCGCCACCGCCGCTTTGTCGTCGAGGTAGCGCGCGTTGATGTAGCCGCCCGGCTGCACCTCGGGCTGGGGGTCGAAGGCGATCCAGTCGCCCACGTGGACGCCCGCGTCGGCCAGATCGACCTCGTTGAACAGCGGCAGGTCCAGCCGCACCTCGACGTTGTCCCAGGTGTTGGGCTGGGTGTTGATGGCGTCGCCGAAGGCGTGGCCCGAGGTCATCAGCGGCAGGCAGGTGCCACGGATCTGCTGCGTGTCGGTGAACAGCGTCAGCCGTCCGCCCTCCGCGAAGCGCGAGGACCAGGTGCCGATGGGCACGACGCCCACGCGGCCGTTGGGTTTGAGCTCGCGCACCATGGCACCCAGCGTGTCCAGGTGGGCCACGATGGCGCGCGCGGGGTGCCGCTCGCGTCCCCTGAGCGTGGCGCGGATGGCGCCGCGTCGCGTGATCTCGTAGGGAATGCCGAGGCCGTCGAGCCGGCCCGCGACGTAGCGCACCACGGCATCGGTCAGGCCCACGGGGCTCGGGATGGCGAGCAGTTGCAGCAAGGTCTCTTCGAGGTAGGCCTCGTCGAGTGGCGGCAGGGGGGCGGGTGCGTCGTCTTTCATAGGGCAGCGACCTCCGTTTGTGCGGTACCTGGGAACAGCAGATCGACGAAGCGCTGCGCGGTGGGCTGGGGCTCGTGGTTGGCCAGGCCCGGCCGCTCGTTGGCTTCGATGATCACGTAGTCGGGTCCCTCCACCGAGGGCACGAGGAAGTCCAGCCCGGTGACCGGAATGTCCAGCACGCGGCTGGCCTGTTCCGCCGCGGCTTTGAGCGCGGGGTGCAGGCGATCGGTCACGTCGTGGATGGTGCCGCCGGTGTGCAGGTTGGCGGTGCGCCGCACCGGCAGCGATTCGCCGAAGGGCAGCACGTCGCTCAGCTTGCGGCCCTGGCCGGCCAGGCAGCGCTTCGTCTCGCCATCCACCGGGATGCGCGATTCGCCGCCCGTGGCCGCGGCGCGGCGGCGGCTCTGTTTGTCGATGAGTTCCGCGATGGTGGACTGGCCGTCGCCCACCACGGTGGCGGGCTGGCGAACTGCGGCGGCCACCACCTGGTGGTTGATGACGACGATGCGCAGGTCCTGCCCTTCGCAGAATTGCTCGAGCAACACGCCGCCGCCGAACTGCGCCGCGTGTTCGATCGCGGTCTCCACCTCGTCGATCGCGGTGAGGTTCACCGCGATGCCCTTGCCTTGCTCGCTGTCCACCGGCTTGACGACGATGGCCCCGTGCTGGCGAAGAAAGGCCTCGTTGGCCTCGCGTTCGCCCGCCGTGACCTGCGCGGGCACGGCCAGGCCCGCGCGTTGCAGCAGGCGGGCGGTCACGCGCTTGTCGGCGCAGCGGCTCATGGCCACGGCGCTGGTGAGCTCGCTGAGCGATTCGCGGCAGGTCACCCCGCGCCCGCCGTGCGTGAGGCGGAAGTAGCCGTGCTCGGCGTCGATCACCTCGACGCGGATGCCGCGCCGCTGCGCCTCGTCCACGATGATGCGGGCGTAGGGGTTGAGGCCGTCGCGGTCGGCGCCTTCGGTGAACAGGGGCTCGTTGATGGCGTTGCGCCGCTTCACCGCGAACACTGGGATGTTCTGGAAACCCAGCTTCTTGTAGAGCGCGATGGCCTGCGTGTTGTCGTGCAGCACCGACAGGTCCATGAAGGCCCGGCCGCGCGCGATGAACAGCTCGGCCAGGTAACGCGTGAGCGCTTCGCCGATGCCTGGGTGGCTGGCCTGCGGCGCCACGGCCAGGGCCCAAAGGCTGCTGCCGCCGTTGCCGTCGCCGAAGGCGCCGGCGTGGTCCAGGCCCATGGCCACGCCCAGCACCTCACCGCTCTGGCGGTCTTCGGCCAGCACATAGACGCTGGTGCGGTCGCCACGGTCGCCCCACACGCGTGCCGGGTCCACCGGGACCATGCGCCGCGCGCGGTAGATGGCGTTGATGGCGGCGACGTCGGCGCGCGAGCGCAGGCGCCGGATGGTGAAACCCTGGCGGCGCGCGCGTTGCGGCGCGTAGGCGTTGAGCGCGAGCCGGAAGGTTTCGGACGGATCGACGAAGAGCTGCTGCGGCGCGTGGGAGACCACCACGTGCGGCTTGTCCAGGTAGAACGCGATGTCGCGCTCGCCCGCCGTTTCCTGCAGCAGGGCCTGGGCGATGGCGGCCGGGTCGTCGAAGGTGTGGCCACCGATGAGGCGGCCCCAGCCGCAGTGCACGATGGCGTTGCGCTGTTCGGTGGCCTGGTGCGGGATGGCGGAGCGCTCCAGGCGCAGGGCGCGGGGAGCGTGCTGGCGAACGGTGCTCATCTCGGGTGTCTCCTCTCTGATGTCAACGCAGGTGGGTCTGCAGCCACAGCTCCAGCAGGCCCAGCTGCCAGAGCTTGGAGCCGCGCAGCGGCGTGATGTGCTCGCCCGGCGCGGCCAGCAGGGCCTTCACGTAGCCCTCGCGAAAGAGGCCGCGCTCGCGCGCGGCGCGGCTGTGCAGCGCGTCCTGCACCATCTCCAGCACGCGGCCCTGCAGGTGCTTGAGCGCGGGCACGGGGAAGTAGCCCTTGGGCCGGTCGATCACCTCGCGCGGCACGATGCGCCGCGCGACGGCCTTGAGCACGCCCTTGCCCCCATCGGCGAGCTTGTGGCGCGACGGGATGCGCGCGGCGAGTTCGACGAGTTCGTGGTCCAGGAAGGGCACGCGCGCCTCCAGGCCGAAGGCCATGGTCATGTTGTCCACGCGCTTCACCGGGTCGTCCACCAGCATCACGGTGGTGTCCAGGCGCAGGGCCTGGTCCACCGGGTCGCGGGCGCCCGGGGCGTGCAGGTGTTCGCTGATGAAGGCGCGCGTGTGGTCCTCGCCCAGCCAGGTGTCCTGCAGCACGGCGCGCATCTCGGTCTGGTCGCGGTCGAGGAAGGCGGCGGCGTAGTCGTCCACCACGCGCTGGCTGCCGGCCAGCTTGGGGTACCAGTGGTAGCCACCGAACACCTCGTCGGCGCCCTGTCCGCTCTGCACCACCTTGCTGTGGCGCGCCACGGCCTCGCTGAGCAGGTAGAAGCCGATGCAGTCGTGGCTGACCATGGGCTCGCTCATGGCCTCGATGGCCGCCGGCAGGCGCTCCAGCAACTCGGCCTCGGGCACGAACAGGCGCTCGTGCGCGGTGCCGAAGTGGCGCGCCACGAGGTCGGCGTACTGGAACTCGTTGCCGACCTCGCCGCCGACGTCCTCGAAGCCCACGTTGTAGGTGCGCAGGTCGCTCACGCCCTGCTCGGCCATCAGGCCCACGATCAGGCTGGAGTCGACGCCGCCCGAGAGCAGCGCGCCGACCGGCACGTCGGCCACCAGGCGGCGCTTGACCGCCAGGCGCAGGCCGTCGAGCAGCAGCTCCTGCCAGTCCTCGAAGGAGCGCTGCTCGTCGGTGTCGTCGCGATCGAACGACAGCGACCAGTAGCGCTCCTCGCGTTGCTGCCCGTCCGGTTCCACGTGCAGCAGCGTGCCGGGTGCCAGCTTGCGCACGCCACGCAGCAGCGTGTGCGGCGGCGGCACGATGGCGTGCAGCGACAGGTAGTGGTGCAGGCCGATGGCGTCGATGCCGCTGTCCAGATCGCCCGACGCCAGCAGCGCCGGCAAGGTGGAGGCGAAGCGCAGCCCACCCGGCACCGGCGCCAGGTACAGCGGCTTGATGCCCAGGCGGTCGCGACCCAGCAGCACCTTGCCGCTGTCGCGCTCCCAGATCGCGAAGGCGAACATGCCCTGCAGGCGCCGCACGAAGTTGGGCCCCCAGGCGTGGTACGCCTTGATGAGCACCTCGGTGTCGCCGCTGGAGTGGAACTTGTAGCCGCGCGCGACGAGGTCCTCGCGCAACTCGTGGTGGTTGTAGATGGCGCCGTTGAAGACCACGCCCAGGCCCAGCATCGGGTCCACCATGGGCTGCTGCGCGGCGTCCGACAGGTCCATGATCTTCAGGCGGCGGTGGCCCACGCCCATCCGGTCGAACAGCAGCAGGCCCTGGCCATCGGGGCCACGGGCGCTCTGCCGCTCGTTCATGCGCGCGATCACGCCGGGGTCGACGGCGCGGCCGTCAAAACGAATTTCTCCTGCTAGTCCACACATGGCGGTGCTGCCCTCCTGTTCGGATGGCCGATCGGCGCCAAGGCGGTGCTTCGGAAACGGCGGCCCGACCGGTCAGCGCCGGACAGAACCAGGAAACAGCGGGGAGAAGACGTCGATCGGCCGGTGCACGTCCGAGGCGGGTGGCCAGCCGATGGCGGGCCAGACGGGAAGCGATTCGCCCGAGGGCGCCCGGCGCCGCCGGGGCTCCCCTCACCCCCTGACGCGGCGTGCACGCGGGTTGATGATGGGGTAGAGCCGCTCATTATATGAATTTTCGAATGAAAGTCAAAATTCATTGTTGATTTTTCATATTACGAATGCTCAAAGCGCCAGGCGCTGCGGAGGCCCCGACAACCCGGCCGCCGGCATCCACGCCCACACCGAATCGACCGTGACCGTGTCGATGCGGTCGGCGAAGCGTTGGTCGTTCGGGTGGTCGTCGAAGGCGATGTGCGCCGTGCCCACACGCGCGCCCAGGCGCGTGAAAGCGCCCAGCCGCAGCGTGGTGGGCTGGTAGCCCTTGAAGCGCAGCCAGGCCTGGGCCTGCTCGCGCGAGCGCACGCCGGGCTCGACCGCGGCGGCCAGCAGTTCGATGCCCCACTGGTTGCTCTGCTGGTAGCGCGTGCTCCAGGGGTGGCTCAGCATGTTGTAGGCGCGCGTGTGCAGGGCGCGTGGGCGCTGCGGGTCGTTCAGCGCCTCCAGCAGCGGCGCCTGCAGCGCGGGCGCGGGCACCAGCCAGCCCGCCTCGTGGCGCCAGAGGTCGTCCAGAAAGAACTCGCCCAGGCCCTGGCGGTAGAGCGCGCCCACCGCCGTGCCGCACTGGTTGAGCTTGTGCACCACGCGCCAGGGGCCTTCGGGCGTCTTGTAGGCCCAGCCCAGGTGGGAGTAGCGCAGGTGGTACTTGCTCAGGTCCTGTCCGGCGCGCGCCAGCACCACCACGCGCGCGCCGCTGCGGGCGTGCTCGGCGTCCAGTGCCTCGGCGGTGCGTTGCGCCAGGGTCAGGCCGCGCTCGAGCGTGGCGGCGGTGAGGGGGCGGGCCTCGCAGGAGCGCCCGGCGTGGGCGGCGGGCAGCAAGGCGGCCAGCAGGGCGAGGGCGATGAAAGTCTTCTTCATGGGCCAGCCCTCAGTAGGTCATGCGCTCGTTGTGCAGCAGCGCACGGCCGAGTTCGTTGGGAATGAAGGCCAGCACCTCGCCGACGGTGGACAGCACGACGCCGGCACCGATGACGCTGACCGTGACCAGCGTGCCGACGCCGATGGCAGTGGAAGAGGCCGCGCGGCCCGAGACCTCCACGCTCACGCGGGCACCGTCGGAGGCTCGCTCGAGCAGGTAGACCGTGCCGGTGGCGCTGGCCTCCACGGCCTTGACGGTGAGCACGGCGCCACCCGCCGACAAGGCGACGGGCAGCGCGCTCACCGCGGCGGCCGCGCCCGAGGCGGCCACGCCGGAGGCGACCACCGAGGCCACGGGCAAGAGAGACAGCGCGGCGGAAGCCTCACTCTGGGCGCGCGCCGGCGCGGCCATCAGCAGCGTGAGGGACACGCCCGCCAACAGGGCACCACGACGCAGAAAGACAAAGGGGTTCATGTCGGTTCTCCTGGGCATGACGTGGCGTGGGCTCAATGGCTCGGGCCGCGTTCGGCCAGGTCCGCCTCGAAACGGTCGCGCAGGGTCTTGGCCAGCGTGAACGCGGTGGTGACGAGGTACAGCCAGCTCACGCCCAGGTAGGCGCGGTAGGTGGGGTTGATGTCCATGCGCAGCAGGCCCCAGGCGGTGAGCCCCATGGCCACGCCGAAGCCGCCCCACACCACCAGGCGCCAGAACGGCGTCTCGGGACGGCGTTCGCGCTTGGCCTGCTCGCCGTCGCGGATGGCCTTGGCCAGCACGAACACGCTGCTGAGGCAGAACACGTAGCCCATCACCATGAACGCCCGGTCCAGCGCCAGGCCGGGCAGCCAGGCCAGGCCCACGGCGCACAAGCCCACCGCGATCGCGAAGGACACCCAGACCTGCAGTTGCCAGGCGCGGGTGTCGCGCAGCACCCGCACGGGGCGCGGTGCAAGGGGCGCGGACGGCGCGTGCGGCGCGGGCCCGGTGCGGGTGTCGTTGGCGGAGGAAGCAAGATCTGACGCGACCATGAATCACCTGTGGGGTGGTTGAACAGGCCCCCATGGTCGGAGCGGGTCAGGCAAAAAAGAACCGGCTTCTTGAACCGGTTCAATGGATGGAGACAATCGGTATCGAAAATCGCTACTCTTCTATCGCCCTCGGAACAGGCCCAGCAGCATCGAGCCGAGCGCCAGCACCAGAAAGATGACGAAGAGGATCTTGGCGATGCCGGCCGCGCTGGCGGCGATGCCGCCAAAGCCCAGCACGGCAGCGATCAGGGCGATGACGAAGAAAACCACGGCGTAATGCAGCATGTCGGACTCCTCTGCGAGGCCGTTGGCGGCGACCTCCGCGTTGCGTTCACAACGACCACCGTTGTGATGGCTTCACTGTAGGAAGCCCGGCGGCGCCATGCTGCAAGCGCGCACCGCATCACCCTGTAGGACCGCACCGACGAACGGGCACCGTGTCGGCGCCGTCCGACGCGGGCCTGGCTCGCGCGCCGACAGGCGCCGCGAGGCCCGCCGCCGCACACTGCTGGCGACCCCACTCCCCACCACCACCCATGCGCCCCGATGCCCCCGATCGCCCGCAGCCATTGCCCCCCGCCCGCTGGTGGTTCGCTCTGGCCTGGTTGAGCGCGCTGACGCTGCTGGCGCTGGTGGGCTGCAGCAGCCTGCCACCGCGCGAGCCGCAGGACAGCGCCGCGCCGGGCCTGGTGACGGTGCGCGGTGCCGACGGCGTGGTGGCCGGCGCACAGAAGCGCCAGACCCTGCAGCAGCTGGGCAACGAGGGCCGGCACGAACTGCTGCGCCACCACCTGCGCACCCTCACGCAGACCGGCGACGCCGACCTCTACCGCGGCAACCGCACGAAGCTGCTGGTGGACGGACCGGCCACCTTCGCCGCCATGAAGGCGGCCATCGCGAAGGCGCGCTCGCGCATCCTGCTGGAGAGCTACATCTTCGAGGACCAGGGCGTGGCCGCCGAGATCGCCGAGCTGCTGCTGAGCCGCGCGGCCGAAGGCGTGGCCGTGGCCGTCATCTACGACGCGGTGGGCTCCATCACCACGCCGGCCGAGTTTTTCAAGCGCCTCACGGACGGCGGCGTCGCGGTGTGCGAGTTCAACCCCATCAACCCGGTGCGGCGGCCTGGCTACTGGGGCATTACCCACCGCGACCACCGCAAGCTGCTGGTGGTGGACCAGCAGGTGGCGTTCACGGGCGGCATCAACATCAGCCGCGTCTACGGTTCGGGCTCCGCGTCGTGGCGCCGATCGGCACGAACCTCGGGCGGCGCGCCGATCGACGACGGCTGGCGCGACACGCAGATCGAGATGCGCGGGCCGGTGGTCCCCGCGCTGGCGCAGGTGTTCGAAGCCACCTGGCGCGAGCAGGGTTGCAAGGGCGGGCTGGGCGCCACCCCCGACAAGCCGCTCGCGGCCGAACCGGGCGATCGCGTGGTGAAGATCCTGGCGAGCGATCCGCGCGACGAGACCAACCGCATCTACACCGCGCTGATCGCGGCGATCGACGCGGCGCAGGTGGAGGTGCACATCTCGATGGCCTACTTCGCGCCGGGCCAGGTGTTCGTGCAGGCGCTGTGCGACGCGGCGCGCCGCGGGGTCTCGGTGGAACTGGTGCTGCCGGGGCGCAGCGATTCCTCGCTGGTGCTGCACGCGGGGCGTTCGTACTACACGCAGCTGCTGCAGGCGGGCGTGAAGATCCACGAAATGGACCTGGCCGTGATGCACGCCAAGACGGCGGTGATCGACGGCGTGTTCTCCACCGTGGGTTCGAGCAACCTGGACTGGATCAGCTTCGTCGCCAACAACGAACTCAACGTGATCGTGCTCGGCGAGGAATTCGGCGGGGAGATGAACGCGCTCTTCGAGCGCGACCGCAAGGACTCGCGCGCGGTGACGCTGGAGGCGTGGGAGCGGCGAGGCCTGGGCGGGCGGCTGATGGAGGGCGTGGGGCGCATGCTGGAGCGTTGGCTCTAGCCCTGCGCCTCACTGAATGAGGCCGTTCTTCAGCGCGTAGTACGTCAGTTCGCTGTTGCTGGTGAGCTTGAGCTTTTCCAGCACGCGCGTGCGGTACGTGCTCACCGTCTTCACGCTCAGGAACATGGCCTCGGCCATGGCGCCCACGGTTTCGCCCTTGGCCAGGCGCAGGAACACCTGCAGCTCGCGCTCGGACAGTTGCTCATGCGGGGGCCGCTCGGCGTCGCCCACGGCGTTGTCGGCCAGCAGCTCGGCCACCGACGGGCTGATGTAGCGCCGGCCACGCGCCACCAGGCGGATGGCGTTGACGATCTCCTCGGGCTCGCATTCCTTGTTCAGGTAGCCACTGGCGCCATAGCGCAGCAGCGTGGTCGCGTACTGCGCCTCGGGGAAACCGCTGAGGATGAGCACGGGCAGGTCGGGGAAGCGCGCCTTGATGGCCTGCAGCGCGTCCACGCCGCTGTGGTCGGGCATGGAGATGTCCATCAGCAACACGTCCACCTCGCCGCCGCGCACCAGTTCAAGTGCCTCGCGGCCGTTGTTCGCCTCGCCGGTCACCTTCAGGTCCACGTGCTCGCTGAGGAACTGGCGCAGACCGGAACGAACGATGGCGTGGTCGTCGACGATGCCTACTTTGATCATGGTGTCTCATGGATGAAGCGACGCGGAGCATTGTGGCAGGCCTCTCGCGCCGTGGGGGTCGGACAGCTCCTACAGCCAGCGCCCGGGCATCGGCGCAGTCCTACACACGCTCGGCGAGCCGCCCGACATCCTGCGCGCCCCCGAATTCCTACAGTGGCTTCACGGCTCGACGCACAGCGCGACAGCCGACGCCATCCACCGGATCGGCGTAACGCCAACCGCCAAACTTGAAGGAGCCAACACATGAACTGGGATCGCATCGAAGGCAACTGGAAGCAGGTCAAAGGCAAGATGACCGAGCAGTGGGGCAAGCTCACGGACGACGACCTCGACGTCGTGGCCGGCCGCCGCGATCAGCTCGCCGGAAAGATCCAGGAGCGCTACGGCATCGCCAAGGACGAGGCCGAGAAGCAGGTCGCCGCGTGGGAACGCACCGTGAGCGACGACTGGTTCGACCCCCCGGGCAGCCCGCGCCGCCCGCTCTGAGCGCCGCCCACCCCCCATCACTTTCGGACCGGCCAGTGCGCCGGTCCCCATGAGAGGAACCCACCATGAAACCGAGCACCCGATACACCACCCTTGCCGCCGCCATCCTTGCGTCCACGCTCGTCGTGGCCTGTGGTGAGCGCGAAGACGCCACTGTGGGCGAACGCCTGGACGGCGCCGTTCAAGAGGCCCAGCAGGCCAGCAACGAGATGCGTGAAGACGCCCGACAGGCCGGCAACGAGATGCGCGAAGACGCCCGCCAGGCGGGCCAGGACATGCAGGCCGCGGGCAAGGACGCGGCCGACACCATCGCCCGCGACGCGGCCGACGCGTCCATCACCGCCAAAGTCAACGCCGCACTGGCCGCCGACACGCAACTGAGCGCGCTGGCCATCGACGTGGACACCTCCAACGGCCAGGTCGAACTCAAGGGCACCGCCCCGACCGCCGCCGCCAAGGACCGCGCCACCACCCTCGCCTCCGCCGTCGAAGGCGTGGTGAAGGTCGACAACCGCCTCACCGTCGAGAGTTCGAGCTAACCCTGCCCCCGGGCAA
This sequence comes from Hydrogenophaga sp., assembly GCF_011772445.1. Taxonomy (GTDB): domain Bacteria; phylum Pseudomonadota; class Gammaproteobacteria; order Burkholderiales; family Burkholderiaceae_C; genus Hydrogenophaga. The sequence continues at coordinate 52,169 of NZ_WVZN01000045.1, read as the reverse complement.
CAACAGGAGATGTCCATGATTTCCAGCAAACTGACTCACGCCGTCCTGGCCGCCTCGGCCGCGCTGATGGTGGTCCAGGTCACCGGCTGCGCCGTCGCACGCGATCAGCAGTCCGTGGGCGCCTACATCGACGACGCGACCATCACCACCCGGGTGAAAGCCCGCTTCGCCGAAGACCCGGCGGTGAGCGCCCTGTCGCTCAACGTCGAGACGCTCAACGGCACGGTGCAACTGTCGGGCTTCGCCAAGTCGGAAGCCGAACGCAACGCCGCCGGTCGCCTGGCGTCGAACACCCCGGGCGTGAAGTCGGTGAAGAACGACATCGTCGTTCGCTGACCCCGCCCCGGGGCTTCCCCGTTCCAGTAGGACGCGTCCTACAACACAATCAGCGGACAGGAGGCCCCGGCGGGCACGCGAACACGGCATGATGGCCGTGTTCGCGCTTTACCCGCCGGACCCTTGCCCGCCAACGCCCCGATCGTCTCCGTGTCTCCGCTCCGCACTTTCATCGTCGAGGACAACAAGGTCATCTACGACAACCTGGTGTCCACGCTCCAGGAGCTGGCCAATGTCGAAGTCGTCGGCCACGCCCGCAACGAGACGGAAGCGGTGAACTGGCTCAGCAAGGTCGACGCCGACGAGGCCCGATTCGACCTCATGATCGTGGACATCTTCCTTCTCACCGGTTCGGGGCTGGGCGTGCTCAAGGCCGCACAGGACGCCCACCTGCCAGGGCGCCGGGTGGTGCTGACCAATTACGCCACCCCCGACATCCGCAAGCGCTGCGCCCAGCTCGGCGCCGACCGCGTGTTCGACAAGTCCTGCGAACTCGAGGACCTGATCAGCTACTGCGAACGCATCTCCGACGGTTCGGCCACCGCCCCTGGCGACCTGCAGTAAGGCGCGGCAGCCATGCCGACGCCCGCCCACAGCCCCTGGCGCCAGGCCCTCTGGCGCACGCCATTGGCCGTGGGCCTGGCGGCGCTGCTGGCCATGGGCGTGTTCATCGGCGCCGAGTGGACCTACCAGCGCGCGCTGGAATCGCTGGTGAACCTGGGCGGGCGCGACACCGCTCGCAACGCGCTGCACACCGTCATGCGCCGCCTGCTCGACATCGAGACCGCGCAGCGCGGCTACCTGCTCACCGGCCGGGTGCAGTACCTGGCGCCCTACCAGGCCGCGCGGGGCGATCTCATCAACGCCATCGGCCGCCTGCACGAGCACTACCGCGACGACCCCGAACTCAAGCGTCTGGTGGAGTCGCTGGAGGAGAAGGCCTTGCAGAAGGTGTCGGAAGCCGCCGAGACCATCTCCCTCTACGACGCCGGTTCGCACGATGCCTGGCGCGGCCTGATGCTGACCGACATCGGGCGCGAGAAGATGGAGGCGGTGCGCCGCATGGCCGACGTGCTGCTGGGCAACGAGGAGCGCCGCATCGCGCGCGAGCGCGCCGCCATCTACCGCACGCTGGAGGTGGGCCGCCTGGGCGTGCACGGCCTGGCGCTGCTGAGCCTGCTGGCCTACGTGTTCTTCCTGCGCAGCAACGCCGAACTGCAGGCCAGCCAGGCGGCGCACGCGCGGCAGTTGCGCGCGGAGCGCGACAACCTGGAGCAGCAGGTGCGCCAGCGCACCGAGGAGCTGAACCTGCTCAATCTGGGCCTGCAGGAAATGCGAGAGGGCGAACGCGGCGGCCTGGCGCGCGCCCTGCACGACGACCTGGGCGCCCTGCTCACCACCGCCAAGCTCGACCTCACGCGGCTGCGCCACGCCCTGCCCGCCCCCAGCGCCGACGTGAGCGCACGCCTGCAGCACCTGAACGCCACGCTGGACCAGGGCATTGCCACCAAGCGCCGGTTGATGGAAGGCCTGATGCCCTCCACCCTGCAGAACCTGGGCCTGCAGGCGGCGCTGGAGCAGCGTGCCGATGAACTGCATGAGCGCATCGGCGTGGCGGTCGAGCTCGACCTTCAGCCGCTCGAACTCGACGCCTCGACGCGGCAGGCGCTCTTCGCCGTTGCCCAGGGCGCGCTGTCCAACGTGGAGCGCCACGCCGGCGCCAGCCGCGTATCGCTTCGGCTGAGCGGCGAGAACGGCACCGTGACGCTGGCGGTGGCCGACAATGGCCGCGGCTTTGTCGACGCCGGCGTCTCGAACCCGGCGCAGGGCCTCAAGCTCCTGCGCCACCGCATCGAATCGCTGGGCGGCACCTTCACCGTGATCAGCGCGCCAGACGCTGGCACCCGCATCGAGGTGCGCCTGCCCGAACGCCACGCCCACGCCGCCGCAGCGGCACCGACGAAGGACCCGCGCGCATGAGCCTGATCAAGTCGTCGCTGGAACGCGCCGCCCGCACCCGCTGGGTGATGCCCCTGATCGTGGCCCTGGCGATCGTGGTCATGGCCATCAACGAGAGCAGCTACCGGCACTCGAACACCTCGCTCAAGCAAGGCATCGCACTCACCGATGCGCGCATCCAGGCCGCGCGCACGCTGCAGGCCCTGACCGACGCCGAGACGGCGGCGCGCGCCTTCATCGCCAGCGGCAACCCGGGCGACCTGGCCAACTACCGCGCGGCCGTGCGCGACATGGCCATCGTGCGCCCCGGCGCCTTCGAGTGGCTGGTGGCGCTCGACCCGCAGCGCAAGGCCTCCATCGACACCGTGCGCCAGCGCGTGGTGGAGCGCAACGCCATGCTGGCGCTGTGGGTGGAGATGACAGAGAAGGGCCAGAACACGCAGGCCCAGGTGCTCGCCAGCGGCGAACATGGGCGCCAGCTCTACGCCGACCTGCGCCAGGAATTCGACGGCGTGCTGGAGCGCGCCAGCGCCATCCAGAGCAAGGCCCGCACCTCGCTGCGCGACGCCATCCTCATCAACCGCGTGGCCTTGCATGGCCTGGTGCTGATCTCGCTGCTCGCGCTGGGCCTGTTCATGCGCCAGATCCGCGAGTCCGACGAACGCAAGGCGCAGGACGCCGCGCGCAAGGCCGAGGAGAACGAGCGCCTGGCCCAGCAGGTGGCCCTGCGCACCACCGCGCTGCGCAACCTGGCGGGCCACCACGTGAACGCGCGCGAGGACGAACGCGGCCGCGTGGCGCGCGAACTGCACGACGAAATGGGGGGCCTGCTCACCGCGATGAAGCTGGAGCTGGCGCGCCTGCGCCGCGTGCCGGACTTGCCCCCCGCCGCCCTGGAACGGCTGGCCGGGCTCGACCAGCGCGTCAACGAAGGCATCGCGGTGAAGCGCCGCATCATCGAGCACCTGCGCCCGTCGTCGCTCGACCAGCTCGGCCTGATTCCGGCGCTGGACATGCTGTGCCAGGAAGCGGCCGGGCGGCTGGGCATCCCGGTGCACACGCAGCTCTCACCGGCCTCGCTCTGCAAGGACGCCGAACTGACGGTCTACCGGCTGGTGCAGGAATCGCTGACCAACGTGAGCAAGTACGCCCAGGCGCGCGAGGTCCGGGTGACGCTGGAACAGGCCGGTGACACGGTGCGCATCTCGGTGCGCGACGACGGCCGGGGCTTCGATGTGGACGGGGTGGGCGCTGGCCACCACGGGCTGCTGGGCATGCGGGTGCGCGTGGAAGCGCACGCGGGGCGCCTGAACATCACCAGCGCGCCGGGCCAGGGCACGCATGTGGAAGCCGAATTGCCTGCGCGCCCCGCCGAACCGGCCGACGGCCCGTCGGACGGCGCCTGAGCGAGCCCTTCAGGGCCAGGGCAACAGGTCCGAGGCCGTTGCGCTCAATTCGGCCACGGCCTGCAGAAAGTGGCGCTCGGGCTCGGCGCCCGGGTGCGACACCGCCGCCACCACCGCGATCAACAAGGTCGCCAGATAGGCCACGATGGCGGTAAGGGCGCTGAACAGGGCGCTGTGCATGGGAGTCCTCCGTGAGCGGGCCGGGTGCGGGGCACGCGGCGTGCCCGGCAGCAAGCCACTGTAGGCAGGGCCCTTGCCCACCCGGGCCGGACAAGCGCGCCTCGCCGGGTCGGACCCGTCCTACAGACGCGCCGGCGGCGCCGTTCCGCACGTGTAACCACCCCGAAATCGCTTCATGGATAATTGAAACCAAATTACATGCCCGCCGGCATTCCGGCCCCTCAGGAGACTGCGTCCATGCTCACGCGCGCCACCAAGATCGTCGCCACCCTCGGTCCCGCCTCCAGCGAGCCGGACCTGCTCGAAGCCATGATCCGCGCGGGCGTCAACGTGGTGCGGCTGAACTTCTCGCACGGCACCGCGCAGGACCACATCGACCGCGCCCGCCTCGTGCGCGAGGCCGCGCAGCGCGCCGGCCGCGAGGTCGGCATCATGGCCGACCTGCAGGGCCCCAAGATCCGCGTCGGCAAATTCGCGCAGGGCAAGATCCAGCTGGTGCCCGGCGAGAAGTTCGTGCTCGACGCCGCGCGCGCCGAGCCCGGCGACCAGGACGGCGTGGGCCTGGACTACAAGGAGCTGCCGCGCGACGTGAAGCCCGGCGACACCCTGCTGCTCAACGACGGCCTGATCGTGCTCACCGTGGACTTCGTGCAGGGCCCGGCCGTGCACACCACCGTCAAGCTCGGCGGCGAACTGTCCAACAACAAGGGCATCAACAAGCAGGGCGGCGGCCTCACGGCGCCCGCGCTCACCGCCAAGGACATGGACGACATCAAGACCGCCATGGGCCTGAAGGCCGACTACGTGGCGGTGAGTTTTCCCAAGAACGCCACCGACATGGAGCTGGCCCGCCAGCTCTGCGCCGTGGCCGGCGGCGGCCACAAGCCGGGCCTGATCGCCAAGATCGAACGCGCCGAAGCGATCCCCGAACTCGCCAACATCCTCAAGGCCTCCGACGGCATCATGGTCGCGCGCGGCGACCTGGCGGTGGAGGTGGGCAACGCGGCCGTGCCGGCGCTGCAGAAGCACATGATCCGGCTCGCGCGCGAGATGGACAAGGTCGTCATCACCGCCACGCAGATGATGGAGAGCATGATCGTCAACCCCGTGCCCACCCGCGCCGAGGTGAGCGACGTGGCCAACGCCGTGCTCGACGGCACCGACGCGGTGATGCTCTCCGCCGAGACCGCCGCCGGCAAGTACCCGCTGGAAACCGTGAAGGAAATGGCCGCGATCTGCCTGGAGGCCGAGAAGGCCGACCGGCACGAGCTGGGCGCGGACTTCCAGGGCAAGACCTTCACCCGCATCGACCACAGCATCGCCATGGGCGCGCTGTTCACCGCGCACCACCTGGGCGCCAAGGCCATCGTCGCGCTCACCGACTCGGGCTCGACCGCGCTGTGGATGAGCCGGCACATCGTGCGCATTCCCATCTACGCGATGACGCCCAACCTGGCCACGCAGCGTCGCATGACGCTCTACCGCAACGTGCGCCCGCTGCTGATGGACAACAACGCCGACCGCGACAACGCCCTGGTGGACGCCGAGTCGCACCTCAAGAAGCGCGGCATCGTGCAGGCCGGCGATGTCTATGCCATCACCGTGGGCGAGCCTATGGGGCAGCCCGGCGGCACGAACACCCTCAAGATCTGCCGCGCGGCCTGAACGTCAGTCGAATCGCATCGATACACCGGTCACGAACATCGCATCGGTCTTCTTGAGGTTGGTGCCCGGGTCGCTGTCGTAGCGGTAGTTCAGGCCCGCCGTCAGGTTCACGGTCTGCGTCATCGCCACCGTCAGGCCCACGTCCAGCACCGCGCGGTACTTGCCCGACTCGCGCAGGTCGGGAAACAGCGAGAACTTCTGGCGCAGGCTGGTGGAGTCGGTGAGCTTGTGGCTGGACTCCTCCGACAGCACCAGTTCCATGCGGCCATAACGCTCGCGCGTTTCGCCCGCGATGTCGGTGGGGGTGATGTAGCGGTCATGCGTGTAGCCGATACCGCCGGACACGTCGAAGAAGCCGCTGTCGTCGCTCCAGATGTGGCGGCCCACACCGGTGGCGACCGAGTAACGCGCCGCGATATTGGCCAGCCGGTCCCGCTGCCATTCACCCGAACCGAAACCGAACCAGTCGATCGAGAAGTCGCGGTTGTACTGGGTGCGAAGGCCGTAGCGCTCCACCGTGTCCACGTCATTGCTGCGGGCGCGGTCGGCCTTGGCGCCCCAGGTCCACTTGTCGATGGCGGTCTGGCGCGCGCCCTCGGCCGAGAGGTTCAGCGTGGCGGCGTCGTTGTTGCCAGAGGAAAAGTTGGCGCCCGCTGTCAGCAGGTACCTCCATTGCCCATCGGGTTTGAGCGTGACCTGGGCCGAGGACAGCGCCGGCAGCAGCAGGGCGGCGGCGCCCAGGGTCAGCGTCTTCAGGGGGAGGCGGGCCATGGCGTGTCCTTTCTTCTTGTGCCAAAGCCTGACCGTGTGCCTTTGCGGCTCCACAGTTCCCCGTGGGGTTGTGACGATTGGTGACATGACCGGGGTGTGAAAGCACACGTAAGGCCAGGGGGGCATGGGAGACGGCGCGCGCAGGTCGAAAGTTAAAATCCCGGGTTACACCACGGTTACCAACGACTCAAAGAGGAATCCCATGGCACTCGTCTCCATGCGCGAACTGCTCGACCACGCCGCCGCCAATACCTACGGCATCCCGGCGTTCAACGTGAACAACCTCGAACAGGTGCAGGCCGTCATGGCCGCGGCCGATGAGGTGGGAGCCCCCGTCATCCTGCAGGCCAGCGCCGGCGCGCGCAAATACGCGGGCGAGCCCTTCATCAAGCACCTGATCCAGGCCGCCATCGAGATGTACCCGCACATCCCCCTGGTCATGCACCAGGACCACGGCCAGAGCCCCGACGTGTGCAAGGGCGCGATCAACCTGGGCTTCTCCTCCGTGATGATGGACGGCAGCCTGGAGGCCGACGGCAAGACCATTGCCAGCTACGACTACAACGTGGACGTGACGAAACAGGTCGTCGACATGGCGCACAAACTGGGCGTCACCGTCGAGGGCGAACTGGGCTGCCTGGGCAGTCTGGAGACCATGAAGGGCGACAAGGAAGACGGCCACGGCACCGACGCCACCATGACGCGCGAGCAACTTCTGACCGACCCCGAGCAGGCCGCCGACTTCGTCAAGAAGACGCAACTCGACGCGCTGGCCATCGCCATCGGCACCAGCCACGGCGCCTACAAGTTCACCCGCAAGCCCACGGGCGACATCCTGGCCATCGAGCGCATCGCCGAGATCCACCGCCGCCTGCCCAACACGCACCTCGTCATGCACGGCTCGTCCAGCGTGCCGCAGGAGCTGCTGGCGCAGATCAACCAGTACGGCGGCAAGATGAAGGAGACCTACGGCGTGCCCGTCGAGGAGATCCAGAAGGCCATCAAGTACGGCGTGCGCAAGATCAACATCGACACCGACATCCGCCTGGCCATGACGGGCGCGGTGCGCAAGTTCCTGGCCGAGAACCCCGACAAGTTCGACGCCCGCGAGTGGCTCAAGCCCGCGCGCGAGGCCGCCAAGCAGATCTGCAAGCAGCGTTACATCGAGTTCGGCTGCGAAGGCCAGGCCGGCAAGATCAAGGGCGAGAGCCTGCAGGTCGTCGCCGGCAAGTACGCCAAGGGCGAGCTGGCGCAAGTGGTGAACTGAGCCTTCGCGCCCCACACGACGCCACCGCACCGGTCCGCCGGCGGTGGCGTCCTTTTTTGCGGCCTCAGTCCTCCCAGCCCCCGGCCTGTATCGCCGCCACGATCTGACGGCCCGTGCGCACCAGCGCGGGCGCGAAGTCCTCGTGCAGCAAGGCACCCTTGAGCCGCGCCGCCGGCCCGCCCACGGTGAGCGAGAGCGGCTCGCGGCCATCGCCCAGGTCCAGACCGACGCCGATGGCGGCGATGTCCTGCTCCCATTCCGAGGCCGACACGACGTAGCCCTGCGCCGCGTGGTCCGCTTCTGCGCGCCGCAGCCCGGCCTCGCGCTCGGGCCAGCGGGTCGGGTCCTCGGCCTGCAGCCGGCGCGCGATCAACGCGCGCATGCCCGGCGTCGAGGCACACCACATCGCGCGCCCCATCGCCGTTTCGGCGAAGGGCAGGCGCGTGCCCACGTCCAGCCCCAGGATGAGGCGCGCCGTGCTGCGGCAGTGCGCCACGTAGACCATCGACGTGCCGTGCCGCACGCCCAGCGAGATGGCGGCCTGCGTGTGCTCGGCCAGGGTCTCCATGAAAGGCCGCGCCAGGCGCCCGACCTCGAAATTGGACAGCACGCTGAAGCCCAGCGAGAGCACCGCCGGGCTCAGCGCGTACTCGCCCGTGCCGGCGCGGTGGCGCAGGTAGCCCAGGCTGGTGAGCGTGAACGTGAGCCGCGACACCGTGGCCTGCGGCAGGCCGCTGCGGCGCGCGAGCTCCTGGTGCGCGAGCCAGCGGTCGGTGGGGCCGAAGCAGCGCAGCAGCGCCAGGCCGCGCGCGAGCGCGGTCACGAAGCGGCGGTCCTGCGCCGGGTCGGCCTCGTCGGGGGTGGGTGAAGCAAGCTGGCGTTGACGTCCCATGGAACCGGGGTGTTCAGATATTCCGCTGAACGGAATTTAAGTCGCCAAGGTGCCTACGGGCCATGCTCGATTTCCCTGAGCGGCATTGACGATGCCAGACGCTGCGTCGCATATTGAACGCACGCCAGGTGATTTTCCGATGAGCGGAATATTTGGCGGCCAGCACATGACACCGATCCCCTCAGCCCACTGGCCACCCGGTCTGCCCCGCGCGCTCGCGCTGCCGCCGGTGAACGTGTTCCACAACCTCGCCGCGTCGGCCGCGCGCCACCCGGACAAGCCTTTCACCGTCTACTACGACACCCCGCTGAGCTACGCACAGGCCCTGCGCGAGGCCGAGCGCATCGCCGCCTTTCTGCAGCAGCGCTGCGGCGTGCAGGCGGGCGACCGGGTGCTGCTGTGCCTGCAGAACAGCCCGCAGTGGGCGCTGGCCTTCTACGGCATCCTGCGCGCCAACGCGGTGGTGGTGCCGGTGAACCCCATGAACCGCGAGGAGGAGCTGCGCCACTGCATCGACGACAGTGGCGCGCGCGTGGCCGTCGTCGCGCAGGACCTGCTGCCCTTCGTGCGGCCACTGCTGGCCGCGGGCGACGACAACGGCACGGGCCTGAAGCACGCGATCGTCGCCACCTACAGCGACCACCTGCGTGAACCCACGGGGCTGCGCGTGCCGGACTTCGTGCGCGCGCCGCGCGAGACAACCGACCACCCCGCCCTCACCGCCTGGGCGGACGCGCTGGCGGCCGACCTCTCTCCCGGCCCGCTCACCGCCGGCCCCGACGACCTGTGCGCCATGCCCTACACCTCGGGCACCACCGGCCTGCCCAAGGGCTGCATGCACACCCACCGCAGCGTGATGGCCACGCTGGTGGGCGGCGTGCGCTGGTTCGGCACCACGCAGGACGCGGTCTGCCTCTCGGTGCTGCCCTTCTTCCACGTCACCGGCCTGTCGGGCAGCCTGAACGGGCCGCTGTACGCCGGCGCCACCCTCGTCGTGCTGTCGCGCTGGGACCGCGAGGCCGCCGCGATCTGCATGGAACGCTACGGCGTCACGGTGTGGCAGGCCATCTCCACCATGGTGATCGACTTCCTCGCCTTGCCGGACCTCGACCGCTACGACCTCTCGCGCCTGCGCTGCGTGCGCGGCGGCGGCGCGGCCATGCCCGACGCCCTGGCCGCGCGCCTGAAGGCCCTCACCGGCCGCGACTACATCGAGGGCTATGGCATGACCGAGACCATGGCCGCCACCCACATCAACCCGCTGCACCGGCCCAAGCGCCAGTGCCTGGGCCTGCCGGTGTTCGAGGTCGACGCGCGCGTGATCGACCCCGACACCCTGGCCGAGCGGCCCGTGGGCGAGACCGGCGAGATCGTGGTGCACGGCCCGCAGGTGATGCAGGGCTACTGGCGCAACCCGCAGGCCACGGCGGAGGCCTTCATCGAACTCGACGGCCAGCGTTTCCTGCGCACCGGCGACCTCGGCCACGTCGACGGCGAGGGCTACTTCTTCATGACCGACCGCCTCAAGCGGATGATCAACGCCAGCGGCTACAAGGTCTGGCCCGCCGAGGTGGAGGCGCTGATGTACCGCCACCCCGCCATCCAGGAGGCCTGCGTCATCGGCGCGCGCGATGCGCGACGCGGTGAGACGGTGAAGGCCCTGGTGGTGCTGCGGCCCGAGCAGCGCGGCCAGGTGAGCGAGCAGGACCTCATCGACTGGGCGCACGGCCAGATGGCCGCCTACAAGAGCCCGCGCATCGTGGAGTTCGTGGCCTCGCTGCCCCGCTCGGGCAGCGGCAAGGTGATGTGGCGCGAGTTGCAGGCGCAGCAGGCCGCGCGCGACGCCGCCACCCACCCTTCGCCTTCCTGATTCCCCCGCGCCGTGCGCTGCGCGGCACCCATCGCCACCCGGCACCACCCCCCGCAAGGAGACAAGACGATGACCCGCCCGACCGAACATGCACCGAGGATCCGCCGCCGCAGCCTGCTGCTGGCCGGCGTGGCCGCAAGCGCCGGCGCCGCCCCCTGGGTGTCGGCCCAGGCCCAGGCCTACCCCAGCCGCCCCATCACCCTGATCGTGCCCTGGCCCGCCGGCGGCTCCACCGACCGCCACCTGCGCACCCTGGCCGAGCTCGCCAGCAAGCACATGGGACAGCCCATCACCGTGGAGAACCGCCCCGGCGCGGGCGGCACCCTGGGCCCCAGCACCATGGCGCAGACCGCCAAGCCCGACGGCTACACCATCGCCCAGTTCCCCTTGGGGCTGCTGCGCATGCCGCACATGCAGAAAACCAACTGGGACCCGCTGAACGACTTCACCTACATCATCGGCGTCTCGGGCTACACCTTCGGCCTTACCGTCAAGTCCGACTCGCCCTACAAGACCTTCAAGGACTACATCGAGGCCGCGCGCCAGAAGCCCGGCGAGATCAACTACGGCTCCACCGGCACCGGCAGCAGCCCGCACCTGCTGATGGAAGAGCTGGCCGGCAACGCCAAGGTCAAGCTCGTGCACGTGCCCTTCAAGGGCAACGCCGACTTGCAGGCCGCGCTGCTGGGCGGCCACGTGATGGCCCAGAGCGACGCCAGCGGCTGGGACAAGTACGTCGACGCGGGCCAGATGCGCCTGCTCGTCACCTTCGGGGAACAGCGCACCCAGCGCTGGCCCGAAGTGCCCACCGCGCAGGAGCTGGGCTACGGCGTGGTCTCCACCTCGCCTTACGGCCTGGCGGGCCCCAAGGGCATGGACCCGGCCGTGGTGAAGACCCTGCACGACGCCTTCAAGAAGGCCATGGACGACCCCAAGCACATGGAGGTGCTCGGCCAGCTCAACCAGGCCGTGTGGTACCGCAACGGCGAGGACTACAAGAAGTGGGCGAGCGAGACCTTCGCCAAGGACAAGGCCCTGATCGAGCGCCTGGGACTGGCGGCCAAGTGAGGGCCCGGTCGGGCATTGCCCCGGCCGGCGCGCCAACTTGCGATAATCCCGCCGAACTGCGCAAGGCCCGTTGAGCGTTCAACGGGCCTTTTTCTTGCCCCTACGATCCCACCCGCGCCATGACCTCCGCCCTGCACACCTCCAATCTCACGTCGCTGCCGCTGCTCGCGCGCGGCAAGGTGCGCGACAACTACGCCGTTGGCGACGACCGCATCCTCATGGTCGCGTCCGACCGCATCAGCGCCTTCGACGTGATCATGGGCGAGCCCATCCCCGGCAAGGGCGAACTGCTGACGAAACTCTCGCTGTTCTGGTTCGACCGCCTGGGCCCCAATGGCTTGAACGTCTGCCCCATCCATCTGACGGGCGAGGACCCCGCGGGCGTGGTCGCGCCCGCCGAGCGCGCGCAGGTGGCGGGCCGCTCCATGCTGGTGCAGCGCCTCAAACCCATCCCCGTGGAAGCCGTGGTGCGCGGCTACCTGGCCGGCAGCGGCTGGAAGGAGTACCAGGAAAGCCGCTCGGTCTGCGGCGTGCCGTTGCCCGAGGGCCTGCAGAACGCCTCCAAGCTGCCCGAGCCCATCTACACGCCGGCCGCCAAGGCCGCGATGGGCGAGCACGACGAGAACATCACCTTCGAGCGCACGGTGGAGATGGTGGGCGCCGATGTGGCCGCGCAGATCCGCGACATCGCGATCAAGCTGTACCAGGCCGCAGCGGCCATCGCGCTGGACAAGGGCATCATCATCGCGGACACCAAGTTCGAGTTCGGCCTGGACGCCGCGGGCCGCGTGGTGCTGATGGACGAGGTGCTCACGCCCGACAGCTCGCGCTACTGGCCGGCCGAGAGCTACGCTGTGGGCAGCAACCCGCCCAGCTACGACAAGCAGTACCTGCGCGACTGGCTCGAAGGCGCGAAGGTGAAGGGCAAGCCCTGGGACAAGACCCCGCCCGCGCCGCGTCTGCCGCGCGAGGTGATCGAGAAGACGGCGGAGAAGTACCGCGAGGCGCTCACGCGCCTGGTGGGCTGAGGGAGGCCCTCAGCTCAGAACGACGGACGACAGCCGACGCCGGTATGTCGCCACCGTCGGGTCCTCCGGCGGCACCTGGCCTTCCGCCACCTTGGGCTTGGGCGGCTCGATGACGTCGAGGATGGCGATGTAGGTCTTGCGCGCAAGGTCCTCGTTCCAGGCCTTGTCGCGCATCAGGATCTCCAGCAGCTCGTCCATCGCGGCCGTCCACTGGCCGTAGGCCATCAGCAACTGCGCGCGGGCGAAGCGCGCGTCGAAGTCGCGCTTGTTGGCGGCGATCGCCGTGTCCAGCGCCGTCATGCGGGCCTCGGGCTCGGCCACGTCGGCCTGGGCGTCGCGCGCGGCCATCCAGCGCTTGAGCGAATCCAGCCGGCGCACCGCATCGGCCTTGGCGATGACAGGCGCGAAGGCCACCTTGGCCTCATCGTCCTCGCCCAGCTCCAGCAGCAGCTTCACCAGGTCGAATCGCGCGTCGTCGTTGTCGGGGTCGGCCTGCACCGCCTGGCGCAGGCGCTCCAGGGCGGTCTCGGTGTCGCCATCGGCCAGGGCCTCCTGCGCGGCGGCGCCTTCGGCCTCGGCCACCAGCTCGCCCTCGCCGGGCAGGTGCTTGTCGAGGAAGGCGCGCAACTGGCCCTCGGGCAAGGCGCCCATGAAACCGTCCACCGGCTGGCCATTCATCAGCAGCACGCAGGTGGGGATGCTGCGCACGCCGAAGGCGGCGGCCAGCTGCTGCTCCTGGTCGGAGTCGATCTTCACGAGCTTGAAGCGGCCCGCGTAGTCGATCTCGAGCTTTTCCAGGAGGGGGCCGATGACCTTGCAGGGGCCGCACCAGGGGGCCCAGAAGTCCACCAGCACGGGGGTCTGCATCGAGGCTTCGATGACCTCGGCTTCGAAGTTGGCGATGGTGACGTCGATCATGGCTGCGCTCGGGGTAGGTGGGGTCGAAACGTAAAATCGCCACTTTACCGGAGGCCCCGCGGGCCGAAAGCCGATTCCATGAACCCCATCCCCGTGGGCGTGGTCATGGGTTCCAGCAGCGACTGGGACACCATGCAGCACGCCGTGCAGATCCTCCAGCAATTCGGCGTCGCGCACGAGGCGCGCGTGGTCTCGGCCCACCGCATGCCCGACGACATGTTCGCCTACGCCGAAGCCGCCGCCGCGCGCGGGCTCAAGGCCATCATCGCGGGCGCGGGGGGCGCCGCGCACCTGCCCGGCATGCTGGCCGCCAAGACGGTGGTGCCGGTGTTGGGCGTGCCAGTGGCCAGCAAGCACCTCAGCGGCGTGGATTCGCTGCACAGCATCGTGCAGATGCCCAAGGGCGTGCCCGTGGCCACCTTCGCCATCGGCCCGGCCGGCGCGGCCAACGCGGCGCTGTTCGCGGTGGCAATGCTGGCCAGCCACGACGAGGCGCTGCGCGCGAAGCTGCAGGCCTTCCGCGCCGAGCAGACCGAGGCGGCGCGGTCAATGACGCTTCCTCCGAATACATGAGCCCCCACGCTCCACCGCTGCGCGGGTCGCTGCCCCCCGAGGGGGCTGATCCGGCTTGGGGCGGCCCGGCGCCGGATCGCGCATGAGCCTCGTCACCGAAAAGCTCGGCAAGCTCTACGGCGACACGCCCGTGTTCCGCCACGTCGACCTGCGCGTCGAGCCCGGCGAGTTCATCGCCATCGTCGGCGAGTCCGGTGTCGGCAAGTCCACCCTGCTCAACTGCCTGGCCGCGCTGGACGACTGGAGCGAAGGCCGCGTGCTGCACAACGGCACCGACCTGGCCACCCTCGACGAAGCGCAGCGCGCCCACTGGCGCCGCGCGAACCTGGGCTTCGTGTTCCAGGCCTTCCACGTGCTGCCGCACCTCGACGTGGCGCAGAACATCGGCCTGCCCCTGCTGCTGCTCAAGCGCCCCGAGCCCGCGCGCGTGCAGGCCCTGATGGACGCCGTGGGCCTGCAAGGCCTGGGCGCGCGCCTGCCCGCGCAGCTCTCGGGCGGGCAGCTGCAGCGCGTGGCCATCGCGCGCGCCCTGGTGCACCGGCCCGCCATCGTGCTGGCCGACGAGCCCACCGGCAATCTCGACCCCACCACCGCCACGCGCGTGATGGACCTCTTGCTCGCGCAGACGCGCGAGCACGGCGCCTCGCTGGTGCTGGTGACGCACGCCGAGGCCGCCGCGCGCCGGGCCGACCGCGTGCTGCGGCTCACGGCCGATGGCCTGCGGGCCGATCCCGCCCCGACTTGACGGAACCCGCGCGGTGCGACACGGTCGCACCCTTGAGCCGCGAACCGAAGGTAACCCGTTGGTAACTTTATTTCACTATCATCGGACCACTTCGTAACTCATGAAGCCCCGAGAAAGAACGATGGAGACCAGCACCCCACCCGACGCGCCCCTGGACCTCGTCATCTTCGGCGGCGCGGGCGATCTCTCCCTGCGCAAGCTGCTGCCCGCGCTGTACATGGCGCACCTGCACAAGACCCTGCCCGACGACACGCGCATCGTCGCGCTCGGCCGCCACGCCTGGGACCGCGCGGCCTTCACGGCCTTCATCGACGACAAGGTGCGCGGCTTCATCGCCAGCGACGCGCTCGACGCGCTGTCCTGGCAGGGCTTCGTGCAGCGCCTGGTCTATGTCTCGCTCGACGCCACGCGCACCGAGGACTTCGCGGCCCTGGGCCAGGCCCTGCGCCCTGGCGTGGACCGCGTCTACTACCTCGCCACCGCGCCCACGCTGTTCACCACCATCTGCGCCCACCTGCACGGCGCCGGGCTGGTCGATGCGCGCTCACGCGTGGTGCTGGAAAAACCCCTGGGCCACGACCTGGCCTCCGCGCGCGCCATCAACGACGAGGTGGCGAAGTACTTCGCCGAATCGCAGATCTTCCGCATCGACCACTACCTGGGCAAGGAGACGGTGCAGAACCTCATGGTGCTGCGCTTCGCCAACGCCATCTTCGAGCCGCTGTGGCGCAGCCCCAGCATCAAGAGCGTGCAGATCACGGTGGCCGAATCGGTGGGCGTGGGCAGCCGCGCGGGTTTCTACGACGGCACCGGCGCGCTGCGCGACATGGTGCAGAACCACCTGCTGCAGCTGCTGTGCCTCGTGGCCATGGAGCCGCCCGTCTCGCTCGACCCCGATGCCGTTCGGGACGAGAAACTCAAGGTGCTGCGCTCGCTGCGGCCCATGACGGTGGCCGACGTGGCGCGCGACACCGTGCGCGGCCAGTACACCAGCGGCAACGTCGGCGGCGAACGCGCCATCGGCTACCTGCAGGAAGACAACGTGCCCGCCGGCAGCGAAACCGAAACCTTCGTCGCGCTGCGCGCGCACATCAACAACTGGCGCTGGGCCAACGTGCCCATCTTCCTGCGCACCGGCAAACGCCTGGCCGAGCGGCGCAGCGAAATCGTCGTCGAGTTCGCGCCCCTGCCCTACTCGCTGTTCCCCGACGCGCCGCGCCAGCCGGTCAACCGCCTGCTGATCCGCCTGCAGCCCGAAGAACACGTGCAGTTGCAGATGATGGCCAAGCAGCCCGGCAGCGGCATGAAGCTGCGCCCCGTCGCGCTCGACCTGGACCTGCAGTCCGCCCTGGCGGGCCGCCGCGCCGAGGCCTACGAGCGCCTGCTCATCGACGTCATCAAGGGCCGGCTCACGCACTTCATGCGGCGCGACGAGCTGGAGGCCGCCTGGACCTGGGTCGAGCCCATCATCGACGGCTGGAAGTCCCTGGGCGAGAAGCCGCGCGCCTACGCGGCCGGCAGCTGGGGGCCCGCCGCGTCCTCGGCGCTGATGGCGCGCGAGGGCTCGTCCTGGTCGGAAGAGAACTGATCGCATGAACCAGCACCCGTGCAACACGCCCGCCGAACTGGCGCAGCGCCTGGCCGCGTGGATCGGCCTGCGCCTGCACCAGGCGATCGAGCAGCGAGGCCATGCGGTGCTGGCGGTCTCGGGCGGCAAGTCGCCGGTGCCGCTGTTCGAGGCCTTGCGCACGCAGCCGCTGGAGTGGTCGCGCGTGAGCATCACCCTGGTGGACGAGCGCTGCGTGCCGCACGACCACGCCGACAGCAACACCGCCCTGGTGCGCGCGCACCTGCTGCAACAGAACGCGGCGGCGGCCAGCTTCGTGCCCTGGTTCGACGGGTTGCCCGACACGCTGGATGACAAGGCCCTCAAGACCTTGGCCGACGGCGCCAGCCACCGCCTGGCCCGCGAGCCCTGGCCATGGGACCTCGCCATCCTCGGCATGGGCGAGGACGGCCACACCGCCTCGCTCTTTCCTCATGCGCCCGGTCTCCAACAGGCCCTGCACGCCAGCGGACCCGTGGCCTGGACGCGACCATTGAACGCGCCGCATGCGCGCCTCACCCTGACCCTGCCCGCGCTGCTCGCCACGCGGGAACTGGTCTTGCCCCTCATCGGCCCGGCCAAGCTGCGCGTGTACCAGCAGGCCCGGCTGTCCGAAGACGACACGCTGCCGATCTCGCTCGTCCTGCACCAGCACCAGACACCGGTGCAGGTGTGGCTGGCCTGATCGCCCCACGACCATGAACAAGACCCCACCGAACCCCATCCTCGCTCGCGTCACGCGCCGCATCACCGAACGCAGCGCGCCCACGCGCACCGCCTACCTGGAACACATGGCCGCGCAGCGCACGCGCGGCACGCAGCGCGCCGGCCTGGGCTGCGCCAACATGGCCCACACCACGGCCGCGCTGCCCGCCGAAGACAAGCTGCGCATCCACGCCGAGCGCGCGCCGCACGTCGGCATCGTCACGTCCTACAACGACATGCTGTCCGCGCACCAGCCCTTCGAGGCCTACCCCAGCCTCATTCGCTGGCACGCGCAGCAGGTGGGCGCCACGGCCCAGGTGGCCGGCGGCGTGCCCGCCATGTGCGACGGCATCACCCAGGGCGAAGCGGGCATGGAGCTCTCGCTGTTCTCGCGCGACACCATCGCGCTGGCCACCGCCGTGGCGCTCTCGCACAACGTGTTCGACGCCGCGCTCATGCTGGGCGTGTGCGACAAGATCGTGCCCGGCCTGTTCATGGGCGCGCTGCAGTTCGGCCACCTGGCCACCGTGTTCGTGCCGGCCGGTCCCATGACATCCGGCCTGTCGAACGAGGAGAAGGCCAAGGTGCGCCAGCAGTACGCGCAGGGCCTGGTGGGGCGTGAGGCCCTGCTCGAATCGGAAGCACGCGCGTACCACAGCCCTGGCACCTGCACCTTCTACGGCACCGCCAACAGCAACCAGATGCTGATGGAGATCATGGGCCTGCACCTGCCGGGCAGCTCCTTCGTCAACCCGGGCACGCCGCTGCGCGAGGCGCTCACCAAGGCCGCCGTGGAACGCGCCGTGGCCAACAGCGGACGCACCGGCCAGCCCTACCTGCCGCTGTGGCAGATCGTGGACGAGAAGGCCATCGTCAACGGCGTGGTGGGCCTGCTGGCCACCGGCGGCTCCACCAACCACACCCTGCACCTGGTGGCCATGGCGCGCGCGGCCGGCATCCTCATCGACTGGGACGACTTCGCCGAACTCTCGGCCGTGGTGCCGCTGCTCGCGCGCGTGTACCCCAATGGCAGCGCCGACGTGAACCACTTCCACGCCGCTGGCGGCCTGGGTGTGCTCATGCGCGAGCTGCGCGGCGCCGGCCTGCTGCACGAAGACGTGCACACCGTGATGGGCCCGGGCCTGGACGCCTACGGCCTGGAGCCCTGGCTCGACGGCGAGCGCCTGGCCTGGCGCCCCGTGCCCGAGCGCAGCGCCGACCTCAACGTGCTGCGCCCCGCCAGCGAGCCCTTCAGCGCCGATGGCGGCCTGCGCCTGCTCACCGGCAACCTGGGCCGCAGCGTGATCAAGGTGTCGGCCGTGAAGCCGGAACACCGCGTGGTGCGCGCCCCCGCCGTGGTGGTGCACGACCAGCAGGAGCTGCTCGCCAAGTTCAAGGCCGGCGAGCTGGAGAAGGACTTCGTCGCCGTGGTGCGCTACCAGGGCCCGCAGGCCAACGGCATGCCCGAGCTGCACAAGCTCACGCCGCCGCTGGCCGTGCTGCAGGACAAGGGCTTCAAGGTCGCGCTCGTCACCGACGGCCGCATGTCCGGCGCCTCGGGCAAGGTGCCCGCGGCCATCCACCTCACGCCCGAGGCCCTCGCCGGCGGCCCGATTGCTCGCGTGCGCGACGGCGACATGATCACGCTCGACGCCGAGCGCGGCCTGCTCAAGGTGGACGTGGACGAGGCCACACTGGCCGCGCGCGCCCTGCCCGAGCCCGACCTGTCCCACAACACCCACGGCACGGGGCGCGAACTCTTCGGCCTGTTCCGCGCCAACGTCAGCGGCGCCGAGCAGGGCGCCTCACCGCTGTTTGCCTGACCCTTTCACATCGACGCCATGCCGGACCAACACCTCACCCACCCCAGCTTCACCTCGCGCGTCGTGCCCGTCATCGTGCTGTCGGACGCGAAGCAGGCCGTGCCGCTCGCGCACGCCCTGCTCGAAGGCGGCATCGACGTCATGGAGATCACCCTGCGCTCGGACGTCGCGCTCGACGCCATCGAGGCCGTGGCCAAGGCCGTGCCGCAGATGCACCTGGGCGCCGGCACCGTCACCCGCGCCAGCGACGTGCCGCGCGTGATCGACGCGGGCGCGCGCTTCGCGCTCTCGCCCGGCTGCACCGACGCCCTGGTGGACGCCATGCGCGCCACCGGCCTGCCCTTCATCCCGGGCGTGATGACGCCGGGCGAGGTGATGCGCGCGCGCGACCAGGGCTTCACGCTGATGAAGCTGTTCCCCGCGCAGCAGGCCGGCGGCATCGGCATGCTCAAGGCCCTGGGTGCGCCCATTCCCGACGTGCGCTTCTGCCCCACCGGCGGTGTGAGCCCGGAGAACCTGCGCGACTTCCTCGCCCTGCCCAACGTCGCCATGGCCGGCGGCTCCTGGCTCACCCCGGCCGACGCGCTGCGCGACGGCGACTGGGCGCGTGTCACGAAGCTGGCACGCGAGGCGACCACGCTCGCGCAATGAAGCCGGTTCAGCCAACGGAGAAGCGCCCAACGCCATGACCCAGCCCACCAACCTGCCCGCCTGGCACAGCCTCGAGCGACTCGCCACCCAAGCCCAGCCTCACCTGCGCGACCTGCTCGCCGAGCCCGGCCGCGCCGAACGCATGAGCTGGTCCGTGGCGGGCCTCACGCTGGACGCGAGCCGCCAGCGCCTGACCCCCGCCATCGAACAAGCCCTGCTTGAACTCGCCGCGCAAAGCGGCATCGCCGAGCGCCGGGAAGCCATGTTCCGCGGCGACGCCATCAACACCACCGAAGACCGCCCCGTGCTGCACGTGGCGCTGCGCGGCGGCGAGGCGGGTGGCCCCTGGGGCAACGCGATCCACGCCCAGGTGCAGCGCGAGCTCGACCGCGTCTGCCGCTTCGCCGAGGAGGTGCGCGCCGGCAGCGTGCGCGGCCACGCCAACGACGCCTTCACCGACGTGGTGAACATCGGCATCGGCGGCTCCGACCTGGGCCCGCGCATGGCGGCCGACGCGCTCGCCCACCTGGCCAGCGACGCGGTGCGCGTGCACTACGTCTCCAACCCCGACGCCTGGGCCCTGTGGAGCGTGCTGCGCGGACTCGACGCCAAGCGCACCCTGTTCATCGTCTCCAGCAAGACCTTCACCACGCAGGAGACGCTCACCAACGCCGCCAGCGCGCGCCACTGGCTGGCCGACAACGGCGTGCCGGCCGACGCCATCGCCAGGCACCTGGTGGCCATCACCGCCACGCCGGCCAAGTCGGCCGAGCTCGGCTACGACCCTGAGCGCACCTTCCTGTTCTGGGATTGGGTGGGCGGGCGCTACTCGCTGTGGTCCTCGCTCGGCCTGCCGCTGGCCATCGGCATCGGCGCGGCGGCCTTCCGGCGACTGCTCGCGGGTGGCCGCGCCATGGACGAGCACTTTCTGCACACGCCACTGCATGACAACCTGCCCGTGCGCCTGGCGCTGCACGGCGTGTGGAACCGCAACTTCCTGCGCATGCCCACGCAGCTCATCGTGAGCTACGCCTCGCGCCTGGTGCGCTTCGTGCCCTTCGTGCAGCAGATGGACATGGAGTCCAACGGCAAGCGCACGCACCTGGACGGCACCGACGCGTCGGTGGACACCGGCCCCATCGTCTGGGGCGGCCTGGGCATCGACGGCCAGCACGCCTACTTCCAGCTCGTGCACCAGGGGCGCCATGCGCTGCCGGTCGATTTCATCGGCGTGCAGAGCGAGGACACGCCCCTGCCGCTGGCCGGCGCGCACCACGCCGTGGTGAACCTGAACCTGCGCGCCCAGGCCCAGGCCATGGCCCTGGGCCGCACCCTGCAGGAAACCGAGGCGCAGTTGCTGCAGGACGGCGCCGACGCCGAGACCGCGCACGCCCTGGCGCCGCACCGCCAGTTCCCCGGCGACATCCCCAGCCACATCCTCTGGCTCGACCGGCTCGACCCCGAGCGCCTGGGCGCGCTGATCGCGCTGTACGAGCACAAGGTGTTCTGCCAGGGCGCCATCTGGGGCATCAACGCCTTCGACCAATGGGGCGTGGAGCTGGGCAAGACGATGGCGAAGGCACTGGAACGCGCAGGCGGGTGATCGAACCCCCACGCTCCGCCGCTGCGCGGGTCGCTGCCCCCCGAGGGGGCTGATCCGCCTTGGGGCGGCCCGGCGGCGGATCGTCCCACCGACCCGCCCCTCACGATCGGTGACGGGCCTTGTCCGGCGCACGGGTCGGACCCCTCCTACAAACACCGGGCCGAGGCCTTCCTAGCATGGGTGAACGCACCCGGGCCTGGCCCGGCTGCGCACAGGAGAACCACCCATGAGCCTTTCCACCACATCCTTCACGCGCCACTGCCTCGCCGCCGCGGCCATCGCCCTGACGCTGCCCGCGTGGGCGCAGGGCACGGGCAAGACGTCGACCGACAGCCGCTACCAGCAGGAACGCGCCGCCTGCGCAGCCATGAGCGACCCGGCCGCGCGCACCAACTGCCTGCGCGACATCGCCGCCGCACGCCAGCAGGCCCGGCGCAACCCGCGCGAGCCGGTCTCGCCAGCCGAACTGCAACGCAACGCCCTGCAACGCTGCCAGGTGCACACCATCGCCGAGGACCGCGCCATCTGTGAACGCATGGTGCGCGGCGAGGGCGAGGTCTCGGGCTCGGTCCGCGGCGGCGGCCAGATCCGCTCGATCGAAACCACCGTGTTTCCGCCGGCGCCGCCCCCGGCGCCACCGGCCACGGTGCCGCCCGTGAGCGCGCCGCCGCCCGTGAGCTCGCCGCCCCCCATGGCGCCGCCGCCCACCATGCAGCCCACGCCGGTGCCGCCCCCCACGCCGGTGCCGCCCATCACCACGCCGCCAAGCCCCATGCCGTCCCCGACCCCGGTGCAGCCACCCACGGCGCCGATGCGGCCGGCCGGTTGAGTGCCCTGGCGCCCCGCGTCGGCGAACGCCTCAGGTCACCGGCGCGGGATTGAACAGCACCAGCTGGTTGTGCAGCTTCCAGCGCTCGGCCCAGGTCTTCTGGCGGCCGCTGGCCACGTCGAGCATGAAGCGGAACAGCTCCCAGCCCACGTCCTCGATCGAGGCCTGCCCGTCGGCGATGGTGCCGGCGTTGATGTCCATCAGGTCGTACCAGCGCCGCGCCAGCTCGCTGCGCGTGGCCACCTTGATCACCGGCACGGCCGCCAGGCCATAGGGCGTGCCACGCCCGGTGGTGAACACGTGCAGGTTCATGCCCGCGGCCAGTTGCAGCGTGCCGCAGATGAAATCGCTCGCGGGCGTGGCCGCGTAGGTCAGGCCTTTGGCGCGCAGCTTCTCGCCCGGTGACAGCACGTTGGCGATCGGCGCACTGCCCGACTTCACGATCGAGCCCATGGCCTTTTCGACGATGTTGGACAGCCCGCCCTTCTTGTTGCCCGGCGTGGTGTTGGCGCTGCGGTCCACGCTGCCGCGCTTCAGGTACTCGTCGTACCAAGCCATCTCGCGCACCATGGCCTGCGCCACCTCGGGCGTGGTGGCGCGCGCCGTCAGTTGCGCGATGCCGTCGCGCACCTCCGTGGTCTCGGAGAACATCACGCTCGCGCCGGCGCGCACCAGCAGGTCGGTGCAGAAGCCCACGGCCGGGTTGGCGGTGACGCCGCTGAACGCGTCGCTGCCGCCGCACTGCACGCCCACCACCAGTTCACTCGCCGGCACGGTCTCGCGACGGCGTGCGTTCAGGCGCTGCAGGTGGGCGTCGGCTTGGCGCAGGATGGAATCGACCATCGACATGAAGCCGATGTGGGCCTCATCCTGAAGACAGACCACGTCCAGGCCTTCTTCTTCATCGGCACCGCGCGCGTCGCTGATCGGGATGCTGCCTGGCGGCAGCAGCCGCTCCGGCTGCAGCTTCTCGCAGCCCAGGCTCACCACCATCACCTCGCCCCCGAAGTTGGGGTTCTGGCTGATGTGGCGCAGCGTGCGGATGGGGATCACCGCGTCGGGCGCGTCGATGGCCACGCCGCAGCCGTAGCCGTGCTCCAGCGCCACCACGTCGTCCACGTTCGGGTACTTGGGCAGCAGCTCGCTCTTGATGCGCTGCACCGCGAAGTCGGTGACGCCGGCCACGCACTGCACGGTCTGCGTGATGGCCAGGATGTTGCGCGTGCCGACCGAGCCATCGGGGTTGCGGTAGCCCTCGAAGGTGAAGCCCTCCAGCGGCGGCAGAGGGGCCGCGCCGCGCGTGGCCATGGGCAGGTCGTCCAGGCCGCGCGCCTCGGGCATCTTCAGCAGGCGCTCGTGCACCCAGCTGCCGGCGGGGATGGGATGGAGCGCGTAGCCGATGGGCACCCCATAGCGCAGCACGGCCGCGCCTTCGGGCAGGTCCACCAGCGCCAGCTTGTGGCCCTGCGGCACCTTCTCGCGCAGCACCGGGCCGCCTGGCACGGAAGTGCCCGCGGGCAGGCCGCCGTCGTTGGCCACGATGGCCACGTTGTCCTCGGCGTGCATGCGAATGGTCAGCGGGGCGGCCGGCGGCGCCACGGCCACCTGCGTCGCCAGGGTCTCAGGCATGGGCGTCTCCTATGATTCGACGCGCTCGCGACGATCCGGACCCGGTGCCGGAGGCTTGGCGCGCAGCGCTTGGTACCGGTACCATTCTACGCCGCACATGAAAGAATCCGACAACTCCCGGCGATCCCGACGCGGCAGCGGGGCCATCACCGTGCGCGACGTGGCCCGCCTGGCGGGCGTCGCGCCCATCACCGTCTCGCGCGTGCTGAACACGCCCGCGCAGGTCTCGCCCGACGTGCGGCAGAAGGTGCTGGAGGTGATCCAGAAGACGGGCTACGTGCCCAACCGCATGGCCGGCGGGCTGGCGTCCTCGCGCAGCCGGCTGGTGGCGGCGGTGGTGCCGAGCACGGTGATGTCGGTGTTCATGCCCACCATCGAGGCGCTGAACGAAACCCTGTTCGACGCCGGCTACCAGTTGATGCTGGGCCAGTCCGACTACTCGGCCGAGCGCGAGGAGGCGCTGCTCGAGGCCATCGTGGGCCGGCGGCCCGACGGCATCTTCCTCACCGGCATCCTGCGTCCCAGCCAGGGCCGCACGCGGCTGCTGGCCTCGGGCATTCCGGTGGTGGAGACCTGGGACCTCACGCCCACGCCGATCGACATGCTGGTGGGGTT
Source organism: Hydrogenophaga sp. (assembly GCF_011772445.1). Classification (GTDB taxonomy): domain Bacteria; phylum Pseudomonadota; class Gammaproteobacteria; order Burkholderiales; family Burkholderiaceae_C; genus Hydrogenophaga. The sequence goes on along the minus strand of NZ_WVZN01000045.1, from coordinate 28,030 downwards.
TTCGCACGCGGACATCGGGGCCGAGGTGGCGCGTTTTCTGATCGGCAAGGGGCGGCGCAAGCTGGCGCTGATCCGGGCGGCGGACGAGCGCGCCGAGCGGCGCGCGATCGCCTTCGCAGAGGTGGTGCGGCGCGCCGGGCTGGGCGAGGTGGCGACGGTGAACGTGGGCGCTTCGCGTTCACTGCGCAGTGGACGCGAGGCGCTGGGCCGTCTGCTGGAGCAGGCGCCGGACGCTGACGCGATCTTCTGCAGTTCCGACCTGTTGGCGCTGGGGGTGGCGACGGAGGCGCGGGTGCGCGGCATCAACGTCCCCGACGATCTGGCGCTGGTGGGCTTCGGCGACGTGTCCTTCGCGGCGGACATGGCGCCGGCCTTGAGCACGGTGCGCATCAACGGCGCCGAGATGGGGCGGCTGGCGGCGCGCTGCCTGATCGATCGGGCGGAGGGGCGGGAGGTGTCGCCTTCTGTGTTCGACCTCGGGTTCTCTATCGTGGAGCGGGAGACTTCCTGAGGCCTTCTTCTCCGGCGGCTTCACTTTCTCCGGCTGACCCGGTCATCGGCGCTTGGGTGTCCGGCTCCGCGAATGTCCCCCGGAACGGATCGCTGGCGCGCTCCGCTCCTCCTCCTTTATTTCGCTACGCCGGACACCCAATCACCGACGACCTCGTTGGCACTCGGTCGGTTGGCACTCGAACCATGCCTTCGGCTCGCGGACGCTGGGTGCCCTGCGTAGCGAAATAAAGGAGGAGCCAAGGGCGCAGCCCTTGGCGGGGGACATTCGCGGAGCAGGGCACTCAGTGGCCGCGAGCCTCGAAGAGGTGCAGGCATGACGACCCAGACAAGCAGCATTGACGAAGAAATTTGGTACCGGTACCATGCCCACCGGATTCACTTGGTACCGGTACCAGATGAAGACCCCATTCCCACCCCACAGGAGACAAGCCACATGAAAAAGATGCTGTTCGCGCTGGGCGCGACCATGACCCTCACCACGGCCATGGCCTGGCCCGACAAGACCGTCACCATCGTGGTCCCCTTCCCGCCCGGCGGCTCCACCGACATGATCGCCCGCACCCTGCAGCCCAAGCTGCAGGAAAAATTCGGCGGCACCTTCGTCATCGACAACAAGCCCGGCGCCACCGGCACCATCGGCGCCACCCTCGTCACCCGCGCCGCGCCCGACGGCCACACCCTCTTCGTCTCCTCCCTCGGCCCCTACGTCATCGCGCCCCACCTCACCAAGGTGACGTACGACGCCACCAAGGACTTCGACTACATCACCGTCGCCGTGCAGGCGCCCAACGTGCTCGTCGTGCCCGCCGCCTCGCCGCACAAGAGCATGGCCGACGTGATGGCCTTCCAGAAGGCCAACCCCGGCAAGATGACCTTCGCCTCCTCCGGCAACGGCAGCAGCGACCACCTCACCGCCGAGCTCTACTGGCAGCAGACCGGCACCAGCGGCGTGCACGTGCCCTACAAAGGCGGCGGCCCCGTGATGACCGACCTGCTGGGCAACCAGGTCGATTCCTCCTTCATGAACATCAACACCGCCATGCCGCAGATCAAGGCCGGCAAGCTGCGCGCGCTGTCCATCACCAGCGCGCAGCGCTCCGCCCTGCTGCCCGACGTGCCCACGCTCGACGAACTCGGCATCAAGGACGCCAACGTCTACTCCTGGCAGGCCGTGGCCGCGCCCAAGGGCATCCCGGCCGATCTGAAGAACAAGCTGCAGGCCGCCATCAAGGACGCGCTCAACGACCCGTCCATCAAACCCAAGCTGCTGGACCTGGGCTTCGAGATCGTGGCCAACTCCCCCGAGGAGTTCACCAAGTTCCAGGCCGCCGAGTTCGCGCGCTGGCAAAAGCTCATCACCGCGCGCAACATCAAAGCCGATTGATCGTTTCATGTTGAACCCCGTCCCCGTCGGCACCACACCGCGCATCACCGAGCTCATCGCCATTCCCGTCGCGGGCCGCGACGGCATGCTGCTCAACCTCAGCGGGGCGCACGCGCCCTTCTTCACGCGCAACCTGCTGATCCTGCGCGACAGCGCGGGCCGCACCGGCGTGGGCGAGGTGCCCGGGGGCGAGAAGATCCGCCAGACCCTGGAGGACGCGCGCGAGCTGGTGGTGGGCCGCTCCATCGGCGACCACCAGCGCGTGCTGCGCGACATGCAGCAGCGCTTCGCCGACCGCGACAGCGGCGGACGCGGCCTGCAGACCTTCGACCTGCGCACCGCCATCCACGCGGTGACGGCCGTTGAATCCGCCCTGCTCGACCTGCTGGGCCAGCACCTGGAGGTGCCCGTGGCCGCGCTGCTCGGCGAAGGCCAGCAGCGCGAGTCGGTGGAGATGCTGGGTTACCTGTTCTTCGTGGGCGACCGCACGAAGACCGACCTTCCCTATGTCGATCCGGCCAGCGAGCCCGACCACGCCGACGCCTGGTGCCGCCTGCGCCACGAGAAGGCCATGACGCCCGAAGCGGTGGTGCGCCTGGCCGAGGCCGCGCGCGAACGCTATGGCTTCAACGACTTCAAGCTCAAGGGCGGCGTGCTGCGCGGCGACGAAGAGGTGGACGCCGTCACCGCCCTGCACGAGCGCTTCCCCGACGCGCGCGTCACGCTCGACCCCAACGGCGGCTGGCTGCTCAAGGACGCCATCCGCCTGGGCCAGCGCATGCGCGGCGTGGTGGCCTACGCCGAGGACCCCTGCGGCGCCGAGGACGGCTTCTCCGGTCGCGAGGTGATGGCCGAGTTCCGCCGCGCCACCGGCCTGCCCACGGCCACCAACATGGTCGCCACCGACTGGCGCCAGCTCACGCACGCGCTCTCGCTGCAGAGCGTGGACATCCCGCTCGCCGACCCGCACTTCTGGACCATGGCCGGCAGCGTGCGCGTGGCCCAGACCTGCCGCGACTGGGGCCTCACCTGGGGCTCGCACTCCAACAACCACTTCGACGTGTCCCTGGCCATGTTCACGCACGTGGGCGCGGCCGCGCCGGGCAAGGTCACGGCCATCGACACGCACTGGATCTGGCAGGACGGCCAGCGCCTCACCAAGGAGCCGCTGAAGATCGTGAACGGCCACGTGGCGGTGCCCCAGAAGCCCGGCCTGGGCGTGGAGCTGGACATGGCCGAGGTGGAGAAGGCCCACCAGCTCTACCGCCAGCACGGCCTGGGCGCGCGCGACGACGCCACCGCCATGCAGTACCTCATCCCCAACTGGCGCTTCGACCCCAAGCGCCCCTGCATGGACCGTTGAGGCCGATCCCGGCATAGGATCGCCCTTCCGACCGACAACAACAAGGCCACCGCATGCGACCGAACCGACTGCGCGAGATCTGGGCCCAAGGCGGCGCCGCCGTCAACGGCTGGCTCGCCATCCCCAACAGCTTCTCCGCCGAGACCATGGCCCACCAGGGCTGGGACTCGCTCACCATCGACCTGCAGCACGGCGTCATCGACTACAGCCACCTGGTTCCCATGCTGCAGGCCGTGAGCACCACGCCCACCGTGCCCGTGGTGCGCGTGCCCTGGCTGGAGCCCGGCATCCTGATGAAGGCGCTGGACGCCGGCGCCTACGGCGTCATCTGCCCCATGGTGAACACCCGCGCCGACGCCGAGAAGCTGGTGGCCTACACCCACTACGCGCCGCGCGGCACGCGCAGCTTCGGCCCCGTGCGCGCCCTGCTCTACGGCGGTGCCGACTACCCCACGCACGCCAACGACACCATCGTCGCCTTCGCCATGATCGAGACCGCGCAGGCGCTGGAGAACCTCGACGACATCCTCTCCACCCCAGGCCTGGACGCGGTCTACATCGGCCCCTCGGACCTGTCGCTCGCGCTGGGCTGCAAGCCCACCTTCGACGAGCTCGACCCCAAGGCCGCCGACGCGGTGCAGCACATCCTGGCGCGCGCCAAGGCGCACAAGGTGGTGGCCGGCATCCACAACGGTTCGCCCGAGGCCGCGCTCAAGCGCATCGCCATGGGCTTCCAGTTCGTCACCGTCAGCTCCGACGCGCGCCTCATGGCCGCGGGTGCGCAGCAGGTGGTGCAGGCCATGCGCGCGGGCGTTCGCGCGTGACAACCCAACCCCAGGGACACCACGGAACCGGCTTTGCCGGGCCGTGGGTGTCGCCCCCTTGAGGGGGTCGCGCGCAGCGCGGCGGGGGTGTTTCAAGGATTCTCAATGAAGGTTGGATTCATCGGCCTGGGCATCATGGGCACGCCCATGGCCCTGCACCTCGTCAACAAGGGCCACCAGCTGTTCGTGCACACACGCAGCCAGGTGCCCGAGGCCGTCACCGCCGCCGGTGGGGTGCGCGTGGACAGCGCCGCTGCCGTGGCGCGCGAGGCCGAGGTCATCTTCACCATGGTGCCCGACACGCCCGACGTGGAGGCCGTGCTGTTCGGCAAGAACGGTGTGGCCGAAGGTATCGGCAAGGGCAAGGTCGTGGTCGACATGAGCTCCATCTCGCCCATGGCCACCAAGGCCTTCGCCAAGCGCATCAACGAACTCGGCGCCGACTACATCGACGCGCCGGTTTCGGGCGGCGAGGTCGGTGCCAAGGCCGGCTCGCTCACCATCATGTGCGGCGGCGATCCGGCCGTGTTCGAGCGCGTGAAGCCCCTGCTGGAATGCATGGGCAAGAACATCACCCTGGTCGGCGGCAACGGCGACGGCCAGACCACCAAGGTGGCCAACCAGATCATCGTGGCGCTCAACATCGAGGCCGTGAGCGAGGCCCTGGTCTTCGCCACCAAGGCCGGCGCCGACCCGGCCAAGGTGCGCGAGGCCCTCATGGGCGGCTTCGCGGCCAGCCGCATCCTCGAGGTGCATGGCGAACGCATGATCAAGCGCACCTTCAACCCCGGGTTCCGCATCAAGCTGCACCAGAAGGACCTGGGCTTGGCGCTGCAGGGCGCGCGCGAGCTCGGCGTGGCCCTGCCGCAAACGGCCAACGCCGCGCAACTGATGCAGGCCTGCGCCGCGCACGGCCTGGGCGAGCTGGACCACTCCGCGCTGGTGCAGGCGCTGGAGATCATGGCCGAGCACCTCGTCGCCAAGGGCTGAGCGGGCACGGGCTTTGCCATCGGTCCCCAGGAAAGGGGCACCGATGGGCGAAGCCGATCTGGTCAAAAGTCGACGCGCGCTGCTGCTGATCGACTTCATCAATCCGCTGGACTTTCCGGAAGCGGGCGCGCTCGCCGAGCCCGCGCTGGCCGCCGCCCGGGCGAGCCGGCACCTGGCCCAGGCCGCGCGCTCGTGCGGCATTCCGGTGATCTACGCCAACGACAACTTCGGCCGCTGGCAGTCCGACTTCCCGACCATGGTGAAGCGGCTGGGCCAGGGGCGCGACGTGAGCGCGTCCATCGTGCGGCTGCTGCGGCCCCGGCGCGGCGACCTGACCGTGCTCAAGCCCATGCACTCCGCCTTCTTCGGCACCCCGCTGGACATCATCCTCGACCAGACCGGCGCGCGCTCGGTGGTGCTGGCGGGCCTGGCCACGGACATCTGCATCCAGCTGACCGCGGCCGACGCCTTTCTGCGCGGCCTGAAGGTGCACGTGCCCGAAGACTGCACGGCCGCCGAGTCGCCGCAGAAGAAGGCGATCGCGCTGGCCTACATGCGCGACATCCTCAAGTGCGACACGCGCCCCTGGAGAAGCCTGCGCTGGCACCGCGACCGGGGCACGCCGGGCACGTGACTTGCCCAGCATGACGCGCCCCCTGCGCCCCGGCGAGGGGGTTCGCACTGTCAACCGTTCAATCCCACGATTCAGGAGATTTCCATGCCCTCCAGCCGCAACGAAGCCGATGCCTGCACGCTACTGGACACCGACCACAAGGCGGTGAAGAAACTGTTCAAGGCCTACGACGATCTCGCGCACTCCACCGCGCGCGACGCCCGCCAGAAAAAACTGCAACTGGCCCGGGAGATCTGCCACGAGCTCACCGTCCACGCCACCATCGAAGAAGAGATCTTCTACCCCGCGCTGCGCGAAGCCCTGAAGGAGACCGAGGCGCTCGCCGAAGCCGAGGTCGAGCACGCGGGGGCCAAGGACCTCATCGCCCAGATCGAGGCCATGGACGAGCCCGACGAAATGTTCGACGCCAAGGTCAAGGTCCTGGGCGAGTACATCGACCACCACGTGAAGGAAGAGCGGAACCAGATCTTCCCCAAGGCGCGGGCCGTCCGCGGGCTCGACCTGGTGGCCATGCGCGAAGAGTTGCTGGCCCGCAAGGAAGAGCTGATGGGCGTGGAGGTCTGAGCCGCCGGTTCAGCCCGCACCGCCAGGCCGTCTAGACGACGCCTAATAGAGCAGACGCCGGCCTGGGGCCTGACCCACGGGCAACAGGTCGGTGTTGCTGAATCGCGGGTCTTACACGCACAGGAGCACAAACATGATGTCGAACCAACCTGGACAAACGCCCGGCAAGCCTGTACATCAGCCACCGCCGGGTGACAGCCGATCATCTGGTACCAATCCCACCCAAGCTGATCGTGCACCTCAAACCCGCCCCGCAGATGCCAAGCCAGGGGAAAGGCCTATCGCTGACGTAGACCGCAAGGTACGCGAGGGGGATGCGTAGAGCGCGTCACACGCTTGCCGATCCGGAAGGGAGCCGCGCTAGCGGAGCGGCCCTCCTACCGGCCATGGTCGTCATGAGCCTTGCCCAGCGCGTCCTTGCTCTCGCTGCGCCGGTTCCGCTTCACCAGGCTTTGCCTTGGTGCCAGACGGAGGAATCCCTTCGGTGCCCGTCGTTGCAGGGCGGCCTGGTGTTCGAGGTCTCGGAACCGTGGCGGGGTCTTGCGGGGACTCGGCGTCACGGTAGGCACCGCGCTCATTGAGCTGTCGGTTCACGTCGTCACTGCTGCCGGGTTGAGCGTAGTCCTTGCCCCGACCGAAGTGGCCTTGCGGTTGTCGAGGGCTTGCGTACACGCCTCTGAGGTGTTTGATGTGATCGCGAGTCATGGGCACTCCTTCCATCCCGCTTCGGGCAAACCGTGTGCCCGCATGGCTCGATGCAGGCTCAGTGCCGCAGCCGGCTCAGCTTCCGCCAAGCCTTCCCGAAGGCGCCTCATACAGCAGCCGCCGGCCTGGGGCCTCGCCCACGGGCAGCAGGTCGGTGTCGCGCATCTGCGGGTCTTGGCCCAACTTGAACAGCAAGGGGCCCAGGGCGGCGGGCTCGCCCGGCGCTGGCGCCCACAGCGCGCCGATCCACGCCAGCGCCCAACTCGGGCCTGCCTCGCAGCGCCGGTCCAGGCGCGCGATGCCGCTGAGGTCCGCCACGGGAATGCGGGCCAGCAGGTCCAGCAGCGTGTGGTCCCAGGCCACCAGCGAGGTCTGCGACTGCTTCTGCCCGTTGTACGAGACCTCGTAGACGAGCAGGTACCAGGGCCGCTCCAGCGCGAGCGTGATGGCGGGCCAGTGGGTCTGGTGCGGGGCGATCTGCGAGGGGTGGAGGTGCTGGACGAGGCCGGGGGCGGTGATGAACACGGATGGGCTCCCAAAGGGAGTCGCCATTCTGCCTCAAAGTATTTGCACCAAAGCTTTCGAAGCCAACACTTTTTTGGTGTCTGCACTTGCCCCTGATACACCCCCCTTCCTTGCTCCACTGGCTGCGAACCTGATTGCTCTGCGAGCGAAAGGGAACTGGAGCATTGCGGCGCTGGCGGAACAGGCGCGTGTGAACCCCCGAATGATTCGGCTGGTGGAACAGGGGCAGGTCAACGTCTCCTTGAACACGGTGGACAAGCTGGCCCGAGCACTCGGCGTCACCACGGGCTCGCTGGTCGGCTCGAAGCCGGTGGCCCGACAAGACGGTGACGCGCCGATCGAAGAGGTTCTGGCGCGGAACCTCGTCTCGGCGAGGAAAGGGCTGAAGCTGACCCAGGACACGCTGGGTCAGCGGTCGGGCGTCAGCATGTTCGTCATCGCGCATATCGAGCGGCAAGCGCGCAACCCGTCGCTGCAGACGTTGGCGAGGCTTGCGGATGCGCTCGACTTGTCAATTGAAGCGCTGTTGAGCCAGTAGGTTTGGCTGGCTCGGACCTGCTGCTACCGATCCGTTCCGGACGTCTCATTTCCAGCGGTAGCGGACTCTCTGCGCGCACAGTTCAAAAAAATCAGAGTCTTGGACCGACGCTTAAGCGCGATACTCCGCCATGAACTCTGCTACGAGCAAGACACAGCCTATTGCTTGCAAGTCACACCCCGTCACATCAGGAGCCAAAGGAATAAGGCGATCCTAATCTTCCAAGTTGGAACAAGCCATTGCTATCAAGCTGCTTGCGAAATCCAAAGTTGGCCACATCGCCCGTAACAACATGAGCCCTTTAATCAGTGTCCCGATTTCATCTGTAGTCGAACTAACGCCTGAAAGAGCGGTAGAGATCGTGAGGCGCATCTTGATGGCTGAGTCAGCCTACGCCAAACTCAGTCCGGCAGTAGTGACGATTTCTACGCGCATGACCGTAGCGGATGGGGGCATTGACGCCGAAGTCGACGCGCCGCTGGACGCGCTCGTCCCAGCAGACTGCTTCCTCACTCCAGGCCTGACTGGATTTCAGTTGAAATCTGGCTCTTCCTTCAAACCCTGGACCGCAAGCTCAATTCGTGACGAACTGATCGGCAGCACAGGGAAACTGTTTCCAGAGGTGGCCCGACTGACCGAAAAAAGAGGTCGCTACGTTGTCGTATGCACTGGGCATGACCTGACCCCTCAGCAACGAAATGATGCCTGCGAGCACATTGTCAGAGTATTTGCATCCGCAGGCGTACCGGACTACAGCAGTCTGGTCGATGTGCTGGGTGCAAGCCAGCTCTCAATGTATGCGGAGCGCTATCCCGGTATTGCAGCACTGCTAACGTTTGAAACTATCCACGAGGCTTGGGTGTTCGAGGAGTGGGATCGCGATGCTCACATGTCGAATTCGTTCGTTCCAGCGTCAGAACAAGCCGAACTCATCTCGCAGATTAGGGCGGGCATCGAAGGAGACACTAAGCACATTCGTGTGCTCGGAGAACCAGGTCTAGGTAAGACACGTATGGTCCTTGAGGCCCTAAGAGCGCCGCATATCGCTCCCTCCGTCCTCTACCTCTGTCACGGCTCCAAGTTCGGTGAGACAGCACTGTTCAGGCAACTACTGCGGATAGGCTGGACAAAGCCACTCGTCCTAGTACTTGACGACCTTGCAGAACCGGAAATGTCCGATGTCTGGAGACATTTGAAGACGCGCTGTGGGGCCATGAAGCTGGTCACCCTCGATCACGGTCATGACGAAGGTCACGATGACGATATTCTCCGTCTCAGGGCTCCCCACCTTCCCGATGAGACCATCAAGAGCATCTTGGCGTGCAAGGTAGGGGAGTCACGGGAGCTCGATCGCTGGGTCCGGATCTGTGAGGGCTCGCCTCGAGTCGCACACGCAGTTGCCGAAAATCTTCACGCAAATCCAGCTGATTTGCTACGACCGCCGGCGACTGTGCCGCTATGGACTCGGTTCTTGCATGGATACGGCGCGCAGCAGGACACAGTATCTCGCCAAGTCGACTGCGTGGCTCACCACCTCGCCTTGTTCAGCCGTTTTGGATATGAAGATCCAGTGTCCCACGAAGCCAGCTACATCTCGCGGTTGATCGAAAAGGTTGATCCAACGATTGGCTGGGCTCGCTTCCAAGAGATTGTTCAGAGCCTCCGAGCTCGACGCGTTCTACAGGGAAGCCGAACTCTTTTCTTTGTCCCCAAGGCCCTCCACATCTACCTCTGGAAACAGTTCTGGGCACGATATGGACGCGGCTTCGACTTCGTTTCGACCTTCGAAACCATGCCGCAATCTCTCCATGCTTGGTTCTTGAACAAGTTCAGATTTGGTAGCGGGACGGACACGGCATTTGTAGTCGAAGATATTCTGAAACCCAATGGCGTCTTTTCAAGCCGCCAAATGCTGACCTCGGCCACCGGATCGCAATTTCTGTCGACCCTTGCTGAGGCAAATCCAGCCGCGGTCTTGCGCCTTCTCGAGAGCACGATCGGCACATGGTCAGACAGCGAACTATTGGAGTTCAAGAGTAACCGTCAGAACATCGTGTGGGCACTCGAGAAGATTGCCGTCTGGCCACCGCTCTTCGTGCGGGCCTTGAACGTCCTAGCTCGACTAGCCGTCAATGAGAATGCCGACTTTTCTAACAATTCGACGGGCACGCTGGTTAGCTTGTTTCGCATCGGCCCCGAAGCCGCTGCGACCGAGGCGAGTCCAGAGCAAAGGCTGCCCGCATTAACACGGCTATTGAGAGGCACCACCGATGCAGAACGCTTGCTGGGACTGAAAGCGCTGGCCTTTGCACTAGACAGCAACGGTGTTGGATTTCGTACTGTGGGACCGGAATACCAAGGACTACAGGAGCGAGCGAAGCTGTGGATTCCTGCAACTTACGGCGACTGGTGGCAGGCGCTCTTCTTGTATTTCAGAACGCTGATTAAAGAAACCGAGTCGTGGCACTTGGGACTTCGCTCCGACGTCTGCTTAGCATTGCTCGATGCTGTCAAAAATCAAATCTGCACACCGCCGTGCACTGAGTATGCATTCCAGGTGCTAGAACAGCTGACCTTCGACAGTCCTATGGCTCCCAGTAAGCTGAACGCATTTTTTGGGCACTTTCGGAACTACCACGAGGTTGAGCAGCACCGTGATTTGACGGTCCGCCTCAAACGTATTGCTCGGCAATATGCGTGTCGCAACCTTGCTAGTCGATTTCAGAGATACGTACTTGATGTTGATTATTTTGAATGGGAGGAAGAGTATCGTGATCGACACAACAAGCCGCCTTCCCATGCGAAGGCGTTGGTCACAGCACTCGCAAAGCGTATAGCTTCGAACCCTGCGGGCCTCGACGAGATTTCGCATCTGTTGGCTCTCGATGGTGATACGCCAGCGATTTGGCATTTTGGTGAGAAATTGGCAGAAAGCGACGTGGAGAACGCCCTGCTCCCTTTGCTTACCAGCATCACGCTGAAGTCTCTAAACGGCTCCTGTCTGTGTGGCTATTTGGCAGGAGTTAGAGCAAGATCCTTGGAGCAATTCAATTCGTGGATGATGGATATATTGGCGAGCAAGGAGACGGCAAGCCTCGGGGTAGACATGGCCCTTCGATTCCCCTTTTGCGAAGAAACTTTCAACCGATGTCTCGACGCCCTTGAGGCGGGATGGGTTAAACCTACTTTGTTTAGGATGTTGCAGTATGGCAAGGGGTTGGCTTCCGCCCCGACGGTACAAGTAGAGCGGCTACTACGACTGATTCATGAGCGAGCAACACCGGAGGCGATGGGGCTGCTAATCAGCCTGTTCGATTCTTCTGATCCTGATCAGCCATTCCCTTGTGGTACCGACTTTGTGTTCGCTGTCGTGACAAGGACGATTCCCAAATCCCAACAGTCGTGGCAATGCTCCGCATTCCATTGGAAGCGAGTTTGCTCAAGACTGGTGAAGTCAGATATGGCTCTCGCCGCCCCCCTGCTCGACGCGATCCTGACTGCGATGGGCGAGGCATACGAACTGAGCTATGACCACAACATCGGGGAGGTGAGCATGAGCTTGATCTGCGTCGATCCCGAAAACGCTTGGCAGGTCGTCGCAAGGCAATTTGAGACCACTTTACCGAAATGGAGAAGTGACTTGTACGGCTGGCTTAAGGGAGGACTTCTCTCGTTTGGCGGGGGAACACAGCGAGGCCCTATCGCGGAGCTGCCGGAGGAGAGAATATTGGAATGGATCGAGTCGGATCCGGGCAAACGAGCTGCGCTTATCGCTCATGCCACGCCACCCACGCTCGACGACGATCGCGGCGGAGGCCTGACGCGGCAGTTGTTGACACGATATGGGTACATCGAAGGCGTTCGTTCAGGAATCAGTGCTTCGTTCCGTACAGGGTCATGGACTGGCCCCGCGAGTCAATACCTAAAGCGCAAGCGAGACACTCTGCGACGGTGGCTCACCGCTGGATTCACCTCCGAGGTAGCTCAATGGATTGAACTTGAGATAGAAGGAATCGACAGGGAAATTCAACGAGAAGAGGTTAATGAAGAACGTGACCGATTCGAGTGACGTCCCTTTGGGCCCGAGTGCACCGCAGTGGGTTGTAGAGGTATTGCCTGATTTCCAAGATCATCTGTGGAGCGACTGCAACCTCTTGGCAAGATAGACCGCGCTCCCAGACTGAAGCACCTGACTGAAGGCCATAGAACTTCGCCCCCCAATCACCCCCTCCCCCTAAGGCGAAGCCCACACCACCAACCCCACCACATTCCCCACCACCGTCCCCCAGAACACCCCCCGAAACTCCGCCTTGCTGGTCTTGTGCCGCAGCACCTGTTGCGCCAGCAGCGCCCCCGGCCATCCACCCACCAGCGCCAGCAGATGCAGGCGGCTCTCACGGATGCGCCAGCCGCCGCCCACCGCAGCCGATTTGTCCATCGCATAGGCCATGAAGGCCACCGCGCTGGCCGCCACGTACCAGCCCGCCACCCACAGCGGCGGCCGCCACAGCCAGGCCACGGTGGCGCACACCAGCAGAAAAACGGGAATGGCCAGCCGCGTGGCCAGGCCCCAGGTCGCTGAGCCGGGCCGCTCACGTCGCCGGGGCGCCTGGCGCACCGCGCGCAGGGGCCGCAACTGCACCTGGGTGGCGCGCTTGCCCTTGGGGCCCTGTTCCACCGCAAAGCTCAGGGTCTGGTTCACCTGCGGCCGCCCTGCCCCCTTGGGCCAGGCGGATACGTGCACGAACACGCGCTCACCGCCCTGCGTGGGTTCGATGTAGCCGAAGCCGCGGTCGTCGTTCCAGGTGACGAGGGTGCCGTCGAAGCGCATGCGGTTCAAACGCAAAAAAGGCCCCGGATGGGGCCGGCGCTGCGACTGTACCGGCGCGGCGCAGCGGGTGGCCGCGGTCAGCGCGTGGTGGACGGGGCTTTTTGCCCGCTGCCTGCCGTGCCCTGCAGGGAGCCGTGCAGTTCCTGCGCCATGGACAGGTGCTTCTTGAGCGTGGGCAAGGTCTTGGTGGCAAAGGCCTTCACGTCGGCGTCCTGGGCGCCCGTGGCGGCCTTCTGGAAGAGCTCGATGGTTTCCTTGTGCGCCTCCACGCCCATGCTTTCCATGTAATTGCGCGAGAACTCCGCGCCGTCGGAGGCGGACAGCAGCTTGAGCTTGGCGCGCTGAATGAGGGAGGGCTCGGCGGGCACCTCCACGCCTTTCGAGGAGGCGAGCTGCTTGAGCTCGGCGCCGGCCTTCTGGTGGTCGTCCACCATGGTCTGCGCGAAGCGCTTCACCTGGGGGTCGGGGCTTTTCTGCAGCGCCATGCGGCTGCTTTCCACTTCGGCGTGCCCGTTCTCGGCCGCCTGCTTCATGAAGGCCACGTCGGCACTGGCGGGCTTGGCCATGCCGCCGGCGGTGGACTGCGCCCACGCGGCGCCCGCGGCCATGCAGACAGCGAGGACGAAGGGGGCGGATCGGATGTTCAGAAATCTCATGGCGTTCTCCAATGGAAAAGAAGGAACGCCCCGGGGGCAAGTGGCATGCCTTGGCAACGCGCGGCGGGTGCTCAGGGCGCCTCCATCTCGAAGGGCGGCACCACGCGGCCATCGATGTCGGTGAAACCATAGGTCCGCGCCAGGTCGCCCACGCGCAGCACCTGTCCGCTGCGTTCCAGCACCTGAGGGTCGCTGGCCAGGGCCACCACGGCGCGCCCCAGGTAGCGGGGCGACTCCGTGCGGGCCAGGGCCGGGCGCTCGCGCCAGTGCGCCTCGTCGGTCTGGTGGCCGGCCAGCACGAACTCGGTGCGCATCCAGCCCGGCGACACGGCCAGCGAGGCGACCCCATGGGGCTTCAGCTCTTGCGCCATGCCGAAGGCCAGGCGCGTCATGGATGCCTTGGCCAGGTCGTAGAACAGGTTGCCGTGCATGTAGCGGTCGCGGTCCCAGAAGGTTGTGGTCACGATCAGCCCGCGGCCCTGGCGCACCAGCATCGGCGCGGCCAGCCGGCTGGAGAGGACGTGGTGGCGAACGCCGCGATCGAACATCGCGTCCCATTGCACCATCGGGCGTTCCCAGAACGGCGCCTGAAACACGCCATCGAAGGCCTCGTGCCCGCCCCAGGCGTTGTTGACGAGCAGGTCCAGGCGGCCCTGTTCGCGCTGCACGCGCTCGAAGAGGGCCTTGACCTGCGCTTCATCGGCGTGGTCGCAGGCGACGGCGATGCCGCGCCCGCCGGCGCGCGTCACTTCGTCGGCCGTTTCGTCGATGCTGCCCGGCACGCGGTCGAGGTTCGACAAGGCGGTGATCTGCTCGTAGCCCGGTGCGGCTTGGTCGCGCCGGCTGCGCCCGGTGACGTAGACGGTGGCGCCGGCCGCGCCCAGTTCTGTGGCGCATCCGCGGCCAGCGCCTCGGCTGGCGCCAGTGACGACGGCGATGCAATGGGCAAGTGGCTTCATGGTGTGCAGGGGGAGTGGGTGCTGATGGCCCACGACCTTAGGTGAAGCGACCGGCGCCCGTATTGGAAGAACCCGAAACGGCGCGCTGCAGAAGCTGCTGCGGCGTCAGGCCGCAGAAGGAGCGGAATTCGTTGATCAGGTGCGACTGGTCGCAGTACCCGGCGTCCAGCGCCATCTCGGCCCAGCGGGGCGTCTCGGCCGTTCGGGTCGTTCGCAACAGGCGCAGCGTGCCGTGCAGGCGTTGCAGGCGGCGCCAGACACCGGGTGCCAGGCCGATGTTGGCGGCGAACAACTGCTGCACCCGCCGTTCACCGATGTGCAACTCGGCCGCCAGTTCGCGCACGGAGAGGCCGCCCATCGTGTCGCTCAGTCGTCTCGCCGCGTGCTCCACCAGATGGCGCGAGGGATCCGCGGGGCGCTGCAAGGCCTGCAGCGACGCCAACAGGTGCTGCACGCGCGCCGCGTCGTCGTCCGAGGCGGCCAGTTGCTCGCCCAGGTGGCGATGCGCGCTGGGCACGAGGTCTTCCCAAGGCACGGTGAGGCCCGCCAGTTCCTTGGCCGGCACGCCGAAGAGCGCCGGCAGCGCCCCGGGTTTCAGCGTGACGGAGAGCCCGTGCACATGCCCACCCATGGCGAGCAGGACGGCGTCGGCCCTGGCGCCGGCGACGTGAACGGTCGCCGAGTCGCGGTGCAGCGCGATGAGGAGGCGAGACGCCCCGTCGGGCAGCACACGCTCGACGGCTTCATGGCCCGGCGCAAAGCGCTCCTCGTAGGCCATCACGTGGGCGACGGCCGATCGCAGGCGGGCCGGCACGGCGAACGCCGTCAGGGTGTTGGCCGGAACGGTGGTCTCGGGCGCGCACGACGGGTCTTCCGGCAGTCGGATGAAAAGGCGTTCGGGCATCCGGGGATGGGACGGGCGAACGGCAAGCGCCGGGCCTCAGCGCGCCGGGCGGCTGTCGCCGCGCCAGGCCTTCTCGATGGTGGCCACGTCGATCTTGCGCATGGTCATCATCGCGTCGAAGGCGCGCTTGGCGGCGGCGCGGTCGGGGTCGTTGACGGCCTCGGTCAGCACGCGCGGCGTGATCTGCCACGACACGCCCCACTTGTCCTTGCACCAGCCGCATTCGCTTTCCTGGCCGCCGTTGTTGACGATGGCGTTCCACAGGCGGTCGGTCTCGGCCTGGTCGTCGGTCGCCACCTGGAAGGAGAAGGCCTCGGACTGCTTGAAGGCGGTGCCGCCATTGAGGCCGAGGCAGGGAATGCCCAGGACGGTGAATTCGACGGTGAGGACGTTGCCTTCCTTGCCCGCAGGGTAGTCGCCGGGCGCGTGCATCACGCGGCCCACGGCGCTGTCGGGGAAGGTCTGGGCGTAGAAGCGCGCGGCGTCGAGCGCGTCGTTGTCGTACCAGAGGCAGATGGTGTTCTTGCTGACCATGGGGGCTCTCCTGGGTGGGTCGATGGACCAGACCATTGTCCGGGCAATCGGCGTTCCGGCGCGCTCATTTCAGGTGCATCAGCAGTTCCGGCACCATACGTTCCATGGCTGCCAGCGCCGCAACGACGTCGGCCTTCGACGGTTCGACGCCCTGGTACTGGTTGTTGCGCAGGTCTCGGATGGCGTCCACCCGATCGAAGACGGATTCGGTGACACCCACGTAGGCGGCAGCCGCCTCCAGGGCCTCCGCGTGATGCCCATTCGCCGAGGTACAGCGCCACCCCTTGTGCAGGAGCACGGCAAAGCTCAGATTCAGCACGGCGTCATAGGCGGCACCCAAGCGCGTGCTGCGGGAGTTCGCTTCGCGCTGCGCGTCGGCGATCTTTCCTTGAGCAATGTTGCACCAGCCCGCAATGGATTCACGGTTGGTGGGTGCCTTGACGAACACTTTGCTGCCAGCCCGCAAGAAGGCCTCGGGCTTACGCAAGGGCATGAATGTCTCCCTTCAGAGCGATCAGGTCTTGCGACAGGATGTCGCGAACCAGTGTGTCGCCTGCCTCGCGCGCTTTTCGCCATTCGTTCGGGGTGTAGAGCAGAACGTTGACCGGTCGCGCCAGCTGGCGACCGACATTCTTGAAGTGCGCCTGAGCTTTCAATCGGGACGTGCCATCAGCGATCATCAAAAGATCAACATCGCTCGAGGCACTCGCTTCGCCACGCGCGGTCGACCCGAAGATCGCGGCAGCGGCAACGGGATCCTCGAATCGCTCCAGGGCTTCGCGCACGAGGCGCGCCGTTTCGCTGTCCTGCTGCAACAGGGTGCGCAGCGATTGGAGCGCCGGGTCGCTGGAGGCGCTGTAGATGGTTTGCCCGCGCTCGGTGCTTGCGTCGAGCAAGCCAACCTCGGCCCAGCGACGCAACCAACGGGATGCGTTGCCAGGGTCCACCCCCGCTTCGCTCGCCAGCTCGCGCACACGAAAGCGCCGCTCGGGGTTCTCGTACAAGCGACGCAGCGCCTGGTAGCGCGACGCACCGCCCAGAAGTTCGCTCATGAGCACCGTGTTCATCGCGATGTATATTACACATCATTTGATGTATTAACAACATCAAATGATGTGCAATAGACAACGGGGACAGGCCGCCGGCCTGTCCCCGTTCTTGCGCACGACGGCGCGCTTATTTCCCGCCGCGCGCCTTGGCCACCGCGGCCTGCGTTTCCTTCCACAGGTCTTCGCCCACGTTGGCGGCGATGCCGGCGTTCACGCTGGTGAGCTTCTCACGCATGCGGTTGGCTTCGGCGGGGCTCAGCTGGTTGATCTGCATGCCCTTGCCCTTGAGGTCGGCCAGCGCCTTGTCGGCTTCGGCGCGGGTGTCCTTGCGCTCGAAGTCGCGGCTCTTCACGGCGGCGTCCATCAGCACCTTCTGCTCGTCCTTGCTGAGCTGGTCCCACCACTTCTTGCTCACGGTGACGATCCACGGGCTGTAGACGTGGTTGGTCACCGTCAGGTATTTCTGCACCTCGTAGAACTTGCTGGAGAGGATGGTGTTGTAGGGGTTCTCCTGGCCGTCGACGGTCTTGGTCTCGAGCGCGGTGAACAGCTCGGAGAACGGCAGCGGCACGGCGTTGGCGCCCAGGGTCTTGAAGCTGTCGATGAAGACGTTGTTCTGCATCACGCGCAGCTTGATGCCGTCCAGGTCTTCGAGCTTGGCCACGGCGCGCTTGTTGTTGGTGAGGTTGCGAAAGCCGTTCTCCCAATAGACGAGACCGACCAGGCCCTTGTCCTGCAGCTTGTCCATCACCTTCTGGCCCACGGGGCCGTCGAGCACCACGTCGGCTTCCTGCGCGTTGTTGAAGAGGAAGGGCGTGTCCCAGATGGCCATCTCTTTGGTGATGCCGACGAGGGTGGCGGTGGAGCCCACCATCATTTCCTGCGCGCCGCCGATGAGGGCCTGCTGCATCTGCACGTCGGAGCCGAGCGCGGCGGCGCCGATGGCGCGCACCTTCATCTTGCCGCCGGAGGCCTTCTCCACCTCTTGCGCGAACAGCTTGACCGCGCGGCCCTGGTTGGACTCTTCGTTGAGGCCGTAGCCGAAGCGGATGAGGCGCGGCTTGATGTCCTGCGCGTGCGCGAGGCCGGCGGCCACGGTGGCCAGGGCCACCGACAGCGTGATGGCGAGTTGCTTGAGTTTCATGGTCATCTCCTGGGTTGTTGGCGGCCGATCCGGAAAGTGTGGCCGCCGGGTGAAATCGGAAGGGGTCTCAGAACATCCACTTGAGCGGCTGCAGCACGATCGCGGGGAACAGGATCAGCAGGACCAGCATGGCGAGGTAGACCAGCAGGAAGGGCGTGACGCCGCGGATCACCGACTCCATGCGCAGCCCGCCCACGCCGGCCACCACGTTCAGCACGGTGCCCACGGGCGGCGTGAGCAGGCCCAGGCAGCCGACGAAGATGAAGACGAAGCCGAAGTACACCGGGTCGATGCCGGCCTTGGCGGCCAGCGGCGCGAGCACCGGCGCCAGGATGAGGATGGTGGGCGTGAGGTCCATGACCATGCCCACGGCCAGCAGGAACACCGCCACCACGGCCATGAACAGCATGGGGTTCTGCAGCAGCGGGCCCATCACGCCGGCCAGTTCGTTGGGCAGGTCGGCCAGGGTGATCATGTAGCTGGCCGCGGTGGCCGCGCCGCACAGGAACATCACCACGCCGGTGGTGCGGCCCGCGTCCACGAAGACGCGGTACAGGCCGGCCACGGTGAGTTCGCGGTAGACGAACATGGCCACGACCAGGGCGTACACCGCCGCCACCACGGCGGCCTCGGTGGGCGTGAAGATGCCCAGCCGCAGGCCGCCGATGATGATGACGGGCATGAACAGCGCCCAGATGCTGGAGGCCAGCACCGCGCGGCGCTGCGGCCAGCTGGTCTTCTCGGCCACGGGCAGTTGCTCCTTGCCCGCGATGCGGCGCCACACCAGCACCAGGCTCACGGCCATCAGGAGCCCGGGCACGATGCCCGCGAGGAACAGCTTGCTGATGGACGTGTTGGTGGTGACGCCGTAGATGACCATGGGCATGGACGGCGGGATGATGGGCGCGATGATGCCGCCGGAGGCGATGAGGCCGGCGCTGGTGCCTTCGGGGTAGCGCTGCTGGCGCATCATGGGCAGCAGCAGCGTGGCCAGCGCGGCGGTGTCGGCGATGGCCGAGCCGCTCATGGACGCGAGCATGACCGAGGCCGCGATGGCCACGTAGCCCAGACCGCCGGGGATGTGGCCCACGAAGGCGCGCGCCAGGTCGATGATGCGGCGGCTGAGGCCGCCGGCGTTCATCAGCTCGCCGGCCAGGATGAAGAAGGGCACCGCCAGCAGGGGGAAGCTGTCGAAGCCGGCCTGCACGTTCTGCGCGAGCAGTTGGGCGTCGAAGAAGTCGAGCTGCACCATCAGCGCCAGCGCGGTCAGCATGAGCGCGAAGGCGATGGGCACGCCCACCGTCATGGCGGCAAAGAGCACCAGCAGGAAGAGCGCGATGGTCATGGCTGCACCTCCGCACCGCGCAGTTCGGCCACGGCCTGCAGCACCAGCAGCAGCGCCATGCAGATGCCCATGACGAAGATGGCACCCGCCGCCAGCGACAGCGGGTAGTTCATCACCGGGCTGTGGCTGTTCATGCCCACCAGCACTTGCGTCCAGGCGCCGGAGATGAGGTAGTACAGCGCCAGGCCGATGAGGGCGCGCGTGAGCCAGCGCAGGGCCGCCGCGGGCTTGCCGCTCAGGCGCGCGGTGACCAGGTCGAAGCCGAGGTGCTTGCCTTCGGCGAAGGTGAGCGTGGCGGCGATGGAGACCAGCCACACGAACAGCAGGCGCGAGAGTTCTTCCGACACCACCCAGCCCGTGCCCCACACGTAGCGCAGCACCACGTTGCCGAACACCGCCACCACCATGCCCAGCAGGCACAGGGCCAGCAGGCCCTCGGCCAGGTGCTTGATCGCGTTCAGGGCCTTCATGCGCGCGCCTCCTCGCCCGGCGCGGGCACGGCGCGCACCCACTGCGCCACGGCGTCCACGAGTTCAGGCAGGGGGCGTGTGGCGTCCAGCGCCAGCACGCCGGCTTCGGTGCTCGGGTCTTCGAGCGCCTCGAACTGGCTGTCCACCAGGCTCACCGGGAACAGGTGGCCGGGGCGCGCGGCCACGCGCTCGCGCGCCTGCTCGCGGCTGAGTTGCAGGAAGACGAAGCGCAGGCCCGGCGCGGCGGCGCGCAGGCGGTCGCGATAGCGGCGCTTGAGCGAGGAGCAGGTGAGCACCACGCCATCGGTGCGCGTGGCCAGTTGCGCGGCCAGGGTGTCGAGCCAGGCGGCGCGGTCCTCGTCGCTGAGCGCCATGCCGCCGCGCATCTTGGCCACGTTGGCGGCCGGGTGGAAGTCGTCACCCTCCAGCAGCGGCAGGCCCAGGGCGGCCGCGCTCTGCTGGCCGAGGCTGGATTTGCCGCAACCGGCCACGCCCATGACGACGAGGCGGGTGGGAACGGGGGTCAAGGTCATTTGGTAGCGCTGTCCAATGAATCCGAAAGAAACGGCCCTGGGGTCAGGACCGTTTGCAGGCTTCGCTTTTGCTGCGGATCGACGCCCGAGTGTGTGATGATCAGGGCGAATCCGGATGCGAAGTCCGCTATGGTAGCGCTATCCTATTGCCGATCCGCACCACCCATCGACAGGGAAAACCCTTGCCCTCCACGCCCGTCAGCCCCGAACGACGCCGCCGCCCCAGCGGGCGCATCACCCTGCAGGACGTGGCCCGCGAGGCCGAGGTGAGCCCCATCACCGCCTCGCGCGCGCTGCGCGGCGAACGCGGCGTGGCCGCCGAGCTGGTGGCGCGCGTGAAGACCGCCGCCGAGCGCCTGGGCTACGTGCCCGACCCGGCCGCGCGCGCCCTGGCCTCGGCCCGCGGGACGCAGGTGCCGGTGCTGGTGCCGCTGTTGTCGAACGCGCTGTTCGTGGACGTGATCGAGGCCGTGCACCGGGTGCTGCTGCCGCACGGCTACCAGCCGCTCATCGGGGTGACGCACTACGACCCGATGGAAGAAGAACAACTGCTGCGCGCCTACCTGGCGCAGCGCCCGGCGGGCGTGTTGCTCACCGGCTTCGACCGCACCGAGGCCGCGCGCCAGATGGTGGCGGCCAGCGGCATGCCCTGCGTGTACCTGATGGAGCTGACCGACGCACCGGGCGTGCACTGCGTGGGCTTCTCGCAGCAGGACGCGGGCCACGCGATCACGCAGCACCTGCTGGACAGGGGGCGACGGCGCATCGCCTTCGTGGCCGCGCAGCTGGACCCGCGCGTGCTGCAGCGCGCCGAGGGCTACCGCCGCTGCCTGCGCGCGGCCGGCCTGTACGACGCGCGGCTGGAGCTGTTGAGCCCCCAGCCCTCGTCCATGCGCCTGGGCGGCGAGCTGCTGGAGGACCTGCTGCGCAGCCGGCCCGAGGTGGACGCGGTGTTCTTCTGCAACGACGACCTGGCACAGGGCGGCCTGCTCACGGCCCTGCGCCTGGGCGTGGCCGTGCCCGACCGGCTGGCGGTGGCGGGCTTCAACGACCTGTCGGGCAGCGAACAGATGCTGCCGCCACTGACCACGGTGCGCACGCCACGCCGCGCGATCGGCGAGGCGGGGGCGCGCATGCTGCTGTCGCTGCTGCGGGGGGAGACGCCGGCCTCGCGCTGCGACGACCTGGGGTTCGAGCTGGTGGTGCGCGGCAGCAGCTGAGGCGCCGAGCCGGCGTTGTTACAGCTCGCTACCAGTGCCGCCAGCCGGCTTACGCGGGCTTCACGCGGACATTGGACAATCCCCGCCCATGCTTTCGCTCCTCCCCCGCCGGGCGACGCTCGCCCTGGCCTGTGCCGTGGTCGTCGCCGCCGCGCTGCCCGCCACCGCCTCCGCCTTCGAGCTCCCCTCGCTCGACCCCATCGTCCACTACCAGCCCAAGCTGCCGCTGCAGGTGCTCACCGCCGATGGCGAGGAGATCGCGCAGTTCGGCGCCGAGCGGCGCGAGTACGTGCCGCTCAAGCAGATCCCGCTGCAGCTGCAGCAGGCCGTGCTGGCGGTGGAGGACGCGCGCTTTCGCGAGCACTCGGGGGTTGACCCCAAGGGCATGGCGCGCGCGCTGGTGGCCGCCATCACCGGCGGGCGCAAGCAGGGGGCTTCCACCATCACGCAGCAACTGGTGCGCACCATGCTGCTGACGCGCCAGTTCTCGGCCGAGCGCAAGGCCAAGGAGATCTGGCTCGCGCTCAAGCTGGAGAACGAGATTTCCAAGGACCGCATCCTGGAGATCTACATGAACGAGATCTTCCTGGGCCAGCGCGCCTACGGCTTCGCCGCCGCCGCGCAGACCTACTTCGGCAAGCCGCTGGACAAGCTCACGCTGGCCGAGAACGCCATGCTGGCCGGGCTGCCGCAGAACCCGTACTACGCCAACCCGGTGGCCAACTTCCAGCGCGCCACGCAACGCCAGCGCGTGGTGCTGGAGCGCATGCGCGCCACCGAGGCGATCACCGAAGAGCAGCTCGCGCAGGCCAAGGCCGAGAAGCTCAGGCTGCGCACACCGGGCCAGCGCAGCGTGCACGCCGCGCACGTGGCCGAGATGGCGCGCCAGGCGGTGGTCGAGCGCTTCGGGGAACAGGCCTATTCCAAGGGCCTGCGCGTGACCACCTCGCTACTGGCGGCCGATCAGCGCGCGGCGCACGCGGCCGTGCAGCGCGGCGTGCTGGCCTTCGACCGGCGCGGCGCCTGGCGCGGGCCGGAGGACACCGAATCACTGCCCGCGGGCAACGGCGCCGAACTGGAGCGCGCCGCCGCCGAGGCGCTGAAGGACCACCGCGACGACGAGACCCTGCGCGTGGGCATCGTGCTGGAGGCCAGTCCCAAGGCCCTGCAGGTGCAGCTCGCCAGCGGCGATCGCATCACCGTTCAGGGCGAGGGCCTGCGCTGGGCGCAGCGCGCGCTGAGCCCCAAGGCCAAGGCGCCGCTGAAGATCGAGCGTGGCGCCATCGTGCGCGTGGTGAGCACGGGCAAGACCAAGGACAGGAAGAGCGACATCTGGGCCATCTCGCAATGGCCGGAGGCCGAGGCCGCGCTGGTGGCCATGGACCCGCGCACCGGCCGCATCCGCGCGCTGGTGGGCGGCTTCGACTTCACGCGCCAGCCGTTCAACCACGTGACACAGGGCTGGCGCCAGCCGGGCTCGGCGATCAAGCCGCTGCTGTATTCGGCCGCGCTGGAGTCGCGCGTGATGCCGGCCACCGTGGTGGACGACCTGCCCTTCACGGCGGCCAACGGCTGGAGCCCGACCAACAGCAACGGCCAGACGCAGGGCCCGATCAGCGTGCGCGAGGCGCTGGCGCGATCCAGCAACCTGGCCAGCGTGCGCGTGCTGCAGCACACCGGCACCGCGAACGCGCGCGAGTGGCTCGGCCGATTCGGCCTGGACCCGGCGCGCCAGCCCGACGACCTGACGCTGGCCCTGGGCACCGGCAGCGCCACACCGCTGCAGATGGCGCAGGCCTATGCCACCCTGGCCAACGGCGGCTGGCGCGTGTCGCCGGTGGTGATCGAGAAGATCACCGATGCACAGGGCAAGGTGCTGTTCGAGGCGCCGCCACCGGCCGAGCTGAGCGAGGACACGCGCGCCATTCCCGCGCGCAACGCCTACGTGATGGGCAGCCTGCTCAACGAGGTGACGCGCAGCGGCACCGCCGCACGCGCCCAGGCCGTGCTCAAGCGCAGCGACGTGTATGGCAAGACGGGCACCACCAACGACGCGGTCGACGCCTGGTTCGCCGGCTACCAGCCCACGCTGGCCGCCACGGTGTGGGTGGGCTACGACCAGCCGCGCAGCCTGGGCGGCAGCGAATCGGGCGGGCGCGTCGCGCTGCCGATCTGGATCGACTACATGGCCGCGGCGCTCAAGGGCCAGCCGGTGGTGCCGCCGGCCGCACCGCCCGATGGCCTGGTGCGCGAGGGCGAGGACTGGCTCTACGCCGAGTGGCGCGACGGCGGCTGGGTCTCGCAGATCTCGGACACCGCGGGCGTGCAATACAAGACCACCCTCGGCAACGAAATCGGCAAGCTGTTCGATTCCATCGGCAACTGGTTGCGCAGCGGCACGCCCGCCAGCCAGCCGACGCCGCCGACGGATTGAGCCGGCGGCTCAACCCGCCAGCCGCCGCGCGTACTCCGCTTCCAGTCGCGTGTGGTGCTCCCAGTAGCGGGGGCGGGCCTCTCCCCTCACCCGCGTGACCAGCAGGTCCAGGTGCGCGTGCCAGCCGGCCGAGACGCTGAGCATGTCCTCCATGCCGGCCAGGCGCTGGTGGGTGATGACCAGGAGCACGCCGCCGTGTGACTCGCTCAGCTCGTAGCGCACCTCGCCCTGCCCGCCCCAGGTGTGGGCCAGGAGGCGCGGTGGCTCGCAGGCCGTCACCACGCCCTGCAGCTGGGCGCTCTCGGCCATGTCCGCGTACTTCGGCGGCGCGGGGTCGTCGGCGTAGGTCAGTTCCTTGTGGCGGAATTCCAGGCGCACCTGGCCGCCCACGCGCTGCTCCAGCGTGCCGCGCGCCATCCATTGCTCGCGCTTGTCGTTCTCGGTGATCCAGGCCCAGATGTCCTGCAGCGTGCCCGGCAGTTGGCGTTCGATGCGCACGGTGTCGTTCGACACACGCTCGCCGTAGGGGTGGTTCGTCGTCATGGTTTTCTCCGCTTGGTTGGGGAATGCGCGGCGCGCACCAGGCGTTCGAGGGCATCGACGCGCTCGGTCCAGAACCGCTCGTAATGGCGCAACCACTCCATGCCCGCGTGCAGCGGCTGGGCGTCCAGGCTGCAGGTGTGCGTGCGGCCCTGCACCGTGCGCCGCACCAGGCCGGCGCGCTCCAGCACCTGGATGTGCTTGGAGGCCGCCGCCAGCGACATGTCCAGCGGCGCGGCCAGCTCGCTCACCGACAGTTCCTCGCGGGCCAGGCGCTGCAGCATGTCGCGGCGCGTGGGGTCGGCGAGGGCCTTGAAGACGGCGTCGAGATCGGGGGAATGTTGCTCAACCATGAAGTTGAATATATCCAGGCACCCGCCAGATATTCAACTACATGGTTTAGCTTTCTGACGGACGGTCGCGGCCATGAAAAAAGCCGGCACAAGGCCGGCTTCGTCATCAGGCGCCGCGCGCTCAGGCCGCGCAGAGCCGCGCCTTCGCTTCCGCGTACTCGCGCTTGAAGCGCGCCACCAGGTCGCCCGCGCCCATCACCTCGCGGATCGCGCCGATGCCCTGGCCGCAGCCCCAGATGTCGCGCCAGGCCTTGGCCGCGTTGCTGCCCTCGCCCGTGGCGAAGTTCATCTTGCTCGGGTCGCTCTGGGGCAGGTTCTCCGGGTCCATGCCGGCGTTGCGGATGGAGCCCTTGAGGTAGTTGCCGTGGATGCCGGTGTAGAAATTGCTGTAGACGATGTCATCGGAGTTGCTCTCGACGATCATCTGCTTGTACCCATCGACGGCGCGCGCCTCGTGCGTGGCGATGAAGGCCGAGCCGATGTAGGCCAGGTCCGCGCCCATGGCCTGCGCGGCCAGGATGGCGCCGCCCGAGGAGATGGCGCCCGACAGCGCGACCGGGCCGCCGAACCACTCGCGGATCTCCTGGATCATGGCGAAGGGACTCTTGACGCTGGCGTGGCCGCCCGCGCCCGCGGCCACCGGAATCAGGCCGTCGGCGCCCTTCTCGATCGCCTTGTGCGCGAAGACGTTGTTGATGACGTCGTGCATCACGATGCCGCCCCAGGCGTGCACGGCCTGGTTCACGTCCTCGCGCGCGCCGAGGCTGGTGATGACGATGGGCACCTGGTACTTGGCGCACAGCTGCATGTCGTGTTCGAGCCGGTCGTTGCTCTTGTGCACGATCTGGTTGATGGCGAAGGGCGCGGCCGGGTTGTCGGGGTTGGCCTTGTTGTGAGCGGCCAGGCCTTCGGTGATCTCGGCCAGCCACTCGTCGAGCTGCGAGGCCGGGCGCGCGTTGAGCGCGGGCATGGAGCCCACCACGCCGGCCTTGCACTGCGCCAGCACGAGCTTGGGGTTGCTGATGATGAACAGCGGCGAGCCGATCACCGGGAACTTGAGGTTCTTGAGGACCGGGGGCAGGGTGCGCTCGGGTGCGGGCATGTTGTCTCCGTGTGGTGGATCAGAACGCTTCGAGGGCCATCGCCGTCACGCCTTCGGCGCCGTCGACGATGGAGGCCGCCACGCCGGGCGCGCGGCTCAGGATGTGATCGGCGTAGAAGCGCGCGGTGGTGATCTTCGCGTCCATGAAGGCCTTGTCCTGTCCCTTGGCCGACAGGTCTTCGGCCACCAGCAGGGCGCGCGCGAGCTGCCAGCCCGCCATCAGGTTGCCCGCCAGCATGAGGTAAGGCACGCTGCCCGCGAAGGCGGCGTTGGGGTTGCCCTTGGTGTTGGCGGCGATGAAGTCCACCGCCTGTTCGAAAGCCTCGCGCGCGGCCGTGAGGCGCTTCGCCACCGCCTTCGCATTCGTGCTGCCCTTGGCCAGTTCGGCCTCGGTCTGGCGGATCTGCGCGGCGATGGCCTTGGCCACCGTGCCGCCGTCGCGCGCGGTCTTGCGCCCGACGAGGTCGTTGGCCTGGATGGCGGTGGTGCCTTCGTAGATGGTGAGGATCTTGGCGTCGCGGTAGTGCTGGGCCGCGCCGGTCTCTTCGATGAAGCCCATGCCGCCGTGCACCTGCACGCCCAGGCTGGTCACTTCCAGGCTCATCTCGGTGCTGTAGCCCTTCACCAGCGGCACCAGGAATTCGTAGAAGGCCTGGTTCTGCTTGCGCACGTCGGCATCGGTGTGGTGGTGCGCGGCGTCGTAGGCGGCGGCGGCCACGCTGGCCATGGCGCGGCAACCTTCGGTGGCGGCGCGCATGGTCATCAGCATGCGCTTCACGTCGGGGTGGTGGATGATGGGCGCGGCGCTGTTCATGCTGCCGTCCACCGGGCGGCTCTGCACGCGATCGCGCGCGTACTGCACGGCCTGCTGGTAGGCGCGTTCGCTGATGGCGATGCCCTGCACGCCCACCGCGTAGCGCGCGGCGTTCATCATGATGAACATGTACTCGAGGCCGCGGTTCTCTTCACCCACGAGCTGACCGATCGCGCCACCGTGGTCGCCGTACTGAAGCACCGCGGTCGGGCTGGCCTTGATGCCCAGCTTGTGTTCGATGCTCACGCAGTGCACGTCGTTGCGCTGGCCGAGCGAGCCATCCTGGTTGACCAGGAACTTGGGC
The DNA here is from genome assembly GCF_011772445.1 of Hydrogenophaga sp. Lineage (GTDB taxonomy): Bacteria > Pseudomonadota > Gammaproteobacteria > Burkholderiales > Burkholderiaceae_C > Hydrogenophaga. The sequence goes on along the minus strand of NZ_WVZN01000045.1, from coordinate 798 downwards.
ACGGTGAACAGGCTGATGCCCTTGACGCCTTCTGGCGCGCCAGTCACGCGCGCCAGCACCAGGTGCACGATGTTCTCGGCCATGTCGTGCTCGCCGTAGGTGATGAAGATCTTGGTGCCGAAGATCTTGTACGTGCCGTCGGGCTGCGGCTCGGCGCGCGAGCGCACGGCGGCCAGGTCCGAGCCGGCCTGCGGCTCGGTCAGGTTCATGGTGCCGGTCCACTCGCCGCTGATGAGCTTGGGCAGGTAGGTGGCCTTCTGCTCGTCGCTGCCGGCGGTGAGCAGGGCTTCGATGGCGCCGTCGGTGAGCAGCGGGCACAGCGCGAAGCTGAGGTTGGCGCTGTTGAGCATTTCGCCGCAGGCCGAGCCGATGGTCTTGGGCAGGCCCTGGCCGCCGAAATCCACCGGGTGCTGCAGGCCTTGCCAGCCGCCTTCGGTGTACTGGCGGTAGGCGTCCTTGAAGCCCGGCGTGGTGGTGACGACACCGTCCTTGATGGACGAGGGCTTGAGGTCGCCCTCGCGGTTGAGCGGTGCCACCACGCCTTCGTTGAGCTTGGCGCACTCCTCGAGCACGGCCTGCGCGGTTTCCAGGCCCGCGTCCTCGAAACCGGGCAGTTGGGCCACCTGGTCGATGCGCGCCAGGTGCTCGATGTTGAACAGCATGTCCTTGAGGGGGGCGGTGTAGCTCATGGTGGGGTGTCTCCTGGGGTGCGCGAATGCAGAAAAAAGGGCATCGCGCGCGATGCCCTTGGGGGTGCTCTTCGGTTCAGAGCGCCTTGACCAGCTCGGGCACGGCCTC
>NZ_WVZN01000027.1:93597-93794 GCF_011772445.1 Hydrogenophaga sp. | reverse complement strand
TCCCTCGCTCAGACCGCCGAAGGCGCGCTGGGCAAGGTGGGCGACATGCTGCAGCGCATGCGCGAACTGGCCGTGCAGTCGGCCAACGCCTCCAACAACAGCGACGACCGCAAGGCCCTGCAGGCCGAAGTGACCCAGCTGCGCCAGGAGATCGACCGCGTGGCCAAGACCACCAGCTTCAACGGCACCAAGCTGCT
>NZ_WVZN01000027.1:0-93592 GCF_011772445.1 Hydrogenophaga sp. | reverse complement strand
CCATCGAATCCATCGTCTCGGCCAAGTCCGACACGCTGGGCGAGACGCCGGTGCACATGACCGCGCAGATCAACAACGCCGCCGACCCGGTGGCGCCCGCCGTGCTGGCCGCCATGGCCGCCGGCGACCTGACGGTGGACGATGCCAGCGGCACCGCCATCGATCTGGGCCCCATTGGCGAGGCCACCACCGGCGCGCAGCGCTCGCAGCAGATCGTCGACGCGATCAACGCCAAGTCCTCCGACACCGGCGTGTTCGCCTTCGCCACACTCGACGCCACCGGCGCCGTCACCGGCTACCGCGTCTGGGCCGAGCGCGCCCTGACCGCGGCCGGCGACTTCGGCGGCTTCGGCGCCGCCACCACCGGCACCGTGACCGACACCGCCGCCGTGGCCAACGCCGCCATGGACGACGTGAGCATCGAGAGCTACGGCGAATCCCAGCTCGCGCTCAAGGTGATCGACTCCGCCATCGACGCCATCAACAGCTCGCGCGCCGACCTGGGCGCCCTGCAGAGCCGCTTCGAGANNAACGCCGTGGCCAACATCAACATCACGGGCGAGAACCTCTCCGCCGCGCGTGGCCGCATCGTCGACGCCGACTTCGCCAAGGAAACCTCCAACCTGTCGCGCTCGCAGATCCTGCAGCAGGCCGGCACCGCCATGGTCGCCCAGGCCAACCAGAACGGCCAGAACGTGCTGTCGCTGCTGCGCTGATCGAAACCGGCCCTGAGGGGTCGCCCCACGCCCCACACGGCGGCGGCTCCCAGAGCCGCCGCCGTTGTGTTTTGAGGGGCCGAAATGGCGCCCCGGGCATCCTCCGAATCGGCCATGAAACCCACCTCTGATCGCCCTCCAAATACCTACAGTCCGGCGCGGGACGGCCGATACATAGGGCATAGCCAGCAAGGAACCCCCGCCATGTTCACCTCCGTCAACACCCGCTCCGCCTCCGTCTACAAGCGCGTCGCCGTGGAAACCGGCGTCCAGGCGGCGGACTCGCACCGCCTCGTGGGCATGCTGTTCGACGGCCTGCTGCAGGCCGTGGCCGCCGCGCGCGGCGCCATGGAACGCGGCGACCTCGTGGTCAAGGGCGAGCAGATCGGCAAGGCGGTGCGCATCGTCGAGGAAGGCCTCAAGGCCGGCCTGGACCCCGCCGGTGGCGAAATGGCTCAGAACCTGCGCGCCCTGTACGCCTACAGCGTGCGCCGCCTGACCGAAGCCAACCTGCGCAACGACCCGAGCGCGCTGGCCGAGGTGGCGACCCTCATCGAACCCGTGGCGCAGGCCTGGCAGGACATCCGCGGCCAGGCCCTGCAAGGAGCCTGACATGTCCGACCTGGAGCAACACGGTTTGATCGACTACTACAAGGCCATCGAGCGCACCAGCGACCAGATGCTGGCTGCCGCGCAGGCCGAGGACTGGGACCGCGTGGTGCGCCTGGAAGGCGCCTGCGCGGTGCTCATCGCCCAGCTGCGCTTCAAGTCGCGCGACGCCGACCTGGCGCCGGATGAGCGCAAGGAGAAGGCGCGCATCATGCAGCGCATTCTGCGCACCGACGCCGAGATCCGCTGCCTGGCCGAGCCCTGGCTGGCCGACCTGGCGCAGATCATCGACCGCAGCAGCGCGGCGCCGACGCACTGAGCCATCCGCCACGCACCACGGGCGCGTGCATCACTGGAACCCAAGGGCGCCAACGGCGCCCTTGTCATTGGGGAGAGCGGGGAACGAACTGCCCGGGGTCGTAGAAGAACTGTTCCCGCACGATGCGCTCGCCGCGCCACTCCTGGTAGGCCAGTTCCTCCAGCTCCCGCACCGAGCCGTCGGGCAACTCGAAGCGAAAGCGCCAGCGGATGACCACCAGATCGCCGTTGACGAACACGGGCCCCACGCACCACGACTGCACGGACTTCGTGCGCGCCATGGCCTTCGCCTCGTGGGCGATCAGGGACTCGCGCCCCACGCGCGGCGGCGACAGGTTCTCCTGCATGGAGGCGTCGGGTGCGTAAAACTCCTCGATCGCCTCGACGTGGGCGTTCTGCTCGACGCGGGCGATGAAGCGGGCCAGGGTGTCGGGGCTGGGCATGGCATTTCACGGCGTTGGAAGGCCTCCCACCATACGCGCTTTCGCCCCGACGGGCGATCAGACCGACATGTTCATCACATCCGTGTAGGCCTGCACCATGCGGTTGCGCACGTGCAGCGCGCTCTGGAAGCCGATCTGGGCCTTCTGCATGGCGATCATGGTCTCCTCCAGGCTGACCTTGGGGTTGCCCATTTGCACCTCGGTCTGCAGGCGGCTGGCCTCGTTCTGGACGTCGCTCACCTTCTGCAGGGCGGTCTTGAGGTTGTCGGCGAAGGCCGCGCCCGCGCCGCCCGCGATGGCGGTGCCCGCGGCCGGGCGCTTGAACGCGGCCACGTTGCCGAGTGACTGGCTGGTCAGGGGGGACAGGCGCATGTCCATGGCGGACTCCTTCGGGAAGCGATCGACAGGCCTGAATCCTAGGGACCCCCTCGGCAAGCCGGGCCGGAAATAAAGCCCCGATAAGCCGCCTTTTTCCGGCACTGCCCGCCCACCCCCGCCGGGATACTCGTCCGCATTCGGGGCCTTTTGCGCCCCCTTGCGAGCCCTCCCGCCCATGAGCACCACCGCCGTCGCCGAAGTGAATGCCCAGCCCGTGCGCGCCAATGCGCTGGCCGAGGGCTTCGCGCGCATGGACAACGCCCAGAAGGTCAAGCTCGGCCTGGGCGCCCTGGCCCTGCTGGCCATCGCCCTGGCCTTCTTCTTCATGGGCCGCCAGCCCGACTGGCGCGTGCTCTACACCAACCTGGGCGACAAGGATGGCGGCGCCATCGTGGCCCAGCTCTCCCAGATGAACGTGCCCTACAAGCACGCCGAGGGCGGCGGCGCCATCATGGTGCCGGCCGACAAGGTGCACGACACGCGCCTGCGCCTGGCCTCGCAGGGGCTGCCCAAGGGCTCGGTCACCGGCTTCGAGCTGATGGAGAGCAACCGCTTCGGCATGACGCAGTTCCAGGAGCGACTGAGCTTCCAGCGTGGCCTGGAAGGCGAGCTGACCCGCTCGATCCAGTCCCTGGCCTCGGTGCAGTCCGCGCGCGTGCACCTGGCCCTGCCCAACCAGAACGGCTTCTTCCGCGAACAGCAGAAGCCCAGCGCCTCGGTGCTGCTGACGCTGCACCCCGGCCGCACGCTGGACCGCGCGCAGGTCGCCGGCATCGTGCACCTGGTGGCCAGCAGCGTGCCCGAGATGAACCCCAAGGCCGTGAGCGTGGTGGACGACCAGGGCAGCCTGCTGTCCAACCCGCCCGACGGCCAGAACGCCCCCGGCGCCGACGTGCAGAAGCTGCAGTACGCGCAGCAGCTGGAGCAGCTCTACACCCGCCGCATCCTGGACATGCTCGAGCCTCTCGTGGGCGCGGGCAACGTGAAGGCCCAGGTCAGCGCCGACATCGACTTCTCGCAGGCCGAGATGACCTCGGAACAGCACCGGCCGAACCAGGGCAACGAGCCCAGCGCGGTGCGCAGCCAGCAGACCATCGAGGACGGCAGCCCCGCCAGCGCCCAGCCCGCCGGCGTGCCCGGCGCGGTGAGCAACCAGCCGCCGGCCCCCGGCAACGCACCCATCAACGGCGCGGCCGCACCGGTGGGCGTGGCGCAGCAGGGCAGCACGGACAAGCCCGGCAATACGCGCCGCGAGTCCGTCATCAACTACGAGGTGGACCGCACCGTGCGCACCGTGCGCGAGTCCAGCGGCACCATCAAGCGCCTCAGCGCGGCCGTGGTGGTGAACCACAAGACCTCGCTGGACAAGAACGGCAAGCCCGTCACCAGCCCGATCCCGCCCCAGCAGATCGAGCAGATGACCGCGCTGGTGCGCGAGACCATCGGCTTCAACCAGACGCGCGGCGACTCGGTGAACCTGGTGAACGCGCCCTTCAACGAGGTGGTGACCAGCGAGCCGGAGGCCCTGCCCTTCTGGCAGCAGGCCGACAACGTGGAGCTGGCGCGCAGCCTGGCCTTCCCGCTCGGCATGGTGGCCCTGGGCCTGATCGTGCTGATGGGCATGGTGCGCCCCGCGCTCAAGCTCATGAAATCGCCGGCGCCCAAGCCCATCACCGAGGTGCAGCCGCTCAACGCCGTGTTGAACGAAATGCCCGAGCGCCCCGGCCTGCCCATGCCGGCGCCCGACGAGGAAACGCCGGAGAAGCGCCGCATCGCCGACGCCAAGCGCCTGGCGCTGGAGAACCCCGCGGCGGTGGCCAACATCGTCAAGGGCTGGGTCAACGGCGAACCCGCGACCTGAGCGAGGAACACGACCATGGACGACAACGGATTGCAGGACGCGGCCATCTTCCTCATGTCGCTGGGCGAGGAGGAAGCGGCCGAGGTGTTCAAGCACCTCAGCCCGAAAGAGGTGCAGAAGCTGGGCGAGACCATCGCGCGCACGCGCGCCGTCTCGCACGAGCGGGTGGACCAGGTGATGCAGCGCTTCACCACCACCGCCTCGTCGCAGAGCCTGCTGGTGAGCGACACCGACAACTACGTGCGCGCGGTGCTCAAGCGCGCGCTGGGCGACGACAAGGCCGCGCTGCTGATCGATCGCATCCTGCAGGGTGGTGACGTGTCGGGCATCGAGAGCCTGAAGTGGATGGACCCGCTGTCGATCGCCGAACTGCTGCGCAACGAGCACCCGCAGATCGTGGCCGCCATCCTGGTTCACCTGGAGGCCGACCAGACCGCCGCCGTGCTGAAGAACTTCACCGAGCGCACGCGCAACGAGGTGATGCTGCGCATCGCCACGCTCGAAGGCATCCAGCCGACCGCGTTGAAGGACCTCAACGAGGTGCTCTACAAGGTGCTGGCCGGCGGCGACAAGATCCGCAAGACGTCCATGGGCGGCGTGAAGACCGCCGCCGAGATCATCAACATGATGGGCACGCAGATCGAGAGCTCGGTGATCGAGTCGATCCGCGACTTCGACCCCGAGCTCGCCCAGAAGATCATGGACAAGATGTTCATCTTCGAGGANNGGCCACCGACCAGCTCATCGTGGCGCTCAAGGGCGCCACCACCGAGCTGCGCGAGCTGGTGCTGTCCAACATGTCCTCGCGCGCGGCCGAGGCGCTGCGCGAAGACCTCGAGGCGCGCGGACCGATCCGCCTGTCCGAGGTGGAGGCGCAGCAGAAAGAGATCCTCAAGGTCGTGCGCCGTCTCTCCGACGAAGGCCAGATCGTGATCGGCACGGGCGGCGAAGAAGAAGCCTTCGTATGACCCAGCGCCCGAAGAACGACCCCTACTCGCGCTTCATCCCGCGCGAGGAAATCGACGGCGTGGCCGCCTGGCAGTTCGCCGCCGTGGACGGCAGCGACCAGCGCCCCGCCCTGGCGAGCGACACCGCGCCCGAGGCCGCGCCGCCCGACGAACGCGTGGCCGAGGTGCGCGAGCAGGCCTATGCCGAGGGCTTTCGCCACGGCCACGACGCGGGCGCGCAGTCGGTGCGCGACGCCATGGAAGCCAGCATGCGCCGCACCGCCGAGGAAACGGCCGTGCGCATGGCCCAGTTGCTGCGCACCACGCGTGAGCACCTCAAGCACAGCGAGCACGAGATCTCGCGCCACATCCTGGAGATCGCCTGCGACCTGGCACGCCAGGTGGTGCGCCGCGAACTCGTGCAGGACCCCACGCAACTGCAGGGCGTGGTGAGCGAGGCGATGTCCCAGCTCATCGACGACGGACTACCCGCCACCATCCGCATGAACCCGGCCGACCTCGCGCTCATGAAGGGCGCGCTGCTCGAAACCCTGGGGGAACCCGCGCCCGAGCTGGTGGCCGACGCCACCATCACCCCGGGTGGCTGCGTGCTCGAGTCGCGCACCAACTCGGTGGACGCCACGGTCGAGAAGCGCTGGCTGCGCGCCATCGGCAACCTGGGCCTGAACACCCCCTTCAACCCGGCTGACGCAGAAGTATGACGAACGATTCGGGACACGCAACGAGCGACGGGGTCGAACCCAGTGGCACCGCGGAACCGGCTTTGCCGGGCCGCAGGTGCCGCCCCCTTGAGGGGGTCGCNNCCTTGAGGGGGTCGCGCGAAGCGCGGCGGGGGTGTTCCATGTCTGACGAGACGCCCAGCCGCTGGGGCCACTTCATGGACGACCTGCGCGCCAGCGCGCAGGCGCCCACGCCGCTGGAGGTGCGCGGCACGCTCACCAAGCTGGCCGGCCTGGTGCTGGAGGCCGTGGGCCTGCGCGTGCCCGTGGGCGCGCAGTGCCTGATCGACAACGGCCACAAGCAGCCGGTGCTGGCCGAGGTGGTGGGCTTCTCCAAGGACCGCGCCTTCCTCATGCCCGCCGGCGACGTGCACGGCCTGGCCAGCGGCGCCAGCGTGACGCCACTGCCGCCCTACCGCACCGTGCCGCGCCTGGGCCAGGACAACCCACCGCCCTCACCCAACGATCGCAGCGTGCTGAGCCTGCCCATGGGCGCCGGCCTGCTGGGCCGCGTGGTGGACGCGCACGGCCAGCCCATGGACCACCAGGGCCCCCTGCGCGAGGTGAGCGTGTCGCCGCTGGAGCGCGCGCCACTCAACGCCATGGACCGCGACCCGGTGCGCGAACCGCTGGACACCGGTGTGCGCGCCATCAACGCCCTGCTCACCGTGGGCCGCGGCCAGCGCCTGGGCCTGTTCGCCGGCTCCGGCGTGGGCAAGAGCGTGCTGCTGGGCATGATGGCCCGCTACACCAAGGCCGACGTGATCGTGGTCGGCCTGATCGGCGAGCGCGGCCGCGAGGTGAAGGAATTCATCGAGGACATCCTGGGCCCCGAAGGCCGCCGCCGCTCGGTGGTGGTGGCCGCGCCGGCCGACGCGCCGCCACTGGTGCGCATGCAGGGCGCCAGCTATGCCACGGCCATCGCCGAGCGCTTCCGCGACGACGGCCTGCACGTGCTGCTGCTGATGGATTCGCTCACGCGCTTCGCGATGGCGCAGCGCGAGATCGCGCTGGCCATCGGTGAGCCACCGGCCACCAAGGGCTACCCGCCATCGTGCTTCGCCAAGCTGCCGCAGCTGGTGGAGCGCAGTGGCAATGGTCTCAACGGCCGTGGCTCCATCACCGCCTTCTACACCGTGCTGTCCGAAGGCGACGACCAGCAGGACCCGATCGCCGACGCGGCGCGCGCCATCCTGGACGGCCACATCGTGCTGTCGCGCGCGCTGGCCGAATCGGGCCACTACCCCGCCATCGACGTGGAGGCCTCGGCCTCGCGCGTGATGCACAACGTGGCGCCGCACAACCACCTGGACCTGGCGCGCAAGTTCCGCGCGAACTACTCGCGCTACCAGAAGAGCCGCGACCTGATCCAGCTCGGCGCCTACGTGGCCGGGAGCGACCCGGAGACGGACCGCGCCATCGTGCTCTACCCCGGGCTGCAGCGCTTCCTGATGCAGGACATGCGCGAGGCCGCGCCCATGGCCGAGAGCGTGCGCGGTCTGCAGACCGCCTTGCAGGAAGACAAGCCGGCGGCGGGCAATGCCCCACGCGGCGCCCGCCCGCACCACAACCCCTATGAGGGCAGCCAATGACCGCCAGTGGTCTCGAGACGATGGACAAGCTCATCGAGCTGGCCGAGCGCAAGCGCGACGAAGCGCTGGCCGCGCTGTCGGCGGTGCGCCGCGAGCTGCAGGCCGCGCAGGAGCAGATGGACCAGCTCACCGCCTACGCCAACGAGGCCCAGCAGCGCTGGCAGACGCGCTGCGCCAGCGGTGTGGACGCGGCCTGGCTCATGCACCACCGCCAGTTCATGGCCAAGATCGACCACGCGATCGACTTCCAGACCGGTGTGCTCGCGCAGAAGCAGCGCCAGATCGACCAGGCCCAGGGCCAGGTGCACGAGACCGAACGCGAACTCGCCACGCTGCGCCAGTACGTCGCGCGCCAGCAGGACGCCATCCAGCAGCGCCTGATGCGCCGCGAGCAGAAACAGACCGACGAAATGGCGCAGAACGCCCACCGCCGCCGCGCCGAGTCCGACAGCACGTTCCAGAGCTTCCAGGCCTGATCCCCGCATGACCACCACCGCACCCAGCAACGCCCACCCGCCCGCCACCCAGGCCGCGCACGGTCAGCCGGCGAACGCCTCACGCACGGGCCACGGCCAGCAACCGGCGGACCTGTTCTCCAGCCTGCTGGCCCTGCTGTCGCCCGACGCGCTGCCATTGGACCCGCAGGGCGGCGAGCTGGCCGGCACCGGCCTGCCGGGCGAGGATCCGCTGACCGAGGACACCCCGGCGTCCGACAACCCCCTGGCCGCGCTGATGGCCTGGACGGCATCGCAGGGCCTGGAGCCGGCGCCGCTCACCGGCGAAGGCTCACTGGCCGGCGAGACGCGGGGCCTGGACACGCGCGCCGACCGCCTGGGCGCCACGCCCGCCGACGGCCTGCCGGCCTCGACCGGCGCCACAGCGGGCCGACAGGTCGCCGCGCCCTGGCAGCCGGCCGCCCGCACCCCGCTGTCGCCGGCCGCCACCCCTTTCACCTCCAACCCCACGGGCACGCCCACCGGTTCGGGCGAAGCCCCCGCCACGCGCTGGAGCCGCGCGGCCTCGCCTGCCGACAACGCCTCCAACGCCTGGCCGGTGCGCAGCACCGTCGCGCTGGACGCGCGCTTCCAGGCCGCCACGCCCACCGGCAGGGTGGCGGCCTTCGCGGCCGGCGCGCCGGGAGCGGCCGATGCCGACGACCTGGCCCTGCCCGGCGCCTCGCCCACCAGCGGCGCGCGCGCCCTCGGTGAGGCGGCCGCGGGCCTGACGGGCACCACGGCCGACAGCGGCCTGGGCGGCGAGTCCTCGGCCGACGGCGGTGGCGCGCACAGCGACAGCGGCACCGACACGAACACCGCGCAAGACCCCTACGCCGCCCCGGCCGACGCCGAGGCGGTGGAGGTGCAGCACTGGGGCGCGGGCGCCATGCGCCACGCCAGCCTNNGCTCGCGCTGCGTGGCGACGAGGTGCAACTGGACATCCGCACCGACGACGCCGCCGCGCGCGAGGCGCTGCGTGAGCAGGCCCAGGCCGCGCTGGGCGAGCGCCTGCAGCAGGGCGGCCTGACGCTGGGCCAGGTCTCCGTGGGCGAGCAGGGCCAGGGCCAGGGCGAACTCCGCCGCGACGGCCAGGGCGCACAGGCCAGCGCGCACCGCGGCGAGCGCGCCGGCGCCGAGGCCGGGGACACGCCGGCCGCGCGGGCGGCCTCGCCCGGCGCCAGCGACCGGGGCCTGGACCTCTTCGTCTGAGGCCCCAGGGCGCGGGAAAGAACCGGTTTTTCCGCGCTTATCGAACGAACGGCGAGGGGGGGCCCCTCCCACAATCCTTCTCAAGCCGCGCGCCTTTGAGCCCGCGGCAACCGACGAAGGAGTGCCATGTCCGCCGCCGCCACCGCTGCCGCCCAACCGGTCGCCGAAGCCGCCCCCAAGAAGAAGGGCAAGAAGCTGCTGTTCATCCTGATCGGCGTGGTGGTGCTCGCCATCGCGGGCGCCGCCGGCGCGCTGTTCATCCTGAAGAAAAACACCGCCGAGGACGACGAGCACGACGAGGAGGAAGTCGCCGCCGTCAAACCCGTCGACCCGAAGTCCGCCCCCACCTTCCTGCCGCTGGACAACATGGTGGTCAACCTGGCCGACCCCGGCGGCAACCGCTACATCCAGATCGGCCTGACCCTGCAACTGCAGGACGCCGCCACCGGCGACGCCGTCAAGGCCTTCATGCCCAGCATCCGCAGCCAGATCCTGGTGATCCTGTCCAAACGCAGCGCCGAGGACGTGCTCAGCGCCGAGGGCAAGGGCAAGCTCAGCGCCGACATCATCGGCGCCGTCTCCGAGGTGATGGGCTACGCCCCGCCCAAGGCCGAGGACGAAGGCAAGAAAAAGCGCGGCCCGGCCAGCCCCGTGCAGGCCGTGCTGTTCTCCAGCTTCATCGTGCAGTAAGCGCGGAGCCACGACGCCATGTCCGAATCGTTTCTGTCACAGGACGAAGTCGATGCCCTGCTGGAGGGCGTGACCGGCGAGAGCCAGAAGCTCGCCAAGGAAGAGGTGCCCGAAGGCGGCATCCGCAACTACAACCTCTCCAGCCAGGAACGCATCGTTCGTGGGCGCATGCCCACGATGGAGATAGTCAACGAGCGCTTCTCGCGCAACCTGCGCATCGGCCTGTTCAACTTCATCCGCCGCAGCCCCGAGATCTCGGTGGGCGGGGTGCAGGTGCAGAAATACAGCGCCTTCCTGCGCGAGCTGGTGGTGCCCACCAACTTCAACATCATGGCCGTGCGCCCCCTGCGCGGCAACGGCCTGGTGGTGTGCGAACCCACGCTGCTGTTCGGTGTCATCGACAGCCTCTTCGGCGGCACGGGCAAGTTCCACACCCGCATCGAGGGCCGTGACTTCTCGCCCACCGAGCAGCGCGTCATCAACCGCCTGGTGGAGGTGGTGGCCGAGGAATACAAGAAGGCCTGGCGCGGCGTCTACCCGATCGAGCTGGCCTACCAGCGCTCGGAGATGCAGCCGCAGTTCGCCACCATCGCCACGCCGAGCGAGATCGTCGTCTCCACCAGCTTCACGCTGGAGATCGGCGACATCACCGGCTCGCTGCACATCTGCATCCCCTACGCCACGCTGGAGCCCATTCGCGACGTGCTGTACTCCAGCGTGCAGGGCGACGCCATCGAGGTCGATCGCCGCTGGGTCAAGCTGCTCAGCCACGAGATCCAGGCCGCCGAGGTGACCATGGTGGCCGAACTGGCCAAGACCGAGGCCACGGTGGAGCAGCTGCTGGCCATGCAGGTGGGCGACTTCATCGAACTCGACCGGCTGCCCACCATCACCACACACGTCGACGGCGTGCCCGTCTTCGAGTGCCAGTACGGCACGCACAAGGGCAAGTACGCGCTGCGCGTCGAGCGCAGCCTGCGGGGCAGCGACATGAACTGGCTCGGGTCGTCCCCCGACCTGTGACCGGCGTTCAGGAGAAAACCATGTCTACCGAAACCAACGAACCGAACCAGGACGCCATCGCCGACGAATGGGCGCAGGCGCTTGAAGAGCAGGCCGCCACCACCGTGGACGAAGGCGCCCCCGCCTTCGAGGCCGACAACATTCCCGTCAAGACCGCCAGCGGCGGCGCGCAGGACATCCAGATGGTGCTGGACATCCCCGTGCAGCTCTCGGTGGAGCTCGGTCGCACGCGCGTGCCCATCAAGTACATCACCTGCAGCTCGCGCAAGGCTCCATCGTGGAACTCGACGCACTCGCCGGCGAGCCCATGGACGTGCTGGTCAACGGCTACCTCATCGCGCAGGGCGAGGTGGTGGTGGTGAACGACAAGTTCGGCATCCGCCTCACGGACATCGTGACGCCGTCCGAGCGCATGAAACGCCTTAGCCGGACCTGAAGGAACACCGACATGTGGCAGAACGCCTGGCCGGCGCTGGTCCTGCTCGCCCTGATGGTGGGCATCGCCTGGGCATTGAAGTGGGCGCGCGGGCGCATGCCCGGCCTGCCGGGCGTACCCGGGCAGAGCGGCCCCTTCGTCAAGGTGCTGGGCAGCGTCTCGCTCGGCCCGCAGCAGCGCGTGGTCACGCTGCAGGTCGGCCGCGGCGAAGACGCCACCTGCCTGGTGCTCGGCGTCGCACCGGGCAGCATCAACACCCTGCACGAGACGGCGCTGCCGGCCGAAGCCGCGACGCCGCCCGCGGCCCCGGCCCCGTTCGCCGGCGGTTTTGCCGCGCGCCTCGCGCAACATCTCGTCAAAGGCCCCGGCGATGCGCCGCGCTGAACTCCCCCGCCTGGTCTGGCTGCGCGCGCTCGCGCTGCTGCTGGCGCTGATGCTGCTGTCGATCGGCGCCTGGGCGCAGAACGCGCCCGTGCCCACGCCGCAAGGCCCTTCCCTGCCCCTGGTGGTGGGCCAGGGCGCGGGCGGCGCCAGCTACTCGGTGCCGATCCAGACCCTGCTGTTCTTCACCGCGCTGTCCTTCCTGCCGGCGGTGCTGCTGCTGATGACGGGTTTCACCCGCATCGTCATCGTGCTCTCGCTGCTGCGCCAGGCCCTGGGCACGCAGTCGGCCCCACCCAACCAGGTGATCGTGGGCCTCTCGCTGTTCCTCACGCTGTTCGTCATGGGCCCCACGCTCGATCAGGTCTACAGCAACGCCTACGGCCCGTATTCGCGCAACGAGATCGGCTTCGAACAGGCGCTGCAGCGCGGCGAGCAACCCATGCGCGCCTTCATGCTCAAGCAGACGCGCCAGTCCGACTTCGAACTCTTCGCCAACCTGGCCCGCCTGCCCGACGACGTGACCGCCGAGAACGCGCCCTTTCGCGTGCTGGTGCCGGCCTTCGTCACCAGCGAACTGAAGACCGCCTTCCAGATCGGCTTCATGATCTTCATCCCCTTCCTGGTCATCGACATGGTGGTGGCCAGTGTGCTCATGTCGCTGGGGATGATGATGCTGTCGCCCGTGCTGGTGGCCCTGCCGTTCAAGCTCATGCTGTTCGTGCTCGCGGACGGCTGGAACATCCTCATCGGCTCGCTCGCCGCGTCCTTCGCGCAATAGGTACGACACCATGGAACCGCAAGCCGCCCTCACGCTCGGTCAGAACGCCCTCTTCCTGTTGCTGGCCGTGGCTGCACCGGTGCTGGCCACGGTGCTCGGCGTGGGCCTGGTGATCAGCCTGTTCCAGGCCATCACGCAGATCCACGAACAGACCCTGTCCTTCGTGCCCAAGCTGATCGCCGCCATCGCGGTGTTCGCCATCGCAGGGCCGTGGATGCTCACCACCATGGTCGAGTTCATCCGCATCACGATCCTCTCCATTCCGCAATACGCGGTCTGACCGCGGCCGGAGCGCGCGCGTGATCACCTTCACCGAGGCCCAGATCATGGCCTGGGTCACGCCGGTGTTCTGGCCCTTCCTGCGCATCCTGGCGGTCTTCAGCAGCGCGCCCATCTTCTCGTCGCGCTCGGTGCCGGTGCGCACGCGCGTGGCACTGGCCTTCCTCATCGCCATCTGCGCCCAGGCCGCGCTGCCCGAGCAGCCAGTGGTGGCGCTCACCGACCCGCGCGCCATCGAAACCGTGGTGCAGCAGGTGCTCATCGGTCTGGCCATCGGCCTGGCGGTGCGCATCGTGTTCGCGGCGGTGGAGCTCGCCGGCGAACTCATCGGCCTGCAGATGGGCCTGAACTTCGCGGGCTTCTTCGACCCCAGCACCGGCAGCCAGAGCAGCACCGTGGGCCGCTTCTTCGGCAACACCACCATGCTGCTGTTCGTGGTGATGGGGGGGCACCTCATGCTGCTGCAGGCGGTGGTGTCCAGCTTCGGCACCTTCCCCGTGGGCGGCGGCGCGCTCGACGCGGTGAACACCATGCGCCTGCACGAGCTCGGCGCCGTGGTGTTCCGCTACGGCCTGTGGATCGCGCTGCCGCTGATCGGCATGCTGCTGTTCATCAACATCGTGCTGGGCTTCGTCTCGCGCATCGCGCCGCAGATGAACGCCTTCGCCATCGGCTTCCCGATCACGCTGTCGGCCGGCCTGATCGGCATCGCCTTCACACTGCCCATGCTGGACACGCCGGTGGCCGCGCTGCTGCGGCTGGCGACGGCGCTGTTCACGGGCTGAGCCCGCGGTCGAAGCCTGGCGGCCCCTTGCGGGATCGCCATTCCCCCACGCATATGATGGTCATCATATTTGGCTAGAGTCGCGCCTCAGCTTCAACGACCCGCCATGGACAGCCCCCCCACCAGCCGCAAGCAGGCCACCCACGACCGCATCCTGGACACCGCCGCCGGCGTGTTGCGGGCCAGCGGTTTCCAGGGCGTGGGCGTGGCCGACATCATGAAGCGCGCGGGGCTCACGCACGGCGGCTTCTATGCGCACTTCGCCTCGCGCGAGGCGCTGTTGGCCGAGGCCCTGGAGCGCGCCGGGCAGGACAGCCAGGCGCGGATGCGCCGCGCCCTGGACGCCGGTGAGGCGCGCGGCGACAGCCGCTTCCAGGCCCTGGTGGACAACTACCTCGCCGACCGCCACCTGCGTTCGCCCGAAAGCGGCTGCCCGGTGGCCGCGCTGGCCTCCGAAATGCCGCGCCAGGCCGATGCCGTGCGCGAAGCCGCCGCCGCCCGCATCGAAGGCCTCACCCGCGCCGTGGCCGCCACCCTGGCGCCCGGACAGCCCCGCGAAGCGGCGGGCCTGATCGCCTCGCAACTGGTCGGGGCACTGCAGATCGCTCGCACGCTGGGCGACAACACCAAGGGCCGCCGCCACCTGGCCGCCAGCCGGCGCTTCTTGCTGGAACAGTTCGCCCCCGACGCGCCGACCCACACCCGGCACTGACCCGCTTTCACGCGCGCCCCAAGGCGCGCTTCCTTCAACGGCCACAAATATGACGGCCATCATATTCAACAGGAGTCTTCCATGCAGATCGAAAACGCCGTCGTTTTCATCACCGGCGCCAACCGCGGCATCGGCCTGGCCTTCGCGCGCGAAGCACTGGCGCGCGGCGCGAAGCGCGTCTACGCCGCCAGCCGCCAGGCCGCGCAGGTGACGCTCGACGGCGTCACCCCGATCGAGCTGGACGTGACCCGGCCCGAGCAGGTGCTGCGCGCCGCGCGCGACTGCGGCGACGTGACCCTGCTCATCAACAACGCGGGCGTGGCCGAGTTCGGCGGCTTCCTCGTGCCGGACGCCCTGGAGGCCATGCGGCGCCAGCTTGACGTCAACGTTTTCGGCATGCAGCGCATGGCGCAGGCCTTCGCGCCGGTGCTGGCCGCCAATGGCGGTGGTGCCATGCTCAACGTGCTGTCCGTCGTCAGCTGGATCAACCGCCCGCTGCTGGGCACCTACGGCGCCACCAAGTCGGCGGCCTGGGCGCTCACCAACGGCCTGCGGCACGAGCTGCTGGAACAGGGCACGCAGGTGACCGCGCTGCACATGGGCTTCGTGGACACCGACCTCACGCAGGGCATCGAGGCGCCCAAGTCCACGCCCGAGGCGATCGTGCGCGCTGCCTTCGACGGCCTGGAAGCGGGTGAGGCCGAGGTGCTGGCCGATGACATGACGCGCCAGGTGAAGCAGTCGCTCGCCAGCGCCACCGCGGCCTACCTGCCCGCCTGACCATGACCACCACCGCCTCCGCCGCCCTCAGTGCCAGCGCGCCGTCCCGCGCCGCGGACACCCGCCAGCGCATGCTGCACGGCCCCGTGCTGCCCACGCTGATGCGCCTGGCCACGCCCAACGTGCTGGGCCTGTTCGCCAACACCATCGTCATCGGCTTCGACGGCTACATCGTGGGCCGCCTGGGCGCCGACGCGCTGGCCGGCGTGGCGGTGGTGCTGCCGCTGGCCATGCTGATGCTGCACATGTCGGCCGGGGGCCTGGGCGGCAGTGCCACGGCCATGGTGGCGCGCGCGGCGGGCGCGGGCGACGACGCGCGCGCCGCACGCCTGGCCTGGCACGCCCTGGTGCTGGGGCTGATCGCCTCGCTGCTGTTCACGCTGGTCGCCGCGTCACCGATGCTGTACGCGGCCATGGGCGCGCGCGGCCCGGCGCTGGAGCAGGCGGCGCGCTACGCGGCTGTGCTGTTCGCGGGCGCCTCGGCGGTGTGGACAGTCAACGTGCTGGCTGGCGTGGCGCGCGGCACCGGGCAGATGGGCGCGGCCGCGCTGGCGCTCATCGCCACCACGGTGATGCACCTGCTGCTGGCGCCGCAACTGGTGTTCGGGCTGGGCCCGCTGCCGCCGCTGGGCGTGGCCGGCGCGGCGGCCAGCACCGTCACCTGCAGCGCGGTGTCGGCGCTCGCCTTGCTGGCCTGGCTATCGCGCCGGGGCGCGCCGGCCCGGCCGCTGGGCGCGGGCTGGCGGCTGCGGCGCGACGACACGCGCGACATCCTTCGTCTCGCCCTGCCCTCGGCCATCAACCCGGTCCTGAGCAACGGCTCGATCGCACTGACCACGGCCTACGTGGCGGGCTTCGGCGGCCTGGCCGTGGCGGGCTACGGCATCGCCGCGCGGCTGGAGTACATCCTGGTGCCCATCGCCTTCGGCATCGGCGGCGCGCTCACGGCGATGGTGGCCACCAACCTCGGCGCGCAACAGACGGCGCGCGCCAAACGCATCGCCTGGACCGGGGCCGCGCTGGTGTGGGCGATCACCGGCGCGATCGGTGTGCTCGCCGCGCTGTGGCCGCAGTGGTGGATGGCGGCGTTCACCCAGGACGCGGCCGTGCAGGCCGCGGGTGCGAGCTACCTGCGCATCGTGGGCGGCGCCTACGGCTTCTTCGGCCTGGGACTGGCGCTGTTCTTCGCCTCGCAGGGCGCGGGGCGGCTCACCTGGCCGCTGGTGGCCAGCGCGGCGCGGCTGGTGGTAGTGGCGCTGGGGGGCTGGCTGGCGCTGCGCCTGGCGGGCGATCAGCCGCAGGCGCTGTACGCCGTGGTGGGCCTCAGCCTGGCGCTCATGGGCCTGACGCTGGCCATCGCCACGCACCGCAGCGACTGGTCGGCGCCGCTGCGCGGACACCGCTGAAGCGCCGGGGGAATCCCCGCACACGCCTGCGGGGAAAGCTTGTGAGGCACCGCGAGCCCGGCGAACGGCTTTCAGAAGCCACCGAAGGGCGTCGATAGTTCTCTGGCTGCCGGCCGTTCACGTCTGCCCTGCCAGGGTGGGTGCGCGCCGCGATTCCGGGAAAGCGACATGAAAGCCATCGCCCATTTGCGCATAGGAGCCCGCCTGACGCTCGGGTTCGCGCTCATCATCGCTCTGCTGGCCACCATCGCCGGTGTGGGGTTCGCCAAGCTCAACGTCATCGCCCACGACATCGAGGTGATCCTGCACGAGCGCTACGCCAATGTGGCCTTGGCCCAGAAGGTGGAAAACGAAACCAACCGCCAACTGAACGCGCTGCGCACCGCGCTGATCGCCACCGAGCGCAACGTGGTGCAAGCGGAGGTGGCCAAGGTGGAGGCCTCCAAACCCCTGGTGGCGAAGGCCATCGAACAACTGCGGGCCGGTGTGCATGAGGCGCGCGACCGGGCCGCGCTGAACACTCTGATCGAGCAGCAGAATGCATTCCGCCAGCGCGAGGACGTGCTCATGGAGCACCTCAAGGCCGGCCGGACCGACGCTGCGCGCAGCGAACTGCTGACGCACATCCTGCCGCTGCAGACCAGCTACCTTGCCGCGATCGAGGCCTTCGCCGAGACCCAGGCCGGCGGCATGGAAGCCTACGGCGCCGAAGCACTGGAAGCCGCCCACGACGCGAAGGTGTTGTCGGGCCTGCTGGCGGCGATCGCGGTGCTGCTGGCCGTGGCCGTCGCCTTCGTGCTCACGCGCTCGATCACGCGGCCCATTGCGCAGGCGCTGCGCGTGGCGCGCACCGTGGCCGCGGGTGATCTCACCTCGCGCTTCGAGGTGCACGGCAGGGACGAGATGGCCGATTTGCTGACGGCGCTGCGCGGCATGAACGACAACCTGGCGCGCATCGTGAGCGAGGTGCGCGAGAGCAGCGACTCGATCGCCAGCGGCTCCAACCAGATCGCCGCCGGCGGCGCGGATCTGTCCAACCGCACCGAAGAGCAGGCCTCCAGCATCGAGGAGACCGCGGCGTCGATGGAGCAGATCGCCACGGCCGTGCGCCACAGCGCCGACACCTCGCGCGCGGCCACTGGTTTGGCGCAGGCCGCCAGCTCGGTCGCCAGCCGCGGTGGCGAGGCCGTCGCCGAGGTGGTCTCCACCATGGGTTCCATCAGCGAAAGCTCGCGCCGCATCGCCGACATCACCGGCGTGATCGACGGCATTGCGTTCCAGACCAACATCCTGGCGCTCAATGCCGCGGTGGAAGCCGCGCGTGCCGGCGAGCACGGCCGGGGCTTTGCGGTCGTGGCCGGCGAGGTGCGCACGCTCGCGCAACGCGCGGCCACCGCCGCCAAGGACATCAAGCGACTGATCGGCGACAGCCAGGGTCGGGTGGAAGCCGGCGCGCGACAGGTGGAACGCGCCGGCACCACCATGGGCGAGATCGTCGCGCAGGCCGGTCAGGTGGCACAGATGATTGCGGCGCTCGACACCACCTTCGACGAGCAGTCGCGGGGCATCGGCCAGATCAACGAGGCCGTGAGCCAGATGGACCAGATGACGCAGCAGAACGCGGCGCTGGTGGAGGAATCGGCCGCGGCCGCGGACAGCCTGCGCCAGCAGGCCGCGCGCCTCAGCGCCCTGGTCGACACCTTCCGCCTGCCGCAGCCCGCCTGAACGCCCAGCGGCCACGCGGCGTTCTCGCCAACTCACTCCTCCCAGCGCAGGTCGCCGAGCTTCCAGTCGCCGCCCACCAGGCGCCACTCCATGCGCACGGTGTAGGGCTCGGCGCGCTCGGGGATCAGGCCCTGGGCGCCCGTCACCAGCACCTGGGCCTCGACACGTCCGAGCGTCGGGGTCTGCGCATCGACCCGCGCCTGGCTCGACATGGCGATGACCTTGATGTTCTGAAAGCGCAGGAACGTGGCGGTGAGCATCCGCCGCGTGCCGTCGCGGTCGAGGTTGCCACTGCCCTGGAAGTGTTCGTCGAGCAGGTCCATCACGTCGCCGGTGTCGCGCGCCTCGATGGCGGCCTGCAGCGCCTTGACGGCGGCTTCGAGCTTCGCCTGCGGGTCGTCCTTGCCGCAGGCGGCGAGCGCGGCAGACACGACGAGCGTGAGCAGCACGGCGCGGCGATGCGCCCGGAACGGGGTGTTGGACACCATGAGGACTCCCTGTGTGGACAGGTCGCGCAGTATGCATGCGCACGATGCTTCGCCAATGCGTCGATCGGACCATGCCGCAGTTATCATTACTTTTTCTAGATTAAGGATAACCGGATGGCCATGCTTTATCGCGATCTTCCAGGCGCCGCTCAGGCCGCGTACTCGAATGCGGCCACGGCGATCCGCTCCCTCGAGGCCAGGCGCGATGCCGGCATGCTGCCAGGCAATTTCGTCACCAAAACGGTCAAAGGCGAGCCCTACTGGTATTTCCAGTACTCGGACCTGTCCGGCAAGCAGCGGCAGGTCTACGTCGGCCGCGACGACGATGCCACCAGGCGCCTGCGCGACGCGCACGTGAATTCACCCAACCGGGAGGGGCTGGACCACGCAAGGCGTCTGACACGCGCGGCGATCGACCTGGGTTGCCCGGCCTTGACGCCCGCTCACTCGCGAGTCATCACCAAGCTGGCGGACGCCTCCTTCTTTCGTGTGGGCGGCGTGCTGGTCGGCACGCATGCTTACGCGGCCTATCAGAACCACTTCGGCATCCGCTGGGAGACGGCCGACAGCACCACCGATCTCGACTTCGCACACGACCACCGCCTGTCCACGGCCATCGCCAGCGATGTTCGCGTGGACGTGGCCTCCGCCATTGAGTCTTTGAGCATGGGCTTCGTGCCCTTGAAGTCGCTCAGCACGTACCAGAAGGCCGATGAACCCGACTTCCAGATCGACTTCCTTACGACGATGGGTCGATCGGGCGAAGAAGCGGTCCACAACGACTCCCTGAACCTCCGGCTTCAACCCTTGCGCTTCATGGAGTTCTCGCTGGAGGACCCGTTCCAGTCCGTGGTCCTGGGCACTGCCGGCCCCATCGTGGTGAACCTGCCGCGGCCGGAGAAGTACGGCCTGCACAAGCTCTTGGTCGCCGCTGAACGAACCGCCGACTACAGGGACAAGGTGCGCAAGGACCTCATTCAGGCCGCGAGTCTGATCGAGTACCTGACGGCCAACGACCCTGATGCGCTGCGAGAGGCTGCTGACAACTTGCGCAGCCGCGGCGGCGGCTGGACGCGGCGTCTCAAGGAAGGGCTCAGGATGCTGCGCGCCATCGAACAGGCGGCGTCGCTGGACCTCGCCGCCCTTGGTGATTGACGCCAGTTCAGACCAGCCCGTTCCTGATCGCGTACACCGTCAATTCCGCGTTGTTCGACAGGTGCAGTTTCTCCAGCACCCGCGCGCGGTACACGCTCACGGTCTTGGGGCTGAGCATCAGCTCCTCGGCGATGTCGCTGAGCTTGCGGCCCGAAGCGATCTTCTGCAGGGTCTGCAGCTCGCGCTCGGACAGGCTGGCGTGCAGCTCCTCGGTCTCGGGCGCGCTGAGCGTGTCCACCAGCATCTGCGCCACCTCGGGCGTGACGTACTTGCGGCCCTGCTGCACCACGCGGATGGCGCCCACCAGTTCGGCCGGGTCGCCGGCCTTGTTGACGTAGCCGCGCGCGCCCGCGCGCAGGCAGCGGATGGCGTACTGGTCCTCGGGGTACATGGAGACCACGAGCACCTTCACCGGCGAGCCCTCTTCCTTCAGCGCGCCCAGCACCTCCAGGCCGCCGCGCCCGGGCATGTTGAGGTCGAGCACGAGCACGTCGCAGGGCGTCTTGCGCATGAGGTCGCGCAGTTCGGGGTAGCTGCCGGCTTCGCCGACGACCTGGATGTCGACCGCCTCGCTGATGGTGTCGCGGATGCCGCGCCTCACCACCGCGTGGTCGTCACACAAAATCACCTTGATCATGGGCTTCCTTGTGCTCCACGGGTGGCGGCAGTGTGTCGCCGCCGGGGAGCGGTACCGAGAGAATGACCGAGGTGCCACGCGCTGACGAGCTGACGTCCAGCCAGCCACCGACCTTGGCCGCGCGCTCGCGCAGGCCCAGCAGGCCGAAGGACTTGTCCTTGCGCAGCGCGCTGGCGTCCAGGCCGGGGCCGTTGTCGCTCACCTCGAGCGTGAGCACGCCCTCGCCGTCGTTGAGGTCGATGTCCACGTGGCTCGCCCCCTGCGCGTGCTTGGACACGTTGGTCATGGCCTCCTGCGCGGTGCGGTAGGCCACCAGCTGCACGTCGCGCGGCACCTCGATGCGCTCGGCCGTGCGGCGCACGTGCACGCGCAGGCCGGTGCGGCGCTCGAAGTTCTGCGCCAGCCACACCACCGCGGCCACCAGGCCCTGGTCGAGGATGGGCGGGCGCAGGTTCATCATGATGCGCTGGCTCGCGCCCAGCGCGTGCTGCACCATGTCCAGCGCGGTGTTCACGTGGCGCTGCATCTCGGAATCGTTGGCGCGGCGACCCACCCAGGCCAGATCGAGCTTGACCGCGGCCAGCGCGCCGCCGATGTCGTCGTGGATCTCGCGCGCGATGTCGGCGCGCTCCTGCTCGATGCTGGTCTGCAGGTGCTCGGCCAGCTCGGCCAGGCGCTGGCGCGACTCGGCGAGTTCGGCGTCGGCGCGCGCCTTGGCCCGGCGCGCGTCGCTGATCTCCAGCGCGCGCTGCACCACGTGCGCCAGCCGGTGCATGCTGTCCTTGAGCAGGTAGTCGCTCACGCCGCGGTGCATGGCGTCCACGGCGGCGGTTTCGCCGATGGCGCCGGACAGGATGACGAAAGGGATCTGGATGCCCAGCTTGCAGGCCGCGTCCCAGGCGTCCAGGCCGGTGAAGCCGGGCAGGTGGTAGTCGGCCAGCACGATCTCGTGGCGCCCGCTCTGCAGCTCGCGGCGGAAGTCCTCCAGCGTGTCCACGAGCGTGATCTCGTTGGGCAACTGGCTGCGCTGCAGCGCGAACTTCACCAGCGCGTGGTCCACCCGCGAATCTTCCAGGTGCAGGATGCGCACCGGACGCGGGTGGCTCGCTGTCGCTTCACCGGTACCGGTCATGGAAGGGGGCTCTGTGTCGCCTGGCGAAGGGGTGAACGGGCGCCTGGAGGTGGCTGGAGAAAGCCAAAAGGGCTGAATTTCAGGCCGTTTTCGGTCGATACCCCAGGAGGCGGCTGCCGAAAATTGTAATACCCCGTATCCGTAAAGACCTCCCTCCGCACCCATGCAGACCAACGCATCGCCGCCGACCCCACCTTCGGTCACGCTGCCCGTGGCGCTGGTGGCCGATCTGCAGGACTCGCTGCTGATCGCCATGACCGACCTGCAGCGCCTGGAGGGCCTGCTCGACCACGCCACCGGCAACCTGCTGGAGCGCTTCGGCAACGCCAACCGCGATCTGGAATCCCTGGAAGGGGCCCTGGGCGAGGAACTCACCCGCATCCGCCACAGCCTGCACCAGGCCGTGACCGAACTGCAGTTCCACGACATGGCCACCCAGTTGCTGGCGCACACCGGCGCCATGCTCAAGGGCTGCGCCTGGCGCCTGGCCGAACAGGCCATCGCCCCCGAAGAGGACGAGGTGCCCCTGGATCTGGACCCCATGCCCGAACGCCCCAGCCCCGTGACCCAGAGCGAGATGGATGCGGGCTCGGTGGAGCTCTTTTAAGAACGCCCGCGAGCCGCCGATAACACCCGAAGAACGGAGTAACCCCATGCGATCCATCCTTGCCGTCGACGACTCGGCATCCATGCGAAAAATGGTGTCCTTCACCCTCACGGGTGCCGGCTTTCACGTGGTGGAAGCCGTGGACGGCCAGGACGCCTGGGACAAGGCGCAGCACCACAGCATCGACCTGGTGCTGACCGACCAGAACATGCCCAAGCTGGACGGCCTGGGCCTGACGCGCAAGCTGCGCGAACACCCCAAATTCAAGAACACGCCGATCCTGGTGCTGACCACGGAGTCGAGCGACGCCATGAAGCAGGCCGGGCGCGCCGCGGGCGCCACCGGCTGGCTGGTCAAGCCCTTCGATCCGGGCCGCCTCATCGAAGTGATCAACAAAGTCATTCGATGAAACACCCCCGCCGCGCTTCGCGCGACCCCCTCAAGGGGGCGGCACCGACGGCCCGGCAAAGCCGGTTCCGTGGTGCCTCTGGCCAAAAAAGACCACCTCTCCAGGAGCAGTGAAATGGGCGACATGATGAACGAGGGTCAACACCTCGGCAACGACATCGATCTCAGCCAGTTCTATCAGATCTTCTTCGAGGAGGCCGGCGAGAACCTCGACCAGATGGAGCAGATGCTGCTCGCGCTGGACGTGAACGCCGCGCAGGACGAGGAGCTCAACGCCATCTTCCGCTGCGCCCACTCCATCAAGGGCGGCGCGGCCACCTTCGGCTTTGCCGACGTGGCCGAGCTCACGCACCAGGCCGAGTCGCTGCTGGACAAGCTGCGCCGCCACGAATTGCAACCCACGACCGCCATGGTGGACGTGCTGCTCGAATCCAGCGACGCCCTGCGCGGTCAGCTGGGCGCCCACCAGGGCGTGGGCAGCGCCCCCGACACCGGCAACCTGGTGGCGCGCATCTACGCACTGGCCCAGGGCCAGGAAGCGCCCGCCGCCGTGGCACCCGCACCGGCACCGGTGGCCGCGCCCGTGGCCGCCCCCGCACCGGTGGTGGCCGCCGCGCCCGCCGCTGCGCCCGCCGGCAAGGGCGAACGCGAGATCGACATCCACATCGGCCCGATCGACAACCCCGCCACGGCCGACGGCATCGCCGAGCTGTTCCGCGACATTCCCGGGCTGGGCACGGTCACCACCCTGCCCTGCGACCAGCCCGGCAAGCGCGTGTTCCGCGCGCGCACCGCGGCCAGCGACAACGAACTGCTGGACCTGTTCACCTTCCATGTGAGCAAGGAGCAGATCCAGATCCACCCGGCCGGCGACGTGGTGCACGGCAAGGTGCCCATGCCCCCGGCCACCGAAGGCAAGGACTACGGCTTCTACGAAGGCGCGCCGGGCCTGCCGGGTGCCCCTTCCGCCCAGGCCACGGCCGCCGCCGCGCGCGACACCCGCGCCGCCGAGGCCCGGGCCAGCGCGGCCGGTCCCGCCGCCGCTGGCGCGGGCCTGGAATCGAGCACGCTACGCGTGTCGGTGAGCAAGGTCGACCAGCTCATCAACCTGGTGGGCGAGCTCGTCATCACCCAGGCCATGCTCGCGCAGAAGAGCCGCGAACTGGACAACAACAACGCCAACAACCCGCTGCTGGCCGGCCTGGCCGACCTGGACCGCAACACGCGCGACCTGCAGGAAGCCGTGATGTCGATCCGCATGATCCCCATGTCGGTGGTGTTCAACCGCTTCCCCCGCATGCTGCGCGACCTGGCGTCCAAGCTGGGCAAGAAGGTCGAGCTGGTCACGCAGGGCGAGTCCACCGAACTCGACAAGGGCCTGGTGGAGAAGATCACCGACCCGCTGACGCACCTGATCCGCAACAGCTGCGACCACGGCATCGAGATGCCCGACGAGCGCCGCGCCAAGGGCAAGAACGAGACCGGCACCATCACCCTGTCGGCCACGCACCAGGGCGGCAGCATCCTCATCGAGGTGCGCGACGACGGCAAAGGCCTCTCCCGCGAGAAGCTGCTGAGCAAGGCCCGCGAGAAAGGCATCGACGCACCCGATTCGCTGAGCGATCCCGAGGTCTGGAACCTCATCTTCGCGCCGGGCTTCTCCACCGCCGACCAGGTGACCGACGTGTCCGGCCGCGGCGTCGGCATGGATGTGGTGAAGAAGAACATCACCGCCCTGGGCGGTACGGTCGAGATCGATTCGGCCGAAGGCTACGGCATGCGCGTCTCGGTGCGCCTGCCGCTCACCCTGGCCATCATGGACGGCATGTCGGTGCGCGTGAGCGACGAGGTCTACATCCTGCCGCTGGCCAGCGTGATCGAGTCCTTCCAGATCAAGCCCAGCGACATCAACACCATGGGCCAGAACGCCCGCGTGGTGAAGGTGCGCGAGGAATACATGCCGGTGGCCGAGCTGGAGCAGATCTTCTCGGTGCCGCGCTTCGAGCACAGCGCCGCGAGCCCCATCATGGTGGTGGTCGAGGCCGAAGGCCAGCGCGTGGCGCTGATGGTCGACGAGCTGCTGGGCCAGCAACAGGTGGTGATCAAGAACCTGGAGAGCAACTACCGCAAGGTGCCCAATGTGTCGGGCGCCACCATCCTGGGCGATGGCAAGGTGGCGCTGATCCTGGACACCTCCGCACTGGTCCGTCGTTCAAGGCATTGAACATGCACCCCCCCGCGGCGCTGCGCGCCACCCCCCCAGGGGGGCAACACCTGCGGCCCGGCAAAGCCGGTTCCGCGGTGTTTCCCGGTTCGGCCCCTGCGCTCGCCGTGGCCGAGGACGGGCCGGTCGCCGAAGGCCGCGAGTTCGTCTGGTCCGACGCGGACTTCACGCGCATCAAGGCGCTGATCTACAAGAAGGCCGGCATCAGCCTGCACGACGGCAAGCACGCCATGGTGTACAGCCGCGTGTCGCGCCGCCTGCGCGAGACCGGGCACACCAGCTTCAAGGGCTACATCGACTGGCTGGAAGGCCACGACGGGCCCGAGTGGCAGGAGTTCATCAACGCGCTCACCACCAACCTCACGGCCTTCTTCCGCGAGTCGCACCACTTCGACGCCCTGGCGCAGTTGTTGCGCGCGAAGCCGGCGCACGACTGGCGCATCTGGTGCGCGGCCGCCTCCACCGGCGAGGAGCCCTACTCCATCGCCATGACCTGCGCCGAGTCGCTGGGCAGCAACGGCCGCTACGAAATCGTCAACAGCGACATCGACACCAAGGTGCTCGCCACCGCGCAGCGCGGCGTCTACAAGCACGAGGGCAGCAAGGGCCTGTCGGCCGAGCGCCTGCAGCGCTTCTTCCTGCGCGGCAAGGGCGCCAACGCGGGCCAGATGCGTGTCAAGCCCGAGCTGCAGAAGCACATGAGCTTCCTGCCGGTGAACCTGATCCACGAGCTGCCGCTGCGCGAGACCTTCGACGTGGTGTTCTGCCGCAACGTGATGATCTACTTCGACGCGGCCACGCAGCGGGCGGTGCTCGAGCGCATCCACCGCGTGATGCGCCCCGGCGGCACGCTGTTCGTGGGCCACGCCGAGAACTTCAGCGACGCGCGCCACCTGTTCGCGCTGCGCGGCAAGACGGTCTATGAGCGCCTCTAGCCTGGCCCCCATCCCGCCGATGGCGCCGCTCAAGCCGCTGTCGGGCCTGAGCCTGCCGCGCGTGACGCCGGCGGCCGGCGTGGTCTCGCGCGTGGACGAGCTCAAGGCGCGCACGCCCAAACCGGGCGAGGCCTCGTTCTTCTTTCATGAACCGCACTTCCGCAGCGACGCGGTCAAGGTGCTGCCTGGCGAGTACTACGTGAGCACCGAGGACCTGGTGATCATGACCGTGCTGGGCTCGTGCATCGCCGCCTGCATCTGGGACCCCAAGGCCCGCGTGGGCGGCATGAACCATTTCATGCTGCCCGAAGGCGGCAGCGATTCGGGCGGGCGCTACGGCTCGTACGCGATGGAATTGCTCATCAACGAGATGATGAAGCTCGGCGCCCGGCGCGAGACCATGCAGGCCAAGGTGTTCGGCGGCGGGCAGGTGATGAGCAGCTTCACCACCATGAACGTGGGCGAGCGCAACACCAAGTTCGTGCTGGACTACCTGCAGACCGAACGCATCGCGGTGGTGTCCAAGGACGTGCTCGACATCCACCCGCGCAAGGTGTGCTTCTTCCCGGTGACGGGCAAGGCCATGGTCAAGCGCCTGGCGCACACGCAACCCGAGACACTGGAAACGCAGGAACGCAAGGGCAGCGCGGCCGTGGTCGCCAAGGCGAACGCCGGCGGCACGGTGGACCTGTTCTAAGGAGAGGACGACGTGGCCAAGACACGCATAGTGGTGGTGGACGATTCGGCGCTGGTGCGCAGCCTGCTCGCCGAGATCATCAACCGCCAGCACGACATGCAGTGCGTGGGCGCCGCGAGCGACCCGCTGGTGGCGCGCGAGATGATCCGCGAGCTCAACCCCGACGTCATCACGCTGGACGTGGAAATGCCCCGCATGGACGGGCTGGAGTTCCTCTCGCGCCTGATGCGCCTGCGGCCCATGCCGGTGGTGATGGTGTCCACGCTGACCGAACAGGGCGCGGAGATCACGCTGCGCGCGCTGGAGATGGGGGCGATCGACTTCGTGGCCAAGCCGCGCATCGGCGTGAGCCAGGGCCTGAACGAGCTGGCCGGCGACATCGTGGACAAGATCCGCGTGGCTGCCGCGGCGCAGGTGCGCCGCCTGGCGGCTCCCGCTGCGGCAGCGGCCGCGTCCGCGGCCCACGCCCAGGCCACGGCCTCGGCGCGCCCCGCCGCACCGCTGCCGCGCGTGTCGACCGAGAAGATCATCTGCATCGGCGCCTCCACCGGCGGCACCGAGGCCATCCGCGAGGTGCTGGTGCCCATGCCGGCCGACGCGCCCGCGATCGTGATCACCCAGCACATGCCGCCGGGCTTCACCACCAGCTTCGCCACGCGGCTCGACGGGCTGTGCAAGATCCGCGTGGCCGAGGCGCGCGATGGCCAGCGCATCCTGCCCGGCCACGCCTACATCGCCCCCGGCGGGCGCCACCTGCGCATCGACCGCAGCGGCTCCAATTACGTGGCCGTGGTGGAGGACACCGAACCCGTGAACCGCCACCGACCCTCGGTGGAGGTGCTGTTCAAGTCGGCGGCGCGGGTGATCGGCCCCAACGCCATCGGCATCATGCTCACCGGCATGGGCGCCGACGGCGCCAGCGCCATGCGCGAGATGAAGGACGCCGGCAGCTACAACTACGCGCAGGACGAGGCGAGCTGCGTGGTCTTCGGCATGCCGCGCGTGGCCATCCAGAACGGCGCGGCGCACGAGGTGCTGCCGCTCAACCAGATCGCGCCGGCGGTGTTGGCCCGCCTCGCGAACGCACCGGCCGGTGTGCGTCACCGCATCTGAGCCGGGGAGGGCCGGGGCTCGCTCAGACCTTCTGGCTCACGTGGCTGCCCGCAGGGTCGCGCGCCACGGCCGGGCCTTCGTAGACGTCGAGCGATTTCGCGCGGGCCGCGTTCACGGCATCCGGCGCACGGGCCGCTTCGGCCTCGCGCGCCAGCGCCTGTTCCACCACGCTCGCGCTCGCGTCCCACACCTGACGCAGGGTCTGGCGCAGCTGTTCCACGGTCTCACGCTGCGCTTCCTGGCGCTGGCGCACACGCTCCAGCTCCTGGGCGCGCAATTCCACCTCGGCCTGGCGCTGCAGGGCCAGGTCGGCGGCCTTGCGCACGGGCTCGCCGGGTGCGGTGTCCACCGCCGGGCGAGCCGAGGCTTTCTGCTGCCGGCCAGACCCGTGTTCCAGGCCGGCCTGGGTGTCGCGCGCGGCAGGCGCCGACGGCGCCACCGCCACCACCGCGGGCACGGAAGCGGCCACGGGCGCAGCCGTGGAAGACCAGGAAACGGAAGCAGTCGGGTTGGACGGGATCATGGGCACCCCCAATGATGTCGGTCGCCAGGCAGGGACAAGCCGGGCGTTCTGACATCCCTATCGGCCGAATTGGCAGGGACTTGAGGGGCTTTTCGGGGGATTGGCGGCGCGGTGATGGGCGGTTGGGGGAAGGCCGGCCTGGGCGGCGATCAGTCGGCCACCCGCACCACCGTCACCGGCACCCGCGCATCGCGCACCAGGTCGAAGCTGACCGAGCCGAGCACGCGGTCGGCCAGGCCGGCCGCCCCGGCACCCACCACGATGGCCTGCGCCCCATGTCGATCCGCCAGGTCGAGCAGGGCCGGGCCGATGTCGCCCTGGTGCACCACCTCCACGTCGACCGCGACGCCAGCGGCCGTCAGCAGCTGCTGCGCCGGCTTGATCAGTTCGCGCCCCGCTGCTTCGGCCACGCGGTCCAGCACGGCCGGGTCGCGCGCCACCACCACCTCGTACAGGCTGGCGCTGGCCTGCACGTTGGCCAGCACGCAGCGCGCCCGCAGGCCGTTGCCCACCAGCGTGAGCACGTGGCGCACGGCGGCCATGGATTCGGGCGAACCGTCGACGGGGATGAGGATGCGCAGCATGTCGGTCTCCTTCCGTTCCCCGCCGGCCTCAGGGCGGGTCGGGGCGTTCGTTGAACAGGCACCAGTGCACGGATCCTAGGCCCTCGGGAGGCCGCGGTCATCCCGGGAATGCGCGGGGTTGCCTGTTCATTCCGGGAACTCCAGGAAGAAGGTGGTGCCCTGGCCGGGGACGCTCTCGGCCCACACACGCCCGCCCATGCGCTGCACGGCCTTGGCCACCAGGGCCAGGCCGACACCGGTGCCGGGGTAGTCCTCGGCGCGCTGCAGGCGCTGGAAGATGCCGAAGATGCGGTCGTGGTACTTCATGTCGAAGCCCACACCGTGGTCGCGCACCCAGACCCGCTGGCCTTCGGCCGACAGGCCCGCGCCGATCTCGATGCGGGGCGGCTGGCCGGGGTGGGCGAACTTCAGCGCATTGCCCACCAGATTGCGCAACACCACGGACATGCCTTCGCGGTCCAGCCGCAGGCGCAAGGGCGCCAGCGCAAGCCTCACCTCCGCGCGGCTGCGGTCGATGTCGGCGCCGAACTCGTCGAGCACGCGCTGCACGGTGGACATCAGGTCCAGCGGTTGCAGGTCCATGGCGCGGCGTTCCATGCGCGAGTAGTCCAGCAGGTCGTTGATGAGGCTGCCCATCTGCTGCACGCCGCGGCGGATGCGCTTGACGAAACCACGCGCCTCTTCGCCCAGCGCGGGGCCGGCCTCTTCCTCCAGCAACTGGCTGTAGCCGTCGATGCCGCGCAGCGGTGCCTTGAGGTCGTGCGACACGGTGTAGCTGAAGGCCTCCAGTTCGCGGTTGGCGGCGCTGAGCTGCTCGGTGCGCTCGCGCACGCGGTGCTCCAGGTCGGCGTTGGTGCGCTGCAGGGCCAGTTGGGCCTCCTTGAGCGCCGTGATGTCGAGCAGCGTGCCGGCGTAGCGCCAGGCGCCATCAGGTCCGAGGTGGCGCTCCACGCTGGCGCGGAACCAGCGCTCCTCGCCCAGATCCGGGTGGCGGCGGAACTCGGCGTGCGCCACGCCCTCTCCGCCAGCCGAAAAGCGCATGAAGCCGTGGACCCTGCCGCGGTCCTCCGGGTGCAGGCAATCGAGGTAGCCCGCCAGCGTGGGCGGCGGGCCCAGCGCCGGGTCGCGCCCGATGTTGCGAAACATCTGCCCGGACCACCAGACGCGCCCATCGGCCATGTCGAAGCGCCAGCTGCCCAGGCCGGCCAGGCCCTCGGCCTGCTCCAGCAGGCCTTTCTGTT
The DNA here is from genome assembly GCF_011772445.1 of Hydrogenophaga sp. Classification (GTDB taxonomy): domain Bacteria; phylum Pseudomonadota; class Gammaproteobacteria; order Burkholderiales; family Burkholderiaceae_C; genus Hydrogenophaga. The sequence goes on along the minus strand of NZ_WVZN01000027.1, from coordinate 63,541 downwards.
CGCGCAGCGCCAGTTGCGCCTCTTTCTGCGCCGTGATGTCGAGCAGGATGCCACTCATGGTGTCCATGCTGCCGTCGGGGCGCAGTGTGATCGAGGTGCGGTCCTCGATCCAGACCCAGCGCCCGTCGGCGCGTCGCAGCCGGTATTCCTGCCGGTACTCGGTGATGCCGGCGGCCAGGTGCGTGTCGATCTCGGCGTTCATGCGCTGCAGGTCGTCGGGGTGCACGAGCTCGTCCCAGTCGATGTCGCCGCGCAGCAGTGCATCGGCCTCGTGGCCCCACTGCGCCACCGTGGGACTGAGGTAGGTCATGGGCCAGCCCGGCGCGTTGGCCCATTCGATCACCACGGCAGGCGAGCGGTCGACCAGCGCGCCCAGGTGCTGCAGGCGCCGCTGGTTCTGCTGCAGGCGCTCGGCCATGCGGTCGGCCGCGCGGCCGATGAGGGCCAGTTCGTCGAAACCCTGCAAGCCGGTTCGCACCTGCAGCCGGCCCTCGCCCATGTCGGTGAGCGCGCGGGCGAGGCGCTCGGCGCGGCGGAACCACACGAAGTGCAGCACCAGCCCCAGCAAGCCAGCCAGCGCCAGCAGCAGCGCCGTCTCGCGCAGCATCTCCTGGCGCAGTTGCGCGTGGCGCTGCGCCAGCGGCACGGTGGTGTCGACCAGCACCACCAGCCGGCGGCCGTTGCTCAGGGGCACCGCGCCCAAGAGTTCGTGGCTGTCGCCTCGGTGGCGCGGCACGATGGCCAGCGGGTCCAGCGCCCCCCGGGGCAGCGTGTCGAGGTAGGCGAACTCGGGGCGCCCCGCCACCACCTCGGCGAAGTCGCGGCCGACGTCCGAGCGTGTGAGCGAGGCCTGCACCCGCCCCCCGGGCTGGAGCAGGAAGGCCGCGCGCATGCCCTTGTACAGGCCCATGCCACCGATGACGCCGCGTGCGAAGGACAGGCTGGACGGATCGGCCTGCAGGTTCAGGCGGCTCTGCTCGACGGTGAGGCGCTCGCGCAGGCGGCGCGTCTCGGCCTGCGTCACTTCGGCGTCGAGCTGACGCACGCCCATGACGTACTTGGTGCCCGCCGTCAACAGCGCGAACAGCGCCAGCAGCAGCGGCACGAGCCAGCGGCCCGGGGGCATCCAGCGGCCGGCCGGCCCGATCATGAATGCCCCGGCGCGCCGAGCACGCGCTTGAGGGCCGAGGTCTCCACCAGCTCCACCAGAAGGGGCATGCGCCGCAACAGGCCGGCTTCCATGAGCGCGCCACCGACGGCGCGCGCCTTGGCCTCGAGCTCGACCGAGGGCCCGGTGAGCTGGCGCAACGAGGTCTGCAGGCCCACGAATTCCACGTCCTTGAACACGCCCACGTAATCGATGGTGCTCAACTCGGTGCCGCGCGCGAGCGTGGAAGCCGCTTGCGAGGTGTCGGTGCGCAAGGCCTGGAGGCCGGCGTCCCAGGTCCGCAGCAACTCGTCCACCGCCTCGGGCCGTTCGCGCAGCACCGCGGTGCGCACCACCAGCACGTCGACCACCTCGCCCGGTATGCCACGGCTGCTGAAGATGGGCTGGAAACCCGCGGCGATGAGGGGCGCGGAGACGGGCGCGTAGCTCACCGCTGCGGCCACACGGCCATCGCGCAAGGCGTCGAGGTGGCCACCGACCTCCAGGTTCACCACGCGGATGTCGGCACGCGTCAGCCCCGTCTTGCCCAGCAGGCGTTGCAACATGAACGCGCCGCCCGAGCTGTCCTCCACCGCCACGAATTCGCCGCGCAGGTCCCGCGGCGAGCGGATGTCGGGCCGCGCCACCACCACGTCGGCGCCGTGCGAGGCGGCCAGCAGGGCCACGATGCGCAGGTCAAGACCGGCGTCCACGAGGCGCAGGGTCTCGTCCAGCGAGACCGCCGCCGCGTCGAGCAGGCCGTTGTTGAGCGCGCGCTGGACCTCGGTACCCGAAGCCAGCTCCACGACCTTCACCTGGCTGGGCGCCACCAGGCGCCGGTCGCGCGCGAGGACGAGGGGATCGAAGCCGACCCAGGCGCTCATGCCCACGGCCAGCGGTGGTTGCGGCACCTCGGCGCAACCCAGTAGCGCCATGAGCAGCACGAAGCAACCGGCGCGCCACCAGCGCGCCGGCCAGGTTCCTGCAAGTCGACCACCCTGTTCGTTCATGCCCCGGTTCCGTGTGTGCGCGGATTGTCGGCCGAATGGCTCACTTTCCGAAACAGCCATCAGCCATCCAGCGGCAGCGTCACCTCGAACACCACGCCCTGCTCCGGGTTCGAGCGCACGCCGATCGTGCCGCCGTGTGCTTCGGCGATCTGGCGCGCCACCGCCAGGCCCAGGCCGGTGCCTTCGTACTCGCTCTTGAGGTTCAGGCGCTGGAAGGGCTGGAACAGGCGGCTCACGTGCTCGGGCGCGATGCCGATGCCGTTGTCGCTGACGGAGACCTTGACCCGGCCGTCCTGCACACAGGCGCTCACGCGCACCTGGGGCGTGCGGTTGCGCGGCACGAACTTCAGCGCGTTGGTGAGCAGGTTCTGGAACAGCAGCGAGAGCAGGCTGGCCTGGCCCCGCACCACCGGCAGCGGGTCGATGCGCAGCTCGGCCCCGGTCTCGTGGATGCGCGCGGCCAGCGCGTCGCGCAGTTCGGCCATCACGCGGTCCAGCGGCACCGGCGTGGGTTCGTCGGTCTCGCCGGCCTGCAGCCGCGCGTAACGCACGACGTCATCGAGCAGGGTGCGCATGCGCGCGCTGGCGCGCAGCACCAGGCGCATGTAGCGCTGCGCCTCCGGCGGCAGTTGCGCGCCGTGGTCCTCGTCGATCAGGCCCACGAACTGGGCGATGGTGTTGAGCGGCTCGCGCAGGTCGTGCGAGGCGATGCGCACGAACTGCACCAGGCTGTCGTTGGCCAGGCGCAACTCGTCGGCGGTGCGCTGCAGGCGGGCGTGGCTGTCGCTCAGGTCCTCCTGCGCCACGGCGAGGTTCTGGCGGTCGGTGGCCGACATCTGCTTGAGCTGGTCGTTGGCCTGCTTCAGCCGAAGCTGGGTGCGCACGCGCGCCTGAACCACCGGCGGGTGGATGGGCTTGGCGATGAAGTCGGCCGCGCCGCGTTCCAGGCCGGCCTGTTCGAAATCGGCCTCGGCGTGGCTGGTGACCATGATCACCGGCAGGTCGGCCAGGTCGGGGTTGGCCTTGATGGCGTCGAGCACGTCGAAGCCGGAGAGGCCGGGCATCTGCGCGTCCAGCAGCACGATGTCGGGCACGGCACTGGCGATGCGCTCCAGCGCGTCCTGGCCGTGCATGGCAAAGCGCAGCCGGCCCAGGGGCCGCAGCGCCTTGGCCAGCACCTGCACCATGCCCGGGTCGTCGTCGACGATCAGGATGTCGGGCAGCACGGCGTCGATCAGGTCATGGCCCGTCATGGGGTGAGCTCCCGCTGCAGCAGCCCGGCGGCGGCCGCGAAGTCGAGCGCGCCAATGTGGTTTTCCAGTTCGCTGGCGCGCGCTTCGCCCAGGCGGCGGCGCAGCGCGGCACCGTGGGTGTCGAACAGGCTCAGGGCGTCGAGGTCGTGGCGCGCCAGCAGCTCGTGCAGGCGGCGCAGCGCCTCGTCGTCGGCGGGTGGCTCGCTGCTGTCGGCGCCCGTGCCGCCGCTGGCCTGGGCCAGCCAGCCCGTCGCGGCCAGTTGCAGGCGGCGCAGGCTGGCCTGCAGTTCGCGCCAGGGCGTCTGCAGGGTCTGGACCGATTGCCCGTCGCGCAGGCCGTTCTCCACCACGCCCGACTGGCGGTGCAGGACCACGGCGTCGATCAGGCCGGCGGCGCCGCGCAGCTTGTGCACGCGCGCGGCCAGTTGCTGGCGCGCGGCGGGCTCCAGCGAGGCGGGCAGCGTTTCCTCGGCCAGCGGGGCGAATTCGTCGAACAGGCGGCGCAGGCTGCGGCGCAGCAGCGCCACGTCACCGCCCAGGCGGCGGCGCGCCTGCGCGGCGTCGATGCCGTCGATCTCTGGCCAGTCGTCGGCCGGTGCGGCGGGCAGCTCGTCCATCAAGGGCGCGGGGGCCGTGGCCACGCCGCGGCGGGCCAGCGCCTGCACCGTGACGTCGAGCAACTGGTCCGGGTCGATCGGCTTGGTGAGGAAGTGGTCCATGCCGGCGTCCAGCGCGCGGCGCCGCTCCTCGGCCAGTGCGCCGGCCGTCAGGGCCACCACCGGCAGGTGGCACAGGGCCTCGTCGGCGCGCAGCTCTCGCGTGGCTTGCAGGCCGTCCATTTCGGGCATCTGCACGTCCATGAGCACCACGTCGAAGTGCGGGCCGTCGCGCAGCAGGGCCAGGGCCTCGCGGCCGTTGCTGGCCAGGAAGACGTGCGCGCCCTCGCGCTGCAGCATGTGCTGCGCGATCTCCTGGTTGATCTCGCTGTCGTCCACCACCAGCACACGCGTGCCCGCCAGGCGCCGCGCCGACGCGGGCGCGGTCTGGCGCTGCGCGTCCAGCACGCGCCGGCTGTGACCGTGGCGCGCCACCACGCCCTGGTTGACGGCGTTGAACAGCACCGAGGCGTTGACCGGCTTGGTGAGGATGTCGTCGGCCAGGCGCAGGTGGTCTTCGCGCGCGACGCGTTCGCGGTCGCTGGCCGAGACCATCAGCGCGGCGGGCATGCGCAACAGGCCGTGGCGTTCGGCCAGCGCGGCCAGTGACTGCAGGCCGTTCATGCCGGGCAGTTGCCAGTCGACCAGCATCGCGTCGGGCAGCGGCTGGCCGGCGGACAGGCGCTGCTCGATCCAGGCGAGCATGGCCTCGCCGGACTCACAGGACTCGGTGCGCCAGCCGAAGGCGCGCGCCATGTCCACCAGCGCCTGGCGCTCGGTGGGCACGTCGTCGATGACCAGAACCTCCAGCGCACCGCTGGGCGCCGTCAGGGTGTCGGGTGCGGCGGCCTCGCGCAGGTTCACCTCGAACCAGAACAGGCTGCCTTCGCCGGGCGCGCTTTCCACGCCGATGCGCCCACCCATCATCTCGACCAGGTGGCGCACGATGGACAGGCCCAGGCCGGTGCCACCGTGGCGGCGCGAGGTGGAGGCGTCGGCCTGCGAGAACGGCGTGAACAGGCGCGCCTGCACCTCGGGCGCGATGCCCTCGCCGCTGTCGCGCACCTCGCCGCGCAGGCGCACGGTGTCGCCATCGCGCGTGAGCAGGTTCAAGCTGACGTCGACCGCGCCCTGGGCGGTGAACTTCAACGCGTTGCCCAGCAGGTTGGTGAACACCTGGCGCAGGCGCAGCGCGTCGCCGCGCACCTGGCGCGGCAGCTCGGGCCCGGCGCTCACGCTGAGCGCGAGCCGCTTGGCCTCGGCTTGCTGGCGGAACACGGCGTCCAGCTCGGCCAGGAGCACGGCGGGCTCGAAGGGCGCGTCCTCCAGGGTGAAGGCGCCGGCCTCGATCTTGGCCAGGTCGAGCACGTCGTTGACGATGCCCAGCAGCGACTGGCTGGCCATCTGCGACTTCGACAGCAGTTGCTGCTGGCGCACCGTGAGCGGCGTGTCGCCCAGCAGGTGCGACAGTCCGATGACGGCGTTCAGCGGCGTGCGGATCTCGTGGCTCATGTTGGCCAGGAACTCGCTCTTGGCGCGGGTCGCGGCCTCGGCGGCCTCGGTGGCGTGAACCAGGTCGGTGATGTCGATGCAGAAGCCGGCGATGTGGCCGTCGGGCATGCGGTTCTCGATCATGCGCACCACGCGCCCGCTGCGCAGGCGCTGGATGAAGACGCTGTTGCCCGCGCGGTGCTGGGCCAGGCGCTGCGCGACCCAGCCCTCGACGTCCGCGCCGGTGTCCAGGATCTGCCCGCGCTGGAAGCTCGTGCGGATGATGGTTTCGAACGGTGTGCCGGGCGTGAGCAGATCGGCCACGTGCGCAAACAGGCGGCGGTACTTCTCATTGCACAACAGCAGGCGATCGTCCGGGGTGTAAAGCACGAAGGCTTCGTCCACGGAGTCGATGGCGCCGCGCAGCAGGGTCTCGCTGCGCGCCACGCTTTGCTCGGCGCGCTTGCGCTCGGTCATGTCCATGTAGGTGGTGACGAAGCCGCCGCCGGGCATGGGCGTGCCGCGGATCTCCAGCGGCGTGCCGTCGGGGCGCACGCGCTCGAAGCGGTGTGGCATGGGGCTGCGGGCGTTCACCAGCATGCGCTCGATGGTGGGCTCCACGTCGATGTCGCCGTACTCGCCGCGGCGCGCGTTGAAGCGCACGATGTCCTCGAAGCCGGGCACGCCGCGCGCGAACAGCGCGTCCAGTTCGAGCAGTTGCACGAACTGGCTGTTCCAGGCCACCAGGCGCAGCTCGGCGTCGAAGGCGCTGATGGCGCAGGGCATGTTCTCCAGGATGCTGTGCTGCAGCGCGTTCACGCGCATCAGCTCGGCCTGCATGAGGTGGCGGTCGGTGACGTCCTGCATGGCGCCGACGATCTGCAGCACCTTGCCGTCGAAGTCCTGCACCGGCTCGCCGACCACGCGCACGCGCAGTTCGCGGCCCTTGGCCGAGCGGAACGGCAGTTCGATGTCGAAGGGCTCGGCGCGCTTGCGTGCGGCACGCAGCGCCTCGCGCAGCTCGCGCTTGGCGTCGCCCTCGTAGAAGCTCAGCGGCGTGACCGGGTCGAGCGCGAACTCGATGCCGACCTCGTGGATGGCGTACATCTGCGGCGTCCACACCACGGTGCCGTCGGTGGTGTCGAACTGCCAGCCGCCCACGCCGGCCACGCGGCCCGTGCGGTTGAGCAGCGCCTCGCTGGCGGCCAGGCGCTGCTGAGACTCCTTGGCGGCGGTGATGTCGCGGTGCGTGCCGTACATCCACAGCGGCTCGCCCTCCTCCGTCCAGCTGTTCACGCGCCCGCGGTCGAGGATCCACACCCAGTGCCCGCCGCGATGGCGCATGCGCAACTCGCATTCGTACTGCGCCATGTCGCCCAGGAAGTGGCGGCGCAGCGTGTCGCGCGAGCGCTCTGTGTCGTCGGGGTGCAGCAGCGACTCCCAGGCACCCGGTCCCATGGCGGTGAGCTCGTCGAGCGTGAGGCCGAGCATCTCGGCGTAGCGCGCGTTGTACAGGCGCTCACCGGTCTGGATGTTCCATTCCCAGGTGCCGGCGTTGGTGCCGCGCAGGATGTTCTGCAGGCGCTCGCGCTCGCGCGACAGGCTGGCGGTGCGCTCGCGCACGAGCTGCTCCAGGCTGGTGTTGAGCTCCACCACCTCGCGCTGCGCCGCACGCTCGTCGGTGATGTCGCGCACGATGGCCGCGGTGCCCACCGGTTCGCCGCCCGCGTCGAGGATGGGCGAGAGCGTGATGGACACCTCCACGCGCTGGCCGCTGCGCGTGCGCAGCCAGCGTTCCATGCGCGGGGTTTCGCCAGCGCCCTCCTCGCCCTGGGCCAGCACCTGCGCGCCCTCGTCGTCGGAGGGCACCAGCAGCGTTTCGATGGTGTGGCCGGCGGCTTCGTCGGCGCTGTAGCCGAAGAGCGCCTGCGCGCCCCGGTTCCACGAGGTCACCCGGCCTTCCGGATCCAGGCCGATGATGGCGTCGCGCGTCTGCTCGACGATGGCCGCCAGGCGCAGCCGCTGGCGCCGCACCTCGTCGCGCCGGCTGCCATTGACCCAGTAGAGGTAGATGAGGGCCAGGCCGATCAGCAGCGCCAGCAGCACCAGCGGCAATTGCCGCAGCACCGCCGCACGGGCGAGCGCGGCCACGTGGTCTTGCGGCATGACGACGAGAAAGCGCAGCAGGCCGACGTCGGTGTCGGGGTTGCCGCGCAGTTCCGACTGACCCACCAGGGTCAGGCCTTGCGGCCCCTGCCAGCGCGGCGGCCCGCCGGCGCGGTAGGGGTCGACGGGCAGGTACTCGTCCTGCCAGCGCTGGCGCTGGCCGATGTCGAAGCCGTATTCGCGCTCGCGCTGCGGGTGGCGCAGGTAGTCGCCCGCGGCGTTGGTGAGGATGAAGAAGGCGCCCGGCGGCGAGCGCGTGGGGAACTGCACCACCGCGCGCTCGAGATCGACGTGCACCACCACGAGCCCGAAGAGCTGGCCCTGCGAGTCGAACACCGGCGTGGCGTAGCGCGCCACCGCGCGGCGCGGCGTCACCACCACACCGTTCTCGCGCTGCAGGACCATGTCGTGCACGAAGACCAGGCCCGGCGCGGCCCAGCGCGTGTCGCCGAGTTCGGCCGGGTCGAGCGTGGACGCCAGTCGCTCGGGCGGCACCGATTCCACGTTCAGGCCGTTGCGCTCCACGCGCACCAGCTCGCGCGCTTGGGGCCCCGTCACGAGCAGGCTGACCCGGAACACGTCGGTGGTGGTGCCAAGGTAGCCGGCGAAGGTCTGCTGCAGGCGCGTGGTCCATTGCGCCTGGGTGGAGCCGTCCTCGGGATCGACGCCGCCGTTTTCCAGGGCCCGCACCAGGCCGTGCACGGGCGGCGTGCTACCCAGGAACTGCACCGCCTTGCGGCGGAAGCCGCGCTGCGACTGCGTGCTGTCGGCGAAGCCTTTGGCGGCCGCCTCCAACTGATGCTGCGACTGCTCCATCGCCTGGTTGAAGTCGGCGTGGTAGCTCACCGCCAGGCTGACGGCCGCCAGCACGGCACCGATCAGGGCGCCACGGCGCAGCAATCGGCTGCGCAGGAAGTCCAGCGGGCCCAGTGGCGCGCGCGCGGCGCGCCCGGGCGCGGCGATCCAGGCCGCCGCCAGGCGCGAGCGCCGCGCCAGCATCACCAGCCCCGCGAGCGCCAGGCCCACCACGCCGACGATGGCCGCCGCCCCCAGCGGCGTGGGCCCGGAAAGGCGGTCGAACAGGGCGCGCGTCCCTTGCAGGCGCAGGGTCCAGTCGCGGCCATGGGCCGACAGGGCGGCGTCCACGCCGGCGATCACGGGGCCACCGGATGGGTCGCGCCCGTCGTACAGCACATGGGAGCCGTCACCGAGCGTGACCGCGATGTCGCGCGGTGCCGGCACGAGGTCGGCCAGCAGTTCCTCGACGATCAATGGCGCGACGACCCAGCCGATGGTGTCCTGCCAGCGCCGCTCGGCGTCGGGGCCCGGGTCGGCGCCCCGGTACACGGGCAGCAGAAACAGCAGGCCGCCGCCCGGCTGGCCGCTGGCCTGCACCAGGGTGAGCGGTGCGCTCAGTTGCGCGCGGCCTTCGCGCGCCGCGGCCTGAGCGGCGATGCGGCGCTGGGGCTCCGAGGCCAGGTCCAGGCCCACGGCGTGGGCGTTGTCGGCCAGCGGAAGCAGGTATTGCGTGACATAGGCCTCACCGGCGTTCGGCTCCAGGGTGCGCATCTGGAAATCCGGGGGTCCTTCGGCGCGTGCACGCGCCAGGAAGGCGTCCCTGTCTGCCGCAGCGACGCGGCGCACGAAACCGAAACCGTGCGCGCCGGGGAATTCGCGCGGCAGGTCGCGCGTGGAGACGTAGGCGTCGAAGCCCTGGCGCGTGATGGCCTCGCCGCCCGCGGCCATGACGGCGCCGCGCGCGCCGCGCAGCCCGTATTCGATCTGGCGCAGGCGTTCCTGCAGCCGCTGGCTGAGCTGGCTCGCCTCGGCCTGCAGGCGTTCCTGCGCGCGTTCGCTGCGCTCGGCGTGCGTCCAGGCGGCGGCCGCCGCCGCGCACAGCAGCACGCCGACGAACCACAGTCCCCAAGACCAGCGGTGCGGTGCCGCTTGACCGACCTTGTCCAAAACCGATGTCCTTCGGGCCTTCAGGCCCCGTTGAGCGGCGATGTTTGACCCACGCGCACCGCAGCGGCGGCGCACGCAGGGCATGCTAACGAGGGATGTCGGCGCGCGGCCGGGGAAATGAAGGGATTGCCCGGGGTTTTTCGACCAGCGCAGGAACCCGTCAGCTCACGTCCTGGAGCACGGCGGCGGCTTCGGCCTTGCCCAGCGGCTTGGTCAGGTAGCCCTTGACACTGCTGAAACTGCCCGCCCGCGTGCGGTCGGCCGGGTCGGCGGAGGACGACAGCATGGCCACCACGGCGCTGCCCCGGTGCGCCAATGGCAGCGACTCGAAGGCCTCCAGAAAGGCAAAGCCGTCCATCACCGGCATGTTGATGTCGAGCAGGATCAGGTCCACGCCATGGTCGGGCGAGGCGGCCAGGTGGGCCAGCGCCTCTTCGGCGCGCTCGAAGCCCAGCACCTCGCAGGGCACGCCGCAACGCTGCAGCGCCAGCCGGGTGAACAGCAAGTCGCTGTCGCTGTCGTCGACCATCATCACGCGGCGGGGCATCGGATCTCCGGGGGCAGTAAGGTGAAACAGACGCAACTGTAAGCGCCGCGTCAGTGCACGCACAAACCCCGCCCGCAGGAAAGCCCCGGCCGCGTGCGTTCCGCCCCACGCCGACTCCACCGATCTGACCGCCGGTCAGACCGACGCACACTTTTTCAGCACACCAGCTCGTCCGCCAGTGGCTGTCCCGAGCCTTGCGTGGCCCCCCGCAGGATGCCCGCCAGGATCTGCGGCACTTCGTACAGCGCGCGGTTGTGGTGTGCGCGCGCGCGCTCGCGCCAGGCCGGCAGGTCGCCCAGCAGCTCGGCCACGGCCGGCGCCAGGCCGGTGGCGCTGCGGTAGGCCAGGCCCACGCCGCGCTCGCGGATCCAGGTGGCGTTGTAGCGCTCCTGCGGCATGGTCCAGGCGTTGTCGGACACCACCACCGGCAGGCCGCGCTGCAGGGCCTCGCTCACGCTGCCGGGGCCCGGCTTGCCGATGAAGAAATCGGCCAGGTCCATGTAGCGCGGCACGTCGGACGTGAAGCCCACGATGTGGCGTGGCGCGCGCGCGGGCACCTGGGCCAGGGCGCGCGCCAGCGCCTGGTTGTGCCCGCACATGAGGATGAGCGGCACGTCGGGCAGGCGCCGGGCGATGCCCAGCATGGCGCGCGAGCCGTGGCCGCCGAACAGCACCAGGCCGGCGGGCTGCTGCGGGTCCAGTCCCAGGCGCGCGCGCTCGGCCGCGCGGTCGGCCACGGGCGGCCGGTAGAAATCGGGCCGCAGGATCATGCCGCTGGTGCTGTGCACGCGCTGAGGCGCGTGGCCGGCCGCCAGGGCCTGCGCCCGCGCGCGCGGCGTGCCGCAGATGAAGTGCTGCGGCTGGCCGCGCTCGATCCAGAAGCGCGGCGGGTGGTCCGCCAGGTCGGTGAGCACGGTGGCGTAGGGCACGCCGGGGCGTGCCTGCGCCAGGCTCTGGTAGAGGGCGCGGTTGAAGTTGGGGATGAGCGAGACCACCAGGTCGGGCCGGGTGGCGCGCCAGTGCGCGTGCAGCTTGCGCACCAGCGTGGGGTGCGTCAGGCGGATGAGCGCCTGCAGCAGTTTGAGCTCCTGCGACATGCCCAGGGTCCAGCCGCGCGCGAGGCGGCGGTTGTACCAGTCCTCCGGCGCGCTGCCGGTGAGGCGGCGGAAGTTCTGCGAGGGGTCGATCACCTCGAACAGATTGACCAGGCGAACGTTCCACGGGAGCTGCAGTTCGTTCAGCACGCCCTGCAGGGCCAGGGCGGAAGCGCGGTGGCCGCCGCCGGCGTTGAAGTAGATGAGATCGACCTGGGTCATGGGCCTGCCCTGGGGTGGTGGCGACGCGAACAGGCTATGAACGCCTCGCGACGGAGGCATGACGCTCGGACGACGGCACCGTGACGGCCCGGGCGCAGGGCTTGTCTTGTGTTCGTCACATTCACACTTCTATAATTTGATATTCGTTGAAATATCGAACACAGCCCGGAGCCCACCATGGACGAACCCGATGCCATTGCCGCCCTGGCCGCCCTGGCGCAGGCCACGCGCCTGCGCGCCTTTCGCGCGCTGGTGCAGGCCGGGCCCGGGGGCCTGACGCCCACCGGCCTCGCCGAGCAACTCGAGGCGAGCGCGACCACGCTGTCCTTCCACCTGAAGGAGCTGCACCGCGCCGGCCTCATCTCGCAGGAGCGCGACGGCCGCCACCTCATCTACCGCGCGGACTTCGCCCGAATGAACGGCCTGCTGGCCTACCTCAGCGAGCACTGCTGCGAAGGCCAGCCCTGCGAGCTCACCTCGCCCGAACCCTGCACCACGTGCTGAAAGGAAGCCCCATGGGTCTGTTCGAACGCTGGCTCAGCCTGTGGGTGGCGCTGGCCATCGGTGCCGGCGTGGCGCTGGGCAGCGCCGTGCCATCGGCCTTCGCGCAGGTGGCGGCGCTGGAAGTCGCTCACGTCAACCTGGTGGTGGCCGCGCTCATCTGGGTGATGATCTACCCGATGATGGTGCAGGTGGACTGGGGCGCGGTGCATGAGGTGCGCCGCCGCCCGCAGGGCCTGGCGCTCACCCTGGTCATCAACTGGCTGGTCAAGCCCTTCACCATGGCCGCGCTGGGCGTGCTGTTCTTCCAGCACCTGTTCGCGCCCTGGGTGGACCCGGCCTCGGCCAGCGAGTACATCGCCGGCATGATCCTGCTCGGCGTGGCGCCGTGCACGGCCATGGTGTTCGTGTGGAGCCAGCTGGTGCGCGGCGACCCGAACTACACGCTGGTTCAGGTCTCGGTGAACGACCTGATCATGGTCGTGGCCTTCGCGCCCATCGCGGCTTTCCTGTTGGGCGTGACCGACGTGACGGTGCCCTGGTCCACGCTGCTGCTGTCCACCGTGCTGTACGTGGTGCTGCCGCTGGCGGCGGGCGTGTTCACCCGCGCGCGCCTGCTGCGCCGCGGGCCGGCGGCGCTGGCCGCGCTGGTGGCGCGGCTCAAGCCCTGGTCCATCGCCGGGCTGCTGGGCACGGTGGTGCTGCTGTTCGGCTTCCAGGCCGACACCATCCTCGCGCAGCCCCTGGTCATCGCGCTGATCGCGGTGCCGCTGCTGATCCAGACCTACGGCATCTTCTTCCTGGGCTGGTGGGGCGCACGCTGGCTGAAACTGCCGCACGACGTGGCCGGCCCGGCCTGCCTGATCGGCACTTCCAACTTCTTCGAGCTGGCCGTGGCCGTGGCCATTTCGCTGTTCGGCCTGCACTCCGGCGCGGCCCTGGCCACGGTGGTGGGCGTGCTGGTGGAAGTGCCGGTGATGCTGACGCTGGTGGCGATGGTCAACCGCTGGCGGCCCAGCCACACCAGCACCGCTTCCACTCGACCCGCCGCCGAAGGACAGACCCCATGAGCGAATACACCATCTACCACAACCCCGCCTGCGGCACCTCGCGCAACGTGCTGGCGCTGATGCGCCACTGCGGCGTCGAGCCGCGCGTCATCGAGTACCTGAAAACGCCGCCCTCGCGCGACGAGCTGCGCGGCCTGCTGTCCGCCATGAACCTCAGCGTGCGCGAGGTCCTGCGCGAACGCGGCACGCCGTACGCCGAACTGGGCCTGGACCAGCCGCACTGGAGCGACGAGCAACTGCTCGACTTCATCGGAGCGCATCCCATCCTGATGAACCGCCCCATCGTGGTCACGCCCCAGGGCACGCGGCTGTGCCGGCCTTCGGAACTGGTGCTGGACCTGCTGCCCGAGCCACCGAAGAAGGCCTTCGTCAAGTCGGATGGGGAAATGGTGCTGGACGAGCAGGGCCGGAGGGTACCCCCAAGCGCTTCTGCAGGTAGCGGTTGATAGATTGAAGGCGAACAGTAGCGCCGCCATCGCCCACACCCCGGGAAGGAAGCCAAGCGCTATCAGGTGGAAGAAGCCCGCGAGCTGCTGGCACGTGCAAGAGGGACACCATGAACACCATGACCCATAAGGGCTACACGGCCCACGTCGAGTACGACGAACGAGACAACCTCTTCGTGGGGCGCATCCTGGGCATCCGCAGCATCATCAGCTGTCATGGAAAAACCGTGTCCGGTCTGCGCAAGGCCTTCGAGCACGCCATCAAGGACTACCTCGATGACTGCAAGAAGGAAGGCCTGAGCCCGGAGAAACCGGCGTCGGGCAAGCTGCGGCGCGTGCCGCCCGAGGTTCATGGGCGGGCATTGGTGGCCGCCCGGTCCGCAGGCAAGAGCCTCAATCAGTGAGCCACCGAGGTGCTGCAGCACGCGGTGCAATGAAGCGCGAACTGAATGCCCTGCATCGTTCTCACGGGCGGACCGGGTGCCGGCAAGACGGCGCTGATTGAGCACCTGTCCGGCATCGGCCAACCCACCGTCGAAGAATCCGCTCGCGCCATCATTGCCGAGCGGCTAGCCAGGGGGTTGAGCCCACGACCGGCCCCACTGGAGTTCGCACGCGCCATTCTCGATAGGGACCTTGAGAAGTACCAACGCCATTGCGGCGCAGCGCACCGGGTCTTCTTCGATCGCAGCGCCATTGAGGCCATTGGCATGCTCCACGAAGCCAGCCCGTTGCCGCCGAGCGAACTGCAAGCCTTGCTGGACCGCTATCCGTTCCATCCGCTGGTGTTCGTTCTTCCGCCATGGCAGGACATCTACACCACCGACTCGGAGCGAGACCAATCGTTCGAGCAAGCCGTCGCTGTGCACGACAGGGTCGTGCGCTGGTACACCGCTTGCGGATACCGGCTGCACGAAGTGCCTCACCATCCCGCTGCGCAACGGGCAGCGCACGTGCTGCAGGTACTTGACGCACACCCGGCCCAAAGCCGCGCGCTCAATACAGCGTCTCCACCGCCGCATTGAACCGGTACCCCGCCCCGCGCTCGGTCACGATCAGCGTGGGTTTGCCGTGGTCGGCCTCGATCTTGCGGCGCAGGCGCAGCACCTGCACGTCGATGGCGCGGTCGTAGACCTCGGCGCTGTGCAGGCGCGAGAGTTCGAGCAACTGGTCGCGGCTGAGCACGCGCTGCGGCGCGCCGCAGAAGGCCATGAGCAGGCTGAACTCGTGGTTACCCAGTTCCACCTTGCGGCCGTCGGGCGCGGTGAGGCGGCGCGTGCGCAGGTTCAACTCCCAGCCGGCGAAGCGGAAGGCGCGGCGCTGGTCGTCGCGCGCGGCCTCGTCGGGCGCGCGCAACTGGTAGCGGCGCAGCACGGCGCGGATGCGCGCCAGCAGCTCGCGCGGGCTGAAGGGCTTGGTCACGTAGTCGTCGGCGCCCAGCTCCAGGCCCATCACGCGGTCGGCCTCCTCGGCGCGGCCGGTGAGCAGGATGACCGGCACCGGCGCGCGTTCGCGCAACTGGCGCGCCAGGGCCAGGCCGTCCTCGCCGGGCAGGCGCAGGTCGAGCACCACGAGGTCGATGGCTTCCTCGTCGAACACCTCGAACAGGCGCCGGCCGCTGTCCACGGCGGTGACGCGCATGTCGGCCTCGCCCAGGTAGCCCTGCAGCAGCTCGCGCAGCGCGGGGTCGTCGTCCACCACCAGGATGTGCGGCGGGTGGGCGGTGGCCTGCGAATCGTCGGTCATCGGCAAGGGGTGGTGTGGGGCCTGGGGTGCGGCGCGTGCCGGCATCCGCTATGGTCGATGGTAGCGCCCGCCTGTCAGCATGGCCCTCGAACCCACCCCCACCCCGATCAGCGAACTCTCGCTCGACGACGGCGGCGCCGCCGCCGCGCGCGCACCGCACTGGCGCGAGCTGCTGCTCGACCGCGCGGTGATCCTTCCCCTGCTGATCGCGGCCTGCCTGGTGGCCGGCCTGGGCGTGGGCCTGGCCACGCTGCGCCAGCAGTTGCTGGACAGCGAAGAGCGCATGCTCGCGGCCCTCTCCAGCGCCCTGGCCGACCAGGCCGACAGCGCGCTGGCCGCGGCGCAGACCGCCATGCAGGCCACGGCCGAGGAGATCGCGGGCGGCGCCTGGGCCCCCGATACCGCGGTGGCCGCCGCGGTGCTGCGCGCGCGCGCCGCCGCGCTGCCCGCGGCGCGCCAGATGCTGCTGGTCGAGCCCGCGCATGGCCGCGCCGACTACTTCCACAGCGCGGCGGGCGCCGCCCCGGGCTCGGCCCACATCGGCGCGCCCGCCACCTGGCCCGGGCACCACACGCCCTGGATCCCGCTGTCCATGCCCTGGTACTCGCCCGATGGCCGCTACCACGGCGTCATCGTGGTCGCGGCCGACACCGCCCTGCTGCTGGGCGGCTTCGACCGGCGACGGCCCGCGCCCGACGCGCGCCTGCGTGTGCTGCGCACCGACGGCACGCCGCTGCTCGAGTCCGAACCCTCGAGCGGCTGGCCCGAGCGCGCCGGCACGCTGCGCCCGCCGGTCGGGGTGGCCGCGTGGACGCAGATCGTGGACGCGCCCGGCGACGACGGCCAGACGCACGGCCTGCTGCTGGCCGGCCACACGATGCAGCGCGCGCCGCTGGCGGTGGTGCTCTCGCGCGACACGCACGTGGTGCTGGCCGACTGGCGCCTGCAGGCCTGGCTGGTGGGCGGTTTCGCGCTGGCCGCGCTGCTGGTCACCACCGTGCTGAGCCTGCGCCACGCGCGCGAGCAGCGCTGGCGCGAGCACAGCCAGCGCGACCTGCAGCGCCAGCGCGAGCGCGCCGCGCGTGCCTTCGCCGCCGCGCGAGAAGGCCTGTGGGAATGGGATCCGGCGAGCGAGCGCCACTACCTCTCGCCGCGCATGCGCGAGCTGCTGGGCTTCGACGCCAGCGCCAGCGCACCGCCGGCCACGCACGCCCTGTCCTGGCCCGAGCGCCTGAGCGAGGACGACCGCCTGCGCCTGCGTGAAGCCATCGACGCCCACGTGCGCGAGCGCACGCGCGACTTCTCCGTCACCCTGCGCGTGACGCCGCCGGGCGAGCCGCCGCGCCACGTGCGCCTGCGCGGCCAGGGCCTGCGCGACGCGCAAGGGGCTTTGCTGCTGCTGGCCGGCACGGCCTACGACGTGTCGGACGAGGTCGCGGTGTCGGAGGCCGCGCGCCGGCTCGACGAGCAGTTGCAGCGCGCGCGCCAGTTCGAGGCCCTGGGCGCGCTGGCCGGTGGCGTGGCGCACGATTTCAACAACGTGCTCGCGGCCATCCTGGGGTTCGGCGAACGCGCGCGGGCGCTGGCGCCCGAAGGCAGCGCCCTGGCCGGCCACGTGCAGCACATGCTCAGCGCGGGCGAGCGCGGCAAGACCCTGGTGGCGCGCATGATGGCCTTCGGCCGCACCGGGCAGGGCCTGCGCCAGCCCTACCGCCCGCGCGCCCTGGTGCAGGAGGCCTGGACCCTGGCCGTGCAGGACGTGCCCGAGGGCGTGGACGCGCGGCTCGATCTCGACGCCGACGACCCGGAGCTGGTGGGCGACGGCGTGGCCTTCTTCGAGGCCGCGCTCAACCTCATGCGCAACGCGGTGCAGGCCGTGGGCGAACGCGGCAGCTTGCGCGCGCGCCTGTTCACCGAAACCGTGGAGCACCCGCGCGTGCTGTGGCAGGGCAGCCTGCGCCCGGGCCGCTGGCTGGGCCTGCTGGTCGAGGACGACGGCCCCGGCATCGAGCCGGCGCACCTGCCGCGCCTGCTGGAGCCCTTCTACAGCACGCGTGGCGCGCAGGGCGGCACCGGCCTGGGCCTGGCCGTGGTGCACGCCGCGGTACGCGATGCGCACGGCGCGATCGAGCTGCGCACCGCCCCCGGCGAGGGCACGGCCATCACCCTGCACCTGCCGCTGCCCGAACCCGTGCACCCGGTGACCGGTGGCGAGGCCGGCGCCTGGTCGGGCCAGGGCGAGGTGGTGATGGTGGTGGACGACGAGCCCGCGCTGGTGGCGCTGCTGGAGGAGCACCTGGCCGAGCGCGGCTTCGAACCACGCGGCTTCAGCGACGCCGAGCGGGCCTGGCGGGCCTTCGAGGCCGAGCCGGCGCTCTTCGCCGCCGTGCTGAGCGACCAGGCCATGCCGCGCCTGAGCGGGCTGGATCTGATCGAGCGCTGCCGGCGCCTGTCGCCCGGCGTGGTGGCGATCATCGCCACGGCCTACGGTGGCACCGACTTCGGCGCGCGCGCCAGTGCCGCCGGTGTTCAGGCGGTGCTGGCCAAGCCGCTGAACTGGGCCGAA
Organism: Hydrogenophaga sp.; assembly: GCF_011772445.1. Lineage (GTDB taxonomy): Bacteria > Pseudomonadota > Gammaproteobacteria > Burkholderiales > Burkholderiaceae_C > Hydrogenophaga. Next base: position 45,661 of record NZ_WVZN01000027.1, on the reverse strand, counting down.
CTGGACGCCGTGCTGCAGCGCCTGCTGCACCCGCCGCGCTGACACGCCTTCACGCCGTTCGCCGCTTCATTGCATCTGAAACATGGCGCCCGCGCGCGGTAGCCGGGGGGCAACCCGGCGCGCCGATGCTTCATCGCACGCCGGCACCGTGGCAATCCCGCCACCGCACCGGCCCCAGCGACTGGAGTTGTCATGCAACAGAACCCTCTGCCCTCGTCGGTCACCGGCATCGATTCCCTGATCCATGCGGCCGGCCACCACCGCCCGCTCGCGCCGGGCCTGCCCGCCACCGACCTCGCGCCGCTGCTCGACGACGTGCGCGACGCCATGGTCGCCATCTACTGCGACCACGACATGCAGGCCGCGCACCGCATCGAGCACGCGCGCTCCTTGCTGCGCGACCAGGCGGGCTCATCGATGGCGGCCTGGTCCCTGCTGGAGGAAGCGGCCTTTCACCTGCGGCTGCACCACCCGTGGTCGGCGCTGTCGGCGCTGCGCCAGGCCGGTGACGCGCTGCTGATGGTGCGGCTCGATGGAGGGAGTGCTTGAACATGGCCACGAACACCCGTTATCTGCGCCACCGCCTGCTGCCCCTGGTGGCGGCCATGCTCGTGTCGGGCGCCGTGGGCGGCCTGACCGTGGGCTGGGGCCTGTCGCGTCACAACGAACCGGCCGTGGCGCCCGCCACCGCCACCCCCACCGCCTTCGTGCGCACCGCGGCCCCGGTCGCGGCGCCCGGCGCCGGCCAGGTCGACTTCGCCGCCATCGCCCAGGCCAATGGCGCGGCGGTGGTCAACATCTCCGTCAGCGGCACGCGCCGCGTGGGCCTGCAGGGCGATGGCCCCCGCCAGGGCGCCAGCCCCTTCGGCTTTCCCTTCCCCTTCCCGTTCCCCGACGGCGGCGACGCGCCCCGCCGGGACATCGTGCGCGGCCAGGGCTCGGGGTTCATCGTCGACAAGGACGGCGTGATCCTGACCAACGCGCACGTGGTCGACGGTGCCTCGCGCGTGACGGTGAAGCTGCCCGACCGGCGCGAGTTCCAGGCCCGCGTGCTCGGAACCGACCCGATGACCGACGTGGCCGTGCTCAAGATCGAGGCCAAGGACCTGCCCACCGTGCCGCTGGGTTCCGAGAAGGACCTGCGCGTGGGCGACTGGGTGCTGGCCATCGGCTCGCCCTACGGCTTCGAGAACACCGCCACCGTGGGCGTCGTCAGCGCCAAGGGCCGGTCCTTGCCCGACGAGAGCTACGTGCCCTTCATCCAGACCGACGCGGCCATCAACCCCGGCAACTCCGGCGGGCCGCTGTTCAACGCCAGGGGGCAGGTCGTGGGCATCAACTCGCAGATCTTCAGCCACACCGGCGGCTACCAGGGCCTGGCCTTCTCCATCCCGATCGACGTCGCCCTGAAAGTGAAGGACCAGATCGTGAAGACCGGCCAGGCGCAGCACGCCCGCCTGGGCGTGGCGGCGCAGGACGTGAACCAGCCGCTGGCCGAGTCCTTCGGCCTGGACGCGCCGCGCGGCGCGCTGGTGGCGCAGGTGGAGCCCGGCAGCCCCGCCGACAAGGCCGGCCTGCGCTCGGGCGACGTGATCCTGCGCGTGGGCCAGGAGCCGGTGGAGCGCATCGCCGACCTGCCGCTGCTGGTGGGTCAGGCGGCGCCCGGCGAGCGGGTGGAGATCGGCTACTGGCGCGACGGGCGCGAGGCGAAAACCTCCGTCGAACTCGCCAGCGCGGCCGACCAGCGCACGGCATCCGCCAAGGGCGACGGGGCCGCCGGCAGCGAGCACAAGCTCGGCCTGATGCTGCGGCCCTTGAGCGAGCCCGAGCGCCGCGCCAGCGGCGCGCGCCAGGGCCTGCTGATCGAGGACGTGACGGGCGCCGCCGAACTGGCGGGCGTGCAGGCCGGCGACCTGCTCATCGGCATCAACGGCAAGCCGGTGACCACGGTGGACCAGGTAAAGGCCGAGGCGCGCGAGGCGAAGCAGTCCATCGCGCTGCAGCTCATGCGCGACGGCGCCACGCTGTTCGTGCCGCTGCGCGTGGGCTGATCCGGCCCGTCTCCGCCGGGCGCGCTGCCTACAATGCGCGCCCGTGCGGCCCCCTTCTTTTCGCCATCGACTGCGCCTGACCTGGACCCTGGCCCTGCTGGCCTGGTTCGCGCAGTTGTGCCTGCCGGTGGCGCACGCCGCCCTGATGGCGCAGGCCCCCGGGACGATGGCCGCCTGGTGCGGCGACCCCGCGAACGCGCGTGAAGCCTCCGCCGCGCTGCCGGCCGAGATCCGCGAGGCGCTCGCGCTAGACGCCACCGGTGCCGACGCACTGGCCCATTGCGCCGACCTGTGCGCGGTCGGCGCCACGCCGGCCCCACTGCCCGTCCCGGGCGCGCTTTCCTTTGCGGCACCTGACGGCGCACCCCTGGCGCCCGCCAGGCCAGCCACGGTGGTGGCGCGGCGGCACGCCCTGCCGCCGCCCTCGCACGGCCCGCCCCAGCGGGCCTGACGCTTCTTCCCCGTCAGGACGGCCGCCCCCGTGGCAGGCCGACCGTGCCCTGTCTCGCCACCGAAAGAAACACCATGAACCGTCCGTCATGCGCCGCGCTGTGCGCGGCCGTGCTGGTCCCCGCTGCCCTGGCCCAGAGCCAGCCCGCGGCCCAGTTGCCCACCATCACCATCAAGGCCGACAAGTCCATCGACCCCACGCGCGAAGCGCTGCAGGCCGAACAGGCCCTCACCCCCGGCGGCGTCTCGCTGATCGACGGCGAAAGCCTGCGCCAGCGCGGCGTCAGCAACCTCGCCGACATGCTGCGCTACACGCCCGGCCTGTGGGCCGCGGGCGGCTCCACCGGCGACTCCGTCTTCCTCTCCAGCCGCGGCTCCAACCTGGACGCCACCAACTACGACGGCAACGGCGTGCGCATGCTGCAGGACGGCCTGCCCGTGAGCGCGGCCGACGGCAACAACCACAACCGCGACATCGACCCGCTGTCGGCGCGCCACGCCATCGTGGCGCGCGGCGCCAACGCGCTCACCTACGGCGCCAGCACGCTGGGCGGCGCCATCGACTTCATCACGCCCACCGCGCGCGACGGCGCGCCCAATGAAGCGCTGTTCAGCGCCGGCAGCTTCGGCGAGCGCCAGGGGCGGATCACCCTGGGCACCGTCAGCGGCAGCTTCGACGGCCTGGTCACCGCCGAGACGCGCCGCTACGACGGTTTTCGCGGACACCAGCAACAGGAACGCACCAGCCTCTACGCCAACGGCGGCTGGCAGCTCGGCGACCGCGTGAGCACACGCGTCTACCTCAGCGCCATCGACAACGACCAGCAACTGCCCGGCGGCCTGACGCGCCAGCAGTGGCTGGACCAGCCGCGCCAGGGCTCGCCCGAGGCCATCGCCGGCGACTACCAGTACAACGTCAAGACCTGGCGCCTGGCCAACAAGACCGTGTGGGACATCGACGCCGACAGCCAGCTCAGCGTGGGCCTGTCGGTCGAGAACCAGCGGCTCTTCCACCCCATCGTCTATGCGCCGCCCTTCTTCTCGCTGCTGATCGACACCGAGCAGCGCACCCTGGGCAGCACGGTGCGTTACCAGCGCCGCCTGGGCGCGCACGACCTGCTGGTCGGCCTGAACTGGGCCCAGACCACCGTCGATGGCGGCAACTTCAGCTACACGCCCGGCGGTGCGCGCACGCGCTTCGCCGTGGTCGACAACAAGGCCGACAACCTGGAGCTGTTCGTGATGGACCGCTGGCGGTTCGCGCCGAACTGGACCCTGGTCTACGGTGCCCAGGCGGTGACCACCAGCCGCGAGGTCGCCACGTCCCGGCTCAAGGGCGACTACGACAGCCTCAACCCGCGCGTGGGCCTGATCCGCCAGCTCACACCCGACGCGCAGCTGTTCGCCAACATCAGCCGCGTGTACGAAGCGCCCACGCTGTACGAGCTGGAAGACGAAACCCCCGGTGGCCCGCCCAACACCCTGCTCGACGCCATGAGCGGCACGGTGGTCGAGGTGGGTGCGCGCGGCCAGCAGGCCCTGGGTGGCGGCAACCGGTGGCACTGGGACGTGGCGGCGTACTACACCCGGCTGCGCAACGAGATCCTCTCGCGCGACGACCCCGGCGCGCCCGGCACCAGCCTGTCGATCAACGCCGACGACACGGTGCACGCGGGCGTGGAAGCCCTGGTGGGCGGCAGCTTCGCCATCGGCGAGGGCGGTCGTCACCGCCTGGAGCCCCTGGTGAACCTCACCATCAACCACTTCCGCTTCCGCAAGGACGCGCTCTACGGCAACAACACGCTGCCCGCCGCGCCCAGGCTGGCGTTGCGCGCCGAAGCCATCTACCGCCACAGCAGCGGCTTCTTCGCCGGCCCCACGCTGGATGTGGTGAGCAGCCGCTGGGCCGACTTCGCCAACACCTACAAGGTGGACTCGTACACCCTGTGGGGCTTGCGCGCGGGCTACACGGCCAAGGACTGGGAGGTGTTCGCCGAGGCGCGCAACCTGGGCGACAAACAATACGTGTCGATGTTCAGCGTGCGCGACATCGCCGGGGCCAACGACGCCATCCTCACGCCCGGCGCGCCGCGTTCGCTGGTGGTGGGGGCGCGGCTGAAGTTCTGAGGCGCGGGCGCGGCACTGCCGTTCGTCGCCGTCCGCAAGGCCAGGCCGGTGGATCTGTCGAGACTGACCGGCCTGGCCCGTCGTACCGTTGCAATCACCTTGTTGCACCAACCGACCCACACCAGGAGAACCCCATGCGATTCATCGTGATGATCAAGGCCACCGCCGACAGCGAAGCGGGCGTGATGCCCACCGAGGAAGAATTCGCCGAAATGGGCCGCTTCAATGAAGAGCTCGTCAAGGCCGGCGTGATGGTCTCGGGCGAGGGCCTGCACCCGAGTTCCAAGGGCGCGCGCGTGCATTTTTCGGGCGACAAGCGCCGCGTGACCGACGGCCCCTTCGCCGAAACCAAGGAGCTGGTCGCCGGCTTCTGGATCTGGCAGTGCGCCTCGCTGCAGGAGGCCATCGACTGGGCCAAGCGCTGCCCCAACCCCATGCGCGGCGACTCGGAAATCGAAATCCGCCGCATCTACGAGGCCGAGGACTTCGGCGAGGCGTTCACGCCGGAGCTGCGTGAGATGGAGGACCGGCTGCGTGAGCAGGTGGCGGCGCAGCAGGAGAAGACCCGGCGTTGACCGGCCTTATTGGGGCCGGTCCAGGTCCATGCGCTGAATGATGTCCAGCGCCTCGGCCAGACCACCGATCGGAGGGCAGGGGCGGTCAGCCAAGAATGTCAGCGCGGTCAATACCGTGTCCTTGGTGAGCGGCTCCCCCCCGGATCTCCGTCGTGTGGCCAGCACCCGGGCCACGGCGAGCAAGGGTGTCTGGATGCCCACGAAAAGGTGCTTCAGCCCATTCACATTCATCGCGTCCAGGACATCGGCCGAACCGAGCTCCACCCACTGCAGACCCAAGCCCAATTGGGGAGGCGCACGGAATGAGGCATTCCAGGCGAGCTCCTGCGCCAGGGCCACCAGGGCCACTTCGATCAGGACCGGCTCGGCGATATCGGGGGACAAGCCACCGGTCTTGGCCATGCGAACCAACTGCTTCATCAGCACCAGGGCATGCGTCGGTGGCACACCAGGCCGCCGCAGCATCTCCCCCAAGCGCATGGCGATCAAGGTAGGCAAGGCCTTGTACGGCAAGGCAGTGGTCGCCATGGCCGTTCTGGCCAGATGGACCCAACGGTTGAAGGCCTTGCGAGCAAGGTTCGGGTCCATTCCCAGACTGCCATTGACCAGGTCGCTCAGACACTGCAGACCACACAGGCCCGAGCGGGCCACGATGCCTTCGAGGATCTGGGGCAGGTTCTGAGGCAGGCTGTCGAGGGAGGCGCCCTTGATGCGGCCCGCTCCGAACAGGCGCAGGAAGGTGGCGTGCAACAGGGGCAGGGTGTTTCGATGAAAGGACTGGTTCACCTCGCTCACCGCCTTGAACGCTTTCAAAGCCACCTGAAGCTGTTCCAGGGTGCAGGTTTCGTGGGGATTGCCGAAGGCGGCGGCAACCAGTTGCTGCAGTTCAGGGGGAAGGCGCCCCAGATCAAAAACCACCACCGGCTGCTGGGGATGGGCGGGCACAACGGCCGCCTGCTCCGCCACACCGGCGTCGGTCGGCACCGAAGGCTGGACAGGAGAACCATGGATCGCGCCGCTGAAGGAATGGCTGCGTACCAGCCGCTGGGGGGACGGCGGGACGGAAGAAGGCAGCCGAGGCAAGGAATGGGAGCGAGAAATCATGCTTGGATGGATGGGTAAGGACTGACAGGCCACAAGGCGGCCCTGGGTCGCGGTCCACCCCTTCGGGTTGCCTGCCTACAGCCCGTCGCCTCCATTCATCACGGAAAAATCATCTGTGATACTGTACGTGCATACAGTTTCACGATGCCATGTCCTTCCCTTCGGCCGAGCCCTCGGCCCCCACCCCGCCCGCGGCGCCCTGGCCGCGCCGCGTGGCCGACGCCCTCTGGCGTGGCCATGAGATTGGCGCACCGGTTTCGCGAGTGCTCACTTCGGGTTGGGATTTGCTGGACCGTGAACTGCCCGGCGGCGGCTGGCCCTGCCGCTCGCTCACCGAGGTGCTGCAGACCCGGCCCGGCGCCCACGAATGGCGCCTGCTCGCGCCCAGCCTGTCGCAACTGGCCGGCCGCTGCCTGGCGCTGGTGGGCCCGCCCTGGACGCCGCACGGCCCCGGCCTGCAACAGCTGGGGCTGCCCGCGCGCCAGCTGATCTGGGTGCAGGCCGACAGCGAGGCCGAGCGCCTGTGGGCGAGCGAACAGCTCATCCGCGCCAACGCCTGCGGCGCGCTGCTGGCCTGGCTGCCCCAGGCCCGCCCCGACGCCCTGCGCCGCCTGCAGGTGAGCGCGCAGGGCAACGACGGCCTGGTGCTGCTGTTCCGCCCGCAGGCCGCGCAAGGCCAGGCCTCGCCCGCGCCGCTGCGCCTGCTGGTGCGACACGGCAACGACTGGGCCCTGCGCGTGCGCGTGTTCAAGCGCAAAGGCCCTCCGCACGAGGGCGAGCTGCACCTGCCCTCGGTGCCCGGCGGGCTGCACGCCGTGCTCACGCCGCGCATGCGCGCGCTCGGTCACGGGCCCCATGATCACGAGGAGGCCGCCGATGTGGTGGGCCGCATTGCTCCTGCCCGACACGAACGGCGACAACACCAGCGCGCCTGAGGCGGTGGCTGCGCTGGGCACCTGGGCCCTGCAGTTCACGCCCCGCGTGGCCGAGGTCGAGGGCGCCGTGCTGATGGAGCTGGAAGCCAGCCTGCGCCTGTTCGGCGGCCGGGCCGCGCTGCGCGAGCGCGTGCGCGAATCGGCGGCGGCCGAATTCGGCGTGCAGCGCATCGGCTGGGCGCCCACCGGCCTGGCCGCGCTGGCCTTCGCGCGCGCGGGTGCCGAGGGCGTCGACCCCGAGGCCTCGCTTTCCCGGGCCCTGGACCGCCTGCCCATGGACACGCTCGGCGCCGTGGCGCCGCACCGCGGCACGCTGGCGCGCCTGGGCTGCCGCACCCTGGGCGACGTGCGCCGCCTGCCGCGCGCGGGCCTGGGCCGGCGCTTCGACACCGCGCTGCTGGCGGCCTTCGACCAGGCCTATGGCCAGTGCCCCGAGCCGCAGCACTGGCTCGCCCCGCCCGAAACCTTCCTCGCGCGGCTGGAGCTGATGTCGCGCGTGGAGGACGCCCCCGCGCTCATGCATGGCGCGCACCGCCTGCTGCTGCGCCTGTGCGGCTGGCTGGCCGCGCGGCACCGGGGCGTCACGGCCTTCGCGCTGCGCTGGGCGCACGACGCCATGCGCTCGCGCGCCGCGGGCGAAGGCGGCGAACTGGTCATCCGCACGCGCACGCCCACGCGGCGCATCGAGCACCTGGCGCGCCTGCTCGCCGAGCACCTGGCGCGCACCGAACTGCTGGCCCCCGCGGGCGACCTGGAACTGGAGGCTTTGGGCACGCAAGCGCTGGCGCCACCGAGCGGCTCGCTGCTGCCCGACGACGGCACGGCCGACGTGGCGCTGGACGAGACGCTGGAGCGGATCGCGGCGCGGCTGGGCCCGCAGCGCGTGCTGCGCCCCGTGCCCCTGGACGACCACCGGCTCGAACACATGCAGCGCTGGCAGCCCGTGGGCGAGCCCCTGCCGCGCGCCCGGCCCGCGATCCCCGCGCCCGATCACACGCCGCAGCCGAGCTGGGTGCTGCCCCGGCCGCTGCGCCTGCCGGTGCGCGGGCACCGGCCCGTGTACCGCGGCGTGTTGCAACTCATCGCCGGACCGCACCGCGTGGAAGGTGGCTGGTGGGACCGCGCGGCCGATGGCGCGGCCCACCGCCACGCGCAGCGCGACTACTTCGTCGCGCTCGACGAGCAGGCCGGCGTGCTGTGGGTGTTCCAGGAACGCCTGGCCGACGAAGGCGGCGCCTGGTACCTGCACGGGGTCTTCTGAAGGCCCGGAGGTTTCCGAATGAACACGCCCCCCACCCTCCCCGCCTACGCCGAGCTGCACTGCCTCAGCAACTTTTCCTTCCTGCGCGGCGCCAGCCACCCGCAGGAGCTGGTGCGCCGCGCCGCACAACTGGGCTACACGGCGCTCGCCCTCGCCGACGAATGCTCGATGGCCGGCGTGGTGCGCGCGCACGTGGAGGCCAAGGCGTGCGGCCTGCCGCTGATCGTCGGCGCGCAGTTCCGCGTGCACGACGCGCCGTTCACGCTGGTGGCGCTGGCGCAGAACCGCGCGGGCTACGGCAACCTGTGCGAACTCATCACGCGCCTGCGCCGCGCCAGCCCGAAGAAGGGCGAGTACCGCCTGCACCTGGCCGACATCGAACCGGGCGCGCTGGGCGATTGCCTGCTGCTCGCCGCGCCCGATCGCGGCACGCCGCTGCCGCGCCTGCTCGACGTCGCGCGCTGGCTGCTCACCGGCTTCAGCGGGCGCTGCTGGTTCGCGGTGACGCTGCTGCGCCAGATCGACGACGAGGCCTGGCTCGCGCGCCTGCGCGAGGCTGGCGAACTCAGCGCCATTCCCCTCGTGGCCACGGGCGATGCGCTGATGCACGTTCGCTCGCGCCAGGCCTTGCAGGACGTGCTCAGCGCCACGCGCCTGGGCCAGCCGCTCACCGCCTGCGGCCGGCAATTGCAGCCCAATGCCGAGCGCCACCTGCGCTCGCGCCTGCGCCTGTCCACCACCTACCCGGCCGACCTGCTGGCCGAAACCCTGCGCGTGGCCGGGCTCTGTGACTTCTCGCTCGACGAACTGCGCTACCAGTACCCGGCCGAGGTGGTGCCCGAGGGCCGCACGCCCACGCAGCACCTGCGCGAGCTCACCGAACAGGGCGCGGCGCGGCGCTGGCCCGGCGGCACCCCCGACAAGGTGCGCGCGCAGATCGAACACGAACTCGCACTCATCGCCGAGCTGCGCTACGAGCACTACTTCCTCACCGTGGCCGACATCGTTCGCTTCGCGCGCGACGACAGGAAGATCCTGTGCCAGGGCCGCGGCAGCGCGGCCAACTCGGTGGTCTGCTACTGCCTGGGCGTGACCGAGGTGGACCCGGCGCGCCAGACCGTGCTGTTCGAGCGCTTCGTCAGCAAGGAGCGCAACGAGCCGCCCGACATCGACATCGACTTCGAGCACGAGCGCCGCGAGGAGGTGATCCAGTACATCTACGGCAAGTACGGCCGCGAGCGCGCCGCGCTGGCCGCCACCGTCATCACCTACCAGCGCCGCAGCGCCATCCGCGACGTGGGCAAGGCCCTCGGCTTCGACGCCGAGGTGATCGACCGCCTCGCGAAAGAGCAGCAGTGGTTCGATGGCCGAACGCCATCGGCCGAGCGCCTGCTGGCCGTGGGCCTGCGGCCCGATGACCTGGCCGTGCGCCAGCTCATCGACCTCGTCGGCGTGCTCACGGGCGAGGCCATCGGCGAGCTGTCGGGTTTTCCGCGCCACCTCTCGCAGCACGTGGGCGGCTTCGTCCTCACGCAGGACCGGCTCACGCGCATCGTGCCGGTGGAGAACGCGGCCATGGAAGGCCGCACCGTGATCGAGTGGGACAAGGACGACCTCGAGGCCCTGGGCCTGCTCAAGGTCGACGTGCTCGCGCTGGGCATGCTCACCGCGCTGCGCAAGGCGCTGGTCTTCATCGGCCAGTGCCTGGGCCGGCCGTTCGACTTGCAGGACATCCCCGACGGCGATGACCCCACCTACGGCATGATCTGCGAGGCCGACACCGTGGGTGTGTTCCAGATCGAAAGTCGCGCGCAGCAGAGCATGCTGCCGCGCCTGCGGCCCCGCTGCTTCTACGACCTGGTGATCGAGGTCGCCATCGTGCGGCCCGGCCCCATCCAGGGCGACATGGTCCACCCCTACCTGAACCGGCGCCAGGGCAAGGAGCCGGTGACCTATGAAAAGGACGAACTCAAGCCTGCTTTGGAACGCACCCTGGGCGTGCCCGTGTTCCAGGAACAGGTGATGCAACTGGCCATGATCGCCGCCAGCTTCACCGCAGGCGAGGCCGACGAACTGCGCCGCGCCATGGCCGCGTGGAAGCGCAAGGGCGGCTTGCACAAGTACCACGAGAAGATCGTCACGGGCATGACCGCCAACGGCTACTCGGCCGAGTTCGCCGAACGCATCTACCAGCAGATCCACGGCTTCTCCGACTACGGCTTTCCCGAAAGCCACGCCGCCAGCTTCGCGCTGCTGGTCTACGACTCGTGCTGGATCAAGCGCCACCACCCGGCCGCCTTCCTCGCCGCCATGCTCAACAGCCAGCCGCTGGGCTTCTACACGCCCAGCCAGCTGGTGCAGGACGCGCAGCGCCACGGCGTGGTGGTGCGCGCGGTGGACGTCTGCCACAGCGAGCGCGACTGCACGCTGGAAGGCCCGCCGCAGGCACCCGCGGTGCGCCTGGGCCTCAACCGCGTGAGCGGCCTGTCGAGCGGGGCGGCCGACCGCATCGCCGCCGCGCGCCGCGACGCGCCCTTCAGCGACGCCGAAGACCTCGCGCAGCGCGCGGGCCTGGACCCGCGCGAGCTGCAACTGCTGGCCGCGGCCGACGCGTTGATCGGTCTCTCGGGCCACCGGCGTCAGCAGATGTGGGACGCGGCGGGCCTGCGCACGCCGCCCGCGCTGCTGCGCCACGCGCCTGTGCACGAGGCGCCCATCGAACTGCCGCCCGCGCCCGAGGGCGAAGCCATCGTGTGGGACTACGCGGCCACGCGCCTGACGCTGCGCCGCCACCCGCTGGCCCTGCTGCGCCCGCAATTGCAGGCGCGGCGCCTGATGACGGCCGAAGAGCTCAAGGCCCTGCCCGACAAACGCTTCGCGCGCGCCTGCGGCATCGTCACCGTGCGCCAGCAGCCGGGCACGGCCAACGGCACCGTCTTCGTCTCACTGGAGGACGAGACCGGTGCAGTGCAGGTGATCGTCTGGCGCCACGTGCGCGAACGCCAGCGCGCCGCGCTGCTGCACGCGCGGCTGCTGGCGGTGCACGGCGTGTGGCAGCGCGAGGGGCCGCTGTGCAACCTGATCGCGGGACGGCTGGAGGACCTGACGCCCTTGCTGGGGCGGCTGGCGACGGAGAGCCGGGATTTCCATTGAGGCCGGGCGCCGACGGGAATGCCTCAAACCAGTCGGTGGTCGTAGAACCATGACCGCACCTTGCCAGCCCGGATCCCTGCGGCGTGCGCATGCATGGGATTGATGAGCACATTGAACTCTTCGGGCACGACGACGGAGGGCACGGCCATCAGTGCGCTTGATGCGTTTCGCAACCAGCGGTCACCGATGTCCAGCGATACCCGGCTCTCGGGAATGGCGTTCCAACCCGAAGGCAGATCCGCTGCAGCCTCTACCTTGCGGGCTGCCCACACATCATCCGGCACCACGATTCGCACGAGAAACCGGTTCAGCGGCAAGTCGCCCGCATTGAGATGGACCACGGTCTCCAGGCATGCCAAGGCCACCGAAGAAGCGGTGTAAACCACGGGGCGGCCGGGTCGGTTCCACCGACCGCCGGTTCTTTCAGCGCCCTTGCCGTCCAGATCGTCGGCCTTGTACTCCCGCGCGTCCGTGGCGATGCGCCACAACACCACACTCACGCGTAAGCCCCACTCTGCATGCGGGACACCAACTGCGACACGATGCTCTGTCCTTCCGGCGTGTCCATCAGGTCGGCGGGGCGTTGGCCATCCAGGGCCGGCAGCGGCTTCTCCAACCAATGAGCCACCCACTCTGCCGCGTTGAAACCCTCCGCCTGACCGGACTCCTCGACCATGGCCTGGACCTGGCCGACGAGGCGCGCCATGCCCAGCACGCGTGAACTCTCGTCCGATGACAAGGGCTTGTTCTCACGTGCCTTGCGATCGACGGTAGCGCGCGCCAGGCCGAGTGTGCCGACGAGCTTCTCCTTGGGGATGGCCATGCGGCGCGCGATCGCATCAACGGCGCTTGCCGGGACGCCGAGCTTGACGATGCGAACGCGCTCCATCGCATCCGTCTCGTAAACCTTCAGGAAACTCGTGACAAAGCCGGTGGTGTTCCTGGCAGCGGGCACCGGCATGGGTGGTTTGCGCGCCTTGGGCCGTGCGGGCGCGCTTCGACGGGATGATGCGGGACCCGGCATGAATCTGCTCCTTTGAGCTTAGATTATCGCTCAAATGATCTGATGTGAGTCACCCCCGCAAGGTCATGGCGGACCCCTCAGGCAGCGGCCGCCGCCGGCCGTCGCATCAACAACAGCGCCGTCATCACGCAAGCCGCCGCGATCACCGCCGCGCCGGCCAGCGTGACCAGGTGCAGCGATTCGACGAAGGCCCCACGCGCCAGCGCGGCGAACAGCGGGCCGTCCGCGCCGCCCAGTGAACCTGCCGCGTGCAGCGCACCCGCCAGTGTGTCGCGCGCCGCGTCGGCGGCGTGCTCGGGCAGCGCCGCCGGCATGCCCGCCCCCACGCGCGCCTGGTACCAGGCCACGCCCAGGCTGCCCAGCAGGGCCACGCCCAGGGCACCGCTCAACTCGGACGCCGTCTCCGACAGCGCCGAAGCCGCACCGGCGCGCTCGGGCGGGGCCGAGGTGATGATGATCTCGTTGCCCAACGTGAACACCGGTGCCATGCCCAGGCTCATGACCACCGTGCCCGCCACCAGCCAGGGCAGGCCCGTGCCGGTGTCCACCATCAGCAGCATCAGGAAGCCGATCACCGCCGCCACCTGGCCGCCGATGAGGATGCGCACCGGCGCGAACCAGCTCGCCAAACGCGGGGCACCCAGTGAGCCGAACACGAAGGCCAGCGCCCAGGGCAGCGTCACCAGGCCCGCGCTCAGCGGGTCCAGTGAGCGCACCACCTGCAGGTACTGCGTGATGAAGATGTACACGCCGAACATGGCCAGGCAGGACAGCGCGTAGGCCGCCAGCGCCGCCGCGAAGCGCGGCTGGCGAAACAGCGCGATGTCCAGCAGCGGGTGCGCCAGACGCGACTGGCGCCGCACGAACACCCAGCCCAGGGCCACGCCCGCCGCCAGCGGCAGCAGGCCCGCCAGCACCAGGCCATGGGTGGCGATGGTCTTGATGCCGTAGACCGCCGCCAGCACCGAGGCCAGCGAGAGCAGCGCGCTCGCGAGATCGATCGGCCCCGCGTCAGGGTCCTTGAACTCGGGCAGCACGAGCGGCCCCAGCACCAGCAGCAGCGCCATCACCGGCACCGCCACGAGGAACACCGAGCCCCAGTGGAACCACTGCAGCAGCGCACCACCCACCAGCGGGCCGATGGCCGCGCCCATGGAAAAGCTCGCGATCCACACGCCGATGGCGAAGCGGCGCTGCTCCTCGTCGTGGAACATGTTGCGGATGAGGGACATGGTGGACGGCGCGAGCGTGGCACCGGCCACGCCCAGCAGCGCGCGCATGGCGATCAGCATCTCGGCGCTGGTGGAGAAGGCCGCGATGAGCGAGGCCAGGCCGAAGGCCGCGCCGCCGATCAACAGCAGCTTGCGCCGGCCGATGCGGTCGCCGAGGTTGCCCATGGTGATGAGAAAGCCCGCCACCAGGAAGCTGTAGATGTCGACCATCCACAGCAGTTGCGCGGCGCTGGGCCGCAGCTCGGCGCTGAGCACGGGCAGCGCGAGGTTGAGCACGGTCATGTCCATCGCATAGACCATGCAGGGCAGTGCGATCACCGCCAGGCCCAGCCAGTCGCGGCCGGTGGCCCGGGCGGGCGCGGGAGAGGTGTGTTCAGACATCGAGGATCACGTTGAAGCCGCCATGGATCATGCGTTCGGCATCGAATGGCACGGGGGCCATGAAGCCATCGACAGAGCTCATTTCACTGTCTCCTTGGCGGGGGTGGGAAGGAATTGCAGTTCGAGGTGGCGGCGCAGCACGCGCAGGCACTCGACCGCGGGCTCGATCGACTGCCGGGCCTTCACCAGCAGCAGCGATCCTTGAATGACGGCCTGCACGTACAGGCCCAGGGCCTCGGCGCTCCAACGCGCGCGGGGGACGTGCTGGCGCTTGGCGGCCGTGACCATCTCGGTCACCAGGTCCGCGTTGGCCGTGATGTGGCGGTCGCACACCTCGCGGATGGCGGGGTGGGTGATGTGCACCTCCTGCACCAGGGTGCCCAGCACGCAGGTGATCTCCGCGATCTCGCCCTGCAGCAGCTCGATGCGAAGGTCGACATAGCCGAGCAGGCGCTGAAGGGGGTCGGCCTTGTCCATGTAGCCGGCTCGGCGGAACAGCGCGTCGGCCTCTTCACCGAAGCGCTGCGCGGCGGCGGCAAAGATGTCTTCCTTGGTTTTGAAGTGATAGAAGAACGCGCCCTTGGTGAGGCCGGTGGCGGCGCACAGGTCGTCCACCGTGGTGGCGGTGTAGCCCTTGGTGCGCACCAGCGTCATGGCCGCCTGGAGCAGCCGGTCGCGGGAGCTGAGGGTCGGGGCGTCCATGGGTGTTCTCCGGGCGGATTCGGCAAGGGAGCGGAGATTACCGACCAGTTGGTATGTTCGTCAAGCCGGCAGATGTGACGATCGGCAAACGGTGCGGGGCCAAACGCGCTCACCCCCGATCGACCGCATGCGCCGCCCACAGCGCGCGCACCGCGCGCCGCCATTCGCGCGGCGGCACCGGCGCCTCGGGCGCGTTCACGCGCAGCGCCAGCGCATTGAGCGCGCCGTTCATCATGGCCACCGCCAGCTCCAGCCGGCAGTCGAAGCGGATGGCGCCGGCGGCGATCGCCGCCTTCATGCCCGCCGCCAGCGAGGCCTGGCTCAGCCGGTCGTCCAGCGCCTGCCAGCGTTCCCAGCCCAGCACCGTGGGCGCGTCGATCATGAGGATGCGCCGCGCCTCGGGCTCCGAGGTCTTTTCGATCCAGCGGATGGAGCCCTGCACCAGCGCGTCCAGCGGATCGCGCCGCGCACCGGCGGCCTCGTCCACCGCCGGCACGATGTCCTCGCACACCGCCAGGCACACGGCCTCAAACAGCGCGGCCTTGTCGGCGAAGTGGTGGTACAGCGCGCCGCGCGCCACACCGGCCTCCTGCAGCACCGCCTCGGTGGCGGTGCCGGCGTAGCCCAGTTCGCCGAACATGCGGCGCGCCACCCCAACCAGGCGCGCGCGAGTGGCATGGGCGCGTTCAACGTTCTTCATCCTCGTTCTCCTTGACCAGGAACGTCATTGACAGACAGTCTGTCGGTATCCTACATTGAACAAACAGACCGACAGTCTGTTTATTTCAAACAAGGAGTTTCCCATGGACAGCAAACCCCGCTATCAGGACCACTACCCCATCGTGGTGACACCCGACATCCGCGCCTGCCAGGCCTTCTGGGAGCAGCGCCTGGGCTGGTCATGCGGCTTCGCCAGCAGCTGGTTCGTCTGGCTGTGCAGCGAAGACGGCAGCGCCTCACTGGCCTTCATGTCGCCCGACCACCCCTCGGCCCCGCCCGGCCCCGAGACCTTCAGCGGCCTGGGCCTGTGCTTCGAGCTGCAGGTGGCCGACGCGCGGGCGGCGCACGCGGACTTCGAGGCGCGCGGCGGCCACGTGGGCCTGCCGCTCACCGACGAGGCCTTCGGCCAGCGCCGCTTCGGCTTCCGCGACCCGTCGGGCCTGTGGGTGGACGTGGTGGAGCAGATCGAGCCGCAGGCCGGCTACTGGGACCGCTACATGGTCTGAAGCTCAGTCGCCCGTGGGCGAGAGTCGGAACTGCTCCACCACCTTGAGCGTGCCCAGCGAGCGGGCCAGCACCGCCAGGTTCTTCGGCCGCATGGTGCGCAGCATCATGCGGTACTCGAAGGCGTCGCCCTCTTCCAGCCGGTAGCTCAGGTTGGCGATGGTGAAGCCGTGCTCCTTGAGCAGTTGGCGCAGATCGGCCTCGGGCATGGCCTTGAGGCGGTCGAAGCGCACGTTGAGCTGGGCGTAGGTGTGCGTTGGAACGAAGCGCTCCACCCGGTGCAACACCACCAGCGCCACCAGCGTGAGCACCGTGGCCAGCACGGCCGGAAAGTAGAAGCCGATGCCCATGAGCACGCCGATGGAGGCGGTGATCCAGATCGAGGCCGCCGTGGTGAGGCCCCGCACCGTGAGGCCTTCCTTGAAGATCACGCCCGCGCCGAGGAAGCCGATGCCGGTCATGATGCCCTGGGCCATGCGCGTGGGGTCCATGGTCACGGTGCCCTTGCTGTTGTCCTGCTCGAACCAGACGCCCTGGTACAGCGTCACCAGCATCAGCAGGCTGGAGGCGAGGCACACCAGTGTGTGCGTGCGAAAGCCGGCCGGTCGGCCGTGGTAGCTGCGCTCCAGGCCGATGAGGCCGCCGGCCACCATGGCGAAGAGCAGGTGCCGCGCGATTTCCTTGTACAGGGCCAGGGTCTCGTGATCGGGCATGTCGAACAGGTCCATCGGGTTCCTCCTGTCCCATGCTACCCGTGGCCAGCGGCCCGGCGCCGCGTGAAATCCCTGAGCGCCGCGGGCTCACCCTTTGCCCAGGGGTGGCCGACCGAACAGGCTGGACGCGTTGCTGATCGGCCCCAACTCCGCCGCCGCCGCCAGCAGCGCGGGCGCGAGTTCCTGCATGCGCGCCACGCTCAGCCGCGTGCGCGGTCCGGCAATGCTGATCACGCCGATGGCCTCGTGGCGGCGCATCACCGGCGCTGCCATGGCGCTCATGCCGGGCGCGAAGACCTCATCGATCATGGCGTACCCGCGCACGCGTGCCGCGTGCAGAAAGCCCAGCATGGCCTTCACCGTCGTCGGCGCCTTGGGGCCGTAGTCCCTGGGCGTGCCGAATCCCTGGCGCGTCACCAGTTCCAGCGCGCGCTCGTCGCTGAGCGTGTGCAGCCAGGCGTGCCCCGAGGCCGAGCACGACAGCCAGACGTCGGCGCCCATGTCGGGGTCGTAGCGCACGCCCTGCTGGCGCGCCCCCTGGGCCTTGGCCACGAAGGTGAGGCGGTCGTCGTCCACCAGGGACAGGCGCACCAGTTCGCCCGAGAGCTGCGCGAGCCGCTCCAGCAAGGGCCCCGCGATGTCGACGATGCCGCCGTGGCTGAGGTAGCCCAGGCCGATGGCCACCACCTTGGTGGTCAGCTGGTAGTCGCCCTGTTTGCGCTTCTGGCGCACGTAACCGCGCTGCTGCAGGTCGCCCAGCAGGCGGTGGCAGGCGCTCAGGGGGATGTCCAGTTCCTCGGCCATCAGGGCCAGCGGCAGGCCGTCGGGGTGGCGCGAGAGGTGTTCGAGCAGCGAGAGGCCGCGGTCAAGAGCGAGGTTCATGTCTCTGAATTTTTGTGATGCGGAAGCTGTTTCCAATGCGGAAAGTGTTTCCTGTGGCGGCCCAAGAATCGCCTTCCAGCCACACGACAGCAGGAGACGACTGTAGGCCACGCGCCCCTTCCGGCCAAGCCCGCCGCCGCACTCCCACCCCCACGATGAGCGCCACCGTACACATCCTCAACGGCCCCAACCTGAACCTGCTGGGGGTGCGCGAGCCGCACCTGTACGGCCACACCACCCTGGCGCAGGTGCAGGCGCGCTGCCTCACGCTGTCCGCCGAACTCGGGCTGAACTGCGTGTTCCGCCAGTCCAACCACGAAGGCGTGCTGGTGGACTGGGTGCAGGAAGCGCGCGCCGCCGGCGCGGCGGTGATCATCAACCCGGCTGGCCTGTCCTTCCGCTCGATCCCTCTGCTGGACGCGCTGAAGATGCTGGACCTGCCGGTGATCGAGGTCCACATCACCAACATCCACCGCCGCGAAGCGCCCTACAAGGACTCGCTCACCTCCCTGGCCAGCACCGGCGTGATCTGCGGACTCGGCCCCATGGGTTACGAGCTCGCGCTGCACGCGGTGGCGCAGCGGCTGCGCGAGGCCGCCACCGCCTGAGCCGTTTTCCTCACAACAACCGTCACACCAACGGAGACAAGCACCATGAACCGCACCATCGACCGCCGTTCCCTCCTCTGCGCCGGCGCCGGCCTGGCCGCCGGGGCCCTGCTGCCGGGCCGCGCCCGCGCGCAAAGCAAGCTGCGCTTCGCCGCGGTGTTCTCGGACACCGACATCCGCGCCGAGATGATCAGGCGCCTGAGCGCCGACATCGCACCCGACCACAGCATCGAGGCGCACCTGAACTCCACGCTGTTCCGCCAGGGGACCGAACTCGTGGCCCTGCAGCGCGACAACCTGGAGATGGGCAACATCGCGCCGCAGGACATCTCCAAGCAGGTGCCGGCCTGGTCGGTGCTGACCTCGGCCTACCTGTTCCGCGACGCCAACCACCTCAACGCCTTCTTCGCCAGCGACCTGGGCGCGCAGATGAAGAAGCAGGTGGAGGACCAGCTGAAGGTGAAGATCCTGGGCCCCACCTTCTTCGGCACGCGCCACGTGGGCCTGCGCGGCAAGAAGAAGGTCAACGTGCCGGCCGACCTGGCCGGGGTGAAGCTGCGCATGCCCGCGGGCGACGCCTGGCAGCTGCTGGGCCGCTCGCTGGGCGCCAACCCCACGCCGCTGGCCTACGCCGAGACCTACACGGCCCTGCAGACCGGCACCGTGGACGGCCAGGACAACCCGCTGCCCAACGTGCAGAACATGAAGTTCTACGAGGTGATGGGCCAGGTCGTGCTCACCTCGCACCTGGTGGCCTTCGACCTGCTCACCATGAACCTCAAGGCCTGGCAGGCGATGTCGGCCGACAAGCAGAAGGCCTTCCAGGCGGCGGTGGACAAGGCCATCACCTGGAGCGCGAACGAGCACGTCAAGCGCGAGGCCGAACTGGCCGAGGGCTTCAAGCGCCAGGGGCTGGACGTGTACGTGCCCAACATCAACGCCTTCCGCGAGCACGCGCAGAAGATCTACCTGGCGTCGGACGAAGCGAAGGCCTGGGCGCCCGGAATCATCGACAAGATCGCCGCGGTCAAGTGATGAATCACCCCCGCCGCGCTTCGCGCGACCCCCTCGAGGGGGCGGCACCTGAGGCCCGGCAAAGCCGGTTCCTCGGTGCCTCTGGGTTCGGCCTCCTCGCGCGTGCAGCCGAGGCTGTGGCCGCCGTCCTTCTGGGTGTGATCTTCCTCGCCTTCATCCTGCAGATCGCGTTGCGCTACCTGTTCGATCTGCCGGTGGGCTGGACGGCGGAGATTTCGCTCGTCGCCTGGCTCTGGCTGATCCTGTGGGGCTCGGCCTTCGTGCTGCGCGACGAGGAGGAGATCCGCATCGATCTGCTGCTGTCCATGTTCGGCCCGCGCGGGCGGCGCGTGCTCTCCTCGCTGGGCTCCATCGCCATCGTGCTGCTGTTCGCGCTGGCCCTGCCCGCCACCTGGGACTACGTGACGTTCATGAAGGTGGAGAGCAGCTCGTACCTGAAGATCCGCTTCGACTGGCTCTACTCGATCTACCTCGTGTTCACCGTGGCCGTCATCGCGCGTCACCTGTGGCTGATCGTGAACGCCATCCGTGGGCGTGAGCAGACCGAATCCACCCACATAGGCTCCCTGTGAACCCGACGAGTCCCTTCTCGCTGGCCGTCGCGGCCATCGTGCTGCTGAGCCTGCTGGGCGTGCCGATCGGGCAGGCCATGATCGGCGCGTCCATCCTTTACCTGTGGCTCAAGGGCATGGACATGGGCAGCGCGGCCGAGCAACTGCTCAACAGCACCTATTCCAGCTACCTGCTGCTGGCCATTCCGCTGTTCATCCTGGCCGCCAGCTTCATGAGCTCGGGCAGCGTGCTCGACCGCCTGCTGCGCTGGTGCAACGCGCTGGTGGGCCGCTTTCCCGGCGGCCTGGCGCAGGTGAACGTGCTGCAGAGCGTGGTGTTTGCCAGCATGTCGGGCTCGGCCCTGGCCGACGCGGCCGGCTCGGGCAAGCTCATGCAGGCCATGATGACGCGCGACGGCCGCTACCCGGCCTCCTTCGCGGCCGCGCTCACCGCGGTGTCGGCCGTCATCGGGCCGATCCTGCCGCCATCGATTCCGCTGGTGCTGTACGCGCTGGTCTCGGGCACCTCCATCGGCTACCTCTTCCTGGCCGGCGTGCTGCCCGGGCTGCTGTTGGGCGCGGTGCAGATGGCGCTGATCCACTACCTGGCCAAGCGCCACCGCTTCCCGGTGGAAGACGCGGTGCCGCTGCGCGAGCTGCCGCGCATCACGCGCGAGGCCCTGCCCGCGCTGATGATGCCGCTGCTGCTGCTGGGCTGCCTCTACAGCGGCATCACCACGCCCACCGAGGCCGCCGGCGTGGCCGCCGCCTATGCGCTGCTGATCGCGGCCTTCTACTACCGCAGCCTGCGCCTGCGCGACGTCTACGAGTCGCTGCAGCAGAGCGCGCGCACCAGCGTGTCCATCGGCATCCTGATCGCGGGCGCCACGGTGTTCAACTTCGTCATCACCTCGGAGAACATCCCCGCCTCGCTGAGCGCGGTGATGAAGGGACTCGAGCTCTCGCCCTTCACCTTCCTGCTGCTGGCCAACCTGCTGCTGCTGGTGCTGGGCGCCTTCCTCGAAGGCTCCACCATCATCCTGGTGATCCTGCCCGTGCTGCTGCCCACGGCCGTGGCCCTGGGCGTGGACCCGGTGCACTTCGGCGTGATGGCGGTGCTCAACATCATGATCGGCCTGGTCACACCGCCTTATGGCCTGCTGCTGTTCATGATGACCAGGATCGCCAACGTCTCCCTCGGCGATCTGGTGCGCGCCACCCTGCCCTTCCTGGGCGTGATGCTGATCGCGCTGGCCATCACCACCTTCTGGCCCGACTTCGTGCTGTTCCTGCCGCGCCTGGCCGGCTACACCGGCTGACCGAACGGGGCGCCGCGACATGAACACGCCCCGCATCGACGGCCACACCCGGGTGATCGTCCACCTGGGCCATCCCACGCACAGCTTCAAGGCGCCGCTGATCTACAACCCCTGGTTCGCGGCCAGCGGCACCCCCGCGGTGGTGGTGCCCATCGACTGCCCGGCCGGCGCGCTCGAATCGCTGCTGCCGCCGCTGATGGCCGCGCCCAATGTGATCGGCGCTCTCATCACCATGCCGCACAAAGTGGGCGTGGTGGCGCTGCTCGACGAGGTTTCGCGCACCGCGCAGGTGGCCGGCGCCTGCAACGCGGTGAAGCGCGCGCCCAACGGCCGCCTGATCGGCGACATGTTCGATGGCGAGGGCTTCGTGCGCGGCGTGCAGCGCAAGGGCCTGGCGCTGAAAGGTGCCAGCGCCCTCGTCGTGGGCAGCGGCGGTGTGGGCTCGGCCATCGCGGCCTCGCTGGCGGCGGCGGGCGTGGCGCATCTGTCGCTGTTCGACACGAACGGCGCGGCCAGCGAGGCCTTGAGCGGGCGCCTGCGCGCGGCCTATCCCTTGCTTCAGATCAGCACCGGCGAACGCGACCCGGCCGGCGTCGACCTCGTGGTCAACGCCACGCCGCTGGGCATGGCGCCCGGCGACCCGCTGCCGCTGGACGTGGACCGCCTGGACGCCCGCAGCTTCGTGGGCGAGGTGGTCATGCGCGAGCGCTTCACCGCCTTCCTGTCGGCCGCGCAGGCGCGCGGCTGCCGCGTGCAGGTGGGCACCGACATGCTGTTCGAGCAGATCCCCGCCTACCTCGAGTTCTTCGGCCTGCCGGTGGCCACGCCCGAGCGCCTGCGCGAACTCGCGCAGCTCGACACGCCGCCACCGGCCCCTCAGGAGGCGAAACCATGAACGAAGCGTCGATCGACGCCTTGCCCGCGCGCGAGCCGCTGCAGGCGTCCACCAGCGACACCGACAACCCGCTCGGCCTCGACGGCATCGAGTTCGTCGAGTACGCCACCTTGCAGCCGCAGGCCCTGGGCCAGGTGCTGGAGATGATGGGCTTTCGCCCGGTGGCGCGGCACCGCTCGCGCGAGGTGCTGCTGTACCGCCAGGGCGCGCTCAACCTGGTGGTGAACGCGCACCCCATCGACGCGCTCGGCGCGGCGCACGGCGATGCGCGGCCGGTGATCGGTGCCGTGGGCCTGCGCGTGCGCGACGCCCGCGCCGCGCGCGAGTACGTGCTCTCGCGCGGCGGCTGGGAGGTGCCCACGCACCCCGAGGCCATGGAGCTCAACATCCCCGCCATCCACGGCGTGGGCGGCAGCCGCCTCTACCTGATCGACCGCTACCGCGACTTCTCGATCTACGACGTGGACTTCGTCCCGATCCCCGGCGTGGACCCGCACCCGCCCGCGCTGTTCGACATGCGCCTGTTCGGCCTGGTGCAGTACATCGGCCTGGGCCGCAGCGGCGACTGGACCGCCTTCTACGAGACCCTGCTCGGTGCCACGCCCATCCCCGACGAGGAGCGCTTCGGCATCATGCCCGCGGGCCACCTGCTGCGCGTGCCGGGGCGGCGGCCCGGGCAAGGTTTCCTGCTGCAGCTCGTGGAGCCGCCCGTGGACGCCCTGGATGATCGCGAGCAGTGGCAGCGCATCGGCATCGGCGTGAGCGACGTGCTGGCCGCCGTGCGCGCGCTGCGCGATCGCGGCGTGGAATTCGTCGAGTCGGAGGCGGTGCATGCCGAGCGGCGCGGCGCCATCACCAGGGCCTACCTGGGCGGCGTGGTGTTCGAGCTGGTGCAGGACCCGCAGGCCAGGACGGCACCATGAACGACCCACGCAGCGCCCGCGAGGCCATGCGCGACGTCGGCATGGACACCATCACCCTGGCCGGCCCGCTGGACGCCAAGCTGCGCGCCATGCGCGAGGCCGGTTTCGGCCAGGTCATGCTCAAGGCCAACGACCTCGTGGGCCACCCCGCCGGCTGGCAGGCCGCGGTGGCCGAGGTAAAGGCCAGCGGCCTGCGCGCCACCGGCTTTCAGGTGCTGCGCGACTTCGAAGGCCTCTCGGGCCACCTGCACGACTACAAGCTCGACATCGCCAAGACCATGCTGCGCATGTGCGCCGCGCTGGACAGCCAGGTGCTGCTGGCCTGTTCGTCCACCTCGGCCCACGCCTCGCAGGACCCCGATCACCTCGCGCGCGACCTGCGCAAGCTCGCCATGCTGGCGCTGCCACTGGGCATCCGCATCGCCTACGAGGGCCTGTCCTGGGGCCGCACCATCAACGAATACACCAGCGCCTGGGACGTGGTGAGCCGCGCCGACTGCCCCAACCTGGGCGTCTGCCTGGACAGCTTCCACATCCTGGCCGCGAAAACGCCGCTGGACGCGCTGGCCGACATCGAGCCCGGCAAGGTCTTCCTGGTGCAGCTCTCCGACTTCCTGTGGCAGGAGACGCGCACCTTCGAGGAGCGCATGACCACGGCGCGCACCTGGCGCGTCTTTCCGGGCGAGGGCGTTCACACGCCGCAGCTCATCGAGATGGTGCAGACACTGGACGCCATGGGCTACAGCGGCGACTACAGCTTCGAGGTCTTCAACGACGACTACCAGCAGATGCCCCTGCCCATGGTGGCCGAGCGCGCGCGCCGCAGCGCCCTGTGGCTGGCCGAGGACGTGCTGCGGCGCTCATTGCCCCTGCCGGGGCAGCTGCGCCTGCAAGGGCGCTGAGATCCGGCGCAGGGGCGCCAGCCCGAAGCACGCGCGCAACCACCCCACGCGGCGGATCAGGCCGTCGTTGAGCGCCCAGCAGCCCAGCACCGTGAGCGTGAGCACGCCCAGTGGCTCGGCCACCGGCCCGAGACCCAGCGGCATCAGCCAGGCCAGCGCCACGATGATCAGGGTCTGGTGCAGCACGTACCAGGGATAGACCGACTCGCGCGCCCAGCCCAGCCAGGGCCAGGGGCGGTTCAGGTGGCGGTGCGCGAAGCCCAGCGCCGCCACGATGGCCCACCAGGACACGGCGTCGGCCGCCAGCCGCGCCCAGGGCCAGGGCGTCGTCAGCCCCAGGCGAAAACCCAGGTGCGCGGCGAAGGCCAGCACCGCCCCGCCCAGCGCCCACCAGCGCAGGCGCGTGAGCTCGCGCCACAGCGCGGCGTCGGTGCCGATCCACCAGCCGTAGAGGAAGACGGTGAAGTACACGGCGTGCATCCACCAGTCGTTGACCAGGTCGTGCGTGGGCGGGAAATGGCGGCGCAGCAGCAGCGACCCCATCATGAGCGGCAGCAGGGGCAGCAGCATGAGCCACGCGCCGCGCAACGCCTGGAAGCGCGGGGCCAGTGGGGCCAGCGCACGCCGCGCCAGCAGCAGCACCGAGGTGTAGGCCCACAGGTAAGGCAGGAACCACAGGTGGTTCCAGGTGACGCCGACGTGCGCGCCGTCGAAGGCCTGGGCCGGCCAGGGGCCGCCCTGTGCGTAGCGCCACAGGAAGGCGCCGAACCCGGGCTCGATGAAGCCCCCCGCCAGCGCCTGCGCATAGGCCTGGTAGGGCACCACCACCGCCATGCCGAAGGCCAGCGGCAGCAGCAGGCGTGCGCTGCGCTGGCGCCACAGCGCCGGCGCCGGCGTCTCGCGGCGCATCAGCAAGCCCAGTGCCAGCCCCGAGACCAGGAACACCAGGTCCAGTCGCCACAGGTTGAGCGCGCGCATGGGCCACTGCAGCCACTCGGCCGCGTGCGCGCTTTTCAGGTGCCAGGGCCAGTCGGCCACGTAGGCCATGCCCAGGTGGTAGACCATCACCAGCGCGAAGGCCAGGAAACGCAGGGTGTCGATGTCGTGTCGGCGGTTCATGCCGGCATGTTGCGGTGCACGGCGGGACGGACGAAAGGCACAGGGACGGACCGGGGGCGGGCCGGGACGAACCGGGAACGGCCGGGGACGGCCGGCGCGCTCAGCCCACCGGGCCCAGGTCGAGCAGGTGGCCGTTCAGGCAGGCGTGGCGCGCCTGCGCGCGGTCGATCAGCCAGCCACCCGTGAAGGCCGAGAACGCCGGCAGCACCAGTTGGTGATCGACCTGCACGAACGCCGGAAAGCGGCCGCGCAGGCCGGGCACGCGAACCACGGGGTGCACGTGGCCGCACACCGTCGGGTGGGGTGCGCCGCCGGCGGGCCCGGTGGCTGGCGCCGAGGACGGCGCGTGGGCAAAAGCCAGGGGGCCGTCCACCACGCGCCCCTGCAGCCGCGCGATGCCCAGGTCGGCGCGCGCGGCCGAGCGGTCGTGATTGCCCTCCACCAGCACGATCTGCAGTTGCGCGTGCCGTGTCCGGAACCGCCGCCATTCGTCGCGCCAGGGCGCGTCGGGCCGGGCGCCGTGCAGCAGGTCGCCGAGCACCCAGAGTTCCTGCGCGGCGGTGGTGGCGATGAGCGCGGCCAGGCGGTCGAGGTCGTGGCGCGCGCCGCCCGTGGGCAGCGCGATGCCGGCGGCGCGGAAGGCGTCGTCCTTGCCCAGGTGCACATCGGCCACCAGCAGGCGCTGGCGCGCGGGCCAGTGCAGCGCGCGGTCGGCGTGCAGCCGCAAGGCCTCGCCGCCAAGTGCGATGTCCTGCGTCTCACCCATGGCGCTTCTGAAGTTGTTCGGCCGCGCGCCGCACGCGCGCCGACCAGTCTTCGGTGCTGAGTTCGCCGCGCGTGGTTTCGGCCCACAGCGGGAACGACAGCGGCGTGAGTGTGCGCGGCGCTTGCAACACCAGCCGGCGCGCGGCGCCACGTTGCAGGGCGGCGGCCAGCGCCTGCACGTCCATCTGCGCCTCGAACACCTCGCGCTCGGCCTGGGCCAGCAGCACGTGGCCGGGGTCGTGGCGGCGCAGCACATCGAACAGCAGGCCGCTGGAGGCCTGCAACTGCCGCAGGCTGCGCGGCGTGCCGCCGGGCAGCGAGGGCGTGAGCAGGCCGGCCACGCGCGCGATCTCGCGGAACTGGCGGCGCGCCATCTCGCTCAGGTTCAGGGCCTCGCGCAAGTCGTCCATGAGCGCCTCGGGCGTGAGCAGTTGGCGCAGCAGGGCCTCGTCCACGGGGGCGCGCCGCTGCGCATCGAGCACGAAACCGTAGTCGTTGACCGCGTACAGGAAGGTGTTGGGCGAAGCGCGGCCCCAGCGCAGCGCGCACAGCGCGGCCATGCCCTCGTGCACCGAGCGGCCCGCGAACGGGTAGATGAACAACAGGCCTCCGCCGCCGCGCGCCGGCACGGACTCCACCAGCAGCGTCCCGGCCGTGGGCAGGGCCGACGCGCGCGCCTGCAGGTCGAGCAGCGGGGCCAGCGCGCGCATTTCGGGGGCGTCGCGCGGGCCGGCGAGCGCGGCCTCCACGGCCATGCCCAGTTCGGTGGACAAGGGCATGCGCCCGCCCTGCCAGCGCGGCACGCTGGCGCTGGGCGAGGCCGCCTTGCGCACGTAGGCCGTCATGCCGTCGACCGCCACGAGCTCCAGCGTGCGGCCCGCGAACTGGAAGCGATCGCGCGGGCGCAGCCGGCTGATGAAGCCCTCCTCCACCGAGCCCAGCGCCGCGCCGCGCAGGTAGCGCACCTCCACCGCGCCGTCGGCCGTGATGGTGCCGATGGAGAGCCGGTGCCGCAGCGCCACGCGCCGGTCGCTGACGCCGTAGAGGCCCTGCCCGTCCACCACCACCCGGTGGAAATCGGGGTAGTTCTCCAGCGCCTGGCCACCGCGTTCGATGAAGGCCAGCACGGCCTCCCATTGCACGGCGCTCAGGCCCGCGAAGGCGTGCGTGCCGCGCACCTCGGCCAGCAGCTCGTCGGCGCGGAAGCCGCCGCCGAGCGCGAGCGTGACGCAATGCTGCGCGAGCACGTCGAGCGACAGCCGCGGCGGACGGCGCGGCTCGATGCGACCCTCGGCGATGGCCTGGCGCGCCGCCGCGTACTCGGCGAGTTCGAGCACGTGCGTGGGCACGCAGTGCACGGTGCCCGGCGCGCCCGGGCGGTGGTTGGCGCGGCCCGCGCGCTGCAGCAGGCGCGCCATGCCCTTGGGGCTGCCGATCTGCAGCACCAGGTCCACGCTCGGGAAGTCCACGCCCAGGTCCAGGCTGGACGTGGCCACCACGCAGCGCACGCTGCCGTCGCGCAGGCCCTGCTCCGCCGCCGCGCGCAGGCCGACGTCCAGCGAGCCGTGGTGCAGCGCGAGCGTCTGCGGCGCTTCCAGCCAGATCGACGCCAGCGCGCGGTGCCACAGTTCGGCCTGCGCGCGCGTGTTGGTGAACACGATGGCGCTGCGCGCCTGCGCGATGAGCGCCACCACGCGGCCCAGTTGCGACAGGCCGAGGTGCCCCGCCCAGGGAAAGCGCTCGCCGGCCTCGGGCAACAGGGTCTTGAGCGCGATGGGGCGCTGGCGCGCGCTGCGCACGATGGGCGCGCCGGGCCGGTGGGGCAGCAGCACGTCGCGCGCTTCGTCGAGATTGCCCAGCGTGGCCGACAGGCCCCAGGTGACGGCCGCGGGCGCCAGCGCGCGCAGCCGGGCGAGCCCGAGCTGGAGCAACACGCCGCGCTTGTTGCCGAGCAGCTCGTGCCATTCGTCCACCACCACGCCGCGCAGGCCCGCGAAACGGGCGGCGGTGTCGGGGTAGGACAGCAGCAGCGCGAGCGATTCGGGCGTGATCACCAGCACCTCGGCCAGGCCCTCGCGCGCGAGGCGGCGTTCGCGCGAGCCCGCATCGCCGGTGCGCCTGGCCACCGTCCAGCCCAGGCCCAGGGCGTCGATGGGGCGCTGCAAGGCCTGCGCCGTGTCAGTGGCGAGCGCACGCAGCGGCGTCACCCACAGCAGGCGCAGGCGCGGCGCCCGAGGGTCCGCTGCTGGCACGGGCGCGGGTGTGCGCTCGCGCAGGCCCTCGATCAGCAGCCCACCGAACGCGGCCAGCGTCTTGCCGCTGCCCGTGGGCGTCACCAGCAGACCCGATGTGCCACGCGCCCAGTGCCGCCACAGCTCGCGTTGGAAGGGCGCGGGCGTCCAGCCCTGGTCGGCGAACCAGCGCATGAGAGCGGCGGTGGCGGCGGTGGTGGACGTCGAGGTCGACTTCGAGGACGGCATGGCGCGGATCGCCGCAGTATCGGTGCGCCTGCCCTGACGCGGGCGCCCTGAAGGCCACGACCTTCATCGGCGACGGGGAACGGATCGCGGAACGGCCCTGGCTAGACTCGCGGCCATGTCCCAGAACCCCATCGCCTGGCTCCGTCGGCACCCGCGCTGGCACCGCACCGCGGAGGTGGCGTTCTGGGTCGCGGTCATCGGCCTGCACGCCCTGCTGAACACCGCCGTGGCACGCGCCGACATGCGCGAGGCCGGCCTGCCCTGGGGCTGGTGGGAAGCGGCGGTGTGGGAAGGCACCAGCCACGCGGTGTTGCTGGCGCTGATCCCCGCCATCGCCTGGTGGAACCGGCGCTTCCCCTTGCACTGGGACACCCTGGCCCGCCACCTGCCCTGGCACCTGCTGGGCAGCGTGCTGTTCAGCCTGGCGCACGTGGCGGGCATGGTGGCGCTGCGCCACGCCTTGCATGCGGCGGCGGGGCAGGCCTATGCATTCGGGCCCTGGTGGTCGGAGTGGGGCTACGAATACCTGAAGGACGTGCGCGCCTACGCCGCCATCGTGGGCGCGCTCACCGTCTACCGCGTGCTGCTGCTGCGCCTGCAGGGCGAGGCGCGGGTGCTGGACGCGCCAGAGCCGCCCATGCCGGCCCCAGCGCCGCTGCCGGTGGATGCGCCGCCCGCGCCCCCCGCCCCGGTCGAGCCCCCACCCCCCAGCCGCCCCGAGCGCTTCCTCGTGCGCCAGTTGCGCAAGGAATTCCTCATCGCCGCGAACGACATCGACTGGGTGCAGGCCCAGGCCAACTACGTGGGATTGCGCGTGAACGGGCACGACTACCTGCTGCGTTCCACCCTGGCCGAGTTCGCGCGCCAACTGAACCCGGCGCGATTCGTGCAGGTGCACCGCAGCTACCTGGTGAACCTGGAGCGCATCGTGGCGATCGAGCCGCTGGACAGCGGCGACGCGCGCCTGCGGCTGCGCGACGGCGGGGTGGTGCCTTGCAGCCGGCGGTACCGCGCGGCGCTGGACGCCGCGATCACCGGACCCTAGAGGTCCAGCGTCAGCTCCGCCGACTGCGAGCCCGAGCAGCAGATCATCATCGTCCGGCCCGCCGCACGCTCCTGTTCCGAGAGCACGAGGTCGCGGTGGTCTGGCACGCCGCCCAGCACGGCCGTTTCGCAGATGCCGCACACGCCCTGCTGGCACGACGAGGGCACGGCCACGCCCTCGGCCTGCAGCGCGTCCAGGATGGTGCAGCCGGGCGCGATGGGAATGGTGCGCCCGCTGCGCGCCAGATGCACGACGAAGCCGCCCTCGGTGGCGGGCGCTTCCTTGGCCGCGAAGTACTCCAGGTGCACGCGCGCCGCGTCCAGGCCGGCGCAGGCGGCCTCGAAGGCCTCCAGCATGGGCACCGGCCCGCAGCAGTAGAAATGCGCGCCGGCCGGCGCCGCCGCCACGATGGCGGCGAGGTCCAGCGATGGCGCGCCTTCGTCGCTGAAGCTCAGGTGCACGCGCCCGGCGTGGCCGGCCAGTTCGTCCAGCAGGGCCGCGCCACGGCGGCTGCGCGCACGGTAGTGCAGCGTCCAGGGTGTGCCCAGGCGCTCCAGGCGCTGGACCATGCTCCACAGCGGCGTGATGCCGATGCCGCCCGCTATGAAGACCGCGTGCGGGGCGGACTCGTCGAGGGCGAAGTGGTTGCTCGGGCCATCCACTTCAATGAGCGCGCCGACGCGCGCGTCGGCGTGCAGCCAGGCCGAGCCGCCCCGGCTGTCGGGCTCGCGCTTGACGCCGATCACGTAGCGGTGGCGCTCGGCCGGGTCGTTGAGCAGGGAGTAGCTTCGGGTGATGCCGCGGGGCAGGCGCAGGTCGATGTGGGCGCCGGCGTCGAAAGGCGCCAGCCCATCGCGCGCGGGCGCGCGCAGGTCGAACAGGAGCACGTCCTCGGCGCCGTAGGCGATGGCATGGATGCGAAGGGACACGGGGGCCATGGTCGCGGTGGCGCTCACACCTTCTCCAGCCCGATCGCGCGGTCCAGGATGGCACCATCGCGGCGCAGTTCCTCGACGGGCCCGTGGAAGACCGGCACACCGCGCTCGAGCACGATCACCTCGTCGGCGAAATCCAGCACCACGTCCACGTGCTGCTCCACCAGCAGGCAGCCCACGCCGGTGCTCGCCACCAGCGCCGAGATCGCATCCATCAGCTCGTCGCGCACCTTGGGCGCCAGGCCCTCCAGCGGCTCATCGAGCAGCAGCAGGCTGGGCCCGGCCATGAGCGCGCGCGCCACCGAGAGCATCTGCTGCTCGCCGCCCGAGAGCTGCGTGCCGCCGTTGCGGCGGCGCTCGCGCAGGCGCGGGAACAGACCGTAGACCCTGTCCAGCGCCGGACCGCGCGGGTGGCCCTGCAACGCGGCGATGAGGTTCTCCTCCACGCTGAGCGAGGGAAAGATCTCGCGCCCCTGCGGCACGTAACCCAGGCCGGCGCGGGCGCGCACGTGCGTGGGCCAGGCGCTGGCATCGCGCCCGTCCAGCAGCACACGCCCGCCCTGCAGTTGCGCGTGGCCCACGGCGCTGGCCAGGGTGGTGGTCTTGCCCGCGCCGTTGCGGCCGATGAGGCCCAGCTTGCGGCCCTGGCGCAGGGTGAAGTCGACGCCGTGCAGCACGCGCGCGCCGGCGTAGCCCGCGCTCACCCGCTCGAAGCGCAGTTCAGTGGCCGGCTGCATGGCCGCTCCTTCCAAAGTAGATCTCGCGCACGGCCTCGTTGACCGCGATCTCGGCCGGCGTGCCGCGCGCGAACACGGCGCCCTGCACCAGCACCACGATGTCGCGCGCGAAGCGGAACACCAGGTCCATGTCGTGCTCGATCAGCAGCACCGCCAGGTCGCCGGGCAGGCGCTCCACCGCTTCGAGGATGCGCCCGCTCTCGCTCTCGGGCACGCCGGCGGCGGGCTCGTCGAGCAAGAGAACGCGCGGTTTCATGGCCAGGGCCAGCGCGATCTCCACCAGGCGCTGCTCGCCCAGGGCCATCTGCCCGGTGATGCGCCGCGCCTGGCCCTGGATGCGCAGGCTGCCCAGGGCCTCGTCGACCTCGGCGTCCACCTGCGCGCGCTGGGCGCGCGACAACCACACGCGCCGCGCCAGGCCGTGGCGGTGCAGCACCGCGCAGCGCACGTTGTCGTGCACGCTGAGTTCCTTGAACACGCGGTTGATCTGGAAGGTGCGCACGATGCCCGAGCGCGCGCGCTGCGCAGGGTTCCACGCGCTCACGTCCTCGCCGTCCAGGCGCACGTTGCCGGCCGATGCGCGCAGCACGCCACCGAGCAGGTTCACCAGCGTGGTCTTGCCCGCGCCGTTGGGGCCGATGAGGGCGGTGCGCGCGCCCGCCGGCAGCGCGAGCGACACGTCGCGCGTGACCTGCAGGCCACCAAAGGCCTTGCACAGGCCCGTGGCCTCCAGCCGATGGGATGTCGCCTCAGTGATTGCCATGGCGGGCCTCCTTGTCGCGGCGCGCCAGCGCCACCAGCCGTTCCCAGGCATCGAGCAAACCACCCGGCAGCACCAGCATCACGCCCACCAGCAGCACGCCGATGACCAGCAGCCAGTGGTGCGGGTTCAGGCCCGAGGCGATGTGGTGGATCAGCATGTAGGCCACCGTGCCCAGCAAGGCCCCGGTCAGGCGGCGCGTGCCGCCCAGCACCACCATGATCAGCACGGCGGCTGACAGGTGGAAGTCCAGCGTGCTCAGGCTCGCGACCTTGGTGGTCTGTGCCGAGAGCGCACCCGCCGCGCCAGCCACCGCGCCACCCACCACGTACACCGTGAGCCGTTGCGCGTACACGCGCCCGCCCAGCGACTCGACTCGGCCGGCGTCCAGCCGCACGGCGCGCGTGGTGAGGCCGAAGGGTGAGTCCACCAGGGCTCGCAAGGCCGCGTGCACCAGCAGCAGCACCGCCAGCGCGTAGAAGAAGCCGGTGTGACCCATGAAATCGAACTCGAACACACCGAACAGCGGGTCGATGGAAAAGCCCGAGAGGCCGTCGTCGCCACCGGTGAGGTCACGCCGCCAGTTGACGAGTTCGAGCAGCAGTTGCGCGGTGGCGATGGTGAGCATCACCAGCGTGAGGCCGTGCGCGCGCAACAGCACCGCGCCGCTGAGCCCGGCCACCAGCGCACCGGCCAGCACCCCGCTGCCCAGTCCCAGCAAGGGCGACGGCGAGACGTGCAGCGCGAGCAGGCCCGCCGCGTAGGCACCCGCGCCGTACAGCGCGGCCTGACCCATGGACGCGATGCCGGCCTGGCCGAGCACCAGGTTGAGCGAGAGCGCCAGCATCGACATGATCACCATGTTGGTGAGCAGGCCCACGTCGTCGGTGAAGAGCCAGTAGGCGCCCAGAGCGACGAGGCCGATGAAAGCCTCGGGCAGCAGCGGCACGCGCCAGCGGCGCGCGGCCGGCGCGGCGGGCGCGAGGGAAGAAGCGAGTGTGTTCATGCGCGGCGTCCGAACAGGCCCTGCGGTCGCAGCAGGAGCACGAGGAACATGGTGAGGAAGAAGGCCACGGACGAGAGCTGGGGCACCAGGTACTTCATGGTGGTCTCCACGCCGCCCAGCAGCAGGGCCGCGACGAAGGAGCCCGCCAGCGTGCCCTGCCCGCCCACGGCCACCACCGCCAGGAAGGTCACCAGGTACTTGCCCGCGTAGGAGGCTTCCATGGGCAGCAGCTCGGCGCCGACGATGCCGCCGAGCGCGGCGAGCGCCGCGCCGGCCGCGAAGGCGACGGCGTAGAGGCGCGCGGTGTCGATGCCCACGGCCTGCGCGGTGGGCGCGTTGTCCACCGCCGCGCGCACACGGATGCCGAAGTCCGAGCGCTCCACCGCGAACCACAGCAGCACCAGCACCGCCATGCCCAGCAGCATCACGAACAGGCGGTGCTTCTGCACCAGCCGGTAGCCGATGTCGATGGAGCCTTGCAGGGCCTCGGGCAGCGCGACGCTCTTGATGGAGGAGCCGAACACGATGTTGGCCAGCGCCATGCAGATGAACATGATGCCGATGGTCACCAGCATCTGGTCGAGTTCGCTGCGGCGGTAGAAGCGGCGCAGCAGCCAGCGCTCGATGGGCAGTGCCGCGAGCGCCACCAGGGCGATGGCCAGGACCATGCCCAGCCACACCGGCAGGCCGAGCGCGCCCGGCAGCGCGGCGGCCAGGAAGCCGCCGGCCATGGCGAAGGCGCCGTGCGCGAGGTTGACCACGCGCATCAGGCCCATGGTCATCGAGAGGCCGATCGTGATCATGAACAGGACCATGGCGTAGGCCACCCCGTCCATCAGGATGCTCCCGGCGAGTTCGAGGGACATCGGGGTCTCCGTGCTCGCGCGCTCACTTGGCCTGAAGCGCGGCCGAACGGCCGTGGTCGGGCTGCATCTCGTAGGTCTTGATCTCGCGGTTGCGCAGGCGGCCCGAGGCGTCCTTGTCGACCACGCGCACGTAGACGTTCTGCACCAGCTCGCGCGATTGCGCGTCGATCTTCACCGGGCCGCGCGGGCTTTCCCACTGCCAGCCCTTGGCCGCCGCGAGCGCCTTGGCCGGGTCCCGCTGGCCCTTGGTGGCCTCGACCATGCGGTAGATGACCGCCATGCCGTCGTAGGCACCCACCGACACGGCGTTGAGCACCACCTGCGGCGAGAGCTCGG
Organism: Hydrogenophaga sp.; assembly: GCF_011772445.1. Taxonomy (GTDB): domain Bacteria; phylum Pseudomonadota; class Gammaproteobacteria; order Burkholderiales; family Burkholderiaceae_C; genus Hydrogenophaga. The sequence goes on along the minus strand of NZ_WVZN01000027.1, from coordinate 11,565 downwards.
CCGCCGTCTTGAGGAAGGCCTGGTTCATGGCCGACTCGTGCGCCGGCGAGTAGTGCAGCGCGGTCTCCAGGCCCAGCGCGGCGTCGCCGATGGCGGGCAGGTCGAGCTCGCTCGTCTCGCCGGTGCCGATGAAGCGCACGCCCGCCTGCTTGAGGCCGGCCTCCGAATAGGCCTTGATGATGGCATAGGTGGGCGGTCCGCCGGGGCCGAAGACGAAGACCGCGTCGGGCTTGATGGTCTTGATCTTCTGCATGAAGGGGCCGAAGTCGGAGGTCTTGAGCGGTGCGCGGATCTGCTCCAGCACCTGGCCACCGCCAGCGGTGAAGGTCTTCACGAAGGCGTTCTCGGAGTCCAGGCCCGGCCCGTAGTCGCTCACCAGCGTGACAACCGTGCGCAGCTTCTGCTCCAGCGCGTAGCGCGCCGCCGGCACCGAGACCTGCGGCAGCGTGTACGAGGTGCGCAGCAGGTGGTCGGATTTGTCGAGGATGGACGAGGTGGCCGCGTTGAAGATCACCGTGGGCACCTTGGCTTCCTGCGCGATGGCGCCGACCGCGAGCGCGTCGGGCGTGAAGTACAGGCCGCCGAGGTACTGCACCTTCTCCTTCACGATCAGTTCCTGCGCGAGCGCGCGGGCCTGGGCGGGGTTGATGTCCGCCAGGTCCTTCCACACCACCTCGACGGTGGCGTCACCCACCTTGGTCCCGTGGATCTTCTGGTAGGCCTTGACGGTGGCCTCCCACATCTTGCCGTTCGACGAGAACGGGCCGGACAGCGGCGCAATGATGCCGACCTTGACGGTCTGGGCCAGCGCGGACGCGCCGCAGGCGAGCGCGAGCACGCCCGCGAGGATGAGGCGTTTCATGGGGATGTCTCCTTGTCGTGGGGTGGGAACGGCCGGTCGGTGCCGATCAGGCCGTGGCGGTTTCGGTCGTGTCCGAGGTCGAATAGAAGTTGCCCGAGCGGATGCGGACCAGGGCGTCGGCCTCGTTGAAGTGCACGCCCGCGGGATCTCCCCCCTGTTGAACGATGGCGATCTGCTGCTTCATCTGGCGGCGCAGCAGCGCGATGCCGCGGTCGCTGGTGGCCAGGTGCTCCTCGCCATGCAGCGTGACGCGCCCCTGGCCGTACTGGGCCTCGAAGTCGCCGGGGAAGTCCTGCTTCTCCTGCTCGCTGAGCTCCGTCCAGGATTTGCCGTTGTGCATCTTGAAGGGCGCGAAGTTGCCCGGCGTCTTGGTGCGCGCGGCGAAGAAGCCGCGGAAGTGCTGGTCGTCCACCGCCACGTGCCAGCCGATCCAGCGGCCCTGGCCGGGCGAGAGGTCGATCATGGGAATGGCCGAGATGTTGGGGAACAGCGCGGAGTTGATGCGCTCGAGCTTCCTGCCGTCCTCCAGATCGCGCCAGGCGTGGTAGATCACGCCGCCGTCCACGGCCTCGAAGTCCACGCGCGGCAGGATCTTGAAGTTCTCGGCGAACTGGATGCCGCTGAACGTGGAATGCAGGATGTACACGTGGTACGGGTCCATGATGTTTTCCCAGTTCTGCAGCCAGTGGTAAGGCACGTTCGGGTCTTGCACATGGTCGGCGTAGCCGGCGAAGCCACCGCCCTGGACCTCGATGAACTCCCCCTCTTCCAGGTCTTCGAGGATGTCGTAGCGCGGCAGCACGGGCTTCTTCTCGGGCGGGCCCATGTAGGCGAACACCAGGCCGTAGCGCTCTTCCACCGGGTACCAGGGCTGGCGCGCGGCCTCGCGGCGCAGGCCGCCCTCGGGCTCGCAGGGCTGGTTCAGGCAGGTGCCGTCCACCGCGAACAGCCAGCCGTGGTAACAGCAGCGGATGCCCGCCTCTTCCACGTGGCCGTAGTAGAGCGAGGTGCCGCGGTGCATGCAGCGCGGGTACAGCAGGCCGGCGCGGCCGGCCTTGTCGCGGAACAGCACCAGGTCCTCGCCCAGGATGCGCACCATCTGCGGGCGATCGGTCACGTCGGCCGACAGCGCCACGGGCTGCCAGTAGCGGCGCAGGTACTCGCCGGTGGGCGTGCCCTTCGCCACAGCGCTGAGCTGCGGGTCGGGGTGGCCGGGCACGTGGTGGTAGGCGCTGCCGGCGTGCTGGGCCGCGTCGACGATGGGAATGGTCTTGCTCATGGGGTGGTCCTGTGCGTGTCGGTGGGAGGGGTCGCTTTCTGGATTGGAATAATATTAAGTATCTTGAAAATCAAGATAAGTGAAAACCCCGATACTCGAGCCTCAAAGCACCAGAGCCCTTGTCCGACGATGAGCAAGAACCCGCCCAAAACCCGAACCCGCGCAAAGACCATTCGCGCGCGCGCCGACGCCCCCGCGCAAATGCTGCTGGACAAGTACGCCGACGCCCTGCCCGTGCCGCAGGAAGCGCCGGACCTCAATACGGTGTGGGGCAATGCGGATGTGCTGGTCGGCCAGTGGCGCCGCGAGCTGGGCGACGAGGGTTCCGAGGGCGTGCTGATGGGCATCCGCATCCGGCGCATCGGCATGCTGCTGGACGAACTGACCATGGCGCACAGCGAAGCCGAGGGCGTGAAGCACACCGACTTCCTGCTGCTGATGGCCCTGCGCCGCCTGGGCGACCCGTGCGCCATGCGGCCCACCGACATCCTGAAGATGCACAGCGTGACCTCGGGCACCGCCACCTACCGCATCGACCAGCTCGCCAAGCAGGACCTGGCGGAGCGCCTGCCCGACCCGCGTGACCGGCGCGGCTACCTGGTGCGGCTCACGCCGCGCGGCAAGGCCATCGTGGACAGGGTGATGGCGCGCATGCAGGCCGACTTCAACGAGCGCCTGGCGCCCTTCGCCCAGGTGGCGGGCGGGTACGACGCGCTGGAAGCGGCGCTGCGGCTGTTCGAGGCCTGCATAGAACCGCGCGGCGACTGAGTCGCCACGCCCTCCCCGAAAACCCCGCCTGGAGCGGGGTTTCGCATTTCATGTACTCTTCAAAGTTACATGAAAGACAGCAAGCTCTCCTCTGTCCTGCACGTGCTGCTGCACATGGCGCACAGCGGACGCCCCATGACCTCCGATGAACTGGCGCGCATGCTCGGCACCAACCCCGTGGTGGTGCGCAAGACGCTCGCGGGCCTGCGCGACGCGGGCTTCGTCGTGGCCGGCAAGGGCCACGGTGGCGGCTGGGCCATCGCCGTCGACCTGCGCCGCGTGACGCTGCGCGATGTGTACGAGGCCGTGGGCGCGCCCACGGTGTTCGCCATGGGCCACCGCAGCGAGAACCCGGCCTGCCTGGTGGAGCAGGCGGTGAACGCCGCGCTGGACGACACCCTCGCCGCCGCGCGCGCGCTGATCGACCAGCGCCTCGCGGCTATCACCCTGGCCGACCTCGCGGCCGACTTCGACCGGCGCTTTCGCGCCCACCCCCACCGGGAGCACTTCCATGAACACTGAAGCCTTCGACGCCGCCATCGTGGGCGGCAGCTACGCCGGCGTGTCCGCCGGGCTGCAACTGGCGCGCGCGCGCCGCCGCCTGCTGGTCATCGACGCCGGCCAGCGCCGCAACCGCTTCGCGGCGCATTCGCATGGCTTCCTGGGGCAGGACGGCCGCCCGCCGCAGGACATCGCCGCCGAGGCGCAGGCGCAGTTGCGCGCCTACCCCACGGTGCGCTGGGTCGACGCCAGCGTGACGAACGCGGCGCGCACCGGCAAGGGTTTCGAGCTGCGCACCAGCAGCGGCGACACACTGAGCGCGGCGCGCCTGGTGCTGGCCACCGGTGTGGAGGACCAGCTGCCGCCGATCGACGGCCTGGCCGAGCGCTGGGGCCGCGCCGTCTTCCACTGCCCCTACTGCCACGGCTACGAGCTGCAGCAGGGACGCATCGGCGTGCTCGCGCGCAGCGAGCTCGCCATGCACCACGCCCTGATGCTGCCCGACTGGGGCCAGGTGACGCTGTTCCTGGACGAGGCCTTCACGCCCAGCGAGGAGCAAGGGCGCGAACTGAACGCACGAGGCGTGGCCATCGAGCGCACGCCCGTGCGCCGCCTCGTGGAGCACGCCACGGTGGAGCTGGACGACGGCCGCCGCCTGCCCATGGACGGCCTGTTCACGATGAGCTGGACGCGTCCGGCCACGCCGATCGCCGCGCAACTGGGCTGCGCGATGGAACAAAGCCCCATGGGCGAGTTCGTGCGCACCGACGCCATGAAGGCCACCACCGTGCCCGGCGTGTTCGCCTGCGGCGACCTGGCGCGCGCGGCCGGCAATGTAGCCCTGGCGGTGGGCGACGGCGCCATGGCGGGCGCGGCCACGCACCGCTCGCTGCTGTTCCCCCAGGGCTGACGCCCTCAGCGCCCGCGCGCCAGCGGCACCGTCATCGGCCGCACCACCTCGGCCAGCCATTGCATGAACACCTGCGCGCGCCGCGGCAGGTGGCGCCGGTGCGCGTACAGCAGGTTCACCGGCATGGGCGCGGCCTTGTGGCGCGGCAGCAGTTCCACCAGCTCGCCCGCGCGCAGCCGCTCGGCCACACCCCAGCGCGGCACCTGAACGATGCCCAAGCCCGCGAGACAGGCGCCCATGTAGGCCTCGGAGTTGTCCACGGTGAGCGCGCCGGCCATGGGCAGGAACTGCGTGTGGCCGGCATCGTCGACGTATTCGAAACCCGGCGAGCGCGCGCCCAGCGTGGTGACGTAGTGCACCAGCCGGTGCCCGGCGAGCTGCTCCAGCCGCGTGGGCTTGCCGTGGGCGCGCACGTAGGCGGGGCTGGCGACGTTCACGAGTTCGCAGCCGCCGATGGGCCGCGCCACCAGGCTGGAATCGCCCAGCGGTCCGATGCGCAGCACGCAGTCGAAGCCCTCGCGCACCAGGTCGACGCGGCGGTCGGTGCTGCTCAGCTCGAGGTCGAGTTGCGGGTGCGCGGCCAGGAAGTCCGGCAGGCGCGGCAGCACCAGGTGGCGCGCCACGCCGATCGGCATGTCCACTCGCAGCCGTCCCCTGAGCACGGCGCCCTCGGGCTGGAACAGGGTGCGCAGGTCCTCCACGTCGTCCAGCAGGTCGCGGCAGCGCTCGTGGAAGACCTGGCCGTCCTGCGTGACGCTCACGCGGCGAGTGGTGCGTTGCAGCAGCCGCGTGCCCACCATGGCCTCCAGTTGCTGCACGGCGCCCGACACGCTGGCCTTGGGCAGGCCCAGGCTGTTGGCCGCCTGCGTGAAGCTGCCCAGCTCGGCCACGCGGGCGAAGACGTGCATGGCGTCCAGGGTGTTCATTGGGGGTTTCCTTTGTTCGGAAATGACGAACAGATTGACTGGATTCTGGTGATTTATCTGCTGATTGTCGATCAATAGGCTGCCTTCACCCTCCACTTCTGCTCAGGAACCTCCATGAACACGAACCCCATTGCCCTGGTCACGGGCGCCAGCCGCGGCCTGGGCCGCAACACCGCCCTCAAGCTCGCCGCGCGCGGCGTGGACGTGCTCCTCACCTACCGCAGCCGCGCGGACGAAGCGCAAGCGGTGGTGGCGGAGGTCCATCGCCTGGGCGCGCGCGCCGTGGCCTTGCCGCTGGACGTGGGCGACAGCCGCACCTTCCCCGCCTTCGCGCAGGCCGTGCAGGAACACCTGCGCGCCACGTGGCAGCGCGAGCGTTTCGATTACCTGGTGAACAACGCCGGCATCGGTGTCCACGTGCCCTTCGCCGAGACCACCGAGGCGCAGTTCGACGAGCTGATGAACGTCCACCTCAAGGGCACGTTCTTCCTCACGCAGACGCTGCTGCCGCTGATCGCCGATGGCGGGCGCATCGTGAACATCTCCACCGGGCTGGCGCGCTTCGCGCTGCCGGGCTACGCGGCCTACGCGGCCATGAAGGGCGGCGTCGAGGTGCTGACGCGCTACCTGGCCAAGGAACTGGGGCCGCGCGGCATCGCGGTGAACGTGGTGGCGCCGGGCGCGATCGAGACCGACTTCGGCGGCGGCACGGTGCGCGACAACCAGGCCGTGAACGACTTCATTGCCGCGCAGACGGCGCTGGGCCGCGTGGGCCAGCCCGACGACATCGGCGATGCCATCTCCACGCTGCTGCTGCCGCAGAACCGCTGGATCAACGCGCAGCGCATCGAGGTGTCGGGCGGCATGTTCCTGTGAACCGCCGCCCGCGCCCGGGCCTCACTCGCTGGGGATCTCGGGCTCGACCAGCTTGGCCAACTGCTCGAGCGATTCCTGCCAGCCCAGGTAGCACATCTCGGTGGGGATCGCCTCGGGCAGGCCCTCCTGGACGACGTTCAGTTCGGTGCCGCAGAGCGCTGCCTTGAACGTGACCGTGACGGTGATGGTGCCGGGCAGGTTCGGGTCATCGAAGGTGTCGGTGTAGCGCAGGCGCTCACCGGGCACGAACTCCAGGTACTCGCCGCCGAAGCCGTGCGACTGGCCGGTGCCGAAGTTGGTGAAAGACATGCGGTGCTTGCCGCCCAGGCGCGCCTCCATCTGCTGCACTTCGGCCGTGAAGCCGTAGGGCGGCAGCCAGCGGCACATGGCGGCGGGCTCGGTGAAGGCGCGGAAGACGCGCTGCGGCGGGGCCTTGAGGACACGGTGAAGGCGGACGGTTCCGGTGGGCATGGATGACTCCTTTCAGTGAAGACGTGATGAATTCTTGAGATCACACCGCCCTCCCGGGCGGAGGACAGTGCGGTCGCCGGCTTGGCTCGCCCAGCTACTGACTCGACGGCCCAGGGGACGGGAAATCGACAACCGCTTGTCGGCGAAAAGGATCAGAATGCCACGCCTTGCGGCGCATCTTCCGACAAGCGCCGTGGCCGGCGTGACCGTTGTCGGACCCCTCAGGAGCCTTCGACCATGCCCCTCTCACGACGCACAGTGCTTCATGGTGCTGGTGCCGCAGCGGCCTGCGTGGGCCTGCCGCGCGCCGCCCTGTCGGCCGCCCCCATCGTCTTCGGCTACACCGGCGTCACCGACTTCGCCTCGGTCTTTGTCGCCGCCAGCGAGGGCTTCTTTCGAAAGCGCAAGCTCGAGGTCGAGCTGCGGCTGATTCCCCTGAACCCCACGATTCCGGCCGCACTGCAATCGGGTTCACTGCACATCGGCGGGCCCACCGCCTCGGTCTTCCTGCAGGCCGTGAACGGCGGCCTGGACCTGGTGGTGGTCTCGGGCGGCGCCGTCACCGCCAAGGAGATCACCCACGCCGGGCTGGTGGCCGGCGCCGGCTCGGGCATACGCACGGCCGCGGACTGTGTGGGCAAGAAGATCGGCGTGCCGGGTCTGGACGCCTTCCTGCACATCACGTTCCGGGCCTGGCTCAAGCAGCAGGGCGTGGACCACCGGCAGGTCCGGTTCGTCGAGGCGGCCTTCCCCTTGCACGCCGATCTGCTGCGCGGCGGCTCCATCGACGCGGTGCTGACCGGCGAGCCCATGATGGCCCGCATCATCAACGCCAACATCGGCCAGGTCGTGTCCTACTACCTCACCTTCCTGCCCGACAACCGGCCCACCGTTCTGCACGCCGCGCACCGCGACTGGGTGCGACAGAACCCCGAGGCGGTGCGCGCCTTTCGCGAAGCGGTGCAAGAGGGCGTCCGCTTCGTTCGGCAGCCACAGAACGACGCCCGTGTTCGCGCGGCTCTGGCGCAGTACCTCAAACTGCCCCTGGAGGTGCTGAACAACATCCCCATCGTTCGGCCGAATGCGAGCATCGACAAGGAACAGTTGGCCTATTGGGTCGACATGATGCGGGAGCAGAAGATGCTGAATGCTGTGCCCGACCTCGACCGCCTCATCGTCCGGTGAGCGCCCACGGCCCCGTCGCGGGTCCACCGACCCAGGCCTTTCTCCGGTTCGACCGCGTGGCGATCCGCCTCGGCGGCAAGGATGTCGTCTCGCTCGCCCGACTGGACGTCGCGCGCGGCGAGTTCGTCTGCATCGTCGGCCCCAGCGGCTGCGGCAAGACCACGCTGCTGCGCGCGGCCGCCGGGCTGCTGCGCCCCGACGAAGGCGAGGTGCACCGCAACGGCCGCCTGATCACCGAGCCCTCCCGCGAAACGGCGATGGTGTTCCAGGACTACGGCCGCGCGCTGCTGCCGTGGCGCACCGTCGACGGCAACGTGGCGCTGGCGCTGGAAGCCGCCGGTACGCCGCGTGGCGAGTGGCCCGGCCGCATCGCCGACGCGTTGCGCAAGGTGGGCCTGCAGGCGCATGGCCAGCACTTCCCAGCGCAGTTGTCGGGCGGCATGCAGCAGCGCGCGCAGATCGCGCGCTGCCTGGCGCAGCGGCCCACGCTCATGCTGATGGACGAGCCCTTCGGCGCCCTGGACGCGATCACGCGGCAGGGCCTGCAGGACGAACTGGCCCGCCTGGCGCGCGAGCAAGGCCTCACCGTCCTGTTCGTGACGCACGACCTGGAGGAAGCGATCTACCTCGGCGACCGGGTGATCGCGATGCGGACCCACCCCGGCCCGGACCGCCCCAGCCTGGCGCACGCCATCGAAGTGCCGATCGATCGGCCCCGCCACCAGTTGGCCACCCGCGAGGACCCGACCTTCCTGCGGCTGCGCCGCGAGCTGTTCGACCACATCGAGCGAGGCCATGCCTGAAGCGGGCGGTTCCCGGGGGCGGCTGTGGCGCACGCTGCGCGCCACGGCCTTTCCCTTGCTGCTGCTGGGCCTGTTCGAAGCCGCCGCCCGGCGCGCGCAGGCGCTGGGCAGCGAGGTGCTGGCGCCACCCAGCGCCGCGCTGAGCGCGCTGGCGCAGGCGGCGCTGGACGGCTCGCTCTGGCCCGCCACCGGCTTCACCCTGGGCGCCGCCGCGCTGGGCCTGTCGCTCGGCGCGGGGCTGGGCACGCTGGCCGGCCTGTCGCTCGGTCTGTCGGCGCGCGCCTCGCGCGCCACGTTCCTCAGCATCGAGCTGCTGCGGCCGCTGCCGTCCGTGGCGCTGTTGCCGCTGGCCATGCTGCTGTTCGGCTTCGGTACCGGCCTGGAATCCAGCCTGGTGGCCGTCGGCACCTTCTGGCCCCAGCTGCTGCTGATCCAGGCGGCCGTGCGGCGGGTGGACCCCCAACTGCTCGAACTCGGCCGGCTGCTGGGGCTGTCCACGGCGCAGCGCATCCGAAAGATCGTGCTGCCCGCCATCGCGCCGCGCGTGTTCACGGCCCTGCGCCTGGGCATGGGGTTCGCGCTGGTGATCGCCGTCACGGTCGAACTCGCTGGCAACCCGCACGGCATGGGCCACGCCATGCTGCTGGCGCAGCAAAGCCTGGCGCCGGCCATGATGATCGGCTGGCTGGCCTGGATCGGCGTGATCGGTGTGTTGCTCAACGCCACCATGCTGCGCCTGCAGCGCGCGATCGACCGGCGCATGGGAGTCGTCGCGTGAAGAGCGCCTGGCCGGCCTCCCTGGCCCTGCTCGTCGCGCTCATCGCGCTGTGGTGGGCCGCCAGCCTCACGGGGTGGTTCAGCCCCGCCTTTCTGCCCACGCCACCAGCCACGGCGGCCAGCCTGGCCGAGGGACTGCGCGGCGAGCTGCTGCAGGCCAGCCTGGCCACCATCGGGCGCATGCTGCAGGGCTGGTTGCTGGCCGCCGTGGCGGGCATCACGCTGGGGGCCACCATCGCCAGCTCGGCCACGCTGCGCCCCTGGGTGCAACCCACGCTGGAGTTTCTGCGCCCGCTGCCGGCGTCGGCCGTCATGCCGCTGGCCATCGCCCTCTACGGCCTGTCGCCGGCCATGGTGCTGTCCGTCGTCGCCTTCGGCTCGCTCTGGCCCACGCTGCTGGCCACGGTGCACGGCGTTGCTGCCGTCGAGCCGCGCCTCCTCGACGTGGCGCGCTGCCTGCGCCTGTCGCGCGCGGCCTTCCTGTGGAAGATGGGCCTACCAAACGCGGTGCCGGACATCCTGGCCGGCCTGCGGCTGTCGCTCACCGTGGCGCTCATCGTGAGCACCCTCGGCGAGATGCTGGCCTCGCAGGACGGCCTGGGCCTGGCCATCCTGATCGCCTCGCGCGCCTACCGCGCCAGCGAACTCTTCGCCTGCCTGGTGCTGCTGAGCCTGATCGGGCTCACGGGCCACGCGCTGCTGGCCTTGGCCGGGCGCTGGCTGCTGCGCGGCCAGCGGCACTGAACGTTTCGACGCACACCGAAGCATCGAGCACCCGATCGGCGCCACAGTGGCCCTGTCAACACAGGAGAACCCGTGAACACCGTCTGCTTCATCCGCTACCAGCTCGACCCCTTCCAGATCCCCGCCTTCGCCGAGTACGCGGCCCACTGGGGCGAGATCATTCCGCGCTGCGGGGGCCACCTCATCGGCTACTTCGTGCCGAGCGAGGGCACCAACGACATCGCCTGGGGCCTGATCGGCTTCGACGACCTTGCCGCCTACGAACGCTACCGCGCCCGCCTGCGCGCCGACGAGGCCGGTCGCGCCAACTTCGAGCGCGCGCGCACGCAGCGCTTCATCCTGCGCGAGGAGCGCACCTGGCTGGCCAGCGTGCCGGGCACCTTCGCGCGGGAGCGGCACGCGGTGCCATGATGGACGTCCCATGCACGCCCCGTTCGAACCCACCGTCGCCGCCGTGGCCAGTCTGCTGGCCGACCCGTCGCGCTCGCGCATGCTCCTTCACCTGCTGGGCGGGCGCAAGGCCAGCGCCTCCGACCTGGCGGCCGTCGCGGACGTGTCGGCCGCCACCGCGAGCGGGCACCTGGGCAAGCTGCTCGACGGCCGGCTGATCCGCGTGGAGCCGCGCGGTCGGCACCGCTACTACGCGCTGGCTGACGAGTCGGTGGGGCGCCTGCTGGAATCGCTGGCCACCGTGTCGGAGCGCGACGCCACCAGCCCCGCCTGGCGGCACCCGGCGCGCGCGCGCTTGAAGTTCGCTCGCTGCTGCTACCGGCACCTGGCGGGCGAACTGGGCGTGGCGCTGTTCTCGGGCCTGGTGCGCCAGGGCGCCTTCGACGCCGTGCCCGAGGGTCTGGCGCTCACGCCCGCCGGGCACGGCGCGTTGCGGGCATTCGGTTTCACGGCGCCTGCCCCCTCGGGCCGCCGGCGCCGCTACGCCTATGCCTGCCACGACTGGTCCGAGGGCGTGGACCACCTGGCAGGCGAACTGGCCGAGCAGGTGCTGGGGCACTTCATCGAGCAGGACTGGCTGCGCCGGGGCGACGGACGCGCGCTCGCGCTCACGCCACGCGGGCAGACGCAGTTGCTGCCCCGGCTGCGGGACATCGCAGCGGACTGACGCCGCGCTCAGCCCAGGCCCGGCGCGCCCTTAGCCGGCGAGGTTCTTGAAGACGTAGCGGGCCAGCTCGGACCAGAAGGCCGCGCCGGAATGCTGCTGCCACAGCACGGAAACGTCGGCGAAGGCCTTGTGGAAGACCATGGCCATCAGCCCCATGAGGCCCAGGATGGCGACCACCTGGAGCACGGTCTTGAACAGGGCATCGGGGTCGCGGCGCATGCGGCGCAGCTTAGCGGACCCGGATTGTTTCCCGATCGGCAACTTTCCATTGCTGCGGCGGTTATTTATTCCCCTGGCCGCAATCTTTACAGTTCACCCCATGCCGAACACAAAGCGGCATACAGAG
>NZ_WVZN01000021.1 GCF_011772445.1 Hydrogenophaga sp. | reverse complement strand
AGCACCGCGTCCAGCGCGGCGCGGGCGGGGTTGGGCGCACCGTCACCGCGCAGCCCACGGGCGTGGCCGATGAAGTCCTCCATGCCGCGCGCCACCGCCGCGTGCCGCGGATCGGCCCGCTTCCAGGCCTCGAAACCGGCGCCCGCGTCGCGTCGCTCCTGCGGATCGTCGGCGGACAGGCGGACCAACCACTGCGCCGCCGCCTGCGCAATGCGTTCGTCCTCGGCGGTCACCGGGCGATCCTCACGGCAGCACGGCCCGCTGCGCGCAGCACACCAGCACCTGTGCCAGGTACTTGCCGACCATGCGGGTCGACACGCCCAGCTCGGCCGCCACCGTGGCGACGGCCTCGCCATCGAGGTAGTGCCGCACGAAGGCCGCGCGGGCCTTGGGCGACACGGCCTCCAGCACGGCGCTCAGTTGCTCCAGCGCCTGCAGCGCGACCAGGGTCTGCTCGGGCGAGGGATAGCCCTCGCTGGCCTGCCCAGGCAGCGACAGCTCGGCCAGGTAGGCCTGACGCAGGCGCTCGCGCCGGGCCTCGTCGATGATGAGCCGCGTGGCGGTGGTGGTGAGCCACGCGCGCGGTTGTTCCACGCCGCACAGCGCGTCGCGCGCGGCCAGCACGCGCTCGAAGGTGTCGTGCGCCACGTCGGCCGCGTGGTGCGGGCAGCCCAGCTTGCGCCGCAGCCAGCCGTACAGCCAACCGTGGTGGCTGCTGTAGAGGGCATGGACTTCCTCGCGCAGGCTGAAGTCGGCGGCGGACACGCAGGGCTCCTGATCGGGCCCGGTGCGTTCATGGGCCTTTGTGAATGAGAATGTTTCGCATTCTATAGGTCGGGCGCATGAACCCAGCGCCGCACCGTTTCAACGATCAGCTCGGACACCTCTCCCATCACGGGGTCCTCCACCATGGCCGCGCGGCTCCACAGGTAGATGGGCCGGGGCATAGGCGCTCCCGGCATGGGCAGCTCCACCAGGTCGAAGCGCGTCGCCAGCCGACGCAGCGGAAAGCGCGGCAACACCGCCAGGTGCTGCCCCTGGGCCAGCATGTCCAGCAGCATGGACGCGTCGCCCAGCACGGTGATCTCGGCGCGCAGGCGCTGCACGCCCACCGCGGCCAGCTTGCCGCGCACGTCCTGGTCGAAGGGCGAGGCCGTGCCCAGGCTGATCCAGGCGCGGTCGTCCACGTCCTCGGCGCTCAGCCTGGCCTGGCGCGCCAGCGGGTGGCGCCGCCCGCAGAACACGCCCAGCTCGTCGTCGGCCAGCAATTGCCGCACGATGCCCGGCGGCGGGTGCTCCAGCCAGGACGGCGCGATCACGAAGTCGTGCCCGCCGTCGATGAGCTGCTCCAGCAGCAGGTGCGGCCGGTCGCTCTGCACCGCCAGCGCCAGGTCGGCGAAGTGGCGCAGCAGCACCGGCGCCAGTTCACCCAGCACCGCCGCCCCCACCACCGGCCCGGCGCCCAGGCGCACCTGGTGGCGGATGCCGCCGCGGTGCCGCGCGCTCACCTCGGCCGCGTCCTTCAGGCGGCGCGCGATGGCGCGGCCCTCGCGCGCCAGCATCTCGCCCAGCGGCGTGCTGCGCACCCCGTAGCGGCTGCGCTCGAACAGGCGCCCACCAGCCTGCATCTCCAGCGTCTGCATGTTGTGCGTCAGCGTGGGCTGGGTGAGGTGCAGGTGGCGGCTGGCCTGGGTGATGGAGCCCTTTTCCAGAATGGCCGCGAGCTGCACCAAATGCCTTGGATCCATAGGAATTTTTATATTTGGCGAGCGATTTTCAATTTTACGGATGCTTCCAACCCGCCTAAGCTCGTGACGGGCCCCACCCTGGGGCACCACGAACCCTTGACCTGGAGACTGACAGATGACGTTCCCCCGCTTGCTCGGCGCCCTCGGCTCGGCCGCCATGATCGCCCTGGCCGCCGGCCCCGTCCACGCGCAAAGCTGGCCGACCAAGCCGATCCGCCTGCTGGTGGGCTCGCCGCCCGGTGGCCCGTCGGACATCACCGCCCGCACCTTCGCGGACCAGTTGGGCAAGCGCATCGGCCAGCCCGTGGTGGTGGAGAACCGCCCCGGCGCGGGCAACAACCTGGCGGCCGGTGCCGCCGCGCGCGCCGACGCCGACGGCACCACCCTCGTGCTGAGTCCTGACACCGTGCTCACGGTCAACCCGTTGGTCTACACCACGGGCGACTTCAACGCCGCGCGCGACCTGGTCAACATCTCGGTCATCGCCAGCTTCTCGCAGATGCTGGTGTGCAACCCGTCCGCCGGCGTGCGCAGCGTGGCGGAGCTGGTGGCCAAGGCCAAGGCGGCGTCGAGCCCGCTGATGTACGCCTCGGGCGGCCCCGGCGTGCCGGGCCACCTGGCCACCGAGATGCTGCTGGAGCAGACCAAGGTGCGCATGGAGCACGTGCCCTACCGCGGCCCGGCGCCGGCCACCCAGGCCGTGCTGGGCGGCGAGGTGGCCTGCGGCTTCCTGGCCACGCCCACGGTGCTGCCGCACGTGAAGAGCGGTCGCCTGGTGGCGCTGGCGGTGTCGTCCGAGTCGCCTTCGGCGCTGGCGCCGGACGTGCCCACGCTGGCCAAGGCGCTCAACCAGCCGGGGCTGGACGTGAGCTTCCGCCTGGTGCTGCAGGCCGCCAAGGGCACACCCGCGCCCGTCGTGGCCGAGATCGAGAAGCACGCCGCCGAGATCATGAAGCAGCCCGAGGTGCGCGAGCGCCTGAAGAACTACGACCTGACGGCCGTGGGCAGCAGCAGCGCGCAGGCGCAGCAGGTGATGAACGCGGAGATGAAGCGCTGGGAGCCGGTGGTCAAGCGGCTGGGCTTGAAGACGGAGTGAGAGCTGGCCCCGGGCCGGCGCGACCGGTCGGGGCACCCCGCGGGCGCCGTGCCCCAGGCGTGGCGAACGCCCGCAACGCTTATATTCGGCGCCTGCCGCCATGAACGCCGCCCACGACACGACCGATGCCTTCCTGGCGGGCCCGCCCGCCATGCGCGGCGGCGCCTCGCGGGTCCGGCAGGGGCGCGAGCGCATCCTGGCGGACATCCGCGCGGCGGCCATCACGGAATTCAGCCGCAACGGACTCAAGGGCACGTCCACGCAGGCCATCGCCGACCGCGCGGGCCTCACCAAGCCGCAGCTGCACTACTACATCACGGGCAAGGAAGAGCTCTACAACGAGCTGCTGGGGCAGGTGCTCAACGACTGGAAGGTCCGCTTCGCCTTCGACTCGCACAGCGACGACCCGGCCAAGGTGCTGGGCGACTACATCCGCCAGAAGCTGGACCACGCCTTCGACCACCCCGAGCTCTCGCGCCTCTTCACGCGCGAGGTGCTGGACGGCGGGCACAACCTCGCGCGCTTCTGGCCGCTGTCGCGCCAGTGGACGCAGCGAAAGATCGACATCATCAACGGCTGGATCGCGCGCGGTCGCCTGCGGCCGGTGGACGGGCTGCTGCTGCTCCAGCACATCTGGGCCATGACGCAGTACCACGCCGACTACGCGCTGCAGGCGCGCGCGCTGGCCAACATCCCCGACGACGTGCCCCTGGAGCGCGAAGCCGTGGCGCGTGAGCTGATCGACTTCGTGCTCGCCGGCTGCGCCCCACGCGGCTGATCCCTCGCCCCGGGCCGGCCGGCCCCGGGCTTTTCATGCACCCCGACCAGGCCCCTGCGCACCAGCGCGGGGCAGCCGGGCGCCTGCGAGCCCCCCGAACCCTGGCATGCCTATTGCGTAAGTTGACCAGTTGCTCTGATTAACTGGTCAACGTCATGAGGCTCCCCGTCCACGGCCACGCGCCCACGCACCTGCACCACGTCCGGCTGCCCCGCTGGCTGTTGCCCGAGGCGTGGCCGCAGCGCCAGGGCCAGCCGGCGCTGGCGCACCTGCTCATCGAGCAGGGCCGCATCGGCGCGCTATGGCCCGCCGGGGAGGCCCCGGCCCCGGGCGAACCATCCTGGGACCTCGGCGGCGCACTGGCGCTGCCCGGCTTCGTCGACGCGCACGTGCACCTGGACAAGACCTTCACCCTGCCGCGCATGGCGCGCATCGAGCCCGGCCTGCTCGGGGCCATCGAGGCCATGCTGGCCGACCGCGAGGGCTGGACCGCCGACGACGTGCGCCAGCGCGCCGAGCGCGCGCTGCAGTGGGCCTGGGAAGCCGGCAGCACCCGCCTGCGGACCCACGTGGACTGGTGGGAGCCCGATCGCGTGCCGGTGGCCTGGCCGGTGCTGGGCGACCTGGCCGAGGCCTGGCGCGGGCGCATTCGCCTGGAGCGCGTGAGCCTCATGCGCCTGGGCCTCTACGAGGACGCGGCGCAGGCCGATCGACTGGCGCGCGAGATCGCGGCCAGCGGCCCTGACGCGCTGCTGGGCGGCTTCGTGCACAGCTCGCACTGGAACGAGCCGGCGCTGCGTCACCTGCTGCTGTCCGCGCAGCGCCACGGCCTGGACGTGGACCTGCACGTGGACGAAGAACTCACGCCCTCGGCGCAGGGCCTGGCCACCATCGCCCGCCTCCTGCGCGAGATCGGTTTCGACGGCCGGGTGGTCTGCGGCCACGTGTGCGCGCTGGCCGCGCAGGACGAGGCCAGCGCGCTGCGCACCCTGGACGCCGTGGCCGGCGCACCGATCACGCTGGTGTCGCTGCCCGCCACCAACCTGCTGCTGCAGGACGCCGTCACTGGCCGCACGCCGCGCCAACGCGGCCTCACATTGGTGAAGGAAGCGCGCGAGCGCGGCATTCCCCTGCTGCTGGCCAGCGACAACGTGCAAGACCCGTTCTGCCGGCTGGGCAGCTATGACCCGATCGATGCGCTGGCCGTCGGCGCGCTGGTGGGCCAGTTGCCCGATCCCTTCGACACCTGGTCCGAGGCGCTGTGTCGGGCCGACTGGCTGGACCACGGGGCCCGTGGCGGGCGCGGGCTCGTCGGCGCGGCGGCGGACCTGGTCCTGTTCGTGGACGCCGACGCGCACGGCTTCCCCTCGCGCGCCGCGCGCCGCGTGGTGCTGCGCGACGGCTGCCTCACCCACGGGGCGCCACCGCCCGCCTGGCTGGCCAGCGCCGGCGCAAACGCCCCGGGCGCGACAGCGCCCGCCCCGGCCCATTCCTGAAGAACCCCGAGAGACCCCCATGCTGCACGGCTACATCCCGCCCCACCGCTTCCTGCCCTACCTGAGCTGGACCGACATCAACGAGCTGCCCGAGCGCGAGGACACCGTGATCGTGCTGCCCTGCGGCGCCATCGAACAGCACGGCCCGCACCTGCCCTGCTCGGTGGACAGCGTGATCGCCTCCGGCGTGATGGGCGAGGCCCTGCGCCGCCTGCCGGCCGACGTGCGCGCCTTCGCGCTGCCGCCCATCACCTACGGCAAGTCCGAGGAGCACCTGCACTTCCCCGGCACCATGACCTTGAGCGGCACCACGCTGCTGTCCACCATCGTCGAGGTCGGCGAGTCGGTCTACCGTTCGGGCTTTCGCAAGCTGCTGTTCGCCAACGGCCACGGCGGCCAGCCTCAGGTGCTCGAGATGGCCGCGCGCGAGCTGCGCCTGCGCCACGGCGACTTCGTGGTGGTGCCGCATGGCGTGTCGCGCCTGCCCAGCGCGGCCAGCCGCCAGGTCAGCGAGCAGGAGAAGAAGCTCGCGATGCACGCCGGCCACTCCGAAACCGCGCTGATGCTCGCGCTGGCGCCCGAGACGGTGCGCATGGACCGCGCGGCCGCCAACTTCCCGCCGCCCTTCCCCATCAAGCTGCTCTCGCCCGACGGCCGCCCGGCCTGCGCCTGGACGGCGCGCGACTTCGGTCCCTCGGGCGTGATCGGCGACCCCACCTCGGCCACGCGCGCGCAAGGCGAGGAAATTCTCGACACGCTGGCCGACAGCTGGGTCCAGGCCCTCACCGAGCTCTACCAGCTGCGCTGGCTGGTGCGCGAGGAAGCCACCTGGGAGCGCGGCCACCACACGGGCCACGTGCAAGCCACGCCCCACTGAACCGAGCGCCCACCCCGCCTCCGTGTTTTCCGCCCCCGGTCCCTGCACCGATCCGTCCGACCCCACCAGGAGCCCTGCCTTGAACACCCGCCCCACCCGCCCCGCCGCCCGTGCCGCCCTGGCACTGGCCGTCTCCGTGCTCGGCCTCGCCGCCAGCGGCGCCCACGCGCAGGAGAAATTCACCTACATGACCAACTGGTACGCCCAGGCCGAGCACGGCGGCTTCTACCAGGCGGTGGCCACCGGCATCTACAAGAAGCACGGCCTGGACGTGACCATCCGCATGGGCGGCCCGCAGGTCAACATCCTGCAGATCATGGGCGCCGGCCAGGCCGACTGCATCATGGGCTCGAGCGACCTGCAGATGATGATCGCGCGCAGCGGCGGCCTGCCGGTGACCACCGTCGCCGCCGTGTTCCAGAAAGACCCGCAGGTGCTCATCGCCCACGAAGACGTGAAAAGCTTCGAGGACATGAAGGGCAAGACCATCCTGATCTCGCCCACGGCCACGCGCGGCTACTGGGCCTGGCTCAAGGGCAAGTACGGCTTCACCGACGCGCAGACGCGCCCCTACACCTTCAACATCCAGCCCTTCGTGGCCGACAAGAACGTCGTGCAGCAGGGCTACCTGACCTCCGAGCCCTTCGCCATCCAGAAGGCCGGCGTGAAGGCCAACACCTTCCTGTTCGCCGACCACGGCTACCCCAGCTACGCGGCCACCATCTCCTGCATGGACAAGACGGTGAAGGAGCGCCGCGCCGCCGTGGCGGCCTTCGTGCGCGGCACCATGGAAGGCTGGAAGTCCTACTTCGCCGATCCGGCGCCGGCCAACGCGCTGATCAAGAAGGACAACCCCAACATGACCGACGAGCAGCTCACTTACAGCGTGGCCAAGCTCAAGGAAATGGGCATCGTCGTCAGCGGCGGCGCGGCCACGAACGGCATCGGCTCCATCGACGAGGCGCGCATCCGGCAGAGCTACGACTTCCTGGTGTCCAACCAGCTGATCGACCCGGCCAAGGTGAACACGGCGCAGGCCTACGACATCTCGATCATCCAGTCGATCAAGGTGCTGCCCTGAGGGCGCGCCCGGCACGGTCCCTCGCGTGGATGCCATGAGCGATACCCCACCCATCCCGGCCATCGAGGTCCTGTCGGCGCAGAAGACCTACCCCAATGGCACGGTCGCCCTGCAGCCGGTGGACCTCACCATCCAGGAAGGCGAATTCGTCACGCTGCTGGGCCCGTCGGGCTGCGGCAAGAGCACCCTGCTCAAGATGATCGCCGGCCTGCTGGAGCCCACCGACGGGCGCCTGCTGCTGTGGCGCAAGCCGGTGGCGGCGGCCCAGGAGGGCCAAGGCAAGAAGATGGCCTTCGTCTTCCAGTCGCCCACGCTGATGCCCTGGGCCAGCGTGCAGGCCAACGTGCGCCTGCCGCTGGACCTGGCCCGGGTGCCCCGCGCCGAGGCCGACGCACGCGTGGCCGAGGCACTGGAGCTGGTGGGGCTGTCGACGTTCGCCAAGGCCCTGCCGCGCGCGCTGTCGGGCGGCATGCAGATGCGCGTGTCCATTGCGCGCGGCCTGGTGGTGCAGCCCAACCTGCTGCTCATGGACGAGCCCTTCGGCGCGCTCGACGAGATCACCCGGCACAAGCTCGACGCCGACCTGCTGGAGCTGTGGCGCAAGAAGAAGCTCACCGTGGTGTTCGTCACCCACTCCATCCACGAGGCGGTCTTCCTGTCCAGCCGCGTGGTGATGATGGCCGCCCGCCCGGGTCGCATCGTCGAGCAGGTGCGCATCGACGAGCCGTACCCGCGCAGCCCGGAGTTCATGGTCTCCAGCGGCTTCCAGCACCACGCCAGGCAGCTGCAGCGCAGCCTGCTGGCCGCCAGCCAGCACCACGAGGAGGAGCCCTCGGCATGAGCACGACCTGGAACAACGCCGCCTCTGCCGCCGCCCCCGGGCCCGAGACAGCGGCCACCCCGGCCCCCCTGCCGCCCGCCCGCCCCGTGCGCACGCCGCTGCTGCTGGAGCCGCGCGTGCAGCGCGTGCTGCTGCCGGTGCTGGTCGGCCTGCTGCTGATCGGTGCCTGGCAGGCCCTGGTCGTGGGGATGGAACTGCCGCCCTACCTGGTGCCTTCGCCGGGCCTGATGTGGGACACGCTGATCGCCGATTGGGCGATGCTGGGCACCGCGCTGCTGGTGACGCTGAAGATCACGGTGCTGTCCTTCCTGGTCGCCACGCTGTTGGGCGTGCTGATCTCCTTCGTGTTCGTGCAGAGTCGCCTGATCGAGACCGCGCTGTTTCCCTACGCCGTGCTGCTGCAGGTCACGCCCATCGTGGCGATCGCGCCCCTGATCATCATCTGGGTCAAGGACCCGACGGCCTCGCTGGTGGTCTGCGCCACGCTGGTGGCGCTGTTTCCCATCATCAGCAACACCACGCTGGGCCTGCGCAGCGTCGACCCGGACCTGCAGGCGTACTTCAAGCTGAACCGCGCCACCCGGCTGCAGACGCTGGTGCGCCTGCGCGTGCCCAGCGCCTTGCCCTACTTCTTCGGCGGGCTGCGCATCTCCAGCGGCCTGGCGCTGATCGGCGCGGTGGTGGCGGAATTCGTCGCCGGCACCGGTGGTGCCGCCACCGGCCTGGCCTACCAGATCCTCATGGCGGGCTACCAGCTCAACATCCCGCGCATGTTCGCCGCGCTGCTGCTCATCTCGCTGACCGGCGTGGCCCTGTTCGCGCTGATGGCCTGGGCCAGCCGCGCGGCGCTGGGCTCCTGGCACGCGAGCGAACTCTCGCACGACTGAACGACGAACCGACACGATGAACATCCCCCTTTCCCCCATCGAACAGCTGCGGCTGGACCTGAGCGAGCTCGACTGGGTCACCGACCCGAGCCGCATCCAGCGGCTGTCGCAGGACTTCTCCTGGTTCAGCCCCGTGCTGACGCGCCAGCTCGAAGGCAAGGTTGCCGACGCAGTCGTGCGCCCGCGCACCGAGGAGGACATCCGCCGCGTGGTCAGCGCCTGCGCGCGGCTCAAGGTGCCGCTCACCATCCGCGGCAGCGGCACGGGCAACTACGGCCAGACCACCCCGCTGGCCGGCGGCGTGGTGCTCGACATGACCGGCTACAACCAGTTGCTGTGGGTGCGCCCCGGCGTGGCGCGCGCGCAGGCCGGCATCCGCCTGCACGAGATCGAGAAGGCAGCGCAGCCGCAGGGCCAGGAGCTGCGCTGCATGCCCTCCACCTTTCGCAGCGCCACCCTGGGCGGGCTGTTCGGTGGCGGCTTCGGCGGCGTGGGCTCGATCAACTACGGCCCGCTGGCCGCGCGCGGCAACGTCGTCGGACTCAAGGCCATGAGCATCGAGACCGAGCCGCAGGTGGCGGAGCTGCGCGGCGCCGAGGCGCTGCACATGCACCACCTGTGGGGCACCAACGGCCTGGTGCTGGAGCTGGAGATCGCCCTGGCCCCCGCGCAGCCCTGGCTGGAAACGCTGAGCGTGTTCGACGACTTCGACGCCGCGCTGGCCTTTGCCGACGCACTGGCGCGCGCCCCGGGCCTGGCCAAGCGCGAGGTCGCCTTCCTGGCCAGCCCCGTGCCCGACCACCTGACCCAGCTGGCCCAACACCTGCCCAAGGGCTGTCACGCCGTGCTGTCGCTGGTCGCCGAAGCCGGCGAAGAAGAGTTGAACGCCCTGGTGGCGGCCCATGGCGGCCGTGTGAGCTACCGCCGCACCGCCGAGGAGGTGGCCAAGAGCCACCGCACCCTGATGGAGTTCACCTGGAACCACACCACCCTGCATGCCCTGCGGGTGGACAAGAGCCTGACCTACCTGCAGACCACCTTCACGCCGGGCGAGTACGTGCGCCAGATCACCGAGCTGAGCCGGCGCTACGAAGGCGAAGTGCTCATGCACGCCGAGTTCCTGCGCAACCTGGACGGCCAGCTCAATTGCAGCGCCCTGCAACTGGTGCGCTTCACCACGGAAGAGCGGCTGCAGCAGATCATCGACGAGCACCGCGCGTACGGCGTGCGCATCAACAACCCCCACACCTTCATCGTCGAAGACGGCAAGGCCGGGGGCGAGCTGCCCGCCGCGTCCCTCGCCATGAAGGCACGCTTCGACCCGCTGAGCCTGCTCAACCCGGGCAAGCTGCGCGGCTGGCCGGCCCCGGAGGCCGTGCGATGAGCATGGGCACCCCCATGGCGCGCTACGCCTCGGCCCGGCGCGCCGGTGATTTCGTCTTCATGAGTGGCGTGGTGGCCATGGACCCCGCCACGCGCCAGGCCGTGGCGCGCTACGACGAGCTGCCCGACGCGGCGCAGGCCGATCTGCGCCGGCTGGGCTACGTCACGGGGCAGTTGTCGGTGGACGTGTTCGAGGCGCCCATCGTGGCGCAGAGCTGGTTCGTGCTGGCGCGCATCCAGGCCTTGGCGGCCGAGCACGGCGGCTCCATGGCCGATGTGTTCAAGCTGGTGCAGTACTTCCGCCGCCTGCCCGACTACGCGCATTTCAACCGTGTGCGCGGCCTGTTCTACCCGGGCGAGCCGCCCGCCAGCACCGTGGTCGAGGTCAACCGCTTCCTGCCCGGCGACGAGCTGCTGGTGGAGGTGGAAGCGACGATGTACCTGCCACTTCACGCTTCGTCGGCCAATCGTTCCGATGGGCCGTGACAGAAACTGCCGCCAGCGGCAGGCGGACCACGAACTCGCTGCCCTGGCCCAGTCCATCGCTGCGGGCCTCCACGCTGCCCCCATGCAGTTGCACCAGGCTGCGCGCCAGGGTCAGGCCGATGCCCAGGCCGCCGGGAGCGCGGTGAGGGGCGAGGTCGGCCTGCGTGAACGGCTCGAACACCCTTTGCAGCATGTCGGGCGCGATACCCATGCCGTTGTCGCGCACCGAGACCACCGCCTCCCGGTCTTCCTGCCGGGCGCTGACCCGGATGTGGCCGCCCGGCGGGGTGTACTTGGCGGCGTTGTTGAGCAGGTTGGACAGGATCTGGGCCAGGCGCACGGGATCGGCGTGCAGCACCACCGGCTCGTCCGGCAGCTCCACCGACAGAGTGTGTCCCGCCTCGTCGATCAGCGGCTGGCTGGTGTCGATGGCGTGGTGGACGGCGCGGGCCAGGTTCACCCGCTCCGGGCGCAACTCGACCTTGCCGCGCGTGATGCGCGAAATCTCCATGAGATCGTCCACCAGCCGCGCCAGGTGGGAAACCTGCCGGTCCAGGATTTCGTGCACGCGCTCGGGGCTCATGCCCTGGGTGCCGCCCTGGCGCAGGATGTGCACGCCATTGAGGATGGGCGCCAGCGGGTTGCGCAGCTCGTGCGCCAGCGTCGCCAGGAAGACGTCCTTGCGTTCGTGGGCGGCGTGCAATTCCGCCTCCTGGCGCTTGCGCTGCGTGATGTCGCTGAACAGGATGGCGACCTTGCAGTCCAGCGCGCCCCCCACGCGGAAGGCGAAGACATCGAAATGCCGGCCCAGGGCGTCGGCGGCGTGTTCGAAGCGCTGCGGCTTGCCGGTGCGCGCGATGTCGCCGTAGACGTCGTACCAGAAGGTCTCGTGCGCGGGCGCCAGCTCGCGCATGCGCTTGCCCGTGGCGTTCACCAGACCGGTCTGCCGCTCGAAGGCCGCGTTGGTCTGGAGGAAGCGGTAGTCCTGCGGCCGATCCTGCTCGTCGAACAGGACCTCGATCAGGCACATGCCCTGATCGATCGAGTCGAACAGGGTGCGGTAATGGTGCTCCGAACGGGCGAGCGCCGCTTCGGCCAGGGCCCGCTCCACGGCGGCCCAGGTGCGTTCGGCGGTTTCCTCCACCAGCGCCACCTCCGCATGCGTCCACTCGCGCCGCCCGCTGGCGTGCACGCCGAGTCCGACCACGAACTCCCCGTTCTTGACCAGGGGCACACCGATGTAGGCGCCGACCGAGGCGCCCGCGAAGCAGGCGCGTTCCTCGGGCGACAACGAGTCGTCGCGGGCGACGTCCGTGGCCACCACGGTGTGGCCGCTGCGGTACCGCGCCAGCAGGTTCTGGCCGAACGAGGCGGCGGGGTGCCGGCCTGCGAGCGAAGGCACCCCATCGACGTAGTCGTGCTCGATGAAATAGTCGCGGCCGCGCATCTCGAAGTACGCGACCCGCTGGGCCCCGAGGTACTGGCCGAGCATGCGGCTGGCGGTCATGACGATGTCCCCGGCCTTGCCGATCGGGCGCAGCGCATCGTTCAGCGCCAGGAGGTAGGTGTCGGGCGAATCACCTGGCTGCAGAGGGGCGCGCGGCTGGCGCGGGGACGGGTTCATGGTCATGGGCGGCATCTTCCAACGATGTGCCACTGTAGTGCCTGTGTGCCGCGCGCGCCCGTTGTGCGTGTGCGGTGTCGTCCGGACTCATCCAGACCGCCGTCCGCGCCGTACAAGTGCGATGCACACCGACGACCCGACGCCCAGCCGCCGCTGGATCTGGGGCAACTTCCTCTTCTCGCAGCTCGCGTGGTTCGCGGCGGTGCTGGGCGCAGCCCACGGCCTGCCCGGCTGGGGGGCTGTGCCCGCGCTCGTGGTGGTGCTGTGGCACCTGCGCCTGGCGCCGCGCCCGTCGTCGGAGGCTGCGTTGATCGTTGGGGCCGTGGTACTGGGCACGGCCGCCGACGCGCTGGTATTGGCGCAAGGCGTGCTGGCCTACACCAGTGGGCAATGGGCTGCCGCCGCACCGCCGCTGTGGATGAGCGCCCTTTGGGCGGTGTTCGCCACCTCTCTCAACCTGAGCCTGCGCTGGCTGCACGCCCGGTGGTGGCTGGCGGCCCTGATTGGTGCGGTGGCGGGCCCGCTGGCCTTCTTCTCGGGTGCGCGGCTGGGCGCTGCCACCTTGCTGGATCCGGGGCCTGCGCTGGCCTGGCTCTCGCTGGAGTGGGCCATCGTGCTGCCCGCGCTGTGCCTGTGCGCGAGGCGTTTCGATGGCGTTGGCCCAGCTATTCCGGCCAGCGCTGCGGCACGCGCCGCACCTTCTGCAGGTCATACCCCAATGCGCGCAGGCTGGCCATGGCCTCGTCGTAGGCCTGCGGCGAAATCTGCGGCGTGCGGGCCATCAGCCAGGCGTAGTCGCGGTCGGAGCGCGCGATGAGGGTGCGCTGCCCATCGGCCGACAGCTCCGCGATCACGTACTCGGCCTGAAAAGGCCACAGGAACTGCATGTCCCACACCGCGTTGCCGGAGCCGGGCCGCACCGTGCCCACGGGATGCATGGTGTTCACCGGCGCGTCGAAGCCACCGTGGCGGTAGCGGAAACGGGTGGCGATGCGCCCGTCCTCGCGCAGCGAATACGACTCCACCGCATTGAAGGCCGCGCGCTCGGGCCAGGTGGGCACATGCGCGATGACGTACCAGTCGCCCATGAAGCGCGCCAGGTCGATGGGGCCGGCGGTGGGGATGCTCGGGGCGGCGCGGGGGGACGCGCTGCCGCCGCGGCTGGCGCACGCGCCCAATGCCGTTGCCGCGCACGCGATGAGCGCCAGCACGCGCCAGCGCCGCTTGCTGATGGGTTGTGCCATGACGGTTCACCTCGACAAAGTGAGATGTACGCAGGCGGGCGCCTGGCGGATCACGCCAGGCCCTGGATCACTCCCACTCGATCGTCGCCGGCGGCTTCGAGCTCACGTCGTAGGTCACCCGGTTGATCCCCCGCACCTCGTTGATGATGCGGCTGGACACCCGCTTGAGCAGGCTGTAGGGCAGCTCGGCCCAGTCGGCGGTCATGAAGTCGCTGGTCTGCACGGCGCGCAGGGCCACCACGTAGTCGTAGGTGCGGCCGTCGCCCATCACGCCCACGCTCTTCACCGGCAGGAACACGGTGAAGGCCTGGCTGGTGAGGTCGTACCAGCTCTTGCCGCTGTGGGGCTCGATGGTGGAGCGCAGCTCCTCGATGAAGATGGCGTCGGCCCGGCGCAGCAGGTCGGCGTAGTCCTTCTTCACCTCGCCCAGGATGCGCACGCCCAGGCCGGGCCCGGGAAACGGGTGGCGGTAGACCATGTCGTGCGGCAGGCCCAGGGCCACGCCCAGTTCGCGCACCTCGTCCTTGAACAGGTCACGCAAGGGCTCCAGCAGCTTCAGGCCGAGCTGCTCGGGCAGGCCGCCCACGTTGTGGTGGCTCTTGATGGTGACGGCCTTCTTGCTCTTGGCGCCGCCGGACTCGATGACGTCCGGATAAATCGTTCCTTGTGCCAACCACTTGGCGCCTTTTGTTGATGCACCACTTGAAGTCAGTTTGGCGGCCTCGGCCTTGAAGACATCCACGAACAGGCGGCCGATGATCTTGCGCTTCTGCTCGGGGTCGCTCACGCCGGCCAGCTCGCCCAGGAACAGCTCGCTGGCGTCCACACGGACCACCTTGGCGTGCAGCTTGCCCGCGAACATCTCCATCACCATGTCGCCCTCGTTCAGGCGCAGCAGGCCGTGGTCGACGAAGACGCAGGTGAGCTGATCGCCGATGGCGCGGTGGATGAGCGCGGCGGCGACCGAGGAATCGACCCCGCCCGACAGGCCCAGGATGACCTCCTCGTCGCCCACCTGTTCGCGGATCTTCTCGACGGCCTCGGCGATGTGGTCGCGCATGACCCAGTCGGGGCTGGTGCCGCAGATCTCGAGCACGAAGCGTTCCAGCAGGGCCCGGCCCTGCACGGTGTGCGTCACCTCGGGGTGGAACTGCACGGCGTAGAAGCGGCGCGCCTCGTCGGCCATGCCGGCGATGGGGCAGCTCTCGGTGCTGGCCATGAGCTTGAAGCCCGGTGGCAACTCGGTCACCTTGTCGCCGTGGCTCATCCACACCTTGAGCATGCCGTGGCCTTCGGGCGTGGTGAAGTCGGCGATGTCCTTGAGCAGCGCGGTGTGACCCCGGGCACGCACCTCGGCGTAGCCGAACTCGCGCGTGTGCGAGCCCTCGACCTTGCCGCCCAGCTGCTGCGCCATGGTCTGCATGCCGTAGCAGATGCCCAGCACCGGGATGCCCAGCTCATAGACCGCCTCGGGCGCCTTGTCGTCCACCTCGTACACGCTGGCGTGGCTGCCCGAGAGCACGATGCCCTTGAGGCGGCCGTCGGCGGCGAATTCGCGCACCCAGTCGCTGCTGACGTCGCAGGGGTGGACTTCGCAATACACGTGGGCCTCGCGAATGCGGCGCGCGATGAGCTGGGTGACCTGGGAGCCGAAATCGAGGATGAGGATCTTGTCGTGTTGCATGGGGGGCTTTCGGAAGAACTAAAACGGTTCGACGGCGATGCCGCAGGCGCGCGCGGCCTGCAGCAGCGCGGTTTCGCGTGAGAGCAGGGTGCCGTTGAGGCGCACCACCAGTTCGAGGTAGGCGGCGTCGAGGTAGCTGATCTGGTGGGCCTCGGCCAGGCGCAGCACCTGGCTGCGCCGGTGCAGGCTGGGCGGCGGGTCGATCTCGACCTGGGCCTGGGCCACGAGTTCCAGGCCGCGCTCGTAGTGGGCGCGCGGCAGGCGCCCGCCGCGGCAGGCCAGCAACAGGGCCTGGCCCACCTGCCAGTGCCACAGCGCGGGGGCGTGGTACAGGCCGGCCTGTCCACGCGCACGGCCGTAGTGCTCGTCGCAGCGCGGGTGCTGGTGTTCGGGGATCAGCCAGGCCAGGGCCACGCTGGTGTCGATCACCCAGGGCTTCACGGCGTGTCCTCCGCCGACCAGGCGGCACGAAAGGCGCGCAGGTCCGCCAGGGCCTGGGCCGAGACGCGCTCGCGCTCGGCCTCGTCGACACCGGCGACCTCGGCCACCAGGCGCACCACCGGCTTGCCGTGGCGCGTGAGCACCACCTGCTCGCCCTGCTCGGCCGCCCGGATCAGCTCGGACAACTGGCCTTTGGCCTGGTGGATGGGGACGGACAGCATGGCGGGTGCGGCGGCTGGAAAACCCGGCATTGTGCCAGAAACCGCCACTTATGGACCAGAGATTTATGGACCAAAATTCCCCAGCCTGGGCGGCGAAGGCAGCGTGGCCCGGCCTGGCGAGCCTCTTGCATGCGCCGGATCCACCCTGACCACGACCCCACCATGACCGACATCACCGACATCAACCGCCCCGAGGTCCTCGCCGAGGTCAACGCCGCTTTCGACGCCTACGAGAAGGCTTTGGTCGGCAACGACGTGGCCGTGCTCGACGAGCTGTTCTGGAACTCGCCACTGACCCTGCGCTACGGCGCCGGCGAGAACCTCTACGGCTACCAGGCCATCCAGGCCTTTCGCCAGGCGCGCCCGAGCGCGGGCCTGGCGCGCACGGTGACGGCGCGCCAGGTCACCAGCTTCGGCCGTGACATGGCCGTTGCCAACATCGAGTTCCGCCGCGAGGGCAGCGATCGCATCGGCCGACAGAGCCAGACCTGGGTGCGCATGCCCGAGGGCTGGCGGGTGGTCAGCGCCCACGTGAGCCTGATGGCCTGAACACCGATGCACCATGAAAAACGCCCCTGCGAAGGGGCGTTTCTGCTGCGGTGCGAAGCCGTTCAGTCGGCCCGGTAGTTCGGCGCTTCCTTGGTGATCTGCACGTCGTGCACGTGGCTCTCGCGCATGCCGGCCGCGGTGATCTGCACGAACTCGGCGCGGTCCTTCATGTCCTGGATGGTGGCGCAGCCGCAGTAGCCCATGCTGGCGCGCACGCCGCCGGCCAACTGGAACAGGATGGCCACGACCGAGCCCTTGTAGGGCACACGGCCCTCGATGCCCTCGGGCACGAGCTTGTCGGCATTGGGGTTGCCGGTGCTGCTTTCCTGGAAGTAGCGGTCGGCGCTGCCCTGCTGCATGGCGCCGATGGAGCCCATGCCGCGGTAGCTCTTGTAGGTGCGGCCCTGGTAGAGGATGACCTCGCCCGGCGCCTCTTCGGTGCCGGCGAACATGCCGCCCATCATCACCGTGCTGGCACCGGCCGCAATGGCCTTGGCAATGTCGCCGCTGTAGCGGATGCCGCCGTCGGCGATGAGGGGAATGCCACTGCCCTGCAGCGCGGTGGCCACGCTGTCCACGGCCATGATCTGGGGCACGCCCACGCCGGCCACGATGCGGGTGGTGCAGATGGAGCCCGGGCCGATGCCGACCTTGACCGCGTCGGCGCCGGCCTCGGCCAGCGCCAGCGCGGCCGCGCCGGTGGCGATGTTGCCGCCGACCACGTCGACCTGCGGGTAGTTCTGCTTGACCCAGCGCACGCGCTCGATCACGCCGCGGCTGTGACCGTGCGCGGTGTCCACCACGATGGCGTCCACCCCGGCTTTCACCAGCGCCTCGACCCGCTCCTCGGTGCCCTCGCCCACGCCCACCGCCGCGCCCACGCGCAGGCGGCCGGCGGCGTCGCGCGCGGCGTTGGGGAAGTTGAGCTGCTTGGTGATGTCCTTCACCGTGATCAGGCCCTTGAGCTCGAAGGCGTCGTTGACCAGCAGCAGGCGCTCCAGCTTGTGCTTGTTGAGCAGGACCTTGGCCTCGCCCGGCGTGGTGCCATCGGGCACGGTGATGAGGCGCTCGCGAGGGGTCATGATCTCGCGCACGGGCAGGTCGTAACGGGTCTCGAAGCGCAGGTCGCGCCCGGTGACGATGCCCACCACCTTGCCCGCGTCCACCACGGGGAAACCCGAAACGCCCAGCTCGTCGGACAGCTTCATCACCTGGCGCACCGTGGTGTCGGAGGAGATCACCACCGGGTCGCGCAGCACGCCGCTCTCGTAGCGCTTGACCTTGGCCACCTGGGCGGCCTGCTCGGCGGCCGTGAGGTTCTTGTGGATGATGCCCATGCCGCCTTCCTGGGCGATGGCGATCGCCAGGCGGGCCTCGGTGACGGTGTCCATGGCGGCGGACACGAGGGGCAGATTGAGCTGGATGTTGCGGGAGAAACGGGTGGCCAGCGAGGTGTCCTTGGGCAGGACCTGGGAGTACGCGGGCACCAGCAAAACGTCGTCAAAGGTGAGCGCGTTGCCGAGGAGGCGCATGAAGGGGTCTCCAAAAAGCGGATTGTAAACGTGGCCCCCAAGGGCTCCCGGTGGCGCAGGGCTTGCGCCGTCCGTTGCCTGCGGGCATCGCTTCAGCGGCGCTGGCCGACACCTGACTCGACCCCGGGCATACACTGCCCGGATGCCCAAAACCCCCTTCGCCCCCCTCGCCCTGCGCTCACTGGCCGCCTTGGCGCTCTGCGCCGCGATGGCCGCTCCGGCCCTGGCCCAGTGGCAATGGATCGACAACACCGGCCGCAAGGTGTTCAGCGACACCGCGCCGCCGGCCAGCATCCCGG
This sequence comes from Hydrogenophaga sp., assembly GCF_011772445.1. Lineage (GTDB taxonomy): Bacteria > Pseudomonadota > Gammaproteobacteria > Burkholderiales > Burkholderiaceae_C > Hydrogenophaga. The sequence continues at coordinate 176,285 of NZ_WVZN01000021.1, read as the reverse complement.
ACAAGAACATTCTCAAGCGCCCCGGCGCCACCCCGCCCCTGGCCGCCGCCCCTGCGGCACCGGCCGCGCCGGCCGCCAACGGCGGGCCTGCGGCACCGGGCGCCGCTCCGGCGGCCCCTGGCGTCGACAAGGAACTCGAGGCCCGCAAGAAGGAAGCCGAGGCCGCCGAGGAAGCGAAGAAGAAGCAGGAGGCCGAGCGCCTGGCCCGCGCGCGGGCCGACAACTGCGAGCGCGCCAAACGCGCCAAGGCCACCCTGGACTCCGGCCAGCGCCTGGCCACCACCAACGCCAAAGGCGAGCGCGAGGTCATGGACGACGCGCGACGCGCCAGCGAAGCGCAGCGCCTGCAGGAGATCATCCGCAGCGACTGCTGAACTCAGTAGCCGGCCTTGCTGTTGGGCCGGCGTCTGGAAAAGAGGCCCGCTCCGCGCGCGCCCTGCCCCGCGAAGCGCTCGCGCCGGGCCACCTTGGGGTCCACGCGCAGGCCACGCAGCAGTTCCAGCCGATCGCCGTCGCGCAGGGCCTGATCGGCCTCGCAACGGCGGCCCCAGACGGACAGGCTCAAGGCCTCATCGGGCGACGCGGTCTCGGGAAAGCGATCCAGCCAGCCCGCCGCGCGCACGGCGTCCCCGGCGCTGGTGCCCTCGGGCAAGTCCAGCTCCAGCTCGTGCACCGTGCGCGGCGCACTGGCGTACAGCAGGGTCACACGCATGGCTCAGGACGTGCCGTAGACCTGGTCGGCGCGCTTGACGAAGGCGTCCACCAGATTGCCCGCGATGCGGTCGAACACCGGGCCCACCACCGCGGCCAGCGCCCCGCTGGAAAAACCGTAGCGCAGGGTGAATTCCACCTTGCAGGCGCGCTGCGAGCCGTCACCCAGCGGCAGGAACTTCCACACGCCATCGAGTTGAGAGAACGGCCCGTCGACCAGCTCCATGTGCACCTCGCGGTCCTGCACGTGGGTGTTGCGGGTGGTGAAGCCCTGCTGCAGGCCGCCGATGGACATGCCCACACGGGCCACCATGCCGTCGGCCGTGCGCTCCAGCACCTCGGTGCGGTCGCACCACGGCAGGAACTCGGGGTAGTGCTGCACATCGGTGACCAACGCGAACATCTCGTGGGCGCTGTGCCACAACAGCACGGACTTGTGAATGGTTTTCATACAATCGCCGGTCCCGCGCGGCGAGCACGCCCACGGGCGCCGCGACAGGGCCTCGACGATTCTAGGCCCCCTTGTCGCCCGGGCTGATCGCCCCCACCTTTCCCCTTATGTCCACCTCCAGCAAACACCAGCCCGGCGACAGCCGCATCGCCGAGAACAAGAAGGCGCTGTTCAACTACGCCATCGAGGAACGCTACGAGGCGGGCATGGTGCTGCAGGGCTGGGAAGTGAAGGCCCTGCGCGAGGGCAAGGTCCAGCTCACCGACGGCTACGTCGTCATCCGCGACGGCGAGCTGTTCCTCATCGGCTGCCAGATCAACCCGCTGCGCACCACCAGCACGCACGTGAGCGCCGAGTCGGCGCGCACCAAGAAGCTGCTGCTGCACAAGGCGCAGATCGACCGCCTGGTCGGCAAGGTGGAGCAGCGCGGTTTCGCCCTGGTGCCGCTGAACCTGCACTGGAAAGGCGGCCGCGTGAAGTGCGAGATCGCGCTGGGCAAGGGCAAGGGCGAGCACGACAAGCGCAACACCATCAAGGACCGCGAAGGCAAGCGGGAGGTGGAGCGGGCAATGAAGGACCGGCAGCGCTGATTTTTTTCTCGCGGTCGGGAATAGACCGCTGGCGGCGCGCGTTCATCCCGGTGCAGAGTGCCTTGCTCTGCGCCACCATCCACCCTGGAGAACGCGCCATGAACGTCCTGCTGCCCATCGCCCTGGCCACCGCCCTGCTCGGCGGCTGCGCCTCGATGCACGCCCGACACCACTCGCCCGCCAAGGTCGCCGACGGCATGCTCGTCGGACCCAACCAGATGACGCTGTACACCTTCGACCGCGACACGGCCGGCAGCGGCAAGTCGGTCTGCAACGGGCCTTGCGCCACGAACTGGCCCCCGTTCATGGCCGGCGCCAGCGACAAGGCCATGGGCGACTACAGCATCGTCACGCGCGACGACGGCGCGAAGCAATGGGCCTTCAAGGGCAAGCCGCTGTACTACTGGGTGCGCGACACCAAACCCGGCGACAAGACCGGCGACGGCTTCAACAACGTCTGGCGCGTCGTCAAACCCTGAGGCCCCACCTGGCGTTCTGGCGGCCCAGCCGATGAGCCCACCCGACCTGATCGTCCAGATCCCCGCGCTGCGCCGCTACGCGCGAGCGCTCACGGGGGACGCCTGGGCCGCCGACGACCTGGTGCAGGACACGTTGGAGCGGGCCTGCGGCAAATGGCGGCTGTGGGCCGTGGGCTCCGACCTGCGGGCCTGGCTGTTCACGCTGATGCACAACCTGCACGTCAGCGGTGTGCGCCAGTCGCTGCGGCGTTCGGCCGCGCTCCCGCTGGTGGACATCGACGACGCCGCCGAACCCGCGGCGCCCGACGCCGCGCAGGACCTCGCGCTGGACCTGCAGCGTTGCCTGCTGCGCCTGCCCGAGGAGCAGCGCGCCGTGCTGCTGCTGGTGAGCCTGGAGGACATGAGCTATGAGCAGGTCGCCCGCATCACCGGCACGCCCATCGGCACGGTCATGTCACGCCTGTCCCGTGCCCGCACGCGACTGCAGGCGCTGATGGACGCCCCGGCCACCAGCGCTCGGGCGGACGCCGCCTCCCCGCCCGCCCCGCACCTGAAGCGGCTGAAATAGCGCCGCCCGCCGCCATGGACAAGCCCCCCTCCTTTCAACCGCTGAGCGACGCCGAGATCAACGCCCTGGTCGACGGCCAGGTGAATGCCGCCGAACGCGGCGCTCTGGAAGCGCGGCTGGCCCACGACGCCGCCGCGCGCGAGCGCCTGACCACGTGGCAGGCCCAGCGCGAGGCCCTTCGCGGCCTGCACCGCGAACTGCTCGACGAGCCCCTGCCGCCGTCGCTGCTGGACGCAGCCCACCGCATGGGCGACGCCCGCCAGCGCGGCGAGCGTTGGTGGCGCTGGGGCGGCCTTGCCGCCGGCGTGCTGCTGGCCTTCGGCGCGGGCTGGCTCGCGCACGGCCAATGGACGGACCCGGCCCAGACCGGGCTGCTTGCGAGGAGCCCCGCCGCTGCCCTGCCCGCCTTCGCGCGCGACGCGGCGCTGGCGCATGCCGTCTATTCACCGGAGAAGCGCCACCCCGTGGAAGTGGCCGCGGCAGATCAGGAGCACCTGGTGCAGTGGCTCTCACGCCGCACGGGCCGGCCCTTGAAGGTGCCCGACCTGCAGGCCCAGGGCTATGCGCTGGTGGGCGGGCGACTGCTGCCCGGCGAGGCCGGCGCGCGCGCGCAGTTCATGTTCCAGAACGCCGAAGGCCAGCGCCTGACCCTGTACCTGGGCGCGGTGGACGCGAACCCGCCCGGCGCACCCGGCGGCGCCAACCGCGAAACCGCCTTTCGCTTCGCGCCCGAAGGCCCCGTGCCCGCCTTCTACTGGGTGGACCAGGGCTTCGGCTACGCGCTCAGCGGCCCGCTGTCGCGCGAGGCGCTGATGGCGCTCGCGGAGGCTGTTTACCAGCAGCTCTGAGACGACGGCTGTTTCGCCGCCGGGGCTTCAGTTGTTTTCCGCCAGCTGATCCAGGATCGCCGGGTTCTCCAGCGTGGACACGTCCTGCGTGATCGCCTCGCCCTTGGCGATGGCACGCAGCAGGCGGCGCATGATCTTGCCGCTGCGCGTCTTGGGCAGGTTGTCGCCGAAGCGGATGTCCTTGGGCTTGGCGATGGGACCAATCTCCTTGCCCACCCAGTCGCGCAGCTGCTTGGCGATGGCCTTGGCCTCTTCGCCCGTGGGGCGTGAGCGCTTGAGCACCACGAAGGCCACGATGGCCTCGCCCGTGACATCGTCGGGGCGGCCCACCACGGCGGCTTCGGCCACCAGGTCGGTCTTGGCCACCAGGGCCGACTCGATCTCCATCGTGCCCATTCGGTGGCCCGAGACGTTGAGCACGTCGTCGATGCGGCCGGTGATGCGGAAGTAGCCCCGGTCGGCGCTGCGCACCGCGCCGTCGCCGGCCAGGTAGTAGCCCTTGAGCTCGGGCGGGAAGTAGCTCTTCTTGAAGCGCTCCGGGTCGCCCCAGATGGTGCGGATCATCGAGGGCCACGGCCGCTTGATGACCAGGATGCCCCCTGCGCCATTGGGCACGTCGTTGCCGGCCTCGTCCACGATGGCCGCGGCGATGCCCGGCAAGGGCAGCGTGCACGAACCCGGCACCAGCGGCGTGGCGCCCGGCAGCGGCGTGATGACGTGGCCGCCGGTCTCGGTCTGCCAGAAGGTGTCCACGATGGGGCAGCGCTCGTGGCCGACGTTCCGGAAGTACCACATCCAGGCCTCGGGGTTGATGGGCTCGCCCACCGAGCCCAGCAGGCGCAGGCTGTCCAGGTTCCAGTTCTTCGGGTGCACCTTCTCGTCGCCCTCGGCCGCCTTGATGAGCGAGCGGATCGCCGTGGGCGCGGTGTAGAAGATGCTGACCTTGTGCTTCTCGATCATCTGCCAGAAGCGCCCCGCGTGCGGGAAGGTGGGCACGCCCTCGAACACCACCTGCGTGGCGCCGGCGGCCAGCGGGCCGTAGGCCACGTAGGTGTGGCCGGTGATCCAGCCGATGTCGGCCGTGCACCAGAACAGGTCCTCGGGCTTCAGGTCGAACGTCCAGAGCATGGTGAGCCGCGCCCACAGCAGGAAACCGCCGGTGCTGTGCTGCACGCCCTTGGGCTTGCCGGTGGAGCCGGAGGTGTAGAGCACGAACAGCGGGTGCTCGGCACCCACCATGGCCGGCGGGCAGTCGGTGCTCTGGCCGGCGATGGCGTCTGCCCAGGTGATGTCGCGGCCGGCGACCATGTGGCAGGCGGTGGCGGTGCGCTGCATCACGATGACGGTCTTGATCGACTCGCAGCCACCCATGGCGATGCCTTCGTCGACGATGGCCTTGAGCGGCAACTCCTTGCCGCCGCGCATCTGGAAGTTGGCGGTGATCACGGCCACGGCGCCCGCGTCCTGGATGCGCTCCTGCAGGGCCTTGGCCGAGAAGCCGCCGAACACGACGCTGTGCGTGGCGCCGATGCGGGCGCAGGCCTGCATGGCCACCACGCCCTCGATGGTCATGGGCATGTAGATGATCACGCGGTCGCCCTGTTTCACGCCGCGGGCCTTGAGCGCGTTGGCGAACTGCGAGACCCTGGCCAGCAGTTCCTTGTAGGTGATGGTGGTCACCGCGCCGTCATCGGCCTCGAAGACGATCGCCGTCTTGTTCTCCACCGGGGTGCCGATGTGACGGTCCAGGCAGTTGGCCGAGGCGTTGAGCTGGCCGTCCTGGAACCACTTGTAGAAGGGCCGGTCGCTGGCGTCCAGGGTCTGCGTGAAGGGTTTGTGCCAGACCAGGTGCTCTTTGGCCAGGCGCGCCCAGAAGCCCTCGGGGTCCTTGTCGGCCTCGGCGCACAGGGCATCGTAGGCCTTCATGCCGGCGATGCGGGCGGCGGCCACGGTGGCGGCGCTGGGTTCGAACACGCGGTTTTCGACCAGGACGGACTCGATCGACGACGAAGGCGATGTCATGCGGATGTCTCCTCGGCTGTTGTGCTGGAAAAACGGGCCGGCGGCACTGTGCGCATGGGCACTTACGGCCAACTGACACGTGGGCAAGGCTCCTACAATAACCGACGCTCGCGGTGCCCTTGTCGGCGCCGCTTTTTTGATTGCGCCCACCATGACCGACCCCCTCAAGGCCGCCCGCCCGATCCGCCCCCTGCCCAACCTGATCTTCGCCAGCCGATGGCTGCAACTGCCGCTGTACATCGGCCTGATCGCGGCGCAGGCCATCTACGTCTTCCACTTCTGGGTGGAGCTGGTGCACCTGATCGAGGCCGCCTTCGGCAGCGAGGCCGCGCTGAGCAAGCTGGTCAACAGCATTGGCTACAAGAGCGACGTGGCGCCAACCGCGCTGAACGAGACCATCATCATGCTGGTGGTGCTGGCGCTGATCGACGTGGTGATGATCTCCAACCTGCTGATCATGGTGATCGTGGGCGGCTACGAGACTTTCGTGAGCCGCATGCACCTGGAGGACCACCCCGACCAGCCCGAGTGGCTGAGCCACGTGAACGCGAGCGTGCTGAAGGTGAAGCTGGCCACGGCCATCATCGGCATCAGCTCCATCCATCTGCTCAAGACCTTCATCAACGCCGGCAACTACGAGGTGAAGGTGCTGATGTGGCAGACGCTGATCCACGTCGCTTTCCTGTTCAGCGCGCTGGCGATCGCGCTGGCGGACAGGCTGATGGCGGGGCCCTCGCGAGACCACTGAGCCCCGGGGGCGCCGCGCGGCCTCAGTGCAGCGCCCGGTAGATCGCGTCCGCCAGCTCGTCCGAGATCCCCTCCACCGTGGCCAGGTCTTCCACGCTGGCCGAGGCCACGCCCCTTACCCCGCCGAAGCGCTGCAGCAGCCGCGCGCGCTTCTTCGGGCCCACACCGGGAATGTCTTCGAGCTGGCTCGCCCCCACCCGCACCTTGGCACGCTGGGCGCGCATGCCGGTGATGGCGAAGCGGTGCGCCTCGTCGCGGATCTGCGCGATCAGCATCAGCGCCGCCGAGTCGCTGCCCAGGTAGACCTTGGCGCGCCCATCGGCGAACACCAGTTCCTCCAGGCCCACCCGGCGGCCCTCGCCCTTTTCCACGCCGACGATGCAGGCCAGGTCCAGCCCCAGGGCCTGGAACACCTCGCGCGCCACGCCCACCTGGCCCTTGCCACCGTCGATGAGCACGATGTCGGGCATCCGCGGCCCGGCGGCGGGCATTTCCGAGCCTGAGCGGGCCTCGGCGATGGCCGACTCATCCGGGCCGCGCACCAAGCCGTTCGGCTCGCCCTCGGCCTCGTCGGCCAGGCTCACCTCCGTGCCCGCCGGCAGGGCCGCGTCGCCCGACTCGGCCTTCAGCGCCTCGGCGATGCGGCCGTAGCGCCGCGTCAGCACCTGCCGCATGGCGGCGTAGTCGTCTCCGGGCGTGATGCCCTCGATGTTGTAGCGGCGGTACTGGCTGTTCTGCAGCTTGTGCCCTTCGAACACCACGCAGGACGCCTGGGTGGACTCGCCCGCCGTGTGCGAGATGTCGAAGCACTCGATGCGCAGCGCCTCCAGCTCGTCGTCGGGCAGTTGCAGCGCCTCGGCCAGCGCGCGCGTGCGGGCCTGCTGGCTGCCTTCTTCGGACAGCAGCCGCATCAGGGCGATGCCGGCGTTCTTCTGCGCCATCTCCAGCCAGCGGCGGCGGTGCTCGCGCGGGTTGTGCACCGCGTGGACCTTCTGGCCGGTCTGCTCCGACAGGGCCTCCAGCAGCGCCTTGCCCACCGCGTGGCTGGTGACCAGCACCGGCGGCATGGGCGCGCCCAGGTAGTGCTGGGCGATGAAGGCCTCCAGCACGCGCACCGCCGTGCGCTCGGCTTCGTCCACGCTGCCGCGCTCGGCCACATCCGACGGCGCGCCCTCGGGGGCGTCGGCGGTGTTGGCCAGTTGCTCCTCGATCGCGCTGGCGTCTTCCACGTGCGCGGGAAAGTACGGCCGGTCGCCCAGGTGGCGGCCGCCGCGCACCATGGCCAGGTTCACGCAGGCGCGCCCGCCCTGCACCTTCACGGCCAGCACGTCCACGTCCTGGTCGTTGCCGACCTCCATGCTCTGCTGGTGCAGCACGCGCGACAGCGCGCTCATCTGGTTGCGGATCTCGGCCGCCTGCTCGAACTCCAGTTTCTCGCTGTGCGCCAGCATGCGCTGCTCCAGCATCTGCAGCACCTGCTGGGTCTCGCCACGCAGGAAGCGCTCGGCGTTGGCCACGTCGTTCAGGTAGTCGGCCTGGTGAATCAGGTCGACACAGGGCCCGCTGCAGCGCTTGATCTGGTACAGCAGGCAGGGGCGCGTGCGGTTGGCGAAGACCGTGTCCTCGCAGGTGCGCAGCTTGAACACCTTCTGCAGCAACTGGATGGATTCCTTCACCGCCCAGGCGCTGGGGTACGGGCCGTAGTAGCTGTGGCGCTTGTCCACCGCGCCGCGGTAGTAGGCCATGCGCGGGAACAGCGTGGACGCGCTGGGTACGCGCCCGGCCAGCGGGCGCTGGGCCTCGCGCGTGCCGGTGATCTTGAGGTAGGGGTAGCTCTTGTCGTCGCGGAACAGGATGTTGAACCGCGGGTTGAGCGTCTTGATGAGGTTGTTCTCGAGCAGCAGGGCCTCGGCCTCGCTGCGCACCACGGTGGTTTCCAGCCGCGCGATGCGGCTGACCATGTGGCCGATGCGCGTGCCGTCGTGGTTCTTCTGGAAGTAGCTGGAGACGCGCTTCTTCAGGTTGCGCGCCTTGCCCACGTAGAGCAGCTGGCCCTGGGCATCGAAATAGCGGTACACGCCCGGCAGCCCTGGCAGCGCGGCCACTTCGCTGAGCAATTGGTCGGAATGCGCCTCTGACATGGGGCGTATTGTCGCGCCCCGCTGTCGGACCGCGTGCTCAGGACCGCAAGCGCGGCACCACCGTCCCCAGGCCCCGGCGGGCGAGCTGCCCCAGCCAGCGGAACGCCGCGCGGTACGCCTCGCGGCGCTGCTCGCCGATCTGCCCCAGCGCCCAGGTGGCCAGCAGCACACCGGCCAGCAGCGCGGCGTAGCCGGCCCAGCCCGACGCGGTCACACCCGCCGCGCGCGCCAGCACCAGCAGGCTGAAGTGGATGAGGTAGAAGCTGAAGGTGCGGTCAGCCAGCCAGCGGACGATCCGCCCCGCGCGCGCGGAGAAACCCCAGTCGGCCCCTGCGCAGCCGATGACGAAGCCGGCGAACAGCAGGGCCGTCACGTAGTCGGAGAGCACATGCACGGTGGAGCCGGGCTCGAAGGGAAACGGCGCCCGGGCCGCGATTGCCGCGTACAAGGCACGCGAGGCCTCGTCGGTGGCCGCGCGCGCGCCCGACAGGAAGAAGGCCGCGTAGGCCAGCGCGCACAGCAGCATCAGCGTGCGCGCCGGCCAGCGGCCCGGCCGCAGCGCGCCCAGGTGGCGGCAGAGGAACACCCCCAGGCACCACGCCGGCAGCAGCATCAGCACGGCCGGCCCCATGAAGACCAGCACCACCAAGAGCAAGGGCCAGCGCCACCAGCCCCGCGCGTACACGAACACGCCGAACAGCGCGTAGTACCAGACCTCGTAGGCCAGCGACCAGTACGGCTCCATGCTGAAGGGCTGCCAGGAACCGAACCAGCCCTCACCCAGGAACAGCCAGTGGTACGGCGGCACCAGCGCCGCGTGGGGGTACTGCCAGGCATAGCCCGCGTAGGCCTCGGGCCCGATGCGCAGGCCGATGGAGTCCAGCAGCAGCGCCAGCAACACGGCGGGAATCGCCACGGAGTAAATGCGCGAGAGGCGCGCCAGCGCGTAGTGCCCGGCGCTGCCATGGCGCGAAAGCGTGCTGTAGGCGATGACGAAGCCCGAGATGACGAAAAAGGCGATCACCGCGTCATCGGCCGAGCGGTGCCAGGTGAGCGACAGCGCCTCGGGCGCCAGGCCCAGCACCACCGAATGGCCCACGTAGACCGCGAGCGCGGCCAGCACGCGGCACAGGTCGAGCCAGATCGACAGGGATGGGGAGAGCGTGGTGGCGGCGGCGGGTGGGCTGGCGGCAGACATGCGCTCAGTATCCACGCCAGCCAGCCCAGGTGCGCCAGGCTTTGGCTTTCAGCGCGTCGCGGCCGGGGTTCACGCCCACCGGGCCCGGGCCCATGCCCACGCGCCGCAGCACCTTGCGCGCCCGCTGGTTGAAGTTGAGCGCGTCGCGCCAGTCCACGGTCTGCGGTGTGTTGAAGATGATGGACATGGAGATCGACACGTCGTCGGGCCCGTTGTGCACGTGGTGGCCGGACACGAACGGGATGTGCAGCGCCTGCCCGGGCTCGAACCAGTAGCGCGTGCTGATGGCGTCCTTGTCGGGCGTCCAGGGCAGCTGCGTGCTCACGTAGGAGACGTAGTTCTCGCGGTCGGGCGAGGTCACCACACGCTCATCCCAGGGGTCGGACACGGTGACCCACTTGCTGCCGCGAAACTGCATCAGGAAGGTGGAATAGCGGTCGATGTGGAACGGCGTGACGCTGTTCGGCGATGCGATGAAGAGGTAGAGCTTGGGCGAGATGGCCTTGTCGCCCACACCGCGTTCCCACATGAGGGACTGCACGTCGTGGATGAGGTCCTGGTAGATCTCCGCGAAGCTCTCGTCCACCTGCGGCGAGTTGACCATGATGTAGCTGTCGGACTCGCGGATGGTCTCGATGGTTTCCGCGACCGAGCGGTCCAGCGGCCGCTGCTTGAAGGTCTTCTCGAAGTTGTCTTCGGTGGCCAGGCGCCGCGTGGCGTACATCACCTGCCCTGGCGGCAGCCGCGGCAGCACGCGGCACAGGCTCTCCAGCGACAGGGCCGGATGCCCCATCAGCTTGTGCCCGCAGACGAACGATCCGCGGTCGACGAGTGACGCGTCGACACTGTCATCGAAACAGCGCAGCATGCCGAATCCTCCTGCGGCCCGATGGCCACATTCCCCTCCAAGCCCTGGCTCCGTCGCATCCGCGCCTCTGTGGACGCGTGTTTTGCGGCATTCTGCTCGCCACCCCGGTGGCTGCCAAGGGGTACCGCCCCGGGTTCCCGCAGAATGCCGGGTTTCGCATCCTTCCAAGGCAGCGCGTGAACTCCACCCGCAAGAAATTCGGTTTCCAGCTGATCTTCAGCAACGCGGAAGTCGCCGGGCACCTGGTGCTGAGCATGGTGCTGGCCCGTCTGCTGGACCCGGACGACATCGGCGTCTATTCCATGAGCGCCGTGCTGGTGGCCGTGGCCCACCTGTTCCGGGACTTCGGCGTCACCGCCTTCATCAAGCGGCAGAAGGAACTGAGCGAGGACACCCTGCGCTCCGCCCTGGGCGTGGTGATGTGCACCTCATGGACCATGGCGCTGGTCATGTTCCTGAGCGCGCCGCTGTGGTCGGGGTTCTTTGGCGAGCCGCGCGTGGAAAACGTGGTGAAGGTGCTGGCCATGGGCTTCGTGCTCATCCCCTTCGGGGCCCTGCCCGGCGCCATCCTGGTGCGCAACATGGAGGTGGTGCGCACCGCCAAGGCCGGGATGATCGCGCTCAGCGTCTATTTCACCGTGTCCATCGTGCTCGCGCTCAAGGGCTTTGGCCACATGACCATGGCCTGGGCCAGCCTGATCAACATCGCCACCCACATCACCGCCGTGCGCCTGCTGTCGACCACGAAGACGCCCTGGATCCCGGGGTTCCACAACTGGGGCCGCGTGGCCAACTTCGGCGTCGGCGCCATGATCACCTCGGCCCTGACGGCGATCGACAACGCCATCCCCGACATCGCGCTGGGCCGACTCAGCACGCCCGCCAACGTGGGTTTCTTCAGCAAGGCCAACTCCACCATCAACATCGCCAGCAGCGGCGTGATGCCGGCGGTGAACTACTTCGCCCTGCCCTACATGGCGCGCCTGCACCACGGCCAGGGCGACGTGGCGGCCGAGGTCTGCCGCGTCACCTCCTACCTGGCCACGCTGCTGCTGCCGGCCATGGCCATGACGGCGCTGCTGGCCAACGAGGTGATCTACCTGCTCTATGGCGCCAAGTGGCTGCCCAGTGCCGTGGCCGTGCCGTGGCTGTGCATCTCGGCCGGCCTGGGGGTGCTGTTCTCCTTCGTGCCGGCGGCGCTCATGGGCATCGGCAAACCCTACGTGGCCGGCCTGCCCATGCTGCTGTTGCTGGGTCTCAAGGCCGTGTTCATCGTCCTGCTCTTCGACGGAACCCTGCAGAGCTTTGCGGAGGCGATGGTGGCGGCGCAGGTGCTCACCCTGCCCTTGGGCCTGTGGATCCAGTACCGCTACCTGGGCATCGCGCCCCGGCGCTGGCTGGCCATGGCCGCGCCGGTCGTGGGTCTGACGCTCACGCTGCTGATCAGCATGCTCGCGCTGAAATGGGCGCTGCCGCCCCTGCCGGCCTGGGCCATGCTGTTGGCGCTGGGCCTGCCGGCGGCGATCGGCTGGGCGCTGCTGCTGCGGCTGTTCGGCCTGCCGGTGTACGAGGAGCTGCGCACGCTGTATGTGCGCTGGCGCCAGAGCCGCGTCTGAGCGCCGCTCGCCGCTCCCCAGGCGCTCAGCTGCGCTCGATGGGGCTGGGCGCCGCGGTGACGCGGCGCAGGCGCTTGAGCTGGCTCAGCATCCAGAACGCAGCCGCCCGGTGCATCAGGCAGCCGCGACGGAAGGCTTGGGCGAACTCGCGCGCCGCGACGGCGGGGTCGCCCGACCAGTAGTGGGTGTAGCCATGGTCGAAATGCGCGCGGCCTAAGCGGTAGCGGTAGTGCAGCCGGGGCAGCCGGTGCCCGTCGGGGTCGCTCAGGCCCCAGCGTTCGCGGGCGCGCTCCAGCAGCTCGGCCAGGTGGTTGCGTTCGATCATCTTGTGCATCGCGCTGGCGGGGTGGATGCGGTAGATCGCCATCACGGCCGAGAAGCCCTGGATGCGCGCGTGGCGCGAGCAACGCAGCCAGAAATCGTAGTCCTCGCCGCGCTCCATGCTTTCGTCGAAGCCGCCGGCCGCCTGGTACACCTCGCGGCGCATCAGCGGCGTGATCATGCCCAGGGTGCAGCCCATCAGGATCTGCGTGTACATCCAGCCGTGCCAGTCCGGGTTGGGCCGCGCCAGGGTCTGCGCATCGGGAAAGTGCGCGGACGGGTCGGGCCAGGTGCCATCGGGGCCGGGTCGCCAGCGATGGATCTCACCGAACACGATGCCGAGGTCCGGGTGGGCCTCCAGGTACTCCACCTGCATCTGCAACTTGCCCGGCACCCACAGATCGTCGGCGTCGATGAAGGCGAAGTAACGCCCGCGCGCCTGCGCCATGCCGAGGTTGCGCGCGCGCGAGACGCCACCGCGCGCGCCCTCGATCACGCGCACGCGCGGGTCGATGCGCTCCAGCGCGGCGTAGTCACCGTCGCTGGAGCCGTCGTTGATGACGACGAGTTCCAGGTCCTCGTACGACTGCGAGAGCACGCTGTCGATGGCGGCGTGGATGTAGCGCATGGCGTTCCACGCCGGCATGATCACCGAGACCGTCGGCTCCCGCAGGGCAAGGCTCACGCGGCGCCCCCCACGTACGTGGCGCGACTGGCGCGGGCCTGCGCCCGCTCATGTTCGCTCAGGCGCTGGCGCAGGTGCACCTGCAGCACGGCCATCAGCATGACCATGAGGTAGGCCACCTCGAGGTAGGCCACGCTCACGGCAGCGCCGCCCACGAGGTACGCCATGACAGCGAGCATCAGCATGTCACCCAGGTCACGCGCCCAGACGAAGTCGGGGCCCAGGCGGGTCGCCATGCGCTTGACCGAGAAGCGGGCCAGCAGCGGCATGGAGAAGATCAGGAGGTAGAGGAACAGGCCGAGGAAGCCCAGGTCGCCCATGACTTCGAAGTACACGCTGTGGGCGGCCTTGGCCAGCACGAACTCGGGCGGCGGCATGTTGAGGAAGTCCAGCAGGCTGGGGGCGGTCTTGAACTGCTCCCACACGTACTGCACCTGCACGGCGTGAAAGCCTCCGCCGAAGAAGGGGTGCTCCAGCGCCAGTGCCGAGCTGATCTTCCAGGCGTGCACGCGGCCCATGAAGGAGTCGTCCTCGTTCGCCTCTCCGATGGTCTCCAGGCGGCTCACCACCGAATCGGGCACGAACTGCCACAGCAGCAGGCCCAGGGCGGCCACGATGAACAGCGTGCGCCAGCGGTGGCGCGAGGTGAGGATGAGCCAGAAGGCCACCACCGCCAGCGCCACGAAGCCACCACGCGAACCGCCGCCCATGATGGCCAGCACGATGATCACGAACAGCGCCAGGAAACCCCAGCGCGCGAAGCGGTGCACGGAGTGCAGGTAGAGGTAGTAGGCGATGGGCAGCACCATGGCCAGCGCCGTGGACAGGTGGTTGCGGTCGTACAGCATGCTGCCGGCCGGGCCATACATGTTGTGCGAGCCGCCCGAGACCACGGTCTTGAGCCCTTCGATCATGCCGTGCAGGCCCAGGCCGAAGACCACCACCAGCAGCATCATGTGCATGTGCATGCGCGACTGCACGAACATCGGCATCAGCATGCTGAAGATCAGCCCCTTCATGAGGATGTCGTAGTACTTGGCGTTGTTGCCGTTGCCACCGTAGCCCGTGAGCCAGGCGATGGTGGCGTGCAGCAGGAAGACCAGGTAGAGCGCGACCGCCCAGTTGAAGCGGTACTGGCTCCAGTCCACGCGCCGCAGCACCACCAGCAACAGCGTGATACCGGCAAAGATGAAGTTCACGCGCGCGCTGGCCATGAAGCCGAACAGAAAGCCCGTGGGGATCATCGCGGACGTCCAGCCCCAGAGCATGTAGGCGTTGAAGGGGCGCAGGAAGGCCAGCGGCACCAGGGCCAGCATGGCCAGGGCGAAGAACAGGTCACGCACCGGAACGCCCCTTGCGCGGTCCATTGCCTTTGCCCTGCGGCGGTTCGGCCGGGGCCTGGGCGTCGTGCACGCGGTACGGTACTGGAAATAGCCCAGGTCATCGGGCCTGGGGTGTTTGGGGTCGAGCTTGTAGACGCGCCAGCACAGGTAGGTCATGCAGGCCACGTCGAACATGAAGATGAGGGCTTCCATGCGGTGGTGCTTCAGTTGACGGTGATCGTGCGGTCGATCATCTTGAGTTCGATTTCCAGCGGCCGGGGGTTCGGGTTCACGGGGCCCTTGTTGCGCAGGATCACGAGTTCGGTCTCGTGGGCGCGGTGATTGGCGGGCGTAGGGATGCGCGCCACCTCTTCGAACTGCGGACCGGCCATGAGGTGCTCGAACCGGCGCATGGCCTCCAGGTCGGACCAGAAGCCGGGTTGCATCACGACATAGTGCACGCCTTGATCGTTGATCAGTTGGCCGAGTTCCGCCTCGTCCAGGGATTTTTCCTCGACGCCGAGTTCGCGCCGCACGGCCACGCGCAGCAGGATCTTGTCGGCACGCATCACGCTCAGGTCGCGTCGGTCCTCGCGCGCGCGCAGGTTGAAGATGAAGGAGCCATCGCGGTAGCCCGAGAACAGCACCACGCTGTGGCGCGGCGCCAGGCGAGCGATCTGGTCCACCACACGCGCGTAGCCGTCCACGTAGGGGACCGGGCGCCACCACAGGGTGATGGCGCCAGTGGACAGCACCAGCGCCGCCAGGGCCCCGTGGCCCGCCAGATGCGGCAGCGCGTCCTGCACAGCCCAGACGGCGACGAAGGCCACGGGCATGAGGAGGAAGACGCTGTGGCGCGCCTCCTTCAGGTCGATCAGCGAAAAAAACACGTAAGCCACCACGAACCAGCTCAGCCACAGGCCCCACCAGGCCAGCGCGGCGCGCTGGCGCCAGGCGTGCCAGGCGCCCCATCCCGCCGCCACCAGCAGGGGCCAGCCGATCTGCGCAGGCAACTGCTTCAGGTACCACAGCCAGCCCTCGACGCTCCAGCGCGGGGCCACGGCGTCGGCCACACCGGAGAGGGACTGCACGTTCGCCTGCCCGAATTTCAGGGTCATGACGATGACCGGGGCAAGGCCAATGAGCGTGAGCGCGGCGATGGACCAGTGGTGGCGGCTGCGCAGCAGACCCGGGCCCTGTTCCCGCGCCAGCACGAACAGGTACACCAGGCCCACGAAACCCACCGTGATCTTGGTGGTCATGGCCAGCACCAGCAGGGCCGCGGCCAGGTACAGCAGGCCGATGCGCCCGCTGCGCCGGTGCTCGACGAAAGCCACCGCGCTCCACACCAGGAAGGCGTAGGCCGGCACCTCGGTCATCACCTGTCGGCCCCACAGCGCGATCTCCGGCAGCAGCACCATGAGCAGCGCGAAGGCGAGCGCCGGCAGCGGATCGAGCCAGCAGCGTGCCAGGCGCCAGCAACCCAGGCCGAAGGCGAAGTAATGAAGGAAGACCACCCCCAGCGCCACCTCGTGCGAGACGCCGAACAGCGCGTAGAACGGCGCGGTCAGCAGGTACAGCAGCGGCGGGTAGAACAGGATGGTGAGCGCGGGGTATTGCGCGTAGTAACGATAGGCGTAGCCCGTCGGGTCCTGCCAGGGGAGATCGCGCAGCAGGTCGGTCACGAAGGCGGCGTTGAGCGCGTGGCGCGGGGCGTCGCTCCACCAGAAGGCCCCGCCGCGCGGCGACTGCCACCACAGCAGCGCCAGCACCGCGATCAGCACGGCGCTCGCGAGCACCCAGGAACTACGCGATTTCATGTCCTTGTCCTCGCGCCACGGGAGGTTCGTGCCTGATCACCGAGCGGAACAGATCGAGCTGCCCCTGGGTCGTCTCCTCCCAGGAGAACCGCTCCGCGTGCCGGCGCACCGCCTCACGCGCCGGCAGTGCCGCCATGAGCGCCTGCCACGCCTCGACCAGGGAGGCGGCGTCGCGCGCGCGCATCAGGCGGCCGGCGTCCGGCGTGCTCACCACCTCGGGCGTGCCCCAGATGTTCGTGGCGATCACGGGTGTACCGCAGGCCATGGCTTCAAGCAAGACGTTGGCCCAGCCCTCGCGGCTGCTGCACAGGGTCAGCACGTCGGCGGCGGCGTACCACCACTTCAGCTCGGCCTGCGGCACCACGCCGGCGAAGCGCACGCGCTCGGCCACGCCCAGTCGCGCGGCCAGGGCCTCCAGCTTCGCCCGGTCAGGGCCCGAGCCGGCAATCAGCAGCGTGACGCCGGGCAGTTGCGTGAGCGCCTCGATGGCGATGTGGTGGCCCTTGCGTTCGATCAGCAGGCCCACGGAGAGCAGGTAGCGCCCGTCCACCGGCAGGCCCAGGCGCTCGCGCGCGAGTTCGCGCGGCTCGGGCACGAAGCGCTCCAGGTCGACGCCATTGCGCAGCACGTGCAGCTTGGACGGCTCGCCGCCCAGATCGCGCAGCGAATCCATGAGCGCCTGGCAGACGCCGATGGAGCCGCTGGCGCGCGCGGCGGTGTCCAGGATCAGGCGGCGCGGGTAGGCGTATTGGGGGATGAGGTTGAGGTCGGTGCCGCGGGCCGTCACCACGAAGGGCTTGCCCAGCCACTTGGCCAGCAGGCCGGCGGCCACGCCGTCGGGGTAGTAGTAGTGGGCGTCGATGAGGTCGAAGTCAAAGCCCTCGCGCTGGATGCGCTTGAGCAGCGGCAGCGCCGCGAGCGCCATGGCCCAGGGCGCCAGGTTCATGCCCACCTTGGGCAGCAGCAGGTAGCGCGGGTGGAACACCTCCAGCCCGTTGCGCTGCTCATGCCGGGGGGTGGCGGCGAACTGCGCGTATTCGCCGAAGCGTTTGGCGGTGGACGGGAACCAGGGCACGGGCGCGACCACCTTGGCCTCGACCTGGCCGCTCTTCACCAGCTCGCGCAAGCGCGTCTCGACGAAGATGCCGTGAATGGGACGCACGCTGCTGGGAAACAGCGAGGAGAAGAGCAAGACCTTGATCGGCTTCATGCGACCGCCCTGCCCTGCGCCGTTCGGGCCGCCTGCGCCAGCGCCACCGCGCGCCGCGCGTTGCCCACCCAGGTGAGCTGCAGGCGCTCGATGGTGTGGGCCGAGCCCTCGCCCAGGCGCTCGCGCAGCGCGGCGTCGCGGCACACGCGGGTGAGCGCGGCCTCCAGCGCGCCTGCGCCCCGCTCTTCGAACAGCAGCGCGTTGAGTTCGTGCGTCAGCACTTCCATGAGGTTGGGCGTGGCCGGCGCCACCACGGCCTTGCCCAGGGCCAGGTACTCCATCAGTTTGAGGGGCGAGGCGTAGGACGTGACGGCGGGCTGCAGCGCGATGTCGAAGGCCGCCACGTGCGCGGGCACGGCGTCGCGGTGCACCACGCCGGTGAAGGTGACGCGGCTGGAGAGCCCGAGGCGCGCGGCCTGCGCCTCCAGCGCGCCGCGCACCGGGCCGTCGCCCACCATCAGCAGGTGGGACTCGGGCGGCGCGTCGGGCGTGGCCATCCAGTCGATGATGCGGTCCACGCCGTGCCATTCGCGCACGAAACCGGTGAAACCCAGCACCAGGCGGCCTTGCAGGTTCAGGCGGCGCTTGGCCTCGTCGCGCGCGGGCGCTTCGTCGAAGTGGGCGCGGTTGATGCCGTTGGGCACCACGTGGATGCGCTCGGCCGGTACGCCATAGGCCTTCACGTGGCCCGCGAGCACGGCCGTCACCGGCAGCACGGCGTCGGCCCCGCGCCAGGCGGTGCCCTCGGCCCAGCGCGCCAGGCGCTTGAGCGACAGGCCGCCGCTGTGCTGTTCGCGCTCGTATACCAGCGGGGCGTTCACCTCCAGCAGCAGCGGCAGGCCCAGTTTGCGCTTGGCCATGAGGCCGGCCAGCAGGAACAGGTTGTAGCGTTCGTAGATGACGTCGGGCCGGAACTCGCGCGCGGCGGCCACGAGCTTGCGGTAGGCCACCACGCTGTAGCCCAGTTCCATGAGCTCGTAGAGCGCGCGCGGCAGCACGGCCTTGAGGCGGTGCACCCAGCCCACATCGTCGCCCATGCGGCCTTCGTCGCCGCCGACCGCGGGGGCGACGATGCGCACCTCGTGGCCCAGGCCGCGCAGGGCCTCGATCATTTCCTCGATGTGCACGGCCTGGCCGTCCTTGCTGGCGGTGCGGTGGTGGTAGAGGATGCGCATGGGGCGTCGGGCGATCAGGCGATCTGCAGGCGCGGCGCCGCATCGCGCGCGAACAGCGCGGCGTAGGCGTCGACCATGCGGTCGATGGAATAGTGTTGCTCGGCGCGCTCGCGAGCGGCGCGGGCCAGCCGCTGGGCGAAGGCGCTGTCGTCGTGCAGGCGGCTCAGCGCGCTGGCCATGGCGCCCTCGTCGTCCGACGGCACCAGCAGGCCGCTCACGCCGTCGTCGAACACGTCGGGCGTGCCGCCCACGGCGGTGGCGAGCACGGGCTTGCCGCTGGCCATGGCCTCCTGCAGGGTGCAGGAGGTGCCTTCGGCCTGCGACGGCAAAACGAAGACATCCAACGCGCGCAGGATGTCGGCCACGTCGCTGCGCGCACCGGGCAACCAGGCCAGTTCGCGCAGGCCGGCCCCGTCGAGCTCGCGCTCGACCTCGGCGCGCAGGGGGCCCTCGCCCACGATCACCAGGCGCGCATGGGCGGCCAGCTCGGGCCGCTCGCGCAGCCAGCGCACGAAGGCGCGAGCCAGCAGCGGCTGGTTCTTCACGGTCATGAGGCGGCCCACGGTGCCCACCAGCCAGTGGCGGCCGGGCTCGAAGGGGCAGCCGTCGATGGCGGGGGCGGGACCGGGCGAAAAGCGCCGCGTATCCACGCCGTTGCCGACGAGCCGGCGTTTCGACGCCGGCACACCCACCGCCTCGCCCAGGTAGCGGTCCAGGTCGGCCGACACCGAGACGAAGCGGCTCACGAAGGGCGCGTAGGCGCGGCGCAGCCAGCGGTACTTGGGGTTGCGGCCTTGCGGGTCGTGCGCGTCCCAGCCGTGTTCGACGTGGATGCGCCAGGGCACGCCCGCGGCCCAGGCCACGGGCACCACCTCCAGCGGCGCCAGATTGCAGGTGTGCAGCACGTCGGGGCGGATCTCGCGCAGCAGGCGCCAGATCGCCGGGTACTGCCTGAGCGCGTGGCCGGGCGGTTTGTCGAGCGCGATGAAGCGCACGCCCTCGCGCTCCACGCGCTGGCGGAAGTCGCTCACCGTGGTCAGCGAGAGCACCACGTGCTCGAAGCGGTCGGCCGGCAGGCGGTTGATGAGCTGCACGATGACGTTCTCCAGTCCACCGATGTCGAAGCGGTAGACCACGTGAAGGACGCGCAAACGCTTCACACACTTACCTCATGCCGGCGCAGGAAGGCCTCGAACATCATCAGCATCCACAGCGGCGTGGCGTGGTCGCTGGTGCCGCGCTGGTGCTCGTCCACCAGGCGCTGCAGGCGGCCGGCCTCGAAGTAGCCGGCGTCGCGCAGGCGCTCGCCCAGCACGGCTTCCTTCACGCGGCCGGCCAGCGGGCCGCGCAGCCAGTCGGCCAGCGGCACCGAAAAGCCCATCTTCGGGCGGTACAGCACGTCGTGCGGCAGCATGGGCTCCATGGCGCGCTTGAGCAGGGCCTTGCCTTCGCTGCCATCGATCTTGAGGTGGCTGGGCAAGGTGGCCAGCCACTCGATGAGTTCGTGGTCCATCAGCGGCTCGCGCACCTCCAGCGAATGCGCCATGCTCGCGCGGTCCACCTTGGTGTTGATGTCGCCGACCAGCCAGGTCTTGTAGTCCAGGTACTGGATGAGCGCCAGCGGGTCGTCGGTCTGCGCGTGCTCGGCGTGGTGCGTGAAGACGTCGAGCGCGCTGTAGCCGTCGAGCTGGCGCTTGAAGCCCGCGTTGAAGAGCGCGCTGCGCTGATCGGCGCGCAGGTGCGACATGCTGTGGTGGTAGGCCTCCACACTGTCCATGGCCAGGGCCTGGAAGGTGGTCTTGGCGCGCAGCGGGCGCGGCGCCCAGTCGGCCTTGGGGTAGATCTGGCCGAGCGGGCCGAAGACCGGGCGGCGCAGGCCCAGCGGCAGGCGCCGGCGCAGGGCCTCTTCGCCCAGGTGCAGGCGGTAGCGGCGGTAGCCACCGAAGCTCTCGTCGCCACCGTCGCCCGACAGGGCCACGGTCACGTGCTTGCGGGCCATCTGGCACACGCGGTAGGTGGGAATGGCCGAGCTGTCGGCGAAGGGTTCGTCGTACAGCCAGGCCAGGGTGTCGATGAGGTCGAAGTCTTCGCTGCCCACCACGTCGAGCGTGTGGTCGGTGCGGTAGCGCTCGGCCACCATCTTCGCGAAGTCCGACTCGTTGAAGCGCGGGTCGTCGAAGCCGATGGCGCAGGTGTGCACCGGCGACTCGGACAGCCCGGCCATGCTGGCCACCACGGCACTCGAATCCACACCGCCCGAGAGGAAGGCGCCCAGCGGCACGTCGGCGATCATGCGCAGGCGCACCGATTCCTTCAGGCGTTCGCGCAGCTCGGCCTGGGCGTCGGCCTCGCTGATGGGGTTGTCGGTGGTGAAGCGCACGTCCCAGTACGGCTGGGGCTCGGGGCGCGCCGGGCCGCCGCGGCGCAGCGTGAGGGTGTGGGCCGAAGGCAGCTTGTGCACGCCCTGGTAGATGCAGCGCGGATCGGCCACGTAGCCGAGCGAGAAGTACTCCTCCACCGCCAGCGGGTCGATGCGGCGCTGGAAGGCGGGGTGCGAGGTGACGACCTTCAGTTCGGAGCCGAAGACGAAGCTGCCGTCGGGCAGCCAGGCGTAGTGCAGCGGCTTGACGCCCAGGCGGTCGCGCGCAAGGAAGAGCGTCTGCTGGTGCCGGTCCCACAGGGCAAAGGCGAACATGCCGCGCAGGCGCTGCACGCAGGCCGGGCCCCAGGCGCGCCAGGCGTTGACGATGACCTCGGTGTCGCTGCGGGTGCGGAACTTCAGACCCAGCGAGCGCAGCTCGGGCACGAGCTGCTGGTAGTTGTAGATCTCGCCGTTGAAGACGATGGCGACGCTGCCGTCTTCGCTGAACAGGGGCTGGTCGCCGGTGGACAGGTCGATCACCGCCAGGCGGCGGTGGCCGAAGGCCAGGCCGGGTTCCAGGTGCAGGCCGTCGCCGTCGGGCCCGCGGTGCGACTGCACGTCGTTGATGCGGCGCATCAGCGCGGGGTCGAAGGGGCGCAGACCCACGGGGTCGAACAGGCCGGCGATGCCGCACATATCAGTGTTTCTCCCCGGTGTTGGGCAGCCAGGCCGTCAAGCGGTCGAGGTTGGCCTGCCAGCTGAAGTGCTGGACGACGTGCTCGCGCGCCGCCGCCCCCAGGCGCTCGCGCCGCGCGGGATCGGCCAGCCAGGCGAGCACGCCCTGCACGAAGCAATCGGCCTCGTCGCAGCGCCACAGGCCCTGCTCGGCCGTGGCGCCGATGGGCTCGGCGCAGGAGGAGACCGTGATCACGGGCTGCCCCATGGCCATGGCCTCCAGGATCTTGTTCTGGATGCCCCGCGCCACGCGCAGCGGTGCGACCACGGCGGCGGCGTGCTGGAGGTAGGGCTCCACCTGGGGCACGGTGCCGGTGATGCGCACCGCGTCGCTGGCCAGCGCCTGCACGGCCGGCGTGGGGTTGCGGCCCACGATCCAGAAACTGGCGCGTGGCTCGCGCTCGCGGATGCGCGGCAGCACCTCGGTGGCGAACCACTGCACCGCGTCCACATTGGGCCAGTAGTCCATGGCGCCGGTGAAGACGATGGCGCGCTCGTCCGCGGCGAAAGGCGACGGCAGCGCCGGGTTCGGACGGAAGCGCTCGGCGTCCACGCCGTTGCCCGCGGCTTCCACGCGGCCGCGGCAGTCGGGCGCGAGCGAGTCGAAGAGATCCACCTCCTGCTGCGTGACGAGAAAGCTGCGGCGCGCGGCCAGGGCCATGGCGCGTTCGTGCGCGAGCAGGCGCCGGCCTTCGCGGCGAAACACCCAGGACATGGGCCAGCGGTGCGCGGGCGCGTACTGCGTCCACTTGGCCGAATCCACGTCCACCAGGTCGACCAGCATGGGCACCTGGGGCAGCAGTTCGTGCGCGTACGGCGCCATGGTGGAGGAGAACACCACGCTGGCGACGGGCCGGTGCTCGGCCGCCACCTGCCGCACCCAGCGGCGCAGGCCGGCGTGGTGGTAGTAGGCGAGCGACTGGGCCTCGCCCGTGAGCAGCGCGCGCGCGCTGGCCAGCTTGCGCCAGCGCGGGTTCAGGCGCGCGACGTAAAGGTCGGGGCACAGGGCGCGCAGGGCGTCCAGGTGCGCCTCGTCGGCGGGGTCGTCGATGAAGGTGGCCAGGAAGACGCGGTGCTTGCGCTGCAGGTGGCGCAGCAGGTGGTACGAGCGCACCTTGTCGCCCTTGTCGGGCGGGTACGGCATGCGGTGGACGAGGTACAGCAGCGGTGTCATCGCCCAGCCCTCATCCCAGACTTCTGACGATGTGCGGGCCGAGCCAATTGGCCACCGGCAGCGGCAGCCGGCGCCACGCCTCGATCATCAGCCGGTACTTCGGGTTCGCCGGGTTGTTCTGCGGGATGCCCTCACGCTTGTACAGGCGGTACTCGTAGTGCAGCGGCGTGGGCTCGAAGCCCCAGTTGCGCTTGAAGGCGTACGGGCCGGTGCCGACCTTGCTGCGGCCGTAGTCGAAGACCTTGAGGCCACGCGCGCAGGCGCGGCGCATGAGCTCCCAGTACTTGAAGTCGTTGGCGGCCAGGTCGCGCGCGGCCGGGTCGTCGCCGGCGAAGGTGGGCAGCACCTCGTCGCGGAAGTAGAAGCTCATCACGCTGGTCAGCGGCTGCCCCTCGGCAGAGGTGACGGTGAGCACCTCGCAGTCGTCGCCGAAGGTGTCGCGCAGGGCCTGGAAGTAGCGGCGCGAGAGCGCGGGCGTGCCGTGGCGGTGCACGTTGCTGGCGTAGAGCGCGAAGAAGCGGTCCACACCGGGGTCGATGTGCGAGACCAGCCCGAGCTTGATGCCCTTGCGCACCATGGCGCGCTGCTTGCGCGGAATGGCCTGCATGTTGGCCTCTTCCGTGGGCTCGATGGGCTTGCGGAAGGTGACGTAGAGCTGGTCCTGGGCGGGCCAGTCGGGGTGGCGCCGCTCGATGTGGCGCAACTCCAGGTGCTCCACGCCCAGGCGCTGGGCGATGGCCTGGGCCTCAGCCTCCAGCGCGGCGCGGGCTTCGTCGTCAATCGCGGCCACGCCCCCATAGGCGGCGAACGGCAGGCTGCACAGCGAGTGGCCGAACAGGCGGCTGTGCACGCGAGCCAGCGGCAGCACGCCGCGGGTCCGGCCATTCGACTCGGCGTAGAGAAAGTGCGTGTCGTGGCGCAGCACCTCGCGGGTGATGCGTTCCCAACCCGCGCGGTGGAAGAAGGTGGCCTCGGCACAAGCCGTGACGAAGGCGTCCCAGCGCGCCACCTCGTCGGCGCGGCTGCCGTCGAGGCGGTGGATCGTCAGCGCCGTCGCCTCAGGCAAGCGCCACCTCTGCCTGCCGGCGACCCAGGAAGATCTGGTCCATGCGGCCCCAGGGCAGGTCCTTCAGGAGCCGGCGCAGCTTGGCCTCGTTGCGCTCGATGTTCACGTAGTGGCGAAAGCGTGTCTTGAGGTCGATGCCGGGCACGCGGGGCTGCTCGGCGTCGATCTCCCAGGGGTGGAAGTAGAAGATGGCGGATTCGCCGTCGCGACGGTTCACCGATTCGATCATCCAGCGCGACAGGCTGTAGGGCAGCAGGCGGAAGTAGCCGCCACCGCTGGACGGCAGGTTGCGGCTGAACACCCGCAGCGTGGTGGGCGGCACCTCGATGAGGCCTTCGCGCACCGTGTGCATGAAGCGCGGCGCGTCGGGTGAGCCGTAGTGGTCGTGGCGCACAGGGTAGATGCTGGAGCTGTAGCGGTGGCCTGTGTCGGCCAGCACGTCCAGCGCCCAGAGGTTGCCGTCGCCAATGGAGAAACTGGGCGCGCGGTAGCCCAGCACCTCCACGCCACCGGTGTCTTCGAGCAAGCGCTTGGCGCGCACCACGTCGTCGCGGAAGTCGGTCGGGTCGAGATCGCTCACACGCTGGTGGCCGTAGCCGTGGCTGGCGAGTTCATGCCCCTGTTCGACGATGCGGCGCACCATGGCCGGGTAGCGCTCGGCCACCCAGCCCAGGGTGAAGAAGGTGGCCTGGGCGCCCTCCTCGGCCAGGATGGCGAGGATGCGGTCCACGTTGCGTTCGACGCGGCACTCGCAACTGTCCCAGTCGCTGCGGCGGATGTAAGGCGCCATCGCGGAGACCTGGAAGTAGTCTTCCACGTCGATGGTCAGCGCGTTCTTTCGATCGGTTTTCATCAACATGAGGGCCCTCCCTGACCTGCTCTCAACCCGGCGTCTCGCCGGACGGGCCGCTCGACGCACCGTTGCCGTTGCGCCCTTTTCGGGCACCCGCGACGATGCGCCGCAGCGAACTGAGGATTTCCAGGCTGATGCGTTCCTGCCGCAGCACGCTGCGCTCGATGCGCAGCAGCCGCGCGCTGAGCTGCTCCGCCGCCACCTGCGTGAGCTGCTCGGACATGCCCTCGACCGTGCTCGGGTCGATGTCGAGGTCCAGCGGCTCGACCTGGTCGGTGAGCGTGGGCGGCAGGCCGCGCGCAGGCCGCTCGGCCAAGGGTCCCCAGCGCTCGGTGTCGAGCGTGGTGCGCGTCGGCGAGGCGGCGGCTTCGGCCTGGGCCTCGTTGACGACATCGTTGAAGGCCTCGATGCTGAGGTGCGGCGTCTCGGCCAGGAAGCCCTGCAGCAGCAGCCGGTCCATCAGCAGGTTGATGCGGCGCGGGATGCCGCCGGTCTCGTGGTGCAGCTGCGCAAAGATGGCCTCGTCGAAGCTGGGCTTGTCGGTGGCGCCCGCGCATTTCAGGCGGTGCTCCACGTAGCCCCGCGTGTCTTCCTCGTCCAGCGGGCCCAGGTGGCAACGCGCGGTGACGCGCTGGCGCAGTTGCAGCATGCGCGGGCTCTGCAGGATGTCGCGGAACTCCGGCTGGCCGATCAGGAAGGTCTGCAGCAGGGCCTGGTCGCCGAACTGGAAGTTGGAGAGCATGCGCAGCTCTTCCACGGCCTGCGGCTGCAGGTTCTGCGCCTCGTCGACGATGAGCAGGCAGCGCTTGCCTTGCGAAACCTGGGTGATGAAGTAGGCCTCCAGGGCCATGAGCATGTCGGCCTTGCCATTGCTCTTGACCGACACGCCGAAGGCGCCGCACACGAGCTTGAGCGCGTCCTCGGCGCCCAGTTGGGTGCTCACCAGCTGCGCCGCCACCACCGAGCCGTTTTCCAGGCTGTCGAGCAGGTCGCGCACGATGGTGGTCTTGCCGGCACCGACCTCGCCGGTGATGACGATGAAGCCCTCGCCGCGCATCACGCCGTACACGAGGTACGAGCGCGCGCGCCGGTGGGGCTTGCCCGAGAAATAGAAACGCGGGTCGGGGTTGAGCTGGAACGGCTTGCTCTTGAGCCCGTAGAAGGCTTCGTACATGGGTCAGAACCGATGGGAAACCATGGCCTGGATGGCCGTTTCCCGGTAGGGGAAGGTTGCGTCGAAGGCCGAACGGCGCAGCAGCAGCACGCCGGTGGTGCGGGCGCTCAGGCGCGAGGTCAGCCCCAGGGTGATCGAATCGAGGCGGTTGCGCAGGTCGGTGCCCACGCCCTCGTTCTTCTGGCTCTGGTAGATGATGCTGGCCGCCGTGCGGGGCGAAAGGCGGTGCGCGTAGCCCACCATCCAGCCCGTCTCGAGGATCTCGCCGGCGAGGCCGAAGTCGTCGCTGGAGGCCAGGCCGGTGTTGAGCTGGTTCGAGCGCGTGCGGTTGATGGCCGCCGTGAGGGCGCCGCGGCTGAGCAGCATCACGAAGGACAGTTCCTGGGTGCGCTGCTCGGTGACGAAGGAGGTGAGGTAGCCCGGGAAATCGGTGAGGTCGCCAGGCAGGCCCAGGCGGTCGAGCTCGGACTGCACGCGCTGGGCGCGCTGCACGGGGTCGGGGATGGAGCCGCCGTACAGGGCGTCGAGCAGGCCCGACAGCGTGGTGTTCTCGTCGCCCAGGCCGAACTGGCTGGTGGAGATGTCGCGCGAGTCCGTGAAGCGCACGACCGAACGGCGCATCTGGTATTCCAGCTGCAGGTTGTGGTCGTGGCCGAAGAAGCGCTTGTTGGCCCCCAGGGCGATGCGTGCGTTCTGGGTAGGCCGCCAGTCGAAGCCGCCGCCCCAGGTGGAGTAGGACTCCATGTCGGTCGTGAGCAGGTCGTTGGATTCGCGGCCGCCCTGGGCAAAGACCAGCAGCGTCGGCGTCAGCGCGTAGTTCAACTGACCAATCACCTGTTGCAGCCGGACCTCGCGGCCCAGGCTGTAATCGAAGTCGCTGCGCGACGCCTCCAGCGCCCAGCCCAGGCGCGACAGCCCTTCGCTGCTGCCCAAGCGGGCCGAGACCGTGCTCTCGTCGATGTCGGAGCGGGTGTCGGCCTCGGTGCGGGAGGTGAAGCGGCTGTAGCGCAGTTCGTAGTCGACGGCGTCGTTGAAGCTGCCGCGCAGGTACGGCGACACGCGGAACTGCTTGGTCTCCGACAGGTTCGGGCGCTCGAAATCCCCGGCCGGCTGCACGTCGAACGCCGAGATGCGGCTGCGCCCGATGTTGCCGTTGAACTCGACGAAGGCGGTGTTGTTCCAGGCGTCGAGCAGCAGGTCGGCGGTGAGGCCCTGCAGGTGGTCCTCATCGCCCACGCCGCGCGCCTGGTACAGGGCACTGAGCGAGTAGTCCACGCTGCCGGTCAGGCGCGGCAGGTTGAACACGGCCATCACCGATGCGCCCAGTTCGGTGGTCCACTCGGACTGGCGGTCGGTCGGCGTGAGCAGGTAGTTGTCGGAATACCACTGGCGCGCGAACACACGCGGCTCGATCCACACACGCGGCGGCGGGCCTTGCGGCGTGATGGACTCCTGCCCTTCGGTGGTGGCCGGCACCTCCGCGGGCACTTGCGCACGTGCCATCGCCGCCAGCGCCAGGGCCGCCAGGGCCACGGCACTCAATCGCAGAGGCCGCCGGCGCAGGGTCGAGGAGCTCGTGGTCAGGCGCATGGTCTGTCTCGTGTCCGCTCAGGTGGTGGTGTCCGCCGCAGCCGCGGCCGGTTCGGCGCCGTAGCCGTATCCATAGCCGTAGGAGTTGCGCTCCTCTTCGCGGACCTGGTTGAGCACCATGAGCTTGATCGGGCAGTTCTCGATGGTCTCCAGCGCGTGGCGCACCTGGGCGCGCTGCGTCTGGCCGGCCTGTACCACCATCACGATCTGCCCCATGTGCGTGGCCAGCACGCGCGACTCGGTGGTCATCAGCAGCGGCGGCGAATCGAAAATGATGATGCGCTCAGGGTAGCGGCGGCCCATCTCTTCCACCAGCGCACTCATGGCGTCGCTGGCCAGCAGCTCGGTGGCGCGCGGGTGCGGCGTGCCGCTGGGCAGCAGGGTGAGTTTGTCGATGTTGGTGCGCAGCAGCGCGTCGGACATTTCGGTCTGGTTGGCCAGCAGCAGGTCGAGCAGACCCGGCCCCGAGGGCAGACCCAGCGTCTTCATGATCGATGGCCGCGAGACGTCGGCGTCGACCAGCAGCACCGTGTGGTCGAGCTCCATGGCCATGCTCATCGCCAGGTTGATGGCGGTGAAGGTCTTGCCCTCGCCGGCCATGGCGCTGGTGACCATGATGCGGTTGCCGTGGGTCACGGGCGCCGCGCCCTTGCCCATGGCGTTGGTCAGCAGCGGGCGCTTGATGACGCGGAACTGCTCGGCGGTGAGCGAGCGCTGGGCCTTGGGCGTCACGAAGCCGGCCTCGGTGAGCGCGTCGAGGTCGAGCTGGACCACCCGGGAGTTGCTCTGTGGGCGCTGGGGCTGAGCAGGCGGCCGCGGCGTGGCCACCGGCGCGCGTGCGGCACCCGCCGCCGATGCCGGCACGGCCTCGGGCATGTCGGGCACATCGGCCCCGGCCTGCCTCAGCTGCTCCAGCCGTTGTGCTGCTTTTTCGATCAGACTTGCCATCTGTTCACGCCCCGATCACACGGATGATTGGTGAATGGACAGGGCCACCATGCCCAGCCCGAACAGCAGCACCAGCGCGCCGATCGCGACGATCAGCCGCAGCATGCTGCGCCCCTGGCGGTGACGGATCACCTCGTTGCGCACCTGGGTGACCACGCCCAGCAAGGGCAGATCGACCGAGGTGCGCAGGCCTGCGGCGTCGAAGTACACCGGCCGCAGATTGCTCACCATGAGCGCCACCGCCACGCCGGCACCGAGCGCCAGCAACAGCACGCCAGGCAGCAGCACCACGCGGTTGGGCGCCACCGGGCGGCGCGACACCTGCGGAGGCTCCACCACCCGGAACTGGGCCACGTGCGAATCGCTCTGCAGCTCGTCGCTCAGTGCCACGGTTTCGCGGCGGGCCACGAGGTCTTCGTAGTTCTTGCGGTGCACGTCGTAGTCGCGGTTGAGCTGGGCCAGCTCGGCCTCCACCTGCGGCGCCACCTTGGCCTGCTCGCGCACGCGGGCCGCGCGGCCTTCGTACTCGGCCACCCGGGCGCGCAGCGAGGCCACCTGCACCTCGGTGGCCGCGAGGGTGCGCGACATCTCCTGCATCGCCGGGTTCGCGTCGGGCATGGGCCGCCCGCTGGCCTCGGCCTGCTGGGCGCGCTTGCGCAGAACCTCGACCTCGCGCGCCTTCTGCTGCTCGAGTTCGGCGATGAGCTTGCGCGTGTTCTGCACGTCCGGGTGCTGCTCGGTAAAGCGCTGCAGCAGGCCGTCGAGGCTGCGGCGCAGCACGTCGATGCGGGCGTCGATCTCGGGCGTGGCGAAGGTCTGGGCAGGCACCGTGGCGGCGGCGTTGCGGGCCGCCGAGCGCGCCTGTTCCAGTTGAAGGCGCGCCGCCTCGCGCGCGCTCTCGGCCTCGCGCAGCTCGAGCCTCGCCTGGCTGAGCACGGTGCTGATTTCGGCCATGCGCCCGGCCATGTCGATGCCGCCCTGGGTCTGCATCTCGATGTGGCGCAGGCGGAAATCCTTCAGGCGCGTTTCGGCCTCGGTCAGCTTGCTCTCGTAGTTCCGGATCTGCTCTTCGATGAACTTGCGGGCGTTCTGCGCGTCAGCGGTGTAGGCCCCCGCGCGCGAGGCGATGAAGGTTTTCATCAGCGCATCGACCACGTGCAGCGCGAGCTGCGGGTTCTCGTCGCGGTAGGAGATGGTGTAGAGGTTGTCGCGACCCGTGGAACGCAACTGGATGTTGCCCATGATGCGGCCGACCATCGCGTCGCGCTCGGCCTTGTTGGCCAGCGGCACGCCGAGGTCCTCGGTCTGCACCAGCTTCTCGATGGTCGGGCGGCTGATGAGCGTGCGGCCCAGCATGGCCACCTGCTGCTCCACGTCGGGCTGGATGGTGAGGCCCGCCATGAGCGGACGCAGGATCGATTGCGTATCGACGTACACCCGGGCCGACGCCTCGAAGCGGTCGGGGATGAACATCACGGCGGCGGCGCCCAGCAGGGCCACGGCCCAGGCCACGGCCACGCCGGTGCGGCGGTACAGCCACATGCCGCGCAGCGCGTTGGCGAGTTGGTGAATCAGTTCGTGCATGCGGATTCCGGGACGATCGAAGCGAGCGCGGTCACCGCCGGGGCGACGGTGACCAACCGGGCTGGCTCAATCAGAACCAACCTTGGGGAATGATCAACACGTCGCCGGGCAGCATCTCGACGTTGGCCGAGATGTCGCCGCGTTTGACGAGGTCGTCCAGGCGCACGCTGTAACGCTTGTTGCCTTCGGCGGCGCGCACGATGGTGGCCTTGTTGCCGCTGGCGTATTCCGTGAGGCCGCCGGAGGCGATGAGCACGTCCATCACGGTCATCTTGTGGCGGAACGGCAGGGCCTGGGGCTTGACCGCCTCGCCCACCACGCGCACCTGCTCGCTGTGCGAACCGACGAAGTTGGTGACGATGACGGTGACGACGGGGTCACGCACGTACTTGCCCAGTGCCTTCTCGACGTCGCGGGCGATTTCCTGCGATGTCTTGCCCTGCGCCACGAGCTCATCCACCAGCGGGGCCGAGACCTTGCCGTCCGGACGAACCGGCACCACGGCCGACAGCTCCGGGTTGCGCCAGACGCTGATGGACAGCGTGTCGCCCGGGCCGATGAGGTAGTTGTACGAGGCGGCGCTGGACGCCACCGGAGGCGCGGGGGGATACGAACCGCCGCTGGCGCAGCCGGCCAGGATGGCCGCTGCCGCCAACATGGCCACGCGGAAGCGGATGGACGTATGTTTTTGCATGCTCACGGCCTCCAAAGAAGGGACAAGTGTTAATAAAAGTAAACAGTCGGCGACTATACCCCAGCACCCTATGGCGAACCACCTTGACGCCTCTGTAAAGTCATTCAATCGGGGGACACCATGCAGTACTGCACGCGCAGTACATCATGAGGACCGAAAGCAAGTCAAAGGTCGACATGCGTCAAAGTCGCGACCCCCCCGGTCCAGCGGTGAGGTCGGGCCTAGAATTCCGGGTTTTCCACCCCCAACCACAGCCTCGACATGAGCCTCTTCTCCGCCGTTGAAATGGCCCCCCGCGACCCGATCCTGGGTCTGAACGAACAGTTTGCCGCCGACAGCAACCCCGACAAGGTGAACCTGGGGGTAGGGGTGTATTTCGACGAGAACGGCAAGCTCCCGCTGCTGCAGTGCGTGCAGGCCGCGGAGAAGGCCATGATGGACAAGCCCGCCGCGCGTGGTTACCTGCCCATCGATGGCATCGCCGCCTACGACAACGCCGTCAAGGGCCTGGTGTTCGGTGCCGACAGCGAACCGGTGAAGAGCGGCCGCGTGGCCACGGTTCAGGCCCTGGGCGGCACGGGCGGCCTCAAGATCGGCGCCGACTTCCTCAAGCGGCTGAACCCCGCAGCCAAGGTGCTGATCAGCGACCCGAGCTGGGAGAACCACCGCGCGCTGTTCACGCAAGCCGGCTTCGAGGTCGGCACGTACACCTACTACGACGCCGCCAGGCGCGGCGTGGACTTCGAGGGCATGCTGGCCAGCCTGAAGGCGGCCGCGCCCGGCACCATCGCCGTGCTGCACGCCTGCTGCCACAACCCCACGGGCTATGACATCACGCCCGAGCAATGGGACCGCGTGATCGAGGTGGTCAAAGCGGGCCGCCTCACGCCCTTCCTGGACATGGCCTACCAGGGCTTCGGCCACGGCATCGCCGAAGACGGCGCGGTGATCAGCAAGTTCGTGGCGGCCGGTCTGGTGTTCTTCGTCTCCACCTCGTTCTCCAAGAGCTTCAGCCTCTACGGTGAGCGCGTGGGCGCCCTGTCGGTTCTCTGCACCGACAAGGCCGAGGCCGACCGCGTGCTCTCGCAGCTCAAGATCATGGTCCGCACCAACTACTCCAACCCGCCCATCCATGGCGGCGCGGTGGTGGCCGCCGTGCTCACCAACCCCGAGTTGCGCGCCCTGTGGGAGAAGGAACTGGGCGAGATGCGCGTGCGCATCAAGGCCATGCGCCAGCAACTGGTGGACGGCCTGAAGGCCGCGGGCGTGAAGCAGGATATGGGCTTCATCACCGACCAGATCGGCATGTTCAGCTACTCCGGCCTCACCAAGGACCAGATGGTGCGCCTGCGCAGCGAGTTTGGCGTCTACGGCACTGACACCGGCCGCATGTGCGTGGCCGCGCTCAACGGCAAGAACATCGGGCACGTCTGCCGCTCCATTGCGGCGGTCCTCTGACCAGAGGCAGTACCCGAGGGCACCACGGAACCGGCTTTGCCGGGCCGTCGGTGCCGCCCCCTGTCAGGGGGTCGCGCGAAGCGCGGCGGGGGTCATCCCCAGATCACTGAGCGCATGGATATCGCGGCGGCCTGGAAGCCCTCGTTGAAGAACTCGACGTGCTCGTCCGGGTCCGCCGCGCCAGCCGCGTACAGCAGCGGCAGGTAGTGGTCCCAGCTGGGCTGCGACAGCTTCGCCATCTCGCCCTGCGACTGGAAGTCGGCCAGGGCGTCCGCGTCGCCCGCCTGGATGAGCCCGGCAATGTGGGTGTCGAAGTCCACCGCCCAGTCGTAGGCCTGGTTGTCGGGCACGTCGCGGCGCATGACGCGCAGGTTGTGCACGATGTTGCCGCTGGCCACGATCAGCACGCCGCGCGAGCGCCAGTCCTTGAGCTGGCGGCCGATGGCCAGGTGCTCGGCGGGCGGGCGACCATAGTCCATGCTGAGCTGCACCACGGGGATGTCGGCCTCGGGAAACAGGGGCTTGAGCACCGACCAGGCGCCATGGTCGAGGCCCCATTCGCCCTCGTCGATGCCGACCTCGCCCTGCTGCTCGGGCAGCGTCAGTGACTGGGCGATCTCCCGCGCCAGCCCGGGCGCGCCGGGCGCGGGGTACTGCTGGTCGAACAGCTCCTGCGGGAAGCCGCCGAAATCGTGGATGGTGCGCGGCCGGTCCATGCCCGTGAGCCACCAGCCATGGGTGAGCCAGTGGGCCGACACGCACAGGATCAGGCGCACACCGGGCGCGCGCTGGCGCAATTGCGGCCCCAGCGCCTGCCAGGTGCGGCGCCAGTGGTTGTCCTCGATCGCGTTCATGGGGCTGCCGTGGCCGACGAAAAGCACCGGCAAGCGATGGGGGGTGTTCATGGCAGGAATTGTCGGTCAGGGGGGTTCACAAAGGCGACAGCTAGGGTCTTTACCTGCGTGTTCTCCCCACATCGGGGTCATTGGCATCCTGCTACATTGCACCGCAACATTTCACGGAAGTGTGAATCATGCTGTACCAACTTTACGAATCCCAGCGCTCGATCATGGAGCCCTTCGCCGATCTGGCCGAAGTCGCCTCGCGCATGTTCAGCAACCCCCAACTGCCCTTCGCCCAATTGCCCATGGCGCAGCGCATCTCGGCCGGCTACGACCTGCTGCACCGCCTGGGCAAGGACTACGAAAAACCCGAGTTCGGCATCCGCACCGTCGACGTGGACGGTGTCAACGTGGCCATCCACGAGCGCGTGGACATCGACAAGCCTTTCTGCGAGTTGCGCCGTTTCAAGCGCTTCACCGACGACCCGAACACCCTGACCAAGCTCAAGGGCCAGCCCGTGGTGCTGGTGGTCGCGCCGCTGTCGGGCCACTACGCCACGCTGCTGCGCGACACGGTGCGCACCCTGCTCAAGGACCACAAGGTCTACATCACCGACTGGAAGAACGCGCGTCTGGTGCCCCTGTCCGAAGGCGAGTTCCGACTGGACGACTACATCAACTACGTGCAGGAGTTCATCGGCCACGTGCAGGGCATCTACGGCAACTGCCACGTGATGAGCGTGTGCCAGCCCACGGTGCCGGTGCTGGCGGCGGTGTCGCTGATGGCCAGCCGGGGTGAGAAGGTTCCCCTGTCCATGACGATGATGGGCGGCCCGATCGACGCCCGCAAATCGCCCACGGCCGTGAACAACCTGGCCATGCAGCGCAGCTACGAATGGTTCGAGAACAACGTCATCTACCGCGTGCCGGACAAGTTCCCGGGCGCCGGGCGGCGCGTGTACCCGGGCTTCCTGCAGCACAGTGGCTTCGTGGCCATGAACCCTGATCGCCACGCCTCCAGCCACTACGACTACTTCCAGGACCTGGTCAAAGGCGACAACGACAGCGTCGAGGCGCACCGCAAGTTCTACGACGAGTACAACGCCGTGCTCGACATGGACGCGGACTATTACCTCGACACGATCAAGACCGTGTTCCAGGACTTCGAACTCGTCAAGGGCACCTGGGACGTGCGCAACGAACACGGCAAGCTCGAGCGCGTGCGCCCTCAGGACATCACCAACTGCGGCCTGCTGACCATCGAGGGCGAACTCGACGACATCTCCGGCGCCGGCCAGACGGCCGCGGCGCACGCGCTGTGCACCGGCATCCCGAAAGCGCACCAGATGCACTACGAGGCCAAGGGCGCGGGCCACTACGGCATCTTCAGCGGCCGGCGCTGGCGCGAGATGGTGTACCCGACGGTGAAGGCCTTCATCGCGGCGCACCAGGTGCGGCCGGCGGCGAAGGCACCTGCCCGGCCCGCTGCAAAGGCCCCCGCCCGGCCCGCGGCCAAGGCCCGCGCCAGGAGCGCATGAACGAGCTCGCCCGGCGCATCGACGACGCCCTGCCGCAGACGCAGTGCCAGCGCTGCGGCTACCCCGATTGCGCCAGTTACGCGCAGGCCGTGGCCGAGGGCGAGGCCGGCATTCACCAGTGCCCGCCCGGCGGCGCCGAGGGCATCGCCCGCCTCGCGGCCATCACCGGGCGCCCCGTGCTGCCATTGAGCCGCGAGCACGGCATCGAGGGCCCCGTCACCGTGGCCGTCATCGATGAGGACTGGTGCATCGGTTGCACGCTGTGCATCAAGGCCTGCCCCACCGACGCGATCGCCGGCGCCAACAAGCGCATGCACACCGTGATCGAGCCGTACTGCACCGGTTGCGAGCTGTGCATCCCCGTGTGCCCGGTCGATTGCATCTCGCTGGAGAACGTCAGTGGCGAGCGCACGGGCTGGGCCGGCTGGTCGCGCGCGCAGGCGGCCATGGGCAAGGCGCGCTACGGCGCGCGGCGCGAGCGCCTGGCGCGCGAGGCGGTCGAGCACGGCGCTCGCCTGGAGGCCAAGGCCGAAGCCAAGCTCGCCGATCTGGCAGCGGCCTCGGCCATCACCGACCCCAGGACGCTGGACAGCAAACGCGCGGTGATCGAAGCCGCGCTGGCCCGCGCGCGGGCCAAGCGCCAGACCGGCGGCTGATCCGGCGGCCCGGCGTCAGCGCGCCGCCGCCGTCTTGTACACGCCGCAGCCCAGGTACAGCGCGTCCACTTTCACCACGTAGGACATCTTGGCCTGCACCGCACCGCTGGCCGGGTTCACGATGTCGTACTCCACCCAGCCGGGGCCCTGTTCGGCCTGGCTCACGATGGCCGCCAACAGCGCGGCGCCGTCCACGCCCGCGATGTCGTGCACGCGGCTGCCCAGCTTCTCCGGCTTGCCACCGAAGGCGCGGTAGACGCCCGCGGCGTCCAGCGCGAAGACATACATGTCGCGGTCATGAAAGCCGCGCGCCGGCTCCGTCAGGTCGCGCACGAAGGCGTCGGCAGAGACCTGGCGGCGATGCGCCAGGGCCTTGTCCACCAGTGCCATGGCCTCTTCGGCCGTGCCCTGCTGCAACACGAAACGGCTCACCGCCTGCGACAGGTGCGCCGCGCGCTGCTCCAGCCGGTTGGCCTGCTGCACGGCCAACTCCACCATCTGTGCGTTGCGCTGGGTGATCTGATCGAGCTGGCTCACGGCGGTGCTGATCTCGGACAGGCCGGTGCTCTGCTCGGCGCTGGAGGCCGAGATCGACGAGAGATTGGCGGCCACGCCGCGCACGCCCTCGACGATGCGGCTCATGCTCTGGCCCGCGTCGCGGATCTGCGAGGCGCCGCTTTCCACCTGGGCGCGCGAGGCCTCGATCAGCCCGCGGATCTCGCGCGCCGACGCCGCCGATCGCTGGGCCAGCGAGCGCACCTCGCCCGCCACCACCGCGAAGCCACGGCCCTGCTCACCCGCACGGGCGGCCTCCACGGCGGCGTTGAGCGCCAGGATGTTGGTCTGGAAAGCCAGGCTGTCGATGACGCCGATGATCTCGTTCATCTGGGCGGCGCCCTTCTGGATGCCCTCCACCGTCTGCACGGCCTGCTGCATCGAGCCCGCGCCGCGCTCGGCCACGTCGCGCACCTGCGCGGCCTGGCGGTCGGAGTCGCCCGCGGTCTGCGCGTTCTGCGCCACCGCGCCGGTGAGCTGCTGCACGCTGGCCGCGGTTTGTTCGAGGTTGGCGGCCTGCTGCTCGGTGCGCTCGGCCAGGTCGCGGTTGCCCACGGCCAGGCTGCGTCCGGCATGCGCCACCAGCGCCGAGTTGCTGCGCACCTCGGCCACCATGGCCGAAAGGCTGCCGATCATGCGGTCCAGCAGGCGCGCGAGGTCGGCCAGTTCGTCGTGGCCGTCCACGCTGAGATGTGCGCGCAGGTTGCCGCCGGCCGTGTGGGCCATGGCGTCGTGCACGCGCTGGAAGTCGCCCAGGAACGCCGATCGGAACGCCAGCAGCAGGTAGATCAGCAGGGCCAGGCCGACCACGGTGACAGGAGCGATCGCGAGGGCCGCGTCCGCCGCGGACAAGGCCATGGCGGCCAGGAGCGGCCACGCCGAGGCCAGGGCCAGGCAGGCCAGCCGCCCGCCCAGGCGCCATCGGCGCATGAGCCACACGCCCGGGCGCAACAGCGGATTCGACGATGGATTCATGGGTGCTTCGCTCCTCTACCGGTCAAGCCCAAGGGGGCTTGCTCGCCAATGTAGGGGCGTCCCGACCCTTGCAATGGACAAAACAGCGGCGCGAAAACCGCCCAATTGCCCTTGATGGGCCGCGCGGGCGCGGCCGGGGCCCTCAGGCGGGCGTGGCGGTGGCCAGCGCGTCGAAGGCGCTCACCACCTCCGGTGGCGCCTGAACCAGCTCGATGAGCACGCCCTCGCCCGCGATGGGAAATTCCTCGCTGGCCTTGGGGTGCAGGAAGGTGATGTCGAACCCCGCCGCACCCTTGCGGATGCCGCCCGGCGCGAAGCGCACGCCCTGCGCCGTGAGCCACGCCACCGCCTTGGGCAGGTCGTCGATCCACAAGCCGATGTGGTTGAGCGGCGTGGCGTGCACGGCGGGCTTTTTCTCCGGGTCCAGCGGCTGCATCAGATCGACCTCGACCTTGAACGGCCCGTTGCCGATGGCGCAGATGTCCTCGTCCACGTTCTCGCGTTCGCTGCGGAAGGTGCCCGTCACCTCCAGGCCCAGCATGTCGACCCACAGGGTCTGCAGGCGCTGTTTGTCGGGACCGCCGATGGCGATCTGCTGCACACCGAGCACGCGAAAGGGACGGGAAGACGCGGTCATGGTCAGTGAATGCCTTGGGTGGGGTGGGCCGCCGGCTCCAGCGACCAGACGGTCGCCGGTGGCAGATTGGCCCAGACGGTGGTGACGCGCCGCCAACGCCAGCCAGGCGGCAGCTGATCGAACGGACGCACGTGGCGCGCCGCGTAGGTGTACTGGAGCAGCCGCGCATTGGGCGTGCGCTCCATCAGGGTGAGCATGGACTGCACGCAGCGCCGCGCCTCTTCGCGTGGCATGGACATCAGCGGCAGCGAGGACACCAGCATGAGCGAAGCGGCTGGCGGCAGGGGCAGCGCCTCCAGCCCCGTCGCGCAGGCGTGCAACACCTCGGCACGGGGAAAACGGTGGTGCAGGTGGCGCACCAGACCCGGGTCGCGTTCGACGACGAAGAAGCGGTCGGGCGGCGGCCCCAGATCGGCCAGCGCCTGGGTGATGGCACCCGTGCCCGCGCCGATCTCCAGCAGCAGTTCGGGTCCCACGCGGGCGACCTCCCGCGCAATGGCCTGTGCCAGCGCCCGAGACGCCGGCGCAATCGCCCCCACCCGACGCGGGTCGCGCACCCAGGCCAACGCGAATGCCAAACCGCCCAGACCTTGTCCGCGTTCATCCGCCATGTTCCGTGCTCCAGGAAGCCGTGGAGCACGCAGGGTAACCGAGCGCGGGCGGCTTGTCGCGTCATCAAACGAAACAGCCGCCACGGGCATTACTCGAACTCGACGATGGGCTGGTCGACCGCGAGCGACTCGCCCTGCTTCGCCAGCACCTTGCCCACCGTGCCATCGGCCGAGGCGAACAGCACGTTCTCCATCTTCATGGCCTCGATGACGGCCACGCGCTCACCGGCCTGCACCTTCTGGCCCGGTTGCACGGCCACCTGCACCAGCAGGCCCGGCATGGGCGACAGGACGTACTTGCTCATGTCCGGCGGCGCCTTGAAGGGCATGAGCGCGTGCAACTCGGCCATGCGCGGCGAGACCACCATGGCCTCGATGCGCGTGCCGTTGTGCTGCACCACCAGGGCCAGCGGGTTGCGCGGCGTGCCGCGCTCCAGTTGCGCCGTGAAGGGCTGGCCGTTGCACGTGCCCACGGTGCACACATCGTTCAGGCGCGACGGGCTCTGGAACGCGTAGCGCTTCTCGCCCACCATCACCACGGCCGCGCCCACCTGGCCCAGCACCTCGTCCACGTGCACCTTCACGTGCCGGTGCGCACCGGCCTTGTCGAGCACGATCACGGTGTAGTCCAGGCCGACCTTCACGCCGTAGCCAGGCAACTGGCCCGACAGACCGGCCGCGCGCTCGCGGCTCTTGCGGCGCACGAAGGCCGCCAGCGCCACGAGGAAGTCGGGGTCGTCGTGCGGCACGTCTTCCGCGCGGAAGCCCTGGCCGTAGTGCTCGGCAATGAAGCCGGTATTGAAATCGCCCGCCACGAACTTCGGGTGCGCCAGCAGCGCGGCCTGGAAAGGGATGTTGCTCTGCACGCCGCGGATGACGAAGCCGTTGAGCGCCTCGCGCATCTTCGCGATGGCCTCGAGCCGGTCCTTGCCGTGCACGATGAGCTTGGCGATCATCGAGTCGTAGTACATCGGGATCTCGCCGCCGTCCTGCACGCCGGTGTCCACCCGCACGCCGAAGCGGTGTTCGGTGTCGGCCTGCCACATGCTCAGCGGCGGCGCCGCGAAGCGCACCAGCCGCCCCGTGCTGGGCAGGAAGTTGCGGAACGGATCCTCCGCATTGATGCGGCACTCGATGGCCCAGCCCTCGCGCTTCACGTCGGCCTGCCGCAGGGGCAGCTTCTCGCCGGCCGCCACGCGAATCATCAGTTCCACCAGGTCCAGCCCGGTGATGCACTCGGTGACCGGGTGCTCCACCTGCAGGCGGGTGTTCATCTCCAGGAAGTAGAAGTCCTGGTCCTTGTCGACCACGAACTCCACCGTGCCCGCACTCTGGTACTTCACCGCCTTGGCCAGGGCCACGGCCTGCTCGCCCATGGCCTGGCGCGTGGCCTCGCTGATGAAGGGCGACGGCGCTTCCTCGATCACCTTCTGGTGGCGGCGCTGGATCGAGCACTCGCGCTCGTACAGGTGGATCACGTTGCCGTGCGCGTCGGCCAGCACCTGGATCTCGATGTGGCGCGGCTCCTCGACGAACTTCTCGATGAACACGCGGTCGTCGCCGAAGCTGTTGCGCGCCTCGTTGCGGCAACTGGTAAAGCCGTCGTGGCAGTCCTTGTCGTTGAAGGCCACGCGCAGGCCCTTGCCGCCTCCGCCGGCACTGGCCTTGATCATCACCGGGTAGCCGATCTTCTGCGCGATGGCCACCGCCTCTTCCGGCGACTGGATGGGTTCGTTGTGTCCGGGGATGGTGCTGACCCTGGCCTCGTTCGCGAGCCTCTTGGAGGCGATCTTGTCGCCCATGGCCGCGATGGAGTAGTGCTTGGGGCCGATGAAGACCAGGCCCTCTTCCTCGACCTTGCGCGCGAAGTCCTCGTTCTCGGACAGGAAACCATAGCCGGGGTGGATGGCCTCGGCGCCCGTCTGCTTCGCGGCGGCGATGATGGCATCGCCCAGCAGGTAGCTCTCGCGCGAGGGCGGCGGGCCCAGGCGCACGGCTTCGTCGGCGAGTTGCACGTGGCGCGCTTCCTTGTCGGCGTCGGAATACACCGCCACGGTGGCGATGCCCAGCTGCTTGGCCGTGGCGATGACGCGGCAGGCGATCTCGCCGCGGTTGGCGATCAGGATCTTCTTGAACATCTTGTCTTCTCCTCGGGCCGTCACAGCGGGATGTTGCCGTGCTTGCGCCACGGGTTCTCCAGCTTCTTGTCTTTCAGCATCGCCAGCGACCGGCAGATGCGCTTGCGTGTCTCGTGCGGCAGGATCACGTCGTCGATGAAGCCGCGCGCGCCAGCCACGAAGGGGTTGGCGAAGCGGGCCTTGTACTCGGCTTCGCGCTGCGCGAGCTTGGCCGGGTCCTTCTTCTCCTCGCGGAAGATGATCTCCACCGCACCCTTGGCGCCCATCACCGCGATCTCGGCATTCGGCCAGGCGAAGTTCACGTCGCCGCGCAGGTGCTTGGAGGCCATCACGTCGTAGGCACCACCGTAGGCCTTGCGCGTGATGACCGTGATCTTGGGCACCGTGCCTTCCGCGTAGGCGTAGAGCAGCTTGGCGCCGTGCTTGATGATCCCGCCGTACTCCTGGCCGGTGCCGGGCAGGAAGCCGGGCACGTCCACGAAGGTGACGATGGGGATGTTGAAGCAGTCGCAGAAGCGCACGAAGCGCGCGGCCTTGATGGAGCTCTTGATGTCCAGGCAGCCCGCCAGCACCAGGGGCTGGTTGGCCACGATGCCCACGGTCTGCCCGTCCATGCGGGCGAAGCCGATGACGATGTTCTTGGCGTAGTCGGGCTGCAGCTCGAAGAAGTCGCCGTCGTCGACGACCTTGAGGATCAGCTCCTTCATGTCGTAGGGCTTGTTGGGGTTGTCGGGCACCAGCGTGTCCAGGCTCAGCTCCATGCGGTCCATCGGGTCGCCGCTGGGCCGCACCGGGGCCTTCTCCCGGTTGTTGAGCGGCAGGTAGTTGAACAGCCGGCGCAGCATCAGCAGCGCCTCCACGTCGTTGTCGAAGGCGAGATCGGCCACGCCGCTGCGCGTGGTGTGGGTGACCGCACCGCCCAGCTCCTCGGCCGTCACCTCTTCATGCGTCACGGTCTTCACCACGTCGGGGCCGGTGACGAACATGTACGACGAGTCCTTCACCATGAAGATGAAGTCCGTCATGGCCGGCGAGTACACCGCGCCGCCCGCGCAGGGGCCCATGATCATGCTGATCTGCGGCACCACGCCGGAGGCCAGCACGTTGCGCTGGAACACGTCGGCGTAGCCGCCGAGCGAGGCCACGCCTTCCTGGATGCGCGCCCCGCCGGAGTCGTTCAGGCCGATGACGGGCGCGCCGACCTTCATGGCCTGGTCCATCACCTTGCAGATCTTCTCGGCGTGCGCTTCGCTGAGCGCGCCGCCGAAGACGGTGAAGTCCTGGCTGAAGACGAAGACCAGGCGGCCGTTGATCGTGCCGTAGCCCGTGACCACGCCGTCGCCGGGGATCTTGTTGTCCTCCATGCCGAAGTCGGTGCAGCGGTGCTCGACGAACATGTCCCACTCTTCGAAGGTGCCTTCGTCGAGCAGCACCTCCAGGCGCTCGCGCGCGGTGAGCTTGCCCTTGGCGTGCTGGGCCTCGATGCGCTTGGTGCCGCCGC
Organism: Hydrogenophaga sp.; assembly: GCF_011772445.1. Lineage (GTDB taxonomy): Bacteria > Pseudomonadota > Gammaproteobacteria > Burkholderiales > Burkholderiaceae_C > Hydrogenophaga. The sequence goes on along the minus strand of NZ_WVZN01000021.1, from coordinate 134,422 downwards.
CCAGTCGCGCGCGGGCGCGCTTGTCTTCGAGCTGTTGCAGGATGTCTTGCATGGTTCTTCTCCGGAGGAATCAGTCGAACAGCGCGAGCAGTTGCCGCGCCGCCGTGCTGGCGGGCAGTTGCCCTGCGAGCACTCGTGAGGTGGTCTCGGCCAGCGCGCCACGCACCGCCGGGTGCTCGCGAAAGCGCTGCTTGAGGCCGGCGTCGATGCGCTCCCACATCCAGGCCCTGGCCTGGCGCTGGCGGCGCGCGGCGAATTCGCCGTTGGCGGTCTGCAGGGCGCGAAAGCGTTCGATCTCGGCCCAGAAGGCGTCGATGCCCTGTGCCTTGAGCGCCGAGAGCTGCATCACCGTGGGGTGCCAGTGCGTGGTGTCGTGCGCCGCGTGATCGGGCCGGCCGTGCTGGCCCAGCAGGCGCAGCGACGAGGTGATCATGGCGCGCGCCCGCGTCGCGGCGTCGGGGTCGATGTCGGCCTTGTTGATGACCACGAGGTCGGCGATCTCCATCACGCCCTTCTTGATGGCCTGCAGGTCGTCGCCCGCATTGGGCAGTTGCAGCAGCGCGAAACAATCCGTCATGCCGGCCACGGCCGTCTCGCTCTGGCCCACGCCGACGGTCTCGACGATCACCACGTCGTAGCCCGCGGCCTCGCACACCAGCAGGGCTTCGCGCGTCTTCTCGGCCACGCCGCCCAAGGTGCCGCCGCTGGGGCTGGGGCGGATGAAGGCGCGCTCGTCCATGGAGAGCTGCTCCATGCGCGTCTTGTCACCCAGGATGGAGCCGCCCGAGACGGTGCTCGACGGATCGACCGTGAGCACCGCAACGCGGTGGCCTTGCCGGATGAGGTGCAGGCCCAGGGCCTCGATGAAGGTGCTCTTGCCCACGCCCGGCACGCCCGAGAGGCCCAGGCGAAAGGCCTTGCCCGTGTGCGGCAGCAGCGCGGTGAGCAGCTCGTCACCCTGCGCGCGGTGCTCGGCCCGGGTGGACTCGAGCAGCGTGATGGCCTTGGCCATGGCGCGGCGCTGCACCATGCCCTCCCCCTGGGTGAGGGCGCGCACGCTGTCGTCGAGGAGGAACGGCGAAGCACTCACAGAATGTCGAAGCCTCGTCCGTCGGGCAGGCGGTAGCGCGAAAAGTCGCGCACGTCGGTGGTCATGATGGTGGTGACACCAGTGTCGGCAGCGAGCCAGACCAGCGAGGCATCGGCCAGGTCCATCTCGGTGCGCGGGGCTTCTGTGTAGCGGTGCATCAGGCCCGCGAAGTCCTCCAGCGCGTCCTGCTGGAACGGGAACACCGCCAGCGCGCCCGCCGCCACCCACCGCATGAAGGTATAGCGCTGCGGCGGCGCCAGCAAGTAGCTGGCCTCCACCACGCAGGGCCAGGTGGTGGAGAGCGACCAGTGCTGCTCCGACGCGGTCTTGAACAGGTCGAGGTAGTGCCGCGCGCGGGGCTGGCGGGTCCCGAACAGCGCCACCATCGGCCCCGCGTCAACCAGCGCGGCCGCCATGCTTGGCCTTGAGCTTCTTCACGATGGCGGCGCGCGAGCGCGAGGTGTCGTAAGGCTTTTCCTCGCCCTCGAAGGCTTTGCCCACCGCCTTGTACTCGGCGGACTTCTCCTCCAGCTTCAAGGCCATCAGCAGCTCGTAGGGGTTCTTGCGGCCGAGCGCACGCTCCACCGCGTCCACGATGAACTGGGACTTGGTGATGCCCTGGCGGCGAGCCGCCAGTTCGAGTTCTTTTTCGAGCAAAGGGTCCATGCGGACGGAAACAGCCATGGCGCACTCCGGATGAAAGACCGTATTACGGTATCACATTCACACCGACAGCGCCCGCTTGATCTGCTCCAGCACGTCCTTCGCGCTGGCCGGGATCGGCGTGCCCGGGCCATAGATGCCCTTGACGCCGGCCTCATAAAGGAAGTCGTAGTCCTGGCGGGGAATGACGCCGCCGACGAAGACCACGATGTCGTCCGCGCCCTGCTTCTTCAGCTCCTGAATGATCGCGGGCACCAGGGTCTTGTGGCCGGCGGCCAGGGTGCTCACGCCCACGGCGTGCACGTCGTTCTCGATCGCCTGGCGCGCGCCTTCCTCGGGGGTCTGGAAGAGCGGGCCCACGTCGACGTCGAAGCCGAGGTCGGCGAAGGCCGTGGCGATCACCTTGGCGCCGCGGTCGTGGCCGTCCTGGCCGAGCTTGGCGACCAGCATGCGCGGGCGGCGGCCCTGCTGTTCGCCGAACTCGGCGATCTCTTTCTGCAGTTGCGCCCAACCCTCGGCGCTGTCGTAGGCGGCGGCGTACACGCCGGTCACCTTCTGGGTGTCGGCCCGGTGGCGGCCGAAGGCGGTTTCAAGCGCATCGCTGATCTCCCCGACGGTGGCGCGCAGACGCACGGCGCGGATGGACAGGTCGAGCAGGTTGCCCTGCTTCGATTCGGCGGCCTCGCTCAGCGCAGCGAGCGCGGCACGCACGGCCGCATCATCGCGCGCCGCCCGCACCTGCTTCAAGCGCGCGATCTGCGCGTCGCGCACCTTCACGTTGTCGATGTCGAGGATCTCGACCGGGTCCTCGTTCTTCAACTTGTACTTGTTGACGCCGACGATCACGTCCTTGCCCGAGTCGATGCGGGCCTGCTTCTCGGCCGCCGCCGCCTCGATCTTGAGCTTGGCCCAGCCGCTGTCCACCGCCTTGGTCATGCCGCCCATGGCGTCAACCTCTTCGATGATGGCCCAGGCCGCGTCCGCCATCTGCTGGGTCAGCGTCTCCATCATGTAGGAGCCGGCCCAGGGGTCCACCACCTGGGTGATGTGGGTCTCTTCCTGAATGATGAGCTGGGTGTTGCGCGCGATGCGCGCGCTGAACTCGGTGGGCAGCGCGATGGCTTCGTCCAGCGCGTTGGTGTGCAGGCTCTGGGTGCCGCCGAAGACCGCGGCCATGGCCTCGATGGTGGTGCGCACCACGTTGTTGTACGGGTCCTGCTCGGTCAGGCTCCAGCCCGAGGTCTGGCAGTGGGTGCGCAGCATCAGGCTCTTGGGGTTCTTCGCGCCGAAGCCCTTCATGATGCGGCACCACAGCAGGCGGGCCGCCCGCATCTTGGCGATCTCCAGGTAGAAGTTCATGCCGATCGCCCAGAAGAAGGACAGGCGCCCGGCGAAGGCGTCCACGTCCAGGCCCTTGGCCATGGCGGTCTTCACGTACTCCTTGCCGTCGGCCAGGGTGAAGGCGAGTTCCAGCGCCTGGTTGGCGCCGGCTTCCTGCATGTGGTAGCCGGAGATGGAGATCGAGTTGAACTTCGGCATGTGCCTGGCCGTGTACTCGATGATGTCGGCGACGATCCGCATGCTCGGCTCGGGCGGGTAGATGTAGGTGTTGCGGACCATGAACTCCTTCAGGATGTCGTTCTGGATGGTCCCGGTGAGCTGGTCCTGTGCCACGCCCTGCTCTTCCGCCGCGACGATGTAGCCCGCCAGCACCGGCAGCACGGCGCCGTTCATGGTCATGGACACGCTGACCTGGTCGAGCGGAATGCCGTCGAACAGGATCTTCATGTCCTCCACGGTGTCGATGGCCACGCCGGCCTTGCCCACGTCGCCCGTCACGCGCGGGTGGTCGCTGTCGTAGCCGCGGTGGGTGGCCAGATCGAAGGCCACCGACACACCCTGCTGGCCGGCCGCCAGGGCCTTGCGGTAGAAGGCGTTCGATTCCTCGGCGGTGGAGAAGCCCGCGTACTGACGGATCGTCCAGGGCCGCACCGCGTACATGGTGGCCTGCGGGCCACGGATGAAAGGCTCGAAACCCGGCAGCGTGTCGGTGTACTGCAGGCCCTGCAGGTCTGCCGCGGTGTACAGCGGCTTGACCGCAATGCCGTCCGGCGTGGTCCAGGTCAGCGCGTCGAGCTGGCCACCGGGGGCGGATTTGGCGGCGGCCCGGGTCCAGTCGGACAAGGTGGCGCGCGCGAAGGCGTCAGGGGTTGGGCTCATGGCAGCGGAATCGGAAACGCCGGCGTGGGACGCGCCAACGGAATGCGGCAGGGAAACCACGGGGAGTGTACATCATTCATAATTATTGATGCAGAATTTCCGTCAGCCCTTAGAATCGGCCCCTGCATGGACACCGACACCGCCGCCCCCTCCGCCCCGTCGCTGGCGCCACGCGCGCTCTACGAGGAGGTGGCCGAGCTGCTGCGCCAGCGCATCTTCAAACGTGAGCTGCAGCCCGGCAGCTGGATCGACGAATTGAAGATCGCCGAGGAGTACGGCATCAGCCGCACCCCCTTGCGCGAGGCCCTGAAGGTGCTGGCGGCCGAAGGCCTGGTGACCATGAAGGTGCGCCGGGGCGCCTACGTCACCGAAGTGTCCGAGAAGGACCTGCGCGACGTCTACCACCTGCTGTCGCTGCTCGAATCCGACGCCGCGGGCGAGGTGGCGGCCCAGGGCCAGGCCGCCGCGCTGGCCGAACTCGGCGCGCTGCACGAGGAGCTGGAAGCCGCCGTGCACGACCGCGACCGCTTCTTCGCCGTCAACGAACGCTTTCACCTGCGCCTGCTGGAACTGGCCGACAACCGCTGGCGGCTGCAGATGGTGAGCGACCTGCGCAAGGTAATGAAGCTCAACCGCCACCACTCGCTGTTCAAGGCCGGGCGCATCGAAGGGTCGCTGGCCGAGCACCGCGCCGTGATGGAGGCCCTGCGCGCGCGCGACGGCGCCCTGGCCATGCGGCGCATGCGGGAACACTTCGCCAGCGGCCTCGAAGCAGCGACCTGAGCGCGGCCGGCCCGATTCAGCCCTCGCCGATTTCCCGCGCGATGGCGCGCCGCGTCTCCAGCAGCGCCGGCGCCACCTTCTCCAGCAGCCACTCCCGCGGCAGCTTGTAGGCCGGCCCGCCCACGCTCACGCCGTACAGCTCGCCCTCGATGCCGCGCAGGCTGAAACCCAGGGCGTGGATGTCGGGGTGCCACTCGCCGAAGGAGCTGCAGAAGCCCAGCCGGCCGTGCTCCTCCATGGCCTGGGCCAGCCGCGCGGCCACCTCGGGCCAGGCGCCCTCGCCCACGGACGCGCGGATGTCCTCGTACGCGGCGTCGCGTTGCGCCAGCGGCAGCGCTGCCAGGTAGGCGCGCCCGGCCGCCGAGGTGGCCATGGTCATGCGCGAGCCCACGTCCATGCGCGAGAGGATCAGCGCCGAGCGTGGCCGCAGCGTGTCGATCAGCAGCATGTCCAGCCCGTCGCGCACCGTCAGGTGCACGTTGGCGCCGGCCGTCTCGGCCAGTTCCGCCAGGTGCAGGCGCGCCGTCTGCCGGAAATCGAAGGTGCGCAGGTAAGCGTTGCCCAGTTGCAGCGTGGCCGAGCCCAGGCTGTAGCGCTCGCTGCCGGGCGCCTGCCGCAGGTAGCCGGCGGACAGCAGCGTGGCCACCAGGCGCGACACGGTGGCCTTGGGAATGCCGGTGCCATCGGCCAGTTCGCGGTTCGACAGCGGCTGGTCGGCATCGGCCACCGCCTTCAGCACCGTCAGGCCCCGTGCCAGGGCGCTGACCTCGTCCTTCCCCTGCGTGAGCGGTTCATCGGCCATGGCAATCACCTCTGATTTTTTGAGACGTCGTTCCATTTTTCTGTGATCGTCATATAATTTCGAGACACCGTTCCATTTTAAAGACGCAACCGGAGACACACCTTGAACTGGATCAAGAACACCGCACTCGCCCTCGCGCTCGGACTGACGGCGCTGGCGCCCGCCAGCGCGCAGGATTTTCCCAAGGGCCCGGTCAAGCTCATCGTGCCCTTCCCGCCCGGCGGCCCCACCGATACCGTGGCCCGCCTGCTGGGTCAGAAACTGCAGGAGACCTGGGGCCAGCCCGTGATCGTGGACTACAAGCCGGGTGCCGGCACGGTGATCGGTGCCGACTTCGTGGCCAAGTCGGCACCGGACGGCCAGACCATTGGCATGGTGAACTCCTCGCTCGCGGTCAACCCCACCCTGCGCAAAAAGCTGCCTTACGACACGCAGAAGGACCTGTCCGGCGTCACGCAGCTCTTCAACATGCAACTGGCCATCGTGGCCCACCCCGACGCGCCCTTCAACAACCTGCGCGAACTCATCGACTACGCCAAGAAGCACCCCGGCAAGCTGAACTACGGCACGCCCGGCGCCGGCAGCACCACGCACCTGGGCGCCGAGCTGCTCAAACGCGAGGCCGGCTTCGAGATGCAGCACATCGCCATGAAGGGCAGCGCGCCCGCGCACACCGAACTCATGGGCGGCCGGCTCGACCTGGTGGTCGACCCCTTCCTGTCCATCCTGCCCTACGTTCAGGGCGGGCGCATGAAGCTCATCGCCACCATGGGCGACAAGCGCGTGGCCGGGCACAACTACCCCACCGTGGCCGAGACCATTCCCGGCTTCAACGTGGGCGCGCTGCTGGGCTTCGTCGCGCCCGCGGGCACGCCCAAGCCGGTGCTGCAGAAGATCCAGGCCGACACGGCCAAGGCCCTGGCCACACCGGACGTGCAAAAGCGCGCGCAGGAATTCGGCCTGCAGGTGGTGGGTTCCACGCCCGATCAGTTCGATGCCTTCATCGCGTCCGAAATGAAGCGCTGGGGCCGCATCGTCACCGAAGCCAACATCCAACAGGAATGACCCGGAAGGACATCGCACCGTGAGCCTGCAACTCAAACCCTTGCACCCCGTCTTCGGCGCCGAGGCCAGCGGCCTCGATCTCACCCGGCCGCTGTCGGAAGCCGACGTGCGCGCCGTCAATGCCGCCATGAACGAGCATGCGGTGCTCGTCTTTCGCGGCCAGCCGCTGACGGCGCAGCAGCAGCTCGACTTCGCCAGACACTTCGGCCCGCTGGACATCGGCCTCAAGCGTGTCTTCAAACGGCCCGAGCGGCTGGAGGACGAACGCCTGATCGACATCTCCAACGTCGACGCGCAGGGCAACATCGCGCGCCGCGACTCGCCCAAGAACCTGTCCAACTTCGCCAACCAGCTCTGGCACAGCGACAGCTCCTTCATGAACCCGCGCGCGGCCTACTCCATGCTGCATTGCGTGATCAAGCCGAGCTGGGGCGGCAACACCGAGTTCGCCGACCTGCGCCACGCCTACGACACGCTGGACGAGCGCACCAAGGCCGAAATCCAGGACCTCAAGGCCGAGCATTTCGCGCTGCACACCCGCATCCTGCTGGGTGACGACGCCTACACCGACGACCAGAAGAAGGAAATCCCGCCCGCCGTCTGGCCCCTGGCCGACACGCACCCGGGCTCGGGCCGCAAGGTGCTGTTCGTGGGCGTGCACGCGCGCGAGATCCTCGGCTGGCCGGTGGCCGAGGCCCGCATGTACCTCAGCGACCTGCTGGAGCACGCCACGCGGCGAGAGAACGTGTACGTGCACGAATGGACGCCCGGCGACCTGGTGATCTGGGACAACCGCAGCACCCTGCACCGCGGCCGCCGCTACGACATCGCCGAACGGCGCGAGCTGCGGCGCACCACCATCAACGACACGCCCGAGGCGATGCTGCTGGCGGCCTGAGCGCAGGGCGCAGACGAGGGCCGCGCGTGACGCGGCCCTTTTTCTTTTCAGGCCTCTTCAGGCGACCAGCGACTCGGCTTCGTCGCTCACGTGTGCGCGGGCCATGCGCCACACCTCGCGTGGCGGCAGCGGCTTCAGGCGGTGGTCGCTCCACACCTGGCGCCACTTGCGCGCCCCACGCAGCCCGTGCCGCAGGCCCAGCATGTGGCGCGCGATGGCGTACCAAGGGCAGCCGTCCTCGGCGTGCGCGCGCTCCATGTAGCGCACCATGTCGTCTTCCACCGCGTCGCGGTCCACGGTGCTTGGGGATGCGCCGAAGAAGGCTTCGTCCCAGGTGGTGAGCACCCAGGGGTGGTGGTAGGCCTCGCGGCCCAGCATCACGCCGTCCACGTGTTGCAGGTGCTCGACGATCTGCTCATTGGTGGTGAAGCCACCATTGACGGCGATCGTCAGCCGCGGGAAATCCTGCTTGAGCCGGTGCGCCAACTCGTAGCGCAGCGGCGGCACCTCGCGGTTCTCCTTGGGGCTCAGCCCCTGCAGCCAGGCCTTGCGCGCGTGCACGATGAACACCTCGCAGCCCGCGTCGGCCACGGTGCCCACGAAGTCGCGCACGAACCCATAGCTTTCGGTCTTGTCGATGCCGATGCGGTGCTTCACCGTGACCGGAATCGACACCGCGTCGCGCATGGCCTTCACGCCATCGGCCACGGTCTGCGGCTCGGCCATCAGGCAGGCGCCGAAGGCCCCGCGCTGCACGCGCTCGCTGGGGCAACCGCAGTTCAGGTTGATCTCGTCGTAGCCCCACTCCTCACCCATTCGCGCGGCCTTCGCCAGCTCGTCGGGCTCGCTGCCGCCCAGTTGCAGGGCCACCGGGTGTTCTTCGGCGTTGAAGCGCAGGTGGCGCTGCACGCTGCCGTGCATCAAGGCGCCGGTCGTCACCATCTCGGTGTAAAGCAGCGTGTGCTTCGTCAGCAGGCGATGCAGGAAGCGGCAGTGGCGATCCGTCCAGTCCATCATCGGCGCGACGGACAGGCGCCAGGGGGACGGTGGGGTGGTCAGGGGCATCCCGGGATTATCCCAGCCGCTTCCAGGGAAAGCGCCCCGGGCGGGCCAAAGCCCCGCGCTCAGCAGCGCGCGATCAGCCGTTCCACGTTGACGATGACCTTCACCTCGCCCGGCGGCAGGCTGGCCTTCACCGCCCAGGCCGGGTCGGCCGTGTCGCGCAGCACCGGCTCGCCCAGCGGCAGGCCCTGGCGGCCCACCAGCGCGAACACCTTGGGTTCGTTGGCCTTGGCGCCCCGGCGCACCACCACGCCCAGCTCGTCGCTGGCCAGACGCACGTAGCTGCCCGGCGGGTAGAAGCCCACGCTCTTGACGAACAGCGCGCCCAACTGGTCGGGCGCGCGGTGGCCGCCCATGTAGAGCTCCCGCGCCACCTGTTGCGACAGCAGCGCGCCCCGGCTTTTGCGCGGGCTGATGCAGGCCACGTACACGTCGGCCATCTGCAGCAGGCGGTGCGTGATGCGGTCGACGCGCTCGCCTTTGGGGTAGCCCGTGCCGTCGGGTTTCTCGTGGTGTTGCGCCACCAGGCGGATCCATTCGGTGTCCATCACGCCCAGTTGGCGCAACAGGGCCACGCTCTGCTGCGGGTGCTCGCGCACCACCTTGCGCTGGGGCGAACTGAGCGGCCCGGGCTGGCGCGCCATCTGGTCGTGCTCGCGGGTCATGCCCATGTTCATGGTCAGCGCCGCCAGCACCAGCGCGCGCCGCTGCTTCTCGTCCATGCCCGCCAACGGAGCCACCAGGGCACACAGGCCGGCGGCCAGCAGCGCGTGCGTGGCGCTGTAGGACACGCGCGTGTCGAAGAGCAGTTGCACCAGCACCAGCAGGCTGTTGTCGGGCTGGTCGTCCCACAGTTGATCGCCGCGCGCCTGCACCTTCAGCAGTCGTTCCATGAACTGATGCGCCTCGGGCCCCTGGTGCAGCACCGCCGCCAGCGAGGCGTGCAAGTCGGCCCAGGCCTCCGGCGCGGACGTCCCTTCCTCGACCCCGTAGGCCACGGCGGCCGATGACGACAGCGCGCTCAGCTCCGCAATGCGTTGCAGCGACTGGTTGCCGCGCACCATGCGGTCCAGCGAGCTGGTGTAGCCGTAGTTCAGCGCCTGCCAGTCGGCGGCCAGCACCAGCGGCGCATGCAGCATGAGCACGCCGCGGTGCTGCTCCGAGGTGATCGCCTCGCCCTTGCGCAGCAACAGCACGCCCTTGGCGTCCCAGATGTTGACCGGGACGGGCTCATGCAAGGCGAAGGAATCCAGAGGCAGTGGCCGATACATAGCCCCCGACTCTAGGCGCGAAGCGTGTCGGCCAATCGGTCGAAAACCGCCGGAAAACCGCCGCAGAACGGCCCACGGCAGATCAGCCTGTTCACCCCCGCGCCACCGGCAGCGTGACGCTCACCACCAGCCCCGGCTGCGCGTTGCGGATCTCGCAGCGCCCGCCGTGCGCCTGCGCCACCAGGCGGCACAGGTACAGCCCCAGCCCCACCCCGCCCGCGTTCCGGGTGCGGGCGCTGTCGGGGCGGTAGAAGGCCTGGGCCAGCTGCGCGATCTGGTCTTCGGGCACGCCCGGCCCGTGGTCGCGCACCACGAAGCGCACCCCCTCCTCGCCCGCGTTCTCCACCCGCAGTTCGGGCGGCGTGGTCGCCTCCGCGCCGTGGCGCAGCGCGTTGTCCAGCAGGTTGCGCAGCAGCAAACGGATGCGCACGCGGTCGAGCGAGACCGAGGGCAGCGCTTCGTCCACATGCAGCGCGATCCGACGCGCCTCGGGACGCGCAGCCGCGAGTTCGTCGATCACCTCGCGCGCCAGCGTGACGGGCTCGGTGGCCTCGCGGTTGAGCGCGGCGTGGCGGCTGGCCAGGCGCTCGCTCTCCAGCAGGTCGCTGATGAGGCGCGCCATTTCGTTCAGGTCGCGCAGCAGCGCCTCGCGCTGCGGATGGACCTCGGTCGATTCGGGCAGCAACTCGGTGTTCAGGCGCGCACGCGTGAGCGGACTGCGCAGCTCATGGCTGATGGCCAGCAGCAGCGCGCGCTGGGCCTGCAGCATCTGCTCGATGTCGTGGCCCATGGTGTTCACCGTCTCGGCGAGCTGCCCCAGCTCGTCGCAGTGGTGGGTGCGCACCCGGATGGGCTGCGAGAAATCGCCCGAGCCGAAGCGCATGGCGCCCGCGCGAATGGCGTCCAGCGGGCGCAGCAGGCGGCGCACGTACCAGAAGGCCAGCGTGGTGACCAGCAGCAGCGCCACCAGCGCGAACAGGAACATGCGCGGGCGGCGCTCGACGGCGGCGTCGTTCAGACCGAACTCGATCACGTGCCCGTCGGCCGTGCGCCGCTGCACCAGCGCGCGCCAGTTCTCGTCGTCGCCCCAGTCGTCGGCACCCGGCTCCTGCCGCCAGTGCGGGCGCGGCGTGTCGGGGTGCGAGCGCCACTGCACCGCCGGCCCGGTGATGTCGATGGTGATGATGGGCAGGCGCTCCACCAGCTCGCGGGCCTTGTCGACGTCGGGCCGGCCCTGGGGCGCGATGTCGCTGGCCAGGCGGCTGACGTAATCCATCAGCAACGGGCGCCCGGCCTCCTTCCAGCCCAGGGTGAAGGCCTTCTGCGCGCCACCAATGAAGATGAAGGCCACCAGAAAGGCCAAGACCAGGAACACGCCGAGCAGGCGCAGCTTCAGCGAGTGCCGCCAGCGCGGGCGGGGGTCGGCGGGCTTCTTCATGGTCGCGGCGACGGCGCTCGGCGCAGCGCGAGGGAATAGCCCGCGTTGCGCAGCGTCTTGATGCAGTCCAGCGGCTCGAGCTTGCGGCGCAGGCGGCTCACCACGATGTCCACCGCGCGCGTCAGCAGCTCGGCCTCGTGCCCGCGCAGGTGGTTGAGGATGTCGTCGCGGCTGAGCACGCGCCCGGCCTCGCGCGCCAGCAGGTGCAGCAGTTCGAACTCGGTGCCGGTGAGTTCCACCGCCTCGCCCTGGCGCAGCACCTGGCGCCGCGCGGGGTCGATGCTCAGGCCCTCGAAGGCCAGCACGCCGGGGTCGGCCGGGGCCAAGGGTGCGCGGCGACGCAGCACGGTCTGCACGCGTGCCACCAGCTCGCGCGGCTCGAAGGGCTTGGGCAGGTAATCGTCGGCGCCCAGCTCCAGCCCCACCACACGGTCCATGACGTCGCCGCGCGCGGTGAGCATCACGATGGGGATGTCGCTGTCCTTGCGGATGGTGCGGCACAGCTCGAAGCCGTCCATCTCGGGGAGCATGACGTCCAGGATGGCGGCGTCGAAACCGCCCCGGCGCAGCCACTCCAGGCCCTCGCTGGGCTTGTGGGCGTGGACCAGCGTGAGGTCGAAGCGCTGGAAGTAGCTCGCCAGAGGGGCGCCCAACTGGGTGTCGTCGTCGATCAGCAGGATGCGGGGCATTCGCGCATTCTCACACCGCCACCGCGCCGGTCAGCGCGCGGTGGCGCAGGATCAGCCGGCGCACACGTCGCTGGTCGCTGCCGTCGAGCGCGTCGAATCGCTCGGCCGCGTTCATGAGTGCGGGCAGTACCGGCACGGCCTGCTGCGGCGCGCGCCGCGACAGGCGCGACCACAGCCACATGGCGTGCTCGCGGTCGAAGCGCGGGCCCCACACCAGGGCCAGCATTTCGTCGTGCGGGTCGTTCACCTCGGCGAGCAGCGCGGGGCCGTGCTCACGCAAGGGGCGGGCGAGACCTTGCAGCGCGGGGGACATGGTGGACCCCATCAGCCGCGACGAAACCAGCCGCGGCGCTTCTCGAGGAACTCGCGCACCTCGGCCTGCTGGGCGGGGTTGAGGCTGTCGTAGAAATCGGCCAGGGCGGTGATGACCTCGGGCGTGCTCATCTGCAGCACGCGGGTCTTCTCGTCGAGCAGGTTCAGGGCGCGCGCACGGTCGAACTTCTCGCCGGCCACCAGGGCCTTCATCTCGGTGCGCGGGCCCTGGCTCTGGCCGATCATGGCGGCGCGCTGCGCGATCAGCTTGTCCGCCAGCACCTCGAACTTCTGGCGCTGCTCGGCCGTGAGGTCGAGTTTGCGGGTGACGCGGTCCACGGCCTTGCCGCGCCACTCGGCCACTTGCTCGGCCGAGGCCGGGCCCTGCGCGTGCTGGCCACGGTGGCCACAGGCCGCCAAGCCGCCCGCCAGCACGGTGACGCTGGTGAGGCCGATGAGGGTTCGCTTGATCCAGGGGTTCATGACGGAGACCTTTCACAGGGGTGGAACATGGCCGTGATGGTGCGCGGCGGGCGCCGACACCGGGTCTCGCGGCGGTATCGCTTCTTGTCGTTTTGTTTCGACGGAGAATGCCGCTTCGCCTCGACCCGATTCGCTTCACCAGGAAGGACCACCCCATGCGCCGTCTCGCCCCCCTGCTCTGCCTGTGCCTGGCCGCTCTGGCAAGCGGCGCAGCCGCGCAAACGGCCGACGAGCTGCCCAAGGACTGCGCCAAGGCCGAGACCCAGCGCCAGCTCACCGCCTGCGCCTACCGGGACTTCGAGCACGCCCAGGCGGCTTACACGGCGGTGTTCCGCGAGCTGTTCAATGGGCTGGACACCGCGCGCCGCACCCTGCTGCGCACCGCGCAGAAGGACTGGCTGGCATACCGCACCTCGACCTGCGAGTTCGAGTCCAGCGCGGTGCGCGGCGGCAGCGCCGAGCCCATGACGCGCCTGCAATGCCAGACGCGCGTGACGCGCGAGCGCACCAACGAACTGCGCCGCCAGCTCAACTGCCCGGAGGGCGACCTGACCTGCCTGCGCCCGGTGCGGCCATGAGCGCGGGAAGATGCGGGAACGGCGCCGCTCAGGCGCTGAACACCTCGGTGTCCACCTCGCGGTTGGACTGCTCGCTGTAGCGGTTGCCGCTCACGGTGTTCTGGTTGATCAGGGCGTCCAGGCGCTGCATCACGTCCGCGCTCAGCTTCACGCCGTCGGCGCCGTTGTTCTCGCGCAGGTGGTCCACGTTGCCGGTGCCAGGCAGCGGCAGGATGTGCGGCGCCTTGTGCAGCAGCCAGGCGATGGACAACTGCGCGGGCGTGCAGCCCACCTCCGCCGCGATGGCGCGGTAGCCGGGCAGCAGGCGCTGGTTGGCCGCCCAATGCGGCGGCGCGAAGCGCGGCATGGCGCGGCGGATGTCCTTGGCGTCGAAGGCCTCGGGGTCCAGGTCGATCGCGAGGAAGCCGCGCGCCGTGGGACTGAAGGCCACGAAGGCGGCGCCGATCTCGCGGCAGGCATCCAGCACCGCGATCTCCGGGTTGCGCGTCCACAGCGAGTACTCGGTCTGCACCGCGCTGATGGGGTGCTCGGCGTGCGCCTTGCGCAGGGTGGCAGCCGACACCTCCGACAGGCCGACCGCGCGGATCTTGCCCGCACGCACCAGGTCGCCCAGGGCGCCCACGCTCTCCTCCACCGGCACCTGCTTGTCCCAGCGGTGCAGGTAGTACAGGTCGATCACATCGGTGCGCAGGCGGCGCAGCGAGGCCTCGCAGGTCGCGCGCAGCGTGTCGGGCCGGCCGTCGATCACGCGCACGAGCTGGCCATCGCCCTTCACGTCCACGCCCTGCATGCCGCACTTGCTGGCCAGGGTGAAGCGGCTGCGGTGCTTGGCCAGCACCTTGCCGACGATGGTCTCGCTGGCGCCAAAGCCATAGAGCGCCGCGGTGTCGAAGTGGGTCACGCCCTCGTCGAGCGCGGTGAGCAGCAGGCGCTCGGCCTGTGCCTCGGGCACGGGCGGGCCGTAGGCGTGGCAGATGTTCATGCAGCCCAGGCCGATGGCCGAGACTTTGAAGGGGCCGAGTTGACGTTGTTGCATGGCTGGTTTCCTCGTTGCAGCGCCAATGGGGTCAGAGCACATCGCCGCGAGCGGCGAGTGATCTGACCCCATTGGCTGTTGGTGCTCGCCCCGGCCGATCAGCCCTGGGCGTTGAGCTTCTGTTCCAGATCGTGCAGCACCTGGTAGCAGGCGAACACGCGGCCCACGCTGGCGTTGGGCTCGCGGCCTTCGCGGATGGCGGCGAAGAACTCGCGGTCCTGCAGCTCGATGCCGTTCATGCTCACGTCCACTTTCGAGACGTCGATCTTCTCTTCCTTGCCGTTGAACAGGTCGTCGTAGCGCGCGATGTAGGTCGCCGTGTCGCCGATGTAGCGGAAGAAGGTGCCGAGCGGCCCGTCGTTGTTGAACGAGAGCGAGAGCGTGCAGATGGCGCCGTTGGCGGCCTTGAGCTGGATGCTCATGTCCATGGCGATGCCCAGGGTCGGGTGGATCGGGCCCTGGATGGCGTTGGCCTGCACGATGGGGCTGTTGGCCTGGTAGGCGAACAGGTCCACGGTGTGCGCGGCGTGGTGCCACAGCAGGTGGTCCGTCCAGCTGCGGGCCTGGCCCAGCGCGTTGGTGTTGGTGCGGCGGAAGAAATAGGTCTGCACGTCCATCTGCTGGATGTTGAACTCGCCGGCCTGGATCTTCTGGTGCACGAACTGGTGGCTGGGGTTGAAGCGGCGCGTGTGGCCGCACATGGCCACCAGGCCGGTCTGCTTCTGCAGGTCCACCACCGACTGCGCGCCCTTGAGGCTGTCGGCCAGGGGAATCTCCACCTGCACGTGCTTGCCGGCCTTCAGGCAGGCCACGCTCTGCTCGGCGTGCATCTGCGTGGGCGTGCACAGGATGACGGCGTCGAGCTCCTTGATGGCCAGGGACTCGTTGAGGTCGGTGGTGACGTGGCCGATGCCGTACTTGCCGGCCACTTCCTGCGTCTTGTCGAGCTCACGCCCGATCAGCGAGATGACCTCGACACCGTCGATGTTCTTGATGCCGTCCAGGTGCTTGACGCCGAAAGCGCCGGCGCCGGCCAGTGCGACCTTGATGGTTTTCGTATTGCTCATTTCAGTTTTCTCCAACATTCCATGCACGAGAGGGTCCGGCCCAGTGGCACCGCGGAACCGGCTTTGCCGGGCCGCAGGTGCCGCCCCCTTGAGGGGGTCGCGCGAAGCGCGGCGGGGGTGGTCAATGGTCTTCCAGGATCAGGTGGCCCACGGCGGTGTTGCTCGCGGGCACGTGGAAGAAGCGGTGCGCCACCTTGGGGCGCGGCCCGCCGGCGGCGTCGGCCATGGCGCCGCGCGCGATCAGCCACATCACGAGTTCGATGCCCTCACTGCCGGCCTCGCGCACGTAGTCGATGTGGGGAATGGCGGCGGCCGCCTCGGGATCGGTCTCCAGCAGGTCGAGGAAGCGGTTGTCGAAGTCCTTGTTGATGAGGCCGGCGCGCGGGCCCTGCAACTGGTGGCTCATGCCGCCCGTGCCCCAGATGTGCACCTTGAGGTCTTCGTCGTAGCTCTCCACCGCCTTGCGGATGGCCTTGCCCAGGTTGTAGCAGCGCTGGCCGCTGGGCACGGGGTACTGCACCACGTTCACGGCGAAGGGGATCACCGGGACGGGCCATTCCTTGGGCTGCCCGCACATCAGCGACAGCGGCACCGTGAGACCGTGGTCCACGTCCATCTTGTTGACGATGGTCAGGTCGAAGTCCTGCTGGATCACGCTTTGCGCGATGTGCGAGGCCAGCTCCGGGTGGCCCTTGACCACGGGCACGGGGCGCGGGCCCCAGCCCTCGTCGGCGGGCTGGAACTCGGCCGCGGTGCCGATGGCGAAGGTGGGAATGAAGTCCAGGCTGAAGGCGGTGGCGTGGTCGTTGTAGACCAGGAACACCACGTCGGGCTGGTTGTCCTTCATCCACTGCTTGGAAAACTCGTAGCCCTTGAAGAGCGGCTGCCAGTAGGCCTCGCCGGTCTTGCCGAGGTCGAGCGCCGCGCCGATGGCGGGCACGTGCGAGGTGTAGACGGATGCGGTGATGCGTGCCATGTCAATTGTCCTCCTGCCGGGCCGCCCCAAAGGAGGACAGCGCCCCCTCGGGGGGCAGCGAATACACGAAGTGATGAGCGTGGGGGTTCATGTACTTTTCCCTTGTTTGGCTTGCGAACCCTGGGGTTGGCGGTGCGCCTGCGCGTCGCCGTCTTCGCCGATGCGGCGGTTGCCTTCGACCGAGCGGCCGCCGCCCACCATCATGTTGCGGTACTCCTCCTCGGTCATGCCGGTCATGGAGCCCGCCATCTGCTGGAAGCTCTTGCCGTCGGTGGCGCCGATCTTGGCCAGGAAGTAGATGTTGCCGCCCAGGCGGATGCACCAGTTGAGGTCGCGCGCCAGCACGGCCTGCTTCTGCTCTTCCGTCATGGCCCACTCGTCGAGGTAGGCGCGCTCGTCCTTCTTGAAGCGCTCGCGGTTCTCGGCCTTCATCAGGCTCATGCAGAACTGGTTGAGCCAGTAGCCCTTGCGGCTCTGCTCGGCGTCGAAGATGGTCGTGCCGGGCACGTCCTTGTAGGGTTTATCGAGTGCCATAGGTACTCCTTGTTGAAGATTGAATCGCCGCCGGGCCGCCCCAAGGCGATTCGCTCCCCCTCGGGGGGCAGCGACCCGCGCAGCGGCGGAGCGTGGGGGTCAACATTCTTCGGGCCAATACAGACGCATGGGGTTGTCGACCAGGAGCTTCTTCTGCAGTTCCGCGGTCGGCGCGATGTGGGGGATGAAGTCGACCAGCAGGCCGTCATCGGGCATGTGGTCCTTCAGGTTGGGGTGCGGCCAGTCGGTGCCCCAGAGCACGCGGTCGGGGAAGGTTTCCACGACCTTGCGCGCGAAGGGCATCACGTCGCGGTACGCCGCCTGTTCGCCATTCAGGGCCTTGGGGCCGGTCACGCTCAGGCGCTCGGGGCAGCTCACCTTGCTCCACACGTTCTCATGCTCGCGCATGAACTTCAGGAAGAGCTGGAACTCGGGGCCGTCGATGGGCTTGCTCACGTCGGGGCGGCCCATGTGGTCCACCACCACGGTGGTGGGCAGCGCGGTGAAGAAGTCCCACAGCTCGGGCAGGTCCACCGCCTCGAAGTAGATGACCACGTGCCAGCCCAGGGCCTTGATGCGGCCGGCGATCTCCATCAGCTCGTCCTTGGGCGTGAAGTCCACCAGGCGCTTGACGAAGTTGAAGCGCACGCCGCGCACGCCGCTGGCGTGCAGGTCCTGCAGCTCCTGGTCCGTCACGCTGCGCTTGACGGTGGCCACGCCACGCGCCTTGCCGCCGCTGCTGCGGCAGGCGTCGGCCATGGCGCGGTTGTCGGCGCCGTGGCAGGTGGCCTGCACGATCACGTTGCGCGAGAAGCCCAGGTGGTCGCGCAGGGCGAACAGCTGCTGCTTGCTGGCGTCGCAGGGCGTGTACTTGCGCTCGGGCGCGTAGGGGAATTCGGCGCCGGGGCCGAAGACGTGGCAGTGCGCGTCCACGCTGCCCGGGGGCAGCTGGAAGCGCGGCTTGCTCGGGCCGTCGAACCAGTCGAGCCAGCCGGCGGTCTTGGTGAAGTCTCCTGAGGTGGGTTTGCTCATCGTGGGATCTCAGTCGATGTATTTCAGGCCGGCGGCGGCCAGGGGCTCGCGCATCTTGTACATGTCCAGGCCCAGCACGCCGCTGGCCAGTTTCGCGCGCTTCTCGCCTTCGAAGCTCTCGCGCTTGCGCGCGGCTTCCAGCGTTTCGGCGGCGCGCGCGGCGGGCACACAGACCACACCATCGTCGTCGGCCACGATCACGTCACCCGGCGTCACCAGCATGCCGGCGCAGACGATGGGGATGTTGACCGAGCCCAGGGTGGCCTTGATGGTGCCCTTGCTGCTGATCGCCTTGCTCCACACGGGAAAGTTCATCTCCTGCAGCGTTTTCACGTCGCGCACGCCGGCGTCGATGATGAGCGCGCGCGCGCCGCGGGCCTGGAAGGACGTGGCCAGCAGGTCGCCGAAGTAGCCATCGGTGCACTCGGCAGTGACGGCGGCCACCACGATATCGCCCGGTTGGATCTGCTCGGCCGCGACGTGCATCATCCAGTTGTCACCCGGCTGCAGCAGCACCGTGACGGCCGTGCCGCTCACCTGCTGGCCCGCATAGATCGGACGCATGTAGGGTTTCAACAGACCCACGCGGCCCATGGCCTCGTGCACCGTGGCCGAGCCCAGCGCGGCCAGGCCGTCGGCGGCCGTGCGGTCGGCCCTCTTGATGTTGCGGTAGACGACGCCCAGTTCGTACATGTGTGTGCTCCTCGTTGTCTGTGGAATTACAGGCCCTTGGCCTTCAGGCGCGCGTCCAGGCGGGTGAACACGCGGCGCGTATTGCCTTCGTAGATGGCGTGCTTGTCCTCGGCCGACAGGATCTTCGACGCCTCGATGTAGCGCTTGGTGTCGTCGTAGTAGTGGCCGGTCGTCGGGTCGATGCCGCGCACCGCGCCGACCATCTCCGAGGCGAACAGCACGTTCTTGACCGGGATCACGGTATTGAGCAGGTCGATGCCCGGCTGGTGGTACACGCAGGTGTCGAAGAACACGTTGTTCATCAGGTGCGTGTCCAGCAGGGGCTTCTTCATCTCCTGCGCCAGGCCACGGAAACGGCCCCAGTGGTAGGGCACGGCGCCGCCACCGTGCGGGATCAGGAACTTCAGCGTGGGAAAGTCCTTGAACAGGTCGCCCTGGATGAGCTGCATGAAGGCCGTGGTGTCGGCGTTGAGGTAGTGCGCGCCCGTGGTGTGGAAGCAGGCGTTGCAGCTCGTGCTCACGTGGATCATGGCCGGCAGGTCGTGCTCCACCATCTTTTCGTAGATGGGGTACCAGTGCTTGTCGGTCAGCGGCGGGCTGGTCCAGTGGCCGCCCGACGGATCGGGGTTGAGGTTGATGCCGACCGCGCCGTATTCCTTGACGCACTTCTCCAGTTCGGGGATGCAGGTGGCCGGGTCCACGCCGGGGCTCTGCGGCAGCATGGCCACCGGCACGAAGTGCTCGGGGAACAGCGTGGACACGCGGTAGCAAAGCTCGTTGCAGATGGCGGCCCAGGTGCTGGACACGTTGAAATCACCGATGTGGTGGGCCATGAAGCTGGCGCGCGGGCTGAACAGCGTGATGTCGCTGCCGCGCTCCTTCATCAGCTTGAGCTGGTTGGTCTCGATGGACTCGCGCAGTTCGTCGTCGCTGATCTTGAGGTCCGCCACTTTCGGCATGACCGACGGGTCCTTGATGCCCGCGATCTGGGCGTTGCGCCAGTTCTCCAGCGCCTTGGGCGCCGTGGTGTAGTGGCCGTGGCAATCGATGATCAAAGACATGCGTTCTCCTCTCGGGTGTTCTTGGGGAATGAATGGGTCTCAGGCCGGCTCCATGCCCTGGCGCTGCTTGGCCTCGGCGGCCTCGGGCGAGGCCATGAAGGACAGCAGGGCGCGCACGGCTTCGGCGCGCGGCGCGTTCACCGGAATGCCGGCGCTGAACACGGTGACGATCTGAATGGGCTCGGGCAAACCGCCCACGATGGTGATGCCCTGGACGTGCAGCAGCTCGCTCAACTGCTGGAAGCCCAGCGCGACCTCACCCTTGGCCACCAGCGAGGCCACGGGCACACCCGGGGGCGCCTGCACGGTCCTGGCGGCCATGGTCTCGGCAATGCCCCAGCGCTCGAAGCGCTTCTGCAGGGCCACGCCGCTGGGGCCGGTGGAGTAGCTGATCTTGTCGGCCGCGAGCACGGCCGCTTTCACCGAGGCCTCGCTGGAGAGGTCGGGCAGCGGCGCGCCTTCGCGCACGCAGGCGGCCACGCCGCTGCGCACCAAGTCCACCCGGCCCGGCTGCAGGTGGCCGGCGGCGATGAGTTTGTCGATCGCGTCGGACGCCAGGATCACCACGTCGAATGCCTCGCCGGCCGCCACGCGCCTGGCGGCGTCCACACCGCCCACCGATTCGATGGCCACGGCCTGGCCGGTGCGCGCGGTGTAGGCGGTGGTGAGCTCGGCCAGCACCTGGCGGGTGGCCATGGAGGAAATGCCGGTCAGGGGGGCGGTCATGGGCGGTCGCGTCGGCCTGTCTCTTGGCCGTCTCTGATGGGAAGCAAGCATTGTGGGCACCCCGACGCTGTACGAAAACCCACACAACCGGCTAGCAGCTAGAACAAAATCACATACCTGCCGCCCAACCCGGCGCCGCCTTCTTGCCCAACATGGACCTCAAGCAACTCGAATACTTCGTGCGCGTGGCCGAACTCGGCAGCTTCACGCGCGCCGCGATCGCGCTGGACATCGCCCAGCCCGCGCTGTCGCGCCAGGTGCGCCTGCTGGAGGTGGAGCTGCGCCAGAACCTGCTGGTGCGCAACGGCCGCGGCGCCACGCCCACCGAGGCCGGCAAGCTGCTGCTGGCGCACGGGCGCGGCATCCTCCACCAGGTGGAGCGCGCGCGGGAGGAACTGGGCCGCGTGCGCGGCGCCCTGGCCGGGCGCGTGGCGATCGGTCTGCCGCCCACGCTGGCGCGCACCTTGTCCGTGCCGCTGACGCGGGCCTTTCGCCAGCAGTTGCCCGAGGCCTCGCTGTCCATCACCGAAGGCCTGTCGGCCACCATGCAGGAATGGCTGCTCACCGGTCGGCTGGACATCGCGGTGCTCTACAACGCCCAGCCCGTGCCCGAACTGGAGATCCAGCCCCTGGCGGAGGAAGACCTGTGGCTGGTGCAGCCGCGCCCGCCCGGCCTGCCGGAAGACCCGCCGCCCGCGCCGATCGCGCTGCGCGAACTGGCCGAGTTCCCGCTGATCATTCCCAGCCGCCCCAACGCCATCCGCATGCAGGTGGAGCACGAGCTGGCGGCCATCGGCCTGCGCCCGAGGGTGGCGCTGGAGATCGACGGCGTCTCCGCCATCCTGGACCTGGTGGCCGACGGCGCGGGCGCCGCCCTGCTCTCGCGCAACGCGGTGGCCAGCTCCATCCGCCCCTCGGCCTACCGGCTGCGGGGCATCACGCCGCCGCTGCGCACGCGCCTGAGCCTGGCCACCAGCGCGCAGCGGCCGACCACGCTGACGCAGCAGTCGACGCTGGAGCTGATCCGGCAGACGCTGGCGGCGACGGCGCCGCGGTGAGCGGCGTCACGAGCGCTCAACGCTCCCAGTCCCGCTCCGGCTTCGCCCCGCGCGCCTTCATCGCCGCCATGTACTGCGTCAGCAGCGGCTTGGCCTGCACGCCGCGGCCTTCGTTGTTCTTCACCCATTCCTGCGCCAGGTTGGGCATGCCGTCGATCCACTTGCGGCGCTCGGACTCGGGCAGCGGCGTCACCGTCACCGGCGGGTTCTGGCCCTTGCCCAGCTCCACCATGCGGTTCATGGCGGTCTGGTGGCGCTGCACCAGGTCCTCGCCGTGGCGGCGAGAGTACTCGGCGCCCGCCTCTCGCATGGCCTGCTGCACTTCGGGCGGCAGCTTGGCCCAGCTGTCCTTGTTGATGGCGACGCCTCCCGAGAACACCACGCCCATGTTCACCTTGGTCACGTAGGGCGCCACCTCGTAGACCTTGGCCGGGAGGATGCCCGTGGCCAGCGAAACCACGCCCTCGCTCACGCCGGTCTGGATGTCGGTGTAGTAGGTGGTCAGCGCGCCGTCCACCGGCGTGGCCCCCACGCCGCGCAGCCACAGGCCCAGAATGCCTGGCGCCGAGAGCTTGCGGCCTTTCAGATCGTCCACCGTCTTCACCGGGAACTTCGTCCAGATGTCGTAGGTGTCGGAACCCGTGGCGCCCAGGAAGACGATGTTGTACTTGTCCCATTCGGCCTTGAAGGCGGGGTTCTTCTCGATCATCTCCGTCATCGCGCCGAGCACGATGCGCGGGTCGCTCGTCGTGAACGGCGTGTGCGCCGAGAGCTGGGACAGCGGCATCTTGGCCGGCTCCAGGTAGCTGAACACCCAGCCGATGTCGGTGATGCCCTGCTCCACGCTGGTGAGCGTGGCGTTGGCCTTGTAGAGCTGGCCGCCGAAGGCCTCTTTCCACTGCACCTTGTACTTGCCGCCGGCCGCGAGGCGCTTGTCCACCTCGGGCATGAACACGTCCTTGATGAAGCCGACCCAGGGGATGGTGGTGGGGTGGCTGGACGCCACCGTGAGGTTGATGACCTGCTGGGCCGAGGCGGCCAGTGGCAGGGTCAGGGACGCCGAGGCGGCCATGGCGATGGCCGAGAGGCGGACGAAGGTCGAACGTTTCATGCTTGTCTCCTGTTGTGAATGTCTGGACACGAAAACGACGGGGAACTCTCAGTCGACCTGCGCGCCCGACTGGCGCACCAGCGCGGCCCACTTGGCCACCTCGCTGCGGGCGAAGGCGTCCATGGCGTCCGGGCCCAGCGGGCGCTGTTCGACACCTTGCGCGGCGAGCTTGCCGGCCGTCTCGGCCTTGGCCAGGGTGGCGGCCGTGGCCTGGCGCAGTCGCGCCAGCACCGCAGCCGGCGTGGCGGCCGGCGCATACAACATGAACCAGGCCACGAGGTCGAAGTCGCTGCCGGTCTGCTCGGCGATGGTGGGCAGGTCGCGCGCGGCGGCGCTGCGCTGCGCGCTGGATGCGCCCAGCGCCCGCAGCTTGCCGCCCTGCATGTGCGGCAGCACGGCGGCCGGGTGATAGAACATGAAATCGGCCCGGCCGGTCATCACGTCGTTCATGGCCATGCCGCCCTCCTTGTAGGGCACATGCAGCATCTGGCCGCCCAGGCGGGCCTTGAGCAGTTCGCCCGCCAGGTGGCCCGAGGTGCCGTTGCCCGCCGAGGCGAAGGTGACGCCCTGCCCCTGCGCGGCCTTGGCCTTCAGGTCGGCCAGGGTCTTCAAGGGGCCATCGGCCGCCACCACCAGGAAGGTGGGCGTGTAGCCCACCAGCGCGATCGGCGCGAAGTCCTTCAGCGGGTCGTAGCTCAGGTTGCGGAACAGCGTGGCGTTGATGGCGTGCGTGCCCACCGTGCCCATCACCAGCTGGTAGCCGTCGGCCGCGCCCCTGGCCACCTGGTTGGAACCCACGGTGCCGCCCGCGCCGGCGCGGTTGTCCACCACGATGGACTGGCCCAGTTCGCGGCCCAGCCCTTCGCCCACCACACGCGAAATGATGTCGGTGGTGGTGCCGGCGCCGAAGGGCACGACGAGGCGGATCGGGCGGTCGGGGTAGGTTTGCGCGGCGGCCGGCAGCGCGAAGGCGCCGGCAGCGGCGCCCAGGGTGAACAGGGCCTCGCGGCGGGTCGGGTACGGGCGGGTCATGCCTTGGTCTCCTTCTTGGTGTGTGGCGCGCCGGGCCATCCATTGGCGTACAGCGCGTTGTGCTCGCCCAGCGTGGGCGGCGGGGTCACGTGCAGGCAACGCTGCCCGTCGAAGCTGATGGGCGAGCGCACCGTGCGCGAAGGCCCCATGCTCGGGTGGTGGGTGTCCACGAAGAGCTGCAGGTGCTTCGCCTGCTCGTCCTCGGGCACCTCGTCGGTGCGGTACATCGGGGCGTGCGGCACGTCCTGCGCGAGCAGGCGGTCGCACCACTCCTGGCGCGTGCGGCGCCGGAAGATGTCGCGCAGGATGACGATGAGCGCGTCCTGGTTCTCGATGCGCGCGAAGCGGTCGCGGAAACGCTCGTCCTCGAAGATGTCGGGCTTCTCCATCGCCTGCGCCAGGCCCTGCCAGAACTTCTCGGGCGAGGACATGTGCAGCGCGATCCAGCCGCCGCAGGCGCACTCCAGCACGTAGCTCTGCGACACGCTGGGCCGGCTGTAGGGGCCCATCACCTCGCCTTCGGAGAACAGGTGGGTGAACGCGTCGAGGTTGAAGTGGGCCATGGCCTCGAACATGGACACGTCCACGCGACGGCCCTTGCCCGTGGCGTGGCGCTCGTGCAGCGCCCCGAGGATGCCGAAGGCCGCGTAGTAGCCGGTCATGGCGTCGGCGATGGCGGGGCCCACCACGCGCGGGTTGGCCGGGTTCACCAGCAGGCGCAGGTAGCCGCTGGCGGCCTGGGCCACGGTGTCGTAGCTGGGTCGCGCGGCCGCGGGGCCGTCCTGCCCGAAGCCGCTGATGGCGCAGTAGATGAGGCGCGGGTTGCGCTCGCGCAGGCGCGCCTCGCCGGCCTGGATCTGCTCGGCGAAGCCGGGGCGGAAGTTCTGGATGTAGACGTCGGCGCCGTCGATGAGCTGGTCGAAGGTGGCACGGTCCGCGTCCTTGCGCGTGTCCAGCGCCACGCTGTGCTTGTTGCGGTTGTAGGTCTGGTAGTGCGGGCTGTACAGGCCGCCCTTGAAGGCGCGGAAGGGGTCGCCCGTGCCGGGCAGTTCCACCTTCACCACCTCGGCGCCCAGGTCGGCCAGCACCATGGCGGCAGCGGGCCCGGTGATGAAGGTGCCGTGTTCCACCACACGCAGGCCCTTGAGCACTTGGGTCATCGTGCGCCTCCCTCAGTCGATCTTCTGCACCGGCACGAAGCCGGCGGGCACGTGGCCGGTGTAGCGCTGCTCCAGCGTGGCCTGGTAGGACAGCGCGAAGCCGATGGGCTGCTCCAGTTCCTCGCTCATGTGCGCGATCAGCCCGGCGCAGCGCGCCAGCATGGGCACGCCTTTGAGCGCGTTGAGCGGGAAGCCCACGCCCAGCAGCACGGCGGGAATGGCGGCCGACACGTTCAGGCGCAGGTCCTTGCCGATCACCTCGGGCAACACCTGCTCCACGGCTTCGGCGATCTCCACGTAGCGCTGGCCGCCGCCGGCCTGCTTCGACACGCGGAACAGCGCCGCCACGCGGGGGTCGCGCGCCTTGTGCACCGGGTGGCCGTAGCCCGGCACGGCCTGGCCGCGCGCGCGCCACTCGCCCACCACGGCGCGTGCGGCGGCCTTCAGGTCGTCGCCGTGTTTCGGGCCCTCGCGGTGGATCTGATCGAACAGCCGGCCCGCCGTTTCCGACGCGCCCAGGATCACCGAGCCGCAACCCAGGATGCCCGCCGCCACAGCGCCCTGCAGCGCGTCGGGTGCGGCGGCCAGGGTCATGCGGGCGGCCTGCACGCTGGGCACCAGGCCGTGCTCGGCGATGGCCACCAGGGTGGCGTTGAGCACGGCGCTGGCGGGCGCGTCCGGGCGCTTGCCCGTGAGCAGCAGGTAGAAGTAGTCGCCGAAGCCGAGCTGGCCGATGAGGTCCTGGCACAGGTCTTCGCCGCGCACGACGATGGTGTCGGGGTTGTGCGCGCAGATGGCCGACTGCGGCACGGTGGCCTTGCCGATTTTCAAAAGTCTCTCCGGTGAAAAAGAACGGGTCAGCGCGCCGGCACCAGGCGGAAGTCGTAGGTGGCGCTGTGGTAGGGCTTGTCCATGCGGCGCCCGTCGGGCGCGGTACCGGCGGGGTGCTGCTGGAAAGGCACGACGAGGCTGTTGCGAACGCCAAAGACGGCGTCCGAGTCGAGGTAGGGGCTGTCGGCCACGAACAGGTGCGTGGTCACCGTCTGGTGGCCGGGCGCGTACACCTTCATGTGGATGTGGCCGGGCCGGTTGGGGTGGCGTCCCATGCGGCGCAGCATGCGGCCCACGGGGCCGTCGTCGGGCACCGGGTAGTAGCTGGGCTTGATGGACCAGAAGTGGTAGCGGCCCTGCGCGTCGGTGCGAAAGCGCGCGCGCAGTCGCATGCCGGCGTCATCGCCCATCTGCATGTCGTAGATGCCCTCGCCGTCGCCGGACCACACGTCCAGGCAGCAATTGGCGATGGGCCGGCCCTCGGTGTCGGTGACCAGGCCGTGGTAGTAGGCGGGCTCGCCGGGCATGTTCTCGCCGATGTCGGCGCCCAGCGCCAGCTCGGGCGAACCTTCCCAGTAGAACGGCCCCTGCACGGTGGCCTCGGTGGGTGTTTGTGCCCCGCCGCCCGATTGCAGAAATGCCCTGGCGGCCTTGATCTGGTTGAGCGCCACCACCAGCATGGAGATGCCCAGGGTGTCCGACAGCAGGATGAACTCCTGGCGCTTGTCGTCGCACATCTTGCCGGTCTCGGTGAGGAAGAGGATGGCATTGATCCACTCTTCCTCGCTCAGCTCCACCTCGCGGATGAAGGCGTGGGCGTGCTTCACCAGGGCGCTCATCACCTGCTTGAAACGCGGGTCCTGGCAGTCGGCCATGCGGTCGAGCACGGCCTGGGTGATGTCGTCGGCGTCCAGTTGGGCCATGGGGCTTGTCTCCTGTGGGCGGGTGCCTGTTGTTCTGAATCGCAGCGCAGTCTAGGCACCCGACGACCGCGATGGAAGTGATGAATTTCGACCACTATCATCGATGCCATCGATTCTTTAAGGAAGCATCGCCCGATGGAACTGCGTCACCTGCGCTACTTCGACACCCTGGCCGAGACCCTGAACTTCACGCGCGCGGCCGAGCGGCTGCACGTCACGCAGTCCACGCTGTCGCACCAGATCCGCCAGTTGGAAGAAGAACTGGGCCTGGTGCTGTTCGACCGCTCGCACAAGAAGGTGGCCTTGACCGAATCCGGCGAGCTGCTGCGCAACCACCTGGTTCCGGCGCTGCAGCAGATCGACCGTGGCCTGCAGGCCTTGAGCCACCCGGGCGAGGCCCTGTCGGGCGAGCTGCGCATCGCGGCCACGCACAGCTTCAACACCCGCCTCATCCCGCTGTGCGTATCGGCCTTCCTGGGGCAGCACCCCAACGTGAAGGTGGGCGTGGAAGAGTTGTCGGCCGAGAACATCGCCAAACGGCTGTCCAGCGGGCACCTGGACCTCGGCGTTTCCTACCGGCCCGCCGACCGGCCCGAGCTGTGGTTCGAGCCGCTCTACAACGAGGAGCTGCGCCTGTGCGTGGCCGCCAGCCACCCGCTGGCCAAGCGCCGCCGCGTGCGCCTGGTGGAACTGCACCAGCGCCGCCTGGTGCTGCTGCCCAGGCAGTTCAGCACGCGCGGGCTGCTCGACGAATGCTTCGAAGCGGCTGGCGCGCAGCCGCTGGTGGTGGCCGAACTGAACTCCATCGCGCCCATGATCGAGCTCATCCGCCAGACCGACCTCGCCGGCATCATCGCCGAGACCGCCTTCACGCCCTCGCCCGAGTTGAGGCTGATCCCGCTGGAAGACCCCTCGCCGATCCGCACGCCGGGGCTGCTGTGGAAAAAGGGCGTGAACCGCTCACCGACGGTGAAGCACATGGCCTCGGTGATCCGGCGCGCGGCGAGCGGGCACGCGGGGTAGATCACGATGGGATTTCCTGCGCATTGACGTATGGTTGTCACTTGACAACCATCATCAGCATGACTACGCTGGAGGCGCGAATGGCTCGTGCGGCCCATCCCAAGAAGGAAGTTGAAGAAGCGCTGCGGTACGCGGAAGAACATCGCTGGCGCGTCGAAGTCGGTGGTTCGCATGCCTGGGGCAAGCTGTACTGCCCTTACAACGACGCCGAGTGCCGATGCGGGGAGTTCTGCATCACCAGTGTCTGGAGCACGCCGAAGAGCGCCGGGAATCACGCCCGGGCCCTCAGGCGCGTGGTGGACAACTGCACGACGCGCCGCAAGCACCAGAGCGCGTGCGACTCGGCAGAAGCATCGCAGGAGTAGAGCCATGGAATACACGTTCACCCTCAAGTACCAGATCGCGGAGCAAGGGGCTGACCTGGATGAACTCATCGAGCGGCTGGGTGCCGCAGGATGCGACGACGCGCTCGTCGGCATGGGTCAACCCGGCCGACTGGCTCTCGAGTTCGCGCGGGAAGCCGACAGCGCCACGGCGGCTTTGACGAGCGCTTTGGCGGACGTCAAACGGGCTTGCCCGGAGGCGAAGCTGATTGAGGCGGCACCGGATCTGGTCGGGCTCAGCGACGTGGCGACCATGATGGGCGTCACGCGGCAGAACATGCGCAAGCTCATGCTCGGCCACGCCGCCAGTTTTCCCACACCGGTCCACGAGGGCAGTGCCTCGGTGTGGCACCTGGCGGAGGTCATGGCCTGGCTTCAGACCCGCGGGGCGTATGAAGTCGACGCGCCGATGCTCGAGGTCGCACTCACGGCCATGCAGGTCAACTTGGCCAAAGAAGTGGAAGTCCGCCAATTGCGGCCAGAGATCTGCCGCGAGCTTCGGTCGTTGTTTGCCTAGCTGCGCACCAGCGTGGCCGCCAGCCCCACCACCCCCATCAGCACCGGCTGGTGCAGCAGGTAGTAGCTCAGGCTCCAGCGCCCCCACAGCGCCATGAAGCGCCCCGGCGCACCACCCTGCCCCGAGCCGCCCAACCAGCCGGGCCGGTTCGCGCAGACCCAGCGCCCCGTCGCCAGGCCCCACCACACCACGCCCATCCACGGCAGCAGCGGCACGTAGTCCTCGGTGAAGGGTTTGCGGCTGATGAAGCCGAGCGCGTTGAGGCCGGGCTGGTTCAGCGCCTCCAGCGCGGGCCAGGCCGCCATGGCGGCCGGGGCCAGCCAGGGCAGCGCGATGGCCAGCGCGCCCAAGGGCCACAGCCAGCGCCCCCAGCCACCCGTGAGCCTTGCGACCACCAGCATCACCGCGATGCCGTGCAGCACCCCGAAGTAGATGAAGCTCTTGGGAAACACGAACCACGAGCCCACGCTGACCAGCAGCGCCGCACCCGCCACCTGCGCCCAGCGGCGCCAGAAGCGCGGCCAGCCCTGGCCCTGGTGCAAGGCCACCGCCTGCGACAGGCCGGCCGTGAACAGAAAGAGGCTCACGATGGCCGTGCGCTGCGTGGTCCAGAACGGGTCACTGAGAAAGGCCTGGTCGATGAAGCCGAAGTGGTCGAGATCGAAGCAGAAGTGGTAGACCGTCATCCACAGCAGCGCAATGGCGCGCAGCTGGTCGATGCGGTCGTACCGGGTGGTGCTCATTGGCTGGCTTGCGCGTGGTTCCAAATGCCCAGGAGGTGCTCCGCCAAGGCCTTGGGCTCGCTCACCATGGGGCAATGGCCCGTGGCCATCTCGATGAGGTTCCAGCCCGGTTCGCGCCGCACGCGCTCGCGCGAGGCCTTGATGGTGCCCAGCGCTGGCGCGGTGCAGTCGATGAAGGTGCGCGGCACGCGCGCCACGGCGTCGCCGTCGAAGTCCAGCGGCTGGTCGTAGAGCCGGTAAGGCTGAGGGGTCTGGCGCCGGTTGAGCCAGTCGCGGTCCGCCCCCTGCAGGCCGAAGACCTCGGCGTCGGGCGGCGCGAAGTGCAGGCCGCCGCTGGCCTTGGCCGCCTCGAAGCGCCTGGCCTTGGTGGCCTCGTCGTGCGGCGTGCTCCAGGCTTCGCCGGGGTATGGCAGCACCGCGTCCAGGTAGACCAGGTGCACCAGGGCACCGGGCGCGGCGGCCTGCAGGCGGTCGGCCACGCCGGTGACCACCATGCCGCCGTAGCTGTGTCCCACCAGCACCACGCGCTTCAATTCCTCGGCCTCGATCAGGCCGATGACGTCCTGCACGTGGGTCTGCAGGTCGATGGACTCGCTCATCAGGTGGGCCCGCTCACCCACGCCGGTGAGCGTGACGGCGTGCGATTCGGCACCGGCCGCACGCAGCAGCGGCAGCACGCGGCGCCAGACCCAGGCCCCCAGCCAGGCGCCGTGGACCAGGACGATGGACGTGGTGTTGCTCATGCTCGTTCTCCTGGAAAATACCGGACCCACGCATTCTGCCCGCGACATGTTGCCCCACCAGATCGAGCTGCTTTCCCCCGCCCGCACGGCCGACATCGGCATCGAGGCCGTCAACCACGGCGCCGACGCCGTCTACATCGGCGGCCCGTCGTTCGGCGCGCGCACCTCGGCCGACAACAGCGTGCAGGACATCGCCCGCCTGGCCAGGCACGCGCACCGCTTCGGCAGCCGCATCTACGTCACGGTCAACACCATCCTGCGCGACGACGAGCTGGGGCCGGCCAGCAAGCTCATCCGCCAGCTCTACGACGCCGGCGCCGATGCGCTGATCGTCCAGGACATGGGCCTGCTGGAGCTGGACCTGCCCCCCATCCAGCTGCACGCCAGCACGCAGACCGACATCCGCACCGTGGAGAAGGCCGTGTTCCTGCAGAACGCCGGCCTGTCCAAGCTGGTGCTGGCGCGCGAGCTCACGCTGCCGCAGATCCGCGCCATTTACGAGGCGCTGGACGAGCAGCGCTGCATCGTCGAGTTCTTCATCCACGGCGCGCTGTGCGTGGCCTACAGCGGCCAGTGCTACGTGAGCCACGCCCACACCGGCCGCAGCGCCAACCGGGGCGACTGCTCCCAGGCCTGCCGCCTGCCCTACGAGGTGAAGGACAGCCAGGGCCGCATCGTGGCGCACGACAAGCACGTGCTGTCGATGAAGGACAACAACCAGAGCGGCAACCTGCGCGCCCTCATCGACGCCGGCGCGCGCAGCTTCAAGATCGAGGGCCGCTACAAGGACCTCGGCTACGTCAAGAACATCACCGCGCACTACCGGCGCCTGTTCGATGAGATCCTGGAG
The DNA here is from genome assembly GCF_011772445.1 of Hydrogenophaga sp. Classification (GTDB taxonomy): domain Bacteria; phylum Pseudomonadota; class Gammaproteobacteria; order Burkholderiales; family Burkholderiaceae_C; genus Hydrogenophaga. The sequence goes on along the minus strand of NZ_WVZN01000021.1, from coordinate 103,569 downwards.
GAGCGCCCCGAGCTGGGCCGCGCCTCCAGCGGGCGCGCCACGTTCAGCTTCACACCCGACCCCGACCAGAACTTCAACCGCGAGTTCACCGACTACTTCGTCAACGGCCGCCAGGACGACATCGGCGCCTTCGACACCCCCAAGAACCCGGGCCGCGCCATCGGCTTCGTCACGCAGGTGGGCCCCCATTGGGTGGAGCTGCAGTGCGACGACGAGGCCACGGTGATCCACAACGGCGACGGCCTGTGCTACCTGGACCTGCACCGCGAACTCGTGGGCCTGCAGATCAACCGCGCCGAGCCCGCGGGCGCGCCGGGGCGCTTCCGCGTGTTCCCCAAGGACGCCATCGAAGGCCTGCGCCACCTCAAGCGCGGCACGGTGGTGAACCGCAACCGCGACATGAACTGGGTGCGCGCGCTGGAGAAGAAGTCGGCGGAGCGCCGCATCGGTGTGTGGATGAAGCTCTCGCGCTCGGCCGACGGCCTGCGCCTGGACCTCACCGACGAAGACGGCCACGCGGCCCACGCCGAGCTGGCCTGCGCCCTGGAACCCGCGCGCGACGCCTCGCAGGCGCACGACAAGTTGCGCGAGGCCCTGGGCCGGCTTGGCGACACCCTCTTCACGCCCATCGACATCGCACTCGACTTCAGCGAGCCGTGGTTCGTGCCGGCCTCGCTGCTCAACCCGCTGCGCCGCGAGGCCGTGGCCGCGCTGGAGGCCGCACGCGCCAAGGCGTTCAGGCGCCTGCCGCGCGGCGTGGCGGTGGAGCCGCCCGCGCCCTACCCCGAGGACACGCTCACCTACCTGGCCAACGTGTTCAACCACAAGGCCCGCGCCTTCTACGAAAAGCACGGCGTGAAGGTGATCGCCAGCGCCTACGAGTCGCACGAGGAGACCGGCGAGGTCAGCCTCATGATCACCAAGCACTGCGTGCGCTTCTCACTGAGCCTGTGCCCCAAGCAGGCCAAGGGCGTCACCGGCGTGCAAGGCACCGTGCGCGCCGAGCCACTCACCATCACGCACAACAACGAGAAGCTCACCCTGCGCTTCGACTGCAAGCCCTGCGAGATGCACGTGGTGGGCAAGATCAAGCCCTCGGTGATGAAGGCCGCGGCGAGCAGCCCCGTCACGTTCCACCGCACGCGGCCCACCGCGCGCGGCGCGCACTGATCCGCACGCTGCCGCACGCGCTCAGACGTACGGCACGGGCTGCGGCGCGTGCCGCAGGTGCAGCGACAGGCCCAGCGCCGCCATGTGGTTGCCGTTGCGCCCCAGAACGGTCTCGGCCAGGGGCAGGAATTCCGATTCTTCCAGCCGCGCGTGGGCGCTGTAGTCGGCCACCAGGCGGTGCACGTCGCCGACGTCGAGCTCGCTGTCCTGCCCGCGCGCCACGCGCTTGAGTTCGCGCTCCAGCGAACGCCACAGGCTTTCGAGCTGGCGGTGTTGCGAGGTCAGGTGCTCCACCAGTCGCTGGGCGCGCTCGCGTTCGGGCCCGGGCTCGGCGCTGGCCAGCACGGCGGGAAACAGCTCGCGTTCCTCGTCCAGGTGGTGCTCGAAGATCGCCTCGCGGAAGAACCCCAGCGAGTCCTCGGCGATGCGGCGGGCTTGTGCCGCGGGCTCCAGCAGCGCCGGCAACCCGTCCAGCGCGTTCAGGCGGCGCACGATACCCACGTGGCATTGCGTGAAGTCGGTCAGCGGTGAGCCGGCGGTCGTGGGCTGGGCGGCGTTCATGGCGAGCTCCTGGCGGTTCTGCATGGCCTCCAGTCTAGGCAGCGCGCCGCGGCGGCCCTTGACCCAGGTCAAGCGGCCGCTTCGGCCCGCCCGCTCAGCCGCCCTGGCGCGACACGAGTTCGATCACGTCGCGCTCGAGCTCCTGCCCCGCCGCGCTGATCACGCGGCGCTGCTGGCGCACATGGCGCCGCACCTCGGGCGCGTACCAGATGAGGTAGTGGATGCGCACGGGCTCGACCGCCGCCGTCGCCGGGCTGCCCGTGGGTGTGCGGCTGCTCCACACCTCCACCTTCGCCGCCTCGAAGCGCCCCGCCGGCACCGACACGGTTTCGCGACCGATCGTGGCGCCCTGCGAATGCCATTGCGTCCATTGGCCATCGACGTCAGGCGTGCTGAAACCGCGGCCGCGCCAGCCGGTCAGGTCCTGGCTGGCCAGGTAGGGGCTGAACTCGATGCCGATGCCGGGCCATTGCACGAAACCGCCCTGGCCCGCCCGCGAGCGGCGCTGCACCGCCGCGGGGGATTCTGGGTCGTTCAGGCGATCGAGCACCGTGCCGTCACGCACCTCGCTCACGGTGATCACCACGCTGCGGTTCGGGCTGGTCGGCCACTTGCCCTTGACGCGGTACGTGAAGCGGTGCCCGGCTTGAGGAAGCGGACCTTCGGCCACCGCGGGGGTCGGCGTCGCGGCGGGTTTGGGCGGCGGTGCCGGGCTGGCCAGCGCAGGGGGCGATGGGGCTGCGGGAGGCGAAGCCACCGGCCCGGGAGCCGGCGCCGCGCGGACCCGCGCTTCGGGTGCGGGTGCGGGAGCCGGCGGCGGGCGAACCACCGGTGCCGGTCTTGCGGGAGCGGCCACGGGTGCGGAGGCCGCCAGGGGTGCAGGCGCTGGTGCGGGCACCCGGGCCGGTGCCGAGGCGACAGCGAGCGGCGCCGGCGCGGGCACTCGCGCCACCATCGATCCGTCGGACGCCGGCACCGGGGCGGCGGATGGTGCCGGGCGCCACAACCACCACGCGCCGCCGCCCACGGCCAGCGCGGACACGGCCGCCAGCGCCCAGGCCGCGAGCGGCGCGCGGGGCGCCTCCTGATCGTGGCCCGGCGGGACACCTCGCTCGCCCAGTGCCCGCTGCAGCGCGTGCACCAACGTGGCGGTGGAGCCTTCCCACTGGTTGTGGTGCACGGCGATCGCCTGGCGCCGGGCCAGGCCACGCATGGCCTCGGGAAGGTCCTCGGCGCGCGGCATGCCGGCCCCGTTGACCAGCACGGGCATCACGCGGATGTCGCGCGACAGGGCGGCCGCCACCTCGAGCCGGATGAAGTCGTGCGGGTCGTCGAGGCGGCGACGCCCCTGGCTGTCGCGGCAGTCAAGCCACTCGTCACCGATCACCACGATGAGCACGCGGCACGAGCCCACCGCCTTCTCGATCGCATTCACGAAGTCCGCGCCGGGCTCGATGCCCTCCACGTCCATGAACACGCGCTGTGCGCCGAACTGCAGGCTCAGGCGATCGTAGAGGCGCCCGGCGTAGCCGGAAGCGTCGTCGCGACGGTAGCTGATGAAGATCCCGTCCATGCCCGACCCCCGCGCCGCCCTGACGGTGGGCGGCCGAGCCATTCTAGGCAGGCACCGGCGCGCGCGATACCCCAGGCGGGGGACGCGCGCCCCGGCGGATCAGGCCGCCTTCGGCCGGCGTCGCAGGCGCTGGAACAGCTCCACCACGCCCACCACCACCGCGCCCGCCGCGATGCCCACCAGCGCCCCCGCCAGGCTGGGCACGAAGGCCCCGAACCAGCCCAGGCTCTCGGACCAGGTCTCCACGCCATGCGCGAGCAGCGGCAGGCCGTGCAGCAGGATGCCGCCGCCCACCAGGAACATGGCGGCCGTGCCCAGCACGGACAGCGACTTCATGAGCCACGGCGCGAAGGCCAGGATGCCGCGCCCGATGGCCTGCTTCCACGCCTGTGCCTGGCGGTTCAGGTGCAGGCCCAGGTCGTCGAGTTTCACGATGCCCGCGACCAGGCCGTACACGCCGATCGTCATGATCAGCGAGATGCCCACCAGCACGCCGATGCGTTGGCCCATGCTGGCGCTGGCGACGGTGCCCAGGCTGATGACGATGATCTCGGCCGAGAGGATGAAGTCCGTGCGAACGGCGCCCTTGATCTTCTCCTTCTCGAAGGCCACGAGGTCGACCTTGTCGTCGATCACCGCCTTCACCAGCTCGTCGCGGTGCTGCTTGTCCTCCGCCTTGTGCGCGCCCAGGGCGTGCACGAGTTTCTCCACGCCTTCGAAGCACAGGAACAGGCCGCCGAGCATCAGCAGCGGCGTGATGAGCGCGGGCACGAAGGCGCTGATGAGCAGCGCCGCCGGCACGAGGATGGCCTTGTTGACGAAGGAGCCCTTGGCCACGGCCCAGACCACGGGCAATTCGCGGTCGGCGTTCACGCCGGTGACCTGCTGCGCGTTGAGCGCGAGGTCGTCGCCCAGCACACCGGCGGTCTTCTTGGCCGCGACCTTGGTCATGACCGAGACGTCGTCGAGCAGCGTGGCGATGTCGTCGATGAGGGCGAGCAGGCTGGTACCGGCCATGAGGACTCCTTGAGGTGTCAGGCCGGCGCGGGCGGCCAGACCACGGGAAACAGGGGATCGTCCATCGCGGCTCCCGCCGGCAAACGGGCCTCCAGCCCCGGGAACGGGGGCGAGGTGCGCCAGCGGCGCGGCGCGTGCACGCTGTCGTCGCCCAGGTAGCGGGCCGAGAACACGCGGCGGCGCGCGCCCGGCCCGGTGCCGCTGGACGCGTGCAGCGCGAGCATGTGAAAAGCCACGCAGTCGCCCGGCTCCAGCGCCCAGGCCAGTTGCGGGTAGCGCTGGGGCTCCTGTTCCACCGGGGGCAGTTCGGCCAGCGTGCCTTCGGGGAACCAGCGGGCCTGCTGATCGCGAAAGGTGCGCGGCATGTACCAGGTGCCGTGGTGCGAGCCGGCCACGAAGCGCAGCGTGCTCGCCAGCGGCACCGGGTCCACGGGGATCCAGAAGCTCACGTTCTGCGCACCGTCGACGTTGTAGTAGGGCTGGTCCTGGTGCCAGGGCGTGGGCTGGCGCGTGCCCGGCTCTTTCACCAGCAGGTGGTCGTGGTACAGCCGCACCTGGCGGCTGCCCATGAGCTGGGCCGAGACGTGCGGCAGCGCCGAGTGGCGCAGAACGTCTTCGTAGGCGGGGTTGTGTGCCCAGGTGCAGAAGTCCTCGACGAAGCGGCCCGGGTCGTCGGGCTCGCTGGCCACCAGGGCCAGCGGGCTCAGGTGCGCGAGGTTGTGTTCGATGCCCTCTTCCAGGCGCTGGAGTTCGGCCGCTGTGAACACGCCGCGCAGCACCACGGCGCCATCGCGCGCGTAGGCCGCGATGGTGGAAGGGTCGAGGACCTGCTCGCGCGCCATGCGTTCAGCCGACCCAACGACGGGCGTTGCGCCACAGGCGGGTCCAGCCGCTGGGGGCGGAGATGTCCTGGTCGGTCCAGCTCATCAGCACGTTGCGGAAAACGCGTTCCGGGTGGGGCATCAACGCGGTGAAGCGGCCGTCCGCCGTGGTGACGGCGGTGAGGCCGGCGGGACTGCCGTTGGGGTTGTAGGGGTAGCGTTCGGTGGCCCGGCCCTGGCTGTCGACGAAGCGCATGGCGGCGATGGCCCTGGCCGGATCCCCCCGGTGGCGGAAGTTGGCGTAGCCCTCGCCGTGCGCCACGGCGATGGGCAGGCGCGTGCCGGCCATGCCCTGGAAGAACAGGCTGGGCGAGTCCAGCACCTCCACCTGCGACAGGCGCGCTTCGAAGCGCTCGCTCTGGTTGGTGGTGAAGCGCGGCCAGGCCTCGGCGCCCGGGATGATGTCGGCAAGCTCCGCGAACATCTGGCAGCCGTTGCACACACCCAGGCCGAAGGTGTCGCTGCGCGCGAAGAAGGCCTGGAACTGATCGGCCAGGCGCGGGTTGAAGGTGATGGAACGCGCCCAGCCGATGCCCGCGCCCAGGGTGTCGCCGTAGCTGAAGCCGCCGCAGGCGACCACACCGCGCACGTCTTTCAGGTCGGCGCGGCCGGTCTGCAGGTCGGTCATGTGCACGTCCAGCGCCTCGAAGCCGGCCTGGGTGAAGCACCAGGCCATTTCCACGTGGGAGTTGACGCCCTGCTCACGCAGGATGGCGACCTTGGGACGCGAGAGGTTCAGGAAGGGCGCGGCCACGTCCTCGTTCGGGTCGAACGTCAGGTGCGTGTGCAGGCCGCTGTCGGACGGGTCACCGGCGGCGGCGTGTTCGGCGTCGGCGCAGGCGGGGTTGTCGCGGCGCTGGTTGATCTTCCAGCTCACGCTGTCCCACACCTGTTGCAGGTCGACCAGCTTCGCGCTGAAGACGGCCTTGGTGTCGCGCCAGACCTGCAGCTCGCCCTTGCCGGCGTCCATGCCGGAGCTGGCTGGCCGCGTCTTGCCGATGAAGTGGCTGTGCTTTGAGAGGCCGTGCTCGCGCAGCAACTGCATCACCTCGTTGCGCTGCTCGGTGCGCACCTGCAGCACCACGCCCAGCTCTTCGTTGAACAGGGCCTTGAGCGTGAGCTCCTCGCGGCGCGCGCTGACCTGCTGCGCCCAGTTCTTGGCGTCACCGGTCTCGGCGCGGCTGTCGCCGATGCCGTCGCCTTCGGTGATGAGCTGATCGATGTTGAGCGCCACGCCCACCTGGCCGGCGAAGGCCATCTCGGCCACCGTGGCGAACAGGCCGCCGTCGCTGCGGTCATGGTAGGCCAGCACACGGCCCTGCGCGCGCAGGGCGTTCACGGCGTTCACCAGGTTCTTGAGGTCTTGCGGGTCGTCGAGGTCGGGCACCTCGCCGCCCGGGTGGCCCAGGGTCTGCGCGAGCACGCTGCCGCCCAGGCGGTGGCGGCCCTTGCCCAGGTCGATCAGCACCAGGGTGGTTTCCTCGATGTCGCGGTTCAACTGCGGCGTGAAGGTGCCGCGCACGTCGGCCAGCGAGGCGAAGGCGCTCACGATCAGGCTCACCGGCGCGGTGACCTTCTTCGTCTGGCCGTCGGCCTGCCACTGGGTGCGCATGGACAGGCTGTCCTTGCCCACGGGGATGGAAATGTCCAGCGCGGGGCACAGCTCCATGCCCACGGCCTTCACGGTCTCGTACAGCGCGGCGTCTTCGCCGGGTTCACCGCAGGCGGCCATCCAGTTGGCGCTGAGTTTCACCCGCGGCAGTTCGATCGGCGCGGCCAGCAGGTTGGTGATGGCCTCGGCCACGGCCATGCGGCCCGAGGCGGCGGCGTGCGTGGCGGCCAGCGGCGTGCGCTCGCCCATGCTCATGGCCTCGCCCGCGAAGCCGGCGTGGTCGGCCAGGGTGACGGCGCAGTCGGCCACGGGCAGTTGCCAGGGGCCGACCATCTGGTCGCGGTGGCTCAGGCCGCCCACGGTGCGGTCGCCGATGGTGATGAGGAAGCGCTTGGACGCCACCGTGGGGTGGCTCAGCACGTCGATCACGCTCTGCTGAAGGCTCACGCCGGTGAGGTCGATGGCTGGCGAGGTGCGCGCCACGGTCTTGACGTCGCGGTGCATCTTGGGCGGCTTGCCCAGCAGCACGTCCATGGGCATGTCGACCGGGCTGTCCTGGCCCTCATCGACGAGCTGGAGTTGCCGTTCCTCGGTGGCCACGCCCACCACCGCGAAGGGGCAGCGCTCGCGTTCGCAGAAGGCCGTGAACTGCGGCAGCGACTCGGGCGCGATGGCGAGCACGTAGCGCTCCTGGCTCTCGTTGCTCCAGATCTCCTTGGGCGCCAGGCCGCTCTCTTCCAGCGGCACGGCGCGCAGGTCGAAGCGCGCGCCACGGCCGGCGTCGTTGGTGATCTCGGGGAAGGCGTTGGACAGGCCGCCCGCGCCGACGTCGTGGATGGCGAGGATGGGGTTCTGCTCACCCTGCGCCCAGCAGTGGTTGATGACCTCCTGCGCGCGCCGCTCGATCTCCGGGTTGCCGCGCTGCACGGAGTCGAAGTCGAGCGAGGCGGCGTTGGTGCCCGTGGCCATGGAGCTGGCCGCGCCGCCGCCCATGCCGATCTTCATGCCCGGGCCGCCGAGCTGGATCAGCAGCGTGCCGGCGGGGAACAGGATCTTCTTCGTCAGCCGCGCGTCAATGGTGCCGACGCCGCCCGCGATCATGATGGGCTTGTGGTAGCCGCGCTGCACGCCGTCCACCACCTGCTCGTATTCGCGGAAGTAGCCCAGCAGGTTGGGCCGGCCGAATTCGTTGTTGAAGGCCGCGCCGCCCAGGGGGCCCTCGGTCATGATCTGCAGCGGGCTGGCGATGTGCTCGGGCTTGCCGCCCGGCTGGTCGGACAGGCCGCCCCAGAGCTTGCCCACCGTGAAGCCGGTGAGGCCGGCCTTGGGCTTGGATCCGCGTCCGGTGGCGCCCTCGTCGCGGATCTCGCCGCCCGCGCCGGTGGAGGCGCCCGGGAACGGCGAGATGGCGGTGGGGTGGTTGTGGGTTTCCACCTTCATCAGCACGTGCTGGGTGGCGGGCTCGGCGCGGTAGGCGGGCGACGCCCCGCCCTCGTAGCGCGCCACGAAACGCTGCACCTCGTGGCCTTCCATCACGGACGCGTTGTCGGCGTAGGCGATCACCGTGTGCTGCGGACTGCGCTGGTGCGTGTGGCGGATCATGCCGAACAGGCTCTTGTCCTGCGCCACGCCGTCGATGGTGAACTGCGCGTTGAAGATCTTGTGGCGGCAGTGCTCGGAGTTGGCCTGGGCGAACATCATCAGCTCCACGTCGGTGGGGTTGCGGCCCAGGCCGTTGAAGGCGGTGATGAGGTAGTCGATCTCGTCCTCGGCCAGGGCCAGGCCCCAGTCGGCGTTGGCGCGCTCCAGCGCCGCACGGCCGCCGCCCAGCACGTCCACGCGCTCCATGGGCGCGGCCTGCAGTTCGGTGAACAGGGCGTGGGCCTCTTCGCGCGTGGCCACCACGGCTTCGGTCATGCGGTCGTGCAGCAGGCTGGCCACGGCCCAGCGCTGCTCGGGCGTGAGCGCGGGCTTGCCGCCCAGCAACCCCGGTTTGAGGGCGATGCGGTATTCGACCAGGCGCTCCACCCGGTGGACCACCAGGCCGCAGTTGCGCGCGATGTCGGTGGCCTTGGAGGCCCAGGGCGAGACGGTGCCCAGGCGGGGCATGACGAGCAGCGCGGGGGCGCCGTCGGCTTCGAGCCTGAGGTGGGCCGGTTCGGCAGGCTCGCCGTAGGTGAGCAGCTCGCCCAGGCGGCGCTCGGTGGCGCTGTCGGGGGCGGCGTCGAAGGCCACCAGGTGCACGAAGCGCGCGCTCAGGCCGACGATGCGGTCATGGATGGAGGTGAGGCGGGGAAGAAGCTGCTGGACTCGGAAGTCGCTGATGGCGTGACCGCCATCAAAAGTGCGCAGGTGCAGGGACACGGTGGGGCCTGAGGTGCGTTGAACCACCCGCGGACGGGGTGGTGGAAAGCCGGCGATTTTACCTGCCGGCCCCATGGTGATCGGGCCGCCAGGGGCGTCCGGACGGGGTCCGGTGGGATAATCGCGCCCCATGAGCATCACCTACAAGGACGCCGCCGGCATCGAGGGCATGCGCACCGCGTGCCGCCTCGCCTCCGAAGTGCTGGACTACCTCACGCCGCTGATCCAGCCGGGCATGACGACGCTCGAGATCGACCGCCTCTCGGCCGAGTACATGAAGCAGCAGGGCACGCGCTCGGCCACCATCGGCTACCAGCCCAGCGGCTACCCGCCCTACCCCGGCCACCTGTGCACCTCGGTCAACCACGTGGTGTGCCACGGCATCCCGAACGAGAAGCCGCTCAAGAAGGGCGACATCCTCAACGTGGACGTCACCGTCATCACGCCCGAGGGCTGGTACGGCGACAACAGCCGCATGTTCCTCATCGGCGGCGAAGCGGCCTGCTCCATCCAGGCCCGCCGCCTGAGCCAGGTCACCTTCGAGGCCATGTGGAAGGGCATCGTGCTGGTGCGGCCGGGCGCGCGCCTGGGCGACATCGGCCACGCGATCCAGACCTACGCCGAAAGCAACGGCTTCAGCGTGGTGCGCGAATTCTGCGGCCACGGCATCGGCCAGCGCTTCCACGAGGAACCCCAGGTGCTGCACTACGGCCGCCCGGGCACGCTGGAAGAGCTCAAGCCCGGCATGACCTTCACCATCGAGCCCATGATCAACGCCGGCCGGCGCGAGATCAAGGAACTGGGCGATGGCTGGACCATCGTCACGCGCGACCGCTCGCTCTCGGCCCAGTGGGAGCACACCGTGCTCGTCACCGAAACCGGCTACGAGGTGCTCACCTGGTCGGCCGGCAACATCGCGCCACCGGCCTTCGTCAACCCCGCTCCGGCCAGCGTCGCGGCCTGAGGGCAGCCCGCGCGTGGCAACGCCCCACAACGGCATGGACGAGCTCGCCGCGCTGCGGCAGCAGTACCGCGATCACAAGCAGGCGGTGTTCGCCGCCCTGCTGCAGACCGGCGCCTCCACCCGGGGCGTGCGCCAGGCCCTGCACCAGCTCGCCCGCCTCACCGACCAGACCCTGCGCACGCTCTGGCAGCGCGCGGGCTTCGGCCCGCGCTTCGCCCTGGTGGCCGTCGGCGGATATGGCCGCGGCGAGCTGTTCCCCCATTCCGACGTCGACGTGCTGGTGCTGCTGCCCCAGGGCTGCGAGCCCGACGCCGACGACACGCTCAAGACCCGCATCGAAGGCTTCATCGGCGCCTGCTGGGACCTGGGGCTGGAGATCGGCTCCAGCGTGCGCACCGTCGATGAGTGCGTGGCCGAGGCCGGGAAGGACGTCACCGTCCAGACCTCGCTGCTCGAATGCCGGCTCATCGCGGGCCATCAGGAAGGCTTCCGGCAACTGGTCACCCGCCTGGGCGAGGCCATGGACCCCAAGGCCTTTTTCGTCGCCAAGTCGCTGGAGATGCGCCAGCGCCACCACAAGTACGAGAACACGCCCTACGCGCTGGAGCCCAACTGCAAGGAATCGCCGGGTGGCCTGCGCGACCTGCAGATGATCCTGTGGGTGGCCAAGGCCGCGGGCCTGGGCCGCAGCTGGGACGAACTCGCCCGCACCGGCCTGGCCACACCGCTGGAGGCGCGCCAGATCAAGGCCAACGAGGCCCTGCTGAGTCTCATCCGCGCGCGGCTGCACCTCATCGCGCACCGGCGCGAGGACCGCCTGGTGTTCGACCTGCAGACCGCCGTGGCCGAGTCCTTCGGGTTCAAGGCGCAGCTGCCCGCGCCCGGTGAAACCAACCCGCGCGGCACACGCCGCGCGAGCGAGGCGCTGATGAAGCGCTACTACTGGGCGGCCAAGGCGGTCACGCAGCTCAATCAGATCCTGCTGCTCAACATCGAGGAACGACTGGGCGACACCGAGCCGGGCGTGCAGCGCCTGCGCCCCATCAACGAGCGCTTCTTCGACAAGGGCGGCATGCTCGAAGTGGCCAGCGACAACCTCTACATCCAGCAGCCGCACGCCATCCTGGAGAGCTTTCACATCTACCAGACCACCGTCGGCATCAAGGGCCTGTCGGCACGCACGCTGCGCGCGCTGTACAACGCGCGCCCGGTGATGAATGCGAAGTTCCGCGCCGACCCGGTCAACCGCGCGATGTTCCGCCGCATCCTCATGGAGCCGCAGGGCATCACCCACGCCATGCGGCTGATGAACCAGACCTCGGTGCTGGGGCGCTACCTCTGGGTGTTCCGCCACATCGTGGGGCAGATGCAGCACGACCTGTTCCACGTCTACACGGTGGACCAGCACATCCTCATGGTGCTGCGCAACATGCGCCGCTTCTTCATCCCCGAGCACTCGCACGAATACCCGTTCTGCTCGCAGCTCGCGGCCGGCTGGGACAAGCCCTGGATCCTGTACATCGCCGCCCTCTTCCACGACATCGCCAAGGGCCGTGGCGGCGACCACTCCGAACTGGGTGCCAGGGACGTGCGCAGCTTCTGCCGCCAGCACGGCATCGAGCGCGAGGACACGAAGCTGATCGAATTCCTGGTGAGCGAGCACCTCACCATGAGCCGGCTGGCGCAAAAGGCCGACCTGTCCGACCCCGACGTCATCGCCGACTTCGCGAAACGCGTGGGCAACGAGCGCTACCTCACGGCGCTGTACCTGCTCACCGTGGCCGACATCCGCGGCACCAGCCCCAAGGTGTGGAACGCCTGGAAAGGCAAGCTGCTGGAAGACCTGTACCGCTACACGCTGCGCGTGCTGGGCGGGCGTGCGCCCGACCCGGGCGCCGAGATCGAGGGCCGCAAACGCGAGGCCCTGCAGGTACTGGCCCTGCATTCCCTGCCCCACAACGCGCACAAGGCCCTGTGGGACACCTTGGACGTGAGCTACTTCATGCGCCACCAGGCCGACGAGATCGCCTGGCACACGCGCGTGCTCACGCGCGAACTCGCCAAGCCCGGGCGCGACCCGGGCCGCGCCATCGTGCGCGCGCGCCTTTCTCCGGCGGGCGAAGGCCTGCAGGTGCTGGTCTACGCGGCCGACCAGGCCGACCTGTTCGCGCGCATCTGCGGCTACTTCGACATGTCGCAGTTCAGCATCCTGGATGCGCGCGTGCACACCACGATGACGGGCCACGCGCTGGACACCTTCCAGGTGATCGTGCCCGAGATGGCCGAACACTACCGCGAGCTCGTGGCCATGGTCGAGGCCCGGCTGCCGCAGATCATCGACGAGCACGGCCCGCTGCCGCCGCCCACCAAGGGCCGGCTGTCGCGGCGCGTGAAAAGCTTCCCCATTACGCCGCGCGTGGACCTGCGACCCGACGAGAAAGCGCAGCGCTGGCTGCTGTCGGTCTCGGCCAGCGACCGCGCGGGCCTGCTCTACGGCATCTCGCGCGTGCTGGCGCGCCACGAGATCAGCGTGCAGCTCGCCAAGATCACCACCCTGGGCGAGCGCGTGGAAGACACCTTCCTCATCAGCGGGCCCGAGCTGCAGGTGAACAAGCGGCAGATCGAGATCGAGACGGAGCTGCTGGAGACGTTGGCGGGCTGAGGCACTTGTTGTCCTTCTTGCCGCCGGGCCGCACGCCCGAGCACCACAGGGAACCCTTCGCGAAGCGAAGGGCACCGCAGTGAAGCCGAACCGGCCATGGGCTCACCCCTGACACCGCCAACCAAGCCCCGACAGAGGCTAGTCAGCCCCCCCAAGCAGCCCCAGCATCGCCGCCTCGTCGATCACCGCCACGCCCAGCTCCTGCGCCTTGTCCAGCTTGCTGCCCGCCTCGGCGCCGGCCACCAGGTAGTCGGTCTTCTTGCTCACGGAGCCGGCCACCTTGGCACCGGCGGCTTCCAGCATGGCCTTGGCCTCCTCGCGCTTGAGCGTGGGGAAGGTGCCGGTGAGCACGAAGGTCTTGCCCAGCAGGGGCTGCGGGGTGTTGTGCTCGCCGTCGTTCTCGGGCCAGTGCACGCCGGCCGCGCGCAACTGCTCCACCACCTCGCGGTTGTGTGCCTGCTCGAAGAAGGTGCGAATGCTCTGCGCCACCACCGGGCCGACGTCGTTCACCTGCAGGAGCTCGTCCACGCTGGCGTCCATGATGCGGTCCAGGCTGCCGAAGTGGCGCGCGAGGTCCTTGGCGGTGGCCTCGCCCACGTGGCGGATGCCCAGGCCGAACAGCAGGCGCGGCAAGGTGGTCTCGCGACGCTTCTGCAAGGCGTCCAGCACGTTCTGCGCCGACTTCTCCGCCATGCGCTCCAGCCCCGCGAGCGCGGTGAGGCCGAGCTTGTACAGGTCCGGCAGGGTCTTGATGAGGCCGCTGTCCACGAGCTGCTCCACCAGCTTGTCGCCCAGGCCCTCGATGTCGACCGCGCGGCGCTGCGCGTAGTGCAGGATGGCCTGCTTGCGCTGCGCGGCGCAGAACAGGCCGCCGGTGCAGCGGTGATCGGCCTCGCCCTCCTCGCGCACGGCGTCGCTGCCGCACACGGGGCAGTGGGTGGGCATGGTGAACACGGGTGGGTCGCCCTCGCGCTTGTCGAGCAGCACGGAGACCACCTCCGGAATCACGTCGCCGGCGCGGCGCACGATGACCGTGTCGCCCACACGCACGTCCTTGCGGCGCGCCTCCATCTCGTTGTGCAGGGTGGCGTTGGTGACGGTGACGCCGCCCACGAACACCGGCGCCAGTTTGGCCACGGGCGTGAGCTTGCCGGTGCGGCCCACCTGCACGTCGATGGCCTGCACGGTGGTGAGCTGTTCCTGCGCGGGGTACTTGTGCGCCACGGCCCAGCGCGGCTCGCGGGAGACAAAACCCAACTCGCGCTGCAACTCCAAGGAATTGACTTTGTAGACCACCCCGTCGATGTCGTAGGGCAGCGCGTCACGCTGCTCGCCGATGTGGCGGTGAAAGGCGACAAGCTCGTTGGCACCGCGGCACACGGCCGTCTGCTCGGCGACAGGGAAGCCCCAGGATTTCAGACGCATGAGCCAGTCATATTGCGTGGCTGGGGGCTTCTCGTCGCCCACCACCTCGCCCCAGGAGTAGGCGAAAAAGCTCAGTGGCCGCTCCCGCGCGATGCGCGAGTCGAGCTGGCGCACCGCACCGGCGGCGGCGTTACGCGGGTTCACGAAGGTCTTCTCGCCTTTAGCGCCTTGCGCGATCTTTTCGCGCTGGCGTTCGTTCATGACCTCGAATTCGTCGCGGCGCATGTAGACCTCGCCGCGCACCTCGAGCACCTCAGGCACGTCTTGTGGCAGCTTCAGCGGAATTTGCTTGATGGTGCGCACGTTGTGCGTCACGTCCTCGCCAGTCTCGCCGTCGCCGCGCGTGGCGGCACGCACCAGCACGCCCTGTTCGTAGCGCAGACTCATGGCCAAGCCATCGAACTTGAGTTCAGCTACGTAGTCAATGACCGCTCCCTCGAGTACGCGGCCAGCCTCCTGCGAAAGCGGCCCCCGTTCTCCCTTGACGAACCGCCTTTGTTCGGAGGTCAAGAAGTTTCGAATCTGGGACTCGAACTTCTCGGGAGAAGACGTCGAAGAGTCGGTCTCGGTGCGGATGCTGAGCATGGGCACCGAGTGGCGCACTGGCACCAGGGTCTTTAGGATGGCGCCGCCCACACGCTGCGTGGGCGAGTCGGGCGTCATCAGCTCGGGGTGCTGCGCCTCGATGGCCTGCAGTTCCTGGAACAGGCGGTCGTACTCGGCGTCGGGGATTTTCGGCGCGTCGAGCGTGTAGTACAGGTGGGCGTGGTGGTGCAATTGGGCGCGCAGTTCGGCTGCGCGCTCGGCCGCCGGCACGGGTGGCGGCGGTTCGGCGAACAAATCAGGGGTCATGAGAACAATCGGCGGGCCTGCGGCGAGCCGGCGGCAAGGTCGCGCTCGTCGAGCGCGTCGTACAGGCTTTCCAGGTCGGTGCCGATGTGGTCCATGGCCTCGGTGGGCAGCGGCGCGCCCGCGTCGTCGGTGACCATGCCGTCCATGGCCTCGGCCAGGGCCTGCGCGGCCTGGCGCAGCCGGCCGAAGGGCTGTTCGTCGCGCGCGACGTGCGTCACCTCCAGCGACAGCGTGATCTCGCGCAGCGCGCTCTGCTCGGGGTCGTCGGCCATGGCGGCCTGGGGGTCGTAGCTCAGCACCAGCACGGGGGGCTGGCCGGGTTGACTGGCGGGCAGCACCATGCGCCCGGGCAGCGTGCCCGCCACGAAGCCCAGGCGGCTGGCGTGCTGCGACACGTAGCCCGGGCTCCAGGCGGCGCGGCGCGCGCGCAGGGTGAAGCCCAGTTGCGCGTCGTGGCCGCTGGCGAAGGCGTCGAGTTCGCGCGCGCGCGCCACCTCGGCGCGCATGTCGGGGAAATCGGGGCTGGCGCCCACGGCGTCGGCGAAGGCCTGGGTCTTGACCACGAACTCGGAGAATTCAATGTCGTTGAGCGGGCCGGCGCGGTTGGCCAGTTGCACGCCGGCTTGCAGCGCGCGGTAGCGCTGGTGCGGCCGGGCGCCTTCCCATTCGCCGCTGTGCGCGTTGAGGCCTTCCACCGCGAAGGGCTTGCTGCCCACGCGGCGCGTGGCCGGCAGGGCCGCGAGCACGGCGTCGCCCGAGACCTCGTGCTCCAGCGCCAGCGGCGCGATCACGTCAATCAGGGCGTCCAGCGCGGGGCCGGGGCGGCGCTCGGGCAGCGGCGCCAGGGTGGGCTCGATGGGCTCGGGTTCGTCCGCGTCCAAGGGAGTGGGCAGGTCCAGCACCGGGGACGAGCCGTCGTCGAGCACCGGTTCCTGCCGCTCGGCCGGCGCCGCGTCCAGCGGTGCCAGCACCGGCTCGACGCCCTCGCCCGCTGCCGCGCGCTCACGCACCGTGCGCGGCACGCTCTGGCGCGTGATCCAGGCGTTGTAAGCCACCACCGCCGCCAGCACGAGGCCGCCGACGATGGCCAGTCCGATCTGCAGGCTGGTCATGGTGCTTGAACCTTCAGGTGGCTTCGAGCATGCCGGCCGCGGACTCCATGTCCACCGCCACGATGCGCGACACGCCCTGCTCCTGCATGGTCACGCCGATGAGCTGCTGCGCCATCTCCATCGCGATCTTGTTGTGGCTGATGAAGAGGAACTGCGTTTCCTTGGCCATGGCGCTCACGAGGCGGGCATAACGTTCGGTGTTGGCGTCGTCCAGCGGCGCGTCCACCTCGTCGAGCAGGCAGAACGGCGCCGGGTTGAGCTGGAAGATGGCGAACACCAGCGCGATGGCGGTGAGCGCCTTCTCGCCGCCGGAGAGCAGGTGGATGGTCTGGTTCTTCTTGCCGGGCGGCTGGGCCATCACCTGCACGCCGGCGTCCAGGATCTCCTCGCCGGTCATCACCAGCTTGGCGTTGCCGCCGCCAAACAGCTCGGGGAACATGCGGCCGAAGTGCTCGTTGACGGTCTGGAAGGTGGACCCCAGCAGCTCGCGCGTCTCGTTGTCGATCTTCTTGATCGCGTCTTCCAGCGTGGTGATGGCCTCGTTCAGGTCGGCCGACTGCGCGTCGAGGAAGGTCTTGCGCTCGCGCGCGGCCGTCAGTTCGTCCAGCGCGGCCAGGTTGACCGCCCCCAGGCCCTGGATGTCGCGGTGCAGGCGGTCGATCTCGCCTTGCAGGCCGGCGAGGCGCACGTTGCCTTCGGTGATGCTCTGCGCGATGGCCGCGCGGTCGGCCTCGGCTTCGTCGAGCATCTGGCTGTACTGCTCCACGCCCAGGCGCGCGGCCTGTTCCTTGAGCTGGAAGTCGGTGATGCGGCTGCGCAGGGGCTCCAGCTCACGCTCCAGTTGCAGGCGGCGCTCGTCGCTGGCGCGCAGCTTCATGGTCAGGTCGTCGTACTGGCTGCGCAACGCGGCCAGGGCCTGCTCGCGCTCGGCCTTGGCGGCCAGCGCGTCCTGCAGGCCGGCCTGGGCGGCGGCGTCGGTCAGGCGCGAGAGCTCGTCCTGCGCGCGCTGCTGCTCGTCCGCCAGCGATTGTTCCTGCTGGCCCGCGGTGTCGATGGCGCGCTGCAGCTCGGCCTGGCGCGCCTGCAGGCTGCGCAGCGAGAAGGTGGCCTCTTGCGCCTGGCGCTCCAGCGAGCGCTGCTGCTCGCGCGCGTGGTTGAGTTTGCGTTCGGCCTCGATGACGGCGTCGTCGAGCTGAGCATGGCGCTCCTGGCTGTCGGCGAGCTGCATGTCCAGTTCCTCGAAGCGCGCCTCGGCGATCACACGGCGCTCCTGCAGGCCTTCGAGTTGCGCGTCCACCTCGGCCAGGTCGGCGTTGATCTGCTCGCTGCGCGCGCGCGTCTGCTCGGCCTGCTGCGTGAGGCGCAGGGCCTCCACCTGAAGCTCGTGTGACCGGCTCTGCGCCTCGGCGGCTTCGCGGCGCGCCACCACCAGGCGTTGGGAGGCGTCGGTGAACGCGGCGTCGGCGCGCACCAGGGCGGAACGCGCCTGCTCGGCAATGAGCGCCTGGGCCTTGAGCTGTTTGTCGAGGTTCTCGATCTCCTGCGCGCGCGCCAGCAGGCCGGCCTGCTCGTTGTCGGGCGCGTAGAAGCTCACGCTGTGCGCGCTGACGGCGTGCCCGCTGGCGACGTAGATGGCCTCGCCGGCCTGCAACTGGCCGCGCTGGGCCAGGGCCTCGTCGAGCGTGGCGGCGCTGTAGCAGCCGCGCAGCCAGTCGCCCAGCAGGGCCTGCTGGGCCGCGTCGTTCAGGCGCAGCCAACTGGCCAGGGGTTTGAGCGCGCCGTTGCCCGCACTGGCGGCGGCGCCCGGCGGCGGCTGGTAGAAGGCCAAGCGCGTGGGCGGCGCGTCGGTGGCGAAGGCGCGCACCATCTCCAGGCGCGACACCTCCAGCGCGCCCAGGCGCTCGCGCAGCGCGGCCTCCAGGGCGTTCTCCCAGCCGGTTTCCACGTGGATGCGACTCCACAGTCCTTGCAGGCTGTCGAGCCCATGCCTGGCCAGCCAGGGCTTGAGCTTGCCATCGGTGCGCACCTTCTCCTGCAGGGCCTTCAGCGCCTCCAGGCGCGCACTTAGGTCGGCCTGTTTCGCGGATTCGGCATTCACCGCGGCCTGCGCCTGGCGGCGGGCTTCATCCAGTTGCGGCACGCTGTCCTGCAGCTCGTGCAGGCGGGCGTCGGTTTCTTCGGCCAGGGCCCGGGCCGTGGCCATGGCCTCTTGCGCAGCGGCGACGCGGGCCTCGTCTGGCGCGGCCAGGGCGTTCTTGTCGGCCATCAGGCGCTCGCGGCGCTGGCCCAGGCCGCGCGACTGCTCCTCGACGTTGCGCTGCTCGGCCGCCAGCACCTGGATCTGCTGCTGCACCTGCGCGACGGCGCCGCGCTGCTCGGTGGAGCGGGCCTGCGCCGTGCGCAGCGCGTCTTCCAGCGCGGGCAGCGCGCCCACCTGCTCCTCGCCCTGGGCGGCCAGCACCACCGACTGTTCTTCGGCGCCGACGATCTTCTCGGCCAGTTCCTCGATCTCCACGGCTGCGTCCTGGCTGCGGGTGGACCAGGAGGCGATCTGCTCCTTCAATTGCGCCAGGCGTTGTTCCACGCGCTGGCGGCCTTCCACCACGAAGCGGATCTCGGCCTCCAGCTTGCCTACCTCGGCGCTGGCCTCGTACAGCTTGCCCTGGGCCTGGTTCACCTGGTCGCCGGCCGCGTAGTGGGCCTGGCGGATGGTTTCCAGCTCGCTCTCGATGCGGCGCAGATCGGCCGTGCGCGATTCGAGGTCGGTCGCGGCCTGGGCGGCGTCCTTCTGCACGCGGGCCTGCTCGGCCTCGGCGTCGGCGCGCTTGAGGAACCACAACTGGTGCTGCTTGAGCGTGGCCGAGGCGTTGAGCGCGTGGTACTGCGCGGCCACCTCGGCCTGCTTTTCCAGCTTGTCAAGGTTGGCGTTGAGCTCGCGCAGAATGTCTTCCACCCGGGTGAGGTTCTCGCGCGTGTCGGCCAGGCGGTGCGCGGTCTCGCGGCGGCGCTCCTTGTACTTGGAGACGCCGGCGGCTTCCTCCAGGAACAGGCGCAGCTCTTCGGGCTTGCTCTCGATGATGCGGCTGATGGTGCCCTGGCCGATGATGGCGTAGGCGCGCGGGCCCAGCCCGGTGCCCAGGAAGACGTCCTGCACGTCGCGGCGGCGCACCGGCTGGTTGTTGATGTAGTAGCTGCTGGTGCCGTCGCGCGTGAGCACGCGCTTGACCGCGATCTCGGTGAACTGTCCCCATTGGCCGCCGGCGCGGTGGTCGCTGTTGTCGAACACCAGTTCCACGCTGGCGCGGCTGGCCTGCTTGCGGCTGGTGGTGCCGTTGAAGATCACGTCCTGCATGGACTCGCCGCGCAGTTCGGAGGCCTTGGACTCGCCCAGCACCCAACGCACCGCGTCCATGATGTTGGACTTGCCGCAACCGTTGGGGCCCACCACGCCCACCAATTGACCGGGCAGCATGAAGTTGGTGGGTTCGGCGAAGGACTTGAAGCCGGAAAGCTTGATCGAATTGAGGCGCACGGCGGTCCGGGTGATGCGGCGTTGGCGGGAGGCGGCGGGTCCGGACGGGCGGACCCTCGCGGGATGATACCTGCGGCTCTGTGGCGCCCCCGAACGGCAAGGATGGTGCGGTTTTTAACGGGACGTTTTAACGGCGTCGGCCATTGGGCACAGGTAACAGCTTGTTTCATCAGAAGCATGCCAACAGAATCGGCCACGTTCTGCAAACCAAGTCATCACACCGCGCCTTCCCCATGAACACCATCGTCAACACCAACTGGGATCCCGGCCTCATCGCCCTGTCTTTCGCTTTCGCCGTCATCGGCTCCTTCGTGGCCCTCAGCGCGGCCACCCGCATCCGCAACCGGCGCGGCGCGCTGGACTGGAACAGCGTGTTCACCGTGGGCATCGCCCTGGGTGGCGTGGGCGTGTGGTCCATGCACTTCATCGGCATGCTGGCCCTGCAGATGGACGTGGGCAGCAGCTACGCCATGCTGGAAACGCTGACTTCCCTGGTGGCCGCCATCCTGGCCACCGCCGGTTCGGTGGCCTTCGCCGCGCAACGGCCCGAGAGCTTCACCCGGCTGCTCAGCGCAGGCGTGCTGCTGGGCATGAGCGTGGTGGTCATGCACTACCTGGGCATGTTCGGCCTGAAGATCTACGGCTTCATCACCTGGGACATGGCGCTGGTGGGCGCGTCCATGGTGATCGCCGTGGTGGCCGCCACCGCGGCGCTCTGGCTGGCCTTCAACAGCAAGACCCTGGCGCGCCGCGTGGCCGCCTCGGTGGTGATGGGCATCGCCGTGTGCGCCATGCACTACACCGGCATGGCCGCGGCCGAGTTCGTGTGCACCACCACCGAACGCGCCGCCATTCCGCAGGGCACGGGCTTCATCTCGGCCTTCCGCCTGCCGCTGCTGGTGATCGCCACCACGGTGATGCTGACCGTGCTGCTGTCGCTGGATCAGCTGTACCAGCACCTGCGGGGGCGGGCGCTGCGGGCCGCGCGCGCCTGACAGGGCAAGCGCCCCGGCGGGTCAGGCCCGCGGCAGCAGGAACAGGCTGCCGTGGGCCTCGGCCACTTCGCCAGCGTCTGGCGCGCCTCCCTCGGAAGCCGCCATGGGCGTGCCCGCGTCAGCCGCTGCGGCCATTGACGCCAGGCGCCGGGAAAAGACGTCGAACGCGCGCGAGAAATCGTCCAGCGTCCAGGCGCCCACCGACGCCCGCAAGGCCAGCGTGGTTCGCCCGGTGACGAGGTCCTCGTGCAGCCACCACTGGCCCAATTCGTCACGACCGAGGTCGTCGATCGCTTCCTGGTCGCCGTCGTCAGCGCCGACACCATCCGCGTGTGACGCGTGTCCGTCGAACGGATGCGCGCAGATCAGCGCCGTGTCATCGACCGGGCACCAGTCGATGGCGACGCAGTGTCCGTCGATCGGCGACAGCAGGGTGAAGGCGTCGTCGGGTGAGCGGCCACCCGGCTGGGCGCCGGGCAGTAGCAGGTAGGCCTGGACGAGTTTGGCGAGGTGGGTGCGCGACATGGGGGTATCCGCTGGGCCGTGCAAGAGAGATGGTCGACGCCCGTCAACCCACGAGGCTGGCGTTGGCGTCCGGCGTTGCCGTCGCCTGCCAGACCCCGTTCAGGTGTTCGCTCCGTTGGAGCCACCGATCGATGCTGGCGGGCTTGAACGCCTCGCCAAGCGCCTGCTTCAGCAGGCTGCGTGCGGGTGGCGGCAGCACCTCCATCCAGTTGGCGAGGATCTTGGCGGGCACATCCGCGTCCTTGCCGGGGCCGTCGAATTCCGCCACCCGGTTCACGACCGACCTCACGAGCACGTCGACCTCTGCGCTCACACCGTCCGCGGAGAGATCGGCAATCCGCTCCAGCAGCGGTTGGACATAGGCCCGGTGACGGCCCATCAGGTCCTGTCTTGCTGAGGTGGAACTCAGATAACGCCATGCCAGGGCCGGGGCCGTGTTGACCAACTCGCGGAACAGACCGAGCTTGTCGCCGTACATGACAGCGTGCCCGTCAAACACTTCACTGTCTTGCGCTTCGTAGATCGCGTTCAGCAGTGGCGGGCTCTCGAAGATCAGAGCCCGGTCCCGCTCATCCGACAGGTTCATCTCCTCAAGGAAGGCCAGCACGCACTCTTTCTTTTCGGCGTCGTCACTGAATTTTTTCTCGGCCAGCGTCACGTTCTCGTGGGCTGCGTTCCAGCCTTTGACGAACGCCGTGTCGGTTTGAAACTCGGGAAGCCTGGACTCCTTGTCGAGCAGCTTGAAGAGATCACCCACCGTCCAGATGGGCGCCGCCGCCAACAACAGGCCCAGTTCGTCCAGGATGGGGCCAAGCTCGGAACCCGTCGCTTGCCGGGCGTTTGCCAATCGATCCGTGAACAGCCGGGTGTACGCCGCATCAAACGCCATCATGGCCGCCAGACGATCGTTCGTCGCGGGCCCCATCCAATGGCGGCTTGCGTGGTCGTGGAAGCGCCATGCCTGCATTTCTCGGATCAGTGCCACCAGACTGGTGGTGTCCAGTGCTGCCAGGAACCTGAAGATCAGCTCAGGTGGCAGGACGTAAGCGATCAAGTCCCACGCGTGTTGGGCGTGCATCTGCAACTGCCCATCCCCGTTCACGCCGAAGGGATTCATGTCCTCAACCACAGTCCGGGCATGGGCCCCCTGCGCGCCGTCGAAGCACCTCAGCGCCTGCTCCACCGACAGCCCCAAGGCCTTGCGCACAGGCTCGAAATTGGACGGTAAAGCCCGCGCCGCTTCCGATGCGAGCTTGACCGTCTCGTTCACCACCGGCGCGTCGTCGGGCCGGCGGTTGGTCGATGCAGAGGGCTTCCGGGTGTTCTTGAGCGCACTGGGGATGGTGGGCGGCCTGCTCTTGGCCTTTGAGCGCTGAACAGGCTTCGCATTGTCCGCCTGGTGGCCGCCGGGCTTCCCGGACTTGTTGCTCTTGCGTGCCTTTTCGCTGCCGCTCGAACTGTCGTCAAGGCGCTCGTATTTCGCACGTCGACCGAACGTGAGCTTGGAGGAGAAGGTGGAGGAAAAGGATCTCATCGGGAAGCCTGAAAAAATGGGGCAAGTCACGCTGGTCGCCGGCAGCGACGGCACCGCGTCCGGCGTTGTGACGGGTGCCGCTTCGTGGTGGCGCACCGCCGCCACGTTCCCGCCCCAGCCATCCAGCCGGCCTGTCGACCCGCCGTCATGAATCGCCGATCGCCCGGCGCATACCCCCGCACCCCCGATAATCCCGGGCCATGAACCCCCTGCTCCAGCGGCTGCAGCCCTACCCCTTCGAGCGGCTGCGCCAGCTCTTCGCGGGCGTCAAGCCCTCGCCCGCCCACCACCCCATCAGCCTGGGCATCGGCGAACCGAAGCACGCGGCCCCCGATTTCCTCAAGCGCGCCCTGGCCGACGCTCTGGACGACGGCCTGTCGAACTACCCCGCCACCGCCGGCACCCCGGCGCTGCGCGAAGCCTGTGCCGGCTGGGTGCAACGCCGCTACGGCGTGGCGCTCGACCCGGCCACGCAGGTACTGCCCATCAACGGCTCGCGCGAGGCGCTGTTCGCCTTCGCCCAGGTGGTAGTCGACCCCACCCGGCCCGGCGCCACGGTGCTCTGCCCCAATCCCTTCTATCAAATCTACGAAGGCGCGGCCCTGCTCGCGGGCGCCGAGCCGCACTACGTGCCCAGCGTGGCGGAACGCAACTTCGCCGTGGACTGGGACGGCGTACCCGAAGACGTGTGGGCCCGCACCCAGCTCATCTACGTCTGCTCCCCCGGCAACCCGGCTGGCGCCGTGATGCCGCTGGACGAGTGGCGCCGCCTGTTCGAGCTGAGCGACCGGCACGGCTTCGTCATCGCCTCGGACGAGTGCTACAGCGAGATCTGGTTCCGCGACGAGGCGCCCCTGGGCGGCCTGCAGGCCGCCCAGCAACTCGGCCGCACGGATTTCCGCCGTCTGATCGCCTTCACCAGCCTGTCCAAGCGCAGCAACGTGCCCGGCCTGCGCAGCGGCTTCGTGGCGGGCGACGCCGCGCTCATCAAGCCCTTCCTGCTCTACCGCACCTACCACGGCGGCGCCATGAGCCCGGTGGTGCAGGAGGCCAGCATCGCCGCCTGGAGCGATGAAGACCATGTGGTGGAGAACCGCCGCCTGTACCGCGAGAAATTCGCCCAGGTCACGCCCCTATTGGCCGAGGTGCTCGACGTGGCCCTGCCCGACGCCTCGTTCTACCTGTGGGCCGGCGTGCCCGCCCGCTTCGCCTCGCACACCCCCGGTCTCAGCGCGGACGAGGCCTTCGCCCGCGAACTGCTCGCTCAATACAATGTGACCGCCCTGCCCGGCAGCTACCTCGCGCGCACCGCGCGGGGCACCAACCCCGGCACCGGCCGGGTGCGCCTGGCCCTGGTTGCCGGCGTCGACGAGTGCCTCGAAGCCGCGCAGCGCATCGCTGCCTTCTGCCGCGCCAACGCCTGACCCCGTTTCCCTTGAACCTCAACGTTTCATTCCAATGAGCCAACAACTGCAAGCCATCATCGACACCGCCTGGGACAACCGCGCCACGCTCTCGCCGTCGGCCGCGCCGAAAGAGGTGGGCGATGCGGTCGAGCACGTGATCGCCGAACTCAACAAGGGCCGCCTGCGCGTGGCCACGCGCCAGGGCGTGGGCCAGTGGACCGTGAACCAGTGGATCAAGAAGGCCGTGCTGCTGTCCTTCCGCCTCAAGGACAACGAGATCATGCGCGCCGGCGACCTGGGCTTCTTCGACAAGGTGCAGACCAAGTTCTCCCACCTCTCGGCCGACGAAATGAAGGCCACCGGCGTGCGCGTGGTGCCGCCGGCCGTGGCCCGCCGCGGCAGTTTCATCGCCAAGGGCGCGATCCTCATGCCCAGCTACGTGAACATCGGCGCCTATGTGGACGAAGGCACCATGGTCGACACCTGGGCCACCGTGGGCAGTTGCGCCCAGGTGGGCAAGAACGTGCACCTCTCCGGCGGCGTGGGCCTGGGCGGCGTGCTCGAGCCGCTGCAGGCCAACCCCACCATCATCGAGGACAACTGCTTCATCGGCGCGCGCTCCGAGGTCGTCGAGGGCGTCATCGTCGAGGAGAACTCGGTGCTGGGCATGGGCGTGTATATCGGCCAGAGCACCCCTATCTTCAAGCGCGACACCGGCGAGATCCTCTACGGCCGCGTGCCCGCGGGCAGCGTGGTCATCAGCGGCGGCCTGCCCAAGCAGACGGCGGACGGCAAGGCCTACAGCACCTACGCGGCGGTCATCGTCAAGACGGTGGACGCGCAGACGCGCGCCAAGACCAGCCTGAACGACCTTCTGCGCGATTGATCGATTGAGTTCAACCCACCCCATCTGAGCGAGGGAGACGGCATGAGCAGCGGAACGATGGAGCGCATCCTGCGCCTGATGGCCGAGAAACGCGCCTCCGACGTGTACCTCACGGCGCACGCGCCGGCGATGATCAAGATCAACGGCCAGACCATCCCCATCAACAGCCAGGTGCTGCCGCCCGAGGCGCCGCGCAACCTGCTGTCCGAGATCATTCCCGCCACGCGCATGGAAGAGCTGCTGGAAACCGGCGAGCTCAACATGGGCGTGCCGCTCGACGGGCTGGGCAACTTCCGCGTGAGCGCACTGCGCCAGCGCGGCTCCATCGCGGTGGTCATCCGCTACGTGCCCAGCGACATCCCCGCGCTGGACACGCTCAACGTCGCGCCCATCCTGGCCGACCTGATCATGGAAAAGCGCGGGCTGATCCTGATGGTGGGCGCCACCGGCGCCGGCAAGAGCACCACCATGGCCGCCATGATCGACCACCGCAACGAGCGCGTCAGCGGCCACATCCTCACGGTGGAAGACCCGATCGAGTACACCTACCGCAACCGCAAGTCGGTGGTGAACCAGCGCGAGATCGGGCCGGACACAGCCTCGCTGCAGGTGGCGCTGAAGAACGCGCTGCGCCAGGCGCCCGACGTGATCCTCATCGGCGAGATCCGCGACCGCGAGACCATGTCGGCCGCCATCGCCTATGCCCAATCGGGCCACCTGGTGCTGGCCACCTTGCACGCCAACAACAGTTACCACGCGCTCAACCGCATCCTGAGCTTCTACCCCGTGGAGGTGCGTCCCACCATGCTGGGCGACCTGGCGGCCGCGCTGCGCGCCATCGTCTCGCAGCGGCTGCTGCGCACCCAGCAGGGCAACGCCCGCGTGCCGGCCATGGAGGTGCTGCTCAACACCGCCTTGATCGCCGACCTGATCCAGAAGGCCGATTTCTCCGGCGTGCGCGAGGCGATGGAGAAGTCCCTCGCCGAAGGCTCGCAGACTTTCGAGCAGGACCTGGCGCGTCTCATCCACGAAGGCCTGGTCTCGCGCGAGGAGGGCCTGGCGCACGCCGATTCGCCCAACAACCTGCTGTGGCGCCTGCAGAACGACTTCGAGCACAGCCGCTCCAGCAGCTTCGAAGCCGCCGAAGAGGAAGCCAGCGACGCGCCTTCGTTCACCGAGTTCACGCTCGACGTCAAATTCTGATGACAGATACCCTGCGCCTCGCCGAGGCGCTCATCGCCCTGCCCTCCGTCACCCCGCGCGACGCGGGTTGCCTCGAGCTGATCGCGGCCCGGCTGCAGGCCATTGGCTTCGTCTGCGAACGCCTCGACAGCGGGCCCGAGGACTTCCGCGTGAGCAACCTCTGGGCGCGGCGCGGCACGGGCGATCGGCCCACGCTGGTCTTCGCCGGCCACACCGACGTGGTGCCCACCGGCCCGCTGGAGGCCTGGACCAGCGATCCCTTCGTGCCCAGCCACCGCGACGGCGCCCTGTTCGGGCGCGGCGCCAGCGACATGAAGACCTCCATCGCGGCCATGGTCGTGGCCTGCGAGCGGTTTCTGGCCGAGCACGCCGACCCCGCCATCGACATCGCCTTCCTGCTCACCAGCGACGAGGAAGGCCCGGCGCTGGATGGCACCGTGGTGGTGTGCAACGCCCTCAAGGCGCGTGGCGAGCGGCTCGACTGGTGCATCGTGGGCGAGCCCACCTCGGTGGAGCGCACCGGCGACATGATCAAGAACGGCCGGCGCGGCACGCTCAGCGGCAAGCTCACCGTCAAGGGCATCCAGGGCCACATCGCCTACCCGCACCTGGCGAAGAACCCCATCCACCTGGCCGCACCCGCCTTGGCCGAGCTGGCGGCCACCGAATGGGACCGCGGCAATGACTTCTTCCCGCCCACGAGCTGGCAGATCAGCAACATCCACGGCGGCACCGGCGCCAGCAACGTCATTCCGGGCACGGTCGTGATCGACTTCAACTTCCGCTTCAGCACCGAGCGCACACCCGAATCGCTGCAGGCGCAGGTGGTCGAGATCCTCGCGCGCCACGGCCTGCGGGCGGGCGCTGACCACGACATCGCCTGGACGCTGGGCGGACGCCCCTTCCTCACCACGCCGGGCACGCTGGTGGACGCCGTGCGCGACGCGATCCGCACCGAAACCGGCGTCGAGACCGAACTCTCCACCACCGGCGGCACCAGCGATGGCCGCTTCATCGCGGCCGTGTGCCCGCAGGTGCTGGAACTGGGCCCGCCGAACGCCACCATCCACAAGGTCGACGAGCACGTGCGGCTCGCCGACATCGAACCCCTGACCGCGATCTACCGCCGCACGCTGCAGCACCTGCACGAACGCGCGCTCCAGACCGCCTGACAACGTGAACCTGCAAGAACTGCTGGCCCAGGCCGAATCGCGCCTGGCCGCCGCGAACCTGGCCTATGGCCACGGCACCACCAACGCCCGCGACGAGGCCGCCTGGCTCGTGCTGTGCCGCCTGGGCCTGCCACTCGATACCGAGCTCGACGCACACGCCACCGACGCCGTCTCCCCCGACGCGGCTGCCGCGGTCAACGCCTTGATCGACCGGCGCATCACCACACGCGAACCCGCCGCCTACCTCACGCAAGAGGCCTGGCTGCAGGGCGTGCCCTTCCACGTGGACCGCCGCACCATCGTGCCGCGCAGCTTCATTGCCGAGCTCATCGCCAACGGCGGCATCGACCCCTGGTTGAGCGACACCACCGTTCGCGTGCTGGACCTGTGCACCGGCAACGGCAGCCTGGCCGTGCTCGCGGCCATGGCATGGCCCGAGGTGCGTGTCACCGGCGCCGACCTCTCTCGCGAAGCGCTGCAGGTGGCGCGCATCAACGTGGACAAGCACGGCCTGGCCGATCGCATCACCCTCATCGAAAGCGATGGCCTCGCCGCCTGCCCCGGCCCCTGGGACCTCATCCTCTGCAACCCGCCCTACGTGAACAACCGCAGCATGGCCGAGCTGCCACCCGAGTTCCGCGCCGAGCCCGCGCTCGCGCTGGCGGGTGGGGCCGACGGCATGGACTTCATCCGCGCCTTCCTGCGTGACGCGCCTGCGCAGCTGGCCCCGCAAGGCGTGCTGGTGCTCGAGATCGGTCACGAGCGCGCCTACTTCGACCTGGCCTTCCCGCGCGTAAGCCCCGTGTGGCTGAGCACCAGCGCCGGCGATGACCAGGTGCTGCTGCTCACACGCGACGACCTGCTGGAGGCCTCGGCATGATCGTCGTCCGCGATGTGGTGCTGCGCCGCGGCACCAAGGTGCTGCTTGACGGCGCCTCGCTCACCATCAACCCCGGCGAAAAGGTGGGCCTGGTGGGCCGCAATGGCGCGGGCAAGTCCAGCCTGTTCCGTCTGCTCGACGGCAGCCTGCACGAAGACAAGGGCGAGTTCAGCGTGCCCGCGCAGTGGCGCATGGCCCAGGTCGCGCAGGACATGCCCGAGACCGACCAGAACGCCACGCGCTTCGTCGTCGAAGGCGACACCACCCTGCTCGCGGCCGAGCGTGAGGTGGCGCAGGCCGAGGCCAGCGACGACGGCGAGCGCATGGCCCACGCCTACATGGCCCTGCACGACGCCGGCGCGCACGACGCCACGGCACGCGCGCAAGCCCTCATCCTCGGCCTGGGCTTCCGGCTCGACGAACTCGAGCGCCCGGTGGACAGTTTCTCCGGCGGCTGGCGCATGCGCCTGCAGCTCGCGCGCGCCCTCATGTGCCCGAGCGAACTGCTGCTGCTCGACGAGCCCACCAACCACCTGGACCTGGACGCCCTGGTGTGGCTGGAGGCCTGGCTTCAGCGCTACCCCGGCACCCTGCTCGTCATCAGCCACGACCGCGAATTCCTCGACGCGGTGACCGACGTCACCGTGCACATCGAGCACGCCCAGCTCAAGCGCTACGGCGGCAACTACAGCCGCTTCGAGGACATGCGCGCCGAGCAGATGGCCCTGCAGCAGGCCGCCTTCGCGCGCCAGCAGGACAAGATCGCCCACCTGCAGAAGTTCATCGACCGCTTCAAGGCCAAGGCCAGCAAAGCCAAACAGGCGCAAAGCCGCGTGAAGGCGCTGGAGCGCATGGAGCGCATCGCACCCGTGCTGGCCGACGCCGAGTTCAGCTTCGAGTTCAGCGAACCCGCCAGCCTGCCCAACCCCATGCTGGTGCTGCAGGACTGCGACTTCGGCTACCCCGGCGAGCGCGGCGCGCCGCCCACCACCATCGTGCGCGGGGTCAACCGGTCTGTGCTCGCGGGCCAGCGCATCGGCATCCTGGGCGCCAACGGCCAGGGCAAATCCACGGTGGTCAAGACCATCGCACGCACGCTGGCGCCGCTGGCCGGCACCGTCACCGAAGGCAAGGGCCTGAACATCGGCTACTTCGCTCAGCAGGAACTCGACGTGCTGAGCCCGCGCGACAACCCGCTGGAGCACATGATCCGCCTGGCCAGGGAATGCGCCGCGCAAGGGCGCCTGAGCGGCCAGCCCACGCGTGAGCAGGACTTGCGCAGCTTCCTCGGCACCTTCAATTTCACTGGCGACCAGGTCTTCCAGGCGGTCGGCAGCATGAGCGGTGGCGAGAAGGCGCGCCTGGTGCTGTGCATGATCGTCTGGCAGCGGCCCAACCTGCTCCTGCTGGACGAGCCCACCAACCACCTCGACCTCGCCACGCGCGAGGCGCTGTCCATCGCGCTCAACGAGTTCGAAGGCACGGTGATGCTGGTGAGCCACGACCGCTCCCTGCTGCGCGCGGTGTGCGACGAGTTCTGGCTGGTCTCGCGCGGCGGCATCGCGCCCTTCGATGGCGACCTCGACGACTACCAGCGCTACCTGCTCGACATGGCCAAGCAGGCGCGCGAGGCGCAACGCGTGGCCGCTCGCGCGGAGGCGCCCGCCCCCGCCCCGGTGGCCGCGCCCGCCGAGGACCGGCGCGCCGACGCCCAGCGGCAGAAGGCCATCGCCGAGCGTCTGCGCCCGATCAAAAAGGAACTGGCCCAGGTGGAGCAGCGCATGGCCGCACTGACGCAGGAGCGCGAGCGCCTGGAGGCCGATCTGCTCACCACGCCCGAGCCGGCGAAACTGGCCGAGCTCGGCAAGCGCCTGAAGGCGGTGGAGGCCGAGAACGGCACCGTCGAGGCGCGCTGGCTCGAACTCAGCGAAGCCATCGAGCAGGCACAACAGGCCTGAGCCACGCGCGCTGGAAGCGCGCTACAGTGGGCCCGGGCCGTCCAACGGCGGCCCGTTCCAACCCCCACAGGAGGCTCCCACCATGATGTCCATTCTCGGCACCATCCTCATCGGTCTCATCGCCGGCTTCGTGGCCCGCATGCTCAAGCCCGGCGACGACAGCATGGGCTGGATCATGACGGCCGTGCTCGGCATCGCGGGCGCTTTCGTCGCCACCTACCTGGGCGCGGCGCTCGGCTTCTACGCACCGGGCCAGGCGGCCGGCTTCATCGCCTCCGTCATCGGCGCGATCGTGCTCCTGGTGATCTGGGGAATGTTCAAGGGGAAGAAGTAACCGGCGACGCTTCCCGCAGGGGCGGACGTCCGCCCGGCCGGGAAGGGAGACACCCGCACATGCCCCTGACCCACGCCCCCGAGCAGAAGCGCCCCGCCGACCGCGTGGCCGTGCCGCCGCCGCAGGCGGAAACCGACACGCTCGCCGCCGCCAAGATCGTGCACATCGCCGCGGGCGCGCTGCTCGTGGCGCTGGTGCTGGCGGGCCTGTACCTTGGCCGCGAGATCCTGATCCCGCTCGCCCTGGCCATCCTGCTGGGATTCGTGCTCGGTCCGCTGGTGACGCGTCTGCGCCGTTGGGGCCTGCCGCACCTGCTGTCCGTCATCACCGTGGTGACGCTCGCGCTGGCGCTGATCGGCGGCTCCTTCGCCTTCATGGCGAGTGAAGTGCGCGAACTCAGCGCCGAGCTGCCCACCTACCAGCAGACCATCAAGCGCAAGCTGGTCGACCTGCGCCAGGCGGTGCGCGCACCGGGCATGTTCGACGGGATCACACGCACCGTCACGCTGGTGCAGCGCGAGGCCAGCAACATCGCGGCCGAGGCCACCGCCAAACCCTCCGGTGCCTCCCGGGTGCAGCAAGTCGAGATCCTGGGAGAAAGCCGCTCACCGCTGGACCGTGCCCTGGAAGGCCTCGAGCGCGTCGCCAGCCCCCTGCTCACGGCGGGCATCGTGCTGGTCTTCACCTTCCTGATCCTGCTCGACCGCCTCGATCTGCGCGACCGCCTCATACGGCTCGTGGGCGGCAATCTGCACCGCGCCACCGACGCCATGGACGAAGCGGGCGAGCGCATCTCGAGCTACCTCATCGTCCAGTTGTGGGTCAACCTGAGCTATGGCATCCCGATGGCCCTCGGGCTCTGGCT
This sequence comes from Hydrogenophaga sp., assembly GCF_011772445.1. GTDB lineage: Bacteria > Pseudomonadota > Gammaproteobacteria > Burkholderiales > Burkholderiaceae_C > Hydrogenophaga. The sequence goes on along the minus strand of NZ_WVZN01000021.1, from coordinate 72,086 downwards.
ACTGGGCGTACCGGGCGCGTTCCTCTGGGGCGCCGTGGCGGCGGTGATGCGTTACGTGCCCTACGTCGGCCCGATGGTCTCGGCGGTGTTCCCGCTGGCCCTGGCCTTCGCCGTCGACCCCGGCTGGTCCACGGTGCTGTGGACGCTGGCCCTCATCGTGCTGCTGGAACTCATCAGCAACAACATCGTCGAGCCCTGGCTCTATGGCACGAGCACCGGCCTGTCGGCCATCTCGCTCATCGTGGCCGCCACCTTCTGGACCGCGCTGTGGGGGCCGGTGGGGCTGGTGATGTCCACGCCCTTGACGGTCTGCCTCCTGGTCATCGGACGACACCTGCCCGCGCTGCAGTTCTTCAACATCCTGCTGGGAAGCGCGCCCGCGCTGGACGCGCCCACTCGCCTGTACCAGCGCCTGCTGAGCGGCGACGTTGACGAAGCCGTGGAGCTGGGCCTCGAACTGGCGCAAGAGGCCGACTCGCCGCCGGCCTTCTACCAGGACTGCGCCCTGCCCGTGCTGCGCCGCACGGTGGCCGACTACCAGACGGTGTCGACCTCGGAACACCGGCTGCGCCTCATCACCGGCATGGAAGCACTGCTGGACGAGCTCCACGAGCCGACACCACCGGCGCACCAGGCCACGCCCACCGTGCTGTGCCTGGGCGCCAAGTGGGAGGTCGACACCCTGGCCGCGCGCATGCTGGCCCATTCCCTGGCGCTGGAGGGCACACCCGCACGCGCGGACACGGCCCTGGCCAGCAGCGCGGAATCGCTGGCCGACATCAGCGGGCCCGCGCCGCGCACGGTCTGTCTGTCCCTGTTTGCGCCCGAGCCCTGGCGCACGGCAAGGCGCGCCTGCCGCCGCGTCCAGCGGCGCTGGCCGCAGGCCCGCATCGTCGTCTGCGCCTGGAACGTCGACGACAAGGCGCTCGCCGATCCGGCGCTGGCGGAGACGCTGGGTGCCGACGCCGTGGCCGACTCCCTCGTCGAAGCCGTCCTGCGCGCGCAAGAAAGCCTGGGCGCCACCGCCACCGAGTGGGAGAAGGCACCCGAACCGCCCCACGATGCGCAGCGCGTGCGGCAGTTGCGTGCGCTGGGCACACTCGACGAGCCGGCGCTGAGCGAGCTGTTCGAGCGCACCGCGCAGCGCGCGTCGTCGATCTTCGACGTGTCCGCGGCCATGGTCACGGTGGTCACCGAGAGCGAGTTGCGCGTGTTGGGGTTTCACGGCGCGCTGCGCAGCTCCGTGGAGGGTCAGGACGTGGTGATCGACAGCGGCAAGGCCTTTGAACGGCCGCGTGAACGCGCCCTGTGCGGCCATGTGGTGGCTCGCGACGAGGTGCTGCTCGTGCCCGACATCGCGAAGGACCCCCGCTTCGCCGCCAATCCGGACCTGCGCGCCGCGGGCCTGCGCTTTTATGCGGGTGCACCGCTGCGCATGAAGCGTGGCGGCGCGATCGGCTCCTTGTGCCTGCTCGACACCGAACCGAAACGATTGAGCGAGCGCGACATCAAGCTCTTGCAGGGCATGGCGCAGGACCTGATGCAGGCGATCGCCCGACACAAGCCACACGCTGACGTGGAAGCCGCCGAGGCCGAAGCGCCTGAAGAGCCCAAATCCTCCGCGACCGTGGGCCAGGTCGTTCCCGACACCTGAGCTCTCAGGGACAAACAGAGCGGAAAATTGCGGACAAGAAAAAGGCCCTGGTCTTGCGACCAAGGCCTTCCTGTTGGTGGTAGGACGTGGCAGGCTCGAACTGCCGACCAACGGATTAAAAGTCCGCTGCTCTACCAACTGAGCTAACGTCCCACACTTTTCTTACCGTCTCCGCAACTTGCTTGTCGCTTGCTGCGAAGCCTCAGATTATAGCGTGCCTTTGATGGCTTTCTGAAGACCGATCGCTTTTTTCTTGCGATGCGTTCGCCAGCGTGTCGAGCAGCCAACCCGCGGCGCACAAACCGAAGGTGGCGGTGACGGTGACGACCGATCCGAAGCCGTGGCAGTTCAGCGATCCATCACCACCGTCGAGGCCGCACGACGGGTCCGGTGGCGCCACGGCCTCACGGCTGAACACGCACGTGGTGCCCATGCGGCCCTGCCGCGCGCCGCCATGGTGCTTGCGCAGACGGTAGCGCAGTTGCGCGAGCAAGGGGTCGTGCGTGACGTCCGCGAGATCGGCCAGTTGCACCGCCTCGCCGCGGCGCTTGCCGCCCGCCGCGCCCACGCTCACGAAGGGCACGCGCTCGGCCTTCGCCCAGGCGGCCATCGCCGTCTTGGCGCGCACCTGGTCGCAGGCGTCGATGAGCCCATCGGGGCGCTGACCCTGCAGCAGGCCGGGCCAGTTCTCCGGTGACACGAAGTCGTCCACCAGATCGAGTTCGATGTCGGGATGAAAACCCAGGATGCGATCACGCAGGGCCTCGGCCTTGGCCTGGCCCAGCGTGCTGTCCTGCGCGTGCACCTGCCGATTGATGTTGGATTCGGCGACGTGGTCGAGGTCGATCAAGGTGAGGCGGCGCACGCCGCTGCGCGCCAGCGCCTCGGCCGCCCACGAACCCACGCCGCCCAGCCCCACCACCACCAGATGCGCATCGAAGATGCGCTGCGCGCCTTGCACGCCGTACAGCCGCCGCAGGCCACCGAAGCGGCGCTCGAAGCGCTCGGCGTCGAGCGTGCCGCCCATGTTCACCCCGCGCGCTCCAGCAGCCACATCTGGAACCTGAAGCCCAGCACCGCGCCGCCCACGATGCCCGCGACGGCGATGGCACTCAGCAGGCTCAGTGTGGACAGGCCCGACAAACCTTGCCCCACGGTGCAGCCCAGCGCGGTGACGCCACCCACGCCCATGAGCGCGCCGCCCACCAGGTGCAGCGCCGTGTCGCTGGTGTCGCGAAAGCCTTCCCAGCGGAAGCTGCGCTCGATGAGGGCGCAGACGAACGAGCCCGCCACCACGCCGAAGACCGTGACCACGCCGAAGGTCAGCACCTTGGTGGTGTCGCTGAAATAGATCAGCCAATCGAGCACGAAGGCCATGGGCGCGGTGAAGGTCAGGGCCTCCATGCGCCCGCTGTTGCTGCCGACGTAGACCGGCTCCAGCGTTTCGGGGTGCTCGGGCACGAAGCCCAGGTGGCCGCTGACCCACCACATGCCGACGATGGTGAGACCGATGCCGATGCCCGCGAACAGGTTGTTGCCGGTGCGAAAGTCGGCGCTGCTCAGACACCAGGCAATGAGCGCGATACCGATGACCAGCGCACAGAGCAGGCCCGCCAGCCCGGGCTCCATGCCGAGCGCGTTGGCCACCCAGGTGGGCAGGGCCGAGCCCGACGGCAGTTCCACGCTGACGCGGTCCACGGTGTTCACGCGCACCACGCCGAAGATGCCGCGCAGCGTCATGAACGCGGCCAGGCCCATCACGAAAAACACCACGAGCGACTTGAGGCTGCCCGCTCCGATGCGCACCAGCGTCTTGCTGCCGCAGCCCGAGGCCAGCACCATGCCGAAGCCGAACAGGGTGCCGCCGACCAGCGCGGAGAGCCAGATGAAGCGGCTGCCGGTGTAGAGGGATTGGCTGGTGTCGATCCAGCCCAGCCAGCCCATGCCGTAGAAGCCGATGGCCGCCACGCCCACCGCCATGACCCACATGCGCATGCGGGTCCAGTCGCCCATGTTGACGATGTCGCTGATCGCTCCCATGGTGCAGAAATGGGTGCGCTGGGCGATGAAACCGAAGACCGCGGCCACCGCGAAGGCGGCCCACAGCACGGTCTGGTTCAGGGATTGAAGGGCGGCGAGGTCATCCATAGGGCCGCGATTGTAGGGGCGGCCATGAAGCTCTCCGCAGGCGAGGGTTGAACCCGGAGACACCGCGGAACCGGCTTTGCCGGGCCGCAGGTGTCGCCCCCTTGAGGGGGTCGCGCGAAGCGCGGCGGGGGTGTCACTTCAATCTCGCGATGCGCTCCTTGGCCGCGCCGGCGGCTTCGCTCTGCGGGTGCTGTTTGACCAGATCCTCGAGCGTCTTGCGCGCGCCCCTGGTGTCCTTGAGCTCGACCTGGCTGTTGGCCAGGGCCAGCATGGCCTCGGGGGTGCGGGGATGGTCGGGGAATTCGCGCACCAGGCGCTGGTGCGAATCCACGGCGTCCTTGTAGGCGCGCGCCGCGTACTGCGCGTTGCCCAGCCAGTACAGCGCCACGGGGGTGTAGCCGCTGGTGGGGTAGCGGCGCAGGAAGCCATTGAAGGCGGCCGTGGCGCCCACGAAGTCGGACTTGCGCAGCGTGGCCATGGCGGCGTCGAACTCGGCCTTCTCGGCCGGTTGCGCGGTGAAGCTGCGGCCGTCGAGCTCGACCTTCACCGGTTCGACCTGGCGCAGGCGCTCGTCGATGCCGGCCTGCACGTCCTTCTGGGCGCGCTGCAGGTCGGCCACCTCGCGCGCGAGTTGCTCGTTCTGGCCGCGCATGCGGGCGATCTCTCCGCGCAGTTGCTCGATCTGGTTGGCCAGCTCGAGCATGCTGCGCTTGATCGAGGCGTCGCTTTCGCGCTGCTGCGCGGCCGCGGCCTCGGACGCCTGGCGGCCGGCTTCGACCTGCTGGCGCAGGTCGACGATGGCCTTGCGCGCCTCGTCGTCGCCGAACAGGGCATGGGCCGAGGGCGCCCACAGGCCGCCCAGCGCCAGAACGCCGGCGGCGAGCGTGGAATTCCAGCGCGCAAAGCTCATGCTGCGGCTCAACGGTAGGTCAGTTCGACGCGGCGGTTCTTGGCCCAGGCGGACTCGTCGGCGCCGGTCTGCGCGGGCTTCTCTTCGCCGAAGCTCACGGCTTCCATCTGGCTGTCGGGCACGCCCAGCAGCGACATCGCGCGGCGCACGGCCTCGGCGCGCTTCTGGCCCAGCGCCAGGTTGTACTCGCGGCCGCCGCGTTCATCGGTGTGGCCTTCCAGGGCCACGCGCACGTTGCGGTTGGCGTTGAGGTAGCGGGCGTTGGCCTCGAGCAGTTGCGTGGCCTCGGGCTTGACCTCGAAGCTGTCGTAGTCGAAGTAGACGATGCGCTGCATCTGCGTGGGCTGGGTGCTGCCCGAGCCCGGCACCTGCACGCCGGCCACGCCGCGCTGGTCCACGCCACTGCCCTGCCCGCCCGCGCCGGCGCCGGCGGCGGTGCCGGTGCGGTCTTCGACCGGGGGCTCATCGAGGCGGACGTTGGAGCCGCAGGCCGCGAGCACGGCGGCGGCGATCAGGGCGGCAAGCAGGCCGCTGGTGCGACGGAGAGCGGAGGTTGGGAACATGGCGATTCCTGAGAGGTGTTGTTGATGGAGAAAGAAAACGAAAACCGAAACGGGTGGCAAATCGCGTGCCGGTCAGCGCAGGAACGGGCCCCATTCGGGCTCGCGGATATCGCCCTGCGCACCCGCCAGGCGGGTCTTGATGCGGCCGTCCACGGTGGTGGTCATGAGCGCGTCGCCACCCTTGTCGCGGGTGGCGTAGATGATCATGCGGCTGTTGGGCGCGAAGCTGGGGCTCTCGTCGCCGCTGGTCTCGGTGAGGGCGGTCACGGTGCCGGTGGACAGTTCCATCACGTGCAGACGGAAGGCACCGTTCACGCGCGAGATGAAGGCAAGCCAGCGCCCGTCGGGGCTGACCGAGGGCGAGATGTTGTAGTTGCCCGTGAAGGTGACCCGCTGCGCATTGCCGCCCTGTGGGGACATGCGGTAGATCTGCGGCGAGCCGCCGCGGTCGCTCACGAAGTAGATCTGCTTGCCGTCGGCGCTGAAGACGGGCTCGGTGTCGATGCTGGCGCTTTGCGTCAGGCGGCGCGGCTCCCCGCCGTTGGCGTCCATGGTGTAGAGCTGTGCATTGCCCGAGAGGGACAGCGTGGCCACGACCGAGCGGCCGTCGGGCGACCAGGCCGGCGCGCTGTTGGAGCCGCGGAAGTTGGCCAGCAGACGGCGCTTGCCCGAGGCCACCTCGTGCGCGTAGATGACGGGCTTGCGCGACTCGAAGGACACGTAGGCCAGTTGCCCGCCACCGGGCGCCCAGCTCGGCGAGATGATGGGCTCGGGGCTGGTGAGCGCGGCGCGCGCGTTCTCGCCGTCGGCGTCGGCCACCCAGAGGCTGTGGCGTGTGCCGGCCTTGGTGACGTAGGCGATGCGGGTGGAGAACACGCCCTTCTCGCCGGTGAGCTTTTCGTAGATGTAGTCGGCGATCTTGTGGGCCGCCAGGCGCAGGTCGGTGGCGCCCACCGGGTAGCTCAGGCCGCCCAGGTCCTGCGCGCGCACCACGTCCCAGAGGCGGAAGCGCACGTCGAAGCGGCCGTCGGCCAGGCGGGTGACGCTGCCGGTGAGCAGGGAGTCGGCGCCGCGCTCGCGCCAGGGGGCGAGGTCGGGGCGCGAGGTTTCGTCGAGCGCACCGCTCAAGGGCGGCACGGCGACGAACTGGCCCGAGCGTTCCAGGTCGGCGCGCACGATGGCGGCGATGTTCTCGCTCGCGGCCTCATTGCCACGGAAGCTGACGGCGGAGAAGGGAAAGCGCGTGAGGCCCACACCCGTGACCTCGACCCGGAACTGCGCCAGGGCGCTGGAAACGGGCCAGCCCAGCAGGGCGGAAGCAGAGAGGAGACCCAGGGCATGCCGGCGCGGCATCCCGGTCGAGGGATGGAGTCGGGGCGGTTGGTGCATGGTGTTGGGATGGCGGGCAGCGCGGGGCGCGTGGCCCGGTGCCCTTGGAAGTAGCGGCCGATAATAACGGACGTCCGCAGGCAAGCCGTGACAAGATGTGTGCCCTCGCGGCCTGCTGGACCGCGCCCGCGCCGAATGGTTCCCCGGCCTTTCACCCACGGCGCCCGTTTCGAACACCCGACTTGAACCCCACCGACCCGACCACCGCCCCACCCTCCGGCCCGCTGCGCCAGCGGCTGCTGCGCGTCTGGCCCTATTTCCGTGACGCCAGGACCGGCATCGTCTTCGCCGCGCTCGCCACCGTCATTGGCGCGCTGACCGAGCCGCTCATTCCCGCCCTGCTCAAGACCCTGCTCGACGAGGGCTTCAACGACGGGCGCATTCCGCTGTGGATGGTGCCCGTGGCCTTCATGGGCCTGTTCGGGGTGCGCGGCATGGCGTCCTTCGTGGCGCAGTACGCGCTCTCGTACACGGCCAACACGGGCATGCTCAACCTGCGCCGCGCCATGTTCGCCAAGCTCAACGCGGCGCAGCTCTCGCTGTTCTCGCACCAGAGCGCAAGCAAGCTGTCCAACACGCTGGTGTACGAGGTGCAGACCGGCTCGCAGATGCTGGTCTCGTCCTTCCTGACGCTGGCGCGCGACAGCCTCACACTGCTGGCGCTCATGGGCTACCTGCTCTACCTGAACTGGAAGCTCACGCTGATCGTGATCGCGGTGTTCCCGGGGCTGGCCTGGATCATGCGGGTGCTCTCCAAGCGCCTGTACCGCCTGACGCGCGCCAGCCAGCAGGCCACCGACGAGCTCGCCTACGTGGTGGAGGAAAACGCCCTGGCGCACCGCGTGGTGCGCCTGCACGGCGCGCAGCAGCGCCAGGCCGAGCGCTTCGACCACCTCAGCGTGGCGCTGCGCCGCCTCGCCCTCAAGAGCACCATCGCCATGGCGGCCATGACGCCCTTCACCCAGCTGCTGGCCTCGGCCGCGCTGTCGGCCGTCATCGCCGTGGCCCTGTGGCAGAGCAGCACCACCGGCGTCACCGTGGGCAACTTCGTGGCCTTCGTCACCGCCATGCTGATGCTCATCGCCCCGATCCGGCACCTGGCCGAGATCGCCTCGCCCATCACGCGCGGCCTGGCGGCGCTGGAGCGCGGCATCGAGCTCATCGAGCAAACGCCCGAGCAGGCCGGCGGCACTCACGTGGCCGAGCGCGTGCAGGGAGCGATCGAGCTGCGCGGCGTGTGGGTGCGCTACCCGCCCAAGGCGGAGTCGGCGAGCGCCGGCGAGGACGCCGGCCTGGCCTTGCGCGGCGTCGACCTGGACATCCGCCCCGGCGAGGTCGTGGCATTCGTCGGCCCCTCGGGCTCGGGCAAGACCACGCTCATCAACCTGCTGCCCCGCTTCGTGGAGGTCGAACGCGGCACGGTGTCGCTCGATGGCGTGCCCCTGCCCGCGTGGGACCTGGCCGCCCTGCGCCGCCAGTTCGCCCTGGTGAGCCAGGACGTGGTGATGCTCAACGACAGCCTGGCCGCCAACGTGGCCCTGGGCGCGGCCGACGCCGACATCGACGGCGAGCGCGTGCGCGCCGCCCTGCTGTCGGCCAACCTGGGCGATCTGCTGGAGCGACTGCCGCAGGGCATGCACACCAACGTGGGCCACAACGCCACCGAACTCTCGGGCGGCCAGCGTCAGCGCCTGGCCATCGCGCGCGCCATCTACAAGGACGCGCCCATCCTCATCCTGGACGAAGCCACCTCGGCGCTGGACAACGAATCCGAGCGGCTGGTGCAGGACGCGCTGGCGCGGCTCATGCGGGGCCGCACCACCCTGGTCATCGCGCACCGGCTCTCCACCATCGAACACGCCGACCGCGTGATCGTGCTTGCCGAAGGCCGCATCGCCGAGCAGGGATCGCACGCGCAGTTGCTGGCGTCCGACGGCGTTTACGCGCGGCTGCATGCGCAGGGGCTGGGCTCGGCGGGCGAGGACGCGCAGGCGACAGCGCCCCAGGACACACCGGATTGAGCGCGGCGGCGCACGGGTGTACAAGGGCGGAGCAAGCCACCCGGCATCGGAGACACGCCATGCGCAACCTCACCGAACAGCTCACCCAGTACGCGGCCTACCACCGAGACCGCCGCAACATCCTCACCCACTTCGTCGGCATCCCCATGATCGTGCTGGCCGTGGCCGTGCTGCTGGCGCGGCCAGCGTTCGCGCAGTGGGGCGCCATCGCGCTGTCACCGGCCACGGTGGTCACGGTACTCACGGTGCTGTACTACCTCAAGCTGGACCTGCGCCTGGGCGTGGTCATGGCGGCGCTGATGGCGCTGTCGCTGTGGTTCGCGCAGGCGGTGGCGGCGCAGTCCACCGCCGTGTGGCTCACCGTGGGCATCGGCCTGTTCGTCGTGGGCTGGGTGATCCAGTTCATCGGCCACTTTTACGAGGGCCGCAAGCCCGCCTTCGTGGACGACCTGATGGGTCTGATCATCGGCCCGCTGTTCGTGGTGGCTGAACTGGGGTTCCTGCTCGGACTGAGACAGCAGTTGCAGCACGACATCGAGTCGCAGGTGGGCCCGGTGCGCGAGGGGCCGCCGGCGCGCGTGGCCTGAGTCCAGAGATGCCACGGATCCGGCTCCGCCGGTCCGTCGGCATCGCCCCCTTGAGGGGGCCGCGCGCAGCGCGGCGGGGGTGGTCACATCAACACGATGTCGTACTGCTCCTGCGTCATCGAGTTCTCGCTCTGCAGCGAGATCGGCTTGCCGATGAACTCCGACAGCCCGGCCAGGTGCGCGCGCTCCTCGTCCAGGAACAGCTCCACCACCTTGGGCGACGCGACCACGCGGAACTCGCGCGGGTTGAAGGCGCGCGCCTCGCGCAGGATCTCGCGCAGGATGTCGTAGCACACGCTGCGCGCGGTCTTCACGTGGCCCTTGCCGCCACAGGCCTCGCAGGCCTCGCTGAGCATGTGCGCCAGGGATTCGCGCGTTCGCTTGCGCGTCATCTCCACCAGGCCGAGCTGCGAAAACCCGCCGATCATGGTCTTGACCCGGTCGCGCGCGAGTTGCTTGCGGAATTCGGCCAGCACCGACTCGCGGTGGTCCTCGCGCGTCATGTCGATGAAATCCACGATGACGATGCCGCCCAGGTTGCGCAGGCGCAGTTGACGCGCGATGGCCTGCGCCGCCTCGAGGTTGGTGCGGAACACCGTGTCGTCGAAGTTGCGCGCACCGACGAAACCGCCGGTGTTGACGTCCACCGTGGTCAGGGCCTCGGTCTGGTCGATGACCAGGTAGCCACCCGACTTGAGTTCCACCCGCCGGCCCAGCGCGCGCACGATCTCCTCGTCCACGTTGAACAGGTCGAAGATGGGCCGCTCGCCGCTGTAGTGCTGCAGCTTGGCCACGGTGTCGGGCATGAACTCGTTCGCGAAGCCCGTGAGCAGGCCGTGCTGCTCGCGCGAGTCGATGCGGATGGACTGCGTGCCCGCGCCCGAGAGGTCGCGCAGCACGCGCTGCATGAGGTTCAGGTCCTCGTGCAGCAGCGAGGCCGGCGGCTGGCGCAACGCGGCTTCCTTGATGCGCAGCCAGGTCTTGCGCAGGTAGGCCACGTCGTCGGCCAGTTCCTCGTCGTCGGCGTCCTCGGCGTTGGTGCGCAGGATGAAGCCGCCCGAGGGGCTGCCGTCGCTGGTGGCGGTGAGGGCCAGCAGTCGCTGGCGCAAGGCCTCGCGCTGCGCGGGCGGGATCTTCTGCGACACGCCGATGTGATTGTCCTGCGGCAGGAACACCAGCAGCCGGCCCGCGATGCTGATCTGCGCCGTGAGCCGCGCGCCTTTGGTGCCGATCGGGTCCTTGAGCACCTGCACCATGAGCGCCTGGCCCTCGAAGATCTGCTTCTCGATGGGCAGCACCGGGTTGGGCGCCAGCACCTTGGGCGCGGTGACCGGTGGGACGACCGGCGCCTCAGCCGAGCCCGCCGGTGGCGAAGCAGGCTCTGCAGGAGCCGGCCCGCTCGTGCGCGGAGCCGCGTGCTTGGCCTGGATGTTGGGCATCAGATCGGCCACGTGCAGGAAGGCCGCGCGGTCCAGGCCGATGTCCAGAAAGGCCGACTGCATGCCCGGCAACACGCGCGAGACCTTGCCCAGGTAGATGTTGCCCACCAGCCCGCGCTCCAGCGTGCGCTCGATGTGGACCTCCTGCACGGCACCCTGCTCCACCACGGCCACGCGCGTCTCCTGCGGAGACCAGTTGATCAGGATGTCCTGGTTCATGGGATGGGGCTCGTCAAAGGATGGAAAGGCCGGCCGCGCGCAGCAATTGCGCCGTCTCGAACGCGGGCAGACCCACGATGCCGGTGTGGCTGCCGGTGATGCGGCGGATCCACAGGCCCGCGTGGCCCTGGATGGCGTAGGCGCCGGCCTTGCCCATGGGCTCGCCGCCCTCGACGTAGCGGCGGATTTGCGTGGGCGTGAGCGCGTCGAAGCGCACGTTGGAGGCGGACAGCGCCGTCCAGCGCCGCGCGCCCTTGCCCACCGCCACGGCCGTGAGCACGCGGTGCGTGCGGCCGGACAGGTCGGTCAGCATGCGCCGCGCTTCGACCGCGTCGGCCGGCTTGCCCAGGATGCGCCGGCCCAGCGCCACGGTGGTGTCGGCGCACAGCACGGGCGCGGCGGGCAGACCGCGGCGCTTCAAGCGCGCCAGGGCGGCCTCGAGCTTGAGCGCGGTGACGCGCTGCACGTAGCGCGCGGGCGCCTCGTTCGGGTGCGCGGCCTCCAGCGACTCCGCGTCTTCGTCGGCATCGGGCAACAGCAGCTCGTGGCGCACGCCCCACTGCGTGAGCAGTTCGCGGCGGCGCGGGCTCTGCGAGGCCAGGTAGATGAAGGGGGCCTGGGTCTTCGTCATTCGCGGTGGTAGGGATGGTTCGCGTTGATCGACCACGCCCGGTACAACTGCTCGATCAGCAACACCCGCACCATGGCGTGCGGCAGCGTCAGGTCGGACAGTCGGATGCGCTGGTGCGCGGCCTCGCGAAAGGCCGGGTCCAGGCCATCAGGCCCGCCGATGACCAGGGCGACGTCGTCGCCGCCGAGTTGCCATTGCCTGAGCTGCTGCGCGAGCGCCTGCGTCGTCAGGGTGGTGCCGCGCTCGTCCAGGGCCACCACGCGCGCGCCGCGCGGAATGGCCGCTTCGATGCGCTGGCGCTCGGCGGCCCACAGGGTCTTGGTGGTCTTGGAGGCGCGCGGCTCGGTCTTGACGGCCTTGAGCTCGACGCGCAGTTCCGGGGGAAAGCGTTTGGCGTAATCGTCGTAGGCGGTCTGGGCCCAGTCGGGCACTTTCTGCCCGACCGCGACGATCACGAGCTTCATGCCTTCTTCTTGGCGGCGGGTCTGGCCGGCTTCTTCGCCGCGGGCGCGGCCTTGGGCGAGGCCTTCTTCTTCGCGGCCGGGGCGTTCACCACCACCTTGCTCATGCCGGCGCGCGGCTTGGCCGGTGCGGTTTTCGCCGCGGGCTTCTTCGCGGCGGCCTTCTTCGATGCGGGGGCCTTGCCGGGCGCGGCCTTTGCCGCCGCCTTGCGAACCACCGCCTTGGCCGACACCGGCTTGGCCTCGGCCACCTTGTCGGCGGCTGGCCTGGCCTTCTTCTTCGCCGCCTCTGCCTTCTTGGCGGCGGCGGTGGTCAGGCGCACGGGCTTGGCGCCCCAGATGTCCTCGAGCCGGTAGTACTGGCGGATGGCGGGCTGCATCACGTGCGCCACGGCCGGGCCGCAGTCCACGATGATCCATTCGCCGTTGTCCTCGCCCTCGATGCGGGGCTTGTCGAAGCCGGCCTCGCGCACCGCGTCGCGCACGCTGGCGGCCAGGGCCTTGGTCTGGCGGTTGGAGGTGCCGCTGGCGACGATCACGCGCTCGAACAGCGGCGACAGTTCCTCGGTGTTGAAGACCACGATGTCCTGGCCCTTGACGTCCTCCAGGCCATCGACGATGGCCCTTTGCAGTTTCTGGATGTCTTTTTTCGCGGCGGATTCGCTGGTCATGTAGGGGACTGGTAGAGGTGGTGTTGCGAAATATAGCTCGCGACCGCGTCAGGGACCAGCAGGTCCAGCGACGGGTCGTCGGCCGGCTCGTTGGCCAGCTTGGCGCGCAAGGCGGTGGCACTGATGTGCTGCAGCGGCATGCGCAGGCGCGCGAAGGGCACGTCCACGCCACGCAGGTCGGTGAGCGGAGCGTCGCCGCGCAGGGCCTGCGCGCCGATGTTGGTGGGGCGGTTGGCCACCGCCAGTGTGGCCAGCGAGAGCACCTCTTCCCAGCGCACCCAGGACTTGAACGCGAGCAACTGGTCCGCGCCCAGCACCAGGTAAAGCGTGGCCGCGGGGTACTCGGCGCGCAGCTCGGCCAGCGTGTCGGCGGTGTAGCTGGGGCCCTGCCGCTCGGTCTCGCGGCGGTCGATGCGCACGCGCGGCAGGTCGCCGAAGGCGGCCTCGCACATGGCGATGCGGTGGTGCGCGGGCGAGAGAGCGCGCGCCTTGTGCCAGGCCTGCCCGGTGGGCATCACGTGCAGCGCATCGAGCCGGAGCTGGTCCAGCGCGGCCTGCGCGAGTGCGCGGTGCGCGGTGTGCGGCGGGTCGAACGCGCCGCCGAACATGCCGACGCGCTGGATGGGCTGGGTGGCGATGGCCATCAGACCCAGTCCCGGCGCACCAGGAAATCACGGTAGAGCCGGTCCTCGGGCGTGCCCTTCTTCGTCTGGCGGTTGTAGGCCCAGCTCACCAGCGGCGGCATGGACAGCAGGATGGATTCGGTGCGCCCGCCCGACTGCAGGCCGAAGAGCGTGCCCCGGTCGTAGACCAGGTTGAACTCGACGTAGCGGCCGCGGCGGTAGAGCTGGAAGCTGCGCTCGCGCTCGCCGTAGGGGGTGTTCTTGCGCCGGTCCACGATGGGCAGGTAGGCGTCGAGGAAGGCGTCGCCCACCGAACTCATCATGGCGAAGCTGCCATTGAAGCCGAGTTCGGAGAAGTCGTCGAAGAACACGCCGCCCACGCCACGCTGCTCGTCGCGGTGCTTCAGGTAGAAGTACTCGTCACACCACTGCTTGAAGCGCGGGTACTTGTCGACGCCGAAGGGGTCGAGCGCGGCCTTGCAGGCGCGGTGGAAGTGCTTCGCGTCGTCCTCGAAGCCGTAGTACGGCGTGAGGTCCATGCCGCCACCGAACCAGCACACCGGCGCCTTGCCCTTGGGCGTGGCCGCGATCATGCGCACGTTCATGTGCACCGTGGGCACGTAGGGGTTGCGCGGGTGGAAGACGAGCGACACGCCCATGGCCTCGAACGGCGCGCCGGCCAGTTCCGGCCGGTGCTGCGTGGCCGAGGGCGGCAGCAGCGGCCCCCGCACGTGCGAGAAGCCGCAGCCCGCGCGCTCGAACACCGCGCCGTCTTCCAGGATCTGCGTGACGCCTGTGCCCTGCAGCTTCTCGCCGGGGCGCTTCTTCCAGCGGTCGACCACGAAGTGGCCGCCATCGACCATCGCCACGGTGGACGTGATCCGCTCCTGCAGATCGATGAGGTACTCGCGGACGTTCGCGATCGGGTTGTCAAGGGCCATGCTCAGACCCTAGCAGGCTTCGGGCCCGCCGGCATCGGGCGCAACGATCACAGCGCGCGAAAGCCGATGTCGCGGCGGCACTGCATGCCGTCGAAGGCGATGCGGTCGACCACCTCGTAGGCGCGGCGCTGCGCCTGCGCCACCGAATCGGCCAGCGCGGTCACGCACAGCACGCGCCCGCCCGAGACGCGCACGGCCTCGCCGTCCGCCACCGTGCCCGCGTGGAACACCATGCGCTCGGCCTCGTCGGCCGGCAGGCCGGTGATGGCGTCGCCCTTGCGCGGATCGAACGGGTAGCCGGCCGCGGCCATCACCACGCCCAGGGCCACGCGCGGGTCCCAGTCGAGTTGCACGCGGTCGAGCTCGCCGCGCGTGGCCGCGAGCAGCACCTGCGCGAGGTTGCTGCGCAGGCGCATCATGATGGGCTGGGTCTCGGGGTCGCCCATGCGGCAGTTGAATTCCAGCGTCTTGACCGCGCCATCGGGCGTGATCATGAGGCCCGCGTAGAGGAAGCCGGTGTACGGAATGCCGTCGGCCTTCATGCCGCGCAGCGTGGGCAGGATCACCTCGTCCATGGCGCGCTGGTGCACCGCGGGCGTGACCACCGGCGCGGGCGAATACGCGCCCATGCCGCCCGTGTTGGGGCCCTGGTCGGCGTCCTTCAGGCGCTTGTGGTCCTGGCTGGTGGCCAGGGCCAGGGCGTGCTCGCCGTCGCACAGCACGATGAAGCTGGCCTCCTCGCCCTGCAGGAACTCCTCGATGACGACGCGCGCGCCGCCCTCGTTGTGCGCCACGCCCAGTTTGTTGTCCAGCAGCATGAAGTCGATGGCCTCGTGCGCCTCGGCCGCCGTCATGGCCACCACCACGCCCTTGCCGGCCGCCAGGCCGTCGGCCTTGACGACGATGGGCGCGCCCTTGGCGTCCACGTAGGCGTGGGCTTTCACCGGGTCGGTGAAGGCCTGGTACTCGGCCGTGGGAATGCCGTGGCGCTGCATGAAGGCCTTGCTGAAGGCCTTGGAGCTTTCCAGTTGCGCCGCCTTCTGCGTGGGGCCGAAGATGGCCAGGCCGTGGGCGCGGAACTCGTCGACCACGCCGGCCGCCAGCGGCGCCTCGGGGCCCACCACGGTGAGCCCGACGCCATTCGCCTGCACCCATTCGCGCAGGGCCACCTTGTCGGTGATGGGCAGGTTGCTGAGCTGCGGATCGCGCGCCGTGCCGGCGTTGCCCGGGGCCACGAAGACCTCGCTCACGCCCTCCGACTGCTTCAGGCGCCAGGCCAGGGCGTGTTCGCGGCCACCGCCGCCGATGACAAGAACCTTCATTCCGAGATTTCAGCGTTGTGGAAGACGTTCTGCACGTCGTCCAGGTCTTCAAGCACGTCCAGCAGCTTCTGCATGCGGGCGCCGTCCTCGCCGCTCAGGGCGATGGTGTTCTCCGCGCGCATGGTCACTTCGGCGAACTCGGCCTTCAGGCCCTTGGCTTCCAGCGCGTCCTTCACGGCCTCGAAGTCGGCCGGCGGGGTCAGCACCTCGATGGCGCCATCGTCGTCGGTGATGACGTCCTCGGCGCCGGCCTCCAGCGCCACTTCCATCACCGTGTCTTCCGACGTACCGGGCGCGAAGATGAGCTGGCCGCAGTGCTTGAACTGGAAGGCCACCGAGCCTTCGGTGCCCAGGTTGCCGCCGAATTTGCTGAAGGCGTGGCGCACCTCGGCCACGGTGCGCACGCGGTTGTCGGTCATGGTGTCCAGGATGACCGCCGCGCCACCGATGCCGTAACCCTCGTAGCGGATTTCCTCCAGCGACAGGCCTTCCAGCGTGCCGGAGGCCTTGTCCACGTTGTACTTGATGCGGTCGGCCGGCATGTTGGCCGCCTTGGCCTTCTCGATCGCCAGGCGAAGGCGCGGGTTCATGGCGGGGTCGCCGCCGCCGCTGCGCGCGGCCACCGTGATCTCACGGATCACGCGGGTCCAGATCTTCCCCCGCTTCTCGTCCTGGCGCCCCTTGCGGTGCTTGATGTTCGCCCACTTGCTGTGTCCGGCCATGGGAAGTCCTCGAAATGCCTGCTGGCTTTGATCTAATGAGCCCGCGATTTTACGATCGCGCCCGAACTCGCCCGCCCAACCCACCAGGACCCGACCATGGCCGAACCCCTGCTGATCGCCAAGAACGCCCAGACCACTTGCCAGGTGCTGCCTGGCCTGGCCAACCGCCACGGCCTCATCACCGGGGCCACCGGCACCGGCAAGACCGTGACCCTGCAGGTCCTGGCCGAAGGCTTCTCGCGCATCGGCGTGCCGGTGTTCATGGCCGACGTGAAGGGCGATCTCAGCGGCATCAGCCAGACCGGGAAGATCGGCGAGAAGATGGCCGCCGTCCTGGCCGAACGCGGCATCGATCTGCCCCAGCCCACCGAATGCCCCACCACCCTGTGGGACGTGTTCGGCGAGCAAGGCCACCCCGTGCGCGCCACCGTCAGCGACATGGGCCCGCTGCTGCTGGCGCGCATGCTCAACCTGAACGACACGCAGACCGGCGTGCTCAACCTGATCTTCAAGATCGCCGACGACAACGGCCTGCTGCTGCTCGACATGAAGGACCTGCGGGCCATGCTGCAGCACGTGGGCGACAACGCCAAACAGTTCACCACCGAATACGGCAACATCAGCGCGGCGTCCATCGGCGCCATCCAGCGCGGGCTCATGCAGGTCGAATCGCAGGGCGGCGACAAGTTCTTCGGCGAGCCCATGCTCGACATCGCCGACTTCATGCAGACAGTGGACGGCAAGGGCGTCATCAACATCCTGGCCGCGGACAAGCTGCTCAACGCACCGCGCCTGTACGCGACCTTCCTGCTGTGGCTGCTCTCCGAGCTGTTCGAGAACCTGCCCGAGGTCGGCGACCCCGACAAGCCCAGGCTGGTGTTCTTCTTCGACGAGGCGCACCTGCTGTTCGACGAGGCGCCCAAGGTGCTGGTCGAGCGCATCGAACTCGTGGTGCGCCTGGTGCGCTCCAAGGGCGTGGGCGTGTACTTCGTGACCCAGAACCCGCTGGACATCCCCGACAGCGTGCTCGGCCAGCTCGGCAACCGCGTGCAGCACGCGCTGCGCGCCTTCACGCCGCGCGACCAGAAGGCGGTGAAGTCCACCGCGCAGACCATGCGCCCGAAAGCGGGGCTCGACATCGAGGCCGCCATCACCGAGCTCGCGGTGGGCGAGGCCCTGGTGAGCTTCCTGGACCCCAAGGGCCGCCCCTGCGAGACCGAGCGCGCCTACGTGGTGCCGCCGGGCAGCCAGATCGGCCCCATCACGCCCGAGCAGCGGCGCGCGCTGACCCAGGGCTCGCTGGTGGCGGGCACCTACGAAAAGACCGTGGACCGCGAGAGCGCTTACGAGATGTTCCGCGCGCACGCGGGGGCGCGTGTCGAGGAAGCCGCAGAGGCCGCCGCCGACGGCAAGCCCGGCGCCAAAACACCGCGCATCCCCGGCTCGCCCAAAGGCGCGCCCGCCGAGGAAAAGAGCGTGATCAACGAGGTGCTGTTCGGCCGCACCGGCCCGCGCGGCGGCCAGTACGACGGCCTGGTGCAGACCATGGCCAAGACGGCCGCCCGCACCGTGGCCAGCGGCCTGGGCCGGCAGATTCTGCGCGGCGTGCTGGGCGGGCTGCTCGGTGGCAAGCGCTGAACGCCCGGCGCCGAGGCCCTAACCGATCTCGGGCAGGAACTCGGCGTCCCAGGTCGAACTCGGGCCGTCCCGTCGGTCGCGGCCCGGCGCCAGGCCCTCGGCCACCAGGGCGCAAGCGGTGCACAGCCCCGTGTCGGGCACCAGGGTTCTGCGCGTCAGGGAAATCGGTTCACCGCAACGCGCACAGGCGCTGGCGCCCGGGGCGTCCAGGCGTGCCAGCGCGCTGTCGAGGTGGTCCACCTCTTCGACGATGTCGTCGCTCAGCCCGATCGGCAGCGCGCCCCGCCGCAAGAAGTTCATCAAGCGCTCGCGGCGCTCGCTGAGCACGGCGCGCAAGTGATCGCGCGCGCCCGGGTCTGCGTATTCGCGTTCAGCCATGGGTGCCTCCTTGATGTCATCACCGGGTGATGTGCAGTTGCCACGGAGTGTTGGCTTGCGCGATGGCCGCTACCTTGACGCGAGCCATGGCTCACGTCAAGACGTTCCGTCGGCCGCACCTTTGACCTGGCGCAAGCCCGCCCGCGCATCGCGGTTCATCATGCGGGCATGCGCTGCCTCGCCGCTCCCCAGGCGCTCAGCCACGCGGTACGCAGCACGGAGGTAGTCCCGTGAGCATTCGGCATCTCGACACCCTGTTTCAGCCGCGCTCGGTGGCCGTCATCGGCGTCTCGCGGCGCGCCAACGCCGTGGGCGCGCTGGTCTGGCGCAACCTGCGCGAAGCCGGTTTCGCGGGGCCGCTGTGGGCGGTGAACCACCGGCCCTTCGAGCTCGACGGCCAGCCCGTGTTCTCCAGCGTGGACGAACTGCCCGCCGCGCCCGACCTGGCCGTCATCTGCACGCCGGCCGACAGCGTGCCCGAACTCGTGGCCCAGCTCGGCCGCAGGGGCACGCGCGCGGCCATCGTGCTCACCGCCGGCCTGCGCGACGGCCAGGCCCCGGACGGCCGCAGCCTGGAGCAGGCCATGCTCGACGCGGCACGCCCGCACCTGCTGCGCATCCTCGGGCCCAACTGCATCGGCGCACTGGTGCCGGGGCAGGCGCTCAACGCCAGCTTCGCGCCGGGCCAGGCCCTGCCGGGCGAGCTCGCCTTCGTCACGCAATCGGGCGCACTCGCCACGGCCATGCTCGACTGGGCCCGGGCGCGTGGCATCGGTTTCTCGCACTTCA
The DNA here is from genome assembly GCF_011772445.1 of Hydrogenophaga sp. Lineage (GTDB taxonomy): Bacteria > Pseudomonadota > Gammaproteobacteria > Burkholderiales > Burkholderiaceae_C > Hydrogenophaga. The sequence continues at coordinate 52,980 of NZ_WVZN01000021.1, read as the reverse complement.
TCTCGCTGGGCGATGGCGCCGACGTGGACTTCGGCGACCTGCTCGACTACCTCGGCAGCGACCCGCACACCCGCGCCATCCTGCTGTACATGGAATCCGTGACACACGCGCGCAAGTTCATGTCGGCCGCGCGCGCCGCGGCGCGCAACAAGCCGGTGGTGCTGGTCAAGTCCGGCCGCCGGCCCGACGGCGCGCGGGCCGCGGCCTCGCACACCGGCGCACTGGCCGGCTCCGACGCCGTGTTCGACGCCGCCGTGCGGCGCGCCGGCATGCTGCGCGTCGATACGCTGGAGGCGCTGTTCGACGCCGCGCAGACGCTCTCGCGCGTGCGCCATGGGGCTGGCCCGCGGCTGGCCGTGCTCACCAATGGCGGCGGCGCGGGCGTGCTCGCCGCCGACACGCTGGACGGCGGTCAACTCGCGGCCTTGTCTTCGCGCACCCTGGCGCGGCTGGACGCCTGCCTGCCCGCCAACTGGTCGCACGACAACCCGGTGGACGTCATCGGGGACGCACCGCCCGAACGCTACCTCGACGCCCTGCGCGCGCTGATCGACGCGAGCGAGGTGGATGGCATCCTGTTCATGCACGCGCCCACGGCCATCGCATCGGCCACGGAGATCGCGCAGGCCAGCCTGCCTCTGCTGCGCGAATCCGACAAGCCGGTGCTGGCCTGCTGGCTCGGCGGCCCGCGCGTGCAGGCCGCGCGCGAGCTGTTCGGCGCGCAAGGCATTGCCTGTTACGACACCCCCGAGCGCGCCACCGCCGCCTGGCAGCAGCTGCGCGACCACCACGCGGCACAGGCCGCGTTGCTGCAGTTGCCCGAGTCGAGACCCGAGCTGCACTTTCCTGACCGGGAAGGCGCGCGCGCCCTGGTCGAGGCGGCCCTGGCCCAAGGCAGCGAGTGGCTCGACGAAGGCCAGGCCAAGCAATTGCTGCTGGCCTACGGCATTCCCTGCGTGGCCACCGAACGCGTGGGCGACGTGCCAGGCGCGCTGGCGGCGGCCGAACGCATCGGCTACCCGGTGGCGCTCAAGATCGTGTCGCCCGACGTCCTGCACAAATCGGACGTGGGCGGCGTGGCACTGAACCTGGCCGACGCCGCCCAGCTGCGGGCCGAAGCGCAGCACATGCAGGAGCGGATTGCACGCGCCAAGCCCGGCGCCCGCCTGAACGGCTTCACCGTGCAGGCCATGGCCGACTGGCCCCTGGCGGTGGAAACCATCGCGGGCATTGCCAGCGACCCGGTGTTTGGCCCGGTGCTGCTGTTCGGCGAAGGCGGCACGGCGGTGGAGGTGCGCGCCGACCGCGCGATCGCGCTGCCGCCGCTCAACGCCGTGCTCGCCCGCGATCTGGTGCAGCGCACGCGCGTGGCGGGCCTGCTGCGCGGCTACCGCTCGCGCCCGCCCGCCAAGCAGGACGCCATCGTGGACGTGCTGCTGCGCCTGAGCCAGCTCGCCAGCGACCTCGCCCACGTCGCCGAACTCGACATCAACCCGCTGCTGGTGGACGCGCACGGCGCGATCGCGCTGGACGCACGCGTTCGCGTGCGCGCGGCTGAGCCGACGCGCGATGGGGCGCACCTGGCGCTGCGGCCGTACCCCTCCGGTCTGGAGCGGGTGCAGGACGTCGGCGGCGAGCCGATGTGCCTGCGCCCCATCCGTCCGGAAGACGGCGAGCGGCTGCAGCGGTTTTACGCCCAGTGCTCGCCCGAGGACCTGCGGCTGCGCTTCTTCTTCACGCGCCGCGAAGTGCCGAGCAGCGAGCTGGCGCGCTACTGCCAGATCGACTACGAGCGCGAGATGGCCTTCGTTGCCTTGGCCGGGGACCTGCTGTGCGGCGAGGCGCGCGCCGTGTGCGACCCCGACAACGAAGTCGCCGAATTCGCGGTTCAGGTGGCACAGCCCTGGCAAGGGCGCGGGCTGGGACGCGCCCTGCTGGACCGGCTGATCGAGCACCTGCGCGCGCGCGGCACGCGCGAGCTGATGGGCTGGTGCCTGGAAGGCAACCACGGCATGGTCAACCTCGCGCGCGCCACCGGCTTCGGCATGCGCCGCTGCCCCGACGGCACGCTGGAGCTGCGCCTGCCGCTGGCCTGGGCGCCTGCGCCGATGGCCGCCGAGACGGGCCGATAAGGACATGAGCCACTGGGACGTCTTCAACGGCGACGCCGACGGCCTGTGCGCGCTGCAGCAGCTGCGCCTGGTCCACCCGCGCGAGGCTCGCCAGGTCACGGGCCTCAAGCGCGACATCGCCCTGCTCGAACGCGTCGACGCCCAGCCCGGCGACACGCTGACGGTGCTGGACATCTCGCTGGCACGCAACCGGGAAGCCCTGGAGGCGCTCTTGGCGCGCGGCGTCAGCGTGGAGTACTTCGACCACCACCACGCCGGCCCCGAACCGCTGCCGCGCCATCCGGCCCTGATGCTGGAGATCGAGGCCGCGCCCACGCGCTGCACCAGCCTCATCGTGCACCGTCACCTGGGCGGCCCGCACACGGCCTGGGCCGTCACCGGTGCTTTCGGCGACGGCATGCTGGCCAGCGCACGTGCGCTGGGCCACGCCGCCGGCCTGGACGAAGCGCGCCTGGACGCGCTGCGCACGCTGGGCGAGGCGATCAACCACAACGCCTACGGCGACACGCGGGCCGACGTCCTGATCGCGCCAGCCGCGCTGCACGCCCTGATGCGGCCCTACGCCGACCCGCTGGCCTTCTGGCGGCTAGAACGCGTGGCCGACGCCCTGATCGTGCGCCAGCGCGAGGACCTGGCCCGCGCCGACGCGCTGTCTCCACGCTGGCGCCTGCCGGCGGGCGCGGTCTACGAGCTGCCCAATGAAGCGTGGGCGCGGCGCGTGCAGGGCAGCCTGGCCTACCGCTGCGCCGAGCGCGAGCCCGAACAGGCCTGCGCGGTGCTGCGAGCCGCCGGCCCCGAGGCCTTCGTGGTGACCGTGCGCGCGCCCGCCCATCGGCCACGCGGCGCCGACCTCCTCTGCCTGGCCTTCGGCGGCGGCGGGCGTGCCACCGCCGCCGGCATCGACCGCTTGCCCCGACAACGGGTGGACGAGTTCCTGCTGGCCTTCCGCCATGCCTTCGACCCGGACGCCTCCGATCGGGCGTCGCCAGCGCGGCCGGGCGGCTGAACCCAAAAAAATGCCCCGCTCAGGGCGGGGCATCTTGCAGGGCCAGGGACCGGCGGGCTTCAGACTTCCGTGGCCTCTTCCGGCTTGGCCTTGCCTTCCTTCTTCGGCAGCGGCTGGATGTCGAGTTCGACTTCCTGGGTTTCCTTGCCGTCCTCGCCCGTCTTGGTCACCAGGTCGACGTTCAGGCGCCCCCCCTCGGTCAGGCGACCGAACAGCAGCTCGTCGGCCAGGGCACGGCGAATGGTGTCCTGGATGAGGCGCTGCATCGGGCGCGCGCCCATCAGCGGGTCGAAGCCCTTCTTGGCCAGGTGCTGGCGCAGCGTGTCGCTGAAGGTGACCTCCACCTTCTTCTCGGCCAGTTGCGTCTCCAGCTGCAGCAGGAACTTGTCGACCACGCGCAGGATGATCTGCTCGTCCAGGGCCTTGAAATTGACGATCGCGTCCAGGCGGTTGCGGAACTCGGGCGTGAACAGGCGCTTGATATCGGCCATCTCGTCGCCCGCGGCACGCGGGTTGGTGAAACCGATGGTCGCCTTGTTCATGGTCTCGGCGCCCGCGTTCGTGGTCATGATGAGGATCACGTTGCGGAAGTCGGCCTTGCGGCCGTTGTTGTCGGTCAGCGTGGCGTGGTCCATCACCTGCAGCAGCATGTTGAAGAGGTCCGGGTGCGCCTTCTCGATCTCGTCGAGCAGCAGCACGCAGTGCGGCTTCTTGGTGATGGCCTCGGTCAGCAGGCCGCCCTGGTCGAAACCCACGTAGCCCGGAGGCGCGCCGATCAGGCGGCTGACGGCGTGGCGCTCCATGTACTCGGACATGTCGAAGCGGATCAGCTCGATGCCCATGATGTAGGCCAGCTGCTTGGCCGCTTCGGTCTTGCCCACGCCGGTGGGGCCGCTGAACAGGAAGGCGCCGATGGGCTTGTCGGCCTTGCCCAGACCGGAACGCGCCATCTTCACGCTGGCGGCGAGCACCTCCAGCGCCTTGTCCTGGCCGAACACCACGCTCTTGAGGTCGCGCTCCAGCGTTGCGAGCTTGCCGCGGTCGTCATTGGAGACGTTGGCGGGCGGGATGCGCGCGATCTTGGCGACGATCTCCTCGACCTCGGTCTTGGAGATGGTCTTCTTGCGCTTGGACGCCGGCAGGATGCGCTGCGCCGCGCCGGCCTCGTCGATCACGTCGATGGCCTTGTCGGGCAGGTGGCGGTCGTTGATGTACTTGGCCGACAGCTCGGCGGCGGCCTGAAGGGCGGCCACGGCGTACTTGACGTTGTGGTGCTCCTCGAAGCGCGACTTCAGCCCCTTGAGGATGTCCACCGTCTGCTCCACCGTGGGCTCCACCACGTCGACCTTCTGGAAGCGCCGCGACAGGGCCGCGTCCTTCTCGAAGATGCCGCGGTACTCGCTGAAGGTGGTGGCGCCGATGCACTTGAGCTGGCCGCTGGAAAGCGCCGGCTTGAGCAGGTTGGACGCGTCCAGCGTGCCGCCCGAGGCCGCACCGGCCCCGATCAGGGTGTGGATCTCGTCGATGAACAGGATGGCGTTGGGCTTGTCCTTGAGCGACTTGAGCACGCCTTTGAGGCGCTGCTCGAAATCGCCGCGGTACTTGGTGCCGGCCAGCAGCGCGCCCATGTCGAGCGAATAGACGCTGGACTCGGCGAGGATCTCCGGCACGTCGCCCTGCGTGATGCGCCAGGCCAGGCCCTCGGCGATGGCCGTCTTGCCCACGCCGGCCTCGCCCACGAGCAGCGGGTTGTTCTTGCGGCGGCGGCACAGGATCTGGATGACGCGCTCGACCTCGTACTCGCGGCCGATGAGCGGGTCGATCTTGCCGTCCTTGGCCATCTGGTTCAGGTTCTGCGTGAACTGCTCCAGCGGCGAGGCCTTCTCGTTGCCCTTGGCTTCGGCGGCCTCTTCGTTCTCGGCCGCGCTTTCATTGGACTTGGTCGGCTCCGGCGGATCGCTCTTGCGGATGCCGTGAGCGATGAAGTTCACCACGTCCAGGCGCGTCACGCCCTGCTGGTGCAGGTAGTAGACGGCGTGCGAGTCCTTCTCGCCGAAGATGGCGACGAGCACGTTGGCACCGGTGACCTCTTTCTTGCCATTGCCGGTGGACTGCACGTGCATGATGGCGCGCTGGATGACGCGCTGGAAACCCAGCGTGGGCTGGGTGTCCACCTCGTCGGTGCCCGCCACCTGCGGGGTGTTGTCCTTGATGAAGTTCGTCAAGGACTTGCGAAGGTCGTCGATGTTGGCCGAGCAGGCACGCAAGACCTCGGCGGCGCTGGGGTTGTCAAGCAAAGCCAGCAGCAGGTGCTCCACCGTGATGAATTCGTGCCGCTGCTGCCTGGCCTCGACGAAGGCCATGTGCAAGCTGACTTCAAGTTCCTGGGCAATCATGTGGCACGTCCTTTGGCTGGGGAGTATCGGGAAAAGCGCGTCCTGAGACGAATGTAGGGTCTAGATGAGGAGCTTGAACGCTTATTCAACAGGTTCGCTCACGCATTGCAAGGGGTGACCCGCCGAGCGGGCGGCCTGCAGCACCTGGTCCACCTTGGTGCTTGCGACATCGCGTGAATAGACGCCGCAAACCCCTTTTCCCTCCAGGTGAATCTTCAACATGATCTGGGTGGCCGTCTCGCGGTCCTTGCTGAAGTACTCCTGGATGACCTGCACGACGAATTCCATCGGGGTGAAATCGTCATTGAGCAGCACCACCTGGTACATCTGGGGCGGTTGAACGCGCTGCGTGCGCCGTTCCAGGACGACCGCGTCGTCGCTGCCCGTGGCGGGCGGGGCCGCTGGGGTTTCCGGTTTCTTGGGGATCTGCGAAGCCATGAAATTCATTCTAGCGAGCGCGCCCCACCCCCGATGCCGTCCGGGACACCGCCGGTTGGCCGGGCGGTGGATACCGCCAGGGACTATTGTGAGGCCCTGCCGGACAGGCCAAGCGTCAAGCAGCGCACGCAAAGCCGCTCAAATTCCGTCCGTCGCCCCCGCCGCCCCGCGCAGGCGGCCCCGAAGCGCTCGAGGCCGCTTGGCACTGCTCAGCGCCGGGTGCTGCGATCCGCGCCCCCGCCGGCGGCGCCACTGGCCTGACTCAGGCCCGCCCGATCCGGCTGCGCGGGCTGCGAAATGTCCTGCAAGGCCCGGGCCGCTTCCTCGGGGCTGGTCTTGACCGCCACGTCGCCCAGCGACAGGAGGCCGACCAGGCGCTTGTCGTGGTCCACCACCGGCAGGCGGCGGATCTGCGCATCGCACATCATCTGCGCCGCTTCTTCGATGGACTGGTCCTCGTAGCACCACTTCACCTCGGGACTCATCACCTCGCGCAGGGTGGCGCGTTCGGGGGCCAGGCCCTGGGCCACGCCCCGCACCACCAGATCGCGGTCCGTCACCATGCCGAGCAGCCGCTGGCCGTCGCACACGGGGACCGATCCAATGGCCATTTCCTCCATCGCCTGGGCGGCCAGGCGCAGGTTGTCGCCGGGAGACAGGGTCCGCACCCCGCGGGTCATGACTTCGCTGACTTGGTTCATGTTCAGGTTCCTTTCCATCAATGGTGTGGCTGTGGGAGATGTGGCTTTGGTGGGCAAGCGGCATGCCATGCGCGCGGACCGGGCACGCCGATTGCCGGGGACCGGCAGCCGGCCGACATCCATGCCCTCACCGCACCCGCCCTCACCACCCCGCCCGCCCGAATACCGTCGCGAGGTGCGCCTGGGCGCCCTGGAATGGATCGGCATCCCCGCGCTGGCGCTCCTGCCCGTGCTGGCACTCAGCGGCGCACTCGGGCCCGCGCACACCCGCCAGGTCCTGCAGGCACCGAACGCGCTCTGGCTGGACGTGAGCCACCCGGCGCGGCTGCGCCACCTGGGCAGCGGGCATCTCGTCGTCACCGTCACCAACACCGCCGCCGAAGGCACCCAGGACTTGTCGCTGGCGTTCGACGAGGCCTACCTCGCGCACTTCTCCAGCGTCGATTCGGTGCCGGCGCCCGACGCCATCTCGTCGGGCCGCGCCCGGGTCAGCCTGCCGGCACTGGCCCCTGGCGAGCGCGCCAGCGTGCACCTGCGCCTGCAACCCGACGACTGGGGCCTGCTGAAGGGCTGGGTGGAACTCAACCGTCCCGGACAGCCCACGCTGGCGCGCCTGGACTTCTCCACGACCGTGCTGCCCTGATGACATGGACACCGTCGCGCGCGTCACCGTCATCTACCTGGTCGTGCTGCTCGGCTTGCGCGTGCTGGGCAAACGCGAGTTCGGCCAGCTCTCGCCCCTGGAACTGGTGTCCCTGCTGATGATTCCGGAGATCGTGTCCCAGGCGCTCATCGGCAGCGACTACTCCCTGACCACCGGGCTCACCGGCCTGTGCACCTTGCTGGTGCTGGTCTTTCTCACCTCGCTGCTCGTGCAGCGCTTCGAGCGCGTCGGCCGCCTGGTGTCGGGCGATCCCACGGTGCTCGTCTACGAAGGCCGCTTCCTCGTCGATGCGATGAACCGCATGCGGGTCACGCCCGACGAGGTGTTCACCGAGATGCACAAGACGGGCCTGGAGGCCCTGAGCGAGGTGAAGTGGGCCATCCTGGAGCCCGACGGCAGCATCGCCATCCTGGCGCATGACCCCCCCGAGCACCCTTCAACCCCAGCGCATGCCGAGCGCAAGAAGCCCGTCTGAACCCCATGCACACCACCCCGCCGCCTCCCCTGCAACCGCCCGCCCCGCCGCCTCTGCACGACCCGGTGCCGCCGCCGATGGGCGATCCGCCGCCGGCACCGCCGGTGCCGGGCCCGAACGCGCCGCCGCCGAGCCCGCCGAACGGGGCCAGCGCCCTCAGTCCGCCTCCCTCCTGACGGCGCGGGGCGGCGGCCGGTCGTCCAGCAGATCGACGCTGGCACCCGGGTCTTCTTCCCCCGCCGCCGAGGCGTGCGCCCAATCCTTCGCGTCGGCCTCGGGCGCCAGGCCCTCGCCGCGCGAAGGTGAGAGGAGCCGGGCCACCGCCCGGCGCCCCCGTTGAAAGATCCCACCGATCGACTGTTTCATGACTGCACAAGACCGCGCCGCAGCGCCGACGTTCCCGCCCCGCCCCGATGGGCGATGGCCGGTTCCCCTGGATTTCCTCTGGATTCGCACACCATGAACCAATGGCGTTACGGTAAGGGCATGTCCCACGTGCAACGGTACGCCGTGGCCCTGCTCATCGCCCTGGTGGCCGGCGCGTTGCACTGGCTGCTGTGGCCCTGGGTGGGCGCCCTGCGCCCTTTCGTGTTCTACCTGCCCGCCGCCGCCGTGGCCGCGGCCGCCCTGGGTCCGGGGCCCGGCGTGCTGCTGCTGCTGGCAGGGGCGATCGGCACGGGCTTTCCTTTCGAGGGCGCGCACCGGTGGTGGGGCAGCCCTGGCGGTGCCGACCTCATGCGCCTGGGCCTGTACCTGCTGCTGGGTGGCCTGCTGGTGGCCATGGGCGCCTCGCTGCGCCAGTCGCGGGCCCGGGCGGCCTCGGCGGAAGACCGGCTCATGCTGGCCATCGAAGGCACGGGCATCGGGGTGTTCGACATCGACCTCGTGGCACAGACCATCCGCGCCTCGCCGGTGCTGGCCCGGCTCGCGGGCGCGCCGGTCACGCCGGATCCCGTTCCCCTGAGCACCTGGGCCCGGGGCGTGCGCCCGGAACTGCTGGCCGAAAGCCGCGACCACGTCCGCCAGGCGATCCAGCGCGGCACGACCTATTACGAGCGGGAAGTGGTGCTGCCCTCGGCCACCGGCGGCGTTGCGCAGTTGCTGCTGCTGCGCGTGCACGTCGTCTGGCGCGGGCAGCGGGCGGAGCGCCTGCGCGGCGCCTGCGTGGACGTGACCGAGAGCAAACGGATCAACGCCCAGCTCGAGGCCGCGCGCGAGCAGCTCAGCCGGCAGGTGGACGACCTGAACCACCTGCACGAGTTGAGCACGCAGTTGCTGGACACCTCGCACATCGGCCAGCAACTGCACATGATCCTGGCCACGCTGCTGCACTTCCATGGCGCCACCCGCGGCATGGTCTCGCTGTGCGAGCCGCAGGGCCAGGGGCTGCGCGTCGAGGCCAGCGCGGGTTTCGACGACGCCGCACTGGCCATGCTCGAAGGCCTGAGCACCGGCGCCTGCGCGGAGGTCTGCCGCCAGCGCACGCGCGTGGTCGTGGAGGACACGCACGACGACGAAACCTTCAAGGCCTGCCACGACTTCTTCGAAACCCAGGCGATCCGGGCGGTCCACGGCACGCCGCTCATCGATTCGCAGGGCGAAGTGCTGGGCGCCATCACCGTGTGCCTGGACGAGCCGCGCGCCCCCACCGAACGCGAGCAGCGCATGGCCGACATCTGCGCGCGCAAGGCCGCCGTGTTCACCGAGCGGGCGCGCACACGCGATGAGCTGGTCGCCACGCAGGGCCGCTTCGAAGCCGTGCTCGCCGCCTCCGGCGCGCCCTTCGGCATCCTCAGGCCCGTACGCCAGGGGGGGCAAATCGTCGATTTCCTCTGGATCTACCTCAACCGCGCGGGCGCCGATGCGCTGGGCTGCCCCATCGATCAGCTGGTGGGCCACCGCGTGCTGAGCAACCCCTCCTGTCCCTGGATGGGCCACCCCGCCTTCAGCTACTGCGTCACGGCAGTCGAATCGGCCTGCACCTGCGAGTTCGACACCATCGACGACGAGCGCGAACACACGCGCTGGTTCCACTGCATCGTCTCGCCCATTCCCGACGGAGTGGGCGTGTGGTTCACCGACATCTCCGAGCGCATGCGCAACGAGCAGTTGCTGCGCGAGAGCGACCGCCGCAAGGACGAGTTCCTGGCCACCCTGGCGCACGAGCTTCGCAACCCGCTGGCGCCCATCCGCCAGGCCACGCTGCTGGCCATGTCGGCGCGCGCCACCGACGAACAGAAACGCTGGAGCTTCGAGGTCATCGACCGCCAGGTCTCGCACATGGCGCTGCTGCTCGACGACCTGCTCGACGTCTCCCGCATCACGCGGGGGGCGCTGAGCCTGCGCCGCTCGCCGACGGACCTGGGCAGCGTGCTCGCCTCGGCCATGGAGACCGCGCGTCCGCTGATCGAGGCCAAGGGGCACCAGCTGCTGGTCGCCATCGACGAGCGCCCCGTGGTGCTCGATGCCGACCCGCTGCGCCTGGCGCAGGTGGCGGCCAATCTGCTCACCAACGCCGCCAAGTACACCGACCCGGGCGGCACCATCCACCTGAGGGCCGGCGTGCGAGGCGACTCGGCGTTCATCGAGGTGCAGGACGACGGCATCGGCATCCCGCCCGACGCCATCCCCGAGGCGTTTCGCATGTTCACGCAGCTGCACCACGCGGGCGAGCGCACCCGGGGCGGCCTGGGCATCGGTCTGGCCATGTCCAAGGGGCTGGTCGAGCTGCACGGCGGCACGCTCACGGCCAGCAGCGAGGGCGTGGGCATGGGCAGCACCTTCACCATCCTCCTGCCGCTGGGGCAGGCCGCGGCGCCTGCGGCCACCGATGGGGAGGACGCGCCGGCGAGCACCGAGCGGCGCAAGCTTCGCGTGCTCATCGCCGACGACAACCGCGACGCCTCCGACACGCTGGCCGCCCTGCTCCAGGCCGATGGCCACACGGTGTACATGGCTTACGACGGCAACGAGGCCGTGGCCGTGTGGCACGCCGAGCATCCCGAGGTGTGCCTGCTCGACATCGGCATGCCCGGGCGCACGGGGCACCAGGTGGCGCGCGAGATCCGGCGCTCGCCCGGCGGCGAGGCCACCCTGCTGGTCGCCGTGACGGGCTGGAGCCAGCTGCACGACCGCGAACTCGCGCTGGAGGCCGGCTTCGACCTGCACCTGACCAAACCCGTGAGCCCGCTGCAGCTCAGCCACCTCATCGAGCGCCATGTGAAGGGGCCGACGGCGACCGCCGGGCCCTGATGCCGGCGCCATGTTCGCGCCCCTGCGCGGCCCTGGGCATGGGGCTTGCCCGCAGTGTCCACCATGCCTTCAGAACCCGTTCTCGTCATTGGCGACAGCATGCTCGACCGGTACTGGGAGGGAAGCGTCGAGCGCATCTCGCCCGAAGCCCCGGTGCCCGTGCTGCGCTTCGACCGCGAGCAGCAGCGCGCGGGCGGCGCGGCCAATGTCGCGCTCAACCTCGCCGCGCTGGACGCCCGCGTCACGCTGGTCACCCTGCTGGGCCGGGACGAATCCGCCCACCAACTGCGCCAGCTGCTGGAGCACGGGGGCGTGCGCGTGCGCGCCGTGTGCACCGCGCCCGCCACCACGCAGAAGATCCGTGCCGTCTGCCGCCGCCAGCAACTGCTGCGCATCGACATCGAACACACGGCGCCGGCGGCGTCCGCACGGGCGCTGTGCTCATTGACCCAGGCCCTCTTGCCTTCGCACCCCTGGCTCGTGCTGAGCGACTACGGCAAGGGCGCGCTGCGCCACTGCGACGAGATGCTGGAGGCGGCGCGCGCGCACGGCTGCCGAACCCTGGTGGACCCCAAGGGCAGCGACGTCGAGCGCTACCGCGGCGCCTGGCTGCTCAAGCCCAACGAAGCCGAGGCGCGCGCGCTGACCGGGGGCTGGTCGGACGAACGCGGCTTTCTGCAGGCCATGGAGATGCTGCGAGGCGGACTGGCCCTGCGCTACCTGCTGGTGACGCGCGGCGAGCGCGGCCTCTCGCTCTTCGGCGCGGGGCAGGAGCCCCTGCACATCGACACCCAGGCCCGCGAGGTGTTCGACGTCAGCGGCGCGGGCGACACCACCCTGGCCACCCTGGCGGCCTTTCTGGCCGCCGGCCACCCCATCGACGACGCGCTGCGTCAGGCCAACCGGGCCGCCGGCATCGCGGTGGGCCGCTTCGGAACGGCGGTGGTGAGCACGAGCGACCTGCGGCATGCCTGAGCGCCGCGGGGGCCGCCCGCCAGGCGCTCACTGCGGCGGGGGTTCGTCCAGGGGCTGCCCGCCCTCACCTTCCCAGCGCTGCACCGCGGGCGAGGAAGCCGCCGGTCGCTCGAGGCGGCGGCGCCGGACCACCTGGCTGCACTGCGCCCAGCACTGGAGCAGCAGCCCGCCCAAGGCGAGCAGCGCCAATCCGTCGCGCAAACGGTGGCTGGGGGTGCGTGTAGGACAGGTCTGACGCGGTTCTGCGCGACCTCGCCGTTCCGCCAGGGCGTGTTTCATGGCACAAACCTCCTTGTGTCTTGCATGGGACCTTCAAGCGAGCGGGGGCAAGCGACATGCCCACGTTCGCTACAGGTGGATACAGACACGCGGCGGCGCAGCGGACCATGATGCACCGCTCAGGCTCGTCGCAGCCGGCTGCGCAACAGGGAAAACACCAAACATGAACCACGTGCTCATCGTCGACGACGACACCGACTCCGCCACCACCCTGCGCGAGCTGGTGCGGGCCGACCGCTTCTCCGTCGCCGTGGCGCACACCCTGCGCGACGCCCGGCGCCAGATCGCGTTGCAGCCGCCGGACCTGGTCTTGCTCGACATGCTGCTGCCCGACGGCAACGGCCTGGACCTGTTTTCCGACCGCCAGCTCGTCAGCGATTCCGAGATCGTGCTGGTGACGGGCCACGCCAGCCTGGACTCGTCCATCGAGGCCATGCGCCTGGGTGCCGCCGACTACCTGGTCAAGCCCATCGCGATGAAGCAGCTGCAGCGCGTGCTCTCGCGCTGCGACAGCCGGCCCGATGCGGCCGGCGGCAAGACCGTGCCCGCCGCGGCACCGCGCGATCCCGATGCCGAGTCGGGCCGCTTCGGCCTGCTGTGGGGCCGCTCGGCGGCGATGCGCCGCGTGTACGAGCAGATCCACCGCGTGGCCCCGACGTCCGTGACGGTGCTGATCACCGGCGAAAGCGGCAGCGGCAAGGAACTGGTGGCGCAAACCGTGCACGCCTTCAGCCGCCGCCAGGCGGGCCCTTTCCTGGCGGTGAACTGCGGAGCCATCTCGCCCCACCTGATGGAGAGCGAGATCTTCGGCCACGAGAAAGGCAGTTTCACCGGCGCCGACCGCCAGCACCTGGGCTTTTTCGAACGCGCCAGCGGCGGCACGCTGTTCCTCGACGAGATCACCGAGATGCCGCTGGACCTGCAGGTCAAGCTGCTGCGCGTGCTGGAAACGGGGCGCTTCATGCGCGTCGGCTCCACGCAGAGCATCCAGACCGACGTGCGCATCATCGCCGCCACCAACCGGCAGCCGCTGGAGGCCGTGGCCCAGGGCAAGCTGCGCGAAGACCTGCTCTACCGCCTGAATGTTTTCCCGATCGAATTGCCGTCGCTGCGCGAGCGCCTGGACGACGTGCCGCTGCTCGCCCAGCACTTCCTGGAAGACATCTCGCGCCGCGAAGGCATCGCCCGGCACCTGGACGACGCGGCCCTGCGCCAGCTCGCCGCACACCCCTGGCCAGGCAATGTGCGCGAACTGCGCAACGCCATCCACCGCGCCTACGTGATGGCGGACGGCGAAGCCATCGACGCGCGCTGGCTGCCGGGCGGCGCCGGGCGCCCGGTGCCGGTGGCCGCCTTGCCGGCGCCGCGCGCGGCGGCCCGGTCCGAGCCGTCGCCTGCCGGTGGGGGGCCGGCCATCACCCTGCCCGTGGGCGTGTCCATGGCGCAAGCCGAGCGCCTGCTGATCCAGGCCACGCTCGACCAGTGCCAGCAGCAGAAGGAGCGCACCGCGGCCGTGCTCGGCATCAGCCTCAAGACGCTCTACAACCGGCTGAAGGAATACGCGGGCGACTCCCCCTCCCGGCAGTGAGGGTGCCCGGCGAGCGGGCTAGCGCGCCACCTCGTCCAGCACGGCCAGCCAGTCGCTCACGAAGCGGTCGATGGAGAAGCGCTCCTGTGCCGTGCGGCGCGCGGCCTGCCCCCACTGCAGGGCGAGGTCGCGGTCCTCGCTGAGCGCGCGCATCACCGGCACCAGCCGCTGCGGCTCGGTGTCGATGTAGCCGTTGTGGCCGTTGCGGATCACCGTGACCAGTTCGGTCGTCGCCAGGCCCACCACGGGCAGGCCCGCCATCATGGCCTCGATGACGGCCAGCCCCAGGCTCGTGTAGCGCACCGGGTGGCAGTAGAAGCGGTGCGCCGCCAGCACGGCGGGCATGTCGAGTTGCGCCACCTCCCCCTGTCCGCCCACGGCTTCGCTGCCCATGCCCACCAGGGTGAGCGGCACCTGGGCGCCGAACCGGCGCCACAGGTCCAGGCCCAGCCGGCGCCCGCGCCGGCCGATGTGGTTCACCACCACCACGCCGCGCGCCAGGTGACCACTCCATTCCACCGGCGCCAAGGGCTTCACGCCGTGCTCGACCACGCGCACCGGCACGTGGCCGTTGTCCCACATCAGCGCATTGAACGGGGTCACGTGCACCAGCAGCGCGCCCGGGTCGTCGCACCAGTGCGGCGTGTCGGTGGGGTGCAACTGGGGCGGGTCGTGCTCGAGCACGATGCGTGGCAGCCGGCGCTGGGCCGCGCTGAGGTAGCGCTCGCGGTCGACCTCCCACGCCTGGCGCGACTGGTACAGCACGAGGTCGAAGGACATGGACGCCAGGTCCGCGGCCGGCGCCTCGTGCACGTTGTCGCCCCAGGGCAGCGCGCCCACGCGCCCGGTTCGCTGCGGCGAGCGGGCCTCGTCGGTGACGAGCCAGAAGTCGTGCGGCACCTGCGTGAGGTTGTAGAGGTAGTTGCCGTGCACGTGCCAGGTGAGGATGCGCAGGCGCCGCCCCGACGGGGGCGCGGCTTCAGACGGCCACTGCGGCATCGTGCCCGGCCTCCATGCGTGTCAGCGCGGCGTGCACCACCGCCTCGACGCCCAGGGCGCGGGCGCAGCCATGGCCGACGGTGCAGTGGTCTTCGCCGCAGGGTCGACATGGTGCGTCGCGCCAGAGCACGCGGTGCCGCTCGTGGGCCAGCGGCGCCCAGCGCTCGACCTCGCTGCCGCAGGCCACGACCACGCTGGGCGTGTCGAGCGCCGCCGCCACGTGCGACACGCCGGTGTCGTTGCTCACCACCAGGCGAGCCGAGGCGACCAGCGCGGCCAAGGTCCACAGATCGGTGCGGCCGGTGAGGTCCAGCGCGGGCGCGGCCATGGCCGTGGCGACGGCCAGGCTCGCCTCGCGCTCCCCGGCGGTGCCGGTCAGCACCACGCGCAGGCCGTGGGCCGCCAGCGCGTCGGCCACGGCGGCGAAACGGCGCGCGGGCCAACGCCGCGACGGCCAGCGCGCACCCGCGTGCACCACCGCATAGGCGTGCCCGGTCGGCAACCAGGCGCGCACGCGCTCGTGATCGGCGCGGCTGACGGGCAGGTCCATCGCCAGCCCGCAGCGGGGCAGGCCGAGGTGATCGGTGAGCGACAACAGGCGCTCGATCTCCTGCCCTTGCTCGGGCCAGGGAATGAAGCGCGCGGCATCGCGCGCGGGCCGCCAGGCGCCCTGCCCGGCAAAGCCCGCCAAGCGGCGCGCGCCGAAACGCGCCACCAGCGGGTTGCTGATGCCCCCGCTGCCGTGCAACTGGATGGCCAGATCGAAGTGGCGCGCGCGCAGCCGACTCAGGAAGGCCGCCCCCGCGTCCGCACCGGCCGGCGCCTGTTCCATCAGGCCCGGCCAGCCGGGAAAGGCTTCGAAATCGTCGACACCCGGCAGGCGTTGGGCCAGTTCACGCGCCCACGGCAGGCCCACCAGGGTGAGCCGCGCGCGCGGCCAGGCGGCGCGCATCGCGCGCAAGGCGGGCGTCGCGCACAGCATGTCGCCCAGCATCAGGGCGCGGAAGATGGCGACGCGTTCGGGAGCGGCCATCACCAGAACCACACGCGAAAACGCCGTGCGCCGCGCAAGCGCCAGAACACGGAGAGAAAAGGAATCAGCAGCGAGGTGGCCAGCATTTCGGCCACGTGTCCGCCCGCATGGGAGGCGCCCCGCAGGCGGCGCAGCGCCAGGGCGAGCTGCAGCCCCAGCATGCCCAGCGCGCAGCCGGTGGCCACGGCCGCCTGCCCCAGCGCGGCGAAAAGCAAGGCGGCCAGCGCAAGCGCGACGATGGCGTAGTAGTCCCAGGGCGGCCGAGGCCTCAGCTCGCGGCGGTAGCGCGCGGGGTGCTTGGCGTAGAGCAGCGCGTCGTAGAACACGTTTTTCTGCTGGCGCAGCGACACGCCCCAGCGCTCGGGCCGCACAGGGTGCTGCACCACCGCGCGCTCGGCCCGTCCCAGCGGTCCCGCCAGGGCCTCCAGCCGGAATTGCAGGTCGCTGTCTTCCCGCCAGGCGCGCGCGAAGCGCTCGTCGAAACCCTGCACCACGGACAGCGCCCACAGGCTCACGAAGGCATTGGCGGTGACGAAGCTGGCCGTCTCCAGGCCGCGCGTCATGCGCTCATGGTCGCAGGGCGCAGGGCCCGCGCCCTCGGGCCGCGGCACGACCACGCGCCCGGCCACGCCGGCGTGGTCCCCACCGGCCATGGCGCGTTCGCCTTCGAGCAGCCAGTGCTCGTCGGGGACGGTGTCGTCGTCGGTGAAGGCAATGAGCTGGGCGCGCGCCTGCCGCCAGCCGTGGTTGCGCGCGACGGCCGGACCGCGCCCGGCCTCGGGCCGCAGGTAGCGCAGCCAGCCCGGTGGGTGCCGCTTCGCCTCGGCCAGCACCCAGTGGCGCGTGCGCTCGCAGTGGCCGTCGTCGACCACCAGCACCTCGAAGGCTTCCTGGCCGATGCTCTGCGCCTCAAGGGCCTTCAGACAACGTTGCAGCAAACGCAGGCGGCGGTAGGTGGGCACCACCACCGACACGCGCGGACAACCGCACCAGTCGCCGTGCACGCGCTGGCTGCACGGCACCGCTGCCGCGGCGGCCAGCGGCGGCGTCGCCTCGCGATGGGTGCAGGCGTTCAGCCCACGCGTTGCCATGCCGGCCCCTCCTGCGTCGCCGCCCTGGTCTGCCCCGTGGGTGGACGGCCGCGCCGTGCGTCGGCCAGGATGGTGCGCGCCACCTCGCTCCAGCGCGTGTGGCGCGCGTGCGGCCGGCGCTCGGGTCCGTCGCGCCACACCGTCTCGCCGCCGGAGTCGTACAGGATCGCGCGGCAACCCGCGCGACGCCCGGCTTCCACGTCGTCCAGCGTGTCGCCCACCATCCACGAGCGCGCCAGATCCAGATCGAGCCGTTGCGCGGCGCGGCGCAGCAGCGTGGGCGCCGGCTTGCGGCAGTCGCAGGTGGGCTGGCCCTGCGCGTCCGGGGCGTGCGGGCAGACGTAGAACCCGCGCAGCACCACGCCACCCTCGTTGATGAGCCGCCGCTCCAGGGCCTCTCGCAACCGCAGCAACTGGGGCCAGGTGAAGAGGCCACGCGCGAGGCCGCTCTGGTTGCTCACGACCACGATCGAGAAGCCCGCCCGCGACAGGTCGCGAAGCGCCGCCAGGGCCTGGGGTTCGAAACGCAGGCGCGCGGGATCGACGTTGTAGGGCACGTTGGTCACCAGCGTGCCGTCCTTGTCGACGAACACCGCGGCGCCGCTCATCGGGCCTCCCCCAGCGCCGAACCCGCCTCCACCGGACGCGACCGTCGCGCTCCGGCCTGGCGCCATGCGCCCACGGGCGCCGCCGCGGGCAGCGGTTCGCGCGCCTCCCGGTACACGGCCTCCAGCCCACGCGCCACGCGGTCCCAGGTGAAGAACTGGCGCACGCGCGCCACGCCAGCGGCGCCCAGCGCGCGGCACAGCGCGGGCCGATGTCGCAGCTCGATGAGGCGCTGCGCCAGCGCCGCCGGATCGCGCGGCGGCACCAGGAAGCCGGTGACGCCGTCACGCACCGTGTGCTGGATGCCCCCCACCTCGCTGCCGATGACCGGCGTGCCGCAGGCCATGGCCTCCAGCGGCGTCATGCCGAAGGGCTCGTACCAGGGCGTGGTGACGAACACGTCCGCCGCCACGTACCAGTCGCGCAGGGCGTCGCGGCCGTGGCGGCCGGCGAAGTGCACGCGGTCCGCCACTCCGTGATCGGCCGCGAGCCGGCGCAGTCGGCCGATCTCCGGCGTGAGCACTTCGTTCGGTGCGTCCGAATCACCGCCCACCACCACCAGCCGCGCCGGCCAGTGGCGCGGCAGCATGGCCAGCGCGCGCACCACGTTGTCGATGCCCTTGCGCGGCACCAGCCGGCCGAGCTGCAACACGATGAACTCGTCCACCGGCAGGCCCAGGCGCGCACGCGCCGCCCCTCGATCACCGGGACGGAAGCGATCGAGGTCCACGCCGCAGGGCACCAGCGAGATGCGCTGCGGATCGGCGCCATAGCTCTGAATCAGGTCGTGCCGCTCCTGCGGGCACTCGGCCACCAGGCGGGCCGAGTGCTGCACGAGCGCGCGCTCGATCGACAGGCGCGCGGCAGGAAAGGCGTCGTCCGCGCCCTGGTGCGCGCGCCGCACCAGCCCCAGCGCGTGAAAGGTGGTCACCAGCGGCGCCCGCAGGGAACGGCGCAGCGCCAGTCCCACCAGCCCGGACATGAAGAAGTTGGCGTGGATCACGTCGAACGCAGGCTCGCCCCGCAGGCGCTGGCGCGCGCTGTGCGCGAAGGCCGGCATGTAGGGCAGCAGCGCTTCCTTGGGCACGGGACGCGGCGGCCCCGCGGTGAGGTGGTGCACGCGCAGCCGCGGCGCGCAAGTCACCACGCCCGGCAGGTGCGCGTCGTCGCGGCGCGTAAGCACGTCCACCGAGTGGCCCGCGCGCACGAGTTCGCGCGCCACGCTGTCCACATAGACGTTCTGCCCCCCTGCGTCCACGCCCCCGGCCACGGCCAGCGGTGAGGCGTGTTCACTGATCATCAGTACCCTGAGCGGTTTCTGTTTGTGGTTCATTGCTGGCTCCTGGAGAAGTGCTGCTCGCCTTGGCAAACCGTGTGCCGTGCGCGGCACGGCCCTTGCCAGGCCACGGCATGCCAAGCCCGCGTTCCACGCACCGTCCGCCATTCACAGCGACAATCGCCCCCCGGACGTCCACGATGAGCCTGCCCTCCCTGTCACGACACACGCACCTGCTGGCCGCCGCCTTGGCCCTGGCGCTGCAGTCCGCGCCCGCCTCGGCCACGCAAGGCCTGAGCGATGCCGCGAACAATTTGCTGCAATGGATCGCGCGCGGCGCCGACAACCAGGGCCAGCCTTTCGTGATCCTCGACAAGCGCGAGGCCCGCCTGTGGGTGTTCGACGGGCAGGCGCGGCTCCTCACGGATTCACCGGTGCTGCTGGGCAGTGCGGTGGGCGACACCTCGGCGCCGGACATCGGCACACGCCCGCTCTCGCGCATCGCGCCGCACGAACGCACCACGCCCGCGGGCCGCTTCGTCATCGAGCCGGGCGAGAACCACAAGGGCGAAGACATCCTCTGGATCGACTACGACGCCGCCGTGTCCATGCACCGCGTGCGCAGCGCGCACGCCGGCGAACGCCGGCTCGAGCGCCTGGCCTCGCCCACTCCGCAGGACAACCGCATCTCGTATGGCTGTGTGAACGTGCCGGCCGCGTTCTACGACCGCGAGTTGCGCCCGCGCTTCACCACCGCGCGGGGCCTGGCCTATGTGCTGCCCGAGCGGCTCGGGCTGGCCGAAGCCTTTCCCGGCTGGCGGGCCGCGCAGGGGCAGGCGCAGCGGCCTGCCCCGCGCTGAGGCACTGCCTCAGCCGCGATCGGCGCGCGCCGCGCGCTGCTCCTGGTTCATGGTCCCGGTGTTGCCCTGGTTCATGTTGCCGGTGGTGCCCGGGGTCGTGCCCGTGCCGCCCTGATTGGTGCGGGCCGGCGGCTGGTTGGTGTCCGTTCCCTGGGAGCTGGGATTCGAGGGCGAGGTCGTGCCGGGTGGCTGCGTCTGCTGGGTCGATGGGCTCTGCGTCGTGCCCGGTTGAGGGGTGGTGGTCTGCGCCATCGCGAGACCGGTGGCGAAGCAGGCGGCGGCTGCCAGGGCGAGTCGCATCTGAAGGACCTTGTTCATGGTTGGCTCCTGTGTGGTGGAAGAGAAAGGGAAAGGCCTGAACCCCTGGCTCGAGAACTTCCCGCCACCACGAGGCAAGCCATATTCCCGCGCGAGCCAGCGGGGCGCCCGCCACAGCGGTCCGCGGCGCAGCACCGCTGCCGGCGGCATGCCGATTGCCCTCGCCGGGCTCGTCCCACCATTCAAGGAGAACCCTCATGAACATCCTCATCTGGCTCGTCGTCGGCGGCGTGCTCGGCTGGCTCGCCAGCCTGCTCATGCGCACCGACGCGCAGCAGGGCCTGCTGCTCAATGTCGTCGTGGGCATCGTCGGCGCCGTGCTGGCGGGCTGGCTCATCTCACCGCTGGTGGGTGTGGCGACCATCAATGAAGGTGCGTTCAGCCTCGCCTCGCTGCTCATTTCGCTGCTGGGGGCCGTGATCCTCCTGGCCATCGTCAACCTCGTTCGGCGCGGCACCGCGCGCTGAAGCCGTCGAAGGATCCCACCATGAGCACGAACGACCCGCAGGCAACGAACCCCTTCCCCGAGGCGGGAGAGAAACTGGCGCAGGCCAGCGGCGCCTTGCACGAGCACGCGCGCCAATGGCGCGGCGTGCAGGAGGAGTGGACGGAGTGCGTCCGCATCACGGTGCGCGAGAACCCGCTGGGCGCCGTGGGCACGGCGCTGGCGGTGGGTGCCCTGTTCGGCCTGCTGTGCGCGCGCCGCTGAGGGCGCGCCACATGGGAAGGCGCCCTCGCGGGCGCCGCGGCCGCCGCCTCAGCGCCGGGCGGTGGCCGGCGCCGGCGGGGCGGACTCAATCTGCCATCGCGCGCGCCTGGTCGCGAAGGGAACGGACCTGCATGTGGTTGCGCTTGGCGCCTTCGTACTGGCGTTCGACCACCACGCGCACGTCGGGCGGCAGGTCCTTGGCCAGCGCTTCGCGGTAGCGCTCGATGGCCACGTCCTCGCCGCGCTCGGCTTCCTCGAGCATGGCCACGTCGCTGTAGCCGGCCAGGGTGCCCTTGACGGCGACCCAGCCGCGGTGCGCGGCACCCGACATGGAGCCGCGCTCCTGCGCGTTGCCGCCCAATTGCACCACCAGTGCCTGCAGCTCGGCGGCGGCCTGCTTGCACTCCTCGGCGCGGGCCATGAAGAGGCGTTGCATCTCGGCGGTGTGCAGGTGCTCGCCCGTGCTGCGGAAGCCGTACTCGCCATCCTTGCAGGTTTCGATCAGGTCATTGAGGCAGTTGATCAGGGATTTCTGTTCCATGGTGATGTCCTTGGCGATGGGTTGAACAGGGTCGCGCTTGGCGCGACTCACCCACAGGGCACACGGCGTGCCTGCCCGGGCCGCCCGCCCGGGCCACCCGCCATTCGGGCGACTCAGGCGCCCGCCGCGTGCTGCCGCAGCGCCGCCATCAGCACCGCCGGCGCGCACGGCTTGCGCAGCACCGTGAACCCCTGAGCACCGCTCAGCGCATCGGCCTGGGCGCTGATCAGCACCACATGCACGCGGGGCCAGCGCTGGCGCACCACGCGCGCGAGGTCCAGGCCATCCATCGCGCCAGGCATCGCCACGTCGGTCAGCAGCACGTCCACCGCGGGTTCGCGCGCCAGTCGCGCCAGCGCCTGCTCGGCATTCGTGGCGCGCTCCACGCGCGCGCCCATGGTTTCGATCAGCGCCACCGTGACCTCGCCGAGCGAGTCGTTGTCTTCCGCCAGCAGCACGCGCGCCACGAAGGGCGAGCGGTCGTCACCGGTCAGCTCGCGCAGCGCGGGGCTCTCGGGCTCGACGGCGGGCAGCACCAGCGAGACCGCCGTGCCTTCGCCCGGCCGGCTGCGCAGCACGGCCTTGCCGCCGGCCTGCACACACAGGCCGTGCACCTGGCTCAGGCCGAAGCCGGCGCCCGGCTCGTCGCGCTTGGTGGTGAAGAAGGGCTCGAACACGCGCGGTGCCTGCGTGGGGTCGATGCCCGGCCCGTTGTCCTGCAGGGTGATGCTCAGGTAGCGGCCCGGCGGCAGATCCGCCACCGCGGCCGCGTCGGCGGCTTCGGCTTTCAGGCTCACGCTGCCCCCGTCGGGCAGCGCGTCGCGCGCGTTCAGTGCGAGGTTGATCAGCGCCAGTTCGAGCTCGTCGGGGTCGGCGCGCACGCAGAGGTCGGGCGGTGGCTCGATGCGCAGATCGATGCGCCGGCCCAGCACCACGCCCAGCATTTCACGCAGGCCCGGCAACCACTCGGGCAAGGCCAGCGTGCGGGGTCGGCTGTGCTGGCGGGCGCCGAACCGCAGCAGTTGCTGCGTGAGCCGGCTGGCCGCCTCGACCGCGCGCAGCGTGGCCGACACCGGCATGGCCAGCGAGGCCTGCGTGGCCTGGCGCTGGATCAGGTAGGCGCTGTTGCTGATCACGCCCAGCAGGTTGTTGAACTCGTGCACCACGCGGCCCGTGAGGCGCCCCAGGGCCTGCAGGCGTTCGCGCTGGGCGGCCCACTGCTCGGCCTCGCGGGTGCGGGCCACGGCCTGGTCCACCTGCCGGCGCAGTTCCTCACGCGCCACCCACCACGCGCCGGCCACGGCCAGGGCCAGCAGCGCGAGGGCACCCAGCAGCAGCCAGGCCGGCGCGTCGAGCAGCCCCATGTCGAGCTGGGCGCGCGGCACCAGGGTGAGGCTGGTCCAGCCGCGCGGCCCCCGGCTGAAGTACACGCGCAGCGGCTCGCCCCGGGGCGGGCGCAGGGCAAAGCGCCCCTCGACACGGCCCGCCAGGCTCTCGCGCACCAGCGGGTCGAGCGCGCCCTGCCGCCACCCGCGCTGGCTGGCCGGCTGGCGCACCACCACGCGGCCCTCCGGATCGAGCAACAGGCGGCTCCAGCCCTGCGGGGACGAGCGCTGCGCCACCAGGCGCTGCAGTTCCGCCACCGGAACCACCACCAGCAGATTCATCACCGGCTCGCTTCCCTGCCCGAACACCGGCTCCACGATCGCCAGTGCATCGCCATCGTGTCGCTCGGGGTCCAGCACCAGGATGCCGGCGTGGTCCTGCATCTCGGCGGCCCCCGGCCCCAGCGGGCGGGGCGGGACGGCGGCCGGCAGGCGCGTGTCGATCCAGCGGACGGCGCCGCTGACGAGTTCCACCGACACGGCGGCTCCCTGGATGGCGCGCCGCACGGTCCGGTCGAACTGAGTGCGCTGGTGCTCGGTGAGGCGCGGCGCCGCGTCCAGCAGCGGCGAGGCCGCCAGGGCACGCGCGATGGCCTGGTGCTTCGTGAACTCCTGATCGATGCCCTGCGCCAGCGCGCGCGTGCCATCGGCGGCCTTGAGGTCGAGCGCGGCGTGCCCGGCCTGCCAGGTGCGAAACACCACCCACGAGGCGGCCCCAAGCGCAGGCAGCAGCACGATGAGCACCAGAAGGACCAGGCGGGCACGGATGGACATCGGATACCGGAGGGCTTGTTTTTTTCGCCGCTGGCAAACGGCTCGCCCGCCGCGGGTGCGCCGATTGCCGCCCCCGCACATGAGCACCTCCACTGGCACCCCTTCGCCCTCGCTGGATGAGGAACTGAACCGCCTGCTGGGCCTGTTCGCCGAGTACCAGCGGCTGGCGGCCGACGGCACCAGCCGCACCGACCTCGGTGCGCGCGTGGGCCGCATCGGTGGGCGGGTTCAGGCGATCGCGCAATTCGAAGCGGAGAGCTTGCTGCCGCTGCTGGGCGACGCGGCCCTGCGCGAAGAGGCCGGGCGGCAGATCGAGGACCTGCGCGAGCGCGTGGAACGCCTGGCCGAGCGCAGCGTGGACAACGAGCGCAGCGACCGCGGCGTGGCGGCCCTGGCCGTGGCCTTGCAGGCACACGCGCAATGGCTCAGCCGAAGCGCCTGGCCCGTGTTGGCCGAGGGCGATGTGGAACAGCTGCGCGCGGCGCTGGGCGAGGCCCGGGCCCGCTGGCAGCAGGACGAGGCGCCCGACTGAGGACCGGGCCAAGGCAGCATTTGCGGCAATTTGCGTTCCCGGGTCAGCAGATTTTTCTGAAGCACCGCCCCTCGGTGCCTCCCCAGCTGCGCCCCCGATCCCGCGCCAGGCCAATGGGCATGCGGCCTGCGGCGTGCGGCCCCCGCGCCGGGCCCTTGTCGGCACGGGCTTTGCAAAGCATCGGCTGGCGCCTGTGCCACAGGCCCGCGCACCGTTTGAACAACCGTTGAAGGAGGCCCCCATGGGATTGGAGTTCCGCACCGAGATCCGTCCGACGCAAACCTTGTCGCCCCGACTGCAACGCGCCGTGCAACTGCTGCAGATGTCCTCGCTGGACTTCGCCGCACTGGTGCGTCAGAAGCTGGGCGACAACCCGTTCCTGGAGAGCGAAGACGACAACGCGCCGGGAGAGACCGACGCGGTGGAAAGCGATCCCTCGGTGGAGGACCCCGCGGCGCTGGAAGCCGCTGAACCCCTGGCCGCGGCCAACGACCCCTGGGACGATGGCGTGCGCCGCGACGGCAGCGACGACCGCGACATGTGGATGCAGGAAGCCATCAGCGGCACGCGCGGCGCGAGCGAGGGCGAGGTCTCGGCCATGGAGATGACCGCCTGCGACACCACGCTGGCCATGCACCTGCACGGCCAGCTCAACGTCATGGCCTTGTCCGAACGCGATCTGTGCCTGACGCGCGCGATCGTCGAGTCGCTGGACGACGACGGCTACCTGCGCACGCCGCTCGAGGAAATCGCCGCCATGGTGCCTTGCGATCCGCCGGCTTCCTCGCAGGACATGCTCGTGGCCCTGCGTCTCGTGCAGTCGCTGGAGCCCACCGGCGTGGCGGCGCGTGGCGTCGGCGAGTGCCTGGCGCTGCAGGTGCAGCAGATCGAAGACCCCCGCTGCCGCGAGCTGGCCGAATGCATCGTGCGCGACCACCTCGATGCCCTGGCCGCGCGCGACGTGCCGGCCCTGGCCGCGGCGCTGCGGGTGCCGGCGGCGCGCGTGGAGGCCGTGGTCGACCGCATCCGCCACCTCGACCCGCGCCCCGGCTGGCGCGTGGGCGCCTCGCGCATCGACTACATCGTCCCCGACGTGATCGTGCGCCGCCAGCGCGG
Source organism: Hydrogenophaga sp. (assembly GCF_011772445.1). Classification (GTDB taxonomy): domain Bacteria; phylum Pseudomonadota; class Gammaproteobacteria; order Burkholderiales; family Burkholderiaceae_C; genus Hydrogenophaga. Next base: position 27,834 of record NZ_WVZN01000021.1, on the reverse strand, counting down.
CCAGTGGACGGTGCAGCTCAACCCCGCCGTGGTGCCGCGCGTGCGGCTCAACCAGGTCTATGCGGACCTGTTCCAGCGCCACCGCTCGCGGCAGAACGGCGAACTCGGCGAACAGTTGCAGGACGCGCGCTGGACCTTGCGCAACGTGGAGCAGCGCTTCTCCACCATCCTGGACGTGGCCCAGGCCATCGTGCGGCGCCAGCGGCACTTCCTGGAGTTCGGCCCCATGGCGATGAAACCGCTGGTGTTGCGCGAGATCGCCGAGGAAGTGGGCGTGCACGAGTCCACCGTCTCGCGCGTGACCAACAACAAGCACATGGCCACGCCCCTGGGCGTGTTCGAGCTGAAGTACTTCTTCTCGCGCCCGATGGTGAGCGCGGCGGGCAACGCCTGCTCGGGCACGGCAATCCGCGGGCTGATCGGCGACATCATCCAGACCGAGAACCCGTCGCGTCCGATGTCCGACGCGGAGATCACCCGCCAGCTCGCCGACCAGGGGCTGGTGGTGGCGCGGCGCACGGTCACCAAGTACCGGCAGCTGCTGCGCATCGAGCCGGTGGACAAGCGGCGCCGGCACGCCTGAGCGCGCCATAAAAAAGGCCGGCTCGCGGGAGCCGGCCCTGGTTCGTCCCGGCGGATCGTGCGATCAGCCGGGACCTGTGTGCTCAGCGGTTGGTCCGCGAGCCACTGGTGCCCGAGGAACCCGCGGAGCTGTCCGAGCCCTCGCTCGAGGAGCCCGACCGGTTCGAGGCCTCGGACGACGACCCCCGGCCACTGCCCGAGCCGCCCTGCGACTGCTGGCGTTGCGTGCGCCACTGCGAGAACTCGTCGGAGAAGCGCTGGTAGCGCTCCTTGCGCCAGGAACCGTAGTCATCGTCCAGCGCGCGCATCTGCTCCTCGCGCCACTGCCAGTAGTCGGGATCCGTCTGATAGCGGCCCTGGCCCTGCTGCTCGTCGCCGAAACGGCCTTGCGGGCTGCCATAGCCACCCGACTGCCCGTAGCCACCTGACTGCCCGTAGCCACCCGATTGGCCGTAGCCGCTCTGCCCGGCCCCACTCTGCCCATAGCCGCCGTAGCCGCTCTGGTCGATGCCCGGGCTCTGGCCATAGCCGCCCTGGCCGAAGCCGCTGGGGCCGTAGCCGCGTCGCGTGCCGTAGGCGGCATGCTCGCCGGGCTCGGGCAGGCCTTCCTGAAAGCCCTGGTCAGAGCCGCGGAAACGCTCCGGCGAACGCCAGCCGCCCTGGGCACCGTAGCGGCCTTCGTCCTGGTAAGGGCCGCCCGACCATCGCGACGATTCGTCGTGCCAGCCACCCTGCTGCCCGCCCTGGGGAGCGAACTGGTTCTGCTGTCTGCCGTAGCCGCCGTAACCGCCGTAGGGGTGGTCGCTGCCTTGCGACTCATCGTATGGGCCGCCCCAGCCTCCTTGCTGGTAGCCCTCCTGTTGCCGTTGCGAGCGGCCCGGTCCGTATTGGCCGCCCTGGCGGCGGCCCCGATCATGTTGTGCCATCACATGCTCCTTGGTGAATTGCTCGATGCGGTTGACGAAGTGCCGGCCGTTGCTGCCGGCCTGCGCGCCGACGCGGCAAGCGCCGTGCCCATCGCCCACTCACCCGCGGCGACGCAAGAGGCGTTCGCGGCGCTGCGCGTCCAGCCCGGGCGTGGCGCGCAGGTCGGTGTCGACCTGCCCGCTGGCCAGGTCGCGACCGGCCTGTTCGATCACCGGATCGGGTTCGCTCGCGGTGGTCTCCAGGCCCTCGTCGCGCTCATGCGGCAGTTCGAGCGCATCGAAGCGGCGCTTGACGAATGCGCCGGGCGCGTGCGGGGGCAGCCCCGTGTTGACCACCTTGCGCGGCTCGGTGGCGGATGGCTTGGTGTCGGGTGTCGGTTGGCGGGGTCTGGGCATGTCGTGCCTCCTGCAAAACACGCAGGGGGCAAGTCGCGTGCCGCCCCGTCGCCCCATCGCGCTTCGCTCAGGCCGGCTTGACCCCCGCCTGTTCCAGCCGGCGCGCCACCGCCAGATTGAGCGCGCTGGCCAACTGGTCGCGCGCCGTGAGCTGCGGCTGGAACCACACCGCGAGCTCGAACTGCTGCGAGGCGCCGCCCAGTGAGCGCAGCAGCACCTGAGGGGCGGGCTCGCGCAGCACCTCGGGCAATTCGTGCGCCGCCTCCCTCAGCAACTGCCCCACCAGTGCGGCGTCGGCGCCCGAAGGCAGGCCCACGGCGACGCGCAGGCGCACGGGCCCGTCCAGGTAGGCCAGGTTGACCACGTTGTCCAGGATGAAGCGCTGGTTCGGAATCAGGATGGCCACGTTGTCCGAGGTCACCACGGTCGTGCGCCGCGCGCTGATTTCGCGCACCACGCCTTCCACACTGGCCACCTCCACCCGGTCCCCCACCTTGATGGGGCGCTCGAACATGATGATCAGCCCGCTGATGAAGTTGCTCACCACGTTCTGCAGACCGAAGCCCACGCCCAGGCCGACGGCGCCGGCCACCACGCTGAGCGCCGCGAGGTTGATGCCCACGTTCTGCAACACCATCAGCACGCCCAGCACCAGCAGCAGGTAACGCGCGGTGGCGGCGACCGCGTAGCGCGTGCCCGTGTCGATGTCGAACCGGCTCAGGCCGGCGCCCAGCAACCAGCGCCGCACGGCGCCCGCGGCCCAGAAGACCAGGGCGAGCAGGAGCAGCAGCTTGAGCAGCAGCGCCAGCGTCATCTGCGCATCGCCCAGGCGAAACAGCACCACGTCGAGCGCATCGAGCCCTCGGCCCAGGGTCCACCACAGGTTCTCCGCACTCATGGCGCGCGCGAGGCAATCGGCGTTCCGCGCGGGCCCCGGCATACGCCTTGCCGTGCCGCGCTTCCACCACACCGGAGTGCACACGCCATGTCCAGCCTCGCGCAACGCAGGATCCTCATCACCGGCGCCGGCAGCGGCCTGGGCGCCGCCATGGCGCGCCGCTTCGTGGCCGCGGGTGCCCGGGTGGCCCTGGCCGACCTGGACCCGGCCAAGGCCGCGCGCGTGTGCGGCGAGATCGACCCACAGGGCGATTCGACGCTGGGCATCGGCATGGACGTCGGGCGCCAGCCCGCCGTCTTCGACGCCCTCACCGCCGTCCTGGAGCGCTGGGGCGGCCTGGACGTGCTGGTGAACAACGCCGGCACGGACGTCACCGCGCCGATCGACGAGGTCACGTACTCCGCCTGGACGCGCGTGCTCGAGACCAACCTCATCGGTCCCTTCCTGCTCAGCAAGGCCGCCCTTCCCGCGCTCAAGGCCTCGGACGGCGGACGTGGCGGGCACATCATCAACGTGGCCTCCACGGCCTCGCTGCGCGCCTGGCCCAATGCCAGCGCCTACCACGCCAGCAAGTGGGGCCTGCTGGGCCTGAGCAAGGCCCTGCACGCCGAACTGCGCGCCAGCGGCGTACGCGTGAGTTCGCTGATCGCCGGTGGCATGCGCACGCCCTTCCTGCTGGAGCGCTTTCCCGACCTCGATCCACAGACGCTGCAGGACCCCGCCAACGTGGCCGAGGCGGCGCAGCTGGTGCTCAGCCTGCCGCGCGGCTCGGTGATCGCCGAGCTCATGGTGCTGCCCGACCAGGAGACCTCATGGCCCTGACCCTCATCCAGGGCCACGTGCCCGCCACGCCGCGCTGGGCCGACGCCCGCCGCATCCTGGCCGTGCGGCTGGACAACCTGGGCGACGTGCTGATGACCGCGCCCGCCCTGGCCGCGCTCAAGCGGCGCACCGCCGGCACGCAGCTCACGCTGCTCACCTCACCCGCGGGCGCCGAACTGGCGCGCCACCTCGACGCGGTGGACGAGTGTTTCGTGTACCGGGCGCCCTGGACGCGCCAGCCCGAGGGCACCGAGGCATCGGCCGCGCAGGACCTGCGCCTCGTCGAGCGCCTGCGCGCGCACCGCTTCGACGCCGCGGTCATCTTCACCGTCTGCACGCAGAGCGCCCTGCCCGCCGCCTTGTTGTGCCGCCTCGCCGGCATACCGCTGCGCCTGGCGCACGCGCGAGAGAACCCGTACGCGCTGCTCAGCGACTGGGTGCCCGAGACGGACGTCTGCGCCAGCGGCATGCGCCACGAGGTGCAGCGCCAGCTCGACCTGGTGCGCTCGGTGGGCTACGTCAGCGGCGACGAGGCCCTGCCCTTCGAACTGGACCCGGCCGACACGCAGACGATGCGGGCGGCCCTGGCCGCCGCCGGCGGACGGCCCGATCGGCCCTGGCTCGTGGTGCACCCCGGCGCCAGCGCGGCCTCGCGCCGCTACCCGGCGCAGCGCTTCGGGCAGGCGGCCGATGCCCTGGCGCGCGCCACCGATTGCCAGATCGTCTTCACCGGCACGGCCGGGGAACAGCCGCTGGTGCACGAGGCCGGCGCGGCCATGAGCGAGCCCTTCGTCGACCTCTGCGGGCGCCTGGACCTGGGCCCGCTGGCGGCGCTCATCGGCGGCGCGCGCGCCCTGCTGTGCAACAACAGCGGACCGGCCCATCTGGCCGCGGCCCTGGGCACGCCGGTGGTGGTGCTGTACGCGCTCACCAATCCCCAGCACACCCCGTGGCGCGCGAAGGCGCGTGTGCTCAGCCACGACGTGCCCTGCCGGCACTGCCTCAAGAGCGTCTGCCCGCAAGGCCACCACGACTGCCTGCGCCGGATCGAGGTGCACACGGTGGTGGACGCCGTGCGCGAACTGCTCGAACGCCCGGACGGCGAACCCTTCGCTGCCGCCCCGCCCCTTCCCACCCTGCCCCTACAGGAGGCCCGCGCATGATCACCCTCGGCATCAACGCCGCGTTCCACGACAGCGCGGCCGCGCTGGTCGTCGACGGCACCCCCCTCGCCGCCAGCGAGGAAGAGCGCTTCACGCGCATCAAGCATGGCAAGCGGCCGCTGCCCTTCACGGCCTGGGAGCTGCCCTTCCACGCCATCGACGATTGCCTGCGCCAGGCGGGCGTGTCGCTCGCCGACGTGGACCACGTGGCCTACAGCTACGACCCCGCGCGCTTCCTCGGCGACCGGGCCGCCGCGCCCGCCCTGAGCCTGCCGCTGCAACCGTCGGCGCACGCGGCGGGCGAATGGGAAAGCGTCTGGGACCCCCTGTTCGCGGCCTATGTGGTCAACGCCCCGCGCCAGCTCGCCAGCGGCGCGCCGCACCACCTGCGCGGGCGCCTGCAAGGCGTGCGGCACGATGGGCCGTACCGTTTTCATTTCGTCAACCACCACCTCTGCCACCAGGCCAGCGCCTTCCTGGCGAGTCCCTTCGAGCGCTGCGCGGTCATGACGATCGACGGGCGCGGCGAACGGGCCTCCACCAGCTACGGCGTCTACCGCGACGCTCACTACGGCGCGCTGGGCGAGGTGCAGGTGCCGCATTCGCTCGGCCTGCTCTATGAGCGCATCACCACGCACCTGGGCTTCCTGCATTCCAGCGACGAATACAAGGTGATGGCGATGGCGGCGATGGGCGACCGCCGCCGCTGGCGCGACGCCCTGTGGCGCCACGTGCGGCTGTGCGCGGCCGGCGGCTACGAGCTCGACGCCATGGACCTTGTCGCCCTGTTCGGCGCGCCGCGCGCGCGCGGCGCGCCGATGGAACAGCGGCACTACGACGCCGCCGCCGCCTTGCAGGCCGTGCTGGAAGACACGGTGCTCGCACTCGCGGGCTGGCTGCGCTCGGTGTCGGACCAGCCCGACCTGGCCATGGCCGGCGGCGTGGCGCTCAACTGCGTGATGAACGCGCGCCTGCGCGACAGCGGCCTGTTCGAGCGCGTCTGGGTGCAGCCCGCGGCCGGCGACGCCGGCACCGCGCTGGGCGCGGCCCTGTGGGTGGACGCCCGCGCGCGGCTGCCGGGCACCGCCGACCCGGCGCGCTTCGACGGCGGCCCCCTGGCGCTGGCACCGCGCCGCTGGCGCATGGACCACGCCTACCTGGGCCCCGGCTTCGACGACGAGGACATCGAGGCGCTGCTGCAGTGGGCCAAGCTGCCTTACACGCGCCTGGGCGACGTGGCCTCGGCCACGGCGCGGCGCCTGGCCGAGGGCCAGGTGATCGGCTGGTTCCAGGGCCGCATGGAGTTCGGGCCGCGGGCGCTGGGCGCGCGCTCCATCCTCGCTTCGCCGCTGCGGCCGGAGATGCAGGCGCGCCTCAACGAACTCAAGGACCGCGAGGACTTCCGGCCCGTGGCGCCCGCCGTGCCGCGCGAGCGCCTGCACGAGTGGTTCTCGCCCGCCGACGCCAACGACGGCCTCGCGCCCTTCATGCTGTTCGTCTACGACGTGCTGCCCGGGCAGGCCCCGCGCATTCCCTCGGCCTGCCACCAGGACGGCACGGCGCGCGTGCAGACGGTGGACGCCGCCACCAACCCGGCCTTTCACGCGCTGCTCGAGCGCTTCGGCGAACTCACCGGTGTGCCGGTGCTCATCAACACCTCGTTCAATGTGCGCGGCGAACCCATCGTCTGCACGCCGCAGGACGCGCTGCACGCCTTCCACAGCACGCCGCTGGACGCGCTGGTGATCGGCAGCTTCCTGCTGGAAAAGCCACGGCGCGCGGCCAGCTCCTCGGTTCGCGATCAGGCCGACGAGGCGGCCCTGTCGGCGGCGGGCGCCGAGGCCGTTGCCGCGGCGGAGGTGTCGCCATGACGCCGGACACACGCGATCCGCGACCCGTGCTGGTGACCGGCGGCGCGGGCTTTCTGGGCAGCCACCTGTGCGAACGGCTGCTGCGCGAGGGCCACCGCGTGCTGGCCGTGGACAACCTGTCCTCGGGCCGCGTCGACAACCTGCGCCACCTGCTCGTGCACTCGGGCTTCGAATTGCGGCAGCAGGACGCGACGGTGCTGCAAGGGGTGCACGCCTGTGCGGTGTTCAACCTCGCGTGTCCGGCCAGCCCGCCCTTCTACCAGCGCGACCCCATCGGCACCACCCTGACCTGCGTGCTGGGCACCCTGCGCGCACTGGACATCGCGCACGGACAGCGCGTGCCTTTGCTGCAAGCCTCCACGAGCGAGATCTATGGCGACCCCGACGTGCACCCGCAGCCGGAGACCTACCGCGGCAACGTCAGCACCACCGGCCCGCGCGCCTGCTACGACGAAGGCAAACGCTGCGCCGAAACCCTGTGCTACGACTACGCGCGCCAACACGGCGTCTCGATCCGCGTGGCGCGCATCTTCAACACCTACGGCCCCCGCATGCTGCCGGACGACGGCCGCGTGGTGAGCAACTTCATCGTGCAGGCCCTGCGCGGCGAGGACATCACGCTCTACGGCGACGGCCAGCAGAGCCGCTCGTTCTGCTTCGTCGAGGACACCATCGACGGCCTGCTGCGGCTCATGGCCAGCGGCGTGGAACAGCCCGTGAACCTGGGCAACCCGCACGAGGTGACGATGCTGGAGCTGGCCGAGCGCGTGCTGCGCCTCACGGCCAGCCGCTCCCGCCTGGTGCACCACCCCCTGCCCGCCGACGACCCGCGCCGGCGCTGCCCGGACATCCGCCTGGCGCGCACGCAACTGGACTGGGCGCCCCGCGTGCCGCTGGACGAAGGGCTCGCGCGCACCGTGGCGCACCTGCGCGCCGTGACCGGTGCGTCGGCGCCCCGCGGCCCGGCGGCGCGGGCACGGCGCTTGCCATCTCGCGGTGTCACGCCCTGAACGCCCACCCGCCATGACGCCTCCCATGCTCTGCCTCCACCCCGCGACGCGACGCGTGGCGCTGCCGCGCCCCCTGGTGTTCACCAACGGCGTGTTCGACCTGCTGCACCGCGGCCACGTGGAATGCCTGAAAGACGCGCGCCGCCTCGGCCGCTCGCTGGTCGTGGGCGTCAACGACGACGCCTCGGCGCGGGCCCTGGGCAAGGGCCCGGGCCGCCCGCTGAACAGCGCCGAGGACCGCGCCGCCGTCATCGCCTCGCTGTCCTGCGTCTCGCTGGTGGTCGTTTTCTCGGAAGCCACACCGGCCCTGCTGATCGAACAACTGCGGCCCGACATCTACGTCAAGGGCGGCGATTACCGCATCGAGGACCTGAGCGAGGCGCGCCTGCTGCGCCGCTGGGGCGGCCGCACGGTGATCCTGCCGTACCGCGTGGGCTGTTCCACCACCGGCTTGCTGCACCGCGCGCGCCAGATGGAAGCGGGGGTGGCGTGATGGGCCTCTTGCACCCCGTGCGCCGCCGGCGCGCCCTCCCGCTGGAGCGGCCCGGGCTGCCGCCACCCTTCGCGGCCCAGGGCGACGACCCCTTCCTGCGCGGCCTGATCGAGCACCAGGCGCTGTTCGAAGGCCTGGCCAGCCTGCAGGCAGACGTGGAGCACGCCGGACGCACCCTGGCGGACTGCCTGCGCGCGGGCGGCAAGCTGCTGTTCTGCGGCAATGGCGGCTCGGCCGCCGACAGCCAGCACCTGGCCGCCGAGTTCACCGGACGCTTCCAGGCCGATCGCCGGCCCCTGGCCGCGCTGGCGCTCACCACCGACAGCTCGGTGCTCACCTGCATCGGCAACGACTACGACTTCGGCGAGGTGTTCGCGCGGCAGGTGGCGGGCGTCGGGCGCGCGCCCGATGCGCTGGTGGGCATCTCCACCTCGGGCATGTCGGCCAACGTCGTGCGCGCGATGGAGACGGCGCGCGGGCTCGGCATCGCCACGGTGGGCCTGCTCGGACGCGGCGGCGGTCGCCTCGCTCCGCTGTGCGACGTGCCCATCGTCGTGCCCTCGCAGGCCACGGCGCGCATCCAGGAGGCGCACATCTTCATCGGCCACGCGCTGTGCGCGCTGGTGGAGCAGCGCCTGCGCGCGGCAGGGCTGCTCGGCTGATCAGATCGCGCCCACGCTGCCTGTGACCGGCAGCACGATGCCCGTGATGTAGCCCGACATCACCGGCGAGGCCAGAAACACGTAGGCCGGCGAGAGCTCCTCGGGCTGCGCGGCGCGCTTCATGTCGGTGTTCTTGCCGAATTCGGCCACCTTCTCGGCCGGCGAGTCGGCCGGATTGAGCGGCGTCCACACCGGGCCCGGCGCCACGGCGTTCACGCGTATGCCCTTCTGAATGAGGTTCTGCGCCAGCGACTTGGTGAAGGCGTGGATGGCGCCCTTGCTGGCCGAGTAGTCCAGCAGGTGGGCCGCGCCGCGCAGGCCCACGACCGAGCCGGTGTTGATGATGGCGGCGCCCTGACCCAGGTGTGGCAGGGCCGCGCGCGTCATGAGGAAGTAGCCCTTGATGTTGGTGTCCAGGGTTTCGTGCAGGCGCTCGTCGGTGATGTCCTCGATGGAGTTGGCGTGCTCCTGGAAGGCGGCGTTGTTCACCAGCACGTCCAGATGGCCCAGTTCGTCCACGGTGCGCTGCACGGCCTGCCGGCAGAAATTGCCGTCCTTCACGTCACCGGCGATCAGCAGGCAACGCCGGCCTTCGGCCTGCACGCGGCGCTGCGTCTCTTGCGCATCTTCGTGCGAGGCGAGGTAGACGATCGCCACGTCGGCGCCTTCGCGCGCGAACAGCACGGCCACCGCGCGCCCGATGCCGGAATCGCCGCCGGTGATGAGCGCCACGCAGTCGCGCAGCTTGGCACTGCCCTCGTACTGGGGCGCCAGGAACCGCGGGGCCAGCTCCAGTTCGGCCTCCAGACCGGGCTTGTCGATGTGCTGCGCCGGCATGTCGGCGGGTTGTTCGCGCGCGCCGGCCTGCACGGCGGGCTTGTCGCCCTTGCCCTTGGGTGCGGACCCGGACTTGCCGCCCGCCGACGCCTGGCGGGCCCGATCGGACCGGTCCTGTTGTTGCTGGATGTCGCGCTGGCGATCGAGCGTGGCTTGCGCTTCGTCACCCGAGGCGCTGGGGGTCTTGCTGGGCGGCATGGGGATCTCCTGTGAAACGGATGGGGGATCCCGACCCGGGCAATCGCGGCGCCCGCGAGCCGGCGGGTCCGGGCACGGTGTTTGCCCTTCCCGGGTGTCGGCGATGTTGCCGGCTCAGCCCATCAGGAGCCCGAGATGCCCAACCAGCAAAACCCTCAGCAGAACCAGCAGAAGCAACAGGAACAGCAGAACCAGAACCGCCAGCAGCAGGACAGCAACAACGCCAGCAACTCGACGCAGGAGCAAGAGCGCCAGCGCCGCGAGCAGCAACAGGCGCAGGACAACCAGCGTTCGCAGCAAGGCGGGCAGCAGGACAAGCAGCGCCAGCAGCAGCCCGGCGCCGGCCGCGACGACAGCTCGAGCAGCCGCGGCGGGAGCCAGCAGCGTTGAGGCCCCCGCAAGGGGCCTGCCATGAACAAACCCCTGGGGGCTTCAGGCCCCCAGGGGTCTTTTTCTTTGCGCGTCCGGGGCGCGCGCCCGGGCCTTACGCCATCTGCTCGATCATCACCTCGCCGAAGCCCGAGCAGCTCACCTGCATGGCGCCATCCATCAGGCGCGCGAAATCGTACGTGACCTTCTTGGACTGGATCGCCAGTTCCATCGACGCGATGATCAGGTCGGCGGCTTCCTTCCAGCCCATGTGGCGCAGCATCATCTCGGCCGACAGGATGCTGGAGCCCGGGTTCACCTTGTCCTGGCCGGCGTACTTGGGCGCGGTGCCGTGGGTGGCCTCGAAACAGGCCACGGCATCGCTCATGTTCGCGCCCGGGGCGATGCCGATGCCGCCCACCTGCGCGGCCACGGCGTCGGAGATGTAGTCGCCATTGAGGTTGAGCGTGGCCACCACCGAGTACTCGGCCGGGCGCAGCAATATCTGCTGCAGGAAGGCGTCGGCGATGACGTCCTTGATCACGATGTCGCGGCCGGTCTTCGGGTTCGGCAGCCGGCACCACGGGCCGCCATCGATCGGCTGTGCGCCGAACTCGCGCCGGGCCAGGGCATAGCCCCAGTCGCGGAAGCCCCCTTCGGTGAACTTCATGATGTTGCCCTTGTGCACGAGCGTCACGCTGGGCGTGTCGTTGTCGATGGCGTACTGGATCGCCTTGCGCACCAGACGCTCGGTGCCTTCGCTGGAGACCGGCTTGATGCCGATGGCCGAGGTCTCGGGGAAACGGATCGTGGTCTCGCCCATTTCCTCCTGCAGAAAGCGGATGAGCTTCTTCGCCTTGTCCGAGCGCGCCTCGTATTCGATGCCGGCGTAGATGTCCTCCGAGTTCTCGCGGAAGATCGCCATGTTGGTCTTGTGCGGCTCCTTCAGCGGCGAAGGCACGCCCTTGAAGTAGCGCACCGGGCGCAGGCAGACGTACAGGTCCAGGGCCTGGCGCAGGGTCACGTTGAGGGAGCGGAAGCCGCCGCCGACCGGCGTGGTCAGCGGCCCCTTGATGGACACCGCGTGGTCCCGCAGCGCGGCCACGGTTTCGTCGGGCAGCCAGACGCCGGGGCCGTAGAGCTTGACCGCCTTCTCGCCCGCGTAGACCTCCATCCAGTGGATCTTGCGGCGCCCGCCATAGGCCTTGGCCACGGCGGCGTCCACCACCTTGAGCATCACCGGCGTGACGTCCACGCCGACGCCGTCGCCCTCGATGTACGGCACGATCGGCTCATCGGGCACCTGCAGGGACAAGTCGTCGCGGACGGTGAGCTTCTGGCCTTGCGGGGGCACCTGGATGTGCTGTGGCATGTCGGGGATGTGACGGAGGGCGGATGGAACAGGGGAACGGAAATTCTAGACGGTGGTCTCTTGCAGAGCGCCCTGGCCCGCCCCGCCCCGATGGCAGACAATGCCAGCCCGCCTCCATCGACACGCACACGCCGAATGAAAGCCCTCTTCACCCCACTGCTGTGCCTGGGCCTGCTGGCCTCGGGCCCGGCCTGGTCCCAGGACGGCCCGCAGCTGAACCTGCCACGCACCACGCTGTCGGCCGGCATGCGCCTCATCCACGCCCAGGTGGCCGACACACCATCGTCGCGCACGGTCGGCCTGATGTTCCGCCGCGAAATGCCCGAGAACGAGGGCATGCTGTTCGTGTTCGAGCAGCCCGCCACGCAGTGCTTCTGGATGAAGAACACGCTGCTGCCGCTGACGGCCGCCTTCGTGGCCGACGACGGCACCATCGTGAACCTGGCGGACATGCAGCCGCAGAGCCTGGACTCGCACTGCTCCGCCAGGCCGGTGCGCTACGTGCTGGAGATGCACCAGGGCTGGTTCGCCAAACGCGGCATCAAGGCCGGGGCACGGCTGAGCGGGCCGCCCTTCGGCAAATGAAAAAGCCACCGTCACCGGTGGCTTTTTTCCTGAAGCGCCCGATCAGGCCTTCAGCGAATCCAGCACCTTGTTGAAGGTGGCGCTGGGGCGCATCACGGTTTCCAGTTTCTTGAAGTCGGGCTTGTAGTAGCCGCCGATGTCCACCGCCTTGCCCTGGATGTCGGTGAGTTCCTTGACGATGGCCTGCTCGTTGTCCGCCAGGGCCTTGGCCAGGGGAGCGAACTTGTCGGCCAGTTCCTTGTCCTCGGTCTGAGCGGCCAGGGCCTGCGCCCAGTACATCGCCAGGTAGAACTGGCTGCCGCGGTTGTCGAGCTGGCCGGTCTTGGGATTGGGGTTCTTGTTGTTGTCCAGCAGTTGGCCGGTGGCCGCGTCCAGGGTCTTGGCCAGCAGCTTGGCGCGCGGGTTGTTGTTCTTCAGCCCCAAGTCCTCGAAGCTCACGGCCAGGGCCAGGAACTCACCCAGCGAATCCCAGCGCAGGTGGTTTTCCTCGACCAACTGCTGCACGTGCTTGGGCGCCGAGCCGCCGGCGCCGGTTTCGAACAGGCCGCCGCCGGCCATCAGGGGCACGATGGACAGCATCTTGGCGCTGGTGCCCAGTTCCATGATGGGGAACAGGTCGGTGAGGTAGTCGCGCAGGATGTTGCCGGTGGCGCTGATGGTGTCCAGGCCGCGGATCACGCGCTCCAGGGTGTAACGCATGGCGCGCACCTGGCTCATGATCTGGATGTCCAGGCCGGCCGTGTTGTGCTCGTGCAGGTACATCTTGACCTTGGTGATCAGCTGCGCCTCGTGCGGGCGGTACTGGTCGAGCCAGAACACCACCGGCATGCCGGAGTTGCGCGCGCGGTTCACGGCCAGCTTCACCCAGTCGCGGATGGCGGCGTCCTTGACCTGGCACATGCGCCAGATGTCGCCCTGCTCCACGTTCTGGCTCATCAGCACCTCGCCCGTGTCCAGGTCGGTGATGTTGGCCACGCCGTCTTCGGGGATCTCGAAGGTCTTGTCGTGCGAGCCGTATTCCTCGGCCTTCTGCGCCATCAGGCCCACGTTGGGCACGGTGCCCATGGTGCGCGGGTCGAAGGCGCCGTGCCATTTGCAGAAGTTGATGATCTCCTGGTAGATGCGGGCGAAGGTGCTCTCCGGCATCACGGCCTTGACTTCCTTCAGGCGGCCGTCGGCCCCGTACATCTTGCCGCCGGCGCGGATCATCGCGGGCATGGAGGCGTCCACGATCACGTCGTTGGGCGAGTGGAAGTTGGTGATGCCCTTGGCCGAATCGACCATGGCGAGCTCGGGGCGGTGCTCCTGGCAGGCGTGCAGGTCGCGCTTGATCTCTTCCTGCTTGCTCTGCGGCAGCGTGGCGATCTTGGTGTAGAGATCGACCATGCCGTTGTTGACGTTCACGCCCAGTTCGTCGAACAGCTTGCCGTGCTTCTCGAAGGCTTCCTTGTAGAAGATCTTCACGCAGTGGCCGAACACGATGGGGTGCGAGACCTTCATCATGGTGGCCTTCACGTGCAGCGAGAACATCACGCCGGTCTTGTGCGCGTCCTCGATCTCCTTCTCGTAGAAGGCCAGCAGGGCCTTCTTGCTCATGAACATGGAGTCGATCACCTCGCGGTCCAGCAGAGAGACCTTGGGCTTGAGCACGATGGTCTTGCCGCTCTTGGTGATGAGCTCCATCTTCACGTCGCGCGCGCGGTCCAGCGTCATGGACTTCTCACCGTGGTAGAAGTCGCCGTGGTGCATGTGGGACACGTGCGAGCGCGAGGCCTGGCTCCACTCGGCCATGCGGTGCGGGTTCTTGCGGGCGTATTCCTTCACCGCCTTGGGCGCGCGGCGGTCGGAGTTGCCTTCGCGCAGCACGGGGTTCACCGCGCTGCCGGTGCACTTGTTGTAGCGCGCGCGGATCTCCTTCTCTTCGTCCGTCTTCGGGTTCTCGGGGAAGTCGGGAATCTTGTAGCCCTTGTCCTGCAGCTCCTTGATGGCCGCCTTGAGCTGGGGCACCGAGGCGCTGATGTTGGGCAGCTTGATGATGTTGGCCTCGGGCTTGAGCGTGAGCTTGCCCAGCGCGCTCAGGGTGTCGGGCACGCGCTGCTCTTCGCTCAGGTATTCGGGGAACTGGCCCAGGATGCGCCCGGCCACCGAGATGTCGGCGGTCTCGATGTTGATGCCCGCCGGCGCGGCGAAGCTGCGGATGATCGGCAGGAACGACGCGGTGGCCAGCAGGGGCGCCTCGTCCGTCAGGGTGTAGATGATGGTGGGTTGCTGGCTGCTGCTCATGGCTTATCTCCAGGGTTGTTGGCTTCCGCGCGGATACGGGTCATCGGTATCCCCGCGATTGTGCTTTGGCGGCGCTGGCCAAACCGTCGATTCTGGGACCGTACTCCCACAATACAAAACCGAGACGAAGAAATTTCTTCCCGACCGGGCGCCCGAAAAGCAAAAAGGGCCCGAAGGTTGCCCTTCGAGCCCTGGTGGATCCGCACGCAAATCAGGCGAAGTTCTTCTCGGCGAAGGACCAGTTCACCAGCTTGTCGAGGAAGGTCTCGACGAACTTGGGGCGCGCGTTGCGGTAGTCGATGTAGTAGGCGTGTTCCCACACGTCCACGGTCAGCAGGGCCTTGTCGGCGGTGGTCAGCGGCGTGCCGGCAGCGCCGGTGTTGACGATGTCCACCGAGCCGTCGGATTTCTTCACCAGCCAGGTCCAGCCCGAACCGAAGTTGCCCACGGCGCTCTTGGTGAAGGCTTCCTTGAAGGCGGCGTAGCTGCCCCACTTGGCCTTGATGGCCTCGGCCAGCGCGCCCGAGGGCTCGCCGCCGCCATTGGGCTTCATGCAGTTCCAGAAGAAGGTGTGGTTCCAGATCTGCGCGGCGTTGTTGAAGATGCCACCGCTGGATTTCTTGACGATGGACTCGAGGTCCATGCTTTCGAATTCGGTGCCCTTTTGCAGGTTGTTGAGGTTCACCACATAGGCGTTGTGGTGCTTGCCGTGGTGGTACTCCAGCGTCTCGCGGCTGTAGTGGGGGGCCAGGTCGTCCAGGCCATAGGGCAGCGGGGGCAGGGTGTGTTCCATGTGCGTCCTCTTTTTTGGTGGGTTGTGGGTGGGGTCGGGGCGGATTGTAGGCAGCGAAGGTGACGGCACCGCGCGCGGGGTTTTAGCTGCGGCCTGGAGAAGCCTCAGGTGCCGGATTCGCGCACGCGCAGGGGCAGCACGCCGTCTGCCAGCGTGGCCTGCACCACGGTTCCCGGCAAAGCCTGTGCCACGCTCGTCACGGCCTGGCCGTTGGCGTCGGTGAGGTAGGCGTAGCCCCGCTGCAGCACCAGGCGCGGATCGAGCAGGGCCAGCGAGTCCTCGGCGCGTTGCAGGCGTTGCGCGCTGGTGTGAAGGCCGCGGTGCACGGCGAGCGGCAGGCGCGATCGCAGTTCGTCGAGCCGCCAGGTCTGGCGCTGCAGCGCGAGATCCAGCGCCTGGTGCATGCGACCTTGCGAGCGCGTGAGCTGCTCGGCCGCGCGCGCGAGGCGCGCCGAAGGCCGGCCCAGGTGCGCCGAGAGCCGGTCGAGCCGCTGCGCGCGCTGGTCGATGGCGCTTTCCACGCCGCGCCGCATCAGGCCCTGCAAGCGCTCGAGCTCGAGTTCGCGCTGGCGCCGCTCGGGCGCGCACAGTTCGGCCGCCGCCGTGGGCGTGGGCGCGCGCAGGTCGGCGGCGAAGTCGGCCAGCGTGAAGTCGGTCTCGTGGCCCACGCCCACCACCACCGGCAGGGGCGAGGCCGCGACCGCGCGCACGACGGCGGCGTCGTTGAACGCCCAGAGGTCTTCGAGCGAGCCACCGCCGCGCACCAGCAGCAGCACGTCGCAGGCGCCGCGCGGCCCCCGGTGCGCGGCCGCCGAGGCCAGCGCCGCCACCAGCTCGGCCGGCGCCTGTGCGCCCTGCACGGACGCGGGAAACACGGTCACCGCGATGTGCGGCACGCGACGGCGCAGGGCCGTGGCGACGTCGCGCAGCGCCGCAGCGCCCAGCGAGGTGACCACGCCGATGTGCCGGGGCTGCGGCGGCAGCGGCCGCTTGCGCCCGGCGTCGAACAGCCCTTCGGCCTGCAGCGCGGCCTTCAGTCGCAGGAACTGCTCGTACAGGCTGCCCTGCCCCGCCAGGCGCAGGTTCTCCACGATGAGCTGCAGGTCGCCGCGCGGGCCGTACACGTCCAGCCGGCCCTGCACCTGCACGCGCTGGCCGTCGCGCACCGGAAAACCCACCTGCTCGGCCGCGCGGCGGAACATGGCGCAGCGCAACTGGCCGGCGTCGTCCTTCAGCGAGAAGTAGCAATGCCCGCTGGCCGCGCGCGAGAAGCCCGAAATCTCGCCCTGGACCGCCACCGGGTTGAAGCGCGAGGCCAGAGCGTCCGCCACGGCTCGCACCAGCGCGCCAACCGCCCAGAAACGCGCGCCGGATGGGCCATCGCCCGCGCCGGATGGCGTCGTTGCTGGCTCGAAGGGGTCAAATGTGTCCACAAGCCGCACCAATGCTGGGGTTGTTGTCGCCAATGCCCGACACCACAAGGCCTGGGCCGCAGTGCCTTGATTCCAAAGCACTTTGTGCTGCCCAATTTTTCATCAATCCGTCGAAACGCGCGGAAATGCTGGGCCCGTGAGGCTTGTTCTCGGGGTTCTTCACAAAGATGTCCACAGGAGATGTGGATGTCGCGGGCCGGCTCCGGTCGTCCCGCAGGGCGCACGCGCATCGGCTGAAACAGGGGGGTGGCACAGAGGGCTGGGACATAATCCGGCGCTGTTGTCCTAGCCCGGAGCCCTGAGTTGTTGTCCATCATACAAGCGGCCGGTTGGCCGATCTGGCCCCTGATCGTGTGTTCCGTGCTCGGTCTGGCCCTCGTCATCGAGCGCTTCGTCAGCCTCAAAGCCAACAAGATCGTGCCGGCCAAGCTGCTCGACGAAGCCATCATGGTCTCGCGCAACGGCATCCCCGGCCCCGACGTGGTGACCCAGCTCGAACAGAACTCGCTGCTCGGCGCGGTGCTGGCCACGGGCTTTCGTACCTTCAACGCCAACCCCAAGGCCACGTCCGAGGACCTGCGCGCCAACCTGGAAGGCGCGGGCCGCCAGGCCGCGGCCAAGCTGCAGCGCTACCTGGGCGCGCTGGCCACCATCGCCTCGGCGGCGCCTCTGCTGGGTCTGCTGGGCACGGTCATCGGCATGATCGAGATCTTCGGTTCGCAGGCGGGCGATGGCATGGGCATCGTGCCCGGCGGCGGCAACCCCGCGCAGTTGGCGCACGGCATCTCCATCGCGCTCTACAACACCGCCTTCGGCCTCATCATCGCCATCCCGGCGCTGATCTTCTGGCGCTACTTCCGCGCCCGCGTGGACGAGTACCTGCTGGCCATGGAGGTGTCTACCGAGCGCTTCGCGCGCCACCTGCTGAGCGTGCGCAAGCCATGAATTTCCGCTCCACGGGTCACCGCGATGAGCCCGAGATCAACCTGATCCCGTTCATCGACATCCTGCTGGTCGTGCTCATCTTCCTGGTGCTCACGACGACCTACAGCAAGTTCACCGAACTTCAGGTGAACCTGCCGACGGCCGACGCCGAGGCGCCGAAGCAGAACCCCAAGGAAATCGTGGTGGCGGTGGGCGCCGATGGCCGCTACGCCGTCAACCGCACCGTGCTCGAAGGCACCAGCGTCGAGCTCATCGCCAGCGCCCTTCAGGCCAGCGTGCAGGACGGGCAGGACACCGTGGTGGTGATCAGCGCCGACGCCGCCGCGGCCCACCAGGCGGTGATCAACGTGATGGACGCCGCGCGCCGCGCGGGCCTGGTGCAGATCACCTTCGCCACGCAGCAAAGCGGCAAGGCCGCGCCGGCGCGCAAGCGCTGAACCGGCCATGGCCCGGGCCCGCGTCGAGGCCTGCTGGCGCGCGCTGAGCCTGCGCCGCGGCCTGGCCGCGCGCCTGCTGCTGCCGCTGGCCTGGCTCTACGGCGCCCTGCTGGCGGCGCGCCGAACCGCGTACCAATCGGGCCGGCGCCAGGCCACGCACCTGCCGGTGCCCGTGGTCGTCGTGGGCAACGTGGTCGTGGGCGGCGCGGGCAAGACCCCGACCACGATCGCGCTGGTGGAGCACCTGAAGGCGCGCGGCTGGCGCCCGGGCGTGGTCTCGCGCGGGCACGGACGCACCGACGCATCGCCCCGCGCCGTGCACACCGACACCGACCCGGCGCAGGCCGGCGACGAACCGCTGCTGATCTGCCGCGCGAGCGGCGTGCCGGTGTGGGTCGGCCGCTCGCGCGCCGACGCGGCGGCGGCCCTGCTGCGCGCCCACCCCGACGTGAACCTCATCGTCTGCGACGATGGCTTGCAGCACTGGTCGCTGGCCAGCGACCTGCGCGTGGCCGTGTTCGACGAGCGCGGCCTGGGCAATGGCTGGCTGCTGCCGGCGGGCCTGCTGCGCGAGCCCTGGCCCTGCGCCGATGCGCCGCGCGCACCGCAACTCGTGCTGCAGCAAGCGCCCGAAGGCGCGCCACCGCCAGCCGCATTGCCCGGCCACCTGCCCTCGTTCCTGGCGCGCCGCTCGCTGGCCGCGCACGCGGTAAACGCTCAGGGCGAACGCGTGGCGCTGGCCTCGCTCGCGGACCAGCCTGTCACGGCCTTGGCCGGCATCGCGCGGCCCGACGCCTTCTTCGGCATGCTGCGCGGGCGCGGCCTGCGGCTGGCGGCCTCGGTCGCCTTGGGCGATCACGCCGACGCCCACACCCTCGCCCAGGCGGTGGACCGCGCGACGGGGCCTGTGCTGTGCACCGAGAAGGACCTGGTGAAATTCGCCGGCACCCCGCGCCCGAACCTTTGGGCCGTGCCGCTGGTGCTCGACATCGACCCGGCGTTCTTCGCTGCCGTCGATGAGCGGCTGGGCCCGCCGCGCGCCTGAGCCCACCCGCTCGCGCCTATCATCGCCGCATGGATTCCAAACTCCTCGAACTGCTGGTGTGCCCCGTCACCAAGGGCCCGCTCCTGCTCGACCGCGAGCGCCAGGAACTGCTCTCGCGCAGCGCGCGCCTGGCCTACCCCATCCGCGACGGCATCCCCGTGCTGCTGGAGCACGAGGCGCGGCCCCTGAGCGAAGAGGAAGCTGCCCGCCCACCCAGGCCCGCCACACCGCAGGACTGACGGTGGCTGGCTTCACGGTGCTCATCCCGGCGCGCCTGGCCTCCAGCCGCCTGCCGGACAAACCCCTGGCCGACATCGCCGGCCTGCCGATGGTGGTGCGCGTGGCGCGCCGCGCGGCGCTGAGCGGCGCCACGCGCTGCGTCGTCGCGGCCGACGACGACCGCATCCTGCAGGCTTGCTTGCGGCACGGCGTGGCCGCGCTGGCCACACGCGCCGACCACCCCAGCGGCAGCGACCGCCTGGCCGAGGCCTGCACCGCCCTGGGCCTGGCCGACGATCACATCGTGGTCAACGTGCAGGGCGACGAGCCCCTGATCGAGCCGGCGCTGATCGACGCCGTGGCGGCCGAGCTGCAGGCCCGCCCCGACTGCGCCATGAGCACCGCCGCGCACGCCATCCACCGGCGCGAGGATTGGGTCGACCCCAACGTGGTGAAGGTCGTGACCGACGCGCGAGGCACGGCCGCGTACTTCAGCCGCGCGCCCATTCCCTGGTGGCGCGACGGCATGGCGCGCGGGGAACTGCCCTCGCCCGCGCCGCTGCGCCACATCGGCATCTACGCCTACCGGGCGGCTTTCCTGCGGCGCTTTCCGACCCTGCCCCCTGCCCCTACGGAGCGGCTGGAGTCGCTCGAACAGCTGCGCGCGCTGTGGCACGGCGAGCGCATCGCGGTGCATCTCACCGCGCTCGCGCCGGGCCCGGGGGTCGACACACCGCAAGACCTGGAGCGCGTGCGCGCCTTGATCAGCGCGGCCTGAAGCGCTGCGCCTCGTGCGCCGCTGCGCGGGTCGTGGTCCGCGCACCTCCCTGGTGCGGCGTAAGGCTCTGTCAGGGGACCGCATGCTATCCTCCCGCGGTTACCCCCGGCGGGCACGCCCTGGGGCCGCCGCATGAGGAGACAGCGGCGACGCCATTGAAACTCTGAAAAGGAAAGCGATGAGATTGATTCTGTTGGGTCCACCGGGGGCCGGCAAGGGGACGCAGGCCGCGTTCATCTGCCAGAAGTTCGGCATTCCCCAGATCTCCACGGGCGACATGCTGCGCGCCGCCGTCAAGGCTGGCACGCCGCTGGGCCTGCAGGCCAAGGCCGTCATGGAAGCCGGCGCCCTCGTGAGCGACGAGCTCATCATCAACCTCGTGAAAGAGCGCATCGCCCAGCCCGACTGCGCCAATGGTTTCCTCTTCGACGGCTTCCCGCGCACCATTCCGCAGGCCGACGCCATGAAGGCCGCCAACGTGAAGCTCGACTACGTGCTCGAGATCGACGTGCCCTTCGACGCCATCATCGAGCGCATGAGCGGTCGCCGCTCGCACCCCGCCTCGGGCCGCACCTACCACGTCAAGTTCAACCCGCCCAAGGTGGACGGCAAGGACGACGTGACCGGCGAACCGCTGATCCAGCGAGACGACGACAAGGAAGACACGGTGAAAAAGCGCCTGGAGGTCTACAGCGCGCAGACCCGCCCGCTGGTGGACTACTACAGCCAGTGGGCCAAGGCCGAGCCGCACGCCGCGCCCAAGTACCGCGCCATCAGCGGCCTGGGTGGCGTGGAAGAGATCACCGCGCGCGCGCTGCAGGCGCTGGGGTCCTGAACGAGGGACGGCGCCTCGCGTCGAGGCCTTCCGCCAAAACGCCCCGCTTGACGGGGCGTTTTTGTGTGGATTCGGCCCTAGTCTTTCGCGGGGGGCTTCTCCGGGTTCAACACGTCCTGCGTGGTCGACGTCGACGTCGGCAGAGGCCGGGCACCAGCACGGGTGATGAGGTCGATTTCGTCGGCCAGGCGCTCCAGCTCTTTCAAGTCCTCCTCCAAGCGCGCCACTTCGTCAACGGTCGTTTTTTCTTCCTTCGCCCCCCGCGGTATGTTTCGCCTCGTCGCCGTCTTGTCCAGCGTCCGCCGCCCGCTGGGGCGCACGTTCCGCTCCGATCCCGGCGTTTCGATCCTCCCTGACTTCTCACCCCCCTGGGATTCGCTGCGGCGATGCGCCGTCGCCCCCTTGTGAGACCGCGGTGTGCCCCGGAGATAGCCAACACGCGACGTGGAGTTCGTGGTCGAGTGGCGCGGCGAACTGGGAACGAACAACCTGGGTGACGACGACTCCTGCGACGAAGTCGTCGTGGTCTCCTCCGTCGACGGCAACGGCAGGCGCAGCGGAGTCAGCTCCGGTCTCTTCTGCGTCTTTTGACTCGCGAAGCGGTTTCGCACATGGCTCTGCCGGGTTTTGGGTGCTTCAGACGGTAGTTCAGGGACCGTCGGGAGCGAAGGCGTCACCTTGGGCTTGGGAGAGGCCCGTGGCGTCAACTCCGCCAGGAACTCCAGCAGATCCAGGTCTTCGTTCGGTGATTTTGGCGATGTCGAAGGGGCCCGAGGCAGGGGATCGTCGGTTGTGAAGGTCTCGGCGAATTCGACCGAGCACTTTTCAAGGTGGATCGAGAGGCGGCTGGAGGCGCCGTCACTGCGGTCGCTCTCGTCTCCGGGCGAATAGCTCAAATTGGACGACTCGGCCTGCAGCTCCTGCGTGGCGCTCTCGTCGCTGAACTCGTGCGCTGTCCTGACAGAGGAGCGACCATCCATCGTGGGAATGGCTGGCAGAGACCTTCCTGAGTTGACGTATTGCGCGCTGTGGGACTTCGGGGAAAGTTTCCCTGAACTGTTCATGGGGGAAAGCTTGTTCGATAAGGCAAAGAGCCATGGGTCCCGTGCTCCGGGCGGGGTGAGGCGCATGCCCCACGCCCATCAGTGCCTCACCCAGCCACCCAGTCCCTGACCTTTCCCTCACGCTCAAGAAAGGCTCAAGCCTGCGAGTTCCACCCACTCACGCCGGACTCGACCGCAGCCCGTAGGTCTTGTCCCCGATGAACAGGTACTCCACGCGCAGCACCGGCTCGCCGCGTTCGCCTTCGAAGGTGAAGCCGACCATCGACACCGTGTCGCCCACCTTCAGCTCAGGCACCTGCCACTGGTTCATGCGGAAGATGGGCGCGAGCTCGATCTCCCAGCGCCGGTCCTTGCGCTTTGGCACCGTGGCGCGCGCCAACAGCGCGGCGCCATCCACCGAGGCCGACTGCGCCGGCACCGGCCGCTGCGCCAGGCCCGCGGGCACGGCCAGGTTCTCTGGCACCTCCAGCACCAGTTCGGCGTGCGGGTTGCGCCAGGCCACTTCCACGGCCCTGCCCTCCAGGTAAATCGGGCGGTTCTGGTCGAAGCTGCTCCAGCCATGGTGCGCGCGCGCCGCGCCGGCCACGCCGCCCAGCGCCAGGGCGCCGGCCTGCAACAGGGTTCGTCTGTCCATCGGGGTACCTCCTTCAGACGTAGCCGATCCAGCGGCCACAGGTGATCACCAACAACCACAGCAAGGTCGACAGCGCCATCAGCGCGCGCGCGGTGCCGTCCAGGCGCTGCAGCGACCGCCGGCGGTGGAACCAGACGGCATTGCAAGCGGCCAGCGCGATCAGCGCCATCTTCGCTGTGAATACCCGGTTGGCCAACAGTTCCGAGGGCATGGTGGCAAACATCGTCAAGCCGCTGGCGGCCGCGAGGCCGAAGCCCGAGACGGCCAGGCCCAGGCTCAAGCGCGCCAGCGGCTGCACCGGCAGCGCCGCGCCCAGCCCGAACACCCGCGCCTCCAGCACCAGCAGGTTGCCCAGCAGCAAGGCAATGCCCACGATGTGCACCACCTCCAGCATGGGGTAGGCCCAGGGGTGCGAGCCCAGCGCGGCGAACACGCTCAGCCCTCCAGCAGGTCCAGCGCCAGCGCCCAGCGCGCCTTCGGCGGGGACAGGCCGTCGATGTCGGCGAACGGCTGCTGCGGGTACGGCACCGGCGGCGCCCCGTTGCGGTTGGCGATGACCACGCGCACGCCCGCGGCCACGGCCTCGCGCAGCGCGGCGTCCAGCTCGGCGTGCAGCGACGCATTGCCCGTGCCCGACACCACGATGCCCTGCACCCGCTGTTGCGGCGGCGCGGCGAGCAGTGCGCGCACCGGCCAGGCCTGCGCGTCGGCGTGGCTGCTGAGCCAGGCCACGCGCGGCATGGCGCCGGCGCGCAGAAAGGCCTCGATGCGCCCGGTGTGGCGCGCCGCCATGGGCCAGTCGCGAAAGCGCCGCACACGGCCCTCCTCCACCTGCGCGATCACCCCGGCATCGCCGGAGTCGAAAGGGTCGGTGCGGTAGGGGTGCTGCTTGGCCACCTCCAGGGGCCCGTGCACGCGCCCTGCGCACACCACCACCACGCCGCGCGCACCCGGCTCGGTGGCCACCGCCACCGCGTCGCTGAGGTTCTGGGGCCCATCGGGCGACACCGCCGTGGCCGGGCGCATGGCACAAGTCAACACCAGCGGTTTGGCCGGCGCCAGCAGGGTCTGCAGCAGGTAGGCGGTTTCCTCGATGGTGTCGGTGCCATGCGTGACGACCACCCCTTGCACCGCAGGATCGGCCAGGTGCGCCCCCGCGCGATCCACCAGGCGCTGCAGGTCGGCCAGCCGCATGTCCTTGCTGTTGATCTGCGCGACCTGCTCGAAGGCGATGTCCCGCCCGTGCAGCGCCGGCAGGCCGGCCGCCAGGTCTTCCACCGGCACCGCGCCGGCGTCATAGCCCACGTTGTCGCCCGCGCGCGCGGCCCGGCCGGCAATGGTCCCGCCCATGCCCAACACCACGATGCGCGCGGCCTGTGTCGCCTTGCCCACTTGCGTTCTCCGATCAACTGGTTAAAAATACAGATACTGGATACCCGAACAGTGTCCGGCGCCCGGCCCACCAGCCCTTGATGCGAGGTTCCATGCTCGACTCACCCGCTCCCAAGCTCACCGCCCGCCAGCAGCAGATCCTGGCGCTCATCCAGACCGCCATCGCGCGCACCGGCGCACCGCCCACGCGGGCCGAGATCGCGGCCGAACTGGGCTTCAAGTCCGCCAACGCGGCCGAGGAACACCTGCAGGCCCTGGCGCGCAAGGGCGTCATCGAACTCGTCAGCGGCACCTCGCGCGGCATCCGTCTGCGCCGGGCCGATCTGCAGAGTATCCACCGCGACAACCAGCTCACCCTGCCCCTGCCGGGCCTGGCGCAGCTGGTGCTGCCCCTCATCGGCCGCGTCGCGGCGGGCTCGCCCATCCTCGCGCAGGAACACGTGGACCAGACCTACAGCGTCGAACCCGGCCTTTTCCAGCGCACCCCCGACTACCTGTTGCGCGTGCGCGGCATGTCCATGCGCGACGCCGGCATCCTCGACGGCGACCTGCTCGCCGTTGCCTCCACCCGCGAGGCCCGTAACGGCCAGATCGTGGTGGCCCGTCTGGGCGATGACGTCACCGTCAAGCGCTACCAGCGCCAACGCGACCACATCGAGCTGCACGCCGAAAACCCCGACTACCCCACCATCGTGGTCGAGCCCGGCGAGCCCTTCGAAATCGAGGGCCTGGCCGTGGGCCTGATCCGCAACAACTTCCAGAACTGACCTCCGGGTCGGCGCCGCCACTGCGGGTGGCGGGCGTTGCGTGCCACCGGCCCCGGGCCGGGCACGAAACCCCGCAGCGACGGCATTCCAGATCAATCCTGCCTGTGTTCAACCCCTTCACGAGGTGTTTCGCATGGGACTGCTCTTCCACTCCTTCGCATCGAACAGCTGGCGCAAGCCGCTTCAACTGATCGACTGCTGGCTGCCCGAACCGCGCACCCGCGCGTCCGCGCCGACCCGCGCCAGCGCCGCGTCTGCCACTCCCGCCGTGCGCCGCTTCGCCCGCGCGGGCTGGCTGGGGCGTTCGGCCGCCAACGGCCCGCTTGCCCACGATGGGCGTGTCGCCCTCGCCGGCCGCATCGACGACGTTTGCCGCGAGCTCGACCGCCTGGCCGCGCAAGACGAGGCAGCGCCCGCCAGGCTCCGACGACAAATGGCCTGAACCAGGCCGCGCGCCGCGGCCGGCCGCCACCGAACGCCACCTGGCGCCCACAAGGCGTTACAGGGGCGCCGGGCACAATAGGCGGCATGAACATCGTGATCCTCGACGACTACCAGGACGCCGTGCGCAAGCTGCATTGCGCCGAGAAGCTCGAGCCCTACCCCGCCAAGGTCTTCACCAACACCGTCAAAGGTGTTGGGCAACTCTCCGTCCGCCTGCGCGACGCCGACGTGCTCGTGCTGATCCGCGAACGCACGCCCATCACCCGCCAGCTCATCGAGAAGCTGCCGCGCCTCAAGCTCATCGCGCAGACCGGGCGCGTCGGCAGCCACGTGGACGTGGCCGCCTGCACCGAGCGCGGCATCGCCGTGGCCGAGGGCGTGGGCTCGCCGGTCTCCACGGCCGAGCTCACCTGGGCGCTGGTGCTCGCGGCCATGCGCCGCATCCCGCAGTACGTCTCCAACCTCAAGCACGGCGCCTGGCAGCAGTCGGGGCTGAAGTCCCTCGCCATGCCGCCCAACTTCGGCCTGGGCATGGTGTTGCGCGACAAGACCCTGGGCGTATGGAGCTACGGCCGCATCGGCCAGCTCGTCGCCGGCTATGGCCGCGCCTTCGGCATGCGGGTGGTGGTGTGGGGCTCGGACGAAGCGCGCGCGCGCGCCGCGGACGACGGCTACGACGTCGCCACCTCCAAGGAAGGCTTTTTCGAATGCTGCGACGTGTTGAGCCTGCACCTGCGGCTGGGCGAGCGCAGCCTGGGCTGCGTCAAGCTCGACGACCTGCTGCGCATGAAGCCCACCTCGCTGCTGGTGAATACCTCCCGCGCCGAACTCATCGAGCCAGACGCCCTGATCACCGCGCTCAACCGCGGGCGCCCGGGCATGGCGGCGGTTGACGTGTTCGAGTCCGAGCCCATCCTGCAGGGCCACGCGCTGCTGCGACTGGAGAACTGCATCTGCACGCCACACATCGGCTACGTGGAGCAGGACAGCTACGAGATGTACTTCAGTGCGGCCTTCGACAACGTGGTGAATTTCATCAAGGGCACCCCGACGAACATCGTCAACCCGGGTGCCTTGCAGGTGCGCCGCTGATCGACGGCGCACCCGGCGCCGTCAACGCGGTTCTTCGTCGTCCCCGCCGCGCGGCTTGCGCGGCTCCTCGGGGCGCGGGTCGTTGTCCACGATCTCGAAATCGATCAGGCTGCTCTCGCCGCTTCGCAGGATGCCGCTGCGCCCTGCCGTGGGCTCCACCGGCACGTCCACCTCCGGCAGCGAAGCCTCGAACTGCGACTCGGCCTCCATGTCCTCCAGGTTCACGTCGAGCGACTGGCGGGCCGATGCGGGCGGGATCACGTGCAGGTCCATGGGCACCGTGCGCCGCTGCGGGTCCTCGCCGGGGGTGAGTGGCGCATTGCGCGACACCGCCTTGAGCGGCTGCATGGACGTGTTGCGGAATTCCTGCGGCGGCAAGGTGGCGGACTCGCGCTGCACGATGTCCTTGGCGATCGCGTGCAGCATCAGCAGCTCGCGGTAGGCCTCCAGGTCGAACACCTCGGTATCGCCTTCGTCCGCGTCGCGGAACAGGCTGCGCTCGATGAGGTCGAGCACGCGCGGCTGCGGCCACAGCGCCTGGATGCGCCCGAAGGCCGATTCGTAGGCGTCCAGGCCCCGGCCGCTGTCGGCGTAGCGATCGAACGCCGGCGCGCCGGCGTTGAACACGGTGTTGAACTCCTCGCGCAAGGCTTCGTACTCGGCACGGCGCCCCAGGCGGTGGTACAGGCGGAACAGGTCGAGGTAGGCCAGCGGGCTGGGCTCGTGGCTCTCGGCCAGGTGGTTGCGCAGCACATTGATGGCCTGGTCGTCCTCCCCGAGAGAGACGAAGAAGTCGGCCTGCTGCTGGATGTCGAAGAGCTCTTCGGCTGCCACGGAACGCGAGCCGCCCAGCGCGCTCGGGGCGAAATCGCGGCGCTCCTGGGGCGGCAGGGTGCTCCCGAAGGTGGGCGCGCGGCGGCTGGCCGGCGCCAGGGGCGCGGGCGTGGAGTCCACGTCCAGGTCCACGTCGACCGAATTCAGCGGCACCGGTGCACTGGGTTCCAGCGGTGCGCGGCGCGAGGCGCGGGGGGCCTCGCCCTCCCCGTCGGGCCCGTTCCACCAGGCGCGCGAGGCGTCCGAGGCAATGGCCGCATCGCGGCGCTGGCGGCGCATCAGCGCGACCAGAGCCGCCAGGGACACCAGCAACAGGCCGCCCAGCAGAAAGACCAGCCAGTTCGAATAGCGCTGCTCCTGCGCCAGCGCCAGTTGCGCGCTCAGCTCGGCCACACGCGCCTGATCGCGCTGCTGGGCCTCGCGGAAGCGCGCCATCTCCGACTCCAGCGCGGCCAGGCGCTCGGCGTTGCGGCGCGACTCCTCATTGGCCAGCGACAGCGCGGCCTCCAGCGGGCTCGGTTCGGCCGGTGCTGCAGCGGGCGCTGCGGCGTCCGGGGCCGCGTTGGGCGAGGTGCCGGCGCTCAGGTCGGGCGGGTCGAGCCTCAGGCGCGGTGCACCGGCCGGCGCAGAAGGGGCTGCGCCGGTGGCACCCGTG
>NZ_WVZN01000049.1 GCF_011772445.1 Hydrogenophaga sp. | reverse complement strand
GGCTTGGTGGCCGCAATGGCCACTTTTCCGGGCAGGGGCTGCTCGTGGTACTGCAGCGCGGCCTGCCTCAGGCTTGTCTTCGAGGTGTTGGACATCGATTAAACGTGTTGAAAAGGAGCAAGCCCGGCGTCAGAGACGCCGGGCTTGCAGAAACCACCCAGACTACGTCCTGGGTGGGCCGTTGGCACGCAGCCCCGCGTTAGTCAGCGTACTCGCCGGCCTCCGAAATCACCTTGGCCCAGCGAACCTTCTCCTGCTCGACGAATTTGCGATGTCCTCCTGGCGAAAGGCGGTCATCGCTGACGAGCGTGAGGCCTAGAGCCTCTTGGCGCAGGATGAGTTGTGGATCCTTGAGCGCCGAGCGCAGTGCGGTGTTGAGCTTGGTGAGCACTGCGGGCGGCGTTCCCTTGGGGGCGTACACGCCGTGCCAGACCTGCACGTCAAAGCCCTTGAGACCTGACTCGTCGAGCGTGGGCGTGTCCTTCAGCGCGGGGATAGCGAGGCGCTGCGCGCTGGTCACGCCATAGACCTTCACGCGTTTGCCTTCGACCTGGGGCACGGCGTTGGTGGCCTGCTCGCACATCAGGTCCACGTTGCCGCCCATGAGGTCGGTCATGGCTGGGCCCGTGCCCTTGTAGGCGATGGCGGTCAGTTTCAGGTTGAGCGCGCTCTGCAGCATGAGTCCGCACAAGTGCGAGGCCGAGCCCAGGCCCGCGTGCGCCAAGTTCACTTTGCTACCGTTGTCCTTGAGCCAGGCGCGCAGCTCGGCAAAGCTGTTGGGTGCCAGGCTGGACTTTCCAATCACCACCGAGGGGGCCTCGTTGATCAGGCCCAGCATCTCGAAATCATCGGGTACTTTGTAGCTGAGCTTTCGGTAGAGCGAGGGCGCGGTCGCCATGCCGATGTGGTGCACCAGCAGCGTGTAGCCGTCGGGCGCGGCACGCGCCACCTTGGCCGAGCCGATGGTGCCGCCCGCGCCACCCGCGTTCTCCACCACCACGGCCACGCCCATCGGGCCACGCAGCGCCTCGGCGAGATCCCGCGCAATCTTGTCGCTCGGGCCACCTGCCGCGAACGGCACCACGAGGGTGACCGGCTTGGTGGGGTAGTCCGCGAGCGCGGCAGAGCCAGTGGTCACCAGCACGGCGACCATCAGCGATTTGAGAACCATCTTCATGTTCGTCTCCTTTGCAGTGAATCAGTGACGCGTCGCGGGTCGCGCTGCGTCACGCGTCGCGGTAGCCAACGACTACCGTGTTGCCGCCCGTGCGGGCTCTCCGCGCGTATCCAGGTGCTCACGCCGAGAGCTCACGCATCACCTTGATAAGGTCGGCCTTGCCCTCGAAACCGATGCCAGGAAGTTCCGGCAGCGTGACGTGGCCGTTCTCCACTTTCACGCTGTCGGGGAAACCGCCGAAGGGCTGGAACAGGTCGGGGTAGGACTCGTTGCCGCCCAGGCCCAGGCCGGCGGCGATGTTGAGCGACATCTGGTGGCCGCCGTGCGGGATGCAGCGGCTCGCAGACCAGCCGTGTTCCTTGAGCATGTCCAGCGTGCGCAGGTACTCCACAAGACCGTAGCTGAGTGCGCAGTCGAACTGCAGCCAGTCGCGGTCGGGGCGCATGCCGCCGTAGCGGATGAGGTTGCGCGCGTCCTGCATGGAGAACAGGTCCTCGCCTGTGGCCATGGGGTTCTTGTAGAAGGCGCGCAGCGCCGCCTGCAGTTCGAAGTCCAGCGGGTCACCGGGCTCTTCGTACCAGAACAGGTCGTACTGCGAAAGCGCCTTGGCATAGGCAATGGCGGTCTCGAGATCGAAGCGTCCGTTGGCGTCTACGCAGAGCCTCTGGCCGTCCTGCAGGACCTCCATGATGGAGTCGATGCGCCGCAGGTCCTCGTCAAGCGAGGCACCGCCGATCTTCTTCTTCACCACGGTGTAACCGCGGTCGATGTAGCTGCGCATCTCGTCCTGCAGCTTCTTGTGATCCTGGCCCGGGTAGTAGTAGCCACCAGCGGCGTAGACAAAAATCTTCGGATTGGCCTGGCCGTTGCCATACCGGTCGGCGAGCAACTGAAACAATGGCTTTCCCTCGATCTTGGCCACCGCGTCCCAGACCGCCATGTCGATGGTGCCGATGGCGACCGAGCGTTCGCCGTGCCCACCCGGCTTCTCGTTCTTGAACATGGTGTTCCAGATCTTGTGCGGGTCGAGGTTGCGTCCGCTGTCGTCCTGCAGCGATTCGGGAGCGACTTCCAGCAGGCGCGGGACGAAGCGCTCGCGCATCAGCGTGCCCTGGCCGTAGCGACCGTTGGAATTGAAGCCGTAGCCCACAACTGGCCTGCCGTCGCGGATCACGTCGGTGATGACGGCGACGAGGCTTAGTGTCATCTTGCTAAAGTCGATATACGCATTGCGGATCGGCGAGCTGATGGGAAGGGTTTTTTCTCGGATGTCGACGATCTTCATGGAGGGCTTCCTGCTGTAAAGCGGCCGATGATCGGTGTGGCGGCGGCGTTTGACCAATGCCGCTTTTCTTGACTTTGATGCTTTGAAAGCACTGCCATGACGATGAACCTGTCCTGGATCGACGACTTCAATGCGCTGGCCGCGACGGGAAATTTCTCGCGGGCTGCAGACGAACGACACATGACCCAGCCGGCGTTCAGCCGGCGCATTCGGGCGCTGGAAGAATGGCTTGGCGCGGAGCTGTTTGACCGCCGCTCACAGCCGGCACGCGTGACCGAGGTGGGCGAGTGGTTCCGCGTGGTAGCGCAGGAGCTGCAGGTGCGGGTGGCGGCCATGCCCGGGGAGGCGCGCGCGGTAGCCGAGGCCAGTTCCACCACGCTGCGATTCGCAGCCACGCACGCGTTGTCCTTTACCTTCCTCCCACCGTGGCTGCGGGCGCTAGAGACGCGAGCCTCCATGGGCCCGATTCAGCTGGTGTCAGACGTGCAGCAAAAGTGCGAAGGCTTGCTCGCTCAGAGCGAGGTGCATTTCATGCTGGCGCATGCTCATACTAGCGTGCGCAGCGGGCTGGATGACGCCAGCTATCCAAGCCTCGTGGTTGGAAGCGATCAACTCGTCCCGGTATCGGCTCCTGACGACGACGGGCTTCCCTTGCACAGGCTGGAGGGAGGAACGACGGGTGCGATCGTTCACCTCCTGGGCTACAGCCAGGAGTCGGGCCTGGGGCGCATTCTGAGATCGCTCAAGGGACCCGCGATCGAGCGCCTTCATCACCAGTACGTCCTCACGGCACACCTGGCTTCCGTACTGCGAACCGTGGCCCTTGACGGGCGTGGCCTGGCCTGGTTGCCCAAGCTGCTGGTCGGCGATGATCTTGAACGCGGGCGGCTCGTCGTCGCGGCTTCCGCTGAATGGCAAGTCGATTTGGACATTCGACTCTATCGCCATCGATCGCGGGCGGGAGACGCCGCCGAAGGCTTCTGGGCGGCGGCGCAAACCAGCACGGCGCAGCGCCACCACCCATAGGCTCAGTGTTGATCCAAGCGAGACCCGTCGAACTTGGGTTACTTGGGCGGTCCTTCGAACGTCAAGTCAGAAGGACGGGGCACGTTGGCGGTTTGGGCTACGACTTCTATTGGCAACAGCGGTCAGTCGACATGCGCAGGTCGATCGACCGAGTTCAGTCTTGAGCCGCCTCTCACCGAGCGTCAATCGAACACTTCCGTCCGCCCCCGGATCACGCCACCACACCGACCTCGATCTTTCCCAAAACCCCGTACTCCGCCACAACCACATCCATCTCCAGAATCTGTAACGGCACCATGCAGGTTCCGCACGATGCCCAGTCGCCGGCCTTCAGGCCGATGCCCAAAACCGACAGCGTGGTGGCCAGCCAAGTGAGCGCAATGCGAGGGTCGCCCAGCAATGCCCTGCCTTCGCCGTCGCGCGTGTAGCGTGGGCGGCCGTCGGCACCGGTCACGGTGGCGTGCACCACGTGGGCGGCGAGGTCCATGCTGCGCCACGTGTCCGGCGCGGCAAGGCCGAAGAGGAAGCGGCCAGCGCAGGCGTCGTCGGCGATCAGGTGCGCCTTGCCGGCGCGGGTGAAATCGGCGTAGCGCGAATCGGGCAGTTCAAAGGCCGGGTGCAGGGTGGCGACGGCGGCGAGCACTTCGGGCTGGGTGTAGGGCGTCTCACGCGGCGGCAGGTCAGCGCCCATGCGGAACGCGAACTCTGGCTCGACCACGCGCATGCGGTTTCCCTGCAACGAGAGTGTGCTGCCCATGGGGAAGACAAAGCCGCCGAGGATGCGGCCGGCCAGCGGGCCGTCCACCTGGATGTGCGCTTGCCCGGCGGTACTGGTGGCAGCGATCTTCCACCCCACGACGGCGTCTTGCGCCACGGCGGGCAGTGCGGCCTGGATGGCGTGTCCTTGCGCTTCGGTGTGCGGGCGCAGCGGTTCCGGCAGCGCGTCGATGACGGCGCCTTGCTGGCGCGCGGTCCAAAGCAGGCGCGCGGCTTCGGCGGTGGCGTGCTCCATGGTTGCCGCCCTCAACTTGCGGCCCTCCCCAGCGCCTGCTCCACATCCCACAAGATGTCCTCAATGTGCTCCAGCCCCACGGATATGCGCACCATGTCCGGCAGCACCCCCGCCGCCCGTTGCTGAGCCTCATCCAGTTGCCGATGCGTCGTGCTCGCCGGGTGCGAGATCAGCGTCCGCGTGTCACCGATGTTCACCAGGTGGCTCATGAACTGCGCGCTTTCAATGAAGCGCACGCCGGCCTCCATGCCGCCCTTCACCCCAAACGCCAGCAGGCCCGATGCCCCGCGCATCTGCCGCTTCATCAGCGCGTGTTGCGGGTGGTCTTCCAGCCCCGGGTAGTTCACCCAGCTCACGCGTGGGTCGTCTTTCAGGAACTTCGCCAGCGCCAGCGCGTTGCTGCAGTGGCGTTCCATGCGCAGGGGCAGGCTTTCGACGCCCTGCAATATCTGCCAGGCGCTGGTGGGCGCGAGTGAGGCGCCGTAGACGCGCAGGCCTTCCATGCGGCAGCGCATGCTGAAGCCGAAGTTGCCAAAGGTCTCGTAGAACTTCACGCCGTGGTAGCCGGGCGATGGCTCGGTCATGCCGGGGAATTTGCCGTTGTCCCAGGGGAATTGGCCGCCCTCCACCACCACGCCGCCCAGGGTGGTGCCGTGGCCCGCCAGGTACTTGGTCGCGCTGTGGATGACGATGTCCGCGCCCAGGGCCACGGGGTTGCAGAGGAAGGGGCTGGGCACGGTGTTGTCGACGATGAGGGGCACGCCGTGGGCGTGGGCCACGTCGGCCACGGCCGCTATGTCCAGCACCACCATGCTGGGGTTGCCCAAGGTCTCGGCGTAGACCGCGCGGGTGTTGGGGCGCATGGCGGCGGCAAAGGCCTCGGGGTTCGTGGCGTCCACAAAGGTGGTCTCGATACCGAACTTGCGCAGGTTGACGGCGAGCATGGTGACGCTGCCGCCATACAGCGCGCCGGCGGCGACGACGTGGTCGCCGCTTTGCAGCAAGGTGGTCAGGGCCAGTGTTTCGGCGGCCATGCCGCTGGCGCAGGCCACGGCGGCGCGGGCGTTCTCCAGGGCGGCCACGCGCTCTTCCAGGGCGCACACGGTGGGGTTGCTGAGGCGGGAGTAGACGTTGCCGAAGGTCTGCAGGTTGAACAGGCTGGCGGCGTGGTCGGCGCTGTCGAAGACGAAGCTGGTGGTCTGGTAGATGGGCAGCGCGCGCGAGCCGGTGCTGCTGTCGGGGATCTGGCCCGCATGGATGGCCAGGGTTTCGGGGTGGAATTGGCGGTCGGCCATGTCAGACGGGCCTCTTTGCTGAGATGACTTTGGTGTTGACGCCGGCCCAGTTGAGGCCGCCGAACAGGCGCGCGTGTTCAATCTTCACGCAGCGGTCCCACACGCTGTCGAGGCCGGCGTCGGTGGCGATGCGGTCGGCTTCTTCGCTTTTCAGGCCAAGCTGTTGCCACAGGCATTTGGCGCCGATGGCGACGGCGCTCTTGGCGATGGGCGGGATGTCCTGTTCCTTGCGGAACACGTCCACCATGTCGACGGGGAACGGGATGTCTTCGAGACGCGGATAGCTGGTCTGGCCGAGGATCTCGGGGTACTTGGGGTTCACGGGGACGATGCGGTAGCCGTGGTCTTGCATGTACTTGGCCGCGAAGTAGCTGGGCCGGTGCCATTCGGCCGAGAGGCCGACCACGGCGATGGTGCGGCAGTCCTTGAGGATGCGCCGCAGGGTGGGGATGTCGTCTTGCATGTTCTTGAAGCGAATCAGGCGTCGGCACCGACGCGCAGGACCACGTTGCCGATGGCGCGCCCGCTCTCCACGAGCTGGTGCGCGTCGGCGACGCGCTCCAGCGGCAGGCGCTCGGCGATGAGGTGTTGCAGCGCGCCGCGTTCCAGCAGGCGCGTGAGCGTGGCCACGGCGCGCGCACGGTCGGCCGGGCTGAGGTGGTAGACCATGAAGAACTTGAGCTGCACGTTCTTCACGATCAGCGGGAAAAACGGCAAGGCCATGGGCGACGCGCCGCTGCCATACACCACCACCTCGCCACCGGGTTTGAGCATCGCGATGTCGGCCTCGGCGTTGGCGGCCAGGTCGAGTTCGATGATGCGGTCCACGCCCTGTCCTTGCGTGAGTTCGGCCACCCGCTCGGCCAGGGGCTCGGTCTTGTAGTTCAGCACCGCGTCGGCGCCGGCCTCGCGGGCGATGCGGGCTTTCTGATCGGAGCTGACGGTGCTGATGACACGTGCCGCGCCGAGTTGGCTGGCCATCTGCACCGCGTAGTGGCCCACGGCGCCCGCGCCGCCGGCCACCAGCACGGTCTTGCCGGCCACGCCGCCGTCCATCAGCACCGCATGCAGGGCCGTGAGCGCGGGGATGCCCAGGCAGGCACCGGCCTCGCCGCTGGTGCCGTCGGGCAGGCGCACGGCCTGCTGTTGCGGCAGGCACAGCCATTCGCAAGCGGTGCCGTGCGCGCGGCCCCAGGCGGCGTTCCACAGCCACACGCGTTCGCCCACTCGTGACGGGTCCACGCCCTCGCCCACCGCGTCGATGACGCCGCTGCCGTCGCTGTGCGGGATCACGCGCGGGAAGGCCGGGGTCTTGCTGCGCAGGCCGGCGCGGCTTTTGACGTCGGAGGGGTTCACGCCGGACCAGGCCACGCGCACGCGCACCTCGCCAGGGGCGGCTTGGGGTGGCGGGATGTCTTCGACACGCAGGACCTGATCGGCCGGGCCCACGGCCTCGTAGAAGGCGGCTTTCATGCGGCCGCTCACCAGTTGGGCTTGCGCTTGTCGATGAAGGCCTGCACGCCTTCCAGCGCGCTCGGGTCCATCATGTTGCAGGCCATGGTGCGGGCCGCGTCGTCGTAAGCCGCGCCGATGCCGGTTTCCAGTTGCCGGTAGAACAGGCCCTTGCCGGCGGCGATGGCCACGCGCGGCTTGGCGAGGATGCTGTCGACGAGCTTGCCCACCTCGGCCTGCAAATCGCCCGCGTCCACCACGCGGTTGATGAGGCCCTTGGCCTTGGCTTCGTCGGCGCTGATGAAGTCGCCGGTGACGAGCATTTCGAACGCGGCCTTGCGGCCCAGGTTGCGGCTGAGCGCCACGCTGGGCGTGCTGCAGAACAGGCCGACGTTGATGCCGCTGACGGCGAAGCGCGCCTCGCGCACGGCCACGGCCAGGTCGCACATGGCCACCAGTTGGCAGCCGGCCGCCGTGGCAATGCCCTGCACCTGCGCGATGACGGGCACGCCCAGTTGCTGCACGCTCATCATGAAGCGCCCGCACTGCGCGAACAGGCGCTGGTAGTAGTCGAGCGAGGGCTCGGCGCGCATTTCCTTCAGGTCGTGCCCGGCGCAGAAGGCCTTGCCCTCTGCGGCAATGACCACCACGCGCGCGCCCTCGTCGGCGGCCACGCGGTCCACGGCGGCCTGCAGGGCGGCCAGCATGCTTTCGCTCAGCGCGTTGAAGGCCTGCGGGCGGTTGAGCGTGACCGTGACCACGCCGCGCGCATCGCGCTCGTAGCGCAAGGGCTCGCTGGTGACGGAGGGATCGAGTCGGTCGTTCATCGGGTCTGTCTCGCTCGTTGTGTCATTCGATGGCGCTGGCGCTCCTGGCGCGCTCGCGCAGCTCGAACTTCTGGATCTTGCCGGTGCTGGTCTTGGGGATGGCCTCGAAGCGCACGGCCTTGGGCACCTTGTAGCCAGCCAGCAGGCTGCGGCAGTGGGCGATGAGTTCGGCCTCGGTAGTCTGCGCGCCGGGGCGCAGTTCCACGAAGGCCAGGGGCGATTCCCCCCACTTCGGGTCGGGCTTGGCCACCACGGCGCAGGCCATCACGGCGGGGTGGCGGTACAGCGCGTCCTCCACCTCGATGGAGGAGATGTTCTCGCCGCCGCTGATGATGATGTCCTTGTTGCGGTCCTTGATCTCGACGTAGCCGTCGGGCTCCAGCACGGCCAGGTCGCCGGTGTGGAACCAGCCGCCGTCGAAGGCCTTGGCGGTGGCCGCGGGGTTCTTCAGGTAGCCCTTCATCACGATGTTGCCGCGGAACATGATCTCGCCCATGGTCTGGCCGTCGGCGGGCACCTCGGTCATGGTCTCGGGGTCCATCACGGTCATGCCTTCCTGCAGCGGGTAGCGCACACCCTGGCGGCCGTTCAGGCGCACCTGCTCGCCGAGTTCGGCCGTGGCCCACGCGGGCCGCGCCACGGCCACGGACGCGGGGCCGTAGACCTCGGTGAGGCCGTAGACGTGCGTGATCTGGAAACCCAGGCGCGCCATGCCTTCGATCATCGACGCCGGCGGCGCGGCGCCCGCCACCATGCCGCGCACGGCGCCGATGCCGTCCTTGAGCGACGGGTCGGCCGCCACGGCGGAGAGAATGCCGTTGTGCACGATGGGCGCGGCGCAGTAGTGGTCCACGCCGTGCTCGCGCATGGCGGCCAGGATGGCGGCCGGCTCCACGCGGCGCAGGCACACGTGCACGCCGGCCTGCAGCGCCACCGTCCAGGGGAAGCACCAGCCGTTGCAATGGAACATGGGCAGCGTCCACAGGTAGCGCGGAAACTGCGGCATGGTCCAGGTGACGACGTTGCTCACGGCGTTGAGGTAGGCGCCCCGGTGGTGCGTGACCACGCCCTTGGGGTCGCCCGTGGTGCCGCTGGTGTAGCTCACGGCGATGGCGTCCCACTCGTCGGCGGGGCCGTCCAGGCGCGGCAGGGGTTCGTGCGCAGCGATGAGGGCCTCGTACTCGCGCGCGCCCAGGCGCTCGCCCGGGCCGGTGTACTCGCTGTCGCAGACGTCGATGACCACGATCTCGCGCCCAAGCCCGGACAGGGCCGCCAGCGCCTTGGCCACCACGGGCGCGAACTCGCGGTCGGTGATCAGCACCTTGGCCTCGCAGTGGTTCATCTGCCAGGCCAGCAGGGGCGCGTCCAGGCGGGTGTTGAGCGTGTTGATGACGGCGCCCAGCGCGGGGATGGCGTAGTGGGCCTCCACCATCTCGGGCGTGTTGGGCAGCAGGGTGCTCACCGTGTCGCCCGGGCCGATGCCCAGGGCGCGCAGCGCGGCGGCCAGCCGGGCGGAGCGCTCGCGCACCTGCGCCCAGGTGTGGCGCCGCGCGCCGTGGATGACGGCGGGCATGTCGCCGAACACCTCGGCCGTGCGCTCGACGAAGCTCAGGGGCGAGAGGGCCGCGAAGTTGGCGGGGTTGCGGTCCAGGTGCTGGTTGTAGAGGCTCATGCGGGCATCGTAGGCAGCAGCACCCACGCGTGACCAGCGGGGCTTACCCGATGGGCCGGCGGGCAAATGTCGTTGCGCCGACATCTTGAACCCTCAGGCTGCTGGTGCTACAAGCGAACGCAAATGACCGCGCCCGCCACCGACGCCCTCACCGAGTCCATCTACGACGCCGCGCTGGACGCCGCGCACTGGCCGTCGGTGCTGGGCCAGCTCAAGACCGCCTTCCGCACCGAGGCCGAAACCTTCTACGTGCTCGACTTCGCCACGCGCGAGGTGGGCGAGGCACACCTGGCTGGCGTGTCGCCCTACTGGCTGGGCCAGTTCAACCGCTTCTACTTCGCGCCCGACAACCCCTGGAACGTGCACTCGGCCGCGCTGCACCGCCAGGGCCTGGTACGGACCAACGAGCGCCTCGACGCCTTCACCCGCCAGCGCGGCGTGCTCTACCGCTCCAGCTATTACCACGAGTGGATGGTGCCGCAGGGCTTTCACTACAGCATCGGCAACACGCTCACCAGCGACCGCCGCGCGATCGCCAACGTCACGCTGCTGCGCGCGCCCGACCTGCCGCGCTTCAACGCGGGCGAGGTGCGCTTGTTCGAGCAACTCAGCGTGCACTTCGTGCGTGCGCTGCGGGTACGCCAGCACCTGGACACGCTGCGCACCAGCCGCGAAGGCCTGGCCGCCATGCTCGACGGCCTGACCGACGCCCTGCTGCTGCTGGACGACCAAGGCCGGCTGCTGCACGGCAACCAAGCCGCGCTGGACTGGCTGGCGCGCCGCGACGGCCTGCAAGTGCGCCAGGGCGTGGTGGAGCCCACCCAGCCCGCGCTGCGCGCGCGCTTCACCGCCTGGTTGACGGCGCACGCGGCGGACGCGCTGCACGCGGCCTCGGTGCCCGACACGCTCACCCTGGCTCGCGGAGCCAGCCACCTGCCGCTGGCGCTGCGGGCCTCGGGCTGGACGCTGCCCGTGTCGTCCTGGCACAGCGCGCGGCGCTGCGTGCTGGTGTCGCTGGGCCCCGCCGGTGCCCTGCACGTGGGACCGCCCGCCGAGGCATTGCGCGGCCTGTACCACCTGACGCCAGCCGAGGCGCGCCTGGCCCACGCGCTGTGCGAGGGCCTGAGCCTGCGCGAGGCGGCCGAGGCCCTGGGCATCACCTACGGCACGGCGCGCACGCGGCTCAA
Organism: Hydrogenophaga sp.; assembly: GCF_011772445.1. GTDB lineage: Bacteria > Pseudomonadota > Gammaproteobacteria > Burkholderiales > Burkholderiaceae_C > Hydrogenophaga. Next base: position 54,354 of record NZ_WVZN01000049.1, on the reverse strand, counting down.
GGCGGTGTTCGGCAAGACGGGCACGCACCGCCAGTCGGCGCTGATCGAGCGCATCCGCCGCGATCTGCCGCGCCCAATCGGGCCGCGCTGAGAGCGGCCCTGGACACGCGGCCCCCATTTGGGAGGTGCCGCGCCGCGCCCGGCTGCCTATCGTCGCGCCCAGTTCCATCACACGGCACGCGACCATGTCCCTCACCACCCTCTCCGGCACCGTCAGCGGCATTCGCCACTCCTCCGAAACCTCGGGCCACATCGGCAAGAACGGCGGCAACGTGCACACCAAGCAGGTAATCGCCTTCCGCGTGGACGGCCAGCCCGCCGAGATCAAGCTCATGAACATGCCGGACGTGCAGGACGGCGAGCGCGTGACGCTGGCCGGGCGCATGAAGAACGGCAGCTTTCGCGCACTGGCCATGCGCAACGACCAGACGCGCGCCATCTACGGCATGCCCACCACCATGGCCTATGTGTTCGGCGCTCTGCTGGTGCTGGTGGGCCTGCCCTTGCTGCTGGTGCTGGTGGGTGTGCTGTTCATCGGCGCCGGCGCCTGGACGCTGTACGAGGCCTGGCTGCACACGCAGGCGGCGAATCTGCTGCGGGCCTGAGCCCGCTGGCCGCCCCGTGTCAGGTGGGCGCCTCGCCGCCCGCCGCCCGGATCATCTGGTTGAACGCCCCCAGCCCCGGCACCTTGGCCGCGTACCCAAAGCTCCCCGGCCCGTTCATTTCCTCGGCGGCCTGGAGCAGCGCCGCATAGGCCGCGCGCGCCAGGGACGAGCCCACGCTGATGCGCCGCACGCCCAGGCGCTCCAGCTCGGCGCGCGTGAGCGCGCCGCCGGCCAGGCCCATGACCACGTTCACCGGCCGCGGCGCCACGGCGCGCACCACGCGCTCCACCTGCTCGGCGGTTTTCAGGCCGGGGGCGTAGAGCACGTCGGCGCCCACCTCGGCGAAGGCCTGCAGGCGGCGGATGGTGTCGTCCAGGTCGTGGCGGCCCCAGAGCAGGTTCTCGGCCCGCGCGGTGAGCACGAAGGGGAACGGAAGCGCGCGCGCCGCCTGCACGGCCGCGCGCACGCGTTCCACGGCGGCGTCGAAGGGGTAGATGGGGTCGTCGGCGCGGCCGGTGGCGTCTTCGATGGAGCCGCCCACCACGCCGGCCTCGGCGGCCAGGCGGATGGTGTCGGCGCAGTCCTGCGGGCTGTCGCCGAAGCCGTTCTCCAGGTCGGCCGTCATGGGCAGCGCGGTGGCCTGGGTGATGTCGCGCAGGTGCGCCAGCGTGCGCTCGCGGCCCAGGCCACCATCGGGCAGGCCCAGGGCGAAGGCGTGGCCGGCGCTGCTGCTGGCCAGGGCCTGGAAGCCCTGCCCCGCCAGCAGCACGGCCGAGCCGCGATCCCAGGGGTTGGGCACGACGAAGCAACCCTGGCGGTGCAGCTCGACGAAGCGCTCGGCGCGTTCGGCCATGATGGTCATCGTGTCTCCTGGTGGCTCACTTCAGCGGCGCGCGCTCACCCAGCACCGCGCCTTTGGACAGCGGTTGTACCAGTTGCCCGTACAGGTGCAACCAGCCGAAGCGGCCCTGCGGCACCGGCGGCTTGAAGCCGCGCAGGCGCTCGGCGATCTCTTCGGCGGGCACCAGCAGTTCGATGCGGCGCGCGTTGAGGTCGATCTCCACGCGGTCACCGTCGCGCACGGCCGCCAGCGGGCCGCCCTCGGCCGCTTCGGGCATCACCTGGCCGATGGTGATGCCGCTGTTGAGGCCGGAGAGTTCGCCGTCGGTGACCACGGCCACGTCGGCGCCGCGCCCCGCGCCCACCAGGGCCGCCATGAAGCTGGCCGCGAACACGGTGCCCGGGCCGCCGCGCGGGCCCAGCATGCGCAGCACGATGACCTGGCCCGGCTGCACGGCGCCGGTGCGCAGGCCGTCGATGGCCACGGCCTCGTCCTCGAACACCCTGGCCTCGCCCGCGAAGCGGCGGATGCCGGCGGGCACGGCCGCCAGCTTCACCAGCGCGCCGTCGGGTGCGAGCGAGCCGCGAATCACCATCAGCCCCGGCTCGCGCGCGAAGGGCTCGTCCAGCGTGCGGATGACCTTGTCGTCGATGGTGAGCGGCTCGGCCAGCTCCTCGCCCATGCTGCGTCCGGACACGCTGCGGGCGCTGCCGTCCACCAGCGGTCCCAGGCGCTGCATCACCGCGCGCACGCCGCCGGCGGCGTCCAGGTCTTCGATGCGGTCGGGCCCGTTGGGGCGGATCTGCGTGAGCATGGGCACGGTGTCGGCGCAGGCCTCGAACTCGGCGATCACGTCGACGGGGCACTGCGCCTCGGTGGCGATGGCGATGAGGTGGCGCATGACGTTGACCGAGCAGCCCGTGGCCACCGCCGTGCGCACCGCATTGCGCAGCGCGGCGGGGGTGAGGATCTGGCGCGGCCGCAGGTCCTCGCGCACGATGTCGACGATGCGCGCGCCGGCCTGCGCGGCCAGGGCGTGCAGGCGCGGGCCGTCGGCGCGGATGGGCGAATTGCCCGGCAGCGCCATGCCCAGGGCCTCGGCCAGGCAGTGCATGGAGTTGGCCGTGGCCAAGCCAGCGCAAACGCCGGGGCCGTCGATGGCGGCGCGGCACATGCCGTGCAGGCCATCGAGCGAGAGCTGGCCCGCTTTCACGGTGCCCACGGCCTTGTAGACCTCCTCGATGTCGACGTGGTGCTCACCGCACTGGCGGCCCAGCTGGTAGCCGCAGGCCAGCACCAGGCTGGGCACGTCCAGGCGGCCGGCGGCCATCAGGTGGGCGGGCGTGGTCTTGTCGCAACTGGAGAGCAGGATCATCCCGTCGAGTTCGGCCCCCTCCACCTGCACCTCGATGTCGTTGACGATGAGGTCGCGCGTGGGCATGAGGTAGCGGCCCTGGCGCCCGGCGCTGGTGATGAAGTCGGACGGCGCGGCGGTGCGGATCTCGAAGGGCAGACCGCCCGCGGCGCGGATGGCGTCCTGCACCATCCCGGAGATGCGGTCCAGGTGCGAGAAGCAGACCGACAGGCCGCTGGAGGTGTTGACGACGGCGATCTTGGGTTTGTCGAAGTCGCTCTCGGGGATGCCCATGGCCGTCCATTGCGCGACGCGCACGGCCCAGCGGGTGGACCCGGGTTCGAAGTTGCTGCGGTAGGTCATGTCGTGAGGTGCTGTGTGAAGGCGGTCAGTCGTCCAGGCGCGCGCCCTGGCGGTTGAGTTCGGCGCGCACCTGGCGGCCGTCGATGGCGCGGGGTTGGCGCCGCTCGCGCACGGCCAGGGTGGCCGCCACGCCGAGCGCCTGCCCGTAGGAAAAACACTGCGCGGTGACGCGCGCCGAGGCCACGGCCTCGTGCTCGGCCGAGAGGCAGCGCCCGCCGAAGAGCAGGCCTTCGCCCACCTCGGGCACGAAGCAGCCGTAGGGCACCTCGTAGAAGTCGCCGATGAGCCATTCCACGCGCGGCTTGGCGCCGGCGTGCAGCTCGATCGGCCAGGGCGAGCGCGCCACGCCGTCGGCGAACTTGCTGCCGGCCACCACGTCGGTGTTGCGCAGCACGGCGGTGCCGGCGCCCTGGCGCGTCTGGCGCACGCCCACCTGCACGCCGGTGTCGTTGACCCAGGCGTTCTCGCAGCCCACCAGGTGCTCGCGGAAGAAGCGCTCGTACTGGCGCACCTGCGCGCGGCCCTGCGGCTCGGCCTCGCTCAGGTCCTCGGCGATGGCGGCGTTGAGCTCGCGCCCGTCGGCGCCGCGCACGCGCGTGCAGTTGCACAGCAGTTCGCCGGGGCGCGTGGTGGTGAAGAGCCAGATCTTGGCGCGCGGCAGGTCCATGCCGGCCTGCTGCGCGGCCAGGATGCGCTCGCTCACGGCCACCGGCATGATCGTGTCCTGCCCGTACTCGGCCAGGAAGCGCGCGGTGTCCACGCCCTGCAGACGGAAGATCATGGTGGGGTTCTGCACCACGCCGTCGGCCCCGCACCAGGTGCGAAACCCCGCCATGGCCAGCAGGTCGGCGTCGCCGCTGGCGTCGATGGTGATGGGCGCGCGCACGTCGAGCAGGCCGGACTTGGTCCACACCAGCGCGCCGCCCACCAGGTCACCGTCGCGGTGCACGCCGGTGGCCAACGCGTGGTACAGCACGCGCACGCCGGCCTGCGCCAGCAAGGCGTCGGCGCTTTCACGCCAGGCCAGGGGCTCGTGCACGCGGGTGAAGGTCTTGCCGTAGAGCACCGGCTCGGTCAGGCCGCCGCGCAACTCCATCTGCGCGATGAAGTCGTCCACGAAGCCGTGCACCAGTTTTCTCGGCGTCACGGGATGCTCGGCTGCTTCGTACAGGCCGCAGATGGTGCCGGACAAACCGGCCACCGCGCCGCCGCCGCAGAAGCCGTAGCGCTCCACCAGCAGCACCGAGAGGCCGGCGCGCGCCGCCGTGCAGGCCGCGGCCACGCCGGTGGCGCCGCCGCCGATGATGAGCACGTCGGTCTGGACGCGCTCGACAGGTCGTTGGTCCATGTCTCGTCTCCCTCAGCGCAGTTGCATCGCCCAGCCGGGCAGCCAGGTCACCATCTGCGGCCAGAGCATGGTCGCGGCCAGCACCACCACCTGCAGCAGGATGAAGGGCACCATGCCGGCGTACATGTGGCGCATGGTGATCTCGGGTGGCGCCACGGCGCGCAGGTAGAAGATCGCGGGCGCCATCGGCGGCGTCAGGTAGCTGGTCTGGATCACGATCAGGAACAGGATGCAGAACCACACCGGATCGAAGCCCGCGGCCGTCACCAGTGGCGTGAAGATCGGCAGGAAGATCAGCACGATCGATATCCAGTCCAGGAAGAAGCCGGCGATGAACAGGATCGCGAGCAGCAGGAAGACCAGGCCCCAGGGCCCCATCTGCAACTGGTCGATGGCCGTGCTGGCCAGGCTGATGCCGCCACCGCCCACGAACACGCCGGTGAACAGCGTGCCGCCCAGCAGCACGGCCATGATCATGGCGGTGACGCGCACGGTCTTGAGCAGCGAGTCGTAGAGGCCGGACCAGGTGAAGCGGCGGTACAGCACGGTGAGCAGCACCGAGCACACGCAGCCGATGGCCGCCGCCTCCGTGGGCGAGGCCACGCCGCCCAGGATGGAGCCCAGCACGGCGACGATCATCAGCAGCGGCGGCACCAGGTTGCGCGCCGAGATGCCCAGCTTCTGCATGAACGTCGGGTCGCCCGGCTCGGGCGGGATGCGCGGGCCGTGCCCGGGCTTCACGATGCACAGCACCAGGATGTAGACCAGGTACAGGCCGGCCATCATCAGGCCGGGGAACACCATGCCGTACATCAGGTCGCCCACCGACACGTCGGCCAGCGGGCCCATGACGATCACCACCACCGACGGCGGAATGATGGTGCCCAGCGAGCCCCCGGCGCAGATGACGCCGCTGATGAGGCGCTTGTCGTAGCCGTAGCGCAGCATGATGGGGATGGTGAGCAGGCCCACCACCGATTCGGTGGCGCCGATCACCCCGCTGGAGGCCGCGAACACGATGCACATGAGCACGGTGGCGATGGCCAGGCCACCGGGCAGGCGGCGCGTCCAGATGTGGATGGCCTCGAACAGGCGGTCGGCGATGCCCGATTTCTCCAGCACCGCGCCCATGAAGACGAACAGCGGAATTGCGGCGAAAACGAAGTTGGAGGCGAGGTCGTCGACCTTCTCGACGAACTGGTGCACCACGGCCGGCCCGAAGGTCATCAGGCCGAACGCGGTGGCGGTGAGCAGCATCGCGAAGGCGACCTGCACACCGAGGAACATCAGCCCGAAGGTGACGGGCAGCATGAAGAACGGCAGGTAGTCCATCATGGCTGCTGCACCTTCGGATCGCGGTGGACGAAGGACTTCAGCAGTTCGCACAGCACCTGCAGCGCCAGCGTGGCGAAGGCCAGGGTGAACACGGCGCGGAACGGCCACACCGGCAGGTTCAGCGCCGACTGGCCCGAGGTTTCGCCGCGCGCGTAGCCTTCGGCCATGTAGTGCCACAGCGTCCAGCTCAGCCACACCAGGATGGGCAGCACCAGGGCGTACACCAGGGCGTCGATGCGGCGGCGCGCCTGGGGCGACAGGAACACGCTGAGCACGTCGATGCGGATGTGCTCGCCCTGGCGCAGGGTGTAGGCCAGCGCGAGCAGGAAGTGGGCGCCGGTCAGCGTGTAGCCGATCTCGTAGGCCCAGATGGTGGGTGCGTCCAGCGCGTAGCGGGAGATCACCTCCCAGGTGGTGGCCAGCACCAGAGGCACCAGCAGCAAGGCCGCGAGCACGCCAATGCCCACGACCCAGCGCTCGGCGAGGTCAATGAATCGGTTCAAGGAAGTCCCCAGTCAAGAGACGGCGGCACGCGCCGCCATTCGCTGGCGCGCACCGGGGACGGTGCGCGCCACCCATTCGCATCAGACGCGCTTGATCTTCACCTTGCGCCAGTCGTCCGCATCACGCCAGGCGGCGTCGAACGCCTGCTGGCTCTGGTGCACCTTGGCGAACCACTTGGATTTGCCTTCCTTGGCCGTCTTGTCGGCCCAGTCCAGGCCGATCTTGCGGGTGGCGAACTGCACCTCCTCGTCCAGCTCGATCAGGGTGACGCCGTTCTTCTTGTAGAACTCGAAGGCCTTGGCGTCCTCGGCGCCGATGCGCGCCCAGCTCTCGAAGGTGACGAGCTTGGCCACCACCTCCACCAGCTTGCGGTCGGCCTCGGGCATCTTGTCCCACACGCCCTTGTTGATGACGAGCTCGAACGGCGCGCAGGGCTGGTGCACGCCGGGGTAGCTGAGGTAGCGCGCCACCTTGTAAAAGCCCGAGGACACGTTCTCCCAGGGCGTGCCCCACTCCACCGCGTCGATGGCGCCGCGCTCGAGCATGGGGAAGATGTCGCCGCCGGCCGTGGTGACGGGCGCCGCGCCCAGCTCTTTCGACATCTCCAGCCAGGCACCGGCGGTGCGCAGCTTCAGGCCCTTCAGGTCTTCCAGCGTTTTCACGGGCTTGCGCGAGTGCACGAAGACCTCGGCCGTGCGCATGAACAGCGGGAAGGAGATGACGCCGTCGGCGCCTTCGCGGAACTCGCGCTGCAGCTCCACGCCGCCACCCTCGTAGAGCCAGTGCAGCATGCGCTCGGCGTCGAAGCTGCCGGCGTAGCCGCCGAACAGCGCGGTGGTGACGTCCTTGCCCCAGTCGTAGCCGATCCAGGTGTGGCCGCACTCGGCCAGGCCGTTCTTCACGGTCTCGGGCACCTTCAGGGCATTGCCCAGGCCGCCGCCGGGGAAGGTCTGGATCTTGAAGCGTCCGCCGGAGAGCTGCGCCATGCGCTCGGCGAAGGCCTTGGCGCCGATGTCCATCAAGGGGCCGCCGGCCCAGCCGGTGGCCATCTTCCAGTTGTAGGTGGGGCCGGTCTGCGCGTTGGCGCTGGCGCTGGCGAGCAAGCCGGCGCCGGCCAGGCCGGTGCCGATGAGTTGACGACGTTTCATGGGTTTTGTCTCCTGCGGGTGGTGGTGTTGTCAGGCCGTGGCCTGCGGGTTCAGGCCAGTACCTGCTTCTCTTCGGACGTCAGCTCGGGGCCATCGAGCGTGACGCGCCTCTCCTGCGTTTCTTCGTTGCGAAAGCGCGCGACGATGGGCTTCAACTCGGGTTTGATGTAGCGCTCGTCGTAGCCGTTGAACAGCGTGCCGATCAGGCCGCGGTCCAGGTCGCTCGTTCCCATGATCCAGTCGAAGATGGGAAAGCTCAGGTTCATGTTCTTGTGCATCATGATTCCCTGGTTGTGGTGCGCGGTGTGGTGGCGGCGGATGGTGTTGATGAAGGGCATGTTTCGCACGAACCAGTTTTCGTGCACGTGGCAGCACAGGTGGAACACCTCGTAGACCAGGTAGTGGCAGACCATGGTCATGAACAGGATGTAGCCCGCGTTGGGGTTGAAGATCTGCGCCGCGATCCAGCCCAGGCCGGTGCCGAACACACCGAGCACGATGAGCACGCGCCAGGGGAAGAACACGATGCGGAACTCGCGCACCGTGTCGATGGTGATGTCGTTGTCGGTGAAGTACTGGTGGTGCTCGCGCGTGTGGCGTTCGTAGATGGCGCGCAGCGCGAAGACGTCGATGCGCCGGTGCATCACGTACTTGTGCATGAACCATTCGACGAAGTTGCCCGCCAGGAACACGGGCAGCACCAGCAGCCACTCCCAGGTGGGGTTGTTCAACTGCGTGCTGCAGTACCAGAGCGCCGCGATGCCGGCGGCGAACATCACGCTGGTGTGCACGATGCCGTTGTAGAACGGGCTGATGCGGCCCTTGTACTGCTCCCGGAATCGTCTCTGCTTGTCGGTCATCATGGGGCTTGTCTCCTGTGCAATTCAACTGACATACTAGTCGAATAGTAGAAGTCGACCATAGGCATGTCAAGAGCCCAGGAAGGCGCTCATGGAAGTCCCCAGGGTGGCGCCGGCCTGGGCCATGGCCGAGTGCCCCACGCCGGGCAGCGGCAACCACTGCGCAGCGGGCACGTGATCGGCCAGCCAGCGGCCATGGGCCAGCGGGCACTCGTCGTCCAGCTCGCCGTGCGCCACCAGCGTGGGCAGGCGGATGCCGCGCGCCGTCTCGCGCAGGTCAAGGTGCCGCACCGAGGCCCAGCTGGCCGCCACCGCGTCGGCGTCGGCCACGGCCTTGAGTTGCAGGCGCTCGGCGCGCTCGCGGGCTTCCCGCTCCAGGGCCTCGGGCGTCTCGCCGCGGAACCACACCGCGCCCGGCGTGGCGCAGGCGGTGCCGGAGATGAGCACCAGGCGCTCCAGGCCCGCGTCGCCGTGGCGCGCCAGCAGGTTGAGGATGACGCTCACGCCCATGCTCCAGCCGGCCAGGGCCACCGCCTGGCCGGTGCGCTCGGCCAGGTCCATCGCCAGCGCGTGCACGAGGTCGGCGTAGTGGTCCAGGTGGTAGTAGCGCTCGCGCGGCAGCGGCTCGGCGGCGCTCCAGCGCGGTGACAGGCCGCGCCCCGGCAGGTTGGGCCAGGCGCAGCGGCGACCCAGCAGCGCGGGCAGCACGGGCAACCAGGCGTCGGCCGTGCCCTGGATGCCGTGCACCAGCAGCAGCGGCGCGCCCTGCCCCGCGAACCTGCAGTCGAGGGTTTGTGCCGATCGGTGTATTGATGGATTTGCCATACAAGTAACATATCACTGATCTTTCAATGGTTTCACAGCCATGCCGCCACGCCCATCCGTTCTGACCCTGATGTGACCCCGATGACCGACACGTCCGCCACCACCCCCCCCGACGCCCCCATCACCCTCTGCGCGCCACCCCGGATCATTTGCGCCGACGGCGCGCGCCACCGCCTGGCCCCGCTGTGCAACAGCCTGGGCTGGCGTGAGGCGCTCGTCGTCACCGATGCCTGGTTCCACCAGAACAGCCCCGCCCTGGCCGAGGTGCTGGCGGCCTTGCGCGCCCAGGGCCTCACCGTGCGCGTGTTCGACGGGGGCGAGCCCGACCCCTCCACCACGCTGGCCGACCGCGCCACCGCCTGGGTGCGCGAGCAGCGCGCGCGCCCCGACCACCTGATCGCCTGGGGCGGCGGCAGCAACATCGACCTCGCCAAGGCACTCAGCGTGACCCTGCCCAGCGGCCGCCCGGTGGCCGAGCTGCTGAACCGCGCCAACTGGCCCGCCGCGCCGCTGCCCCTGGTGGCCGTGCCCACTACGGCGGGCACCGGCTCGGAGATCACGCCCGGGGCGATCCTGGTGCAACCCGGCAGCGCGACCAAGGTGGCGCTGATGGCCAACGTGCTGCGGCCGGTGGTCGCGCTGATCGACCCCGAGCTCACCTGGACTTGCCCGCCGCGCGTGACGGCCGACGCGGGGCTGGACGCGCTCACGCACGCCATCGAGTCCTGGCTGACGCTGGACGCCGCGCTGTTCGACAACGGCGACGACCCCGACCCGGGCTACAGCGGGCGCAACGAGCTGACGGTGCAGTTCGCGCGTCAGGCCACGGCGCTGGCCTTCGGCCACCTCGCCACCGCGTTCGATCGGCCGAACGACCGCGCCGCGCGCAACGCCATGGCCCGCGCCAGCCTGTACGCCGCCATGTCCTACGCCACCGCCGGCCTGAACGCGGTGCACGGCCTGGCCTACGCGCTCGCGGGCCTGACGCACGCGAGCCACGGCAGCACCAACGCGGTGATGCTGCCCTACGTGATGGACGCGCTGGTGGACACGCGGCGCGACGAGCTGGCCGAGATCGCGCGGCTGGCCGGCGCCGAGGGCGGCGACACCGAGGCGCTGGCCCGGCAGGCGCCGGTGCTCACGCGCGCGCTGGTGCGCCGGCTGGGGCTGGCCGGCGATCTGCTAAGTTTCGGCGTGGAAGCAGCGCAGTTGCAGCAACTGGTCTCGGACGGGCTGGCGGTGACCCGTCTGGCCAAGGCCTGGCCCGGCGGGCCGGTCGACGAGGCCTACGCCCGCATCGTGCAACATGCCTACCACGGAGAACTTTCCGGAGAATCGCGCCCATGAGCAAAGCGACGGCAAAAAAAACCACAGGGACCACCAGCCGCCGGGCCGCGAAGCCGGCCCCAAAGGCCGCCAGGGCACCGAAACCCGCCACGGCGGCGCCCGCGGCCCGCCCGCGCAGCCTCACCGCGCAGGCCTACGAACGCATCGAGGAGCTGATCGTGCAGCTCGAGCTGCTGCCCGGCACCGCGCTCAGCGAGGCCGAGCTCTCGGCCCGCCTGGGCATCGGGCGCACGCCGGTGCGAGAGGCCTTGCAGCGCCTGGCGCGTGAGCACCTGGTGCAGATCCTGCCGCAGCGCGGCGTGCTGGTCTCCGAGCTGGACATCAAGCGCCAGTTGCGCCTGCTGGAGACGCGCCGCGAGGTGGAGCGCCTGGTGGCGCGCTGCGCCGCTCGGCGATCGACGGACGCGGAACGCCAGCAGTTCGCCGAACTGGCCAAGGAGTTCAACGCCGCCGCCAAGGCCAAGGACCAGGTCCGCTTCATGCGGGCGGACAAGCTCTTCAACGACCTCTCGCTGCGCGCGGCGCGCAACGAGTTCGCGAGCGGCGCCATGGGCCTCATGCACGGCCTGTCGCGCCGCTTCTGGTTCATGCACCACCGCCAGGCCGACGACACGCCCTCCATCGCCGTGCTGCACGCGCGCATCGCCCAGGCCATCGCCGATGGCGACGAGACGAAAGCGGCCAAGGCGCTGGACGAGCTCATCGACCACAACGAGGCGTTCACGCGCTCGACGGTCAGCACCGATTTCTGAGCGCGCGCGCGGGCGGCCCGAACAAAGGCTATCGCTGCGATAGCGGGCGTGGCCACCGCACCGGGTGCACGAACGGCGGTTTGCCCCTACGATGCCGTCGGCGGCCGGACCCCGGCCCGCCCACGAAGAACCACAGCATTCAGGAGACAACCCATGCTCAAGACCCTCGCCCGTCCCGGCGTGGCGGGCGCCGCCGTGGCGCTCGCCCTCTTCGGTTGCGCACAGACCGGCTCGCAGGCGCCGGCCGCGTCCGCGCCACCGGCCGCATCCGCCGCCCCGCCACCCGCCTGGAAACAGGGCATGCCCGCGAGCATGGCCAGCTCCACCCTGGCGCCGCTGGCCGGCAAGATGACCGTGACGCCGGCCGACCAGATTCCCGTCAACCGCATCAAGCTGCCGCCGGGCTTCAAGGTGGAGGTGTGGGCCACCGGCCTGCCGGGCGGGCGCGCCATCGCGGCGGGCGACAACGGCAAGTACTACGTGGGCACGCGCGGCATCGGCCGCGTCTATGAGGTGACCGACAGCGGCGGCGCGCGCACGGTGCGCACGGTGGTGGACAAGCTCAACCAGCCCGCGGGTGTGGCGTACCGCAACGGTTCGCTCTACGTGATGGCCATCGACAAGGTGCTGCGCTTCGATGGCATCGCCAGCAACCCCAATGCCCAGCCGGTGGACATGACGGCGGCGTTCAAGCTGCCCAAGGAGCAGCACCACAACTGGAAGTACATCGCCTTCGGGCCCGACGGCAAGCTCTATGTGCCCTTTGGCGCGCCCTGCAACATCTGCGAGTTGCCCTCGCCCGAGTACGCGCAGATCCGCCGCTACAACCCCGACGGCTCGGGCATGGAGGTGGTGGCCACCGGTGTGCGCAACAGCGTGGGCTTCGACTGGCACCCGCAGACGCGCGAGCTGTGGTTCAGCAACCATGGCCGCGACTGGCTGGGCGACGACACGCCCAACGACACCCTGCACCGGATGCGCGCCACCGGCCTCAACCACGGCTTCCCGTACTGCCACGAAGGCAAGACCGCCGACCCCGACGTGAAGAAGGCCAACGCCTGCGGCGGCGTGGAGCCGCCGGTGGCGCTGATGGGCCCGCACGCGGCCAGCATGGGCGTCACCTTCTACAACGGCACCATGTTCCCGCCCGAGTACCGCGGCGCGCTCTTCAACGCGCGCAAGGGCTCGTGGAACCGCACGAAGAAGATCGGCTACGACGTGGTGATGGTGAAGGCCACGGCCGATGGCAAAAACGCGCAGATCGTGCCCTTCATGACCGGCTTCATGAACGAGGCCGACCAGAGCTTCTGGGGCCGGCCCGCCTACCTTCTGCAGATGAAGGACGGCTCGCTGCTGGTGTCGGACGAGCAGCTCGGCGCGATCTACCGCGTGAGCTACGGCGGCTGATGCGGCGCGCGCTGACCCTGCTCTCGATCGCGCTGCTGGCGGGCGGCGCGGCGGGCCAGTCCCTCGACGAGCGCCTGACCGCCTGCGCGGCCTGCCACGGTGCGGGCGGGGCGCCTGCGCCGCTGGCCAACACGCCCACGCTCGCGGGCCAGCCGCCGCTGTTCCTGGAGAACTCGCTCGTGATGATCCGCGAGGGCCTGCGCGACGTCCCCGCCATGAAGGGCCTGCTGGACGGCGTGAGCGACGCGGACCTCTCCGCCATGGCGAAGCATTTCGCGGCCCAGACCCTCCAGCCGCAGCCCGGCCCACGCGACGCCGCGCTGTTCGCGCGCGGCCAGCAACTGGCCGACGGCAACCGCTGCGCGAGTTGCCACCTGCCCAGCTACGCCGGGCGCGAGCAGATGCCGCGCCTGGCCGGCCAGCGGGAGGACTACCTGCTGCATTCCATGCGGCAGTTCCTGAACGGCCAGGCCACGGGGCGCGACACCATCATGGCGGCGTCCCTGCATGGCCTGAAGGACGAGGACCTCAGGGCCCTGGCGCACCACCTCTCGCAGCTCGCGCCCTGAGTCCGCACCTTCCGTGGCGCCCGACAGGGCAAGACGCGAGCGGGACGTGGACCCGCTTCCCAAGCGCCGGTCCACTCATCAGAATCAGGGATACCCCCCACCGAACCGACGCCACCGTGGATGCGCTGCCACCGATCGCACAGATCCCTTTGCCGGGCACCCGGTTCACGGTCGCGTTCGGTGGTTCGCCCGGTGAGCTGAGCGCCGGCAGCCGGGCGCTCGAAGCGCGCGCCGGGGGGCGGTGGGCCGACCTGTCCATCCTCACGCCCGATTCACGCGCGGCCCTGCTCGCCGCGCTCGGTCATCCGCAATCCTTCGCGCTGGACCTGCGCCTGCGGGACGACCCGCAAGGCCGCGCCATCCACCTGCACTGCGCCGGCCACTGGCGGGCCGAGCCGCCCGCGCATGTTTGCCTGCTGGCCGACATCGGCGAACTGCGCGCGGCGCACGAGGCCACCGATCGCCGCCTGCAACTGCTGCAAGAGATGGTCGACAGCCTGCCCCTGCTGATGATCCAGCTCGACACGGGGGCGGATCTGCGCTGCGCCTTCGCCGGCGGCGCCCTGCTCGAGCTCATCACCCCGCGCGAGCGCCCCCTCGTCGGCCGCGATGCGCTCAGCCTGTTCGGGCAGAAACTGTTCGACAACATCCAGGCGCGACTGCGCGAAGGCACGCCGGGTCAGACCATGCCGTTCGCCTGGCGCGTCATCGACGCCCAGGGCCTGGAGCGGGTACTGGAGGGCAGTCTGCGCACGCTCGTGGATGAAGCGGGGCGCCCCAGCGGCCACCTGCTCGACGCGCTGGAGACCACCGCCTACCACGCCACCATGGCCCAGTTGCGCTCGAGCGAGGAGCGGGTGCGCCGCTTCGTCGCCGCGAGCAGCGACGCCATCATCGTCCACGTGGACCAGCGCATCGTCGATGCCAACCCGGCCGCCTGCCGCCTGCTCGACACGCCGGCGGAGGCGCTGCGGGAGCGCCGCTTCGACGACCTGATCGCGCCCGAGGAGCGGGCCGCGTACCGCAGCGCGAACGCCGGGGCATCACACGACGCGCACGAGTGCGGCCTGATCGACCGGCACGGCGCGCGCATCGCCGTCGAGCTGATCGACCGCACGGTGCAGCGCCAGGGGCGGGCCATGCGCATGACCATCATCCGCGACGTGCGCGACCGCCGCGAGGCGCAGGCCCGCATCCGCGAACTCATCGCCCACCTGAGCGCGCAGAAGGACCGTGCCGAGGCCGCCGACCGCGCCAAATCGCTGTTCCTGTCCGCCGCCAGCCACGATCTGCGCCAGCCCATCCACGCCCTGGGCCTGTTCCTGACCAGCCTGGAGTCCCTGACACGCCACCCCACGATGCCGCTGACCACGCTCGACGAACTCGGGCGGCGCATGCGCGCCTCGCTGGACGCGCTGAGCCGCCTGCTGAACTCGCTGCTCGACGTCTCCCGGCTGGACGCGAACGCGGTGGTGGTCACGCCTGTGCCGGTTTCACTGGAGCTGATGTTCAGCGAACTGGACGAGGACCTCGCCGACTCGGCGATCCGCAAAGGCCTGCGGCTGGACTTGATGCAGACCAGCGCCTGGGCGCACACCGACCCGGCGGTGCTGCGCCGCATCATGGACAACCTGGTCTCCAACGCGATCCGCTACACGCCGCGCGGCCGCGTGCTGGTGGGCGCACGGCCGCGCGGCGCCGCCATCGAGATCCAGGTCTGGGACACCGGCATCGGCATCGCGGCCGACCAGCTCGACGCCATCTTCGGCGAGTTCTACCAGGTCAGTCCCGCCAGCTCCCCGACCGGCGGGCTGCGCGGACTCGGCCTGGGCCTGTCCATCGTGCAGCGCTCGGCCCGCCTGCTCGATGCCCGGCTGCGGGTTCGTTCCACGCCCGGACGTGGCTCCATGTTCTCCATCACCGTGCCCCGCGGCCAGGCGGTGCCGCTGGCGCCGACACCCGCGCCCAGCGCACCGGCGAGCCTTGCCGCGCCCGCCGGGCACATCGCGCGCCATGTGCTGGTCATCGACGACGATCCGCAGGTGCTCAGCGCCATGCAGCAGCTGCTGCAGGCCTGGGGACACACGGTCTGGTGCGCGGCCGACGCCGACCAGGCGATCACGCTGGCCGTTCTGCACGGCGACCGCATCGACCTCGTGCTCACCGACTACCACCTGGGCGGCGAAATCACCGCGAGCCAGTTCATCGACACCGTGCGCGCCTGCCTGCCGCGGCCCGTGCCGGTGCACGTCTTCACCGCCGACACGTCCACACCGGTGGCCCAGGAGATCCGCGCCCTGGGTCTGTCGCTGCTGCACAAGCCGGTGCGGCACGACGCGCTCCAGCAGGTGTTGGAGCAGGAAGTTTCATGAGCGCCCCTCTTGAGCCGCCTGACTGGGTCGAGCAGATCGGCGGCCCCGCCGCCCTGCTGCGCCCCACGCCCTGGCGGCTCACGTGCAATGCGGCGCTGGGCGCGTTGCTGCGACCTTCCGAACGGGAGCAGTCGGGCTTTCACAAGTGCTTCAAGGCGAGCGGTGACGGGGTGAGCGCCCGCCTGGCCAGGGGCCAGGCCTTTCATGGCCGCTTGCGCCTCGATCCGGCACCCGGCTCGAACACACCGCGCCTGTTGCACGTGGATTTCGCGCCGCTGCCCGGCCGCGAAGACTGGATCTGCACCTTCGTCGACCTCACGCCCGCCGAACACGTGCACGGCCGGCGCGCACTGACGCTGCAGCGCCTCAGTGACACGCTGGACCAACTGCAGGAGCTGGTCTCCATGGTCAGCCACGAGGAAATCCTTCTGTACGTCAACCGCGCCTACGCTCGCCACCACGCCACCACCCCCGAGGCGGCGACGCACAAGCCCCTGCGGCAGGTGATGGCCGACAACTACTTCCTGACCGCGCCCTTCCGCGGCGAGTTCTTCCGCAGCCGGCAAGCGGTGCGCTACGAGCGCATCATCCCCGACCTGAAGAAAGTCGAGGACCGTGTCCTGAACATCGTCCTGTGCCCCGTGTTCGACGAGCCCGGCGGCCCGCCGAAGATGGCCACGCTGGCGCGCGACGTCACGCTGCGACACCAGGGGATGCAGGCCCTGCGTCAGACCCTGGACCGCCTCAATGCGCTGTTCGAGGCCGGCATCGAAGGCATCCTGCTGAGCGATCAGGGCATCATCACCGACGCCAATCCGATCGCCTGCCGCCACATCTGCCTGGAACGCGGGCAGCTCATCGGCCAACCGCTGGTCCATGCGCTGGAGATGCTGGGCGTGCCGCCGCTCGATGGCCTGCTGGAGGGGGCTGGCCGAGAGGACATGCACCTCTCCCTGTGGCCAGGCACGGGCAACAGGTCACCGCTGCACGTCCAGGCCATCACCTTCATGGACGAAAACCGCCCCTGTCAGGCGGTGCTGCTGCAGGACGTGAGCTACCGCTACGAGGCGCAGCAACGCATCGACCGGCTGGTCGCCGACCTGCGCTGGCAGACTGCCCGCGCCGAGGCGGCCGATCGGGGCAAGTCGGTGTTCCTCGCGTCCGCCAGCCACGACCTGCGCCAGCCCATTCACGCGCTTGGTCTGTTCCTTACCGCCATCCAGAGCCTGAGCCGCGCGCCCCCGCCCTTGCCCAGCGAGCCCTTCATGCCCATCGTGCAGCGCATGCGTGCCTCGCTCGACGGCCTGATGCGGCTGCTGGACATGTTGCTGGGCGCCTCGTTACGGGACGTCAGGCAACAGGCGGTGCCTTCAGGGCCCATCGCGCTGCAACCGGCGTTTGACGGACTGATGTCGGAGTTCGCGCCCCTGGCCGCCGAGAAAGGCCTCGCGCTGCGCGCCGTGCCCAGCCGCGCCTGGGTGCTCTGCGACGCGACAGTGCTGCACCGCGTGCTGGCCAACCTCGTGAGCAACGCCATTCGCTACACCGATCGCGGGCGCATCGTGCTGGGCGCACGCTCGCGCGGTGCAGAGCTCGAGTTGCAGGTCTGGGACACCGGCATCGGCATCGACCCCGACCAGCTCGACAACATCTTCCAGACGTTCCACCGCGGCGAGGCGCCGCGCGTGGCGCCAGGCGAACGCGCCGAGGGCCTGGGCCTGTCCATCGTGCGCCGGGCCGCCGCCGACATCGGCGCCCGGCTCGACGTGCGATCCACCCCGGGATGCGGATCGATGTTCTCGGTTC
The DNA here is from genome assembly GCF_011772445.1 of Hydrogenophaga sp. Taxonomy (GTDB): domain Bacteria; phylum Pseudomonadota; class Gammaproteobacteria; order Burkholderiales; family Burkholderiaceae_C; genus Hydrogenophaga. Next base: position 36,918 of record NZ_WVZN01000049.1, on the reverse strand, counting down.
GCCTGCCGCGCGGCCAGCCGCAGGGACAGCACACGCCGCGCGAGGCCGCCGTGCAGGCACCGACCGCCTCGGATCGCCACATCCTGCTCATCGAAGACGACGAGCAGGTGCTGCTGGCCACCGCCAGCCTGCTCGAATCCTGGGGACATCGGGTGTTCATCGCGCGCAGTGCCACCGAAGCGCTGCGCCTGTTCGAGGCCGAGCCCCGACACATCGATGCCCTGATCTGCGACTACATGCTCGACCCGTCCATGGACGGCTTGGCACTGCTGCTGCGCCTGCGCGAGCGGCACCCCGGCTCGCTGCCGGTGTGCATGATCACGGGCGACATGTCGGCCGAGCGCATCGAACAGGCGAAGCGGCACGGCTTCACGCTGCTGCACAAACCGGTTCACGCCGCCGAACTGGAGCGCTTCCTGCTCACAGCCGCGCACGGCGCGCGGCCTGACACGGCGCTGCCTTGAACTGAAAACGGCACCCTCAAGTCAATGACATTTCCATGACTGTTGGCCACATAGCCGACAGCCATCGGAACCCCATTGGTGCGCTCCCGGACACAGGGCCACACGCAAGCCGCGTGTGCTCAAGTCACAGGAGACAGATCTTGATCGCAACGTTTGTTGAGGACCTCTGCCGCCAGGCCAGCCTGGAACTGCGGCTGGACGACAGCGAGGCCATGGGCCGGGAAGAACCCGTTGTACTCGGCGATGTGAGCGTCGAGGTACTGCACCAGGAACTGAACGATTCCCTGCTGGTGCTGGCCGAGATGGGCCGGGCGACAGCCGACGAGCCGGCCAGGGTCTACGAGCAGTTGCTCTCGCTGCAGTACCTGCTGTGGCACGAGCCGGGCATCCGCTTCGGCTACCGCGATGACAGCGGCTCGGTGATGCTGATGCTCGGCGTGCCCCTGCGCGACGACATGAACGGCGAATGGCTGGCCAGGGCCTTGCGTGGCATGGCCGGGCAGGTGACGCAGTGGCGCGCCACCCTGCTGGCGGGCATGTTCGCCTGGGCAGGCACGGCTGGCGGCGACAGGCGACGCGATGCCGACCGCGCGCCCCACGCGGCCATGGTCTGAGGGAGGCGCACATGAAGCCCGGCAGCCTCGGCAAGAAGTACAGCCCCGAACGCAACCAGCAAGTCATCAACAACCCCAGGCGACGACCCCAAGACGCCAGTGACTTTGCCGCGTACACGGGACTGCCCCGAAAAGCCGCGCGCCTATGGGCGCGCAACCCCGAGCAATACATCCACGGCCTGATGCAGCAGACCCTGGACGCCGTCGCCGCGGTGAACACGCCGGCAACCACGGCGCAGGTCACGCTGCTGAACAAGGCGCGGGCCGCCCTGGAAGCCGGCACCCTCGGCTATTCCGTGTCCTTCCTGCCGGCCAAGGTCTGCGTCAACCTGTTCGGCTGGCTGGCGGCGGTGTTCCCGGAACACGGCCCCCGACTCTTCCTGGCAGGCGCCACGGGCTACACCCTGCTCGCCTCCATCCTGCACCCCACCAGCACCAAGATCGTGGCCGGCAGCCTGGCCGCGAACCACGGCGGGCCTCAGCCCGTTGACAAGGCGGCCCTGGACAACGCCATCACCCTGTGGTGCATGGCCCTGGTGCGGCGGGCCGATGGACAGGACGACAGCGACATCCAGCTGGCCATCCAGGAGATCGCCGACGCGGTGCTTGCCCGCGCAGGCGCCGAGGCCCGCAAGGGCACGCCTCTGCCATTCGACAGCCGCCGGCACCCCATCCTGGGCGCTGCCGCGCGCACCTGGGGCTTCCATGCGTCCTTCTTCTCCTTCTCGCTCCTGTACTTCCTGGCCGGCGGCCTCACACCGCTCGAGCGCCGGTCATTCATGGACATGCCCGGGTCCGTGGCCTTGCGCGCCGGCCTGTTCAACCTCACGGACGCGCTGGTGTGGATGGTCTGCGGCGAGATCGCCGGCATCATGACCCTGGCCGGCCACCTGTTCACCAACGCCACGGTGCAGCACGGGCCCGACAAGCCGGGGCTGAACCAGACCTGGCCGGAAGAACTCCAGGCGGCGCTGGAGAAACTGGAATTCGTCGTCTCACTCCACAGCGAGCTCGTGCGCCTGCGCAACACCATCCAGCGCAACATCCGCGCCAGTGCGGTGGGCGAACACGAAAAAAAGCGGCGGGCGAAGGTGTTCAGGGAGAAGGTCCTGCCCTTGCTGGACGAGGCCATCGACCAGGTGGAGACGCTTCAGGCCAGGTACGTGGAGCGCGCCGGGCTTCTGCGCACCGAAGCGGGCCGCTGGGAACTCAGCAAGAAGAAGATCGGTGCCATGGTGCTGAAGGGGGCGGGCAAGACGCCGCACAAACTCATCAACAGTGCCCCCTTGGCCTTGCGCATGCGCACCGCCAGCGAGATCGCGGGCAACGCGCTCTCGCTGCTCATGTTCTCCTATGCGATCCTGCACATGTACACCCTGTTCTCCACCACCATGCCCTTCCGGGAAACGGACATGGACGGCGCGGCGCCGCGCAACGGCAGCGGGTGGAACGACAGCCACGCGGCGGTCTTCAACGGCACCGCGACCGGGTCGGACATCCCGCTGGAAACGCAGGTTTTTTCGACCCTGCTGGGCCTGATCCTCATTGCCGCGTTCTCCACCCGGGCCGCCTTCATTCCCTTCGTCGAGGTCCTGCTGAACGCCATCGTCGCGGGTGGTCTGCTGGGTGCGCGCAAGCTGGGCCTGCGCGGTGAGAACGCGGCAGACGCGTCCACAGGCGACCGGTTGTCAGCGACGGACGAGGACCTGACCGTGGTGGTGGACGACGACCGGTCGAACGGCAGCGACCCTGCCGACGGGAGCGCAGCCCAGCAGCGGCACAGCGCGCCCGCCCACACGCTGACCCAGCTCGAAGCGATCATCCGCATGGTCGAAGACATGGCCAGCACATAGCCTGTTTCGCCGACGCGCCGGCCCTGGGTGGACCCGTCTGCCCGCGCCGGCGCCAGGCGCGTGGCGCCCCGCCTCACTGCCTGGGGATGCCCGCGCGCTCGATCACCGCGCTCCAGCGCTGGATGTCGCTGGCCAGCAGCGCCGCCGCCTGCTCGGGCGTGGACGCGCGCGGGTCGATGTTGAGCTCGCGCAGCTTCTTCTGCACCTCGGCGTCCGCCACGGCGGCGGCGATCTCGCGCTGCAGGCGATCGATCACCGGGCGCGGCGTCTTCGCTGGCGCGGCGATGGCGTTCCACGAGGAGGCCACGAAGCCCTTCACGCCCGATTCGGCGGCCGTGGGCACGTCGGGCAATACCACCGAGCGCTTCTCGCCTGCCACGGCCAGGGCACGCAGCGCGCCACCGCGGATCTGAGTGAGCACCGGCGAGAGGATCTCCACGCCCACGTCCACCTGACGCCCGCGCAGGGCACCGATGAGGTTGGGCGTGCCGTTGAAGGGCACGGTCTGCGCGTCGATGCCGGCGCTGCTCTTGAACAGCTCGGCCGCCAGGTGCTGCGTGCTGCCGATGTTGATGCTGCCGATGTTGAGCTTGCCGGGGTTCGCTTTCGCCCAGGCCAGCAACTCGGCGAAGGTCTTGAACGGCGCCTCGGGGTGGGCCACCACGGCGATGTCGAAGGTGCCCAGGGTGGAGATGGGCGCGAAGTCCTTCAGCGTGTCGAAGGGCAGCGACTTGAACAGGCCCGCCGTGACCGCGGTGCCGTTGGACATGAGGAACAGCGTGTGGCCGTCGGGCTCGGCACGCGCCACCGTCTCGGCCGCCACCACGCCACCGGCGCCGGGGCGGTTCTCGATCACCACCGAACGGCCCAGGCCTTCGGCCAGCCGCGCGGCGACGATGCGCGCGGTGAGATCGCCCACACCGCCGGCCGCGAAGGGCACGACCAGGCGCAGGTTCTTCGACGGGAAGGCCTGCGCCCAGCCCACCGGCAGCGCGCCCAGGGCCAGCGCACCCAGCAAGAGCTGGCGGCGCGCGATCCAGAGATGCCGCGGAACCGGCTTTGCCGGGCCGCAGGCATCGCCCCCTTGAGGGGGTCGCGCGAAGCGCGGCAGGGATGATCCCATCCTGCTAGAGGACGAAGGTGACGATCACCGGGAACGCCACCAGGATCGCCGTGCGCACGAAGTCGCTCAGCACGAAGGGCAGCACGCCGCGGTAGGTGGCCAGGATCGGCACGTCCTTGGCCATGCTGTTGATGACGAACAGGTTCATGCCCACCGGCGGCGTGATCAGGCCCACCTCGACCACGATCAGCACCAGGATGCCGAACCAGATGGCGAAGTGCTCGGGCGACATGCCGAAGTCCAGCGCAGTGACCACCGGGAAGAACACCGGAATGGTCAGCAGGATCATGGACAGCGAGTCCATGAAACAGCCGAGGATGACGTAGATGACCAGGATGGCGATCAGTACCACCATCGGGCTCAGGCCCGAGCCGGCGACCATGGTGGCGGCCTCCTGCGGCAGTTGCGACAGCGCCAGGAAGGTGTTGTAGACGCCCGCGCCGAGCACGATCATGAAGATCATGCCGGTGGCCACGGCGGTGCCCAGCACGGCGCCGGCCAGCGTCTTGCGGTTCAGGCCGCCGGCCGCCCAGGCCGCCAGGCCGGTGCCGAAGGCGCCCACGGCCGCGCCCTCGGTGGGCGTGAAGATGCCGAGGTAGATGCCGCCGACCACCACCAGGAAGATGGTGAGCACGGGCCAGACCTTGAGCGTGGCCTTCCAGCGCTCGGCCATGGGCACGGGTGGCATGGTGCCCATCTCTTTCGGGCGAACGCGGGCGTAGATGGCGATGACGATGACGTAGCCGATGGCGGCCAGCACGCCCGGCACGAAGGCGGCCAGGAAGAGCTTGGCGATGTTCTGCTCCGTCAGGATGGCGTAGATCACCAGCACCACCGAGGGCGGGATCAGAATGCCCAGCGTGCCGCCCGCCGCCAGCGTGGCGGTGGAGATGCCACCGGCGTAACCCGCGCGCTTGAGCTCGGGCAGGGCCACCTGGCCCATGGTGGCCGCGGTGGCCAGCGAGGAGCCGCAGATGGCGCCGAAGCCGGCGCAGGCGCCCACGGCCGCCATGGCCACGCCGCCCTTGCGGTGGCCGATCCAGGCCTCGGCCGCCTTGAACAGCGCGCGCGACAGACCGCCCAGCGCGGCGAACTGCCCCATCAACAGGAACAGCGGGATGACCGAGAGGTTGTAATTGGAGAAGGTGCTGTAGGTCAGCTGCTTCATCTGGTTGAGGATCGGGTCGGCGGTGCCGTAGATCAGCCAGGCGCCGACCAGGCCGCAGACGAGCATGGCGAGCCCGATGGGCACGCGCACGAAGATGAGCAGCAGCAGGATGGGGAAGGACCAGGCGGCGAGTTCGATGCCAGTCATCAGTGCGCTCCCGCTTCGGTGGTCCAGCCCTCGGGCTCCTTGCCCAGGCCGAACATGGTCGCCGTCTTGGCGATGTAGGCGAGGCAGCCGATCACCGCGCCCACCAGGCAGGCCGCGTAGGCCCACCAGATCGGCATCTGCAGGATGAAGGTGGTCTCGAAGTACTCCTTCTTCTCGACCATGCCTTCGTAGAGCTTCCAGGTGAGCACCAGCCAGACGATCAGCATGACCACGTCGCTCACCAGCACGATGCCCTTCTGCGCCCACTTCGGCAGGTGCATGTAGAGCAGGTCCACCGTGGCATGCCCTCCCTTGAGGTAGGTCCAGGGCAGGAAGAAGAACACCGCGATCGCGGTGCCGACCTCGACGAGTTCGAAGTCGCCGGGCACGGGGCCAAGGCCGAGGTTGAGCATGGCGCGGCCGCTCACGCTGGCCACGATCATCAGCGTGAGGGCCACGAGGGCCAGCCCGCCGATGATGGCCGCCCATTGGGACAGCCGGTAGACGAATGCAATCATGCGAATGGCTTTCTGCGAGAGAAATGGAGACGCGCGATTGTCCAACATCGGACAAGCGCACCCCTCAACAAAAAAGCCGCCCTCTCGCGAGGACGGCCGTCGGCCCCCCTGGGCCAGGTCACTTGCTGTGCTTCGCGATCAAGGCTCGCGCCTCGGCCGCCAGCTTCGCGCCGTCGATGTTCTTGGCTTTCACTTCGTTCACCCAGTCGGTCTCCACCGCCGCGGCGGTGCGCCGCCAGCGCTGCGTTTCCTGCACGTCCAGCGCCACGATGTTGTTGCCTGCCTTCTCGGCAATGGCGCGCCCGGCCTTGTCGCCGTCGTCCATGGCGCGGCCGAACATGGCGGCGGTCTCCACGCCCGAGTTCTTGTCGATGACGGCCTTCAGGTCGGCCGGCAGCTTCTCGTAGGCGGCCTTGTTCATGGAGAAGGCGAAGGTCTGGGTGTACAGGCCTTCCTTGCCGGCGAAGGTGGTGTGGTTCTTCACCAGCTCGCTCACCTTCAGCGCGGGCGTCACTTCCCAGGGAATGGTGGTGCCGTCGATGACGCCCTTGGACAGGGCCTCGGTGACGGCCGGCACCGGCATGCCCACGGGCGTGGCGCCCAGCTTGGTGAGCATGTTGTTGATGATGCGCGAGCCGCCGCGCACCTTCATGCCGCGCAGGCTTTCCAGGCCGGTGACGGGCGTCTTGGTGTGGAACAGGCCCGGGCCGTGGGTGTGGACGGCGATGAGCTTGACGTCCTTGAACTCGTCGGCGGCGAACTTCTCGACGTACTCCTGGATGGCGCGCGAGGAGGCCTCGGCGCTGCCGCTCATGAAGGGCAGCTCGAAGACTTCCGTCTTGGGGAAGCGGCCGGGGGTATAGCCGAGCACCGTCCAGGTGAAGTCGACGACGCCGTCCCTGGCCTGGTCAAAGAGCTGCGGGGGCGCGCCGCCCAGTTGCATCGCGTGGAACAGCTGCACCTTGATGCGGCCACCCGATTCGGCCTCCACCTTCTGGGCCCACGGCGTGAGGGCACGCGCCGGGATCGTGGCCTGCGGCGGCAGCATCTGATGCAGCCGCAGCGTGACCGTCTGCGCCATGGCGTTGCCCGCCATCGTGGCCGCGGCCACCGCCCCCAGCACCGCCATCGCGGTGCGTCGCTTCAAGAGTTTCATCCTTGTCTCCGATCGGGTTGTGCCCGGCCCTTTTGTTCGGGGGTGCTCACTGGCACGGGCGTGTGACGGGAACTGAACACCCACACTGTGCATGCGGTCTTGGCCTGCAGCCAGTCCGATGGCGGACTTTCAGCTATGCCGTTATGTTATGAAACCAGTGACAACCCTCACAGGGTTTGTCAGTGGGGCAGCGTCTCGGCCTCGGGGCGCCAGGCGCTGTCCAGGGTGATGCGCCCCGCGACACGCGAGACGCAGGCGCAGATGCGCTGGTTGGACTGTTTCTCGTGTTCGCTCAGGAACACGTCGCGGTGGTCGATCTCGCCCTCCACGGCCAGCACGTCCATCGCGCACAGGCCGCATTCGCCGCGGCGGCAGTCGCTCATCACCTCGATGCCGGCGGCCTCCAGTGCGTCGAGCAGGGATTCGCCCGCGGACACGGTGAGCGACGCACCATGCCGGGGCACGGCCACGGCGAAGGCCTGCGTGGGCCGCTGGCCGCCGCTGCCGAAGGTTTCGAAGCGCAGCCCGCTGGCGGGGCGACCGGCCTGCGCCCACAGCGCGCGTGCCGCGCCCAGCAGGCCCGTGGGACCGCACACGTAGCACGGGGCGCCGGGTGGCAGCGCGGCGATCTCGCCCGCCAGGTCGAGCCGCTGGCCCTGCCCCGACGCCGCGAGCACCAGGCCCTCGCCCAGCGTGTCGCGCAAGCGCTCGGCGTAGGCGAGCTCCCCCGCCTCACGCGCCGCGTACAGCAGGCGCACCGCGCGGCCGCGCCTCGCCAGCGCCTGGGCCATGGACACCATCGGCGTGATGCCGATGCCGCCGGCCACGAGCAGGTTCACCGGCGCGTCGATGTCCAGCGGGAAGTGGTTCTGCGGCGCGCTCACGGCCAGGGTATCGCCCTCGGCCAGGGACCACATGGCGAGCGAGCCACCGCGCCCCTGGTCCAGGCGCTTGACCGCGATGCGGTAGGCGCCGGGCGTGTCGGCCGGCTGGCCCACGAGCGAGTAGGAGCGGGTCTGCTCGCGCCCCGCCACCGGCACGCGCACCTGCAGGTGCGCGCCGGGCGGCCAGGCGATGGCCGCGCCGTCCAGCGGCTGCAGCAGGAACTCGCGCACGGTGGGGGTGAGGTCGCGCAGCGCGGCCACGCGCGCGGTTTGCCAGAGCGGGTTGCTTTTCATACATGTGAAGGTGAAGGAGCCTGTCGAGCGCCTGGGTCGAACCCAGGGGCACCACGGAACTGGCTTTGCCAGGCCGTGGGTGCCGCCCCCTTGAGGGGGTCACGCGAAGCGTGGCGGGGGTGGTCCATGTCAGCGTCGGCGGATGAGCCTGAGGGCGGGAGCGTGGACAGCGCTTTCGGTGTGGCCGGCGAGCACGGCGCGCAGGTTGCGCTGCGCCAGGCGCGAGTGCTCGCGCAGGATGGCCTCGGCGCGCGCGCCCTCGCGGCGTTCGATGGCGTCGAGCACCTGGCGGTGCTGGTCCTGCGCGACGACGAGCATGTCGCGGGCCTCGCGCGAACCGGCCTCGGCCAGCACGAAGCCCGAGGGCGAAGCGAAGGGCAGCGCGCACACGCGCTCCAGTTGGCGCTCCACCGTGGGGCTGTCGGCCATTTCGGCCAGCAGTTCGTGCAGGCGGCTGTTGAGCGCCACGTACTCGGAGAAGGCCTCGGCGTCGAGCGTGGGCGCGGCCAGCACGGCGTCGATGCGCTCGAGCACGCCGCGCGCCTCGGTGAGCACGGCGGCGGGCGCGCCGCGCTCGGCGGCCAGGCGGGCCAGCAGGCCTTCCAGCGTGCCGCGCAGCTCGATGGCGTCGGCGATGTCGCGCTCGGTGAAGGTCTGCACCACGTGGCCGCCACCGGGCAAGGCGCGCAGCAGGCCCTCCTGCTCCAGGCGCTGCAGTGCGGCGCGCACGGGGGTGCGCGACACGCCCAGGCGCTCGACGACGTTCAGTTCGGCGATGCGCGAGCCGCCGGGCAGTTCACCGGAGAGAATGAGCTCGCGCAACTGCAGCAGGGCGCGGACCTGGGCGCTTTCGGGCGCGGCGTCCGGCATGGGGTTGTGGGTGGCCATGGCTTCAGCCCGCGCGGCGAATGGGGATGACGCTGGAGCCCGCGCCGGGCGTGCCGCGTTCCGCCTCCACCATCTTGTCGATGAGGCGCCGCGCCCACATGGCCCCGGCGTCGATGTTGAGGTTGTAGAACCGGTGGTCCGGGTGCTCTTCGATGGCTTTCTGCTGCGCCTCCAGCACCAGCTCGTCCTCGCGGAAGATGCCCGCCACGCCCTCGCGCAACTGGTGCGTCAGGCGCTGCTCGCCCAGGCAGTAGTTGCGGGCGAAGGCCCAGAAGTAGAGGCAGGTGTTGTCCGTCTCGGGCGTGATGGTGTTGAGCACCATGCCGTTGACGCCCTGGCTGCGATCGCCCTGCGGGGCGCCCGTGCCCGTGGGCGCCACGCCCACGTCGATGGCCACGGTGCACGGCGCCTCGAAGCGGATGATCTGCCAGCGGTCCACCGGCCCCCGGTACCCGCGCGCCTGCTGGATCTGCCCGGCCCAGAACGGCGGCGCCTCGATGTTCTCCATCCAGCGCGTCACGGTGGCCGTGCGCTCGCCGTGCGTGGCCACGAAGGGCGCCTCGGCCACGGCGCGGTTGCCGATGCTGCTGCCGTGCACGAAGGTCTCGTGCGTCAGGTCCATCAGGTTGTCCACCACCAGCCGGTAGTCGCACTTCACGCGGATCATCTTGCCGTCACCGGCCCACTCGGGGTCGTGGTTCCAGTGCAGGTCCGGGATCAGCGACTCGTCGGCCAGCGCCGGGTCGCCCGGCCAGATCCACACGAAGCGGTGCTTCTCCACCACCGGAAAACGCCGCACGCAGGCCGAGGGGTTGATGGTTTCCTGGCTGGGCATGTGGGTGCAGCGGCCCTCGGCGTTGTAGACCAGGCCGTGGTAGCCGCAGACCACCTCGTCGCCCTCCAGCCGGCCCAGGGACAGCGGCAGCAGCCGGTGCCAGCAGGCGTCCTCCAGGGCGGCCAGGCGGCCATCGGTCTGGCGGTACAGCACCAGTTTCTGGTTGCAGACGGTGCGCGCCAGCAGGCTGCGGCCCACCTCCACGTCGTAGGCGGCGGCGTACCAGGCATTCAGGGGAAAGTGGTTGGGCGCGGTGTTCATGGATACGCAATGTATACAGAACAATCATTTTTCCCAATGAAATCCTTCAAATTGAGTCGGAATCAGCGATTCATGTATTCAATGAAATCATGGCTGTTGCCAGCCGCCGGGGCTTCGGCTACCGTCGGCGCCGTCCATTTCCCAACCCTCAGGAGACAAGAACATGAGCCTCAATCCCCCCTTCAGGGCCGACCACGTCGGCAGCTTTCTGCGTCCCGCCTACCTGCTGCAGGCGCGCGAACAGAAGGCCAAGGGAGAGATCACGGCCGCCCAGTTGCGCGAGGTCGAGGACCGCGCGATCGCCGAGATCGTGAAGTTCCAGGCCGACGTGGGGCTGCAGTCCATCACCGACGGCGAGTTCCGCCGCACCTACTTCCACATCGACTTCCTGGAACAGCTCGGCGGCGTGAAGACCGACATCCCGGTCACCATCAGAAAGCCCGATGGCACCGAGGAACTGGCCCCGCCGGTGATCCGCGTCATCGACAAGGTGCGCCACGCGAAGAACATCCAGCTCGCCGACTTCCAGTACCTGCAGGCGCAGGTGAAGGCGCTGGGCCGGCCGGGCCTCACGCCCAAGGTCACCATCCCCTCCCCCACCATGCTGCACTTCCGTGGCGGGCGCGCGGGCATCAGCAAGGACGCCTACCCCGAGCTCGACCCGGTGTTCTACGACGACGTGGCCCAGGCCTACGCGGACGAGTTGCAGAGCCTGGCCGACGCCGGCTGCACCTATGTGCAGATGGACGACACGAACATGGCCTACCTGTGCGACGAGAAGATGCGCGAGGCCGCCCGCCAGCGCGGTGACGACCCCAATGAGCTGCCGCACCGCTACGCCGCCTTCATCAACAAGGTGGTGGCCAAGAAGCCGAAGGGCATGACCCTGGCCATGCACCTGTGCCGCGGCAACTTCAAGAGCACGCACGCCGCGGCCGGCAACTACGAGCCCGTGGCCGAGGCCCTGCTCACCGAGATGAACCTGGACGCCTACTTCATGGAGTACGACGACACCCGCTCGGGCGACTTCCGGCCACTGCGCTACCTGAAGCCCGGCAAGACCGTGGTGCTGGGCCTGGTGACCACCAAGTTCGGCCAGCTCGAAAGCAAGGACGACCTCAAGCGCCGCATCGACGAGGCCGCGAAGTACGCGCCGCTGGAGCAGCTCTGCCTGTCGCCGCAGTGCGGCTTCTCCAGCACCGTGCACGGCAACAACATCGCGGTGGAGGACCAGCGGAAAAAGCTGGCGCTGGTGGTGGAAACCGCGCGCGAGGTCTGGAGATAAGAAACACCCCCGCCGCGCTTCGCGCAACCCCCTCAAGGGGGCAGTGCCTGCGGCCCGGCGAAGCCGGTTCCGCGGCACTTCTGGATGGGGCTCCGGCGCGTGCCGGAGCCCCTCGGTTCACTTGGCGTGTTTCGAGATGAGGGCGCGGGCCTCGGCGACCAGCTTCGCACCGTCGATCCTCTTGCCCTGCACTTCCTTCACCCAGTCCGCCTCCACCGCGGCGGCGGTGGTCTTCCAGCGCTGGGTTTCGGCGGCGTCCAGCGTGACGATGCTGTTGCCCGACTTCTGCGCCACGGCCAGGCCGTCCTTGTCGCCCTCGTCCATCGCGCGGCCGAACAGGGCCGCGGTTTCCACGCCCGAGTTCCTGTCGATGATCGCTTTCAGGTCGGCCGGCAGCTTGTTGTAGCTGCCGCGGTTCATCACCAGCGCGAAGGTCTGGGTGAACAGGCCCGTGGGGCCGGAGAACGTGGTGTGGTGCTTCACCAGCTCGGCGATCTTGAGCGAGGGCGTCACCTCCCAGGGAATGGTGGTGGCGTCGATCACGCCCTTGGACAGCGCCTCCGTCACCGCCGGCACCGGCATGCCCACGGGCGCGGCGCCCAGCTTGGCCAGCAGGTTGTTGATGATGCGCGAGCCGCCGCGCACCTTCAGGCCGCGCAGGCTGTCCAGGCCGGTGATGGCCGACTTGCTGTGGAACAGGCCCGGGCCGTGCGTGTGCGCGGCCAGCAGGTGCACCTGGCGGAATTCGTCGGCGGCGTGCTTCGCCACGTACTCGTGAAAGGCGCGCGAGGCCGGCTCGGCCTTGCCACTCATGAAGGGCAGCTCGAACACCTCGGACTTGTTGAAGCGGCCCGGGGTGTAGCCCAGCACCGTCCACACGATGTCGGCCACGCCGTCGCGCGCCTGGTCGAACAGCTGCGGCGGCGAGCCGCCCATGGACATGGAGTGGAACTGCTGCACCTTGATGCGGCCGCCCGACTCGCTCTCGATCTTCTGCGCCCAGGGCGCGATGGCGCGCGCCGGGATGGTGGCCTGCGGCGGCAGGAACTGGTGCAGGCGCAGGGTGACGGTGGGCTGGGCCAGGGCCTTGCCGGCCAGCGTGCTGGCGCCCAATGCAGCGGCGGCCACGATCGCGCTGCGGCGACGGATGAGGGTCATGGAGAGGATCCTGTCGAGAAAGGGGTCAGGGGCGGCGCCCGCCGAGGCGGGCGCGCCAGGGACATGTGCCACGTCAGACACAAGCGCCGGTACTGTGCCGCAGGCGCACGCCCTGCGCCAGCCCCGGATCCGACTTCCTGCTATCGCATTCCGGCATGAAACCTTCGGGTCGATGCGGCATCATCGCCGGCCATGTCCGCCCCGCTGCACTGCCACCTCGACTTCATCTCGCCCTACGGCTACTTCGCCTCGCTGCGCATCGAGGCCATCGCCGCGCGCCACGGCCGCGGTGTGGCCTGGCACCCCATGCTGCTGGGCGTGGCGGTGATGAAGGTGATGGGCCTGAAGCCCCTGATGGACACGCCGCTCAAGGGCGACTACGTGGAGCGCGACGTGCGCCGCTACGCGCGCGAGCATGGCGTGGCCATGAAGCGCCAGCCGCGCGACGCGGTGATGAACCCGCTGGCCTGCGGGCGGGCGCTGGCCTGGGCGAACCGCCACGCGCCCGAACGCGCGGGCGAGGTGGTGCACGCGATCTATGGCGCGTACTGGGGTGAAGGGCTGGACCTGTCCACGCCGGACGCGCTGGTGCCTGTGGTGGGCGAAACGATCGCCCGCGCGGCCGGTGGTGAGGAAGCGGCGGCACTGCTGCGCGCCGAGGTCGACGCCTCGCTGGCGCAGGGCGTGTTCGGCTCGCCCACGCTCATCGTCGATGGCGAACCCTTCTGGGGCGTGGACAAGCTGGAGCAGGTGGAACGCTGGCTGCAACGCGGCGGCTGGTGAGGCCGGCCCGTCACCTCAGCCGCCGGCGTCGAACACCACCTCGGTCGGCACGGCAATGGCCGCCAGCGCGGCCTTCAGCGCCTCGGCCAACCCCGCATCGGCCGGGCCCGAGAAGCGCACCGTGGCGCGCTGGCGCCCGCCCTCCTCCACCACGTCCACCTGCACCTCGCGCCGCGGCGCCAGCTCGCGCGCCAGGTCGGCCAGCTTGAGTTCGATGGCGTGCAGCCGCAGCGCGGGCTTGAACACCTTGCCGATGGCGGTGAGCGGCAGCGCCGAGATGACCACGACCCGCTTGGGCACGGCGGGCCGCTCATACACCCGGGGCGCGACCTCGCGCAGCAGCGCGTCCGACGCGATGGACATGCCCGGGCGCAGCACCACGAAGGCCACGGGCACCTCGCCCGAGTGCGCGTCCGGCTCGGCCACCACCGAGCACTGGGCCACGGCGGGGTGCGCCAGGAAGGCGTCCTCCACCAGGCCAGGGTCGATGTTGTGCGAGCCGCGGATGATCAGGTCCTTGGCGCGGCCGGTGATGTGCACGCGGCCTGTGGCGTCGAGGTGGCCGAGGTCGCCCGAGACGATCCAGCCTTGCTCGAACATGCCGACGTTGCGCGTGGCGTCGAGGTAGCCCGGGCTCATGTGCGGTCCGCGCAGCACCACCACGCCGGTCTCCTCGGCCGCGCAGCGTTCGTCGAGCTTCGCTTCGCCGTCCCGCCACGGCACGACGAACACGTCCGTGTAGGGCAGGCGCCAGCCCGCCGAGCCCGGCTCGCGCGGTGCCAGCAGCGGCTCGATGCTGACCAGCCCGGCGCACTCCGTCATGCCCAGGATGTTGCGCACGGGAATGCCGGTGCCGGCCTCGAAGCGCTGCGCGAGTTCGGTGGGCAGCGGCGAGCCGCCGGTGTAAGCCGCGCGGATGCGCGAGGTGTCGGCGTCGATGGGCACACCGAGCAAGCTGGCCAGCACCGTGGGCACGCAGGCCAGGTGCGTCACGCCCTCGCGTTCGCAGAAGCGCCAGTAGTTCTGCACGAAACCGGTGTTGCGCATGCCCGTGAGCGTGGGCAGCACCTGGCGCGCGCCGGTGGCCAGCAGCGCGAGGCCATAGACGAAGGCCCCGGCCACGTGGAACAGCGGGAAGCCGTTCACCTCGACGCTGCGCTCGTCGCAGTCGTAGTAGGCGTGCGCGAACGAGGCGGTGTGCGCCTCGTTGCCGGCGGTGTGCTGCGCCAGCTTGGGCGCGCCCGTGGTGCCGCCGGTGTGGAACAGCGCGACCACGCGATCGGGGTCCAGGTCGGGCTCGAACGACAAGGTCTCGGGCTGCGCGGCCATCAGTGCCTGCAACGAGACCAGGCCGGGCACGCCCTCGCTCACCTCCATGGGCACCAAGGCGCACGGGTACAGCGCCTGCACCTTCAGCGCCGACGCCCAGATCACCGGAAACTCCGCGTTCGGCCCCAGCGCCACCAGCACCTTGGCGTTCGCGGCCTGCATGAGCGCGGCGATGTGGTCCGGCTGCAGCAGGGTGTTGATGGGACAGACGCGGCCCGCAAGCTGCGCGCCCCACAGCACGGCGTGCGCCTCGGGCGTGTTGGGCGCGAGCAGGGCCACGCTGTCCCCGGGCCCGATGCCCAGCGCGCGAAAGGCGTTGGCGGCGCGGTGCACCATCGCCAGCAGTTCGCGGTAGCTCACGCGGCGCGGCTCGCTCGCCAGGTCGGCGTCGGGCAGGAAGGTGAAGGCCTCGCGCTCGGCGAAGCGCTCGGCGGCGGCGCGGATCAGCCCGTACGGTGTGCGCTGCGGCGCCACCTCGGCCAGCGGGCGGCGCTCCAGCGCCTCGATGTCGGCGAGGGAGGTAAAGGCCTTCATGCCAGTCCGAGCAGGCGCACGGCGTTGCCCTTGAGGATGCCGGGCATGACCTCGGGCTTGAAGCCGGCGACCTCGAAGTCCTTCATCCAGCGCTCGGGCGTGATGAGCGGGTAGTCGCTGCCGAAGAGGACACGGTCCTTGAGCAGGGTGTTGGCGTACTGCACGAGCTGCTTGGGAAAGTACTTCGGGCTCCAGCCGCTCAGGTCGATCCACACGTTGGGCTTGTGCGTGGCCACGCTGAGGGCTTCGTCCTGCCAGGGGAAGCTGGGGTGGGCCATCACGATCTGCATGTCGGGAAAGTCGATGGCGACGTCGTCGAGGTGCATGGGGTTGCTGTACTCCAGCCGCAAGCCGCCGCCGCAGCGCATGCCACTGCCGATGCCGCTGTGGCCGGTGTGGAAGATGGTAGGCAGCTTGTGCGCGTTGATGACCTCGTAGATCGGCCAGGCCATCTTGTCGTAGGGATGGTAGCCCTGCACCGTGGGGTGGAACTTGAATCCCTTGACGCCTTCTTCCTTGATGAGACGCTCGGCCTCGCGCGCACCCATCTTGCCCTTGTGCGGATCGATGCTGGCGAAGGCGACCATCATGTCGCTGTTCTCACGCGCGGCCTGGGCGATTTCCTCGTTGGGGATGCGGCGACGGCCCAGCTTCGATTCGCTGTCCACGGTGAACATCACCAGGCCGATCTTGCGTTCGCGGTAGTAGGCGATCGTTTCGGCAATGGTGGGGCGGCGGTTGCTGCCGAAGTACTTGTCCGCCGCGCGGTCGTATTCCTCGCCGTAGTTGTCGAAGGGGTTCCAGCAGCTCACCTCGGCGTGGGTGTGGATGTCGATGGCGATGAGGTTCTGGTGGTCCATGGTGGGCTCTCTTCTCGTTGCTGGTTTGTTGCTGGGATGCTGGGTTGGTCGGTGTGGCGATGGCGCTCCACCTTGGCTTGCGATGTCAGGGCTGTGCCCCTGGCCTCGGCACCGCATAGGCGCCGCCAAGGCCAGGGGCACATCCCTGACGCGGGGCACCCGAGCACGCCATCGTGAGTGCACCAACATCCCGGCGATCAACGAAACCCCGAGGTTGCAACGTCCGCCTGCCCGCACCTCGCGAGCCAAGGGCTTGGGCCCTGCCTGTGGGGGCGCCTGTGCGACGACGAGGAGCGCAGGGTGGCCGGCCCGCGCGCGCAGCGCGCTTCGTGAACCGATTGGCGGCATCTGTCTGAGCGGAGCGCGCAAAGCGCGCGCAGCGAGTTATGCCGCCGGGCCGGCCACCCGAGCACCGCAGTGGACCCCTCGCGCAGCGAGGGGCGGCGCAGTGAAGCCCCCACAGGCAGGGCCCAAGCCCTTGGCCTGCCAGCCACGACGGCCTGCGATTGAACACCGCCATTCAGTCTCCTCATCACCCAAAAATCAGGGTAAACCCGCACCCAATTTCAGAGGGAAGCGGTTGAATTTGGTTATCGTTTATAACAATAATCGCCCACCCTCACAAGAAGCCGCGAAGCCTTCATTTCCATGCCCATCCAGACCAACGACCTGACGATCGAGCTGCGCGGAGACCAGCAGCAGATCGCCCTCATCACCCTCAACCGCCCGGGCAAGCGCAACGCCCTCAACGACGGCCTGGTGCTCGCCCTGCGCGACGTCTTCCAGGGCATGCCGCACAGCGTGCGCGCCGCCGTCATCCATGGCAACGGGGACCACTTCTGCGCCGGCCTGGACCTGTCCGAGCTGAGCGAACGCAACGCCGCCGCCGGCCTGCACCATTCGCGCATGTGGCACCACGCGCTCGACCAGGTGGAGCGCGGCCCCGTGCCCGTCGTCGCGGCCCTGCACGGCGCCGTGGTCGGCGGCGGCCTGGAGCTCGCCAGCGCCTGCCACATCCGCGTGGCCGACGCGTCCAGCTTCTTCGCGCTGCCCGAAGGCTCGCGCGGCATCTTCGTCGGCGGTGGCGGCTCGGTGCGCATTCCGCGCCTGATCGGCACCGCGCGCATGGCCGACATGATGTTCACCGGCCGCGTGCTCAGCGCCGAAGAAGGCGAACGCGCCGGGCTGGCGCAGTACCTCGTGCCGCAGGGCACCGCGCTGGACAAGGCGCTGGAGCTGGCCACGCGCATCGCCGCCAATGCGCCGCTCACCAACTACGCGCTGATGCAGGCGCTGCCGCGCATCGCCGACCAGCCCGCCGACCACGGCTTCTTCACCGAGGCACTGATCTCGGCCATCGTGCAGGACGCGCCCGAGGCCAAGGCCCGCGTGCGCGAGTTCCTGGAAGGCCGCGGCCCCAAGGTGAAGAAGCAATGAGTGCCGTGGCCCCGCGCTACCGCGCGCTCGACTTCGGCGTGACCGAAGCCCGCGTGCGCCAGACCGCCGACGGCACCACCTACCTGAGCGCCGCCCTGCCGCTGCAGCCCTACGCGCAGCGCATGACCGACTACCTGGTGCACTGGGCCGACAAGGCACCCCAGCGCAGCTTCATGGCGCGCCGTGCGAGGAACGCCGACGGCAGCACCGGCGACTGGGTGCACCTGAGCTACGCCGACGCGCTGGACGCCGCGCGCTCGATCGGCCAGGCCCTGCTGGACCGCGGCCTGAGCGCGGAGCGGCCGGTGCTGATCCTCAGCGAGAACGACCTGGAGCACGCGCAGATCGCGCTGGGCTGCCTGTACGCCGGCATCCCCTGGTCGCCCGCCTCGCCGCCCTACTCGCTGGTGAGCCAGGACTTCGAGAAGCTGCGCCATCTGGTGAACACGCTCACGCCCGGTCTGGTCTATGCCGCCGACGCGCCGCGGTACGAGCGCGCCCTGCTCGCCACCATCGGCGATGGCGTGGAGATCGTCACCGGCAGCGGCACCGTGCCAGGCCGCGCCACCACCAGCTTCGCCGCGCTGCGCGCCACCGCGCCCACCCCGGCGGTGGACGCCGCGATGCAGGCCACGGGCCCCGACACCATCACCAAGTTCCTCTTCACCTCGGGCTCCACCAAGCTGCCCAAGGCCGTCATCAACACGCAGCGCATGTGGTGCGCCAACCAGCGGCAGATGGCGCAGAGCATGCCGGTGCTGGCCGACCCCGACACGCCGCCCGTGCTGGTGGACTGGCTGCCCTGGAACCACACCTTCGGCGGCAACCACAACTTCGACCTGGTGCTCATGCACGGCGGCACGCTCTACATCGACGACGGCAAGCCCACGCCGGCACTCATCGGCGAGACCCTGCGCAACCTGCGCGAGATCGCGCCCACCGTGTACTTCAACGTGCCCACCGGTTTCGAGGCCATCGCCAACGCGATGAAGACCGACGCCGTGCTGCGCAAGAACCTGCTGAGCCGCGTGCGCATGTTCTTCTACGCCGGCGCCGCGCTGGCCCAGCCCGTGTGGGACACCCTGCACGAGGTGGAGGAACAGGAGATCGGCGAGCGCGTGGTGATGGGCACCGGCCTGGGCATGACGGAATCCGGCCCCTTCGGCCTGTACATCACCCGGCCCGAGGTGAAGTCCGGCGACCTGGGCCTGCCCGCCGCCGGGCTGGAACTCAAGCTCGTGCCCAGCGGCGACAAGACCGAGGTGCGCTACCGCGGCCCCAACATCACGCCCGGCTACTGGCGCAGCCCCGAGGCCACAGCCGAGGCCTTCGACGAGGAAGGCTTCTTCTGCACCGGTGACGCGGTCACCTGGATCGATCCGGCGAACCCGAACCTGGGCCTGCGCTTCGACGGCCGCATCGCCGAAGACTTCAAGCTCGCCACCGGCACCTTCGTGAGCGTGGGCCCGCTGCGCGCCAGGATCATCGCGGCCGGCGCGCCCTTCGTGCAGGACGCCGTCATCACCGGCCTGAACGAAAGAGAAGTGGGCGCGATGCTGTTCACCACCGGCGCGGTGCGCGGCCTCGCCGGCCTGGGCAGTGACGCACCGCTGGCGCAGGTGCTGGCCCACCCGAAGGTTCTGGCGCACTTCCAGCAGGTGCTCGATGACCTGGCCGCGCAGGCCACGGGCAGCGCCAACCGCGTGGCGCGCCTGCTGCTGCTGGCCGATCCGCCCAGCATCGACAAGGGCGAGGTCACCGACAAGGGCTCCATCAACCAGCGCGCCGTGCTCAAGCACCGCGCCGAACTCGTCGCCGCGCTGCACGCGGGCACGGCGCCGAACACCCTGCTTCCCCAACCCACCGAACAGAGGAGACACGCATGAAGATCGAAGGACAGGCCGCGCTGGTCACCGGCGGCGGCTCGGGCCTGGGCGAGGCCACCGCGCGCGAACTCGCGCGCCTGGGCGCCAAGGTCGCCGTGCTGGACGTGAACCTGGAGGGCGCGCAGCGCGTGGCCCGGGACATCGGCGCGGAACATGGAAACGGCTGTGCCGTGGCGGTGAAATGCGACGTGACCGACACCGCCAGCGTGCAGGCCGCCCTCGACGCCGCCGCGGCCGCGCACGGCCCGGCGCGCATCCTCATGAACATCGCCGGCATCGGCACCGCCAAGCGGGTGGTGCAGAAAGACGGCAGCGCCGCGCCGCTGGAGGACTTCGCCAAGGTCATCAACGTCAACCTCATCGGCACCTACAACGCCAGCCGCCTCTTCGCCGCCGCCTGCGCCAGGCTCGAGGCGATGGAAGACGGCGAACGCGGCGTGATGCTGTTCACCGCCAGCGTGGCGGCCTTCGACGGCCAGGTCGGCCAGCAGGCCTACAGCGCCTCCAAGGGCGGCGTGGTGGGCATGACCCTGCCGATGGCGCGCGACCTGGCGCAGCACGGCATCCGCGTCTGCACCATCGCGCCGGGCCTGTTCTCCACGCCGCTGATGCGCCAGTTGCCCGAGCCGGTGCAGGCCTCGCTGGCGGCCAGCATCCCTTTTCCCTCGCGGCTGGGCAAGCCCGAGGAGTTCGCGTCCCTGGCCGCGCACATCGTGACCAACACGCACCTCAACGGCGAAGTGATCCGCCTGGACGGCGCGCTGCGCATGGCGCCGCGCTGAGCGCGGCACGCCGCCCAAACGATCGCGCCCCACAGAGCCGACAAGGCCACCCGAGGAGACAAGCGCCATGCCCCACACCGCCACCATCCACCCCGTCACCGTCGGCGCCACCCTGTCGGCGGCTCTGCTGCTGGGCGCCTGCGCCAGCCCGCCGTCCTCACCGCCCCCGGCCCGCCTGAGCGCGGCCGTGGGCGCGCCTCTGCAGCAGTGCGAAGCGCTGGCCGGCGCCTTCCGGCACCCGGCCACGCGCATCGAATCGGCCGCGCCCGTGGCGGCGGGCGAGCTCAAGCTGGCCGGCCAGCCCGTGGCCGCGCACTGCCTCGTCAAGGGCCGCATGCACGAGCGCAAGGGCAGCGACGGCCGCGACTACGCCATCGGCTTCGAGATGCGCCTGCCCCAGGCCTGGAACGGGCGCTTCTACTACCAGGGCAACGGCGGCCTGGACGGCGCCGTGCGACCGGCCGAGGGCGCGCTCGGCGGCGGCCCGCTCACCGGCGCGCTGGTGCAGGGCTTCGCCGTGATCAGCTCCGACGCCGGCCACACCGGCGCGCAGACGCCGTACTTCGGCCTCGAACCGCAGGCGCGCCTGGACTACGGCTACCAGGCCGTCGCCAGGCTCACGCCCATGGCCAAGGCGCTGATCCAGGGCGCTTACGGCAAAGGCCCGGACCGCTCCTACATCGGCGGCTGCTCCAACGGCGGGCGCCACGCCATGGTGGCGGCCAGCCGCCTGGGTGAACAGTACGACGGCTACCTCATCGGCGCGCCCGGCTACCGCCTGCCCAACGCGGCCCTGGCGCAACTGTGGGGCGCGCAGAAGTGGGCCGCCATCGCCACCCCCGGTACCACGGTGCGCCACCCGCTCAACCCCAACGCCAGCATCCCCGATCTGGGCAGCGCGCTCACGGCGGCCGAACGCCAGACCGTGGCCCGCGCCGTGCTGCGGCGCTGCGATGCGCTCGGACGGCTTGAGCGACGGCCTGGTGCAGGCCACGCAGGCCTGCCAGGCCGCCTTCAACCCGGCGCGCGACCTGCCCGCCTGCAAAGGTGGCCAGGCGCGCGACGGCCAATGCCTCACCGCGCCGCAGATCGACGCCCTGAGCCAGGTGCACGCCGGCGGCCAGGCGCGCAGCGGCCAGCCCATCTACAGCGCCTTCCCGTGGGACGCGGGCATTGCGGGCGCCAATTGGGCCACCTGGAAGTTCGTCAACTCGGTTGCGCTCGATCCGCTGTCCGTGGGCACGGTGTTCACCGCGCCGCCCGCCGCACCGGTGAATTTCGCCAGCGCCGACATCGACGCCCTGCTGGGCGCTGTCTCGGCCACCACCGACACCTACCGCGAATCGGGCCTCTCGCTGATGAGCCCACCCGGCCATGAGAAGCCCGACAACCTGCTGCCCTTGCGCGCGCGCGGCGCCAAGATGGTGCTGTACCACGGCGTGAGCGACGCCATCTTCTCGGCCGAGGACACGCGCCAGTGGCTGGAGCGCCTGAACGCCAGCCAGGGGGGCCGCGCGGCCGACTTCGCGCGCTACTTTCCCGTGCCCGGCATGAACCATTGCAGCGGCGGCCCGTCCACCGACCAGTTCGACCTGCTCACGCCCCTGGTGCGCTGGGTCGAACACGGCGAAGCGCCGCAGGCCGTGAAGGCCACGGCGCGCGGTGCGGGCAACGCCGGCGGCGTGAACAACGAATTGCCCCCGGACTGGTCCGCGCAACGAAGCCGCCCGCTCTGCGCCTATCCTTCGGTGGCCCGTTACCAGGGCGGCGACGCCGAGAGCGCCGCCAGTTTTTCCTGCCAAAACCCCAGATGAGCAAAACCCAGACCTATGAAGTGGAAGTGATGTTCGGCGACTGCGACCCCGCCGGCATCGTCTTCTTTCCCAATTTCAGCAAGTGGATGGACGCATCCTCGCTCAACTTCTTCGTCAAGTGCGGCGTGCAGCCCTGGCGCGAACTGGTGAAGACGCGCGGCATCATCGGCACGCCGCTGCTGGAGATCCACACCAAGTTCAGCAAGCCCGCCACCTACGGCGAGCGCCTGCAGGTGCACACCAGCGTCATCGAATGGGGCGCCAAGGTGTTCAAGCACCAGCACCGGGTGATGCGTGGCGACACCCTGCTGTGCGAAGGCACCGAGGTGCGCGCCTTCTGCGAGCGCGACCCGGCCGACGCCTCGCGCATCCGCGCCATCCCCGTGCCCGAGGACATCAAGGCGCTGTGCACCTGAGCCCGCCGAACGCCGGATGACCGACACTTCCATCGCCAACGCCATGCGCCGCCCCCGGGGCGCGCGCAAGGGCGCAGCGCCCGCCGACGAAGCCGCCAGCGCGGGTGACGGCCTGCCCGACACCCGCTTCCTCGAAACCCTGGTGGGCTACAACGCGCGGCGCGCCGCGCTCACCGTCATCGCCGTGTTCCTGCGCCGCATGGCGCCCTACGGCCTGCGGCCGGTGGACTTCTCCGTCCTCAGCGTGATCGCCCACAACCCGGGCGTCACTTCGCGGCAGATCTGCGCGGCGCTGGACATCCTGCCGCCCAACCTGGTGGGCATGGTCAAGGCGCTGCAGGCGCGCGGGCTGGTGGTGCGCAAGCCCCACCCCAGCGATCGCCGGGCCCAGGGCCTGCACCTCACCGCTGCCGGCCAGAAGCTGCACCGCCAGGCCCAGGCCACGGCCACCGAACTCGAGGCCGAGGCCACCTCGGCGCTCACGCCGGACGAGGTGCAGACACTCATCGGTCTGCTGCGCAAGGTGTACCGCCGCGGCCCCGCGCAGGGCCTGGGCGACGACGCCATCTGAAGCGCCACACCCCGCGCGCCCATCGGGGCAAACCCGGGTGACCGCGGCGCCACAATGCTGCGCCGCACACAGCTAGCAACTTGGTAGCGGGCGCTTTGCTGCCTATAGTGCTGTCACGAGTTGAAACAGCGCGACGCGCCGTGTGCAGGCCCGCCAGGAGACCGCCGATGAGCAAGGACCACGAAGCCGTGAGCCAGCTGTTCGAGTTGCTGGAATCGCGCTACGCCATGCGCGTGCTCTGGGCCCTGGCCGACGGCCACCCGCAGACCTTCCGGCTGCTGCAGGACAGCGTGGGCGGCGTCACCCCCAACACGCTCAACACCCGCCTCAAGGAACTGCGCGCCGCGCAACTGGTGGACCACAACGGCACGGGCTACCGGCTCACGACACAGGGCGCTGACCTGGTGCGCCGGCTGGGCGAGGTGCGCGGCTTCGCCAGCCGCTGGCACCAGCGCCATCCCGCGAGACGCGCGCGGGCCTGATGTCAGGCGGCGGGGCTGTCCACCACCACCTGCCGCTGCTCGCCCAGCCCCCGCCCGCCCAGCACCATCACGTCGCCTGCCTTCAGGTACAGCGGCGGCTTGTGCCCCATGCCCACGCCGGGCGGCGTGCCGGTGGCGATCACGTCGCCCGGCTGCAGGGCCATGTAGCGGCTCAGGTAGCTCACCAGGGTGGCCACGCCGAACACCATGGTGCGCGTGCTGCCGTTCTGGCGGCGCTGGCCGTTCACCTCCAGCCACAGGTCCACGTCCTGCGGGTCGCCCAGCTCATCGGGCGTCACCAGCCAGGGGCCGATCGGGCAATGCGTGGGGTAGCTCTTGCCCTTGACCCACTGGCCCTCATGTTCGATCTGGTAGGCCCGCTCGGACACGTCGTTGAGCAGGCAGTAGCCGGCCACGTGCGCCAGGGCCTGGTCCTCGCTCACGTGGAAGGCCCGCCGGCCGATCACCACGCCCAGCTCGACCTCCCAGTCGAGTTTCTGCGAACCGGGCGCCAGCCAGACCTCGTCGTGCGGTCCGCTCAGGGCGCTGGTGTGCTTGTTGAAGACGATGGGCTGCCCCGGCACCTTCAGGCCGGCCTCGGCCGCGTGGTCGGCGTAGTTCAGGCCGATGCCGATGAGGTTGCCCACCCCGCCCACGCAGGGGCCCAGGCGGGTGCCCGAGGGCACGGGCGGCAGCTTCAGCGGGTCCAGCGCGGCCAGACGGGCCATAGAATCCGGGCCCAGCGTGGCCGGCGCGATGTCGGCCACCACCCCCGACAGGTCGCGTGGCGTGCCGCTGGCGTCGATCAGACCGGGAGATTCGGCGCCGGGCAGGCCGTGGCGGATGAGTTTCATGCGTCGCTTCGGTGAGGTGAAAACCGCCGATTCTGCCGCGTCGCACCCGCCCATCCGGGCGGCCCTTGAAATCCGCCGCACCGCCCCCAGTTGCCCGACTTGTCGGGCAAAACGCCCCCTGGACACCCCTTTTCACGAACCGCAAGAGCCCCTCAACGATGAGCCAGACGCCCCCCAACGCCCCGCCGCCCCAGGACAACAGCGCGCCTCAGTCAGCGCCCGTGAGCGCCGAAGAGGCCGAGGCCGCCCAGGCGGCTGGCGAGGCCGAGGCCCAGGCCGCCCAGGAGGCCGAACTGGCCACCCTGAAAGCCCAGAACACCGACCTGGCCGACCAGTACCTGCGCGCCAAGGCCGAGGCCGAGAACGCCCGTCGCCGCGCCGAAGAGGAAGTGAGCAAGGCCCGCAAGTTCGCGGTGGAAAGCTTCGCCGAAAGCCTGCTCGCCGTGGCCGACAGCCTGGAAGCCGGCCTGGCCGTCCAGGAGGCCACGCGCGAACAGTTGCGCGAAGGCACCGAGGCCACGCTCAAGCAACTCAAGAGCGCGCTGGAGCGCCACAAGGTCGTGCAGATCGCGCCCGCCGCCGGCACGAAGTTCGACCCGCACCAGCACCAGGCCATCAGCATGGTGCCGGCCGAGCAGGAGCCCAACACGGTGGTCACGGTGCTCCAGAAGGGCTACCTCATCGCCGAGCGCGTGCTGCGTCCGGCCCTCGTCACCGTGGCGGCACCCAAGTGAGGCCAGGGGCCCGACGCAGCACTTGCGCACGCCCCGCCCCCTTGAATTCCCCAGGCTTATCCACACCTCGTCAACAGCTTTAACCACATCCTCGGAGTCACTCACATGGGACGCATCATCGGCATCGACCTCGGCACCACGAACTCGTGCGTGGCCATCATGGAAGGCAACAACACCAAGGTGATCGAGAACAGCGAAGGTGCACGCACCACGCCCTCGATCGTCGCCTACCAGGAAGACGGTGAGGTGCTGGTCGGCGCCTCGGCCAAGCGCCAGGCCGTCACCAACCCCAAGAACACGCTGTACGCCATCAAGCGCCTCATCGGCCGCAAGTTCAGCGAGAAGGAAGTGCAGAAGGACATCGACCTGATGCCCTACTCCATCGTGGCCGCCGACAACGGCGACGCCTGGGTCGAGGTGCGCGGCAAGAAGATCTCGGCCCAGCAGGTGTCGGCCGACATCCTGCGCAAGATGAAGAAGACCGCCGAGGACTACCTCGGCGAGCCGGTCACCGAGGCGGTGATCACCGTGCCCGCGTACTTCAACGACGCCCAGCGCCAGGCCACGAAGGACGCCGGCCGCATCGCCGGCCTCGACGTGAAGCGCATCATCAACGAGCCCACCGCCGCGGCCCTGGCCTACGGCCTGGACAAGCAGGACAAGGGCGACCGCAAGATCGCCGTGTACGACCTGGGCGGCGGCACGTTTGACGTGTCCATCATCGAGATCGCCGACGTCGACGGCGAGAAGCAGTTCGAGGTGCTCTCCACCAACGGCGACACCTTCCTGGGCGGCGAAGACTTCGACCAGCGCATCATCGACCACATCATTTCCGAGTTCAAGAAGGAGCAAGGCGTCGACCTGAGCAAGGACGTGCTGGCCCTGCAGCGCCTGAAGGAAGCGGCCGAGAAAGCCAAGATCGAGCTGTCGTCCGCGGCGGCCACCGACATCAACCTGCCCTACATCACGGCCGATGCCTCGGGCCCCAAGCACCTGAACATCAAGCTCACGCGCGCCAAGCTGGAAGCCCTGGTGGAAGAGCTGATCGAGCGCACCATCGCCCCCTGCCGCACCGCCATCAAGGACGCCGGCGTGAGCGTGGGCGAGATCGACGACGTGATCCTGGTCGGCGGCATGACGCGCATGCCGAAGGTGCAGGAGAAGGTCAAGGAGTTCTTCGGCAAGGAGCCGCGCAAGGACGTCAACCCCGATGAAGCCGTGGCCGTGGGCGCCGCCATCCAGGGCCAGGTGCTCTCGGGTGACCGCAAGGACGTGCTGCTGCTCGACGTGACCCCGCTGTCGCTCGGTATCGAGACGATGGGCGGCGTCATGACCAAGATGATCGCCAAGAACACGACGATCCCGACCAAGTTCTCGCAGGTGTTCTCCACCGCCGACGACAACCAGCCGGCCGTGACCATCAAGGTGTTCCAGGGCGAGCGCGAGATCGCCGCCGGCAACAAGCTGCTGGGCGAGTTCAACCTCGAGGGCATTCCCGCCGCGCCGCGCGGCGTGCCGCAGATCGAGGTGACCTTCGACATCGACGCCAACGGCATCCTGCACGTGAGCGCCAAGGACAAGGGCACCGGCAAGGAAAACAAGATCACCATCAAGGCGAACTCCGGCCTCTCCGAAGCCGAGATCCAGCAGATGGTGAAGGACGCCGAACTCAACGCGGCCGAGGACAAGAAGAAGGTCGAGCTCGTGCAGTCGCGCAACCAGGCCGAGGCCATGGTGCACAGCGTGAAGAAGAGCCTGGGCGAGCACGGCGACAAGCTCGAGGCCGGCGAGAAGTCGGCCATCGAGGACGCGATCAAGGCGCTGGAGGAAGCCGTCCAGGGCGAGGACAAGGAGGCGATCGAGGCCAGGACCACCGCCCTGATGACCGCGAGCCAGAAGCTGGGCGAGAAGGTCTACGCCGCGCAGCAGGCCGAACAGGCCGGCGCCGAGGCCGGGGCCGCCGACGCCCAGCCGCAGGCCGCCAAGCCGGCCGATGACGACGTCGTCGACGCGGAAGTGAAGGAAGTCAAGAAGGGCTGATCGCGACGCGCGACGCCCGCCACACCGCCGCGTCCGCGCAAGCTGACGCGGCGTTCGTGTTCAAACACCAGCCCCACAGACCATGGCCAAACGCGACTATTACGAAGTGCTCGGCGTGCCCAAGAACGCCTCCGACGAGGAGATCAAGAAGGCGTACCGCAAGCTCGCGATGAAGCACCACCCCGACCGCAACCAGGGCGATGCGGCCAAGGGCGCCGAAGAGAAATTCAAGGAGGCCAAGGAGGCCTACGAGATGCTCTCGGACGCGCAGAAAAAGGCCGCCTACGACCAGTACGGCCACGCCGGCGTCGACCCGAACATGCGCGGCGGCCCGGGCGGCGCCGAGGGCTTCGGCGGTTTCGGTGACGCCTTCGGCGACATCTTCGGCGACATCTTCGGCGGCGCACGACGAGGCGGCGCAGGCGGACGGCAGGTGTACCGCGGCGCGGACCTGTCCTACGCCATGGAGATCAGCCTGGAAGAAGCCGCCAGCGGCAAGGAAACGCAGATCCGCATTCCCAGCTGGGACGACTGCGAGACCTGCCACGGCAGCGGCGCCAAGCCCGGTACCAGCGCCAAGACCTGCGGCACCTGCCACGGCCAGGGCGTGGTGCAGATGCGCCAGGGCTTCTTCAGCGTGCAGCAGACCTGCCCCACCTGCCAGGGCCGCGGCAAGGTCATCCCCGAGCCCTGCACCACCTGCCATGGCCAGGGCAAGATCAAGCGCCAGAAGACGCTGGAGATCAAGATCCCGGCCGGCATCGACGACGGCCAGCGCATCCGCTCCACCGGCAACGGCGAGCCCGGCCAGAACGGCGGCCCGGCGGGTGACCTCTACATCGAGATCCGCCTGCGCAAGCACGACATCTTCGAGCGCGATGGCGACGACCTGCACTGCCAGGTGCCCGTGAGCATGACCATTGCCGCCCTGGGCGGCGAGATCGACGTGCCCACCTTGCAGGGCAAGGCCACCATCGACCTGCCCGAAGGCACGCAAAGCGGCAAGACCTTCCGCCTGCGTGGCAAGGGCATCAAGGGCGTGCGCAGCAGCTACCCGGGCGACCTGTACTGCCACGTGGCGGTGGAGACGCCGGTGAAGCTCACCGAGCACCAGCGCAAGCTGCTGAAGGAGCTCGACGAGTCCTTCAAGAAGGGCGGGCACAAGCACAGCCCGAACGACAAGGGCTGGTTCGAGAAGGCGAAGGATTTCTTCAGCTGATCCGGACCACGACCCCTGACAAAGCGACGCTTCGGCGTCGCTTTTTCTTTGGCGAAGGGGGCTTTTCAAGCGCTTCCCATCGGCGTACAAACCGTTCCTGCCGAACGGTATAAATCGTATGAACCGTATACCTCGTTTCCTGGGAACGGTTCTGCTGCTGGCAGGATGGGGGATCGCCTGGCCTGCTGACGCGCAAACGGCCTGCCACGACGACCCGCGCCGCGCCGCCGAGCAGCGCGCGCTGGACGAGGCGCAAATCGCCGAGCTGCTGCGGGTTCGCCCCGCTCTGGCGCCCCCCGCACGCCTGCAGACCCTGCTCGATCAGTTGGTGGCCGTCTCGCCGGGCCTGCGCGAACGCCCGCCCGTGAAGCTGCTGGTGCTGGACGACCGCGAGCTCAACGCCTTCGCGGCCGACCACGGCGTGGTGATCCTCACCCGCGCCCTCCTTGACCCGCGCCACGGCCTCGGCGAGGACGAACTGGCGGCCGTCCTCGCCCACGAGCTGGCCCACGTGGAGGTGCGCGACGCGCTGGCCGAGGCCTGCGACATGCAATTGCGCGTGGGCGACGCGAGCACGGGCATCGCCCAGGTGCGCGCCCGCCTGGCCACGATCAGGCCCGACTCGTCCGTGGCCCATGACGCCCACGAACTGCTGCACGCACAGGAATTGCTGGCCGACGCGCGCGGCATCGCGCTGCTGCGACTGGCGGGCCGTGATCCGCAAGCCATGGCGCGCGTGCTGGTCAAACTGCACGCCCCGACACTGGCGGGTGCGGTCCTCCTGTCAGCGCCCACCCACCCCGCGCTGAACGAGCGCTTGAACCGCGCGAGGGAGCAGGCGAACGGCTTGCCCCAGGGGCCTGATGCACCGGTCCGCCCCCGACCCTGACCCCTCAGTCGCTCAGGCCCTTGTCTCTGTGCCATTCGGCCAGCGACAGGTCGGGGTAGCCATCGAAGCGCGGGTCTGCGGCCCGGCCTTCCACCCGCACCCAGGGCGCTTTCGAGCCCACCATGCAGTGCACGTTCTCTGGTGGCGCGGGCAGCGGCGTGTCGATCGCGCTGGCGTGCGGGTGCACCAGCTCGGGCCAGGTCGGGTCCCACAGCCACAGCGCGCTGCCGCAGTGGCCGCAGAAGTAGCGCCGCGCGCTGCTCTTGCGGGTGCCCTGGCCATCGTCGGCCGGCAGGCGGGCCCGGTAGATGCGCAGGTGGCGCTTGCCCTTCACCTTCATGCCCTGCACGGCCGCCCCCAGGTTGATGGCGTAGCCGCCCGCGCCCGCGGTCTTGCGGCAGACGGAGCAGTAGCAGCGCATGAACGGCACCGGCTCGTGCGATTCCACGGTGAATCGGACCTTGCCGCAATGGCAGGAGCCTTTGAGTCGCATCGCTTGCCCTTCCTTGTGTTGATGGCGCAGCCACGCCCTATCTGCGTCATTGTCAACATCGATTGGCCATCTCCGATAGTTTTTGCCAAACTGACCACGTGTTTTCATCGAGCCGACCCATGCCCGCCCTCATCCGTCAGATCCAGCCCGTCTGGGCCCAGTTGCAGCAGCTCGAGTTGCCGGTGCCCGCCCACGCCCTGCGCAACGCGCTGCTGGCGCTGGCGGCCGGCCTGCTGCTGATGGCGGGCATCGCCGCCGGCTCCACCTTCTGGGCACCCACGCGTGCCTGGTGGCTGGCGGTGGAAGGTGGCAGTGCGCTGGTGGCGGGCGTGCAGGCCTCGCTGCTGGCGGCCATTGCCACGGCCGTGGGCGCGCTGCCGGTGTTCGTGGTCCAGCGCATCGGCAAGCGGCAGGAGTCGGCCTTCATGGCGTTCTCGGCCGGGGTGATGCTGGCGGCGGCGGTGTTCGCACTGCTCTTGCCCTCGCTGGACGCCAGCCGCGCGCTGGTGGGTGACGGCGGCTGGAGCGCGCTGCTGTCGGGCGCCGGGCTGGCGCTTGGCATGGGGCTGATGCTCGCCATCGACCGCGCCCTGCCGCACGAACACGCCGTGATGCCCCCGGCGGCGAACACGCACGCCAGCGCCTGGTTGCCGCGCGACGCGGCCTCGCAGCGCGCCTGGCTGATGGTGCTGGCGCTGATGATCCACAACGTGCCCGAGGGCCTGGCCGTGGGCGCCGCCTACGCGGGCCCGGCGGGGGCGGACAGCGTGCACGACGGTGCCGCCGTGGCCCTGGCCATCGGCCTGCAGAACATGCCCGAGGGGCTGATCGTGGCCATGGCGCTGCGCACCCTGGGCCTGAGCGCCGCGAAGGCGTGGGGTGTCGCCGCGCTCACCGGCCTGGCCGAGCCACTGGGCGCGCTGCTGGGCGTGGTGGTGCTGGGCAGCGTGCCGGTGTTCTACCCGCTGGGCCTGGCGCTGGCCGCCGGCGCCATGATCTTCGTGGTCAGCCACGAGATCATTCCCGAGACGCACCGCGACGGCTTCGAAGGCGCGGCCAGCGCGACGCTGCTCGCCGGCTTCATCTTCATGATCTGGCTGGACAGCGCCCTGGCCTGAGCCCGGTGCCACGCGGCGCCGGGCTAAGATGCCCGCATGGGCGTCAGCATCCGATTCCTCGGCGGCGCGGGCACCGTCACCGGCTCGAAATACCTCGTCGAACACGAAGGCCAGCGCCTGCTGGTGGACTGCGGCCTGTTCCAGGGTTACAAGCAGTACCGCCTGCGCAACCGGGAGCCGCTGCCGGTGGTGCCGGGCCAGATCGGCGCCGTGCTTTTCACGCATGCGCACATCGACCACAGCGGCTACTTCCCGCTGCTGGCCAGGGACGGCTTCACGGGCAAGGCCTGGTGCACACCGGCCACACGCGACCTGCTGCACGTGATGCTGCCCGACAGCGGCCACCTGCAGGAAGAAGAAGCCGCGTACGCCAACCGCAAGGGCTTCAGCAAGCACCGCCCCGCCCTGCCCCTGTACACCGAGGACGACGCGCGCCGTAGCCTGAAGCGGCTGCACACGGCAGGGGCGCACGACAGCTTCGAGCCCCTGCCCGGCTGGACGGCGCGGTTCAGCGGGGCGGGCCACATCCTGGGCGCGGCCAGCGTGCTGCTGACGGTGGGTGGGCGGCGCATCCTCTTCTCCGGCGACCTCGGCCGGCCCGACGACGCGCTGATGCACCCACCCGAGGCGCCGCCCGAGGCCGACGTGGTGCTGTGCGAGTCCACCTATGGCAACCGCCTGCACCCCAAGGAAGACCTGCTGGGTGAACTCGGCCCGGCGCTGGCGCGCGCCGCCGCGCGCGGCGGCGCGGCGGTGGTGCCGGTGTTCGCGGTGGGTCGCGCGCAGGCCGTGTTGCTGGCCATCGCGCGGCTCAAGGCGCGGGGCGATCTGCCGCGCGGCCTGCCGGTGTACCTGGACAGCCCCATGGCCGTGCAGACCACGGAGCTGTACGAGCGCCACCTGGGCCAGCACCGCCTGAGCGCCGCCGAGTGCCGCGAGATGGAGCGCACCGCGCAGATGGTCACCAGCGTGGAGCAGTCCAAGGCCATCGCCCAGCGCCATGGGCCCAAGGTGATCCTGGCGGCGAGCGGCATGGCCACCGGCGGGCGCGTGCTGCACCACCTCACCCATCACCTGGGCGACCACCGTTCGATGGTGGTGCTCGCCGGCTACCAGGCCCCCGGCACGCGTGGCGCGCAACTGGCCGCGGGCATCCCCAGCCTGCGCATCTTCGGCCAGCAGTGGCCGGTGCGGGCCGAGGTGGTGCAACTCACCGCCGGTTCCGCGCACGCCGACGCCGATCAACTGATGGCCTGGCTGCGCCAATTGCCGCGGGCGCCCCGGCGCACCTTCGTCACGCACGGTGACATGGACGCGGCCGACGGGCTGCGCCTGCGCATCGAACACGAACTGGGCTGGCCCGCGCTGGTGCCGGAGCACGGCAGCACCTGGCCCGCCTGAACAGGCCGACCGCCTGAACTTTTCCGCCTCCGGGCGACCCCATTCCCATGCAACGACTCACCACCCTCTGCTTCACGGCCGCTCTGGCCGCCCTGGCCGCCCCCACCTTCGCCCAGACACCCGACAAGGAATTTCGCCAGTGCCTGGACGGACTGCGCCCCACGGCCCGTGCCAACGGCGTGAACGAGGCCACCTACCGCACCCACACCGACACCCTGCAGCCCATGATGTCGGTCATCGGCAACCTGGACGCGCAGCCCGAGTTCAAGACGCCGATCTGGGACTACCTGACCGTGCTGGTGGACCCGCAGCGCGTGGACGAAGGCGCGCAACGCCTGCAGGCCAACGCCGAGCTGTTGCAGCGCGTGCAGCAGCGCTTCGGCGTGGACCCGGCCACCGTGGTGGCCGTGTGGGGCGTGGAGAGCAACTACGGCCAGGGCTTCGGCAAGACGCCCATCGTGCAGTCGCTGGCCACCCTCTCGTGCTTCGGCCGGCGCCAGGCCTACTTCCGCACCGAGTTCTATTCCGCGCTGCGCCTGCTGCAGGCCGGGCACTTCCCGCCTGAGCGACTGCAGGGCTCCTGGGCCGGCGCCTTCGGCCACACGCAGTTCATGCCCAGCACCTACGAACGCCTGGCGGTGGATTTCGATGGCGACGGCCGCGCCGACCTGATCGACAGCGTCCCCGACGCCCTGGCCTCCACCGCCCACTTCCTGCAGCGCGCGGGCTGGCGCAGCGACCTGCCCTGGGGCTTCGAGGTGAAGCTGCCCGAGGGCTTCTCCGTGCTGGGCGAGGGCCGGCGCACCAAGCGCCCCGGCACCGAGTGGGCGGCGCGCGGGGTGACGCGCATCGACGGCACGCCCGTGCCGCCCGAGCTGAGCCTGGGCCTGCTCACGCCCGCGGGCGCCAAGGGCCCGGCCTTCCTGGTCACGCGCAACTTCGACGCCATCTACAGCTACAACGCGGCCGAAAGCTACGGCCTGGCCATCGCCCACCTGGCCGACCGCCTGCGCGGCGGCGGTCCCTTCGTGACGCCCTGGCCCACCGACGACCTGGGCCTGACACGCGCCGAGCGCCGCGAGCTGCAGACCCTGTTGCTGGCGCGTGGGCACGACATCGGCGAGGTGGACGGTCTGCTGGGCGAGAAGACGCGCACCGCCGTGCGCGCGGAGCAGACGCGCCTGGGTTGGGAGGCCGATGGTCGCGCGGGGCAGAAGCTGTTGAAGGCGCTGCGCGGGGGGTGAGGCCCTGCGCAGCAGGCCACGCCGCGACGGGCTTTCCAGCATTGAGTTATTTATCTCAATGCTTCCCCGACCGCGCCAGCGCCCGCGCCACGCGCGCGTTCGCCTTCTCCAGCAGGGCCTTGAGCGTGGGCGGCTCCAGCACCTCGAACTCCACGTCCAGCGCCATCAGCCAGTAGGCCAGCGACTCCAGGTGGTTCGCGCCGCTGTGCATCACGCAGCGCGCGTCGTCCAGCGGCTCCAGCCGCGCCACCGTGGGCGGAATCTGCCGCGCCATCTCGGCCAGGGGTTTGTGCAGCACCACGCGCGCCTGCTCCACGTAGGCCGAGACACCGATGGAGCGCGAGACGAAGGCGCGCAGGTCTCCGCCTTCAGGCCCCGCGCGCGGCGCGAAGTGCTGGCCCAGAGCGGGCGCGCCCTCGATGCGGTCCAGGCGGAAGGTGCGCCAGTCCTCGCGCGCCGGATCCCAGGCCACCAGGTACCAGCGGCTGCCGGTGTGCACCAGGCCCTGCGGCTCCACCGTGCGCGCCGTGTCCTGGCCCCGGCTGTCGCGGTAGGCGAAGGCCAGGCGCAACTGGTCGCGGCAGGCCAGCGCCAGGCTGGCCAACACCCCCGCGTCCACCGTGGGCCGCAGGCTCTCCAGCGGCAGGATGCTCGAACGCAGCGCCTCCAGGCGCCTGCGCAGGCGCGCGGGCATCACCTGCTCCAGCTTCACCAGCGCGCGCAGCGAGCCCTCCTCGACCCCGCTTACCGTGCCGGCCGCAGCAGTCTGCAGGGCGATGGCCACGGCCTGGGCCTCCTCGTCGTCCAGCAGCAGCGGCGGCAGCGCCTGGCCGGCGCGAAACGCGTAACCGCCGGCCACGCCGCTGCTGGCGTGGATGGGGTAGCCCAGCTCGCGCAAGCGGTCGATGTCGCGGCGCAGGGTGCGCGGGTTCACCGCCAGCCGCTCGGCCAGTTCGGCGCCGCTCCAGTGGCGGCGGGTCTGCAGCAGCGAGAGCAGCCTCAGCAATCGGGAGGACGAGGTCAGCATGGGGTGCACTCTAGCTCTTATCGAGGGCTGTTTCTGTCCGCAATGGCTGCGACAGTCCGTCCCACGGATCCGGCGCTCGGCCGGCCCGGTTTCAACCCCTTCACTTCAGGAGCCCGCCATGTCCCTCGTCCTCTACTGGCACCCCATGTCCAGCGCCACCCCCATCGCCTGCGCCCTCGCCGAACTGGGTGTGCCGCACGAGCGCGTGAAGGTCGACATCACCACCGGCGAACAGCGCCGCCCCGGCTTCCTGGCCCTCAACCCCAACGGCAAGGTGCCCACGATGACCGTGGACGGCGCACCGATGTTCGAGGCCCTGGCCATGGAGCTGTGGCTGGGCGAGCGGTACGGTGTGAAGAACGGCCTGTGGCCGGCGCCGGGCACGCCCGCGCAGTTGCAGGCGTTCTCGTGGTGCACCTGGGCCTACGTCACTTATGGCGCGCAACTCATCCGCCTGCAGGCCGCGCGCGACATGGGCACGCCGGACGATGCGCACGGCCAGGCGGGCTACCGGGCCCTGGACCAATTGCTGGCGCTGCTCGACGCGCGCCTGGCGAAGCAGCCCTGGATGCTGGGCGAGGCGTACTCGCTGGTGGACCTGTCGGTGGGTTCGGTGATCGGCTACAGCGCCTACATCGGCGCGCCGGTCGACAAGCACCCGAACGTGCAGGCCTGGCTGGCGCGGGTGCAGGCGCGGCCGGCGATGCAAGCGGGCTGAACTTAACCAGCGGCGCCGGGGCGACGCTGGCGGAGCATCAGCAAGGCACGGGCTGCGGGCACCACACACCCCGCATCCACGTCGTCCAGACCCCGGATGACGTCCTTCAGCAGCACTTCATGCGTGCGCGCCTGGTCGCCCAGTGAAGCGCCGTGTTCCACGCGGCGCGTTTCGAGCAGGCCGGCGCGCATCTCATCCTTCTGCGTCACAGCTTCACCGCCGTCCCGCTCACCGCGACCATCATCATCCCGTTGGCCTCGCCGAGCACCTCGTAGTCGAAGTCGATGCCGATGACGCCGTTGGCGCCAAGTTCTTTGGCGGATTCGATGAGGTCCTCGACGGCCGCGTCGCGCGCGCCCGACAGGGCCCGTTCGTAGCCGCCCGCGCGGCCGCCCACCACGTCGCGGATGGAGGAGAACATGTCGCGAAAGATGTTGGCGCCGATGATGGCCTCGCCATGCACCACGCCCAGCATCTGGCCGCGTTCCACGCCCGGCGGCGTGGTGGTGCTGAGGAAGAACCCCGTGGGTGCCTTGGAAAACCAGCCCATGCGCGTGCTCCGGTGACCACCCCGATCGGGTGCGGGCACAGCTTAGCTCACCACGCTGAGAGGTGAAGGCGCGGCTGGGCTCACCACAGTGGGCGCAACTGCCCCTGGTCCAGCCCCCAGCCCCGCTGCGCCATCGCGCGCGCCTCGGCCTCGTCATGCGTCACGAGGATGGCCGCCATGCCGGCCTCGGCGATGCGCTCGCGGAACTCGGCGCGCAGTTGCTCGCGCAGCGTGGCGTCCAGCGCGGAGAAGGGTTCGTCCAGCAACAAGGCGCGCGGTTGCGTGATGAGCGCACGCGCCAGCGCCACGCGCTGCTGCTCGCCGCCCGATAGCGTCCACACGCGCGCCTGGGCGTGCGCCCCCAGCCCGAAGCGCGTGAGCAGGGCCTGCGCGCGCTCGCGCGCCTCGCGCCGGGGCACGCGCTGCTCGATGAGGCCGAAGGCCACGTTGTCGCGCACGTCCAGGTGCGGGAACAGGGCGAAGTCCTGGAACATCAGCGCGAAGCCGCGCCGGTGCGGCGGCGTGCGCGTGATGTCCTCGCCGTCGAACCACACGCTGCCCCGTTCGGGCGTCTCGATGCCCGCCACGACCTTGAGCAGCGTGCTCTTGCCGCTGCCCGAGGGCCCGAGCAGCGCCACGGTCTGGCCCGCGTCCACGCGCAGGTTCACGCCGTCGAGCAACGGGCGCCGGTCCCAGCGCAGGTGGATGTCACGCAGTTCGAGCATGGGGTGGCGTCTGGCGGCGCGCGCCGCCTTCAATGAGCGCGAAGGCCGCCAGGGCGAGCGCCAGCAGCAGCAGCGCCAGCACCAGTGCGGCCTGCAGGTTGGTCTCGCCCGGGCGGCCCAGGCGTTGGTGGATCAGTGTGGTGAGCGTGAGCCATTCGGGCCGCGTGAGGAACAGCGAGACCGCGAACTCGCCCAGCATGGTGGCGGCGGCGAAGGCGGTGCCGCGCCGCAGCGCGGGCGCCACCAGCGGCAAGCTCACGCGCCAGGCCACGCGCGCGGGCGAGGCGCCCAGCGTGGCCGCCGCCTGCGCCAGCGACGGCGGCAACGCGTCCAGCGCGGCGGCCAGGGCGCACGCGATGAAGGG
>NZ_WVZN01000011.1:129712-218921 GCF_011772445.1 Hydrogenophaga sp. | reverse complement strand
CAGCGCGGGGTTCAGGCCGCTGGCGCGCAGGCTGCCTTGCCAGTCGCCCAAGGCGGAGGCGGCGCCCTGTGCGGGCGGGTCGCGCCGGCCCTCGGCCTGCACGCGCCCACCGGCCACCGCGGCGCTGAGGCGCTCCAGCGTCCAGCGCGCGCCGCTCTGCAGCACCTCGGCCTCGATGGATTCGAGCGGCAGGCGGCGCTTGTCCACTGGGCCGGGCGATTCATTGGTCAGCGCCAGGCGCGCGCGCCAGTCGGTGCCGTCGGGCCGGGCCTCGACGGTGCCGGTGAGCGCAGTGGTGGGCGCTTGCGGCCACAGCAGCGCTAGGTTCAGGCGGAACAGGCGCAGGTCGGCCTCGGCCAGGGGCTGCGGGGCCCAGGGGCGCAGGCGCGCGGTACCGGACAGGGTGGGCGTGGCCTCGGCACGGCCAAGGGGTTCGATCTGGGCGACCAGGTCGAGCGCCGCGTCGGCACCGGCCAACTGGCCTTGCGCGGTGGCGCGCGCGCGCAGCTCCAGCCGGCCGCCTTCGGGGACTTCGGTGCTCAGCTCGCCTTCGGCCTGCAGCCGCAGCGGCATGGGCGCCTGCGCGCCCAGCGTGGCCTGCGCCGTGTAGCGGCCTTCGGCCCATTGCAGCGACCGCAGCAGCAAGGTGTGCGCGTCTTCGGTGCCCAGGCCGGGTTCGGCGCGGCCGTAGCGGTAGCGCGCCTGCAGGCCGCGCAGCAACAGCGGCTGCTGGCCCGGCAGCAGCAACTCGTCCACCGAGACCGTGGCCTCGATGTCCACCGGCAGCACCAGCGATTGCAGCGGTTCGCCGGGCGAATCGGGGGTGGGCGGGCGCTGGTCGACGATGCGCAGGCGCGCGGCGTGCAGTTCGCTTACCAGCAAATCGCCGCGCAGCAGGCCGAGCCAGAAGAGGCCGCCCAGGCGCAGGCGAATGCCTTCGGCCTGCACGGCCAGGCCGCTCTGGTCCCAGCTGAGCGTGCGGAGCTGGCCGCCGCCGATCAGGCTGCCTTCGACCCCATCGGCGCTGATGGTGCCCGCTTCGGGCGCGTTCTCCGCCTGCCAGGCCAGGCCCCAGCGCAGGGTCTGCGCCAGCGAGCCTTCGCTGCTGGCCCAGGCACCCAGCAGCAGGGCACCGGCCAGTCCGGCCCCGGCCAAGGCGCCGAACAGCCACAGCAGGGCCCGGCCGAACCCGCGCGCCGCGCCGGGCCAGCGCGGCGGGGGCGCTGGCGCCACGGGCGGCGGGGCGACGGGCACTGGCGGGTCGTCCATGGGTCCCTTCAGAACACGAAGCCCACGCTCAGGTGCAGGCGCAGCTTGCGCACCTCCAGGCCGTAGGCCAGGTCCACCTGCAGCGGCCCAACCGGGCTGTTGTAGCGCAGGCCGGTGCCCACGCCCCACTGGAAATCGAGGTTCTGCACGCGGTTGGCCACCGCGCCGCCGTCGATGAAGAGCACGTGTTCGAAGGGCGAGCGCGACACGCCGTCGCCCCACACCGGGCGTTGCCATTCCACGCTCACCACCGCCTTGTAGCGGCCGGCGAGGACGCTGCCGTCGGGCTGCACCACGCCGATGTCGCGCAGCCCGTAGCCGCGCACCGAGGTGTCGCCGCCGGCGTAGAACAGTTGCGTGTCGGGCACGGGGGTGCTGTCTTCGGCGATGACGGCGCCGCCTTCGAGCCGCAGCGCCAGCCGGCCCAGGCGCGTGGGCGGGCGCGCGGTGGGGCGCTCGCCCGGCACGGTGGATGGCAGCTCGGCCTGGCGGTCGAGCGGGAAGTAGCCCAGCCAGCGCGCCTGCGTGCGGCCGAAGGGCTTTCGCGTGATGCCCAGGGTGGTGCCCACGCCGAGCTCCACCGCGAGGGCATGGCCGCGGTTCGGCGAGATCGGGTCGTCGAAGCGCTCACGAGCCCAGGCGTAGTTGGCCGTGAGGGAGGATTCGATGCGTCCCCGCACGCCACTCAGGCGCTCGCTGTCGGTGAGGGTGCGCGCGCGGTCGTACTGCAGGTAGATGCTGCGGTCGTACTCCACGCCCTCCTGCGCCTGGCCGAAGCGGGCCCGCTGGCTGGTGGTCTCCACCTGGTTGTTGTCCAGACGCGCCATCTGCAGGAGCGAGATCCAGCGCCAGCCTTCCTTGTCCAGGGGCGAGGACCACTCCGTGCTGGCCAGGCCGTCCTGGCGCTCGAAGCGCAGCGTGGACAGCGCGCGCCAGCCGATGCCGGGCAGGCGGTTGTGGATGTGCTCCAGCGACAGGCGCGCGCCGTTGTCGGTGCTGGCGCCGATGCCCAGCACGAGCTTCTGCCGCAGCGCTTCGCGCAATTGCACCTTCACCGGCAGCGGCTCGCCGCCCGCGCCGGGTTCCACATAGACGAAGGCGGCGTCGTAGTAGCCGCTGTCGAGCAGGCGCTGCTGGGCCTGCTGCAGCTTGGACAGGTCGTAGTCGCTCCCGGGCGTGAGCCCGGTGAGGCGCACGATGCGTTCGCTGATGTCGGCGTCGTAGCGTTGCACACCGTCCACCTCGATGGCGCCGAAGCGGCGACGCGCGCCGGAGTCGAGCTCCACGTAGAGCCGCGCGCTGGAGCTTGCGCCGTCCACGTCGGCCAGGCTGCTGCTGATGCGCCCGCCGGGGTAGCGCTCGGCGGTGAGCCGGCGCAGGGCGGCGGACTTGGTGCGGTCCCACTGGTCCTGTGTGAAGCGCTGGCCGGCCAGCAGCGCGGCCTCGCGCTGAATGGCTTCGCGCTGCGCCTGCGCGTCGGCGTCATTGGCGATGTCGCCCAGGAAGCTGATCTGCACGCTTTGCACGGTGGTGGGCGGCCCCGGCTCGACGCGCACCGGGATGCGGCCCAGCGGCACCGGGCCTTCTCCGGCGGCCGTCACCGCGGCCGGGGTGGGCGGCAGGGTCTCGCCGATCTCGATGGTGGGCGCAAAGTAGCCGCGCGTGGCCAGCAGCTCGCGCGCATTGGCGGGCAGCTCGCTCAGCAGGCGCTCGAGCTCCGCCGCGTCCAGGCTGCGCTGCTCGCGAAAGCGCTGGATGTCGAGGTGGCGCAGGAGGAAGTCGTGCAACTCCTCGGGGGCATCGAGCTCGATGAGGAAGCGTGTCGTGACCGGAGGGCGCGCGGCCCGGGCGGCGCGGCGTGCCGCAGCGTCGGGGGCGCGCGCGTCGTCGTCGTCGGCCGCGTCGGGGATCGGCGCCGGGGCAGGTCGGGAGGCCGGCGGCGTCACCCCGTCCGTTTGCGCCCACGCGGGGGCTGCGCCGCACGCAAGCAGGAACACAAGCCGCCACGCGGCCCGGCAGTGGCGGGCCGGAGACAGGAAACGCATTCGCCGATTATTTCGACAGCATGCGCATCGTGTCTTCCAAGCCCTTCAAGGTGAGCGGGAACATGCGTTGCCCCATGAGCTGCTGGATGATGCTGATGCTCTGTCGATACTGCCAGACGCCTTGGGGTTCCGGGTTGATCCACGCGAATTTGGGGAACGTGTGGGTGAGGCGCTGCAACCACTCGGCGCCGGCTTCCTCGTTGTTGTATTCCACGCTGCCACCGGGCTGCAGGATTTCGTAGGGGCTCATGGTCGCGTCGCCCACGAAGATCAGCTTGTAGTCCTTGTTGTACTTGCGGATGATGTCCCAGGTCGGGAATTTCTCGGCGTAGCGGCGGCGGTTGTTCTTCCACATGAAGTCGTAGACGCAGTTGTGGAAGTAATAGAACTCGAGGTGCTTGAACTCGCTCTTGACGGCAGAGAACAGCTCCTCGACACGCTGGATGTGCTCGTCCATGGTGCCGCCCACGTCCATGAGCAGCAGCACCTTCACGTTGTTGTGCCGCTCCGGGATCATCTTGATGTCCAGGTAGCCGGCGTTCGCCGCGGTGCTGCGGATGGTGTCGGGCAGGTCCAGTTCCAGGTCGTTGCCCTCGCGCGCAAATTTGCGCAGCCGGCGCAGCGCGACCTTGATGTTGCGCGTGCCCAGTTCCTGCGTGTCGTCGTAGTCGCGGTAGCTGCGCTGCTCCCAGACCTTCACGCCGCTCTTGCCGCCGCCCTTGCCGCCGATGCGCACACCCTGCGGGTTGACCCCGCCGTTGCCGAAGGGGGAGGTGCCGCCCGTGCCGATCCATTTGCTGCCACCTTCGTGGCGCTCCTTCTGCTCTTCCAGGCGTTTGCGCAGCGTCTCCATCAACTCGTCCCAGTCCATCTTCGGCGCGTTGGCCTTCTGCTCTTCGGACAGGATGCGCTCCATCTCCTGGCGCAGCCAGTCGGCGGGGATGGGTTTGGTGAAGTCCGCAATCATCTCCACGCCCTTGAAGTAGGCGGCGAAGGCGCGGTCGAACTTGTCGAAGTGCTTCTCGTCCTTCACCAGCGCGGTGCGCGAGAGGAAGTAGAAGTCGTCCATGCTGCAGGCGTCGGGGTTGGTGGGCCCCACCACGTCGGCCTTGAGCGCCTCCAGCAGCGTGAGGTACTCCTTCACCGACACGGGCAGCTTGGCCGAGCGCAGGGTGTAGAAGAAGTCGATCAGCATGGCGATCTCCCCGGGTTCAGTCGTGCCGTTCCCGCAGGTACAGCAACTGCGCACGCGCCTCGGGCCATTCGCCCGAGCGCATGCTGTACATGACGGTGTCGCGGATGGTGCCGTCGCGGCGCAGGGCGTGGCCCCGGATGACGCCGTCCTTCTTCGCGCCCAGGCGCTCGATGGCCCGCTGCGACGCGAAGTTGTAGTTGTCGGTGCGCCAGCCCACCACGTGGCAGCCCAGCGTATCGAAGGCATGGCCCATCATCAGCAGTTTGCAAGTGGTGTTGACGTGGCTGCGCTGCGCGCGCTTCGCGTACCAGGTGTAGCCGATCTCCACGCGCTTCACGGCGGGCAGGATGTCGTGGTAGCTGGTGCTGCCCAGCACCGTGTCGCTGGCCTCGTCGACGACGGCGAAGGCGAAGCGGTGCCCTTCCTCGCGCATGCGCAGGGCGGTCTCGATGTACTCGCGCGTCTGACCCGGCTCGGGCACGGAGGTGACGCGCAGTTTCCAGAGTTCGCCGTCGGCCGCGGCCTCGCGCAAGCCATCCTCGTGGCGCTGGCCCAGCGGCT
Source organism: Hydrogenophaga sp. (assembly GCF_011772445.1). GTDB lineage: Bacteria > Pseudomonadota > Gammaproteobacteria > Burkholderiales > Burkholderiaceae_C > Hydrogenophaga. Next base: position 213,851 of record NZ_WVZN01000011.1, on the reverse strand, counting down.
CGAGCCGCACGCCGCGCTCGCTCAGGACGACCGGTGCGACGAATGTCATGTCAGCGGTTCCTCTGGTTCATGAACACCAGCTTCTCGAACAGCGTGGTGTCCTGCTCGTTCTTGAGCAAGGCCCCCACGAGCGGCGGAATCGAGACCTTGTCGTCGGCGCTTTGCAGGGCTTCGAGCGGAATGTCCTCGGCCATCAGAAGCTTCAGCCAGTCCAGCAGCTCGCTGGTGGTGGGCTTCTTCTTCAGCCCCGGCAGGTTGCGCACGTCGTAGAAGGTCTTCATCGCGACCTTCAGCAGGTCCTGTTTGAGCTTCGGGAAGTGCACGTCGACGATCTTGTGCATCGTCTCGGCGTCGGGGAACTTGATGTAGTGGAAGAAGCAGCGGCGCAGGAACGCGTCGGGCAGCTCCTTCTCGTTGTTGGAGGTGATGATCACCAGCGGGCGGTGCTTGGCCTTGATGAGCTCGTGCGTCTCGTAGCAGTAGAACTCCATGCGGTCGAGTTCGCGCAGCAGGTCGTTCGGGAATTCGATGTCGGCCTTGTCGATCTCGTCGATCAGCAGGACCACCGGCTTGTCGGCCGTGAAGGCCTGCCACAGCACGCCCTTGACGATGTAGTTGTCGATGTCCTTGACCCGCTCGTCGCCGAGCTGCGAGTCGCGCAGGCGGCTCACCGCGTCGTATTCGTACAGGCCCTGCTGGGCCTTGGTGGTGGTCTTGATGTGCCACTGCAGCAGGGGCATGTCCAGGGCCTGGGCCACCTCCTCGGCCAGCATGGTCTTGCCGGTGCCGGGCTCGCCCTTGACCAGCAGCGGGCGCTCGAGGGTGATGGCGGCGTTGACCGCCAGCATCAGGTCCTGCGTGGCGACGTAGTTCTCGGAACCCTGGAATTTCATGAAGGCGACCTCGGGGTGGCGGCGCGGGCTGTCCGCGCGCGGGACTCGGGATGTGGCGGGGGGCGCGACGACCGCTCATATAATTCGCGGTTGATCTTTCCCGGCCGTTCTTCATTGTGCTAGCAAAATGACCCCACTGCTGAACCCGCTCGCCCGTACCCTTGTCGCCGCTGCGACGCTGTTCGTTGCTGCCACATCGGCCCAGGCGCAAGGCGTCACCGGCGACGTGGAGGCCGGCCACAAGAAGGCCGAGATGTGCATCGGCTGCCATGGCATCAAGGGCTACCAGAACAGCTTCCCCGAGATCCACAAGGTGCCCATGATCTCGGGCCAGTCGGCGCCGTACATCGTGTCCGCCCTCAAGGCCTACCAGAAGGGCGACCGCAAGCACCCGTCCATGCGCGGCATCGCCGGCTCGCTCACCGAGCAGGACATGGCCGATCTGGCGGCGTTCTACGCTGGCCAGGCCGGCCCGGCCGCGCCGGAGACGGCGGCCACCGCGAGCGCCGACGTCGCCGCGCTGCTGACCAAAGGCGCCTGCGTGTCCTGCCACGGGGCCAACTTCAGCAAGCCCATCGACCCGAGCTACCCCAAGATCGGCGGCCAGCACGCCGACTACCTCTTCGTGGCGCTCAAGTCCTACACGGTCGAAGGCAACCACGTGATCGGCCGCAGCAACGGCATCATGGCCGGCATTGCCAAGCAGTACACCCCCGCCGAGATGCGCGCCATCGCCAAGTACCTGAGCACCGTCAAGGGCGAACTGCAGACCGTGCCTCAGTCGCGCTTCCGTTGAACGGGTCGGGAATCGCAAGCAACAAAAGGCCGCTCGGTGAGCGGCCTTTTGTTTTTCAATCCTTTGTCGCCCGTCGGCGCACGGCGTCGATGTAGGCCTGGCCGTCCGGTGGGCGGCCCGCGCGCTGGCTTTCCCACAGCATGGCGCCCAGGCATTCCATCACCTCGTGGTGCGCGGCGTGAAGGTCGCCGCGCCGTGCGGTGAGCAACTCCACGGCCTGGCGGATGCCGGGGGGCTGGTCGATGCTGCACTGCTCGCTGATCGACAGGTGCATGGATAGGTGCAGGAAGGGGTTTTCGCGCGCCGCGTCGGGCTGGCTCAGGCGCGCCACGGCGGCGTCGGCGTCGCCCAGTTCGGCGTGGTACTCGGGGTGCTCGGCGATCCACTGGGCGGCCAGCGTCTCGAGGGCGTCCAGCGGCGCTGCATCGCGCTGCTTGACAAAAGCGCCGCAGAAGAAGCGGCGCACGTCGGCTTGGGAGGGATTGAACATGGGTCGATTGTCCTGCCTGCTCAAAGCCGCCACGGCGGGAGTTGCCAATCGCGCCACAGCGCCAGGCCACGCAGTCCGGCCGTGACGCCCACGCAAGCCAGCAGCGCCAGCCAGCCCGGGGCTGCGATGACCCACAGGCCCACGTAGACCCAGCCGCCCACGAAGGCGCACACCGCATAGGGCCGGTGGTCGCTGAAGGCGCTGGGGATCTGGTTGCAGACCACGTCGCGCAGCACGCCGCCGGCCACGCCGGTGACGATGCCCATGAGCACGGCCACCAGCGCCGGCATCTGCTGCAGCAGGGCCTGGTGCGCGCCCGTGGCGGCGAACAGGCCCAGGCCGAGGGCGTCGGGCCATTGCATGGCACGCTCGGTCACCTGGAAATGGCGCGTACGCAGGAACAGCATGGCCAGCACGCTCAGCCCCAGCACACCCCACAGCAACTCGACGTGGCGGACCCAGAAGAAGGGGCGCTCGTCGAGCAGCAGGTCGCGCAGCGTGCCGCCACCGAAGGCCGCGAGGAAGGCCACCACCACCACGCCCACGGCGTCCAGCCGCTGGCGCGCGCCGGCCAGGATGCCCGAGAGCGCGAAGGCCACCGTGGCGGCCAGCTCCACCAGGAGCCTGAGGGTTTCCCCCCACAATGTCACGTTTTGCATCGCCGGATTGTCTTGCGTGTCCTCGCTCCCCATCATCGCCGACCCCTACTTCTACCTCGTTGCCGTGCCGGCCGTGCTGTTGCTGGGCATCAGCAAGAGCGGCTTCGGCGCCGGCTTCGGTTCTCTCGCGGTGCCGCTGATGGCGTTGGCCGTGACGGTGCCGCAGGCCGCGGCCATTCTGATGCCGGTGCTGCTGGTGATGGACCTGCTGGGCATGGCGGCCTTTCGCAAGAACGTGGACCGGCAACTGCTGAAGTTCCTGCTGCCGTGGGGTCTGGTGGGGGTGGTCATCGGCACCCTGCTGTTCCGCTCGCTCGACGCGCACCTGGTCGCGGGCATCGTGGGCGGCTTCACGCTGGTGTTCCTTGCCCAGCGCCTGCTGTTCCCGCCCAAGCCCGACAGCGCGCCGCCGCCGCGCTGGGTCGGCGCCATTCTCACGGCCACGTCCGGGTTCACCAGCTTCGTGGCGCACGCGGGCGGGCCGCCCATCAACGCGTACGTGATCCCGATGCGCCTGCCGCCGGTGCTGTTCACCGGCACCATGGCTTTCTTCTTTTTCTTCGTGAACATGGCCAAGTGGGTGCCCTACGCCTGGCTCGGCCTGATCGACCTGCGCAACATGGCCACGTCGCTGGTGTTGCTGCCGCTGGCGCCGGTGGGGGTGTGGATCGGCGTGCGCATCGCGCACCGCATCCGCCCCGTGCTGTTCTACCGGCTCATTCACCTGGGCATGTTCCTCACGGGCTGCAAGCTGGTGTGGGACAGCCTCGGGCTAACATAGCGTTACCTGTGCCAGTACCGGCCCCGGCGGCCGAACTCAAGGAGACGACATGCCGATCGTGGTGGTTGCAAATCCGAAGGGGGGCGTCGGCAAGACCACGCTGTCAACCAATGTGGCTGGTTACTTCGCCAGCCAGGGCCACAACGTCATGCTCGGCGACGCGGACCGCCAGCAGTCATCGGCCCTGTGGCTGCGCCTGCGGCCGCCCACGGCACGGCCGATCCACACCTGGGAAATCTCGCACGACCAGATCGCGCGCCCGCCCAAGGACGTGACCCACGTGGTGCTGGACACGCCCGCCGGCCTGCACGGCAAGCGCTTCAAGGAGGTCCTCAAGCTGGCCAACAAGGTCATCGTGCCCTTGCAGCCCAGCATCTTCGACATCTACGCGACGCGCGATTTCCTCGACGAGCTGACCGAGACGCGCCGCGCCGCCGTGGGCATCGTGGGCATGCGGGTCGATCCGCGCACCATCGCCGCCGACAAGCTGGCCGAGTTCGTGGCCGGGCTGGATCTGCCGGTGCTGGGCTACCTGCGCGACACGCAGAACTACATCCACCTGGCCGCGCGCGGGCTCACGCTGTTCGACGTGGCGCCCTGGCGCGTGGAAAAGGACCTGCAGCAGTGGAAGGGCATCTGCGATTGGCTGGACCACTGAGTCGGGTTGTCGCGCGCCCGACATGGCATCGGGGCGGGTCTTTGTAGAGTGCGCCGATGCGCACGTTCGACACCCTTGAAGAAATCGACGCGCTGGTGGGCCAGGCCGTGGCCACCAGCGACTGGGTCACCATCACGCAGGAGCAGGTCAACCGCTTTGCGGAGGCCACCGGGGACCACCAATGGATCCACGTGGACGTGGAGCGGGCCACGGCGGGGCCGTTCGGCGCGCCCATTGCGCACGGCTTCCTCACGCTGTCGCTGCTGCCGGTGTTCTTCGCGTCGGCCATGCAGGTGCGCGCTTCCCGCATGGGCGTGAACTACGGCCTGAACCGCGTGCGTTTCACGTCTCCCGTGCCGGTGGGCAGCCGCCTGCGCGCGCACATGACGCTGCAGGCCTGTGAACCCATCGACAACGGCGGGCGGCAGATGACCTGGGCGGTCACGGTGGAGCGCGAAGGCGGCGAGAAGCCGGTGTGCCTGGCCGAATCGCTGGTGCGGCACTACCCCTGAGACACACGCATCAGCGGATGCGGGCGAGCTGCTTGGGGTCGAGCCAGTCCTCGAACAGGTCGCGCAGGGCGTCGATGCGCTCGGCGGCCACGTGCTGACTGTGGCGCTGGGCGATGATCTGGAAGGCGTCGTTGCGCAGCAGCCAGAGTTCCTGGGGGTTGCGCGCCTGCTCGATCTGGCGGCGCAGGCGCAGGGCCGGCACGGTGGTCACGCAATCGGCAATCGTGCCCAGCAGGTGCTGGCGGATGGTGACGATGTCACGCAGGTGGGGCGTGCGCCGCGGGCGCTGCTGTGGCTGGATGGCGCCACCGAGCCAGCGCGCGATGAACGCGAGCACCACGCCGGCTTCCGGATGCGGCCCCCGGCCGGAACCAATGGCGTTCAGCCGATGGGGATGGGGACTGATCGTGGTCTGCATGGGCCGCATGGTGGATCAGTTGCCCCAAATGGGGGATGTTTCAAGGGTTCATCGTGTGATAAGGATCACGCAAGCCCGCCTTGAAAGCCGTTCTGGCGCCAGGCCTCGAACACGGTGATGGCCACGGCGTTGGAGAGGTTGAGGCTGCGCTGGCCCGGCCGCATGGGCAGGCGCAGCCAGCGGCGGGAATCGATCGAGTCCCTCACCGCCAGGGGCAGACCGCTGGATTCGGCGCCGAACACCAGCCAGTCGCCGGCCCGCCAGGAGACCTCGTGCACGCCCCGCTGGCCGCGCGTGGTGAGGGCGAACAGCCGCTCCGGCGCGGGGCGGGTCTGTTGCAGAAAGGCAACCCAGTCCGCGTGGCGCTGCACGTCGGCGTACTCGTGATAGTCCAGCCCGGCGCGCCGCATGAGCTTGTCGTCCATGGAAAAGCCCAGCGGTTCGATCAGATGGAGCGCGCAGCCGGTGTTGGCGCACAGCCGGATCACGTTGCCCGTGTTCGGCGGGATTTCGGGGTGGACGAGGACGACGTTGAACATGGTGGGCGGCGCATGATAGTGGCGGCCTCAGTTCACCGCTCGTGGGGCGCGGGCGTGCGCGCGAAGACCAGGGCATCCACCCTGGCGGCGCCCGCGGCGCGCAGTGCCTGCGCGGCGGCGGCCAGCGTGGCGCCCGTGGTGGTCACGTCGTCCACCAGCAGAACACGGGCACCCCGCAGCCTTTGCAGGCCATCGATGGGCACGGCGAAGGCGCCCTGCAGGTTGCGCAGGCGCTCCTGTCGTGCCAGCCGGTGCTGGGCGAGGCCATCGCTCAGGCGGACAAGGGTGCCCGCCAGCGTGGGGCGCGGGTGCAGGCGCGCGAGCGCCCTGGCGAGTTCCCAGGGCGGGTGGTGGCCGCGTTCGGCCAGGCGCGCGGGGGTCAGCGGCACCGGGGCGATCCAGTCGGCGCCGTCGAGCAGAGCGGTGGCGCCCGGCGCGTCGAGCATCAGGCGGGCGAAGGGCTTCGCCCAGCCCGGCTCTCCCTGGAACTTGAAGCGGGCGATCAGGCGATCCCAGGGGTAGACGTAGTCCACCGCCACCGCGCAGGCGGCCAGCGCCGACTCCACGGCCTGCGCCAGGCAGGGGCAGGGCGACGCGCCGTCGACCGGGGCCGCGCAGTGCGGGCAGCGCGGGCGGACGGGCGCAAAGCGTCGGCGGCAGGCGGTGCACAGCGGCTGGGCTGGCCACAGGCCGCACACCCGGCATTGACTGGGCCACGCCAGGCCTTTGCTCAACGCGCTGAATCGCCCCATGCGGGCTCAATATACTGAGCGCCCGCTTTCGATACCGTGGCCGGTTCGCGCCGGCCCACCGCCTTGAACCCTTCCCCTTCCGACGCCAGCGACGCCGTGCCCGGCCTCGACGCCGTGGCCTGCGCCCGCTGGCTGGGCCTGCCGCGCCAGAACAGCCCCTGGCTGCATGAAGAGGTGGCGGGTCGCATGGTCGAGCGCCTGCAATGGTTCCGCGAACCACCCACCAGTTGGCTGCATTGGGAACCCGTGCTCGGCGGCCTGCAGGCGCATGCGCGCTTGCGCGCGGCCCTGCCGCAGGCCGGCTGCCAGGTGTGGTCGCGCGACCTGGCGGGCGCCCTGGCGGCGACGCGGGAGCCCGCGCCCCGGTCCTGGAATCCCCTGCGCCGCTCGCGCTGGGTGGAGCCGCTCGCCGCCGATCCGCAGCGCCCGGTGCAGATGCTGTGGGCCAACATGGGCCTGCACGCCGAGCCGCAGCCGCAGCATCTGATCGCGCGCTGGCACGCGCACATCGCCACCGGCGGCTTCCTGATGTTCGCCTGTCTCGGGCCGGACAGTCTGCAGGAGTTGCGCAGCGTCTGGGCCGCCGAGGGCTGGCCTGCGCCGACGCACGGTTTCACCGACATGCACGACTGGGGCGACATGCTCGTGCACGGCGGATTCGCCGAGCCCGTGATGGACATGGAACGCCTGGAGCTCACCTACGGCAGCGCGGTGGGGCTGGTCGGGGAGCTGCGCGGTTTCGGGCGCAACCTGTCGGCGGGGCGGTTTGCGGCCTGCCGGGGCCGGGGCTGGCGAGACCGCATGCTGGCGGCGATCGAGGCCCACGGCCCGCGCACGGCCGATGGCCGCCTGCGCCTGACGGTCGAGATCGTCTATGGCCACGCCTTCAAGGCCGCGCCACGGCCCGCACGGGGCGACGCGACGGTGCCGCTGGATACGCTGCGCGAGCAGTTGCGCCAGCGCCGCGGCTGAGCCGCGCACGCAGGACGTCAACAGAACCCGACCAGGTCTGCCGGCTTGCTGCGTGGCGGCCCGATGACGGCGGCTACAATCCCGCGGTTTGAGTTGAAGGGCATTTTCCCTGTGCCGGCGCGCCGTCTTCGGGTGGCGCGCCACCCAACCGGTGGTGGGTGTGAGCCAGTCCAGCAGCGCATTGCGTTTCGCGACCCGTGCCGATGAAGACGGTGTGGAGTGGCGACTGCGGCGCAACTGTTCGATCACGCCTCGCCAGCTCGGCATCCTGTACGCCTCCCTCTGTGTCGTGTCACTGAGTGTGGCCGGGTTCTTCTGGACCCAGGGCGCGACGCTGGTGCTGCCGTTTGCGGTGCTGGAACTGCTGGCTCTGGCCGTCGCGTTCCTCGTGTACGCGCGCCACGCCACCGATGGTGAGTGCATCCGCCTGCGGGCGGCGGCGCTGGTGGTGGAGCAGGAAAGCGCCGGTCGGCTGGTTCGCCGTGAGTTCGCTCGCGGGCAGGTGCGGATCGCAGCGGGGGAGAATGCCGGAGCGCTCATCGAGGTTCGCGGCGGAGGCCAGTCGGTGCATGTCGGGCGCCATGTGCGCGCCGAACTACGGCCTGTGCTGGCGCAGGAGATGCGACAAGCCCTGCGCGGCGTCTGAAGGCGCTGGCGCAAGGTGGACAGGTTTTGGTGTAATCGGGATCGATATCAATCGATACTTATATTTGAGGCGCAACAAGTGAGTAAGACGACGAAGACGCTGCAATCCCTACGTGCAGCGCGCAACGCGGCGGGACTGGCACTGCTGAGCGCCGGGGTCTGGACCTCGGTGGCTGCTCAGAAGGTCAATGATCTGCCGGGCGGGCCCGCGGTCAATCAGCTCAACTTCGCGCCACCGGTCACCAAGATCGCCGAAGAGCAGCACTGGCTGCACTGGTTCATGATGGGCATATGCGCCGTGATCTTCGTGATCGTCTTCGGCGTGATGTTCTATTCCATCGTCAAGCACCGCAAATCGGTGGGCCACAAGTCGCAGGCGCTGCCTGAGCCGATCTGGGTGGAACTGGGCTGGACCATCGTCCCCCTGCTGATCGTCATCGGCATGGCGCTGCCGGCCACCAAGGTGCTGGTCGCCCAGAAGGACACCACCAACGCCGACCTCACCATCAAGGCGGTGGGCATGCAGTGGAAATGGGGCTACGAGTACATCAAGGGTGAAGGCGAGGGCATCGACTTCCTGTCCACCCTGGACACCGCCCACCGGACCATGTCGAGCAGTGGCAAGCCCGAAGCCACCGACGACTACCTGCTCAAGGTCGACAACCCGCTCGTGGTGCCCGTGGGCAAGAAGATCCGCATCATCACCACCGCCAACGACGTGATCCATGCCTGGATGGTGCCGGCCTTCGGCGTCAAGCAGGACGCCATCCCCGGCTTCGTTCGCGATACCTGGTTCCGCGCCGAGAAGACCGGTGACTTCTACGGCCAATGCGCCGAGCTGTGTGGCAAGGAGCACGCCTACATGCCGATCCACGTGAAGGTGGTGTCGGCCGAGGAGTACACCGCCTGGGTGGGTGAGAAGTACAAGGCCATCGCTGCCGCGGCCGACGACCCGAGCAAGGTCTGGACGCTGACCGACCTGGTCAAGCGCGGCGAGTCGGTGTATGCGGCCAACTGCGCGGCCTGCCACCAGGCCAACGGCAAGGGCGCCGGCCCCATCAAGCCGCTCGACGGCTCGGCGATCGTGCTCGACGCCGACAAGAACAAGGCCCTGCATGTCGTGCTCAACGGCGCGGCGGGCGGCGCCATGCCAGCCTGGAAGCAACTCTCCGACACGGAGATTGCGGCGGTCGTCACCTACGCCAAGAACAGCTGGAGCAACAAGACCGAGCAGATCGTGCAGCCCGCCGACGTGCAGGCCGCGCGCAAGTGATCCGCCCGCGCATCGAGATCGAGAGAACCTGAGGAACAGACATGAGTGCAGTGCTTGACCACCACGACGCGCACGGCCACGACCACGACCACCACGCCCCCACGGGCTGGCGGCGCTGGGTGTTCGCCACCAACCACAAGGACATCGGTACCCTGTACCTGCTGTTCTCGTTCACCATGCTGATGGTCGGTGGCGTGCTCGCCCTGGGCATCCGCGCCGAGCTGTTCCAGCCCGGCCTGCAACTGGTGAACCCGGAGCTGTTCAACCAGCTCACCACCATGCACGGCCTCATCATGGTGTTCGGCGCCATCATGCCGGCCTTCGTGGGCTTCGCGAACTGGATGATCCCGCTGCAGATCGGCGCGTCCGACATGGCCTTCGCGCGGATGAACAACCTCAGCTTCTGGCTGCTGATCCCCGCGGCCATCATGCTCGTGGGCTCGTTCTTCATGCCCGGCGGCGCGCCCGCCGCCGGCTGGACGCTCTACGCGCCCCTGACGCTGCAGATGGGTCCCTCGATGGACGCCGGCATCTTCGCGATGCACATCATGGGCGCCTCGTCGATCATGGGCTCGATCAACATCATCGTGACCATCCTGAACATGCGCGCGCCCGGCATGACGCTGATGAAGATGCCCATGTTCTGCTGGACCTGGCTCATCACCGCCTACCTGCTGATCGCCGTGATGCCGGTGCTGGCCGGTGCCATCACCATGATGCTGACCGACCGCCACTTCGGCACCAGCTTCTTCAACGCGGCCGGCGGCGGCGACCCGGTGATGTACCAGCACATCTTCTGGTTCTTCGGTCACCCCGAGGTCTACATCATGATCCTGCCGGCCTTCGGCATCGTGAGCCAGGTCGTGCCCGCCTTCGCGCGCAAGAAGCTGTTCGGCTACGCCTCCATGGTGTACGCCACGGGCTCCATCGCCATCCTGTCCTTCGTCGTGTGGGCGCACCACATGTTCACCACCGGCATGCCGGTCACCGGTCAGCTCTTCTTCATGTACTCCACCATGTTGATCGCGGTGCCCACGGGCGTGAAGATCTTCAACTGGATCGCGACGATGTGGAAGGGCGAGATGACCTTCGAGACCCCGATGCTGTGGGCCGTGGGCTTCATCTTCGTGTTCACCATGGGTGGCTTCACCGGCCTGATCCTGTCGGTCGCGCCGATCGACATCCAGATGCAGGACACCTACTACGTGGTGGCGCACTTCCACTACGTGCTCGTGGCTGGCTCGCTGTTCGCCATGTTCGCCGGCATCTACTACTGGCTGCCCAAGTGGACGGGCGTGATGTACAGCGAGACGCGCGGCAAGATCCACTTCTGGTGGTCGATGATCTCGTTCAACGTCACCTTCTTCCCGATGCACTTCCTGGGCCTGGCCGGCATGCCCCGTCGCTACGCCGACTACCCGATGCAGTTCGCGGACTTCAACATGATCGCGTCCATCGGGGCCTTCGGGTTCGGTCTGGCGCAGGTGTACTTCTTCCTGGCCGTGGTCCTGCCCGCCATGCGCGGCAAAGGCGAGACCGCTCCGCAGAAGCCTTGGGAAGCGGCCGAAGGCCTGGAATGGGAAGTGCCTTCGCCGGCGCCGTTCCACACCTTCGAGACCCCGCCCAAGCTCGACGCCACAGCCACCAAGGTGATCGGCTGAATTCCGCGACTGCCACGCCATGACGCCTGAACAGAAAAAGAGCAACGTCCGACTGGGCCTGATCCTGGCCTCTGTCGCGGCGGTGTTCTTCCTCGGCTTCGTCGCCAAGTTCGTGCTGTTCAACGGCTGAAGGGTCGGAGCCGGCTATGGGTCTGCGCCAGGAAAACCTCAAGATCGTGGGCAAGCTCTGCGTGATCGCGCTGGGCATGTTCGCGTTCGGCTACGCGCTGGTGCCGATCTACCGCCACATCTGTGACGCGCTGGGCATCAACGTGCTGGCCGTGTCGGAAACGCGCATCCCCGGCGCGGCCAGGCTTCCCGCCAACACGCAGGTGGACCTGACCCGCACCATCACGGTCGAGTTCGACACCAACGTGCGCGGCCCCTGGAATTTCAAGCCCGCGGTGCGTTCGCTCCAGGTTCATCCGGGCGAGCTCACCACGGTGATGTACGAGTTCCAGAACATCCAGAACCGAAGCATGGCCGCGCAGGCCATCCCCAGCTACGCCCCCAAGCAGTCGGCCGCCCACTTCAACAAGCTCGAGTGCTTCTGCTTCACGCAGTACACGCTCGCGGCAGGTGAGAAGAAGGAGTGGCCGGTGGCCTTCGTGATCGACCCGCGCCTGCCCAAGGACGTCCACACGATCACGCTCTCGTACACCTTCTTCGAGGTGGGCGGCAAGACGCCGCCAGCCCCCGAGTCGGCCGCCCTGGCCCCCGCCGCATCGGCGCAGGGCGGCGCATGAAAGCCATGACCAAGCCCTCGCGTTCCGGTTCGCTGCTGAGCACGGTCAAGGCCGTGCTCTGGGGCTTCCTCGGTGTGCGCCAGCGGGCAGAGTACGAAAAGGACATCAAGCGCCTCAATCCGCTGCATCTGGTGGCGGTAGGGATCGTGATGGCCTTCATCTTCGTCGGCGCGCTCATCGCGCTGGTGAACTGGATCGCCGGTTGAGGGCGGTGACCAGAGCAACGCATCCATTGAAATCGACAGCGACAGCACAACAGGAGTGAGCAGCATGTCCGCAGCATCCCATGGCTCCACGCCGTACTACTTCGTCCCCGGACCCTCGCGCCATCCGGTCATGGCCGCCATCGGCCTCTTCTTCGTGATTCTCGGCGCCGGCCAATGGGTCAACGGCGTGCAGTGGGGCGCGTACGCCGTGGCCTTCGGCATGGTCTTCTGGCTGTTCGTGCTGTTCCAGTGGTTCCGCGACGCCGTGCACGAGAGCGAGACCGGCATGTACGGCCGCAAGATCGACCTCTCGTTCCGCTGGAGCATGAGCTGGTTCATCTTCTCCGAGGTGATGTTCTTCGGCGCCTTCTTCACCGCCCTGTGGTGGGCGCGCGCGCACGCGCTCCCCAACCTGGGCAGCTTCGAGAACTCGCTCATCTGGCCCAACTTCTCGGCCGTGTGGCCCAGCGTGCAGGCTGGTGCCACCGCCTCCCCGGGCGGCATCGTGGAGCCCTTCCAGACCATGGGCCCGTTCTGGCTGCCCACCATCAACACCGCGCTGCTGCTCAGTTCGGGCGTCACGCTGACCATCGCCCACCACGCCCTGCAGGCCGGTCAACGCGCCAAGACCATCGGCTTCATGTGGGTCACCGTGTTGCTCGGCTTGGTGTTCCTGTTTGTGCAGGGCTACGAGTACGCACACGCCTACGCCGACCTGAACCTCAAACTGAGTTCGGGCATCTTCGGCTCCACCTTCTTCATGCTCACTGGCTTCCACGGATTCCACGTGCTGGTCGGCATGCTGATGTTGTTCTTCATCACGCTGCGTCTGCACAAAGGCCATTTCACCGCCGAGCGCCACTTCGGCTTCGAAGGCGCCGCCTGGTACTGGCACTTCGTGGACGTGGTGTGGCTGGGTCTGTACATCCTCGTCTACTGGATGTGACGCCACGCCAGGGACGATCGCCCATGAAAAAAGCGCCGCGAGGCGCTTTTTTCTTTCGGTGCCCGGGCGGCGGGTTCAGCGTTGCAAGGGCAGCCCGGTCGGCTGGATCCAGCCCATGAAGTACGCCACCAGCACCAGCACGAACAGCAAAATGGAAAAGCCCACGCGAAAGGCCAGCGCGCGCGCCATGTGGCGTTTGCGGGGGGCTTCGTTGTCCTTGTCGTCGTGCACGCCGCCACGCATCATGAACACCAGCGCCGCGGCCAGGCTGCCGATGATGGCCACGAAAGCCACGATCACGAAGTACTTCATGGACCGCATTATCCGGGCCTCGCCGCGAGGCGCTGTCGGACGGGGCCGCGTCGGAGGCGGTGCATGAGCGGCGCGGAGCCTACCCCGACGAGTCGCGCCCGCTTTGTCGTCGTCAGCGTGGCGGCGGCCCTGACCGTGGCCGCCACCGCCTCGCTCGGCGTGTGGCAGCTGGACCGCGCGGCGCAGAAGACCGCGCTGGAGGCGTCGATCCGTTCACGCGCCGATCTGCCCGCCTGGGACAACCGCGAACTGCTCGCGCAGGCCGACCCGGCCTCTGGCGCGTACCGGCCGGTGCGCCTGCAGGGGCAATGGCTCGCGCAGCACAGCGTGTTTCTCGACAACCGCCAGATGGACGGTCGTGTGGGCTTCTTCCTGGTGACGCCGCTGCGCCTGAGCGGCAGCGACCGCACAGTGCTCGTGCAGCGGGGCTGGGTGCCGCGCGACTTCAACGACCGCCAGCGCGTGCCCGAGGTGGCGACGCCCCCTGGCGAGGTGACCGTGCAAGGGCGCTTGGCCCCGCCACCCGGGCGCCTTTACCAGTTCGGCGAGGCCGGTACCGGGTCCATCCGGCAAAATGTCGAGCCCGCTGCCTACCGGCTGGAAACCGGTCTCGCGTTGCTGGACGTCTCGGTCCAGCAAACGGGTGGCGACGAAGGCCCGCTGCGTCGCCAATGGCCGCTGCCCGCCACCGACGTGCAGAAGCACCATGGCTACGCCTTCCAGTGGTTCGCCCTGTGCGCACTGGTCGCTGGCCTCTACCTCTGGTTCCAGATCATTCAACCCCGCCGCCAACGCGCCCGCCTCCATGGCCCAGACGCCTGATGAACCCCTGACGCTGACGGTGCACAGCCTGCCCACACCCGATCGCGGCAACGCCGAGCGCGCCGCGGCCACGCGCAGTGGCCGCTGGAAGATGTTCGCCATCCTGCTCGTGTGCGCAGCGCCTGTCATCGCCTCGTACTTCACCTACTACGTGATACGGCCGGAGGGCCGGCGCAACTACGGCGAGCTCGTCACCTCCCAACCCGCTCTGCCGGCGATCGACGCCACCGACGCGCAGGGGCGCACGGTGCCGCTGGCTTCGCTGCAGGGCCAGTGGCTGCTGGTGAGCGTGGCCGACAGCGCCTGCGACGCCGCTTGCGAGAAGCACCTCTACCTGCAGCGCCAGCTGCGCGAAACGCTGGGCCGTGAGAAGGACCGCCTCGACTGGGTATGGCTGCGCACCGGCGCCACCGAGCTGCGCGAGCCGCTGCGCGCGGCCACGGCGGCGGCCACGGTGCTGCACGTCGACGCCGCCGCACTGGCCGAGTGGCTGAAGCCGGCCGAGGGACGCCGCCTCGAAGACCACCTCTACGTGGTGGATCCCCAGGGGCACTGGATGATGCGCTTCCCCGCCGACATCGACGCCGCGCGCGCCAAGCGCGACCTCGATCGCCTGTTGCGGGCCTCCTCGTCCTGGGACAAGGCGGGCCGGGAAGACTGAAATGGACGCCACCGCATCCCTGGTCGACCTCGCGCCCATCACCCGCATGATGCTGTTGGGCATCGTGATCGCGATCGGCCCGCTCGCCTGGATCTGGCTCAGGCACCGCCAGGCCAGCCCCGCGCAGCGCCTGCGCGTGCTCACGCTGGTCACGCTGTTCCTCACCTTCGATCTGGTGCTCTTCGGTGCCTTCACGCGCCTCACCGACTCCGGCCTCGGTTGCCCCGACTGGCCCGGCTGCTACGGTGCCGCGAGTCCTTTCGGTGCCCACGCCGACATCTCGGCCGCGCAGTCGGCCATGCCGACGGGCCCTGTCACCTTTTCCAAGGCCTGGATCGAGATGATCCACCGCTACCTCGCCACCGGCGTGGGCGTGCTCATCATCGTGCTGGCCGCGGGCAGCTGGATCGAGCGCCGGCGCCTCCACGTGCACTGGGTGTGGCCCGTGGTCACGCTGGTCTGGGTCTGCCTGCAGGGGGCTTTTGGCGCGCTCACCGTGACCATGAAACTGTTTCCCGCCATCGTCACCTTGCACCTGCTGGGGGGCCTCGTGCTGCTGGCGCTGCTGCGGGCGCAGGCGGTGGCCTACCGCCTGGGCGAAACCGGCAGCGCGGGGCCTGTGCCCATCGGCGCGGCGCAGCGCTGGGCCCTGCTGGCGGCCTTTGCGCTGGTCTGGCTGCAGATCGCACTGGGCGGCTGGGTCAGCACCAACTACGCGGTGCTGGCCTGCCGCGACTTTCCCACCTGCCAGGGCAGCTGGTGGCCCACCATGAACTTGGGTGAGGGCTTCACGCTCTGGCGCGAGCTCGGCGCCAACCACGTGGGCGAGGCCATCACCTTCCCGGCGCTCACGGCCATCCACTACGTGCACCGCCTCACGGCCTATGCGGTATTCGCCGCGCTGTTGGCGCTGGCCTGGACGCTGTGGCGCGTGCCGGGCCTGGAGCGCTTCGCCCGCGCGCTCGTCGTGCTGTGCGCCTGGCAGTTCCTGACGGGCCTGAGCAACGTGGTGCTCGACTGGCCCTTGCTCGCCGCCGTCAGCCACACGGGTGGTGCGGCCGCGCTGGTCATCGCCTTCACCGGTGCCGTCGCGGCCACGCGCGGGCGCCCCGCGCCGGCTGCCCGGTGGCGCTTCACGGAGGCTGCGCGATGAGCTCGAACGCACACCCCCTGCCCATGCCCTCCACCTGGCGCCAGTTCCACGCCTTGACCAAGCCGCGCGTGATCCAGCTCATCGTCTTCTGCGCGCTCATCGGGATGGTGCTGGCCGTGCCGGGGCTGCCGAGCTGGCCGCAGGTGCGGCTCGCGGCCATCGCCTGCGTCGGCATCTGGCTCGTGGCCGGCGCGGCCGCGGCCTTCAACTGCGTGGTTGAACAGCACATCGACGCGAAGATGAGGCGCACCGCCTGGCGCCCCACGGCCAAGGGCGAACTCACCAACTGGCAGACGCTCACGTTCTCGGCCGCGCTGTGCGCGCTCGGCTCGGCCATTCTGTGGTTCTGGGTGAACCCGCTCACCATGTGGCTCACGTTCGCCACCTTCGTGGGTTACGCGGTCATCTACACGGTCATCCTCAAGCCGCTGACGCCGCAGAACATCGTGATCGGCGGCGCCTCGGGCGCCATGCCGCCGGTGCTGGGCTGGGCTGCGATGACAGGCACGGTCGCACCCGAGGCGCTGATTCTCTTCCTCATCATCTTCCTCTGGACGCCGCCGCACTTCTGGGCGCTGGCGCTCTACCGCGTGGAGGACTACCGCAGGTCCGGCCTGCCCATGTTGCCGGTGACGCACGGCTCCGAATTCACGCGCCTGCAGATCCTGCTGTACACCTTCGTGCTGCTGGCGGCCACGCTGCTGCCCTTCATGCTTCGCATGAGCGGCTGGTTCTACCTGGTGGGCGCGCTGCTGCTGGGCATCGGCTTCTGTGGCTACGCCTTCGCGCTGTGGCGGAACTATTCCGACGCGCTGGCTCGAAAGACTTTCCGCTTTTCGCTGATCCACCTGTCGCTGCTCTTCGCAGCGCTGCTCATCGACCACTACCTGCCATGGTGACCCACCTCTCGCGCCGCCGCCTGCTCGTGGCCGCCGCCAGCGCCGCCGCGCTGAGCGCGTGCTCGGATTCGCCAAAGGCCTTCAAGGCCATCGACATCACCGGCGCCGACTACGCCACCGGCTTCTCGCTCACCGACCACAACGGCCAGAAGCGCACGCTGGACGACTTCAAGGGCAAGGCCGTGGTGATCTTTTTCGGCTTCACGCAGTGCCCCGACGTCTGCCCGACCTCAATGACCGAGATGGCCGAGGCCAAGCGCCTGCTCGGCCCCGATGGCGAGCGTTTCCAGGGGCTGTTCCTCAGCGTCGACCCGGAGCGCGACACGCCCGAGGTGATGAAGCAGTACGTGACGAATTTCGACCCGAGCTTCCTCGCGCTGTACGCCGCGCCGGGCGAGCTGGAGGCCGTGGCCAAGAGCTTCAAGGTTTACTACAAGAAGGTCGAAGGCAAGACGCCCACGAGCTACACGATGGACCATTCCGCCGGCAGCTATGTGTACGACCCGCAGGGCCGCATCCGCCTGTACCACCGCTACGGCAGTGGGGCTCAGTCGCTGGCGGACGACGTCAAGCTGCTTCTGCAGGGCTAAGTCGCAGATCTCGCGAACAAACAAAGGGCGCCCTCGAGCGCCCTTCGTGTTGGTGGTGCCGGGTTAGCCCACCGTCGCGCCGCTGAGCTTGACCATGCGCTCGTACTTGGCGCGCTCGCGGTTCATGAAGTCACCGAAGGCCTGCGGCGTGCTCGGCGCGGGCTCGGCCATCAGCGTGGCGAACTTGCCCTTCACATCGGGAGACTGCAGGGCCGCCGTGAAGGCGGCGTTGAGCTTGGCCACCACGTCTGCGGGTGTGCCGGCCGGTGCCACAAGGCCCCACCAGGTGTCGATCTCGAAGCCCGGCAGGGTCTCGGCCACCGTGGGCACATCCGGCATCACGCTGCTGCGCTGCGTGGTGGTGACGGCCAGCGCCTTGAGCTTGCCCGAGCGGATGTTGGCCGCCGCGGTGGCCAGGTTGTCGAAGTTGAAATCGACCTGGCCGGACAGCAGGCCCAGTTGGGCCGGGTTGCCGCCGTTGTAGGGGATGTGCACCGCGAACACGCCGGCCTGGTTCTTGAACAGCTCGCCCGCCAAGTGACCCGCGCTGCCGCTGCCGCCCGAGCCGTAGTTGAGCTTGCCCGGGTTCGTCTTGCCGTAGCGGATCAGGTCCGGCAGGCTGTTGATGTTCAGGCGTTTGGCGGTGTCGGCGTTCATCACCAGCACGTTGGGCACGCGCAGCATCTGCGTGACGGGTGCGAAGTCCTTCGCGGGGTCGTAGGGCAGTTGCTTGAACAGCCAGGGGTTGATGCCGTGCGAGGCGGTGGTCGCAATGCCGAGCGTGAGGCCGTCGGGCGCCGACTTGGCCACCTGGCTCACGCCGATGTTGCCGCCCGCGCCCGGGCGGTTCTCCACGATCACCGTGCCCAGCGAGTCCTTCACCGCGTCGGCCAGGATGCGCGCGGTCACGTCGATGGGGCCGCCGGCCGCGAAGGGCACCACGATGCGCGTGGTGCGCGTCTGGGCCCATGCGGGCAGGGTCAGGGCGGAAGCGGTGAGGGCGATGGCGTGGCGGCGGGAAATCATGGCTTGTCTCCTGGTTGTGTGGGTCACACTTTATCGGCGGCGCTGGTGAACGAGTCGGCGAAGAAGAACTCTTCGGGCAAACCAGCCTGCGCCACGTAGTCGCGCTTGGCCGATTCGACCACGATGGGCGCGCCGCAGGCATACACCTCGAAGCCGCTGAGGTCGGCGTGGTCCTCCAGCACCGCGCGGTGCACGAAGCCGGTGCGGCCGGTCCAGGCGTCCTCGGGCTGCGCGTCAGACACCACGGGCACGTACTTCAGGTTCGGCATGGCGGCCAGTTGCGCCTCGATCCAATCGCTCTGGTACAGATCGGCCGGGCGGCGGCCGCCCCAATACAGCGTGGCCGGGCGGGTGATGCCCTTGAAGCGCATGTGCTCCACGATGGCCTTGATGGGCGCGAAGCCGGTGCCCGAGGCGAGCAGGATCATCGGCTTGTCGCTGTCCTCGCGCAGGAAGAAGCTGCCGAACGGGCCTTCGATGCGCAGGATGTCCTTCTCCTTCATGGTGGAGAAGACCTGGTCGGTGAACTTGCCGCCGGGCATGTGGCGCAGGTGCAGCTCCAGGCCGGGGACCTCGGTTTGCGTGTGCGGCGCATTGGCCATCGAGTAGCTGCGGCGGTCGCCGTCGCGCAGGATGAACTCCACGTACTGGCCCGCGCGGTACTGGAAGGTGTCGCTGGCGGGCAGTTGCAGGCGCAGCACCATCACGTCGTGCGAGGCGCGCGTGAGGCTGTTGACGCGGGCGGGCATCTTCTTGATCGGGAAGGCGCCGAGCTCGGTGACCTGGCGTGACTCGATGACCACGTCGCTGTGCGCCACGCCGCAGCAGGTGAGCACATAGCCCGCGGCCTCTTCCTCGGCCGACAAGGCCTTGGCCTGGTGCGGCCCGTGCACCACCGTGCCCGACACCAGCTTGCACTTGCAGGAGCCGCAGGCCCCGTCCTTGCAGCCGTAGGGCAGGCCGATGCCCTGGCGGATGCCCGCGGCGAGGATGGCCTCTTCGGGGTTGGCGGTGAAGGCGCGCCCGCTGGGCTGCACCGAGATCGTGAATGTCATACTCGCCGTCTTTCTGTCGAGGGGCCCGCTCCACTGGCGCGCCCCGTTCCAAGCAACCGCGCATTGTCGCAAAAACCCGTCTGGCATGAGTTTTCTTGGCGCCTTGCCCGCACGCTTCCGGCGTGAACGGGTGCTGATCGTGGGCTGTGGCGACGTGGGCCTGCGAACGGCCGGCGTGCTGGGCGCTGGGCGGCGGGCGCGCCTGATGGCGCTCACCTCCAGCCCCGAGCGCGTGCCGGCGCTGCGCGCGGCGGGGCTCGTGCCGTTGCAAGGCGATCTGGACGAACCGCGCAGCCTGCGCCGCCTGGCCGGTGTGGCCACGCGCGTGCTGCACCTGGCGCCGCCCCCATCGCAGGACATGGCCGACTGGCGCATCGACCCACGCACGCGGTCTCTGGTGCAGGCGCTCGCGCAGCGCACGCCGCCGCTGGCGCTGGTCTATGGCTCCACCACCGGCGTGTATGGTGACCGCGAAGGCGCCTGGACCAGCGAGGCCCAGCCCGCTCAGGCGCGCACGCCACGCGCCTCGCGCCGCCTGGACGCCGAAGACCGCGTGCGCTGGCTCGGCCGTGCGCTGGGCGTGCGGGGGAGCGTGCTGCGCATTCCCGGCATCTACGCCAATGACCGCGAAGGCGGCACGCCGCGCGATCGCCTGCAACGCGGCACGCCGGTGCTGCGCGCCGAGGACGATGTCTACACCAACCACATCCACGCCGACGACCTGGCCCGCGCCTGTGCCCTGGCACTGTGGCGAGGCCGCGCGCAGCGCGTTGTCAACGTGGTGGACGACACCGAACTCAAGATGGGCGACTACTTCGACCTGGCGGCGGATCTGTATGGTCTGCCGCGTCCGCCGCGCCTGCCACGCGACACGGCGCAAGACCAGTTGCCGCTGATGCTGCTGAGTTTCATGAGCGAATCGCGCCGACTGCGCAACCGGCGCATGAAGGACGAACTGGGGCTGCGGCTGCGCTACCCCACGGTGGCCGAAGGTCTGCGCGGCTGAACGCAGCGGGGCAGGCAACAAAAAGCCCGCGCGAGGCGGGCCGATGTGAAAGCGCTTGCCTGGGTGGTGCCGAAGGCCGGACTCGAACCGGCACACCTTGCGGCGGCGGATTTTGAATCCGCTGCGTCTACCGATTCCGCCACTTCGGCCCGAGCAAGGGCGCGGATTATGGCACAGTGGCGCCATGCAATACCCCACCATCGAAGACGCCATCGGCCGCACGCCCCTGGTGGCGCTGCAGCGCATCGGCGCTGCCGAGAACGGCCCGCGCGGCAACGTCATCCTCGCCAAGCTTGAAGGCAACAACCCCGCCGGCTCCGTGAAAGACCGGCCCGCGCTGTCCATGATCCGCCGGGCCGAGGAGCGCGGCGACATCAAGCCCGGCGACACGCTGATCGAAGCCACCTCGGGCAACACCGGCATCGCGCTGGCCATGGCGGCGGCCATCAAGGGCTATCGCATGGTGCTGATCATGCCGGAGGACCTCTCCATCGAACGCGCCCAGACCATGAAGGCCTTCGGCGCCGAGCTCATCCTCACGCCCAAGAGCGGCGGCATGGAGTCCGCGCGCGACCTGGCCGACAAGATGCAGGCCGAGGGCAAGGGCCTGGTGCTCGACCAGTTCGCCAACCCCGACAACCCGCGCATCCACTACGAAACCACCGGCCCCGAGCTGTGGGAGCAGACCGGCGGGCGCATCACCCACTTCGTGAGCGCCATGGGCACCACCGGCACCATCACCGGCGTGTCGCGCTTCATGAAGGAAAAGAACCCCGCCGTGCGCATCGTCGGCGCGCAGCCCAGCGAGGGTTCTCGCATCCCCGGCATCCGCAAATGGCCCGAGGAATACCTGCCCAAGATCTACGACCCGAAGGCGGTCGACGAAATGATCTACGTGTCGCAGGCCGATGCCGAGGACATGGCCCGGCGCATGGCGCGCGAGGAGGGCATCTTCGGCGGCATCTCCGCCGCCGGGGCGCTCTGGACGGCGCTGCAGGTGTCGCGCCAGGTGGAGAACGCCACCATCGTCTTCGTGGTCTGCGACCGCGGCGACCGGTATTTGTCCACCGGCGTCTTTCCCGCATGACGCCGTGAGCGGCGACAGCGCCTTTCGCTACTGCCCGCAGTGCGCCACCGCACTGCGCGAGATCGTGCAGGCCGAAGACGGCGGCGACAAGCGGCGCCTGCGTTGCCCGGCCTGCGACTACACGCACTGGAACAATCCGACGCCGGTATTGGCAGCCATCGTCGAACTCGACGGGAAGGTTCTGCTGGCGCGCAACGCCGCCTGGCCGGGGCGCTTCTTCGGGCTGATCACGGGTTTCATGGAGGCCGGCGAAACGCCAGAGGACGGCATCCGCCGCGAGATTGCCGAGGAGACCTCGCTGGAGACCGAGGCCCTGAGCCTGGTCGCCGTGCACGACTTTCAGCGCATGAACCAGGTCATCATCAGCTACCACGCCCGTTGCCGGGGCACGGTGCGCCTGTCGCCCGAGCTGTCGGAGTACCGGCTCCTGGCGCCGGCCGCGGTGCGCTGTTGGCGCGCCGGCACGGGACTGGCGCTGGCCCAGTGGCTTTTGTCACAGGGCCACCAGCCCCAATTCCTGGACGACACACCGAAGGCCGACGCGGCCTAAAATGCGCCGTTACTCTGACGGAGCCCTGCCTTCATGATCGCCGCTGACCGAGAACTCGACGCCCGGGGCCTGAACTGCCCGCTGCCCATCCTGAAGGCCAAGAAAGCCCTGGCCGAGATGCACAGCGGCCAGACCCTGAAGGTGGTGGCCACCGACGCCGGCTCGGTGCGCGATTTCCAGGCTTTCGCCAAACAAACCGGCAACATGCTGGTCCACCAGGAAACGGTGGGCGGCGATTTCGTCTCGGTGCTCAAGCGCCGCTGATGCCCACCCCCATGGACGTCCTGCTCGTTGATCCGCTGGTGCCCGAAGCCCTGGCGTGGCTGCAGGAACGCCATGACGTGGTCTACCTGCCCGAGCTGGCCGACGACCCCGCCGAACTGCGCCGCGCGCTGGCCGACGCCCGCGCGGTGGTGCTGCCGCCCCACGTGGTGGTCTCCCAGGAATTCCTCGACCATGCGCCCAACCTCATGATGGTCGCGCGCATGCAGATCTCCAGCGACAACACCGACCTCAACGCCTGTGCGCAGCGCCACGTGCGCGTGCTGCAGGCGCGCAGCGCCACGGTGCGCTCCAACGCCGAGTACCTGCTCTACGGCCTGCTCATGCTCTACCGCCGGGGCATGGTGAGCGCCCTGCTGGGGCGCAAGCTGGGGCAGGTGCGCATGGGCCGCGAACTCGCGGGCAGCACCGTGGGCCTGCTGGGCCTGGCGCCCGTGGCGCACACGCTGGCGCCCATGTTGCGCAGCCTGGGCGTGCGCGTGCTCGGCTACGACCCGGCCGTGCACCACGCCGCCGAGTTGTGGGACAAGCTGCACGTGGAACCCGTGCCCCTGCAGGAACTTCTCGAACGCTCCGACGCCATTTCGCTGCAGATGGTCTACGCCTCGCGTTTCAAGGGCTGGATCAACGAACGACTGCTCAACCACTGCAAGACGGGGCAGCTCTGGGTGGGCGTGAGCCGCAGTGCGCTGTTCGAGCCCGAGGCGCTGGCGCTCGCCTTGTGCGACGGCCGCATCGACGCCTGCCTGCTCGACGGCGCGAACGCGCAGTTCGCCGCGCCGGGCTCGCCGCTGTACGGCATTCCCAACCTGCACCTCACGCCGCGCCTGGGCTCGCACACGCGCGAGGCCAAGCTGCGCGCCAGCTGGTACCTGGCGCACCGCATCCACGAGACGCTGTCGCCCGACGACGCGCGGCGCGAACCCGGCAGCAGCGACTTCGCCATGCTCGACAGCCTGGGCTTCCCGGAATCGGGCGACCCGCCGCAGTCGGCCTCGCCCTCGCAGTGGGCCTCGCTCGCGGCCCTAAGTAGGGACTGACCCCCGCCGCGCTGCGCGCGACCCCCTGAGAGGGGGGCGGTGCCTGCGGCCCGGCAAAGCCGGTTCCGCGGCACCCTGGGTTCAGCCCAGGCGCTCCAACTGCGCTTGCACCTTCTCCAGCGTCGCGCCGAAATCGGCCAGGCGCTGCTTCTCCTGATCGATCACCGCCGCCGGCGCGCGCGCCACGAAGCCTTCGTTGCCCAGCTTGCCCTGGGCCTTGGCGATCTCACCCTGCAGGCGCGCGGCTTCCTTGCCCAGGCGGGCCTTTTCGGCCGCCACGTCGATTTCCATGAACAGGCACAGGTGAGCACCGCCCACCACGGCCACGGGCGCGGCGCCCGCCGCCTGGGCCCAGGCGGCTTCGTCGTCGAACACGCGCACCTCGGACAGCTTGGCCAGGGCCTGCAGCACCGGCGCGGCACCGCGCAGGAACTCGGCGTCGCCCACCGCGTAGAGCGGCAGGCGCTGGGCCGGTGACACGCCCATTTCACCGCGCAGCGTGCGGCAGGCGTCCACCAGTTGCTTCAGGCGCGCGACGTGCGCTTCGGCGGCCTCGTCGATGCGCTCGGGCTGGCTCACGGGGTAGGCAGCCAGGGCCACCGATTCGCCCGAGCGGCCGGCCACGGGCGCCACCTTCTGCCACAGCTCTTCGGTGATGAAGGGAATGATGGGGTGCGCCAGGCGCTGGATGGCCTCCAGCGTGCGGATCAGCGTGCGGCGCGTGGCGCGCTGCTGGGCCGCGTCGCCGGTCTGGATCTGCACCTTGGCGATCTCCAGGTACCAGTCGCAGAACTCGTTCCACACGAAGTCGTAGATGGCATTGGCGACGTTGTCGAGTCGGTACTCGGCGAAGCCCTGGGCCACGGCGGCCTCGGTGCGCTGCAGGGCCGAGCTGATCCAGCGGTCGGCCTGGCTGAAGCTCAGGTAGCCGTGGAAGGGCTGGCCGACGGCGCACTCGTCTTTCGTGTGCTCCTTGAGCCCGCAGTCCTGCCCCTCGCAATTCATGAGCACGAAGCGCGTGGCGTTCCAGAGCTTGTTGCAGAAGTTGCGGTATCCCTCGCAGCGCTTGCTGTCGAAGTTGATGCTGCGGCCCAGCGAGGCCAACGCCGCGAAGGTGAAGCGCAGCGCGTCGGCGCCGTAGGCGGGAATGCCCTCGGGGAATTCCTTCTCGGTGTCCTTGCGCACGCGTGGTGCGGTCTCGGGCTTGCGCAGGCCGGTGGTGCGCTTGTCCAGCAGCGGGGCCAGGGCGATGCCGTCGATCAGGTCCACCGGGTCGAGCACGTTGCCTTCGCTCTTGCTCATCTTGCGGCCCTGCGCGTCGCGCACCAGCCCGTGGATGTAGACGTGGCGGAAGGGCACGCGACCGGTGAAGTGGGTCGTCATCATGATCATGCGCGCGACCCAGAAGAAGATGATGTCGTAGCCGGTGACGAGCACGCTGCTGGGCAGGTAGATGTCGTAGTCTTCGGTGGGCCCGCTTTTCTGGTTCGGCCAGCCCATGGTGCTGAAAGGCACCAGCGCAGACGAGTACCAGGTGTCGAGCACGTCCGGGTCGCGCGTGAGGGTCTTGCCCGGGGCCTGGGCCTTCGCGTCGGCCTCGTTGCGCGCCACGTAGATGCGGCCGTCCTCGTCGTACCAGGCGGGGATCTGGTGGCCCCACCAGAGCTGTCGGCTGATGCACCAGTCCTGGATGTTCTTCATCCACTGGTCGTAGGTGTTGACCCAGTTCTCGGGCACGAACCTCACTTCGCCCGATTCCACGGCGTCGATCGCCTTCTGCGCGATGCTCTTGCCCGTGGGATCTTTCTCGCTGACCTTGGTCATGGCCACGAACCACTGGTCGGTGAGCATGGGCTCCACCACCTGGCCGGTGCGCGCGCAGCGCGGCACCATGAGCTTGTGCTTCTTCGTCTCGACCAGCAGGCCCAGGGCCTCGAGGTCGGCCACCACGGCCTTGCGGGCCACGAAGCGGTCGAGGCCGCGGTACTTTTCGGGTGCGTTGTCGTTGATCGCCGCGTCCAGCGTGAGCACGCCGATCTGGGGCAGGCCGTGGCGCTGACCCACGGCGTAGTCGTTGTAGTCGTGCGCGGGCGTGACCTTCACGACACCGGTGCCGAACTCGCGGTCCACGTAGGCGTCGGCGATCACGGGGATCTCGCGGTCGCACAGCGGCAGCTTCACCGTCTTGCCGACGATGGCGGCGTAGCGCTCGTCCTCGGGGTGCACCGCGACGGCGCTGTCGCCGAGCATGGTCTCGGGGCGGGTGGTGGCCACCACCACGGAGCCGCTACCGTCGCTCAGGGGGTAGCGGATGTGCCAGAGGAAGCCGTCCTCTTCTTCGCTCTCCACTTCCAGGTCGCTCACCGCCGATTTGAGCACCGGGTCCCAGTTGACCAGGCGCTTGCCGCGGTAGATGAGGCCTTGTTCGTACAGGCGCACGAAGGTTTCGGTGACCACGGACGAGAGCTTGTCGTCCATGGTGAAGTACTCGCGCGACCAGTCCACGGTGTCGCCCATGCGGCGCATCTGCGTGGTGATGGTGTTGCCGCTCATTTCCTTCCACTGCCAGACCTTCTGCGTGAAGGCCTCGCGGCCGAGGTCGTGGCGGCTGATCTTCTGTTCCTGCAGCTGGCGCTCGACCACGATCTGCGTGGCGATGCCGGCGTGGTCGGTGCCGGGCACCCAGAGGGTGTTCGCGCCCATCATGCGGTGGTAGCGCGTGAGGCTGTCCATGATGGTCTGGTTGAACGCGTGGCCCATGTGCAGGGTGCCGGTCACGTTCGGCGGCGGGAGCTGGATGCTGAACGAGGGCGCGCCGGCCTTCGCTTCGCCCGTACCGCGAAAGCCCGCCTTGCCGACACCGCGCTGCTCCCACCAGGGGCCCCAGCGGGCTTCGATGGGAGCGGGTTCGAAGGACTTGGCGAGGGAGGCCAGGCCGGGTTGCTGCACGGTGTCGGTCATGGGGGTGCCAATAATGGCAACGGCATCCCGTGGGATGCCGCTGGGTGGGACGGGGGAAGCTGGCATTCTAAATTTCTTCGACGTGGCTCCGCTCGCCGGCGCTCGGGGTGCCCGGCTCCGCGAATGTCCTCCGGACGGCTGCGCCGTCCTCCCCCTTTATTTCGCTGCGCCGGGCACCCCGATCACCGGCGAGCTCATTGGCGAGCGGCCTGGATGCACTCGGCCAGAACGGCGGCATCGCCGACCTGGTTGGCCAGCAGCAGGATCAGGCGCGCGCTGAAGGCCTGCTGCTGCTCGGGCGAGAGGTTCACCTGCGCGTCCAGCAGTTGCTCGTAGAAGGTGTCGGCGTCCTGCCAGTTGGGGGTGGTGATCATGCGTGCACTCCGGTGAGGCCCAGGGTCAGGCCGATGGCCTGCACCAGGCGGCTGTCGATGGTGTGGCCGCTGGCGGCGAGGTAGCCGTCGGGCCGCACCAAGGCCCAGGCCGGTTCGTCGCCATCGGGCAGGCCGCAGGCGCCGCGCAGGTGGGCTTTCGGGTCGCGCACGTGCTCGTCGGCCTGGGCGGGCTCGCGGCCAGCCGGCACCTGCACCGCGCGCAGCGGCGTGGTGGCCAGCACCTCGCGCAGGCGGCGCAGGGCGGCGGCGCTCAGCGGGCCGAAGCACAGCAGCAGCAGATCACCGCCGGCCCAGTCCAGCAACTGGTTGATGCGGCCCGGGCGGCCATTGGCCCAGCGGAATTCGACGTTCTGCACGGACTGGCCCGCGGCGCTGCCCGGCGCGTACTGCACGATGCGCGAGCGCGTATACGGGTTGGCCACGGCCATGCGGCCGGTGTTCACGAGGGCTCGCGCGAACGGATGCCGCTTGGCCAGCGCAATGGCGGCGTCGCGGTACACGCGCTCGATGCCGTCGGCCGGGCGCAGGAAGCGCGCGGTGCGGTTGGTGACGCGCACGTTCTCGCGTGCGGCCTCCAGGCGTTCGTCCTCGTAGCTGTCCAGCAGGGCCGGTGCCGCCTGGCCGCGCATGACGGCGGCGAGCTTCCAGGCCAGGTTGTCCGCATCGGCCACGCCGGTGTTGCCGCCGCGCGCGCCGAAGGGGCTGACGACCTTGGCCGAGTCGCCCATGAAGTACACGCGCCCGTTGCGCATGGCGTGCACGCACTCGCTGCGGTAGGCATAGGGGCCCACCCACACGATCTCGACCTCCACGCCGGGGCCGAACTGGCGCGCCAGGCGCTCGCGCACCACGTCCTCGCGGCTCACGTAGGCGGGGTCGGCGTTGGGCGCCATCTGATAGTCGATGCGCCAGACGTCGTCGGCCATCAGGTGCTGCCAGACGGCGCGGTTTTCGTTGAAGGGCGCTTCGATCCAGGTGTGGCGTTCCGTGGGCGGGCGGGTGCTGAAGCGCACGTCGGCGATGCACCAGCGGTCGTCGCCGCGCTTGCTGTCGAAGGGCACGTTCAGCCACTTGCGCAGGGGGCTGTTGCTTCCGGTGGCGTCGATGACGTGCTCGGCTTCGAGGCGGTACTCGCCCGCGGGTGTTTCGATGGTGAGCGTGGCGGTGCGCGCGTTCTGCTCGAAGCCGGTGAGCCGGTTGCGCCAGCGCAGTTCGACGTGGCCGAGTTGCTGGATGCGGTCGACCAGGAAGGCCTCGATGTAGAACTGCTGGATGTTGATGAAGGGCGGTTGCTGGCTGAGGTTGAAGCTGCCCTGCTGGCGCAGGTCGAAGCTGTAGACCTCGTCGTCGCCGGCGAAGGTGCGGCCCACGCTCCATTGCGTGCCTTTGGCGGCGATGTGCTCATAGACGCCCAGGCGCTCGAAGATCTCCAGCGACTTCTGCGTGTAGCAGATGCCGCGCGAGCTGGCGCCCTTGACGCCGACGGTGTCGTCTTCGTCGAGCAGGATGGCCTTGACGCCCAGGCGGGCGAGGGAGCAGGCGAGGGTGAGGCCGGTGATGCCGCCGCCGACGATGACGATGGGGTGCTTCGCGGGCGCCTTGTCGCCGAGTTCCGGCGGGGGCACGAAGGGGTAGCTGGGCAGTTCGTAGCCACCACCCTGGGTGAATTCGTAGCCGTTGGTGTGGGCTACTTCCTTGTACGTGTTCAGCGACATGGGCCGCTCCTCTTTGTCATCGATTGATGTGCGTTCGACGCGTTTCACTCATCTTCCTCGCGGGCTCGCGGCCACTGGGTGCCCTGTTCCGCGAATGTCCCCCGGACCGGCTGCGCCGGTCCTCCTCCTTTATTTCGCTACACAGGGCACCCAGCGTCCGCGAGCTGCCCACACCTTGGCGTGCAGATCGCCCGAGTGCCGACGAGGGCGGTGGTGGACAGGGGGCAAGGGCGCAGCGAAATAAAGGAGGAGGACGGCGCAGCCGTCCGGGGGACATTCGCGGAGCCCTTGCCCCCTGGCCGCCAACGACCGGTGCAGCCGGAGAAAACCTGGGAGCGCCTAAACCTTGGCCCCCACCTCCGGCCGATCGTTCTGCTGCGGCTTGAGCGGCGCACCGCCCTTGCCCTCGGCGCGCTCCTTGCGCCATTGCTCCTTGCGCGCATTCCACTCGCCCAGCCGCGCATGCGCCGTCTTGCTCTCCTGCAGCATCTGGAACTCGTCGGCCAACTGGGCCGTGAGCTCGAGCCGGATCCCGTTCGGGTCGAAGAAATAGATGCTCTTGAAGATGTGGTGGTCCGTCACCCCCAGCACCTCGATCCCGTGCGCCTCCAGGCGCGCCTTGGTGTTCTCCAGCTCGCCGATGGTGTTCACCCGGAAGCTGATGTGGTTCACCCACTTCGGCGTGTTCGGGCTCGGCAGCGCCGCTTCGTCGTCGCCCAGGTCGAAGAAGGCGATGAACGAGCCATCTTGCAGGCGGAAGAAGAAGTGGGTGTACGGGCAGTACTCGCCCGTGCTCGGCACATAGTCGCTCTGGATGATGTGGTACAGCGGCAGACCCAGGATGTCCTCGTAGAAATGCCGCGTTTCCTCCGCGTCGCGCGCGCGGTAGGCGTAGTGGTGCAACTGCTGGATCGCGGCCGGCGCGGGCAGGTCGGCCTGAGGTTTCATGGGCGTCATGGCTGTCTCCTTGAACGGTCAATCAAATTTACCATAGCGAAACGCATTTCTCCAAACGTAATTTGCCGGGCGGTCGCCAAGGCCTTGGCCCGGGGTGCCGGGGTAGGGCTTCGCGATAATTGCGGTCTCCGTCGGCTGCGCCCGGTTCCACCATTCATCCATGCTATTCCTGATCTCGCCCGCCAAGGCCCTCGACTACGAGACGCCCCCCCATGTGAAGGCGCACACCCAGCCGCTGTTCGTCGAGCAGTCGACGGAACTGATCGAGGTGCTCAAGCGCAAGACGCCGCAGCAGATCGCCACGCTCATGGACCTGTCGGACAAGCTCGCCACGCTCAACGCCGCGCGCTACGAGGCCTGGAGCCCCAAGTTCAACGCGAAGAACTCCAAGCAGGCGGTGCTGGCCTTCGATGGCGACGTCTACGGCGGTCTGGACGCGAAAACCCTGTCGGCCGAGGAACTCGACTGGCTGCAGGCGCATCTGTGCATCCTCAGCGGCCTGTACGGCGTGCTGCGTCCGCTCGACTGGATGCAGCCCTACCGGCTGGAGATGGGCACCCGGCTGAAGACCGAGCGTGGCGCCAGCCTCTACGCCTTCTGGGGCAGCCGCATCGCGGAGTACCTGAACGAGCGCGCCCTGGCCGACAAGAGCCCCGTGGTCATCAACCTGGCCAGCGAGGAGTACTTCAAGGCCGTGGACCTGAAGGCGCTGCGCCCGCGCGTGGTGACCTGCACGTTCGAGGAACGCAAGCCCGCGGGCTACAAGGTCATCAGCTTCATGGCCAAGCGCGCGCGCGGGCTCATGGTGCGCTGGGCGGTGCAGCACCGCGCCGGCACGCCCGAACAACTCAAGGCCTTCGACCTGGAAGGCTACCGTTTCACCGCCGACGCGTCCGGACCCGATCGCCTGGTGTTCCGGCGCGAGGCCAAGCCCTGAGAGGGGAGAGCGCCATGTCCCAGACCGTCACGCCCGAACTGCGCCGCTGGATCATCGAACAGGCCAGCGCCGGCTGCACGCCCGAGTCCGTTCTCAAGTCCATGCTTGACGCCGGCTGGGACGCCAGCGTGGCCGAGGGCGCGCTCGAACGCACGCTGCTGGAGCACCTCTCCACCGTGTCGCCCGACGCGCTCTCGCAGGCGGCCCCCGAGGTGCGCGAGGCCGTGCAGGGCGCGCTGGGCCAGGGCTCGGCGGTGCCTGTCATCGACACCTCGGGCTCGCCGCGCCGCATCGACGCAGGCGACCGCTGGGTGGACATCATCACGCACATGAACCACCCGCGCGTGGTGGTGCTGGGCAACCTGCTCAGCGCCGAGGAGTGCGACGCCATCATCGAATCGGCCAAGCCCAAGCTGGCGCGTTCGCTCACGGTGCAGACGGCCACCGGCGGCGAAGAACTCAACCCCGACCGCACCAGCAGCGGCATGTTCTTCACGCGCGGGCAGACACCCGAGGTCACGGCCGTGGAACGGCGCATCGCGCGCCTGGTGGGCTGGCCGGTGGAAAACGGCGAGGGCCTGCAGGTGCTGCACTACCGCCCGGGCGCCGAGTACAAGCCCCACTACGACTACTTCGATCCCAAGGAAGCCGGCACGCCCACCATCCTCAAGCGCGGGGGCCAGCGCGTGGCCACGCTGGTGATGTACCTCAACGAGCCCGCGCGCGGTGGCGGCACCACCTTCCCCGACGTGGGCCTGGAGGTCGCGCCCGTGAAGGGCTCGGCCGTCTTCTTCAGTTACGACCGCCCGCACCCCACCACGCGCACCCTGCACGGTGGCGCGCCGGTGCTCGAGGGCGAGAAGTGGGTCGCCACCAAGTGGCTGCGCGAGCGCGAATTCGCATGACACACAACACCCCCGAACAATCCCAACTCGGCAAGGCCTCGGCCTACGTCGACCGCTACGACCCTTCGCTGATCTTCCCCTTGCCGCGCGAGGCCAAGCGGCGCGAGATCGGCATCGCCGGCAGCATCCCCTTCGTGGGCTGCGACCTGTGGACCGCCTACGAGCTGTCGTGGCTGAACCCGCGCGGCAAGCCGCAGGTGGCGATCGCGCACATCACCGTGCCCTGCGAGAGCACGCACATCGTCGAGAGCAAGTCCTTCAAGCTCTACCTCAACAGCTTCAACAACACGCCCTTCGACAGCGCCGAGGCGGTGCAGGCGCGGCTGCGCGCCGACCTGAGCGCCGCCGTGTGGCATGGCGGGCCCATGCAGGCGGGCGTGGGCGTGAAGCTGCTGGCGCCCGAGCGCTTCGATGCCGAGCCCATCCACGAACTCGATGGCCTGAACCTGGACCGGCTCGATGTGGAATGCACGCGCTACCAGCCCGCGCCGGAGCTGCTCACCGCCGCCTTCGACGAACAGCCGGTGAACGAGACGCTGGTAAGCCACCTGCTCAAGAGCAACTGCCTCGTCACCGGCCAGCCCGATTGGGGCAGCGTGCAGATCAGCTACAGCGGGCCGCAGATCGACCAGGGCGGGCTGCTGCAGTACCTGGTGAGTTTTCGTAACCACAACGAATTCCACGAGCAGTGCGTGGAGCGCATCTACATGGACGTGTGGACCCGCTGCAAACCCGCGAAGCTGAGCGTCTACGCGCGCTACACGCGCCGCGGCGGGCTCGACATCAACCCCTGGCGCAGCAGCCACCCGCAACAGCCGCCGGCCAATGTGCGCACCGCGCGGCAGTGAACCCGCACGCGCGGGGGCCTACCGTTGGTCAGTCCGGGGGCGGAATCTCCGAAATGCTTAGGTGATTTCGCGCCTTCCACGTAGGATCGCGCCCTTCGCCACCCTCGCGTGGCCGATCACTGACCGTTCGGTCCCTCGCGGGTTGGCGGTCTTCTCAGGTGGCCCACTTCCACGTGGCAACCACCCTCTCTCGCGGCGCTTGTGCCATTGCAGGCCAGCCCGCTTCTCTGAAAGGCTCAGTCATGAGCAGCAAACTGTACGTGGGCAACCTGCCCTACTCCGTCAACGACGACGCGCTTCGTCACAACTTCTCCGAATACGGCAACGTGGCCTCCGCCAAGGTCATGACCGACCGCGACAGCGGCCGCTCCAAGGGCTTCGGCTTCGTCGAAATGGGCTCCGAGGCCGAGGCGCAAGCCGCCATCAACGGCCTCAACGGCCAGTCGGTCGACGGCCGCCAGATCGTCGTCAACGTGTCGCGCCCGAAAGAGGGCGGCGGCGGTGGCTACCGCAGCAACGGTCCGCGCTACTGAGCCCTGACCGCTCCCTGAAGAAAGCCGGCGCCCGCGCCGGCTTTTTCTTTGGCCGCTTCAGATCTGCTTCTGGATCAGCGGCCCGTGGAACAGCACCGGCCCCGTCGGCCCGCGCTCGCTGGGCACACCGCCCAACGGCTCCAGGCTGATCGCCAGCGCCGGCACCTCGCGCACCGCGTTTTCGCTGGCGGCCAGTTGCA
Organism: Hydrogenophaga sp.; assembly: GCF_011772445.1. Lineage (GTDB taxonomy): Bacteria > Pseudomonadota > Gammaproteobacteria > Burkholderiales > Burkholderiaceae_C > Hydrogenophaga. The sequence goes on along the minus strand of NZ_WVZN01000011.1, from coordinate 180,970 downwards.
GCAGCCGCTCGGGCGTGAGCACGCCCAGCGAACGCGGCGCCGCGCCCGGGGGCAGGGCCCACAACTGCAGCGATCGGTCGGCCGCCTCCTGGTAGCCGCCGACGCGCTGCAGGCTCAGCCGGTTGTGCTTCGCGTCGTAGGTGACCAGCACCGCCGGCCGGGCCTGATCGTCGTTGAGCACGGCCACGTAGCGCACCTCGGGCGTGGCCAGCAACTGGCGTTGCAGCTCGGCCACTTCGGCGCGACGCTGATCGAGTTCGCCCCGCAGGCCGGGCAGCAGCACCAGCGCCGCCACCACCGCGCACAGGCCGGCCAGACCCGCGCCACGCCACAGCGCCAGGCTGTGCCACCAGCCGCGCGGTGGCGCCGCCTGCGCGCGTTCGCGCTGCTGTTCGATGGCCGCCCGTTCCCCCTCGGCGCGCACCAGGTTCTGGATGCGCGTCCACACCTGAGGCCCCGGCTCGGCGCTGGTCTGCAGTTCGTTCAGGCTGGCCACGCGCGTCTGCCATTCGATGGCTGCCGCGCGCACCACGGGCTGCTCACGCGCAATGGTTTCGAACCGCCGGCGCGCGCCGCCGCGCAAGGTGCCAAGCGCGTACGCGGCAGCCAGTCGCTGCAGCAGTTCAGGGTGGCGTTGCGGTTGCATGGTCGTGGCCTCAGGCGAACCGCGCCATGCAGTCGCGCAGTTTGTCCAGGCCGCGGCGTATCCAGGTCTTCACCGTGCCCAGGGGCAGCGTCAGGCGCTCGGCCAGTTCACCGTGGCTCAGGTCGCGCAGGTAGGCCAGGCTGATGACTTCGCGTTGCCGGTTGTCGAGCTGGCCCAGGCACTGGTGCAGGGCCCAGGCCTGCTGGCTGGCCAGGCTGGTGTCCATGGGGTTCGGCGCGTCGCCTTCCAGCGTGTCGGACAGGGTGTCGTCGAGGTCTTGCGTGAGGTGCTCACGCTCGGCCGCGCGGCGGCGCAGGTTGTCCAGCGAGCGGCTGCGCACGATGAGGCCCAGCCAGGCCATGGGCGGGGAGAGCGAGGCGCGGTACTCGCCCGCGTTGCGCCACACCTGCAGGTAACTCTCCTGCAGCACGTCCTCGGCCCGCTCGGCCGATCCGACCACGCGCAGCGACAGCCCGTACAGCTTGCGCGCGGTCAGGTCGTAGAGCGCCTTCAGCGCGGCTTCGTCGCGCCGGGCGATGCGGTCGATGAGGTCCATGAGGAGGTGGTCTGGGTCAGCGGGCAATGAGTCCTCCGCGCAATGCGCTGCGATGCGAGCGCCTTCGGGCGGCCGGTCGGCGCTCATGCCGCGCATTGTGGGGGGTCTTGTCTTTCATCACTACGCCGGCCTGCGCCCTGTGGATTCAGCGCCACCGTGCGGATCCGCACAACCGAGCAAAACAGTCGGGTTCCTTGAATCCGCCGCCGGGGTGGCACGCGTATCCGCTTCGACGGCCGTCGCTCTCCTCCTCCCCAACAACCCTCACGAGAGACAAGACCATGAGCACCTCCCACGATCAACGCCGCGCCTTTCTGCGCTCCGGCGCCACCCTGTCGGCCGTCGGCCTCGCGCTGCTGGCGGGGCGGCCCGCGCTGGCCCAGGGCATGAAAGGCGACGTCGCCAAGGACGTCGACATCCTCAACATCGCGCTCGGTCTCGAGCACGAGGCCATCAACGCCTACCAGCTCGGCGCCGGCAGCGGCCTGCTGAAGAAGCCCGTGCTGGACGTGGCGGTGCAGTTCCAGGGCCACCACAAGTCGCACCGCGACGCCCTGGCCGCCACCATCCGCAAGCTCGGTGGCCAACCCGTGGCGGAGAAGAAGCCCGACGAGTACGCCAAGGACCTCAAGGCCGACACGCTCAAGAACCAGGCCGACGTGCTGTCGCTGGCCACGCGCCTGGAGCTGGGCGCGACCAATGCCTACATCAGCGTGATTCCCGCGCTGGGCGACCGCGAGCTGGCGCAGGTGGCTTCTCGCCTGGCGGCCGACGAGGCCATGCATTTCACCGTGCTCACCGCCGCGCTGGGCCGCCCCTTGCCGGCGAACGCGCTGTCCTTCGGTGCCTGACACCCATTCCTACACGGGTGGGCCATGCACCCACCCGGCTTTTCCGTCCTTCAACCTTTGACCGGAGCATTTCCATGATCCTCAAGACCACCCTGGCCGTTTCGGCCGTTCTCGCGATGACGGCCTGCGCTTCCTCGATGGGCGCCAAGCCGATGGGCATGTACTCGCAGGCCAGCCTGCCCGATGCCGTGAAGGTGCCCGCGGGGCACCGCGTGGCGCTGGAGACCGTCGGCGCGGGCGACATCACCTATGAATGCCGCGCCAGGCAAGGCATGGCAGGCCAGTTCGAATGGGTCTTCGCCGGCCCGGACGCCCGGCTCATGGACCGCGGGGGCAAACAGGTGGGCAAGTACTACGGCCCGCCCGCCACCTGGGAAGCCATGGACGGCTCGAAGATCACCGGCACCCAACTGGCGGTGGCCCCCGGCGGCAGCGGCAACATCCCGCTGCAGCTCGTCAAGGCCAACCCGGCCATGGGCATGGGCGCCATGCAGGGCGTGACCTACATCCAGCGCGTGGCCACCGTCGGCGGGGTGGCACCGGCCACGGCCTGCGGCGCCGGCAACGTGGGCGCGAAGCAGATCGTGCAGTACCGCGCGGACTACATCTTCTACAAGGCGGGCTGATCGAAGGCGCTCGCAGGGCCACCCGGGCGCCGCTTGATCGGTGCCCACCCCTTTTGCCCTGCGAACGGTGGATCGTCGCAGGGTGCTTTTTCTCGCGCGGCCGCGCTCAGGCCGCGCGCTCGAAGCCTTCGAGCAGGTTCACGGCGTTGGTGCCGACCTCGGCCACCGCGTAGCCGCCCTCGAAGGTGAAGACCGTGGGCAGCTTCAGCGAGGCCAGCGCCGCGCCGATGCCCGCGTAGTCGGCCGAGCGCAGCTGGAAACCCGAGATCGGGTCGCCTTCGAAGGTGTCCAGGCCCAGGGGCACGACCAGGGCGGTGGCGCCGACGTCCGACACCGCCTGCAGGGCCTCGTCGAGCGCGCTGCGCCAGGGCGCCAGGGCCGTGCCGCGCGGCAGGGGCCAATTGCGGTTGAAGCCTTCCCCGGCGCCGGCGCCGCGCTCGTCGGCGTGGCCCAGGAAGAAGGGGTACTCGGTGCGCGGGTCGCCGTGGAGCGAGAGCGTGAGCACATCGGCGCGTTCGTAGAAGATGGTCTGGGTGCCGTTGCCGTGGTGGTAGTCCACGTCGAGCATGGCGACGCGCGCGGGGCCGCCGTCGCGCAAGGCCTGCGCCGCGATGGCCGCGTTGTTGAGGAAGCAGTAGCCGCCGTAGAAGCCCGGCCCCGCGTGGTGGCCCGGCGGGCGCGTGAGCGCGAAGGCGCATCGCTCGCCGCCGAGCACCGCCCGCGCGGCGCCCAGGGCGCAGGCGGCACCGGCGCGCGCGGCCACCCAGCTGCCGGCGGTGAGCGGCGTGCCCGAGTCGAAGGCGAACTGGCCCAGGCGCGCGGCGATGTTCTGCGGCCAGCCGTCCTGGCGGAAGCCGTGCCGGTTGGGCAGCGGCCAGACCGAGGGCAGGGCGTCGATGCCGGCGTTGGCCGGGTCCAGCGCCACCCAGTCGTCCCAGGCGCTGGCCAGGAAGTCGAGGTAGCGCGGCTCGTGCACGGCCCGCAGCGCGGACATCAGCTCGTTGTCGCCCACGGCCGGTTCACGCAACTCGCCCAGCGGGCGGCGGCGCAGTTCCGCGAGCACGTGCTCCACGCGCGCGGGGCTCTCGTGGCTGTCCACCAGGCGGCCGCGGAACATCTCGTGACGGCCGATGTGTTCGGCGTGGCGCGGGTTCAGCAGGGTCAGCATGTCGGGTGGGGTGGGACGTTCACTCGGCGTCGAGGAAGGACTTCAGCGGCGTCAGGGGCGTGAACCGGCCCGCGCGCCGCTCCTTGGCCGACACGATGGCTTCGCGCACGTGGGCGTTGCTCCAGATCGCGCCCTGCAGCCAGCCCATCTGGCGCAGGCTGTCGTCCACCGAGTGGTCGCGCGCGTAGTTCAGGGCCTGCTTGCTGCCCCAGATGGCCACCGGTGGCTTGGCGGCGATCTCGCGCGCGCACTGCAGCGCGGCCTCCACGGTGGCGGCGTGGCTGTCGAACACCTCGTTCACCAGGCCCAGCGCCTGGGCGCGCGCGGCCGGCAGGCGCCGCCCGGTGTAGGCCAGCTCCTTCACCACGCCCAAGGGGATGAGCTTGGGCAGGCGCTGCAGCGTGCCCACGTCGGCCGCCATGCCGATGTTGATCTCCTGGATGCAGAAGAAGGCGTCGGCGCTGGCGTAGCGGATGCATCCGGCGGTGACCAGATCGACCGCGCCGCCCACGCAGCCACCCTGGATGGCAAAGACCACCGGCATGCGCAGCGTTTCCAGCCGCGTGAAGGTGGCCTGCATCTGCGACAGCAGGTCGAAGATGGCGGCGCGGCCCTCCGGGCTCTGGTCGTCCATGGTGATGGCGCCACCGAAGGTCTCCAGCGCCATGCCGGCGCTGAAGTGCTTGCCGGTGCTGCTGATGACCAGGGCGCGGGCGCGGCCCTCGGCGTTGATCTCCTGCAGCAGCGCATCCAGCTCGCGCCAGAAGGCGGGCCCCATGGTGTTGAGCGCTTCGGGCCGGTTCAGCGCGAGGTGCGCCACCTCCGGGTCGGTCCAGCTCAGGGAAAAGCAGGTCGGATGGTTCATGGGGGTGGGCCTTGTCTCGGGGCGGGGGATGCCGGGCATTCTGGTCGGGCGGGCCGCGGGCGTCTGTCCCCGGTTTGACGGGTGCGGCCGGGTGCCCGGCTGTGGCGTGCGAGCCCCCGGCGCTACTGCCGTCGCGGCAGAAGACGGACACCAATACCCGCAGAGCGGGCCTCCATCGGCGATGGACGAATGGCCGAGTCATCCATTCCCGGGACGCGCATACGGTGGCGCGCCCGAGGACGTGATCAACCCACCATTCATTCTTTGATTCCCCATGAAAAAACACCTTCTGACCCTGGCCTGTCTGTCCACCGTCGGCGCCGTCCAGGCGCAAAGCTACGTCATGCTCTATGGCGTGGCCGATGCGGCCCTCGAGCGCGTCCGGGGCGCCGCCACCACCACCCGCCTGGCCTCGGGCCAGCAGTCCGATTCACGCCTGGGCATGCGAGGCGTCGAAGACCTGGGCGGGGGCCTGAACGCGCAGTTCCTGATCGAAGGCGGCATCGACCTGGACGCAGGCGGCTTCAACCAGGGCGGGCGCGCCTTCGGCCGCCAGTCCTTCGTCGGCCTGGGCGGCGCCTGGGGCACCGTGCGCCTGGGCCGCCAGTACACGGCCATGGACGACATCGCCAACATCGTGGGCACCAAGCCCTACGACGTGCTCAGCGTGGTGCCCGTCATCGGCAATGGCGAGTTCAAGCGCGCCGACAACGCCATGACCTATCTGTCACCCTCCTTCAACGGTCTGAGCTTTCAGTGGCAGCACAGCCTGGGCGCCGAGCGCGCGCGCACCGACGCCAGCCCGGGCTTGCAGCGGCAGGCCAGCGCCCACGCGCTGTACACGAGCGGTGCGCTCACGCTGGGCCTGGGCCTGCAGCGCGTGGCCGACGCGGACGGCGCGCTGGCGGGCGATCAGCGCGTACATGCCGTCCTGCTGGCCGGTTCATACGCCTTCGATGCGATCAAGCTCACGGCCTATGTCGATGTCGAGGACAAGGGCCGCGGCAAGATGAAGGTCTATGGCCTGGCGGGCGCCCGCCGCTTCGGCGCGAACACGGTATCCGTGGGCGTGGCCAGGGCGCGCGACGTGGGCGGCCTCGGCGCGCGCCACGACGACGCCACCCTCTTTACCCTGCAGGGCAGCCACACCCTGTCCCACCGCACCTCGCTGTACGCGCACCACACCCGGGTGCGCAACGGGGCGCACGCGGCGCTGGGGTTCAACAACCCCGTGCCGTGCTGCGCATCGTCGGGCACGCAAGTCGGCATCCGGCACCAGTTCTGAGGGCCCCTCAGCCCGGTTCACCGGACGGCCGTGCACTCCCCTCAGTCCAGTTCAGGGAACAGCCGGTCGGTGTGCTCATCGCGATGCGCCTTGTCTCGTGACCTGGGAGGGCGGTCGTTCGGGTCGCTCGCGCCGGCCTCGTCTGCGCCCGTTTTGACGAGCTTGGACGAGCGCACGCCCAGCAGCCGGAAGCGCCGCGTCAGGTCCACGCGCTTCAGGCACTGGCCCGCCGCGCGGCGGATGGTGGCGGCGTCGGCCGTGGGTTCGTCCAGCGTCAGGTCGCGCGTGACCTTGGTGAAGCCCACGTAGGTGAGCTTGATGCCGATGGTGTGCGCCAGGTAGCCCTTGCGCTGCAGGTCGTTGGCCACCTGCTCGCACAGCTCGGTGAGGATGGCGCCCAGCTCCGCGCGGTCGTGCACGGCGTGCAGGTCGCGCTCGAAGGTGGTCTCGCGGCTCATGCCCACGGGCTCGCTCTCGGTCACCACGGGGCGGTCGTCCCGGCCCCAGGCCACCTCGTGCAGCCAGGCGCCGTAGCTCTTGCCGAAGTTCGCCACCAGCCACTCGGGTTCGTGCGCGGCCAGGTCGCCGATGGTGTGGATGCCGTGAGACTGCAGCTTCGCATCGGACTTGGGCCCGACGCCGTTGACCTTGCGGCAGGGCAGGGGCCAGATCAGGCGCTGCAGGTCCTCGGGCATCACGATGCTGATGCCGTTGGGCTTGTTGAACTCGCTGGCCATCTTGGCCAGCAGCTTGTTGGGCGCCACCCCGATGGAGCAGGTGAGGCCCGTGGCGTCGAAGATGCTTTTCTGGATCAAGCGCGCGAGCACGCGCCCGCCCTCGCGCTGGCCACCGGGGACCTCGGTGAAGTCGATGTAGACCTCGTCCACGCCGCGGTCCTGCATCACTGGCGCGATCTCCATGATCACCCGCTTGAAGGTGCGCGACAGGCGCTTGACCTCGTCGAAGTCCACCGGCAGCAGGATGGCCTGCGGGCACAGTCTGGCGGCCTTCATGAGCCCCATGGCCGAGCCCACGCCGAACTGGCGCGCCGCGTAGGTGGCGGTGGTGGCCACCCCGCGGCCCACGTACTCGCTCAGGCGCGGGAAGAAGTCCACCGGGATGCGGTCCAGCGTCTGCGGGCCCCAGTCGGTGTCCGGGAAGGCCTCGCGCAGGCGCTCGAACATGGCCACCTCGCGTCGGCGCCCGCCGCCGATGACCATGGGCAGGCCCTTGAGCTGGGGGTAGCGCAGCAGTTCGACGGACGCGAAAAAGGCGTCCATGTCGAGGTGGGCGATGCGGCGCTGGGCGTTCACGCGCGAATCGTAGCCCGCTTACCATGCCCGGGTATGTCGTCATCACGCAGGAGGCTCTCATGACCCACCCCCTCACCCGATTGCTCGCGGCCGCGCTGGTCGGTGCCGGTGTCGCCGTCGCCGGCCTGGCCGTCAGCCATGGGCTGGAGCGCTTTCGCCTCGCCGACCGCAGCGTCACCGTCAAGGGCCTGGCCGAAAAAAACGTGGAGAGCGATTTCGCCGTCTGGACCCTGGGGTTTCGCCGCGGCGGCAACGCCTTCGACGCGGTGCAGAAGGCGCTCGCGGGCGACCGCGACGCGGTGGTGGGTTTCCTCAAGCAGCGCGGCTTCAAGGACGAGGAGATCGAGGTGCGGCCGCTGGGCGTGCAGGACCTGTTCGCGCGCGAGTACGGGTCGGGCAACCAGCCGCTGCGCTTCAACGGCACGGGGCAGGTGATCGTGAAGTCGCCGCGCGTGGCCGAGGTGCAGGCCGCGGCGCTGGCGGTGGACCCGCTGATCCAGGCCGGTGTTCAATTGGGCGGCGAAGGCCCGGGCTCGGGCGGCCCGCAGTTCCAGTTGCGCGGCTTCAACGACGTGAAGGCCCCGCTGCTGGCCGAGGCCACGCGCAACGCGCGCGAGCAGGCCGAGAAGTTCGCCGCCGAGGCCGGCGCGCAATTGGGCGCACTGAAAAGCGCCAACCAGGGCGTGATCCAGATCAGCGGTGCCGCCGGCAGCGACTACGACGACGGCAGCTCACGCGAGAAGCGGCTGCGCGTGGTCAGCACCTTCGTGTACGAGTTGCGCTGAGGCGGGGCATCAACCCGCCAGCAACTGGTGCAGCATGCGCTGCGGGTCGGCCATGAAGCTGCGCATCACCTGGTAGTGCTCGGTGTCCTCATAGGCCACGCGCTCGATGCCGCCGCGCGAGAACTGGAAGATCCAGGCGTCCGGGTACGCCATGAGGATGGGCGAGTGCGTGGCGATGATGAACTGCGAACCGTCCCGCACCAGCTCGTGCAGGCGCGCGAGCGCGGCGAGTTGGCGCTGCGGTGAGAGCGCGGCCTCGGGTTCGTCCAGCAGGTACAGGCCGCCGCCGCGAAAGCGCTCCATCAGCAGCGCCAGGAAGGACTCGCCGTGCGACTGCTCATGCAGCGCGCGTTCTCCGTAGGCCGGGCCGACGCGTGCGCCGATCGTGGGTTCCGCGTCCAGCCGCTCGATCTCCGTGGCCACGTTGAAGAAGCTCTCGGCGCGCAGAAAGTAGCCATCGCGCGGGCGCTTCACGCCCTTGGCAATGCGCAGGTACTCGTGCAGCACCGAGTGCGAGGCGCGCGTACCGAAGTGGAAGTTCTTCGAGCCGCCTTCGGGGTTGAAGCCCATCGCCACCGCGATGGCCTCCAGCAGTGTGGACTTGCCAGAACCGTTCTCCCCTATGAAGAAGCTCACCTTGGGGTGCGGCTCGAGCGGCTCCAGCGTGCGAACCGCCGGCAGGTTGAACGGGTAGCGGTCGAAGGACTCGACCTGGTCGCGCCGCAGGGTGATGCGGCTGATGAACTGGCTGGAGATCATGGTTCGCGGCGTTGGGCTGAGACCGCGATGCATGACAGGCGTGGGGGCCTCAAGCCGTCGGATAGGTGCCCGGCAGCAGGATGGACTTGTCCACGTTCTCGATCTGCGTGTGGCCGCAGAAGGCCATGGTCAGGTCGAGTTCCTTGTGGATGATCTCCAGCGCCTTGCTGACGCCTTCCTCGCCCATGGCGCCCAGGCCGTACAGCATGGCGCGGCCGATGTAGCAGCCGCGTGCGCCCAGGGCGCGGGCCTTGAGCACGTCCTGCCCGCTGCGCACGCCGCCGTCCATGTGCACCTCGATTTGCGAGCCCACCTCGGACACGATCGCAGGCAGCGCCTCGATGCTGCTCTGGGCACCGTCGAGCTGGCGCCCGCCGTGGTTGCTCACGATCAGCGCGTCGGCGCCGGTCTGCACGGCCAGGCGCGCGTCCTCCACGTCCTGGATGCCCTTGAGGATGAGCTTGCCGCCCCAGCGCTTCTTGATCCACTCCACGTCGCCCCAGTTGAGCGAGGGATCGAACTGCTGCGAGGTCCAGGCGCCCAGGTTGGCCATGTCCTTCACGCCCTGCACGTGGCCCACGATGTTGCCGAACTGGCGGCGCTTGGTGCCCAGCATGCCCAGCGCCCAGCGCGGCTTGCTGGCGATGTTCAGGATGTTCGGCAGCGTCAGGCGCGGCGGGGCGGTCAGGCCGTTCTTCAGGTCCTTGTGGCGCTGGCCGATGATCTGCAGGTCCAGCGTGAGCACCAGGGCGCCGCAGTTCGCGGCCTTGGCGCGGTCGATCAGGCGCTCGATGAAGGCGCGGTCCTTCATGACGTAGAGCTGGAACCAGAAGGCTTCGCCCGCGTGCTGCGCCACGTCCTCGATGGAGCAGATGCTCATGGTGGACAGCGTGAAGGGGATGCCGAACTTGCGGGCCGCGCGCGCCGCGAGGATCTCGCCATCGGCGTGCTGCATGCCGGTGAGGCCAGTGGGCGCGATGGCCAGCGGCATGGCCGCGTCCACCCCGACCAGCGTGGTGCGCGTGCTGCGGTTCTCCATGTTCACCGCCACGCGCTGGCGCAGCTTGATCTTCTGGAAGTCCGCTTCGTTGGCGCGGTAGGAGCCCTCGGTCCAGGAGCCGGAGTCGGCGTACTCGTAGAACATGCGCGGCACGCGCTTTTGCGCCAGCACGCGCAGGTCTTCGATGTTGGTGATCACGGTCATGGACAGGTCTCCTCGTTGTGTGTGTGTCGATCCGGGCTGGCCGCGATGGTAGCGAGCCGGCCCGTCCGCCGCGCGTGAAAGCGCGCCGGCGCGGTTTGAAACATTTTCAGAGTGGCGCGGGCGGGGGAACCGGACGGATACTGCGCGATCCGATGTCCATGCGCCGATTCACACGCTCCGCCCTGGTGCTGGCCGCCACGCTGGCGCCCTTGTGCGCCGCAGCAGCCGAGATCTGGCGCTGGGTCGACCGCGACGGCTACACCCACTACACGCAGGCGGTGGACATCCCCGAGCGCTACCGCGCCAGCGCCGTGCCGGCAGCCGCGCCGCTGCCGCCGGGCACGCCGGCCTGCGAGGTGGCCTGGCACCGCTACGCGGCCAGCCAGGCCTGCTTCGACGCGTACCGGGTGGTGGGCGGCGGCCTCAAGCCCGAGGCCTTCCAGCGCTGCCAGGAGCTGCCCGAGCCCCCGCCCTGCCGCTGAGGCCCGGGCTCGGCCGGTGTCACTGCCCCGAGATCTTCTGCTCGCGGATCACCTTGCCCCACTCGTTGGACTCGCGCACCACGTCCGCCGCCAGCGGGCCCGCCGGCATGTAGGCCGGCACGGCGCCCTGCTGGGCCGCCACCTGCGCGATGTCGGGCGCGGCCATCACCTGGCGCAGCGAATCGCTGAGCCGCTCCACGATGGGCGCGGGCGTGCCCGCCGGGGCCAGGATGTAGAGGCGCGGCACGGCCGAGAAGCCCGGCAGCGCGTCCGACAGCGGCGCGATGTCCTCGCCACCCTGCAGCTTCACCGGGTTCATCACCGCCAGCGCGCGCAGCTTGCCCGCGCGCGCCTGGGCGATGGCGGAGGCCGCGCTCACCACGCCGATCGGCACCTGGCCGCTCATCACGTCGGGCACGATCTGCGCCGCGCCCCGGTAGGGGATGTGGACCACGTAGGCGCCGGTCTGGCCCTTGAGCATCTCGAAGCCCAGGTGGTGCACCGTGCCCACGCCCGAGGTGGCGTAGGAATAGCGGCCGGGGTTCTTCTTCAGCAGCGCCACGAACTCGGCCGGCGTCTTCGCGGGGAAGTCGTTGCCCGTCACGATGACCAGCGGCAGCGTGAACAGCCCGGCGACCGGCGTGAAAGACTTGATCGGGTCGAAGCTCATCTGCGGCTTCAGGTACTGGGCGATCAGCAGCGAGCTGTCGCCCAGCATCAGCGTGTAGCCGTCGGGCGCGGCCCGCGCCACCGTGTCGCCCGCGATCAGCCCGGCCGCGCCGGTGCGGTTGTCCACCACCACCTGCTGGCCCAGCTTCTCGGCCAGGCGCGGCGCCACCAGGCGCGCCATGGCGTCCACGCCGCCGCCGGCGGAGTAGCCCACCACCAGGCGGATGGGGCGTGCGGGCCAGTCCTGCGCCGCGGCGGGGGTGGCCACGCCGGTGGTGGCGAAGGCGGCCAGCAGCGCGGCGATCAGCGCGCGGCGGTTGGAAGAGGTCGAACCCGTCGCATCTTGCATGTCTTGTCTCCTGTCGTTGTCGTGGGGAATCCGCTCAGGCCTTGCCGGCACCGCGCGAGCCTGGGCGGCGCGCCAGCTCGGCCAGCCGCTCGGGGTTGGGTTTGAAGCCCAGGCCCGGCGCCTGCGGCAGGCGCAGCACGCCGCGCTCGGGTTTGGGCAGGCCGTCGAAGACCAGTTCGCAGCACTGCACCGCGACCGAGTGGTATTCGACCAGCGAGCCATTGGCCAGGCCCGCGTGCAGGTGCATGTTGTGGTGCGGCCAGGCCCCGCCGTTGGCGAAGCGCGTGTTGAACGCCGCCGCCATGCCCGCGATGCGCCCGCACTGCGTGAAGCCGCCGCTGATGCAGGCGTTGGGCTGCACCACGTCCACGGCCTGAGCCACCAGCAGGTCGCGAAAACGCGTGGCCAGGCCTTCGTTCTGGCCGGCGGCCAGGGGGATGCCGGTCTTGGCGCGCAGCTTCTGCAGGTTGGGGATGTCGTTGTGCGTCACCGGCTCCTCGAAGAAGCTGATGTCGTACGCCTCCACCTGTTTCGCCAGCTTCAGCGCGTGGAAGTAGTCCAGGCTGCAGTTGGCGTCGATGTAGATCTGCACGTCCGGGCCCACGGCCTCGCGCACGGCGCGGATGCGCTGCACGTCCTCGGCGATCACCGCGTCCAGCGGGCGCGGCTCGTCGCGGCGGGCCAGGGCGTGGTGGCCCACGGTCATCTTCAGGCGCGTGAAGCCGCGCGACACCCAGTCCTTCGCGGCACTGGCCAGCTCGTCGCGCTCGAAAAAGGCGAAACCGAAGGTGGCGTACACCGGCACCTCGTCCCGCGCACCGCCCAGCAGACGCCAGCAGGGCTCGCCCAGGGCCTGGCCCTTGATGTCCCACAGCGCGAGGTCGATGGCCGCGATGGCGTGGCTGGCATAGCCCGACTGCCCGCGTGGCGTGAGCAGCCAGTACAGGCGCTCCCAGATCTGCTCGTGGCGCATCGGGTCCAGGCCCACCAGGTGGTGAGCCGCGATGTCGTTGACGATGCTGCCGATCACCTCTTCTTCGGTGATGGCGGTCATGCCGGTGCCGATCAGGCCGTTGTCGGTCTCGATCGACACGAGGCAGACGGACAGGCTGGTGGTCTTGCTGCCACGGGCGGCCTGCACGGTGACGGGCAGGTTCAGCGGCGTGGCCCAGACGCGGGCGATCTTCATCTTGTCTCCTGCGCCGCGTGCGGCGGCGTGTTCGTTGGGTTCGCGGGCAGTGTAGGAACGGCTCGCGGCGCGCGGCAATGGCCTGCGCGGAAGGCCGCTTTCGCGTTTGGCGAAAGCCGGGGAGGGCTTCAGCGAGTCAGCGCCCGCACCAGCGTGGCCGCGGCAGGTGCCAGCGGCGCGTCGGTGCGCGTGGCGATGCTGTGCGTGCGCCGCGCCCAGGCGTCGCTCAATGGCACCGCGGCCAGCGGCAGGTGCGCCAGTTGCGGCGCAACGGCCTCCAGCGGCAGCACACCCACGCCCAGGCCGGCCGCCACCATGCGGCAGACGGCGTCGAAGCCGCGCATGCGCATGCGCACGTTCAAGGGGCGGCCTGCGTCGGTGGCCGAGGCGAGCAGGCGGTTGGACAAGGCGGTGCCGTCGCTCAGGGTGATGAAGGGCTCGTCCAGCGCGTCGGCCAGGCGCAGCTTCCTGCGCCCCGCGAGGCGGTGCGACGCGGGCGCGAGCAGCACCAGCGTGTCGCTGAAGAACGGCGTGAAGGCCAGGCCCGCGGGCGGTACGGGCAGGTCGACCACGCCAAAATCGGCGCGGCCTTCGATCAGCGCGAGCGGGATCTCCGGGCTGCCGCGCTCCTCGATGTCCACCCGGATGAGCGGGTGGCTGGAGAGGAAGCGCTGCAGGCGCTGTGGCAGCACCTCCAGCAGGGCCGAGGTGTTGGCCAGCACGCGCACCTGGCCCTGCATCCCCTGGCTGTAGCCCTTGAGGTGCTGTGCCAGGCGGTCGGCATCCGTCAACAGGGCGCGGCTGCGCTGCACCAGCATCTGGCCCGCGGGCGTGAGCTGCACGCCGCGCGAGGAACGTTCGAAGATGCGAAAGCCCAGCGAGTCCTCCAGCGCGCTGATGCGCGAACTGGCCGCGGCCACCGCCAGGTGCAGCCGTTCACTGGCCGCGCTGATGGAGCCCAGGTCGGCCGCGGCGATCACCACCCGCAGCGTGCCGAGGTCGATGGGCTCATGCATGCGCAGGCCGAGCCGGCTGCGGGCCTCAGCCCAGGCGGGCGCGGTGGCGGGCGATCTGCTCGCGCACCTGCGCCGGCGCCGTGCCGCCCAGCGTGTTGCGGGCCGAGAGCGAGCCGCGCAGGCTCAGCACCTCGTACACGTCCTTGCCGATGCTGGCGTGAAAGCCCTGCAGCACGGTGAGCGGCAGTTCGGAGAGGTCGCAGTTGTGGGAGGTGGCGGCCTTCACCGCGTGCGCCACCGTCTCGTGCGCATCGCGGAAGGGCAGGCCCTTCTTCACCAGGTAGTCGGCCAGGTCGGTGGCGGTGGCGTAACCCTTGTTGGCTGCGGCCTCCATGGCCTGGGCATTCACGGTGAGGCCGCCTTCCTTCTTGCCCGTGGCCGGGTTCAGCTGTCCGCCCACCATCTCCGCGAAGATGCGCAGCGTGTCGGTGAGCGTGTCCACGGTGTCGAACAGCGGTTCCTTGTCTTCCTGGTTGTCCTTGTTGTAGGCCAGGGGCTGGCCCTTCATGAGCGTGATGAGGCCCATGAGGTGGCCCACCACGCGTCCGGTCTTGCCGCGCGCGAGTTCGGGCACGTCCGGGTTCTTCTTCTGCGGCATGATGGACGAGCCGGTGGTGAAGCGGTCGGCGATCTTCACGAAGCCGAAGTTCTGGCTCATCCACAGGATCAGTTCTTCGCTGAAGCGGCTGATGTGCACCATGCACAGCGATGCCGCGGCGGTGAATTCGATCGCGAAGTCGCGGTCGCTGACGCCGTCCAGGCTGTTCTGGCACACCGCGGGGGCGCCCTTGTCGTCCACCATGCCCAAGGTCTTCGCCACGCGCTCGCGGTCCAGCGGGTACGTGGTGCCGGCCAGTGCGGCGCTGCCCAGCGGCAGGCGGTTGGTGCGGCGGCGCACGTCGGCGAAGCGCTCGGCGTCGCGCGCGAACATCTCCACGTAGGCCAGCAGGTGGTGGGCAAAGCTCACGGGTTGTGCCACCTGCAGGTGCGTGAAGCCGGGGAGGATCACGTCGACGTTCTTTTCGGCCACCTCCACCAGCGCGCGCTGCAACTCGCCCAGCAGACCGTCGATGAGGTCGATCTCGCCGCGCAGCCACAGGCGCACATCGGTGGCCACCTGGTCGTTGCGGCTGCGCCCGGTGTGCAGGCGCTTGCCGGCGTCGCCCACCAGTTGGGTCAGGCGCGCCTCGATGTTGAGGTGCACGTCTTCCAGGTCGAGCTTCCACTCGAACTCGCCCCGCTCGATCTCGCTGGCGATCTGCGACATGCCCCGCTGGATGTCCGCATGGTCCGACGGGCCGATGATGCCTTGCGCCGCGAGCATCTCGGCGTGTGCGAGACTGCCCTGGATGTCGGCCTGCCACAGTCGTTTGTCGAAGAAAACACTCGCGGTGTATCGCTTGACCAACTCGCTCATCGGCTCCGAGAATAGGGCGGACCAGGCTTCGGATTTCTTGTCGAGTTGGTTGGATGACATGGTGTTGTCAGCGGCTGTACGGGGGAGTGTGAGAGCGCCTGGGCAACCAAGCGCGGGCCTGGGCGGCCGACCGAACGGAAAACGGTATCGCTTCCCATGAAAGATTCGCGGATTTTATCGACCTTCCAGGAGTTGCCCCACGCAGCGGGGGCGCGTCCGCTCACGGAAATGCCCGAGTACGTGCGGGCCCGCGTGCAGGTGTTCGACACCTGCCAGGTCGGTGTGGTGCTGCGCGCGGTGCTGTTCGTGCAGGCCATTGTTGCCGTGGCGGCGTTGTTCACGGCCAGCAGTGTCGCCACCTGGGGCACCTCGCTGGCGATCTACACCGGCGCGGCCCTGCCCGCCGTGCTGGCCTGGCTGCTGGCCATCTGCGCGCTCAAGCGCCAGCTCGGGCGCATGGAGACGCACTGGCAATGGACGGTGGCCGTCGCGCTCGGGGCCGTGGCGGGCCTCTATGGCTGCGGGCTGGTGGTGTGGTTGGGCATCCTCACGCACAACCTGTGGTTCGCCTCGGCCGCGGCCGGTGCCCTGGTGGCGGCGGTGCTGGTGGCCGGGCTGGTGTGGCGCGCCAAGGCTCGCATGCCCGCGGGCACCACGGCCCGGCTGGCCGAATTGCAGGCGCGCATTCGCCCGCACTTCCTGTTCAATACGCTCAACAGCGCCATTGCGCTGGTGCGCGAGGAACCGGCCAAGGCCGAAAGCCTGCTGGAAGACCTGAGCGAACTGTTTCGCCACGCGCTGGCCGACCCCAAGGAGGCGGTGCCCCTGTGGCAGGAGCTCGAGCTGGCCGAGCACTACCTGGCCATCGAGCAGGTGCGCTTCGGCGACCGCCTGCAGGTGGAGTGGGCGATCGACGAGGCGGCCTCCAAGGCCCGGCTGCCACCCCTGATCCTGCAGCCCCTGGTGGAGAATGCGGTGAAACATGGTGTGGAGCCCAGCCCCATCGGCGCCACGGTGCGCATCAGCACGCAGCGCCGGGGCGGGGTGGTGGTGATCAAGGTCACCAACACCGTGCCGGCGGGCAGCGGCAAGCGCGGCAACGGCCTGGCACTGGACAACGTGCGGCAGCGGCTGACCTTGTTGCATGATGTGCAGGGGCGCTTCCAGAGTGCGCTGGTCAACGGCGTGTTTCAGGTGCGTCTCGAAATCCCGGTATAAGCGCGGCATGGCAAAGACCGATCACGGAGCACAAACATGGCACTGAAGGTTCTGATCGTCGACGATGAAGCCCTGGCGCGGTCGCGCATGCGCACCCTCCTGGGCGAATGCACCGAACCGCGCACCGACGTGGTGGGCGAGGCCGGCAATGCGGTGCAGGCGATGGACATGATCCAGCGCACCCACTGCGAGCTGGTGCTGCTGGATGTGCACATGCCCGGGGTGGATGGCATCACCCTGGCCAACACCCTGCGTCAGATGGCCGCGCCGCCCTCGATCGTGTTCGTGACGGCCTACCCGGAGCACGCGGTGAGCGCGTTCGAGGTGGAGGCAGTGGACTACCTGACCAAGCCGGTGCGCCGCGAGCGGCTGCAGCAGGCGCTGCAGAAGGTGGTGAAGGTGCGCGCGGGCAAGGAGGGCGGCGGCGACTCGGGCCCGCCGGAGGCGCTGATCATCCAGGAGCGCGGGCGCAGTGAGCGCGTGGCGCTGTCGGACATCATCTACCTCAAGGCCGAGCTGAAGTACATCACGGTGCGCACGGCGGAGAAGGAACACATCTACGACGGCGCGCTGAGCGACCTGGAGTCGCGCTACTCGCACCTGTTCGTGCGGGTGCACCGCAATGCGCTGGTGTCGCGGCGGGCGGTGCGGGCGGTTGAGAAGCACAGCGATCCGGTCGAGGGTGAGGGCTGGACGGTGCGGCTTGATGGGGTGGAGGAGCGGCTGGCTGTTTCTCGTCGGCAACTGGCGGCGGTGCGTGAAGCGCTGATGGGCTGATTTGATTTCTTTCGCGGGGTTTGCTCCGGCTGCTCCGGTCGTCGGCGACCGGGTGTCCGGCTCCGCGACTGTCCCCCGGAGCGGATCGCTGACGCGCTCCGCTCCTCCTCCTTTATGTCGCTGCGCCGGACACCCGATCACCGACGACCTCGTTGGCACTCGGTCTGTGGGCGCGCCAAGGTGCCTGTTGCTCGGGGACGCTGGGTGCACTGCGTAGCGACATAAAGGAGGAGGACCGGGCGCAGCCCGGTCCGGGGGACAGTCGCGGAGCAGTGCACCCAGTGGCCCCGAGCGACCGCGAGGTGCAGGCCTGAAGCCCGCAGGTAAGCAAGAACTCAGATCTCCGCCGCCTCGACCAGAAACCGCACTCGCCGCTGCCCCTGCCACTCATCCGCGTCCAACCGGAACGCGATCTTCACCCGCTCCGGCAGCGGCTCGGTGTGCCCGAACCAGATGCCGTCCACCGCATCCCCCTGGTGCTGCAGTTTCAGCGCCAGGTGCTTCTCGCCCACGATGCGCTGGCTTACCACCCGGACCTCCTCGCAGAACACCGGCGGCGCAAAGCCCTGGCCCCACACGTGCGACTGCAGCACGTCCACCAGATCGGGCCGCCGGTACTGCCGGTCCAGCGCGCCATCGGCCTCCAGGCGGCGCTGCAGCGTGGCCGCATCCAGCCACTCGTGCGCCACCTGCTGCAGGGCCTGCTCGAAGGTGTCCAGGTGCTCCTCGTCGATGGTGCAACCCGCTGCCATGGCGTGGCCACCGAAGCGCAGCAGCACGCCGGGGTGGCGCTTGGCCACGAGGTCGAGTGCGTCGCGCAGGTGAAAGCCGGGGATGGAGCGGCCCGAGCCCTTGAGTTCGTGCTCCTTGCCCGCCGCCGCGCTGGCGGCGAAGACGAAAGTGGGCCGGTGCAGCTTGTCCTTCAGGCGCGAGGCCACGATGCCCACCACGCCCTCATGGAAATCCGGGTCGAACAGCACCATCGCCGGGGGCGGCTCTTCGCCCTCGTCGAACAGGGCCTCGGCCATCTCCAGGGCCTGCTCGCGCATCTCGCCCTCGATGAGCTTGCGCTCGCGGTTGATGCCGTCGAGCGTGCGCGCGAGTTCGTCGGCGCGCGCGGGGTCGTCGGTGAGCAGGCATTCGATGCCCAAGGTCATGTCGGCCAGGCGGCCCGCCGCGTTCAGGCGCGGGCCCAGGGCGAAGCCGAAGTCGAAGCCGCTGGCGGTCTCGACGCGTCGGCCTGCGGCGGCGAACAGGGCGGCCATGCCGGCTGGCAGGGCGCCAGCGCGCACGCGCTTCAAACCCTGAGCGACCAGGCGGCGGTTGTTGCCATCGAGCTTCACCACATCGGCCACCGTGCCCAGGGCCACCAGCGGCAGCAGCGCGTCGATGCGGGGCTGGTTCTTCGCATCGAACACACCGCGCTCGCGCAACTCCGCGCGCAGCGCCAGCAGCGCGTAGAACATCACGCCCACGCCGGCGATGCACTTGCTTTCGAAAGCGCAGCCGGGCTGGTTGGGGTTGACGATCACGCAGTCGGCGGGCAGTTGCGGGCCGGGCAGGTGGTGGTCGGTGACGACGACGCGCAAGCCCAGTTCGCGCGCGGTGCGCACGCCCTCGACGCTGGCGATGCCGTTGTCCACGGTGACCAGCACGTCGGCGCCGCTGTCTTTGACGCGCCGCGCGATGGCGGGTGTGAGGCCGTAGCCGTCGACCACGCGGTCGGGCACGAGGTAGCCCACGCTGTCGAAGCCGAGCGGCGCGCCGAGCAGCTTGAGGCCGCGCACGCCCACGGCGCAGGCGGTGGCGCCGTCGCAGTCGTAGTCGGCCACGATGCAGATGCGCTGCTTCGCGGTCATGGCGTCCGCCAGTTGCCGCGCGGCCTCGCGCGCGCCGTTCAGGGTGTCGGGCGGCAGCAGGCGCCCGAGCGCGTCGTCCAGTTCGTCGGAGGTGGTGACGCCGCGCGCGGCGAACAGGCGGGCCAACAGAGGGTGCAGGCCGGCCTGTTCGAGCGCCCAGGCGGCGCGCGGCGGAACGTCGCGGGTGATGATTTTCATAGGGTCTTTAGCAGGTCTTGTGCGCGGGCGCGCGAACGCAGGCCGAGTGCACGAGTGAAGCGTTGCGCGAGGCCGGGGCGCTCGGCCACGAGCGTGAGGGCCGCGCGTTCGCCGCAGAGGGTGAGTGCCAGGGGCTGGCCGCGCCGCGCGCGTTCCAGCAGGGGTGTGAAGAGGGACTGGTCGAGCGCGGAGAAGGCGCGGCGCCAGCCCTCGGCGTCGCCAGCGAGGGCGGCTGCGCGCAGGCGGTCGCTGACCGTGGGCGCGGGGCGCAAGCGCGTGCCACCGTCCACCGCGCCGGGTGCGCTGAACCACACGCCATTGATGGGCAGGCGGCGCGCGGCCTCGCGCACGTCGTTCACGCGGTGGGTATAGAAGAGCATCTGCGCCTCGCTTTGCAGGCGCTGCAGCCAGCGCGCCTGTTCGCCCTGCGGCAGCCAGGTGGCCAGCGATCGGCCGCTCACGCGATCCAGGCTGGCGCAGGCCAGGGCGCCGAGGCGCTCGCCGCGCGCCAGCCAGCGCGTGGGGCCGTCGAAGCGCAGTTCGATGCCATCCTCCGTGCACAGTGGGGCCAGGGCGTCAAACAGGGCGCGCGATTCGGCTTCGTCGAGTCCGCCAGCCTGTTCGGCGGTCTGCAGCGTCACCTGCCCCGTGCCCACCTGCAGGTGCACGGGGTGCACCCAGGCCTGTGGCGTGTGGGGCGTGTCGCTGGCCAGCGCGGCCCAGGGCAGGGCTCCGTCGCGCAGCGGCAGGCCCTGGGCGCGGGCCAGCGCGCGCTCGTGCGGCGGGCTCAGGCTCAGGCCATCGTCGGCGTCGCGCGCGACCTCGCGCAGCAGCGCGAGCAGGGCGTCGAGCGCGGGCAGGGCGGGGGGATCCTCCCCTTCGAGAGGGGCGGCAAAAGGAACCAGCCAGTGGTGCGCGGGATCCAGGACCAAGGGCTCGTCGGGCATGCCGCGATTGTCGGGGATGCCACAATGCCCGCCGATCACCCATGCAAACCCCCTACGAACTCCTGCTGGGCTGGCGCTACACGCGCGCCGGCCGCGCGACGCGGCGCAACGGCTTCATCTCCTTCATCTCCGGCGTGTCCATGCTGGGCATCGCGCTGGGCGTGGCCGCGCTGATCATCGTGTTGTCCGTCATGAACGGCTTCCAGAAGGAGGTGCGCGACCGCATGCTCGGTGTGCTCTCGCACATCGAGGTGTTCGACGCCGGCGGCCAGGCCATTCCCGACCTGCCCCAGGTGCTGTCCACCATCGAGGCGCGCCCCGAGGTGCTGGGCGCCGCGCCCTTCGTGGGCGCGCAGGCGCTCATCGCGCGCGGCGAGGACATGAAGGGCGTGCTGGTGCGCGGCATCGACCCGGCGCTGGAGCCCAAGGTGACCGATCTCGCGGCCGATCTGTCCGACACCGTGCTGCCGCGCCTGAAGGCCGGCGAGTTCGGCATCGTGCTGGGCGGTGAGCTGGCGCGCGGCCTGGGCGTGATCGCGGGCGACACGGTCACGCTGATTGCGCCGAGCGGACAGGTCACGCCGGCCGGCGTGGTGCCGCGCGTGCGCAGCATGACGGTGGTGGGCACCTTTGATTCGGGCCACTACGAGTACGACTCGGCCCTGGCCATGCTGCACCAGGACGACGCCGCGCGAATCTTCCGCGTGGAAGGCCCCACCGGCGTGCGCGTGAAGATCCGCGACCTGCACGCCGCGCGCGAGGTGGCCGTGAAGATGGCGGCCGAGCTGCCGCCGGGCCTGCTGGTGCGCGACTGGACGCGCCAGAACCGCACCTGGTTCGCGGCCGTGCAGCTCGAGAAACGCATGATGTTCATCATCCTCACGCTGATCGTGGCGGTGGCCGCGTTCAACCTGGTGTCCACGCTGGTGATGACGGTGACCGACAAGCGCGCCGACATCGCCATCCTGCGCACCCTGGGCGCGAGCCCGCGCAGCATCATGGGCATCTTCGTGGTGCAGGGGGCGGCGGTGGGCGTCATCGGCACCGGCCTGGGCCTGCTGCTGGGCCTGGGCGTGGCCTTCAACATCGACACGCTCGTGCCCGCGCTGGAACGCCTGCTGGGCGCGAGCTTCCTGCCGCAGGACATCTACCTCATCAGCCGCATGCCCAGTGACCCGCAGCAGGGCGACATCGTGCCGGTGGCGGTGATCTCCCTGGTGCTGGCCTTTCTGGCCACGCTGTACCCGAGCTGGCGCGCCAGCCGCGTGAACCCGGCGGAGGCCCTGCGATATGAATAATGCCCCCACGCTCCGCCGCTGCGCGGGTCGCTGCCCCCCGAGGGGGCGCGTTTCGCCTTGGGGCGGCCCGGCGGCGAAACCCATTGGTAAGCACCCATGTCAACACTCACGATCAACCCCTGGTCCCCGCCGCNNGCGGCGAAACAACCATGACCGATACTGTTCTTTGCGCCCGTGGCCTCACCAAGCGCTTCCGCGAAGGCCGCCTGGATGTGAGCGTGCTGCAGGGCGTCGACCTGGAGGTGCGCGCGGGCGAGACGGTGGCCATCGTCGGCGCCTCCGGCTCCGGCAAGAGCACGCTGCTGCACCTGCTGGGTGGGCTGGACGCGCCCAGCAGCGGCACGGTGGCGCTCAAGGGCCAGCAACTGTCGGCCCTGGGCGCCGCGCGCCAGGGCGAGCTGCGCAACCAGCACCTGGGGTTCGTCTACCAGTTCCACCACCTGCTGCCCGAGTTCAGCGCGCGCGACAACGTGGCCATGCCGCTGTGGATCCGCCGCCAGCCGCGCGCCGAGGCGGCCGAGCGCGCCGGCGCGATCCTCGCGCGCGTGGGCCTGAGCGAGCGCCTGGCGCATCGGCCGGCGGAATTGTCCGGCGGCGAGCGTCAGCGCGTGGCCATCGCGCGGGCGCTGGTCACGCAGCCGGCCTGCGTGCTGGCCGACGAGCCCACGGGCAACCTGGACCGCACCACCGCCGACGGCGTGTTCGAACTCATGATGGACCTGGCGCGCGACCAGGGCACGGCCTTCGTGGTGGTGACGCACGATGAGGGCCTGGCCGCACGCTGCGGCCGCGTGCTGCGCCTGAACGCCGGCCGATTGGCGTGACCCGGTCAAGGGCACCGCGGAACCGGCTTTGCCGGGCCGCAGGTGCGCCCCCACGAGGGGTTCGCGCGAGGCGCGGCGGGGGTGTCACGGCTTCGTGCGCGCGAACCGCAAGGGCTTGTCCATGCCTTCCACGCTCAACGTGAGCGTCGAACCCTGCACTTGCACGCGCTGCGCCTTTTGCAGCGCGGCCATGTAGCGGTTCTCCTGTTCGCCCACGGCACCCGCGCAGGCCATGCGCGTCATGCCCATCTGGCCGAAGGCGATGCGGTCCTCTACCAGCGTGTAGCTGCCGAAGAAGCGGTTGCACGAGCCATTGCCGGTCACGCGGCCCGCTTCGGGAAAGGCCAGCGTGGCGGGCACGCGGTCGAGCACGCCCGCGCCGCCCAGGTCGTCCAGCCGCCACTCGGTGCCCACCAGCGAGGGCGCCCCGCCGGGTCCGGGTGGCATGGCGCAGGCACTCAGGCCGGCGAGCAGGGGCAGGGCGAGGGTGGCGATCCAGCGGGGTGTCATGGCGGTCCTCCTTGGCGACTGGGGTGATGCGGTCACAATGCCTGTCCGAGCTTATACGCGCAAGCGACGCACGCCACGATGTCAGCCCTGTGGATCGACACGCACGCCCACCTCGACGCGAGCGAGTTCGCGACCGATGAGGTCGCGGCCTGGCGCGCGCAGGCGCGCGAGCGCGGCGTCGCGCGCTGCGTGATCCCCGCCGTGGCGCGCGCCAACTGGGACACGGTGCGCCAGCTCGCGCACCGGCTCGACGACGCCTACGCACTGGGCATCCACCCGATGTGCGTGCCCGCCGCGGACGACGCCGACCTGGACGCGCTGGACGAGGCCCTGCACGCCCACCGCGACGACCCGCGCCTGGTGGCCGTGGGCGAGATCGGGCTCGATTTCTTCTTGCCCGAACTCACCGGGCCCGAGATGCGCGAGCGCCAGACGCGCTTCTACCGGGCGCAGCTGCGCCTGGCGCGCCGCCACGGCCTGCCGGTGATCCTGCACGTGCGGCGCAGCGCCGACGCCCTGCTCAAGGGCCTGCGCGAGCTGCCGGTGGACGGCGGCATCGGCCACGCCTTCAACGGCAGCCTGGAGCAGGCCAGGGCCTTCGTCGAGCGCGGCTTCGCGCTGGGCTTCGGCGGCGCGTCCACCTTCGACACCGCGCGGCAGATCCGCCGACTGGCGAGCGAGCTGCCACTGGATGCCCTGGTGCTGGAGACCGACGCGCCCGACATCCCGCCGCAGTGGCTCTACGCCACGGCGGCCGAGCGCGCGGCCGGCCGCCCCCAGGGCGTGAACCACCCGCGCGAGCTGCCGCGCATCGGTGCGGTGATCGCCGGCTTGCGCGGCATGGTGGCGGACGAACTCGCGCGCGCCACGAGCGACAACGCGCGGCGCGTGCTGCCGCGCCTGACGGCCCTGGCATGACGCGGCTCACCGGCCTGCCGCCCATTGCCGATCCGAACACGCGGCTGCTGGTGCTGGGCAGCTTCCCCGGTGTGGCCTCGCTGCGCGCGCAGCAGTACTACGGGCACCCGCAGAACGCGTTCTGGAAGATCCTGGGCACCCTGTGGAACGAGCCGCTGGTGCAGGCCGGCTACGACGAGCGCGTGGCGGCGGTGCGGGCCCATGGCCTGGGGATCTGGGACGTGTACGCCAGCTGCGAGCGCGAAGGCAGCCTGGACACCGCCATCCGCGAGGCCGAGCTCAATGATTTCGCGCGCCTGCGCCGCGCGTGCCCCGACCTGCGTGCGATCGCGCACAACGGCGGCGAGAGCTTTCGCCACGCGCGGCTCACGGGCGCCTTCGGCCTGCCGGTGCACCGCCTGCCATCGACGAGCCCGGCGAACGCGAGCTGGTCGTTCGAGCGCAAGCTCGAGGCCTGGGGGGAACTGCTGCGCGCGTACGGCGTGGCGTGAGCTGAGCAAAGACCCGTCCAACCAAGAAGGAGACCCGCATGCCCCCGATTTCCATCCTCGTCTTCGACATCTTCGGCACCGTCGTCGACTGGCACGGCAGCATCGTGCGCGAGGTGCAGGCCGCGTACCCGCAGGTGGACGCCGACGCCTTCGCACTCGCCTGGCGCGAGGGCTACCAGCCCGCCATGCAGCGCGTGCGCAGTGGCGAGCGCGGCTGGACGCGCCTGGACGAGTTGCACCGGGGCATCCTGGACGAGATCCTGCCGCGCTTCGGCCTCGGGCACCTGGACGAGGCCGAGCGCGCCCACCTCAACCGCGTGTGGCACCGGCTCAACCCCTGGCCCGACAGCGTGGCCGGGCTCGCGCGGCTCAAGACGCGCTTCACCATCTGCTCGCTGTCCAACGGCAACATCGGCCTGCTCACCAACATGGCCAAGCGCGGCGGTCTGCCCTGGGACTGTGTGCTCTCCGCCGAGGTGTTCCACGCCTACAAGCCCGACCCGCGCGTCTATCTCGGCGCGGCACGGCTGTTCGACGTGTCGCCCGCCGAGGTGATGATGGTGGCCGCGCACCAGGACGATCTGGCCGCCGCGCGCGACTGCGGCCTGGCAACGGCCTATATCGAGCGCCCGATGGAGTTCGGCGCCGCGCACCTCAAGGACGTGTCGCCCGACCCGGCGAACACGCACCACGCGCGCGACCTGATCGACCTGGCCGATCGGCTCGGCTGCTGAACGCCAGCCTCAGCGCACCTCGACGCGCGCCGTCGCGGCCTCGGCCAGCGATTTGCCGGGGTCGAGGTTGTCGAGCATCTCCAGCCTGAGGTTGTAGGTGCCCGCGGGCGGCGCCAGCCAGGTCTCGGTCTGCCCGTCGCGGAAGTCCATGACCGCCGGGGCGCCGCCCGCCACGGGCGTCACCGTCAGCTTGAAGTGGCCGGTCTCCGGGATCTTCTGGGCCATCTGCGCCACGTTCAGCAGCGAGGCGTGGAAGCGCACCAGGAAGGGCGGGCGCTGGCTGTCGCTTTGCACCAGATCGATCGCAAGGCCCTTCTTCTGCAGCGTGGCGGGGTCGGTGGCGTTCTTGCGGGTGACGGTGATCCGCGTGGCCTTGTTGAAGACAAAGTGCGGCAGGTGCTGCTGGTCGGCCAGCAGCATGCGCAGCGTGTACTCGCCGGGCTCCAGCGTGAGCACCGTCTCCATCTGGCCCTTGCCGAAGTGGATGTACTGATCGTTGAAGGGCAGGGCCTGCTTGAAATTGAGCGGCAGGTCGCGGTTGACCAGCAGGTGGTGGTGTCCGCTCTTGCCCTGGCCGGGCTGCGCGATGGGCGCCAGACCCCAGCCACCCGACAGGCCGAACTTCAGCACGTAGGGCGTCTCGATGCGGTCGCCGTCCTTGAGGTTGGTGAAGTAGGCCTCGGCCGACAGGCGCGGCGGCGCGGCCTGCCAGGGGTGCAGGGGGCGCGCGGGTTCGGGCGCGCCCGCCGCGCCGGTGGCCGGCGTCGGCGCCGCGTGCTTGTGCGCCCCGGGGCCGTGTGCGGGCTGCGCCATCGCGGCGCTGGCGGCCAGGGCGGCCATCAGGGCGACGGCGGAGCGGGAAAAGGGGACGGGGCGCTGGCGCATGGTCGGTCGATACCAGTAGGGTGTAGCCCCCAAGTCTAGGGGCCGTCCGCGGCAAGCGCCCTACGCCGGGGGCCTCGCGTCCCCACCTTGTGGTGCCGGCGCCGCAACCTCGCGGCGCGCGTCGCGGTCCTTCCAGTGCGCCACCCAGCCCCCCTGGGCGCGCAGCGGGCCCCAGGCGGCGATGGCCCGGTCGGTGCCGCAGGACAGCCGGGTGAACACGCGCTGGGCCGGCCAATGCGCCTTGAGCGGCCGGCCTTCGAAGGCGGCCAGCAGGTTGTGCGCGAGCGCGGCACCGGCGCGCACCGAGGCCGTGGCGGCCTCGGGGTAGGGGTGGTCGTCGCGGCGCGCGGCGTGGCCGGCGGCGAACACATTCGGGTGGCTCTGGCTTTGCTGGAATCGGTTGACGAGCACCTGCCCACCCTCGGCCAGCGCGAGCGGCGTGTCGCGCAGCCACACCGGCGCCTCGGCGGCCCCGGCCACCAGGGGCACGTCACAGCGCAGCAGCGCGCCGTTGGCCAGGCGCACGCCATCCACCGTGAGGCCCGTGCAGGGTTCGTTGAGCACGTGGATGCGCTGGCGCTTGAGCTCGCGGCGCACGCGCGAGGCCACGGCGGGGGGCAGGTCGCCCGCCAGCGCGCCGCCGTCGGTGAGCAGGGTGAGGATGGTGCCCGCCCGGCCCTCGGCGCGCAGGCGCTGCGCCGCGGCGAAGACCAGTTCGATGGCGGCCGCGCCCGCGCCGATGACGGCAACCGACAGCGGCCGCTCGCGCGCCAGCGACACCACGCGTGGCCACAGGCCCAGGAAGGCCTCGGTGGGGTAGCGCGGCAGCGCCAGATCGCGCGCGCCGGGCAGGCGGTGCGCGAGCGCCTCGCGGTCGGTGGTGGCGGCGGTGTCGAGCGAGAGCAGATCGAAGGGCAGCTCGATCGCCGCACCGCCATCGGCCGGCGCGGCGCGCACGAGGCGGCCCTCGATGTCGACGCCGATGCACCGCCCGCCGAGCCAGCGCGCCTGGGCCAGCGTGAGCAGGCCCGACAGGCCGACGCGGCAGGAATCGGCCGTGTACCGGCCCGCCACCACGGCCGGCACCAGGGGTTCGTGCACGGGCGCGGTGGGCGGTGCCAGCAGGGTGACCTGCAGGTCGGCGGGGTGGTGCCGCGTCAGGCGGGCCAGCACCTCTCGGTGGGCCGGGCCTGCGCCGATGAGGACAAGTCGGGTGATGCCGCTGCGCATGGGCCGCGATGGTACGGCCCCGCGCGCGCTGCCTCAGGAACGCTGGCGACCGCCCAGCCAATGGTCCAGCGACCAGCGCCCCGGCCCGAACAAGGCCAGCGCGGCCAGCAGCGCGCCCCAGGTGAGGTGTTGCTGAAAGGCCGCCGGGGCGATCTCGCTCAGGCTCAGCACCGCCACCACGTTGACCACCGACAGGCCCAGCGCCGAGAAGCGCCCGGCCAGGCCCAGCACCAGCAGCACGGGCAGAGCCAGCTCGCCCACCGTGCCCATGACGGCGGCCAGGGCGGGCGGCAGCAGGGGCACGTGGTATTCCTCGGTGAACAGCAGCAGGGTGGTGTCCCAGTCGCGGATCTTGGTGAGGCCCGAGAGGAAGAAGACCTGCGCCATGTAGAGCCGCGCGAGCAGCGCACCCAGGGGCTGGGCGGCGTCGAGCAGGCGGTCGATCGGCTGCCACCATGTGGCGATGCGGTGGATCAGGGGGTGGGTGGACATGGGGCTTCTCCTTCGTTGTCGATCGCATCGGGGGGCGGCGCCACGCCCGTGCACAGGCCGCTGCGCACGGCCTCGCCGAGCCAGGAGAGCGCATCGATCGGCGTGTCGTCCAGGGCCTGGCCGAGGGTGTGGCCGTTCAGCAGCGCGGCCTCGAAGCAGGCCAGCGTGTCGTCGATCGGCGTGAGCCGCAGGCTTGGGCCCTGGCGCCACACGCGAACGCTTTCGGCGACGCCATCGCTCAGGCGCCGGGCCACGGTGGCGAAGTCGGGATCGCCATGCAGGTGGGCGTCGAGCACGCTGAGCACGGGCCAGGGGCTGCGCACGATCGCCGTGCCGGGGGCCAGGCGCAGGCGCAGGCGTTCGGGGGGCTCGCGTTCCAGCCAGGCAAAGCTCGCGGCATCGGGAGCGGCGTCGGCCGCGCGTGAGGCCAGGTGCAGGGTCCATTCGAGCCGCGCCACGTCGCTGAGGTAGGGCAGGCCATCCAGCTCGCTCTGCGCGGCGACGAAGCCGGCCAGCGCGGCGCCCCATTCGGACAGGTCACCGCGTTCGGGCGGGTGGTGGTGCCACAGGGCGCGGGCGAGCGCCTGGAAGGCCGCTTCGCCGAGCAGCGCCGCGACCACGGGGTAGGCGTCGAGCAGCGCGCGCTCGGCGTGCGCGTGCGCGTTGGCGCGGTAGGCGCCGAGTCCCGGGCCGTGCCAGGGCGCGTCGGGTCCGGGCGGACGCGCCTGAAGCAGGGCGTCGAGCAGTTCGTGCTGCCGCTGCGCGAGCGAGGTGATCATGCGGCCGGCTCCAATGCCCGCGCGCGCCGTGCGTCGCGGCCCAGGTGCCGCGCCGTGGCGGCCTCGTCCAGCAGCACGTCCAGCGCAGGGATGTCGGTGTCCCATTCGATCAGCGTGGGCACGGCGCCGAAACGCGCGATGGCGTGGCGGTACGCCTGCCAGACGGTGTCGTGCACGCGGCTGCCGTGGTCGTCGATCACGAGGTCGCCGCGGTCGTGGTGGCCCGCCAGGTGCAGTTCGCTCACGCAGTCGGGCGGGATGGCGTCGAGCCAGCGCCGCACGGCGGGCAGGGGGGCGTCGATGCGGCCGGCGCGCTGGTCGTTGAGCGCGTTGACGACGAGGTTGTTGACGTCCACCAGCAACTGGCAGCCCGTGCGCCGGCTCAGCGTCACGAGGAAATCGGCCTCGGCCATGTCGGCCTCGGGCCAGGCGAGGTAGGCCGAGAGGTTCTCGACCGCGATGGTCCGGCGCAGGCGCTCCTGCACGCGCTGCACGTTCGCGCACAGCGCGTCCAGCGCCTCGCGGGTGAAGGGCAGGGGCAGCAGGTCGGCCGCGTGCGCGGCACGCGCTTGCCAGGTGCCGCGCGCGAAGCTCGCGTGCTCGCTGACGAAGCGGGGTTCGGTGTCGGCGACCAGCGTGGCCAGGCGGTCCAGGTGCCACGGGTCGATGCCTTCGGCGGAGCCCAGCGACAGACCCACGCCGTGCAGGCTCAGGCCATGGGACTCGCGGGCCTTGAGCAGAGGCGCGCGCGTGGCCGTGTTGGGCGCGAAGAAGTTCTCCGCATGCACCTCGATGAAATCGAGCGCGGGCCGCTGCTCGAGCAGCGCACGCTGGTGCGGCGTGCGCCAGCCAATGCCCACCTCGGGCGCGTCGGCGTCGTGTGTCGTGGGGACTGGCATGGCGCGTGCAGGGCTGGCGATCAGCTCTTCATCGTGGCCTTCTTGGCCTCGTCGGCCGACAGGCCGCCCATCTGCTTGCAGGTGCCCGCCGGCACGTACTTCCAGTCGCCCTTGTCCATGTCCATCTTGGCCTGGCCCGCGCAGGAATGCGTGCCCGCGAGGTTGGCGCAATCGTTCTGGCCGGCCTTGGCGATGCCGTAGCACTTCTCCTTGCCGCTGTTCTGCGCCAGCGCGGGCGTGGACAGCAGGGCGAGCGACATCAGCGAGCCGGCGGCGGCGGCGAGGAATTGGCGTTGGTTCATGGGATTGGCTCCTCAAACCCAGGGCCCACCGCGCGATGGCCCGGTGCAAGCGGTCTGGTGGGCTTGTGTCGTGGCAGCGTGCGGGTTCTTACACCGCCTGTCGCCGTGCCGACTTCGCCATTCACTACACTCCCGCGCCATGCCGTCTCCAACGTTCGAGCAGGAAGTCGCCGAGTCGCGGGCCTACCTCATGAAGTTCGCGCGCCTGCAGTTGCGCAACGAGTCCTGGGCCGAGGACGCGGTGTCAGAGACCGTGCTCGCCGCGATCGCCCGGCCGCAGGCCTTCGAGCGTCGCGCGCAATTGCGTACCTGGCTCGTGGGCATCCTCAAGCACAAGATCGTCGACGCGCTGCGCCAGCACGGGCGTGAGGTGACGCTGGGCAGCGGCGAGGACGACGAGGCCGACCCCCTGGACTACCTGCCCTTCAAGGCCGACGGCCACTTCGCCGAGCGGCCGGCCGACTGGGGCAACCCCGAGCAGGACCTGGACAATCGCCAGTTCATGAGCATCCTGGAGGCCTGCACCGAGAAGCTGCCGCCCGCGCAAGGGCGCCTGTTCCTGATGCGTGAGTGGCTGGAGATGGGCAGCGAGGAGATCTGTAAGGAGCTGTCGCTGACACCGACCAACCTCTACGTCCAATTGCACCGGGCCCGCTTGCGCTTGCGCGAATGCCTGGAGCTCAACTGGTTCGCCCGCCGAGACGCCGCATGAAGCCCATCTACCCGTTGCGCCGCACCTGCAAGGAAGTCACCGCGCTGATCATCGCGCGCGAGGACCGCGAGCTGCCGCGCCTGGAACGCTGGGCCCTGCGCTTGCACATGGCGATGTGCCAGGCCTGCCCGACCTTCGAGCGGCAGGTGCTCACCATGCGCCAGGCCATGGGCCGCTGGCGCCACTACAGCGAACAGGACGCCAGCGAGGCTAACTGAGCAGGGCCTGCGCGTACTCTCGCGCGTCGAAGGTCTCGAGGTCCTCGAGCTTTTCGCCCACGCCGATGAAGTACACCGGCACGGGCCGCTCGCGCGCGATGGCGCAGAGCACGCCACCCTTGGCCGTGCCGTCGAGCTTGGTGATGATGAGACCCGTGAGCTGCAAGGCCTCGTCGAAGGCCCTGACTTGCGCGAGCGCGTTCTGTCCGGTGTTGCCGTCGATGACCAGCAGCACCTCGTGCGGACCCGTGGGGTCCGCCTTGTTCACCACGCGCCTGATCTTGCGCAGTTCGTCCATCAGATGCAGTTGCGTGGGCAGGCGGCCCGCGGTGTCGACCAGCACCACGTCCTTGCCGCGCGCCTTGCCGGCGCTCACGGCGTCGAAGCACACGGCGGCCGGGTCGCCGCCTTCCTGCGTCACGATGTCCACGGTGTTGCGGTCGGCCCAGACGGCGAGCTGTTCGCGCGCGGCCGCGCGGAAGGTGTCGGCCGCGGCCAGCAGCACGCTGGCGCCCTCGTCGGCCAGGTGGCGCGTGAGTTTGCCGATGGAGGTGGTTTTGCCCGCGCCGTTCACGCCGGCGACCATGATGACGGTGGGCTTGTGCTCGCCGATGACCAGCGGCTTCTGCAAGGGTTTCAGCAGGTCGGCGATGGCCTCGGCCAGCAGGGCCTTCACGGCGGCGGGCTCGGTGGCCTTCGCTTCCTTCACGCGGCGGCGCAGGTCGCTGAGCAGGTGCTGCGTGGCCGCCACGCCGCTGTCGGCCATCAGCAGGGCGGCCTCGAGTTCCTCGTACAGGTCCTCGTCGATGCGCGTGCCGGTGAACACCGTGGCGATGCCGCTGCCGGTGCGGCGCAGGCCGCTCTTGAGGCGGTTGAGCCAACCCTGGCGAGGGGCGTCTGGCACGGCCGCGGGGACGGGCGGCTGGGCGGGCGCGGGTGGCGAGGCGCTCGCCTCAGGGTGCGCCGTGGCGGGGGCCGGGCCCGGCCCGATGGCGGGAGGCGCATCGGGCGTGGGCACCGGTGCCTCAGGGGCTGGCGCGGGGTTTTTTTTTCGGAAGAACGAGAACATTTGAGAATCTCTGGAATCCTTGGGATTCTATGAAACGCCTTTCGACGCTTCTCGCGCTGGTGCTGGCCGCGTCCCTCGCGCACGCCGCCTCACCAACGCCCACCGCCCCGGCGGCCCAGTCTTTCACCCTCGCCAACGGCATGTCGCTGATCGTGCGGCCCGACCACCGCGCGCCCACGGCGGTGCACATGCTGTGGGTGCGCGTCGGCTCGATCGACGAGGTCGATGGCACTTCCGGCGTGGCGCACGCGCTGGAACACATGATGTTCAAGGGCAGCGCCACGCTCAAACCCGGCGAGTTCTCGGAGCGCGTGGCCGCGCTGGGCGGCCGCCAGAACGCCTTCACCAGCCGCGACGCCACCGCTTACCACGAACAGGTGCCAGCCGAGCGGCTGGAAGAAGTGATGGCGCTCAATGCCGATCGCTTCGCCAACAACCAGTGGCCCGACATCGAGTTCACGCGCGAGATCGAGGTCATCAAGGAGGAGCGGCGCCAGCGCACCGAGGAGTCGCCGCGCGCGCGCCTGTTCGAAGCCTTCAATGCCATGGTGTGGCAGGCCAGCCCGTACCGGCGGCCCATCATCGGCTGGATGAGCGACATCGATGCCATGACCCCACAGGACGTGCGCGACTTTCACCAGCGCTGGTACGTGCCGGCGAACGCCGCCGTGGTGGTGGCCGGCGACGTGGACCCGCAGCGGGTTCGCGAGATCGCCGAGCGCACCTACGGCCGCATCCCCGCGCGCGCCGTGCCGGCGCGCAAGCCGCGCACGGAGCCGCCGCAGCACGGTCCGCGCCGACTGGAGTACCGCGCCGTGGCGGATCAGGGCCTGGTGGTGCTGGCCTGGCACGCACCCCGCTACACCGGTGGCGACGACGAAGCCAACCGCGACGCGTTGGCGCTTGCGGTGCTCTCGGGCGTGCTCGATGGCTACAGCGGCGCGCGCCTGGAGCGCGCGTTGGTGCAGGGGCAGGGCCTGGGCGGAAAGCGCATCGCTGACAGCGCGAGTTCGGGCTATGGGCTGATGGGCCGGGGGCCGCAGGTGTTCACCGCCTCGGCCGTGCCGGCGCGCGGGGTCACGGCCGAAACGGCCATTGGCGCGCTCAAGGCCGAGATCGAGCGCATCGCCCGCGAAGGTGTGAGTGCCGATGAGCTGCAGCGCGTGAAGACGCAATGGACCGCATCCGAGGTCTACAAGCTCGACTCGGTGTTCAACCAGGCGCAAGAGCAAGGCACGTACTGGCTCAATGGCTTGCCCACGGACGCCGGTGAGCGCCTGATGGCCGGGCTGCAGGCCGTCACGGCCGAGCAGGTGCGCGCGGTGGCGCGGCGCTACTTCATCGATCGCACGCTCAACACCGGTGTGCTGGTGCCCGAGGCACATGAGAAGGAGGGCGCGCGATGAGGCATTGGACAGCAGTGAAGCGCGCGTCGGCGGCCATGGGCCTCGCGCTGGTGGCGGGCCTTGCCTCGGCCGCCATTCCCATCGAGCATTGGGTGCACCCCAGCGGCACGCGGGTGTACCTGGTGAACAGCCCGACCATTCCCATGGTCGACGTGCAGATGGACTTCGACGGCGGCAGCCGGCGCGAGCCGGCCGCGCAGGCAGGGCTGGCCAACGCGGCGGCGGGCCTGCTGGACGGCGGCGTGGGCGCCTACGAGGGCCAGCCCGCGCGCGACGAGAACGCCCTGGCCGCGGCCTGGGTGGACCTGGGCGCCGAGTTCGGCGCGAGCGCGGGCAGCGACCGCTTCTCGGTGCAGTTGCGCAGCCTCACCGATCCGGCCATCCTCTCGCGCGCCGTGGCCCTCGCCGCGCAGCAACTGGCCCGGCCGACCTGGCCCGAGGCCGTGTGGCAGCGCGACCGCGAGCGCGCCACGGCCGCGCTGCGCGAAGCGCTCAACCGCCCGCCGACGGTGGCCGGCCATGCCTTCGGGCGCGCCGTGTACGGCGAGCACCCTTATGGGCGTTTCGCCACCCCGGAGACGCTCGCGGCGATCCGCGTGGACGACATGCGCGCGTTCTACCGCCGCCACGTCAGCGCCTGCCGCGCGCAGGTGGTGATGGTGGGCGCGATGGACCGAGCGGGCGCCGAGCGCATCGTCGACGCACTGGTTCGCGCCATCGCGCCGAATGGCTGCGCCGAGCTGCCGATCGTGCCCGAGGTGCAGCCATTGGCCGCGCCCACCGAGCAACGCCTGCCGATGCCCGCCGCGCAAGCGCAGGTGCTGATGGGCCAACCCGGCTTCAAACGGGACGACCCGGACTTCTTCCCGCTCTTCGTGGGCAACCACATCCTCGGTGGCAGCGGTTTCACTTCGCGCCTGACGATCGAGGTACGCGAGAAGCGGGGGCTCACCTATGGCGTCTACAGCTACTTTTCGCCGGGGCGCCACGCGGGGGCGTTCCAGATCGGTCTCAACACGCGGCCGGACCAGGCCGACGAGGCCGTGCGCGTGGTGCGCGAGACGCTGGCGGCCTATATCGCCGGCGGCCCGACCGAGGCCGAGCTGCAGGCCGCCAAGGACTACCTCATCAACGGCTTCGCTCTGCGCTTCGACAGCAACCGCAAGCTGCTCGACAACGTGGTCAACATCGCCTGGAACGGCTTGCCGCTGGACTACCTGGACACCTGGACGCAGCGGGTGCGCGCGTTGACGGCGGACGAGGTGCGCCGTGCGATGCAGCGCGTGGTGAAACCCGATCGCATGGCCACCGTGATCGTTGGCGCAAAGCCCTGAACATGGCGCGGTTAAGCTCGCTGGCATGAAGAAGTCTGCCGGCGCTCCGCCGCAAGAAGTCCGCCTGCTCGGCGGTCAGTGGAAACGCAGCAAGCTGCCCGTGGCCGATCGGCCCGGGCTGCGGCCCACGCCCTCGCGCGTGCGCGAAACGCTGTTCAACTGGCTGGGGCAGGACCTCACCGGTTGGCGCTGCTTCGACGCCTTTGCGGGCACGGGGGCGCTTGGCTTCGAAGCCGCCTCGCGTGGCGCGCGCGAGGTGCTGATGGTGGAGCAGGAACCCTCGCTGGTGGCGCAGCTGCAGGCCATCCGCGCGCGCCTGAAGGCCGAGGCGGTGCGGGTTCAGCGCGGCGACGGTCTGGCGGCCCTGCGCGCGGCCGCGGGGCAGGGCCTGGACGTGGTCTTTCTCGACCCGCCCTTTGATGCCGTGGGCCTGTTCGAGCCGGCGCTGCGAGCCGCGCGAGCGGCCGTCGCGGCCGAGGGCTTCGTCTACCTGGAAGCCCCGCGCCCCTGGGCCGAGGCCGAGCTCGGCGCCCTGGGCCTGGCCCTGCACCGGCACGGCCGCGCCGGTGCCGTGGCCTTTCACCTGCTGCGCCCGTCCCTGCCCGGCGCCACGGGATAATCGTCCCATGCCCGAGACCACCGCCCGCACCGCCGTTTACAGCGGCACCTTCGATCCCATCACACTCGGCCACGAGGATGTGATGCGCCGCGCCGCCGGCCTGTTCGACGAGGTCATCGTGGCCGTGGCCGTGGCCCACCACAAGAAGACGCAGTTCACGCTGAACGAGCGCCTGGCGATGGTGGCAGAGGCGGCAGGTCGCCTGTCAGGCCGAGTGCGCGCCTTGCCATTCGACGGGCTGATCATGGACTTCTGCCGCGAGCACGGCGCGCAGGCCGTGGTGCGTGGCATCCGCAACATCACCGATTTCGACTACGAAGCGCAGATGGCGGCCATGAACCGCAAGCTGCAGCCGGGCGTGGAAACCGTGTTCCTGCTGCCGCAGGCCGACCTGCAATGCATCAGCAGCACCCTGGTGCGCGAGATCGCCAGGCTCGGCGGCGACGTGTCGGCCATGGTGCACCCGTCGGTGGCGGTGCGGCTCGAGCCGCCGCCGCCCCTGCAGGCCTGAGGGGATCGCCATGGCGCTGATGATCACCGACGAGTGCATCAACTGCGACGTCTGCGAGCCCGAGTGCCCGAACGAGGCGATCTCCATGGGCGAGGAGATCTACGAGATCGACCCCGGGCGCTGCACCGAATGCGTGGGGCACTTCGAGGAACCACAGTGCGTGCAGGTCTGCCCGGTGTCCTGCATTCCGGTGGACCCGGCACACGTCGAATCGAAAGAGACGCTGTGGCAGAAGTACCAGCGCCTGCAGAAGGCCGGTCAGGGCTTGTCGTCGGCCTCGGGCGAGGCGCCGGCCGCCTGAGTGGGGACGGCGGCGGGACGCGGTGGCTTCGGCCGGGGCGGTTTGCTGGTGTGGATCAGTGCGGTGGCCTTGTCCACCTCGCCCGCGATCAGGTGGGGCAGGGCCCTCAGGCTGCGGTCCACGGCCTGTTCGATGGCGATGCGGTCGTCGGGCGAGGGCTTCTTGAGCACCCAGTTCGCCACCTCGTTCTTGTTCCCTGGGTGGCCGATGCCGAGGCGCAGGCGCCAGTAGTCGGCGCCGATCTGCGCATGGATGTCGCGCAGGCCGTTGTGGCCCGCGTGGCCGCCGCCCTTCTTGAGCTTGGCCTCGCCCGGCGGCAGGTCCAGCTCGTCGTGCACCACCAGCACCTCCTCGGGCGCGATCTTGTAGAAGCGAGCCAGCGAGCCCACCGACTTGCCCGACAGGTTCATGAAGGTCTGGGGCTCGAGCAGCCAGACCGACTGCCCGCCGACGTTGGCGCGCGCCACCAGGCCGAAGTGCGAGCGCTCCATCTGCAGCGAGACCTTGAGCAGGCGCGCGGCCTCATCGACCCACCAGAAGCCAGCGTTGTGTCGCGTCTGTTCGTACTCGGGGCCCGGGTTGCCCAGACCGGCGATGAGCTTGATCATGGGAAGGGATTGTCCCAAAAGAAAAGGCCCGCGCGGGGCGGGCCTTGTTCATGGCGGGGCAGGGGGTTACTTTTTGCCCTTGCCTTTTTTCTTGTCGTCGGCGGGCGCCGCAGCCACCGGAGCGGCCACGACTTCCTCGACCGGCTCCACCACGGTCGCGACCGTGATGTCCTTGCGGCCGTGGGTGACGATCTTCACGCCCTTGGGCAGCTTGATGTCGCCGGCGTGCACGGTGGCGCCCTTGGTGACCTGGCTCAGGTCCACGGTGATGTGCTCGGGCAGCTGGGTGGCCAGGCACTCGATCTCGATGTCGTTGATCACGTGGTTGACCAGGCACTTGTCGAGCTTGACGGCCGGCGATTCTTCAGCGCCCGTGAAGTGCAGCGGCACCTTCTTGCGCAGACGGGTCTTCTCGTCCACGCGCTGGAAATCGACGTGCAGCACGAAGGGCTTGAAGGGGTGGTACTGCACATCGCGCAGCAGAACCTTCTCGACCTTGCCGTTGAGTTCCATGTCGAGGATGGAGGCGTGGAACGCTTCCTTCTTGAGGGCGTGCCACAGCGCGTTGTGATCGAGTTCGATCGCGGTGGGGGCGGTGGTGCCACCAAAAACGATACCGGGCGCGCGACCGGTGATGCGCAGGCGGCGGCTCGCACCCGTGCCCTGCTTGGCGCGCTCGAAAGCGACAAATTGCATGACTGACTCCAGTTGAGGGGTTCCGCGACCAGAACGCCTCGGTTGATGAAGGCCGCCTGGCGGCGACCGGCTATTGATCGCTGATCAGAACAGGTTGTCCTGATCGGCGAACAAACTGATGACCGACTCGCCCGAGGCAATGCGCGCGATCGACTCGGCGATCAGCGGGGCCA
Source organism: Hydrogenophaga sp. (assembly GCF_011772445.1). Classification (GTDB taxonomy): domain Bacteria; phylum Pseudomonadota; class Gammaproteobacteria; order Burkholderiales; family Burkholderiaceae_C; genus Hydrogenophaga. The sequence continues at coordinate 143,782 of NZ_WVZN01000011.1, read as the reverse complement.
CGGAAACTTGCCGGATCTTGCCGCAGGCCTGGGCGGACTGCGACAGGGGAATGGTGTTGGTGACGACCACCTCGTCGAGCGCGCTGCCCTTGGCGATGCGTTCGATGGCGGGGCCGGAGAAGATGGGGTGCGTGCAGTAGGCGTACACCTTCTTGGCGCCACGCTCCTTGAGCACCTCGGCCGCTTTCACCAGCGTGCCGGCGGTGTCGATCATGTCGTCCATGATCACGCAGTTGCGGCCTTCGACGTCGCCGATCACGTGCATCACCTCGGACACGTTGGCCTTGGGACGGCGCTTGTCGATGATGGCCATGTCGCAGTTGAGCTGCTTGGCCAATGCGCGTGCGCGCACCACGCCGCCCACATCGGGCGAGACCACCAGCAGGTCTTCGTAGTTCTTGGTGCGCAGGTCGCCCAGCAGCACCGGCGAGGCGTAGAGGTTGTCGACCGGGATGTCGAAGAAGCCCTGGATCTGGTCGGCGTGCAGGTCCATGGTGAGCACGCGCTGCACGCCCACGGTTTGCAGCATGTTGGCCACGACCTTGGCGCTGATCGGCACGCGGCTGGAGCGCGGGCGGCGGTCCTGACGGGCGTAGCCGTAGTAGGGGATGACGGCGGTGATGCGCTCGGCCGAGGCGCGCTTGAGCGCGTCGACCATGATCAGCAGCTCCATCAGGTTCTCGTTCGCGGGCGCGCAGGTGGACTGCACCACGAACACGTGGCGGGCGCGCACGTTCTGGGTGATCTCGACGGTGACCTCGCCATCGGAGAAGCGGCCCACGGTGGCCGCGCCGAGCTGTGTGCCCAGGTGCTGGGCGATCTCGGATGCCAGCACGGGGTTCGCGTTGCCGGTGAAGATCATGTAATCCGGGGGCTGAACTTGCATGGCATTCCCAGCGGTCTGGCGGCCACCGGCGGGGCCGCGATCAAAAAACAACGGCCATCAACGATGGCCAGTGTGAGTGATGTCAGAAAAACGGTGGCAGGGGAGGAAGGACTCGAACCCTCGCATGCCGGAATCAAAATCCGGTGCCTTAACCAACTTGGCGACTCCCCTACGCTGGAGGTCCGTGACGATGTCACGAACCACCGAATTGTCGCAGGTTGCACAACCCTTGCGCCGTCTGGCGTGGCGGCTGTCAGCCGTCGCACCAATCGAGCAATGGATGGGCATCCATATTGCTGCAGACACGCACCTGCCAAGACGCTGGCGCCGGGCTCAGAACCTGGTTGGCGGCGCACGGTGCGAACACCGCGGTACCTGAACCGGTCATGCGCCCCGCCAGACCTTGGTCTGCCAGCCAGTGAATCGCGTCACCGACCTCGGGGCACAGGGCCCGTGCCACCGGCTCCAGATCGTTGTGGCCGAAGGCCATCAGCGATTCGAGGGTGCCGTTTGCAGCAAAGCCTTGGATTGTAGCAGTTTTCGTGTCGCGTTTGAGCGCCTGGCTCGCGAAGATCTGTGGGGTCGACGCGCCGCCGGGTGGCTTGACCAGCACCAGGTGGCCGCGCGGCAGTTCGATGGGGGTCAGGCGTTCGCCGATGCCCTCGACCCAGGCGTGGCGTCCGCCGATGAAGAAGGGCACGTCGGCGCCGAGGGTGAGCCCGATGCGGGCGAGCGCGTCGCGCCGCAGGTTCAGGTCCCACAGGCGGTTGAGCGCGAGCAGCGTGGTCGCAGCGTCGGACGAGCCCCCGCCCAGCCCGGCTTGGGCGGGCAGGCGCTTGTCGAGTGTGATGCGCACGCCATGCGTGCAGCCAGTGGCCTGACGGAGCGCCCGCGCGGCGCGCACGCAGAGGTCGTCCTCGGGCAGGTCGGCGGGCGTGGTGTCCACGCGTTCGATGGTGCCGCTGTCCAGGCGCTCGAAGTGCAGGTGGTCGCACCAGTCGATGAGCATGAACACGGATTGCAGGTCGTGGTAACCATCGTCGCGGCGGCCGACGATGTGCAGGAACAGGTTGACCTTGGCCGGCGCGGGAACCTCGTACAGGCTGTTCATGGCTGTTCGAACACGAGTCGCAACTCGGCCGCGGGCAGCGGTTGCTCGCGCCGCGCCACCAGGCGGCCGTCGGCGTGCGCGGACAGATCGACGCGCCAGCCGCCCGCCTGGGCGTCCCGGCCCTGGAGCCAGTCGAACATGGCCAGCACCGGCAAGGGCGCGCCGCTGAGTTCGGCGGTGAGGGCGTCAAGGCTGTCGCGGCGCGTGGTCTCGTTGCCGCGTTGCAGCTCGGCCCCCTGCGCCGACCAGCGCACCGTGGCCAGGGTCTGTCCCAGTGCGGAACTGAGTTGGAGTTCGCCCCGGGCCGCGCTGCCGCGCAGGTCGAAGAGGGCCGAGAAGGCCTGTGGCGGCGCACTGTCCACGCGCAGAGCGAGCCGGCCAGACCAGGCGGCCTCGCCAGGCAGACGGGGTCGTGGCGTGGCACAGCCGCCCAGACCGGCGGCCAGGGCGATGGCGAACGTGCGCCGGGTCAGGCGGGAGGGCGGGTTCACAGCTCGACGTTGAGGCGCTTGAGCGTGCTTCTCAGCGTCTCGTTGTCGCTGGCGAGCGCGAGCCCTTCGCGCCAGACACGGCGTGCCTCATCGCGTTCGCCCTTGGCCCAGAGCACTTCACCCAGGTGGGCGGCGATCTCCGGGTCGGGGCGCTTGCCGTAGGCCTGGCGCAGGATGTCGAGGGCACGCTCGGTGTTGCCGAGCCGGAATTCGACCCAGCCGAGGCTGTCCTGGATGTAGGCGTCGTCGGGGGCCATGGATACGGCCTTCTCGATGAGTTGCTTGGCCTCGGGCAGGCGCTCGTTGCGGTCGGCCAGCGAATAGCCGAGTGCGTTGTAGGCGTGGTGGTGATCGGGCTTGGCGGCGATGAGTTCGCGAAGCAGGCGCTCCATTTCGGCGGGCATGCCCGCGCGGTCGCCCATCATGGCCTGCTCGTAGAGCAGGTCCGGGTCCTCGGGGAAGCGCTGAACCGCTTCGCCGTAGACCTGGTAGGCCTCGCGCCAGGCCTTGAATTCGCGCAGCAGTTGGGCTTCGCTGATCAGCTTGAGTCGAGCATCGTCGGGACGGCGCTCGGGCTGGCTGCGCAGCAGGGCACGGGCGTCGTCGAGGCGGCCCTGGCGCGCCAGAACCGAGGCGCGACGCAACTGCGCGGCCATGAGTTCCTCGGGGTTGTCGATGCGGTCGAGCCAGGCATTGGCGGCGACGAAGTCCTGCTGCTTCTCCGCGATCTCGGCCTTGAGCAGATAGGCCTGCGTGAGGCTGCGGCGCTCACGCTCATCCTTTGCGTCCCGAGCGAGCTGCAGGTAGGTGTCCAGCGAAACGTTGGCGGCAGGCAGCGCGTTGTCCCGCACCTGCAACATGCCCAGCAGGAGCCACGGCTCGGGCTGTTGCGGCGCCTGGGTGGTGAGGCGTTCGAGTTGCACTCGCGCATCGCGCAGGCGGCCCAGGTCGAACAGCACGCGCGCGTAGGCGGTGGCGATGGCCGTGTTCTGCCGGTCTTTCGCCCGCGCGGCGTCGATGTGCTGTCGCACCACCAGCTCCGTGTCGGCCTGGCCGCGCTCGAGCAGTTCCAGCGCGAGCAAGGCGGGATATGGTGATACCGGGTCCGCCGCATGGCCGCGCCGCGCGGCGTCGCTGGCGGCCACGGGACGATCGAGGTCGAGTTCGAGCCGGCCGATGGTGGCCCAGGCCGCGCCGGCGTGGGCGGGCTGATTCAGGAACGGGCCCAGGGCGTCACGCGCGGTGGACAGCACCTGCGCCTTGTCCGTGGCGCGCGCATACATCTGCGGAATGGCGGCGATGGCGCCATTGCGTTCTTCGGCCGGGGTGGCCTGAAGCACGGCGCGCAGGGCGGGCGCGGTTTCGTTCACGCGCCCCAGCGACAGCAGCGTGAGCAGCGTGAAGCGGTTGGCGTCGGCGTCGCCGGGGATGTCGCGTGCCCAGGTCGTGGCGGCGGCCAGCGCGGCATCGACCTGGCGAGACTGCAGTGCGACCTCGACGGCCCGCCGGAAGAGCTCGGGGTTCTTTTCTCGCTGGGCCGCCTCGAGGATGAGCGAGTAGCCCGCGCCAGGGTCGCCGCCGCGCACGTTGAGTTCGCCCAGCAGCAGTTGGTAGAACAGCGCGGCATCCAGCGCAGAGCGGGTGGCCGAGGGCTTCAGCGGGCTCTGCGCCTGCGCCCCCGGGCTGGCCAGCACGCCGGCGCAGGCCAGCGCCACCAGCGAGCGACGAAGACGTGAATGCAGCGGCAGGGGTTTCATCGGGTCATGATAATTGAAGGGTTCGAGGCCTTTGTGTCTTGATCCAAAGACCCCGCGCGTGTTCCCCGCGCCCCATTTCCGCCCCGATCACCGTGCCCGAACTGCCCGAAGTCGAAGTCACCCGACGCAGCTTTGCCGACCGCATCGCCGGGAGCACGGTGCGCGGCGTGGCGCTGGGCAAGCCACTGCGCTGGCCGCTGGGTGTCGAGCCCGACGCGCTGGTGGGCCAGCAAGTGCGCGCGGTCGGTCGCCGGGGCAAGTACCTGCTGATGGAACTGGACGCCGGCTGGCTGTTGTTGCACCTGGGCATGTCGGGCAGCCTGCAGTTCGCGCCGGAGCTGCCGCCCCCCGGCCCGCACGACCACTTCGAACTCGACACCAGCCAGGGGCGCTTGCGCCTGCACGACCCGCGCCGCTTCGGCGCGGTGGTGCATGTGCCGTCGCTCGAGCACCCGCGCGCCACGCAACTGCTGGGTGGTCTCGGCGTGGAACCACTGGAGGCGGGCTTCGATCCGGTGCGCTTCCACCAGGCCCTGCGCCAGCGGCGTGCGCCCATCAAGCAGGTGCTGCTGGCCGGCGACATCGTGGTCGGCGTGGGCAACATTTACGCCAGCGAAGCGCTGTTTCGCGCCGGCATTCGCCCCACCACGCGGGCCGACCGCATCAGCGGCCCGCGCGCCGCGCGGCTGCACGGGGCCATCGTGGAGGTCCTGCAGCGGGCGCTGGCGCTGGGCGGGAGCACCCTGCGCGACTTCGTCAGTGCCGAAGGGCAGAGCGGCTATTTCCAGCTCGACGCCATGGTCTACGACCGTGCCGGCCAGCCTTGTCGCCAGTGCGCCACGGCGATCCGCTCCATCCGGCAGGGGCAACGTTCGACCTACTTCTGTCCGCTCTGCCAGGCCCGCTGACCATGCGTCCGCGATGGGCGGCCTCTCTGGGGGACGGGTGCTATATTGGTCGATCGCCCGAAAGACACTGCCGCATGAATTTCATTCAAGCCTTCGATCAACACGGCGCCTGGCGCAAGCAGTTCGCGCTGCGCCTGAAGCTCCTGTCCGAATGGCTGGCCGACCATGATCTGATGGAGCCGGGCATCCGCGAACGGCTCGACCAACTCCACGCCCAGATCAAGAACGACAAGATCACGGTCGCCTTCGTGGCCGAGTTCTCGCGCGGCAAATCCGAACTCATCAACGCGGTGTTCTTCGCGGGCTACGGCCGGCGCATCATGCCCGCCAGTGCCGGGCGCACCACCATGTGTCCCACCGAGCTGGCCTATGACGCGGACCTGCCGCCCTGCCTGCGCCTGCTGCCCATCGAGACGCGCCTGCAGCCTCAGTCACTGCTCGACTGGCGCAACGCGCCCGCCAAGTGGGAGCGCGTCGACCTCGACGTGAACGACCCGAAGCAGCTTGCCATGGCCATCCAGAAGGTGTCCGAGGTGCGTCATGTGCCCGTGGATGAGGCGCGCGCCCTGGGTTTCTGGCACGACGAGGTGCCCGAGGACAACCCGCTGCCCGGCCCCGATGGCCTGATCGAGGTGCCGCGCTGGCGCCACGCGCTCATCAACATGGCGCACCCTTTGCTCAAACAGGGTCTGGTCATTCTCGATACCCCCGGCCTCAACGCCATTGGCGCCGAACCCGAGCTCACCGTGAGCCTGCTGCCCCAGGCGCACGCGGTGGTGTTCATCCTGGCGGCCGACACCGGCGTGACCAAGTCCGACCTTGGCATCTGGCGCCAGCACCTGGCCACGCTGGGCGACGGGCAGGCCTCGCGCCTCGTGGTGCTCAACAAGATCGACACCATGTGGGATGCGCTGAGCTCCCCCGAGCAGGTGCAGTTGCAGATCGCCGCGCAGCGCGCCGATTCGGCCGAGATCCTGGGCGTGCCGCAGTCGCAGGTGTTGGCGGTGTCGGCCCAGAAGGGCCTGCTCGCCAAGGTCAACCGCGACGACGAACTGCTCAAGGCCAGCCAATTGCTCGATCTGGAGCGCGCATTGAGCGAAGGCTTGCTGGGCCAGCGCCGACGCATCCTGGGCGCGGCCGTCGCCGCGGGGGTCGAAGCCCTGCGTGGCGAAGCCGGCCGCATGGTGCACTCGCGCCTGCGCGACCTGGTCGAGCAGATCCAGGAGCTCGACGGCCTGCGCGGCAAGAACGCGGGCGTGATCAAGCAGATGCGCCTGCGCATCGAGCAGGAGCAGGCCGACTTCGACGCCAGCGGCGCCAAGATCCAGGCGGTGCGCTCGGTGCACCTGCGCCTGCTCAAGGACCTGTTCGCGCTGCTGAGTCCTTCGCACCTGAAGGCGGAGGTTTCCACGCTGGCGCGCCAGCTCAAGAGCCCCGGCATCAAGCTCGGCGTGCGCCGCGCCTACGACAGCACCTTCAATCGGCTGCGCGAGGACCTGACCCGGGCCGATGAGATGGCCAACGAGATCCAGTCCATGCTCGAGGGCAGCTTCAAGAACCTCAACGCCGAATATGGCTTTTCGCTGCAGGCGCCGTCGTCGCCGCAGCTCGCGCTCTATCGCAAGGACCTCGACCTGATCGAAAAAAGCCACCTGCAGTACCTGAGCCTGGGCAATGCCCTGCGCCTGGCGCAGCCCGAGTTCGCTGAGCGTCTGGCGCGCGCGCTCATGAGCCGCCTGCGCGTGGCCTACGAAACCGCGGTGAACGAAGTCGAACTCTGGAACAAGTCGGCCGCGGCCCAGCTCGACGCGCAACTGCGTGAGCGGCGCCGCAACTTCACGCGCCGCATCGAGGCGGTTTCGCGCATCCAGCAGGCCGCCAGCGGGCTCGACGAGCGCATTCGCGAACTGCAGGTGCAGCAGGCCGCGCTCAACCAGCTTGAGCTCAAGTTCGAGGAACTCACCGCCCACCTGCTCGCGGCGCCGGACGAAGAACACGCCGAAGCCATGGCGGCATGAGCGCCGCCGGGCCGCTCCCAAGGCGCTCAGCCCCGCAGTGCGCAGCACGGAGGGTGGTCCATTGACGGCCGTGCCCGCGGATTTCGCGCCGCGCCTCATCGATTGGCAACGCCACGCGGGACGGCACGGCCTGCCGTGGCAGGGAACCCGCGACCCCTACCGCGTCTGGCTGTCCGAGATCATGCTGCAGCAAACGCAGGTGTCGACCGTGCTGGCGTACTACACCCGCTTCCTTGAGCGCTTCCCCGACGTGGCTGCGCTGGCGGCGGCACCCATCGACGAGGTGATGGCCCTGTGGAGCGGGCTGGGCTACTACAGCCGCGCGCGCAACCTGCACCGCTGCGCGCAGACAGTGATGGCCGACCATGGCGGGCGCTTTCCCGCCAGCGCAAAAGCGCTCGAAACCCTTCCCGGCATCGGCGCGTCCACGGCAGCGGCCATCGCCGCGTTCTGCTTCGGCGAGCGCGTGTCCATCGTCGACGGCAACGTCAAGCGCGTGCTGGCACGGCTGCTGGCCTTCGACGGTGACGTGGGTCAGGCGTCGAGCCAGCGCGTGCTGTGGGATCTGGCGCAGCGCCTTCTGCCGGCAGACCTCGGGCACGACGACATGCGTGCCTATACGCAGGGCCTGATGGACCTCGGCGCCACCGTGTGCACACGCACGCGGCCGCGCTGCGAGGCCTGTCCCGCCAGCGACCTCTGCGTGGCCCTGCAGCGTCAGGACATCGCGCGCTACCCGGTGAAGGCCCGCCGCGCGCAGCGGCGCTTCGAGCGCTGGTGGCTGCTGTTCGCCGTGCGCGGCGATCAGGTGTGGCTGCAGCGCAGACCCGCGCCGGGCATCTGGGCGGGGCTGCACGCGCCTGCGGTGTTCACGAGTGAGGAGGCGATGCAGGTCGTGTCGCCCGCCGACTGGCCGTCGCGCTGGACCGCCACCGAGGCCGTGTCCCATGCGCTCACGCACCGCGAGTTGCAGTTGTTGCCGCATTGGGTGGCGGTGGACAGCGTGCCGCCGGACTGGGCCGGCGAGTGGGTGAGCCTGTCGGCACTGCCGTCGGTGGGCCTGCCGGCGCCCGTGCGAAGTCTGTTGTCCGGCGACTGGGCGGCTCAGCTTCTCGACCAGTAGTCGGCTTCGCGGTGACGCACCCGCGCCACCCACTCTCCGCCGAAAAACGCGGCCAGGCGTTCCACCAGGAACACGGACCGGTGCTGGCCGCCGGTGCATCCGATGGCCACCGTCACGTAGCTGCGGTGGTCGCGCTCCATGTGGGGCAGCCAGTGCTGAAGGAAGCCGCGGATCTGCTCTTCCATGGCCAGCACATCGGGGCTGGCTTCCAGGAAACGCGCCACCAGTGCGTCGCGTCCGGTCAGCGGCTTGAGCAGTGGCTCGTAGTGCGGGTTGGGCAGCATGCGCACGTCGAACACGAAGTCGGCGTCCATGGGGATGCCGCGCTTGAACGCGAAGGACTCGAACACCAGGGTCATGGGCGTGCGCGTCGCGCCCACGAGCTCCTTGACCTGGCTGCGCAACTGGGCGGCGCGCGTGAGGCTGGTGTCCAGCACCAGGGCCTGCTCGCGCAGCTCGGCCAGCAGCTCGCGCTCGTACTCGATGGCGTCGGTCAGCGCGCGGCGCTGGTCGTCGGTTTCCTCCAGTGAGAGCGGGTGCAGCCGGCGCGTTTCGGAAAAGCGCCGCACCAGGGTGTCGGTGGTGGAGTCGAGGAAGAGCGTGGTGAGTTGCACGTCGCGCGAGCGCAGCGCGGCCAGGCGGCGTGGCAGGCCGGGCAGCGATTTGGCGCTGCGCACGTCCATGGCGATGGCAACCTTGCGCAGGCGGTCGTGGCGGTCCAGGTCGATGAAGGCTTCGAGCAGCTCGGGCGGCAGGTTGTCCACGCAATAGAAGCCCAGGTCTTCCAATGCGTTGAGCGCCACCGACTTGCCCGAGCCGGACATGCCCGTGATGACGACGAGCTCGGTGGAGGCGGGGGCGTTGTCCATCAGGCCGACAGGAGTTCGCGCGCGTGCGCGAGCGAGATTTCGGAGCGTTCGTTGCCACCGAGCATGCGGGCCAGTTCGCGCACACGCGACTCGGTGTCGATGGCCTGAACGGTGCTGTAAGTCTGCTGGCCCTGGCGCTGCTTGGCCACCAGCAGGTGGTGGTCGGCGCAAGCCGCCACCTGGGCCAGGTGCGTCACCGCCAGCACCTGGCGGTCCTGGCCGAGCTGGCGCAACATCTGGCCCACCGTGTGCGCCACAGCGCCACCGATGCCCGCGTCCACCTCGTCGAAGATCAGCGTGGGCGCCTGGCCCAGGCGGCTGGTGACCACCGAGATGGCCAGGGCGATGCGGGAGAGTTCGCCGCCCGAGGCGACCTTGGCCACCGGCCTGGGCGTGCTGCCGGCGTGGCCGGCGACGCGGAACTCCACCTGCTCCAGCCCGTGCGACTGGGGCTCGGCCAGCGGGGGCAGGGCCACCTCGAAGCGACCGCCCTGCATGCCCAGGGTCTGCATGGCCTCGGTCACGGCCTGGCCCAGGCGCGGCGCCGCCTTCTGGCGCTGGCGGCTGACGGCGCGCGCGGCCTGATCGAAGGCCGCGCGGGCGCCAGCCTCGCGCTGTTCGAGCGCGGCGAGGTCGAGCGTGTCGTTGATCTGCTGGAGATCGCGGACCCACTGCGCGTGCAGCGCGGGCAGTTCCTCGGGCGTGGTGCGGTAGCGGCGAGAGAGGGACAGCCACTGCGCCAGCCGTTCGTCCAGCGCGGCCAGGGCCGAGGGGTCGATCTCCACGTGGCGCTGGTGCTGGTGCAGCTCGTGCACGGCGTCCTGCACCTGGGCCAGCGCGCTGTCCAGCGTTTCGATGGTCTGCGCGAAGGCCGGCTCCACGTGCACCTGCGCTTGCAGCGCGGCCACCGCGCGGCTGAGCAGGCTGGCCGCGCTGTCGTCCTGCTCGTCCAGGGCCTGTACGGCGGTCCCGGCGGCGTCGATCAGGGCCTGGGCGTTGGCCAGGCGGCCGTGGCGGGTGTTGAGCTCGTCCCATTCGCCCGCTCGCGGGCCGAGCTTGTCGACCTCGGCGATCTGCCAGGCCAGGCGCTCGCTGTCCTGGCGCGCGGCGTCCTGGCGCTCGCGCGCTTCGCGCAAGGTGGCGGCGGCTTGCCGCCAGGCGGACCATGCGGAACCCAGGGCGGTGGTGTCCACGCCCGCGTAGGCGTCGAGCAGGTCGCGCACCGCCTCCGGCCGCGTGAGGCTTTGCCAGGCATGCTGGCCATGGATGTCGACCAGCGCATCGGCCGCGGCGCGCAACTGCGTGAGCGTGGCCGCGCTGCCATTGATCCAGGCGCGGCTGCGACCCTCGGTGTCGATCGTGCGGCGCAGCAGCAGCGCCTCGTCGTCGGCGAAGCCCTGCTCGTCGAGCCAGGGGCGCAGCGCCTCGGGCCGATCGAACTCGGCGGCGATCTCGCAGCGCGGCGCGCCCTCGCGCACCACGCCCGCATCGCCGCGCGCGCCCAGCGCCAGTTGCAGCGCGTCGATCAGGATGGACTTGCCGGCGCCGGTTTCGCCCGTGAGCACGCCGAAGCCGCCGGCCAGCTCCAGGTCCAGCGAGGTGACGATGACGAAGTCGCGCAGGACGATGCGTCGAAGGCTCATGGCGGGTGTGGACGTGCGGGTGTTGAGGGCTCAGGCGCCCTCGTTCCAGTGCAGCTTGCGGCGCAGTGTGTCGAAGTAGTTCCAGCCCACCGGGTGCAACAGCCGCAGCGCGTGTTCCGAGCGCCGCACGACGATACGGTCGCCGTGCAACAGGCTCGTGAAGGTCTGCATGTCGAAGTTCGCGCTGGCGTCACGGCCGTTGACGAGCTCCAGGGCGATCTCGCAGTGCGCGGGCAGCACCACCGGGCGGTTGGACAGCGTGTGCGGCGCGATCGGCACCATCACCCAGCCACCGATGCTGGGGTGCAGCAGCGGCCCGCCGGCCGACAGCGCGTAGGCGGTGGAGCCGGTGGGAGTCGCGATGATCAGGCCGTCGGCGCGCTGGTTGGCCACGAAGCGGCCGTCCACCTCCACGCGCAGCTCGATCATGCTGGCCACCGCGCCGCGGTTGACGACCACGTCGTTGAGCGCCGTGGCTTCGTACACGCACTGCCCATCGCGCCAGACGCTGGCGGCCATCAGAGCGCGGGCTTCTTCCTGGTACTCGCCGCGCAGGATGGGGCACAGGGCTTCGCGGTAATCGTCAAAGGCGATGTCGGTGATGAAGCCCAGCCGCCCCTGGTTGATGCCCACCAGCGGCACGCCCTGGCGCGCCATCTGCCGGCCGATGCCCAGCAGGGTCCCGTCGCCACCAATGACCAGCGCCAGTTGGGCGTGGCGGCCGATGCCGGGAACGTCGAGCGAGGGGTAGTCGGTCAGACCGGTGTTCTGCGCGGTCTGCTCCTCCAGCGACACCTCGCAGCCTTGTGCGTGCAGGAACTGGGCGATCTCGTCGACCACGTGCCTGGCGCCCGGCGCCTGGTACTTGCCCACAATGGCCACGTGGGCGAAGCGCAGAGGGCGTTTCGCGGCGGGTGTCGTGGCGCGGGGATCCAGCGGGGCATTCATTCGCAAATTACATCACACGGTGTTGCGGTCCACGCGGGCTGCGGCCAGGGTGGAGACGGCTTGCCAGGGCTTTCCTTAGAATGATCCGATGATGGACGATCGCGCGAAGTTGCTGCTCAAGGCGCTGGTGGAGCGCTACATCGCCGACGGGCAACCGGTGGGCTCACGCACGCTGGCCCGGGCCGCCGGCCTGGACCTGTCGCCCGCGACCATCCGCAACGTGATGAGCGACCTGGAGGAGCTGGGCCTGATCGCCAGTCCGCACACCTCGGCCGGCCGCATCCCCACCGCGCGGGGCTACCGGCTCTTCGTCGACACCATGCTCACCGTGCGCCGGGAAGAGATGCCCCGTGTCGCCGAGTTCGGCGCGCCGGGGGTGGAATCGCCGCAGCGCGTGATCAGCCAGGCCGCGCACCTGCTCTCCAGCCTGTCGCAATTCGTGGGCGTCGTCATGGCGCCGCGCCGCAGCTCGGTGTTTCGGCACATCGAGTTCCTGAGCCTGTCCGAGCGCCGCGTGCTGGTGATCATCGTCTCGCCCGATGGCGAGGTGCAGAACCGCATCGTCCAGACCCAGGCCAACTTCTCGCAGTCGCAACTCGTGGAAGCGGCCAACTTCCTCAACACGCACTACGCCGGCCTCACCATCGAGGCCGTGCGCGAGCGCCTGACCAACGAACTGGACGCGCTGCGCGGCGAGATCGCCGACCTGATGAAGCAGGCCGTGGACATCGGCGCGCAACCGGCCCCGCAGGACGAGGTGGTGGTCGCGGGGGAGCGCAACCTGTTGTCGGTGAGCGAGTTCAGCAGCGACCTCGGCAACCTGCGCCGGCTGTTCGATCTGTTCGAGCAGAAGACCCAGCTCATGCGCCTGCTCGATGTCTCGAACCAGGCCGACGGCGTGCGCATCTACATCGGTGGTGAGAGCCAGGTGGTGCCGTTCGAGGACCTGTCGGTCGTGACGGCGCCGTACGAAGTGGACGGGCAGGTGGTCGGCACGCTGGGTGTGATCGGGCCGCAGCGCATGCCCTATGACCGCATGATCCAGATCGTGGACGTGACGGCCAAGCTGGTGAGCAACGCTCTAAGCCACACGAAGTAGATGGCCGCGAAGGGGCCCGCCTACAATCGCGCGCTCGGGCCGTTAGCTCAGTTGGTCAGAGCAGAGGACTCATAATCCTTTGGTCGTTGGTTCAAGCCCAACACGGCCTACCAAAAAAGCCTGCTATACTGCGAGGCTTCGCGGCTGTAGCTCAGTTGGATAGAGTACTTGGCTACGAACCAAGGGGTCGTGGGTTCGAATCCTGCCAGCCGCGCCAGAACATCGTTCTAGAACAACGGGTCAGCTCCACAAGGGCTGGCCCGTTTTTCTTTGTTGCGGGACTTTTGCGGGACCCGGCTCACGGGGGGCTAAGGAAGTCGAGGGGACCGGGAACGGTGAGGCGGTCTTCCAGGGCCTCGGCGAGCCAGCTTCGTGCCGTGCCTGAGGGCTGCGCCTTCAAGCTGGGAAAGCAGACCCCCGTCATCCATTCCGACTCGGACCAGAGGCGTCGGCAAGCCGCTACATCCAGCGCGGCGTGCGGGGTTCTGGCGGGTGCGGGGTGGCCGCGCGTCTCCGAGAGTCGGTCGGGCCCGTAGTAGCCACCACCGCGCGCCTCGGCTGCCGTGGCCGCGTACAGCGTGGGCAGCGCGCCTTGCGCCGCCGGTTGAAACAGGAACCAGGCGAAGCGGCGCACCACGCCCGCAGCGCTCCAGCGACCGGCACCATTGACCAGAAGCTCGGTGCGTGAAATGCCAGGGTGGGCGGCGATGCCTTTGATGCCCCAACCCAGTTCGTCACTCAATCGCTGCATCTCCAGGGCAAACATCAGGCACGCCAGTTTGGATTGGCCATAGGCGGCCATCGGCTGGTACCCGCTCTGGAACTGAAGGTCGTCGAAGTGGATGCGGGCATCCCGAGCCGCGACACTCGACAGGCTGACCACCCGTGCTTTTCCGCTGTTCATGAGCAGGGGCAGCAGGTGAGCCGTCAACGCGAAGTGGCCCAGGTGGTTTGTCCCGAACTGCAGTTCGAAGCCGTCGGCGGTGATGCGCCGATGCGGCGGGGTCATCACCGCGGCGTTGTTGATCAACAGGTCGACGGCATCGAGCGACTGCTTCAACCGCTCAGCGCATCGCTGTACGGATCCGAGGCTGGCCAGGTCCATCAACTCGAACGACACCGACGCGTGCGCGACGCGTCGCTCGATCTCGGCCACGGCCGCCGCGCCCTTGATGGGGCTTCGTCCGGCAATGACGACGTTCGCGCCCGCTTGCGCC
>NZ_WVZN01000011.1:45576-129702 GCF_011772445.1 Hydrogenophaga sp. | reverse complement strand
GCGCCCCTGGAGCAGGGGGATGTCGGCGTGGGTCCAGGGGGTGTGGTTCCGGGTCATGGTCTTCTCGCGTTCAGCCGCGCCAGTTGCGCAGGCTTTCCTTGAAGCGATGGTGACCCGCCGGTTTTAAGAGACGGTTAGCCGGATGAAGGATTCATGAACCGCCGCGCTCAGGCGGCCGTTTCGGTGCCCGCCTCGGACACCGCCGGGAACTGCACGCGCACGCTGAACCCTTGCCCATCGATGCCCGCGCCGGTGACGATGGTCGCGGCGTGCAGGCGCGCGATGCCGGCGACGAGCGACAGGCCGATGCCGCTGCCGCGCCCGCCGTTGCCGGGCACGCGGTGGAAGCGGCGGAAGATCGCTTCGCGCTCGCCAGGGGGCACGCCGGGGCCGTCGTCCGCCACCTCCAGATACGCTGCCGGGCCGCTGGTGGTGTCCACACTGCCGCAGCGGATGCGCACGCGCCCATTGCCTGGCGTGTAGCGCAGGGCGTTGTCCACCAGGTTGCGCAAGAGGATGCCGATCTCGTCGATGTTGCAGTGAAGGTGGGCGGGTGAGAGATCGAGCACCAGGCTGCGCTGGTGGGTTTGCGCAAAGACCTCGAACTCCCGCGCCACGTGCAGCACCAGCTCGCTCAGCTCGGCGGCCTGTCGCTGAGGGGCGTGCTCGCCCGCGTTCAGGCGCGCCAGGTCCAGCAGCTGCTCGGACAGGCGCGTGTTGCGCTCGGCCACGGCGATGAGCTTGACCAGTGCCGCGTCCTTCTCGGGTGCCGAGCGCGCGTGCAGGGCCACGTGGGCCTGGGCCTGCAGCGCCGCCAGCGGCGTGCGCAGCTCGTGCGCGGCGTCGCCGATGAAGCGGCGCTCGTTCTCGACGGCCTCGTCCAGCTGCGTCAGCACGCGGTTGAACGATTCGACCAGGGGCCGCAGTTCGGTGGGCAGGTGGGTGGTCGACAGCGGCGTGAGATCAAAGGCCACGCGGCGCTGCAGCGTCGCCTGCAGCTCGGCGACCGGCCGAAGCGAGCGCCTCACGGCCAGGAAGGTGATCAGTCCGACGATGCAGACGAGCGTCGTCAGGACGCCGAGCACGAAGAACGCCTTTTGCTGCAGTTCGGCGTCGAGTTCGCTGTGCAGGCGGCCCACCTGAACGTACTTGCGCCCGGCGCCGTCCGACACCGAATACACCCGCCAGCGCCGGCCGTCCACCATGAGGCTGGCAAAGCCGTTGGCGAAATCGGGCTTCAATGCGGAGGGTGGTGCGCCGGGCGTTTGCGCGACGAGCCGCGAGCGTTCGGCCCACACCTGGAAAGCCAGCTTGGGGTCGTCGGACAGCATGGAGGGTTTGGGCGACAGCCCGGGCCTGGGCCCACGTTCGTCGGCGTCGGCGGGGATGGCCTGCAGGATGTGCACGGCGAAGTTGCGCAGCCCGTTGTCGGCGATGCTGGTTTCGCTGTGCTTGAGCAAGAACCACAAGGCGATCAGCGCCACCGCCCAGCTGGCGAGGATGGTGCCGACGAGCACGCGCAGAACGTTGCCACGCAGCGAATTCACGGCAGCGCCTCGCCGATCATGTAGCCGTGGCCGTGCAAGGTGGTGATCAGGTCCTCGCCCAGCTTGCGCCGAAGCTGGTAGATGAAGACCGCGATGGTGTTGCTCTCGATGCTGCCGTTGCTGCCATAGACCACGTCCTCGAGGTGGGCGCGCGTGACGACGTGGCCGGGCCGCTCGAGCAAGGCCAGCAGGGTGCGGTATTCGTGCGCGCTCAGGGACACGCGCTTGCCGGCGCGCGTGACGAGGCGCTTGCTCCGGTCGATCTGGATGTCGCGGTAGGTGAAGACCGGCACCACGCGGCCGTGGCTGCGGCGGATGACCGCGCGCACCCGGGCCCAGAGTTCGTCGACCTGGAACGGTTTGACGAGGTAGTCGTCGGCACCGGCGTCCAGGCCCTGGATGCGCTCGCTCAGTTGACCGCGCGCGGTCAGGATGAGCACGGGGGTCACGTCGTAGCGGCTGCGCATGGCCTTGAGCACGCTCAGGCCCGATTCGTGGGGCAGCCCGATGTCGAGCAGCACGGCCGTGTAGGCGTGGTCAACCAGGGCCAGGCGCGCGCCGGCGGCGTCGCCCACGTGATCGATCTGCCAGGCGTTCTGGCGCGCGCCTTCGCACACCGCGTCCGCGAGCATGGCGTCGTCTTCCACGAGCAGCAGGTGCATGGTCTGAGGGGTTCCTGTGGTGGCCGGCCGGGCCTGGGGATTGTGCCCGGCAGGGATGAATGACCGATGAAGACGCGCCCTTCATCAATCGTTCATCGCGATAACCGCGTCTTAAAGCCGTGTGATGAGCATCACGGCACGCAAGGCTCGCACAGGGCCTTGCCATCACCCCTGTCTTTCCCTTTCCAGGAGCCTTCTCGCATGACACCCGAACCCCGATCCTCGAAGCACCGTCCGAATGCCCGCCTGGCCGGCGGCCTGTCCAGCGCCGTGCTCGGCGTTTCACTCGCCCTGGCGTCCTCGGGCGCGTCGGCGCAGGAGCGAGAGCTCCAGCGCGGCGAGTCCCGCTGGGGCCTCGGCCTGGGCGTGGACGTGCACCAGGAGCCTTACCGGGACATGGACAACGACACGCAAGGCATTCCTCTCGTCTACTTCGAGAACTACTGGGTTCGTGTGATGGGGCCGAGCCTGGAGCTCAAACTGCCGTCGGCCGGTCCGGTCGGATTCCGCCTGAAGGCGCGCTATTCCCTGGACGGCTACGAGGCCGACGACTCGCCCTACCTGGAGGGCATGGCCGAGCGAGAAGGCGGCGTATGGTTGGGCGGCGAGGCCATCTGGCGCACGCCCTTCGTGAACCTGTCCGCCGAGCTGATGGGCGATGCGTCCAGCCACAGCGAGGGCCGCCAGTTCAAGCTGCAGGCGGACCGGCGATTCGACGTCGGCCAGTTCAGCTTCACCCCACGGCTGGCCGCCATTCAACTGGACAGGGAGTACGTCGGCTACTACTACGGCGTGAACGGGTCCGAGGTGCGGGCCGGGCGGCCGCAGTACGAGGGCGACTCCACGGTGAACGTGGAGCTGGGCCTGCGTGTGGACTATCGGCTCTCGGCCAGGCAGAACGTCTTCCTGGACCTGCGCAGTACCCGCCTGGGCGACGGGATCGCCGACAGCCCCCTGGTGGATCGCTCCACCCAGACGGGCCTGCGCGTGGGCTACCTCTACCGGTTCTGAGGGACGCGCCATGAACCCACAACGCCGCCAGTGGCTGCGACAGGGGGCCGCGCTGGCAGTGGCCGCTGCGGTGCCCCTGCGGGCCTTGGCCGACACCTTCGCCGACGGGGCGCCGGCATTCGACACGCACGACCTCGATTGGGTCGACGCGGCGCGCCAACGCCCGGTGCCGGTGCGGCTCTATCGGCCGCGGAGCCGGCAACCCGTGCCCGTGGTCGTGTTCTCGCACGGCATCGGAGGCTCGCGCATGGGCTACACCTGGCTCGGCCAGACCTTCGCGCGCCACGGCATCGCCAGCCTTCACCTGCAGCACGTGGGCAGCGACCGGCAACTCTGGAGCGGCAATGTCTTCAACCTCGTCGGGCGCCTGCAGGCCGCGGCGCAGGAGGCCGAGGCCATCGCACGCGCGCAGGACATGCGCTTCGCACTCGACACGCTGCTGACGGGCGACCTGGCGCCGGGCATCGATGCCGAGCGGATCGTGGCCGCCGGACACAGCTACGGGGCCAACACCACCTTGCTGGTCAGCGGCGCCAGTGTCGAGCGCGAGGGCCGGGTGATCGAACTGCGCGATGAGCGCGTGCGCGCCGCGATTGCCATCTCGGCGCCGCCGTTCTACGGAGAAGCGCAGCCGCGCAAGGTGCTGGGCCCGGTGACGCTGCCCAGCCTGCACGTGACCTGCACCGAGGACGTCATCCGCATCCCCGGCTACTACAGCGGTGCGGAAGACCGGCTGGCCGTGTTCGATGCCATCGGCAGCCCGCTCAAATGGCTGGCGGTGTACGAAGGGGGCTCGCACAGCATGTTCACCGACCGAGGTGGCAGCGGCGGCGCCCTCAACCCGAAGGCCAAGCAGGCCACCGGCGCGCTCGCGGTGGCGTTCGTTCGCGCGGTGCTGGACGGCGATGCGCAGGCCCTGGCGCTCTGGCCCGAACGGCACGCCGCCATCCTGGCGCGCTTTTCCGCCGTGGGCATTCAACATGACAGGGGGTGAACGATGGCAAGACTGACCAGGCGGCGCTTTGTGCTGGCCGGCATCGGCACGGCGGGCGTGTTGGGCATCGGCTGGCTGGCAACGCCGCCACGCCAGCGCCTCACGGCGGACCGCTCGCCCGATCCCTCCCCCGGCAGCCACCGGCTCAATGGCTGGGTCGCCATCGGCACCGACGGCTCGGTGACGGTGTCCCTCTGCCGGATGGAGATGGGACAAGGCATCTACACCGGCGTCGCCATGTTGCTGGCCGAAGAGCTGGACGCGGACATCGAGCGGGTGCGTGTGGTGCCGGCCTTCGATGACCGCATCTACAACAACCTGGCGCTCGCTTCCAACCTCGCCCACGCGTTCGATCCCCGCGGGGAAGGGCGTTTCCTCGCGCCTGCGGCGGCGCACGTGGCGCGCAAGCTGGTGCGAGAGGTTCCGGGGCTGGCGATCACGGGCGCCTCGACCAGCATCAAGGACCAGTGGGGGCCGATGCGCGAAGCCGGGGCGTCGGCCCGAATGATGCTGTTGCAGGCGGCCGCGAACCGATGGGGCCTTGCCCTGGGCGAGTGCCGCGCCGAGCAGGGGCGGATCGTGCACGCCTCGGGCCTGAGCCTGTCCTTTGGCGAGTTGGCCGAAGCCGCGGCCCGATTGCCCTTGCCCCGGTCCGTCGCCTTGAAACCGCCGAGCGAATTCAAGCTCATCGGCCAGCCGCTGCCGCAGTTGAATGCGCGCGACAAGTCGAGCGGGGCAGCGAGGTATGGCATCGATGCCCTGCCAGACGGCCTGCTGTACGCCGTGGCCCGGCTGTGCCCGGTGCTGGGTGGCACGGTGAAGCACTTCGACGACACGCGCGTGCGGGCCATGGCGGGCGTCGGGGCCGTGGTGCCCCTGGCGCCGCAGGCCGGTGGCATGGCGGGACGCGGCCTCACCTCCGGGGGCCTGGCGGTGGTGGCCCGTTCGCCGCATGAGGCGATGCGGGCGGCCGAGGCGCTGGAGGTGGCGTGGAATCCCGGTGCAGCCGCGGGGACGTCCAGCCGCGGCGTGCTCGAGGCCCTGCGCCAGGCCGTGCGGGGCGCCGACGGGTCCGTGCTGTACGAGCGGGGCGATGTCGACACGTCGATGCGCTCGGGCGGAACCGTCATCGGCGCCAGCTACGAGGTGCCGTTCCTGGCGCACGCCGCCATGGAACCCATGAACTGCACCATCCGCTTCGACCAGGGCGCGGCCGAGGTCTGGGTGGGCTGCCAGGGGCCGAGCGTGGTGCGCGACGTCGTGGCCACGGTCCTCGACATCGATGCGGACAAGGTGCGCGTGCACCCGCAGATCATGGGCGGGGGCTTCGGCCGCAAGACCTTCACCGACTGCGTCGCGCAGGCGGCGTCCATCGCGAAGGCGGTGCCCGGCCGGGCCGTGCAGCTCATGTGGACGCGCGAGCAGGACATGGCGCACGACTTCTACCGCCCCGCCATGGTGGCGCGGTGCGAGGCGGCGCTGGACCCCTCGGGGCGCGTGACGGCCTGGGACTACCGGATCGCCGGCTCCAGTCTGGGCCAGCCGGCCCTTCTGAACGTCAGCCGCGAGGGCGCCGCCAACACCCCGTACGAATTCCCCCACATGCGGGTGCGGCACGCGGTGCTCGAGTCCGAGGTGCCCACCGGCATCTGGCGCTCCGTCGCTCACTCCTTCAACGCCTTCTTCGTCGAGAGCTTCATCGACGAGCTGGCGGCGGCGGCGCAGGCCGATGCGGTGGCGTTCCGCCGATCTCTGCTCGAGGGCAAGCCTCGGCACCTCAGGGTGCTGGAGATGGCGGCACGGGAGGCGGGCTGGGGAACACCGCTGCCGCTGACGCCCGAGGGCCAGCCGCAGGCACTGGGCCTGGCCTTGCACGAGTCATTCGGCAGCGTGGTGGCCCAGGTGGCGCGGGTATCGCTCGGCGCCGGGCGGACGATCCGGGTGCACGAGGTGGTTTGCGCGGTCGATTGCGGCCTGGCGGTCAACCCGAACCTGGTTCGCCAGCAGATGGAGGGCGGCATCGTCTACGGCCTGTCCGCCGCGCTGTACGGGCGTATCGACGTCGACAACGGCCAGGTGCGCCAATCCAACTTCCACGACTACGCGCCGCTGCGCATGCGCGACTGCCCCGCCATCACGACGCACATCGTGCCCAGCACCGAACCGCCCCAAGGGGTGGGGGAGGTCGGCACACCGCCCATTGCCGCCGCGGTCGCGAACGCGGTGTTTTCGCTCACCGGCACGCGGCTGCGCCAACTGCCCCTGACCCTGGCTTGAGACGACGATGAAAACGATGCTTCTGGACATCAACGGCAAGGCCGTGACCGTGATCGCCGAACCCGACACGCCCCTGCTGTGGGTGCTGCGCGGCGAGCTGGGCTTGGTGGGGACAAAGTACGGCTGCGGCAAGGGCCTGTGCGGCGCTTGCATGGTCCACGTGAACGGAAGCGCCACGCGGTCGTGCGCAGTGTCCGTCTCTGGCGTGGAGGGTCAGAAGGTGACCACGATCGAAGGCCTGAACAGCCGTGAGTCGGTGGCGGTCAAGGCGGCCTGGCAAGAGGTGGACGTGCCGCAATGCGGCTACTGCCAAAGCGGTCAGGTGATGTCCGCATGCGCCCTGTTGGCGGCCAACCCGCAGCCCAGCGATGCAGACATCAGCGATGCCATGAACGCGAACGTGTGCCGCTGCGGCACCTACCCGCGCATACGCGCGGCGATACACCTGTCCGCGAAGAAGCTCTGGCGCGGCCCGCATGCCCGGGATGGGACATGACGAGGGTCCTCTCGCCCGGACGCGGGCGCCGTCACCGCCAGCGACCCAGCACGGCGGCGATGTCGGTCACCTCTCGCGGCGCCGGGCCCTGGATGCGCCCGGGTGTGCGCGAGAAGCGCGGGGCTGGAGCGGGATGGTCCACGCCGTCGATGTCGACGAAGGCCTGCCGCGCGACGTTGTGTGGGTGCCTGGCCGCTTCGGACAGCGGCAGGATGGGCGCGAAGCACACATCGGTGCCCTCCAGCCGGCGTGTCCATTCGGCCTGGGTTTCGCCGCGGAAGATGCGCTCGAATGTGGCGCGAAGTTCGGGCCAGCGCGCGCGGTCGTTCTGCGCGTCGCGCAGGCCTTCGGGCACGCCGACGCGCTCGCAAAGTTCGGCGAAGAACTGCGGCTCGAGGGGGCCGATGCTCACGTGTCGGCCATCCGCTGTTTCATAGGCACCGTAGAAGGGGGCACCGCCATCCAGCGTGTTGCTGCCGCGCGCCTCGCGGAAGTTGCCTCGCGCCGCGTGGCCGACGAAGTTGGCCATGAGGCTGATGGTGCCGTCGGTGATGGCGGCGTCGACCACCTGGCCCCGACCGGAGCGGCCGGCTTCATGCAGCGCCGCGAGGATGCCCACCAGCAGGTACATGCCGCCGCCGCCGTAATCGCCCACCAGGTTCAG
This sequence comes from Hydrogenophaga sp., assembly GCF_011772445.1. Classification (GTDB taxonomy): domain Bacteria; phylum Pseudomonadota; class Gammaproteobacteria; order Burkholderiales; family Burkholderiaceae_C; genus Hydrogenophaga. The sequence continues at coordinate 122,051 of NZ_WVZN01000011.1, read as the reverse complement.
CGGCGGCACCGGCGCGCCGTTGGCCGGACCGATGGCGTGGGCCGCGCCCGTGATGGCGATGTAGTTCAGGTCGTGCCCGGCCGCCTGTGCGAGGGGGCCGTGCTGGCCCCAGCCCGTCATGCGGCCGTAGATCAGGCGCGGGTTGCGCGTGAGTACCGCGTCGGGTCCCAGGCCAAGCCGCTCCATCACACCGGGACGAAAGCCCTCGACCAGCACATCGGCCTTCTCCAGCAGCGCGAACACGGTCTCGCGCGCCGAGGGATCCTTCAGGTCGGCCGTCACCACGGTGCGGCCCCGTCCGGTGACGTTGCCGCGGTCCGCCGGCTTGCGCGTCGGGCGGTCGATGGTGACCACGTCCGCCCCCATGTCCGACAGAAGCATGCAGGCGAACGGACCGGGCCCGATGCCGGCGAACTCGGCAACGCGCAGGCCGGCGAGGGGGCCAGTGCGCTTCGTGTCAGGGGTCATGTCGGTCGTCTTCGTGTGGGCGTGGCGTGGGGCCCTCGCGCAGGGCCTGCGAAGGGTAACGGACAGCGCCGGTCCGGCGCGTTAGGATCGCCTGCTGAAACGCCCACGGGGCGGCGAGCAAAGATGAGCAAGGCTTTTACCCGCGAGTCCGATCACGAGGACGACGAAGACACCGCCGTGCCGGCGGCACCCGGTGGAAAGAACTACGTCACCCGCACCGGCTATGAACGCCTGCGCCGTGAACTCCTGAGCCTGATCGACGACGAGCGGCCCAAGGTGGTCGAGGCCGTGCACTGGGCCGCCCGGAACGGCGACCGCTCGGAGAACGCCGAGTACATCTACGGCAAGAAGCGCCTGCGCGAGATCGACCGGCGCATCCGCTTCCTCACCAAGCGCCTGGAAATCGCCGAGGTGGTCGATCCGTCGGCGCACCATGGCAGCGACCAGGTGTTCTTCGGCGCCACCGTCACCTACGCCGACGAATCGGGGCGCGAGACCACCATCACCATCATGGGCACCGACGAGGCCGAGAGCGCGCAGGGGCAGGTGAGCTGGGTGGCGCCCGTCTCGCGGGCCTTGCTCAAGGCGCGCGTGGGCGACGTGGTGAAGCTGGCCGTGCCCGGCGGCGTGCAGGAACTGGAAGTGCTTGAGGTGAGCTACCCGGCGCCCGCTGCCTGATCAGGCCTTGGCGGCGGCCTTGTAGCGCTGGGCCTTGATGACCGAGGGCGTGCGCTTGAGGCTGCGCAGCACGTCGGCGAGGTGCTGGCGGTCTCGCACCGACACCGAGAAGCGGATGTCCGTGGCGGTCTGGGCCGGCTCGTCGCCCATGTCCACGTGGGTGATGTCGGCTTCGGCCGCCGCGATGCTGGAAGCCACGCGCGCCAGCACGCCCTTGCCATTGGCCACCGTGACGATGACCGTGGTGTCGAAGGAGCGCACCGGCTCGTCGGCCCATTCGACTTCGAGGAAGCGCTCGGCGTCGCGGTCGCGCAGGCGGCGCGCCGTCGGGCAATCCTCGGCGTGCACCACCAGGCCTTCCCCACGGCCCAGATAGCCCACGATGCGGTCGCCCGGAATGGGTTTGCAACAGGGGGCGTACTGCACCGACAGGCCCTCGCTGCCATCGAGCGTGACCACGCCTTGAAGCGTGCCGTCGTCCTGGCCTGCCGCGTAGCGCTCGGTACTGATCAGCACCGCGTCGGGCTTGAGGCCGGTTTCCGCCAGCAGCACCGCCAGCTTCTTGCCCACCATGCTGGCGATGCGCCGGCCCATGCCGATGTCGGACAGCAGCTCGCCGCGGCTCTTGTTGCCGGTGAAGCGCAGCAGCTTGTCCCACACCGCGGCGTGGTCGCCGTCTTCGCCCGGGAGTTGTGCGATGCCTTCGGAGCGCAAGGCCTGGCTGAGCATGCGCTCGCCCAGTTCCAGGGACTTCTCCTGCGCCACGGTCTTGAGGTGGTGACGGATCTTGGAGCGCGCGCGACCCGTCTTCACGAAGGACAGCCAGGTCGGGTTGGGCTCGGCCTTCTCGTCGGTGATCACCTCCACCACGTCGCCGTTGGCGAGTTCGGAGCGCAGCGGACGCTGTTCGCCATTGATGCGCGCGGCCACCGTGCGCTGACCGATGTCGCTGTGGATCGCGTACGCGAAGTCGACCACCGTGGCGCCGCGCGGCAGCGCGAGGATCTTGCTCTTGGGGGTGAAAACGTAGACCGCGTCGGGGAAGAGGTCGATCTTGATGTGGTCCCAGAACTCGCTGGCGTCGTGCGTTTCCTGCTGGATGTCCAGCAGCGACTGCAGCCACTGCGTGCCCAGCCGCTGCGACATGTCGCTGCCGGGCTCGTTGGCCTTGTAGAGCCAGTGGGCGGCCACGCCCGACTCGGCGACCACGTCCATGGCGTGCGTGCGCACCTGGAACTCGATGTTGGTGCCGAAGGGGCCGACCAGCGTGGTGTGCAGCGACTGGTAGCCGTTGACCTTGGGAATGGCGACGTAGTCGCGGAACTTGCCCGGCAGGGGCTTGTAGAGCTGGTGCAGCACGCCCAGTGCCGTATAGCAGTCGGTGAGGTCCGGCACCACGAGGCGAAAGCCGTAGATGTCGGTGACCTGGGCGAATGAGAGGTGCTTGCTGTCCATCTTGCGGTAGATGGAGTACAGCGTTTTCTCGCGGCCCATCATGCGCACAGGCAGGCCTTGGTGGCCGAACGCGGCCTCGACCTCCTGTTGCACGCGCGCGATCAGGTCGCGCCGCCGGTTGCGGGCCTTGTTCAGTGCCTTGGACAGCACCTCGTATCGCCACGGGTACAGGAAGCGGAAGGCCAGGTCCTGCAGCTCACGGTAGGTGAAATTCAGGCCCAGGCGATGGGCGATGGGGGCGTAGATCTCCAGTGTTTCCGAACTGATGCGCTGCCACTTGTTGCGCGGCATGTCGCCCATGGTCCGCATGTTGTGCGTTCGGTCGGCCAGCTTGATCAGGATGACCCGCACGTCCTTGGCCATGGCCAGCAGCATCTTGCGGAAGGACTCGGCCTGGTTCTGCTCGCGGGAGGTGAACTCCAGGCGCTCGAGCTTGGTCAGTCCGTCGACCAGTTCGGCGACCGGCGAGCCGAAGCGCTCCACCAGTTCCTGCTTGGTCACGCCGCAGTCTTCAATGGCGTCGTGCATCAGCGCCGCCATCAGGGCCTGGGCGTCGAGCTTCCATTCCGCGCACTGCGCGGCCACGGCGATGGGGTGGGTGATGTACGGGTCGCCGTTCTTGCGCAACTGGCCCAGGTGGGCCTCGTCGGCGAACCGGTAGGCCTGGCGGATGTGCTCGATGTCCGTCGGGCCGAGGTAGTCGAGCTTGCCCAGCAGCGCGGCAAAGCTGGCCGCGGCTGCGCTGGCGGCCGCAGTGGCCGCGTCGGGCGGGCTGGCCGCCAGGGTGCCGTCGACGGTGGGCGTCATCCTGTAACTGTAGCGCCTGATGGCGTGCACCGCTTTGGGTCACGGCACTAGGCCTTGGTCTCAGGCAGGAATCGGGACCCGCAGAAACAAAAAGACACCGTCAGGCGGTGTCTTTTGTGGGGAGGGTGCGACGAACCGGCTCAGGTCGGGACCTTCTTGAGCATCTCGAGGCCGACCTTGCCTTCGGCGATTTCGCGCAGGGCGGTCACGCCCGGCTTGTTCTTGCTCTCGATCTTGGGCGCATGGCCCTGGCTGAGCATGCGCGCGCGGTAGGTGGCGGCCAGCACGAGCTGGAAGCGGTTGGGGATCTGTTCCAGGCAATCTTCGACGGTGATGCGTGCCATGGCGGGCTCCGGGCTGTGTCAGGGGATGTCGAGCGCTTCGAAGGTGTCGCTTCTGGCGCTGCGTTGCGCCGCGTACTTCAGGCGCTGGGCGTGAACGATGGCCTTGAGGTCAAACAAGGCCCGCTCGAATAACTCATTGATTATAACGAAGTCGAAATCCCGGGCATGGGCCATCTCCATGGCGGCATTGCGCAGGCGCAGGTCAATCACCTCGGAGGTGTCTTCCGCGCGGCGTTCCAGGCGGGAGCGCAGTTCTTCCCAACTGGGGGGCAGGATGAAGATCAGCACCGCGTTGGGGAAGATGCGCTTGACCTGGATCGCGCCCTGGTAGTCGATCTCCAGCACCACATCGGCGCCTTGCTTCATGCGCTGCTCGATCGCCGCTTTCGAGGTGCCGTAGCGGTTGCCATGCACCTGCGCCCATTCCAGGAAGGCGTCCTGGGCGATCATCTGGTCGAAGGTTTCCTGGCTCACGAAGTAGTACTCGCGGCCATGGACTTCCTGCCCGCGCGGCGGACGGGTGGTGTGCGACACCGAGGGCTGCACGCGGGCGTCGAGCTCCATCAGCGCCTTCACCAGGCTGGATTTGCCGGCCCCACTGGGCGCGGCCACGACGAACAGGTTGCCGGGGTACTGCATCAGGGTCTCATTCCAGGTTCTGCACCTGCTCACGCATCTGCTCGATGAGCACTTTCATGTCCACCGACACGCGGGTGAGCTCCAGGCTCGACGACTTGGAGCCCAGGGTGTTGGCTTCGCGGTGCAGCTCCTGGATCAGGAAGTCCAGGCGCTTGCCCACCTCGCCGCCGCGCTGCAGCAGGCGCTCGATCTCGTCGAGGTGGGAGCGCAGCCGCGTGAGCTCTTCCGCCACGTCGATGCGTATGGCGAAGGCCGTGGCTTCTGCCAGCGCGCGGTCGCGCGCGGCCTCGCTGCCGGCCACGGTGCCCGAGGCGTCGGCGCCCAGCGCTTCCTGCCAGCGGTCGAGAAAGCGCTGGCGTTGCTGCGCCACGAGCTCAGGGATCAGGGGCTGCGCCGTGTCGGTCAGGGCGCGCAACTGGCCGACGCGATCAAGCAGCATGCTGGCCAGCCGTGCGCCTTCCCGCGCGCGTGCCTCCAGCAGTTGCTCCAGTGCGGCGTCGAGCAGTTCGGTAAGACGCTCGTGCAGGTCGGCCGGCGGGGCGCTGCGCCGCTCGACCAGACCCAGCACCTCGGCCACCGACAGCGGCTGGGCCTGGGGCAGCCAGGTGCGGACGGCGTCCTGAGCGGCCAGCAGGCGCTGCAATTCGGCGCTGCCCGGGGCACGCGGCACCTGGTCCGACGAGGCCTCGATCCAGGCGCGCAACTCGACCTTGCCGCGCTTGAGCTTCTGTGTGAAGCGCTCGCGCAAGGCCGGTTCGCTCGCGCGCAGGTCGTCGGGCAGCTTGAAGCCGAGGTCGAGGAAGCGGCTGTTGACCGAGCGGATTTCGACCCCGACGGAAGGGCCGGAATCCCCTGCGGCCGGCTCCGCGCCAGCGTTTCGCTGGGCCGAGGCGTAGCCGGTCATGCTGTAAACTGCCATCGCTCTGGGCCGGTGGTATTGGAGGTCCAAAACGGGGCGTTTCGGAAACCGGTCGAATTATGTCAAAGGTCAAACCCGCTCCTCTGCCACCCGACACGGTCATCGGTGGCTACCGCATCGTTCGAAAGCTGGCCGCCGGCGGTTTTGGCGTGGTGTACCTCGCGGTCGACACCGAAGGCCAGCAGGTCGCCGTCAAGGAATACCTCCCTTCGTCCCTGGCCACGCGCGGTCCCGGTGAATTGCTGCCACAGGTGCAGCCCGAAAAGCTCTCGCTCTATCGCCTCGGCCTCAAGAGCTTCTTCGAGGAAGGCCGCGCGCTTGCGCAGATCTCCCACCAGTCAGTGGTGAGCGTGCTCAACTTCTTCCGCGAGAACGAAACCGTCTACATGGTCATGAACTACCTCGAGGGCTCGTCCCTGCAGGAGTTCATCATCACCGCGCGCGAGCTCAAGAAGCAGAAGGTGTTCCGCGAATCCACCATCCGCTCGCTCTATGACGAGGTGCTGCGTGGCCTGCGCATCGTTCACCAGCACAAGATGCTGCACCTGGACATCAAGCCCGCGAACATCTTCGTCACCGACGACAACCGCGCCGTGCTGATCGACTTCGGTGCCGCGCGCGAGGTGCTGAGCAAAGAGGGCAACTTCATCCGCCCCATGTACACGCCCGGCTTCGCCGCGCCCGAGATGTACCGCCGCGACTCGTCCATGGGCCCCTGGACGGACATCTACGCCATCGGCGCCTGCATTTACGCCAGCATGCAGGGCTACCCGCCCAACGACGCGCCCCAGCGCCTCGAGAAAGACCGCCTGTCGCTCGCACTGTCGCGCTTGCGCGGGGTGTACTCCGACAACCTCATCGAAGTGGTCGAGTGGTGCATGTCGCTCGACCCGCTCTCTCGCCCGCAATCGGTCTTCGCGCTGCAGAAGGAACTCAGCCGCGAAACCGAGCGCAGCTACACCAAGCTCACCGTGGCCGAGAAGATGCGCCTGCAGTTCGACAACATCGTCTCCGACAAACAGAAGTCATTGCTGCGCAAGTCCACTGATGTGGGCACCAAATTCCGATGAAATTCTCGGTCTACCAGATCAGCCGGCAAGGCGGTCGCGAGCGCAACGAGGACCGCATGGGCTACGCCTACACGCGCGAGTCCGGCCTGTTCGTGCTGGCCGACGGCATGGGTGGCCACCCCGAAGGCGCCATGGCCGCGCAGCTCGCGCTGCAGACGCTGTCGGCCTACTTCCAGAAGGCGGCCAATCCCACGGTGCGCGAGGTGCCCGAATTCCTCTCCAGCGCGCTCATGGCCGCGCACCACCAGATCATCCGCTACGCGGCGGAGAAGGGCATGCTCGACACGCCGCGCACCACGCTGGTGGCGGCCGTCATGGAGCGTGGCCACATCCACTGGGTGCACTGCGGAGATTCGCGCCTGTACGTGGTGCGCGACAACGAGCTGCTCACGCGCACGCGCGACCACTCCTACATGGAACAGCAGGCGCACCTGGGCCGCAACACCGAGCACATCAACCGCAACATCCTCTTCACCTGCCTGGGCTCGCCGGCCAAGCCGGTGTACGACCTGTCCGGCCCGGTGCAGCTCATGCAGGGCGACCGCGTGCTGTTGTGCTCGGATGGCCTGTGGGGCACGGTCGAAGACGATGAAATCGTGAACGAACTGTCCACGCGCCCGCTGGAGCAGGCCGTGCCCGATCTGGTGGAAACCGCGCTGCGCCGCGGCGGCCAGCGCTGCGACAACGTCACCGTGCTTGCCATGGAGTGGGAAACCGCCGACGAGTACCAGACCACGCGCGTTTCCACCGAAGACATCGAGGACGGCGTGTTCGCCTCCACCATCCAGTCGGGCGTGCCCGATCCCACCATCGAAGACCTGGACGACGCGGCCATCGAGAAGTCGATCGCCGAGATCAATGCGGCGATCGCCCGCACCGCGGCCGCGCGCAACGCCTGAGCTTCGTTTTCCCCTTGTGAGGTTTCTGCCATGACGGCCGTCCAACGACCAGGCCAGCGGGCCACCAATGCCCTGCGCCCCGTGCGCATCACCCGCGGCTACACCATGCACGCCGAAGGCTCGGTGCTCATCGAGTTCGGCCACACCAAGGTGCTGTGCACCGCGTCGGTGGAAGAGAAGGTGCCGCCGCACAAGCGTGGCAGCGGAGAAGGCTGGGTGACGGCCGAGTACGGCATGCTGCCGCGCGCCACGCACACCCGCAGCGACCGCGAGGCCGCGAAGGGCAAGCAGAGTGGTCGCACCCAGGAGATCCAGCGCCTGATCGGCCGCTCGCTGCGCGCGGTGGTCGACCTGAAGGCCCTGGGCGAGCGCACCATCTCGCTCGACTGCGACGTGCTGCAGGCCGACGGCGGCACGCGCACGGCCGCGATCACCGGCGCCTTCGTGGCCGCGCAGGACGCGGTGAACCGCCTGATGGCCGCGGGCAAACTCACGGCCTCGCCGATCAAGGAGCACGTGGCCGCCATCTCCGTCGGCATCCTGGACGGCACGCCCTTGCTCGACCTCGAGTACGTGGAAGACTCCACCTGCGACACCGACATGAACGTGGTGATGACCGGCGCCGGCCACTACGTGGAGGTGCAGGGCACGGCCGAGGGCGTGGCTTTCACGCGCGCCGAGATGGACCAGTTGCTGGTGCTGGCCGAGAAGGGCATCGCCGAACTCGTGGCCCTGCAGAAGGCCGCGCTCGGCGCATGAAGCTGGTCCTCGCGTCGAACAACGCGGGCAAGCTGGCCGAGTTGCAGGCCCTGTTCGCCCCGCTGGGCGTGCAGCTCGTTCGTCAGGCCGAACTGGGCATCCCGGAAGCGCCGGAGCCGCACCGCACCTTCATCGAGAACGCGCTGGCCAAGGCCCGCCACGCCGCGCGCGAAAGCGGCCTGCCGGCCGTGGCCGACGACGCCGGGCTGTGCGTGGAGGCCTTCGGCGGTCTGCCGGGTGTGGACACCGCCTACTACGCCACGCAGCACGGCTACTCCAAGGGCGACGACCACAACGTCACCGCGCTGCTCGAGCAGATGCGCGACGTGGTCGACCGCCGTGCCGCGCTGGTCAGCACCCTGGTCGCGCTTCGCCACGCCGACGACCCCGAACCGCTCGTGGCCACGGGCCGCGCCCCCGGTCTCATCACGCGCGAGCGCGTGGGCGACCAAGGCTTCGGCTTCGACCCCGTGATGTTCATTCCCGCGCTGGGCCGCACCTTCGCCCAGCTCGACCCCGAGGTGAAGAACCGGCACAGCCACCGCGGACAGGCCGCCCGCGCCATGCTGGAACTCATGCGCGAGCGCTGGTTCGCGCCTGCGCCGTGAGCGCAGCGTCTGAAGACCGTACCGTGAGCGAGACACCCGTCCACCGCGACCCGAGGCACTGGATGCGCCCGGGCACCTTGCAGCTCGGCGCGCTGCCGCCACTGTCGCTCTACATCCACTTGCCCTGGTGCCTGAAGAAGTGCCCTTACTGCGACTTCAACTCGCACGAGTGGAGCGCCACGTCGGCTCCGGGGGACCCGATGCCCGAGGCGCGCTACCTCGACGCCCTGCGCGCCGACCTCGAGGCCTCGCTGCCCCTGGTGTGGGGGCGGCCCGTGCACAGCGTGTTCATCGGCGGCGGCACGCCCAGCCTGTTCTCGCCCGAGGCCATCGACCGCCTGTTGGCCGACGTGCGCGCGCGCCTGCCGTTGGAGCCCGGCGCCGAGATCACGCTCGAGGCCAATCCCGGCACCTTCGAGAAGGACCGTTTCCGCGCGTTCCGCCAGGCCGGGGTCACGCGCCTGTCCATCGGCGTCCAGAGCTTTGACGACGCGCAGCTCAAGGCCCTGGGCCGCGTGCACGACGGCGCGCAGGCGCGCGCCGCGCTGGAAGAGGCGGCGCAGGTCTTCGACACCTTCAACCTCGACCTGATGTACGCGCTGCCGGGCCAGACGCTCGCGCAGTGCGAGGCCGACCTGCGCACCGCGCTGTCCTTCGCCCCGCCGCACCTGTCCGTCTACCACCTCACGCTCGAACCCAACACCTGGTTCGCCAAGTACCCGCCCCGGCTGCCCAGCGACGACGAGGCCTACGAGATGCTGGACCTCATCACCGCCCTCACCGCCGAGGCGGGACTCCAGCGCTACGAGGTCTCGGCCTATGCCCGGCCCGGCCACGTCTGCCGGCACAACCTGAACTACTGGCGCTTCGGCGACTACCTGGGCATCGGCGCCGGGGCACACGGCAAGCTCAGTTTCGCGCACCGCATCGCGCGCCCGGTGCGCGTGCGTGAGCCGCGTCTGTACATGGAGCGCGCCCTTGCCGGCGACGCCGTGGCGAGCATGGACGAGGTGCCGCGCGCCCAGTTGCCGTTCGAGTTCATGCTCAACGCCCTGCGCCTGCGCGAGGGCTTCGCCCTGGCCGATTTCATGGCCGGCACCGGCCTGCCGCTGTCCAGCATCGACGCGGCCTTGCGCGAGGCCGAGGCGAAAGGCCTGATCGAACGCGAAGGCGCTCAGGTGCGACCGACCGAGCGGGGCTTTGACTTCCTGAGCGATCTGCAGGCGCTTTTCCTGCCCGGGTGACGCGCGGGCGGTCTCACACCGCCATGATGAAGCCGACCCGTGTGCGGCCGGCGTCCGACTCGGCCACCGCGAAGCCGTCGTGCATGCGCGCGATGGCCGCCACGATGGACAAGCCCAGGCCGTGGTGCGGCTTCTCCAGTTCGCAGCGCGAGGCGTCGGCGCGGAAGAAGCGATCGAACAGGCGGGGCAGGTGGTCGGGTTCGATTGCCGGGCCGCAGTTCTCCACCCACAGGCGCACGCTGCCGTCGGCCTCCTGCTGGATGCGCACGCACAGGCGTGAGTCCTTGTCGGCGTAGCGGATGGCATTGCCCAGCAGATTGGACAGCGCGCGCTTGAAGAGCGGCTCGTCCACCGCCAGCTGGGCGTCGCCCTCGATGTCGATGCCCAGACCGGCCTCCTCCATCGGCGCCTCGTGGAATTCCACCACCTGTTGCACCAGATCGGCCAGGCTCACCGGCGCCCCGCGGCGCGCCTTCACGCCGCGGTCGGCTTGCGCCAGGAACAGCATGTCGTTGACGATGCCCGCCATGCGCTGCAACTCTTCCAGGTTGGACAGCAGCACTTCCTCCAGCTCGGGCGCGCTGCGCTCGCGGCTCAGCGCGACCTCGGTGTGGCCGATCAGGTTGGCCAAGGGCGTGCGCAGTTCATGCGCCACGTCGGCGTTGAAGCCCTCGAGTTGCACGTAGGTGCGCTCCACGCGTTGCATGAGGCCGTTGAATTGCTCGATCAGCGGCTGAAGCTCCTCGATGGGCTCGCTCAGCGCCAGGCGCTGGTCCAGTCGACGCACGTCGATCGCGCGGGTCTGGCTCGCCAGGTCCGCGAGCGGGCGCAGGCTGCAGCGCACGCGCCAGAAGGTGGCCCAGGCCACAAAGGCGCCGCCCGCCAGCGTGGCGGCCACCAGCAGCAGGGCCATGCGCTGGCCGTATTGGGCATCGCGCGAACAGTCCATCACCAGCCGGCCCTGCAGCGGCGCGCTGCCGTCGGCGCGCGGCACCGAGAAGCGCAGCTCGCTCGTCGGCGCGGTCCCGGGGTCGAAGGTGGGCAGCGCGTCGCGGTACATCTCGCTGCCGTCGGCGCGGTGGACCTGCACGAAATTGCCGGGCCGGCGTTCGCTCAGCCATTGCAGCTTCTGCACCATCGCGGCCTCGCCGCCATCGGCGTCGGCGTCTTTCAGCACCTCGATGAGCACGTTGGAGTAGCCGCGCAGTTCCTCCTGCTGGCGCGACTCGAACAGCATCCAGGTGGCGGCGTAGATGACGGCCAGCAGCACGCCCAGGCCGATGATGGTCTGCACCGCCAGCAGCAGCGACAGGCGCTTGCCGATGGAGTACGTGCAGGGCGTGGGCCCGCTGCGCGGGTCCGCGGAAGCCGCGTTGGCGCTCGCGCCGGCGGTCCCGTCGATCGTGGTCGTGTTCACGCGCGTTCCTCCAGCACATAGCCCATGCCGCGCACGTTGTGCAGCAACTTGGGGCGGAAGGGGTCGTCCATCTTGGCGCGCAGCCGGCGGATCGCCACCTCGACCACGTTGGTGTCGGAGTCGAAGTTCATGTCCCACACCTGCTCGGCCAGCGTGGTGCGCGAAAGGATCTGCCCCTTGCGGCGCGCCAGCAGGGCCAGCAGCGCGAATTCCTTGGCCGTGAGCTCCAGCCGTTGCCCCGCACGCGAGGCCTTGCGGCTCAGCAGGTCGATCTCGAGGTTGCTCACGCTCAGGCGGCTGTTGGTCGCCTCGGTCGAGGAGGCCGGGCCCCGGCGCAGCAGCGCGCCGATGCGCGCCAGCAGCTCGGAGAAGGCAAACGGCTTGACGAGGTAGTCGTCGGCACCGGACTGCAGGCCGCGCACGCGGTCCTCCACCAGGTCGCGCGCCGTGAGCATCAGCACCGGGGTGTTGTGCTTTTCGCGCAGCGCGGACAGCACGCCGAAGCCGTCCACCCCCGGCAACATGATGTCGAGCACCACGAGCTGGTAGTCGCCTTCGGTGGCGAGGTAGCGGCCTTCGATGCCGTCGCGCGCCACGTCGACCGTGTAGCCGGCCTCGGTCAGGCCGCGCTTGACGTAGTCGGCTTGCTTGGCTTCGTCTTCAATGACCAGGATGCGCATGGCGTGGGGTACTCGGAATGAATGGCGCGCCATCCGATTGCGCGCTATGAAATTGTCACGGAAAGTGAGCGCGCGGTGGGTTACGAATACGTAATTCAGGCGTTCGGGAAACGACAGGCCCGGTTTCTACAGTTCATCCCATGCCGACGCAGACCGGCTTTCCAAGTGTCTCCTCCCTCCATCGTTTTCAACCTGTCGTCTCCAAAGGAACTGTCATGAACGCCTCCCAACGCATCCTCCTGCCCATCGCCTTCGCCCTGACCGCGGGTGCCGCCTTCGCCGAAGGCCCCATCGAAGGCAACGAAGTCTTCAACTTCCAGTCCAACCTGAGCCGCGCCGAAGTGCAAGCCCAGGCCGCCGCCGCCTACCGGGCCGACCAGATCGCCCGCGGCGAAGCCAACCCCGCGCAAGCGCAAGCCACCGTGGTCGCCAGCGGCCTCACCCGCGCCCAGGTGCTGGCCGAAGCCGCCGAAGCCCGCCGCCTGGGTCTGACGGTCCGCGGTGAACTCCAGCCCGTGGCCACGCCCGAGCAGGCCGAGCTGATCCGCCTGGCCGGCCTGCGCGCCGTGCAGGGCAATGCCGTGGTGCAAGGCCAGGGCAGCGTCCAGGTCAACTGATCGTCTCACCGTTTGTCTCCTCCAAGGATTTGAGGCAGCCCGCACGGGCTGCCTCTTTTTTTTGCCTTCGACCAGCGGGCCTGCGGCCCATAATGCGCGCGTTCCTCCCCACGGGATCCATCAGGAGACGCGATGTCGCAGAGCCCCGTTCAGCGTCGCATCAATGCCATCTTCTCGCGGCAGGCCGGTGGCCAGCAGCGGCCGGCGTTCTTCGACATCGACCAGACCTACCCGGCCCTGCGCGTGCTGGACCGGCACCAGGACGCCATCCGCGCCGAACTCGAAGGGCTGCTGCAGGAGCGTGAACGCATCCCGCGCTACCACGAGGTCTCCAAGGCCGAAACCTACATCTCCGGCACGGTCAACCCCGACAAGAGCTGGCGTGTGTTCATGCTCGCCACCGTCGACGGCGAGGTGCCCGCCAACGCCGGCAGGTGCCCCCAGACCATGGCGGCGCTGCGGCAGGTGCCCCACCTGCTCGGCGCCTTCTTTTCGATCCTGGACCCGGGCAAGTCCATCCCCGCGCACGACGGGCCTTACACCGGCTACCTGCGCTACCACCTGGCCTTGAAGGTGCCCGCCGAGAACCCGCCCACGCTGCGCGTGAAGGACCAGTTCCACACCTGGACCAACGGCCACAGCATCCTCTTCGACGACAGCTGGAGCCACGAGGTCATCAACGACGCCAGCGACATCCGCGTCGTGCTCATCGTGGACGTGCTGCGGCCCATGCCGCTGCACTATGGGCTGCTCAACCTCTTGCTCACCCGCGTGCTGGGCCGCTACTCCGAAGAGGTGAAAGCGATCCGGGCCAACCTGAAGAAGTACGCCTAGGGTGGCCGGTTTGCTGCGCCGGCCCTTTCGCCTGCTGGCCGCCGCCCTGTGGGGCGCTGCGGCGCTGGGTGCGCAGGCCGAGCCCGGCTTCGCGCCCGATGGCCCGCAAGCCGCCGCGTACGGGCAGGCCCAGGGCTACCCGGTGCCCCCGCCCGGCACCCGGCGCGAGGACCTGAAGCAGGAACACTACGTGGGCCTGCACAGCCACTACGACCGGTTCCGCCCCCTGCGCGAGGTGCCCACCTCGGCCAAGCCGTCGCCCTTGTCGCGGGTGGCGGGGGCCTTTGAACTGACGTATCAGCACGAAGGCCGCACACACACGCTGGACGACTACCTGCGCCGCCACCCCGTCACGGGCCTGCTCATTGCGCGCGACAGCGACATCCTGTTCGAGCGTTACCAGTACGGCCGCAAGGACAGCGACCGGTTCCTCTCGCATTCGCTGGCCAAGACGATCACCGGCTTGCTGGCGGGCGCGGCGCTGGAAGACCGCGCCATCCGCTCGCTCAACGACCCCGTCTCCGCCTACGTGCCCGAACTGGCGGGCACGGCCTATGGGGCCACGCCCATTCACGCCTTGCTGCCCATGGCCTCCGGCATCGGCTTTCGGGAGACCTACCAGCCGGACGACGACGTGCGCCGCCTCATCGACGGCCTGATCGGCCCAGCGGCCATGGGTGCGGTGGCGGCGGTGCGCCAGTTCGACACTCGCGTGGCCGAACCGGGCCGCGTGTTCCATTACTCCAGCGCCGATTCGCAGGTGCTGGGCATGGTGGTCAGCCGCGCGGTGGGCATGTCCCTGCCCGACTACTTCAGCCGCCGCCTCTGGGCCCCGCTGGGGGCCGAAGCCAATGCCGCGTGGGACGCCGACGCCGCAGGCGATGCGCTCGGCTTCTGCTGCGTGGTGGCCCGCCTGCGCGACTGGGCCCGCCTGGGCCTCATGCTCGCCCACGACGGGCGCTGGAATGGCCAGCAGGTGGTCTCGCGCCCCTGGGTCTACGAAAGCACCACGCCGGCGCGCGGCCTGAGCCCCAACTACGGCTACCAGATCTGGCTGTCCGGCGAGACGCCGCGCTACTACGCCATGCGCGGCATCCTGGGCCAGGCCGTTCTGATCGATCCGATCACGCGCTTCGTGCTGGTGCAGACAGCGGTGAACCTCAACCCCAACGACCCGGGCGCCTCGGCCGAACTCACGTCGCTCTGGCACGCGCTGCTCGCGCAGCACGGGCCACCCGGGCGCTTCGGGCGGGCCCGGTGAGGCACGGGCTTACTGCAGCTCGGGGACCTGCCTGACCAGTTCCTCGCGCGTCAGGCGCGGGAACATCTCGGCGTACATGTAGCTGTAGCCCTCGTTCTGCCACTTGGCCAGGTCGATCACGGCGGCGGGCACCACGGTGACCACGTCGTAGAACTCGTCGGGCTTGTAGCCGCGCGAGCGCGCCGCGTTGGCGCAGACGCGGATCGTCACGCCCGCGTCGGCCAGGGCCTTGAGCTCCTCGTACATGTCGGGATAGGCCGCGCGGTTCAGACGGGAGAACGCGTGCAGTTCGTTGCCGTGCGCCACGATGACGATGTGCGACTTCGGGTCGCCGTATTCCTTGATGGCGCGCAGGTGGTTCTTGACGTAGCCGAAAGCGGCCTTGCCTTCCAGGGGCCTGGAAAAGTTGAAGTCGTACAGCGCCTTCTGGGGCAGGTAACGGGTGCCGTCGAACCTGGAAGGGTCGTTGGGGCCGGCGAGGGCGGCGCCGCCGAGCATCAGGGCGATGGCGAACGTGGCGAGGCGGTGAAGGCGCATGAGCAGACTCCGTTGGACAGAAGGGGTGTCGGTGGTCAGTTGTTGACGGCTCAACTGTAACGGTGCTTACGCGGCCGCGAGCAGGGCGCGCGACAGCCGACGGCCGAGGAAGCCCGTGGGCCGGTCAACAGCAGTACCACGGGGAGCTTCCCGGTGGTGGCGGGCGATACCAAACACGGACAGGACGGGGCGGCATGGCGATTGCCACGGAGCAAGCCCCATTCCCGTTCACCACCGGAGTCGTTCATGATCCCCTGGTATCCAGCCTTGCCGGCCGCCGTTGTGAGCGGCCCGCTCGCCAGCGCCTGTTCGATCCTCATGCTCGCCGCGCGCGCGCTGTGCGACGCCGCGGCCGTCACCGTGCTCGCCGCCTGCGTCGATCTGCAATGGGTGCCGCCTCGACTGACGCCCGGATTCGAGCGCCGCCTGCGACGCGGCAGCCTCACCGGCGTCTACCTGGCTTCCGGTGCCGGGCTGGCCCTGGCCGGCCTGCTGTCCGCGCGCGACCCGCGCGCCTGAGCTGGCAAACATTGCCGCAATGGCGCCGCCCGCCCCCGTGCCATCTCCCGCGCGCGCGCACAGCCCCGCCGACGCCTCGGCCCGTGCGCCGTCGGCCCTTGGCGCCGTGCTGCAGGCGCCGGGCGTCTGCTTCACGGTGTGGGCACCGAACGCGCGCCAGGTCCAGCTCATCGGGTCCTTCAACGGCTGGCGGCCCCGGGCCATGCACCGCCTCGGCGATGGCAGCGGGCGGTGGACCCTGCACGAGCCGCAGGCCGCGCACGGCGACCTCTACAAGTACCGCATCGAAGGCGCCGATGGCCGCTGGACCGACAAAGCCGACCCCCACGCCCACCGCGCCGAGCCGCCGCCGGGCAACGCCTCGCAGGTCTGGCGGCTCGACCACCACTGGCACGACGGCGAGTGGATGGCCACGCGAGGCGAGCGCCAGTCGGCGGGCCGAGCGATGTCGGTCTATGAGGTCCACCTGGGCTCCTGGCAGCGGCACGAGGACGGCCGCTACCTGAACTACCGCGAGCTCGGCGTGCGCCTGGCCGCGCACTGTCTGCAGCTCGGCTTCACGCATGTCGAACTCATGCCCGTCGCCGAGCACCCGTTCTACGGGTCCTGGGGCTACCAGACGAGCGGGTACTACGCGCCCACCTCACGCTACGGCACGCCGCAGGACCTCATGGCCATGGTGGACACCCTGCACCAGGCCGGCATCGGCGTGATCGTCGACTGGGTCGGCTCGCACTTTCCCGCCGACAGCCACGCGCTGGCGCGCTTCGACGGCACGGCGCTGTACGAGCACGCCGACCCGCGCCAGGGCTTCCACCCGGAGTGGAACAGCCTCATCTTCAACTACGGGCGCAACGAGGTGCGCGACTTCCTCATCGGCAATGTGCTGTTCTGGCTCGACAAGTACCACATCGACGCCGTGCGCGTGGACGCCGTTTCCTCCATGCTGTACCTGGACTTCGCGCGGGAGCCCGGGCAGTGGATCCCCAACCGCGAGGGCGGCAACCAGAACCACGAGGCCATCCGCTTCCTGCAGGACCTCAACACGGCCGTGTACGCCGCCTTTCCCGACGTGCACGTCATCGCCGAGGAATCGACGGCCTGGTGGGGGGTTTCGCGCCCGGTGCACGCCGGCGGTCTGGGCTTCGGCATGAAATGGAACATGGGCTGGATGAACGACACGCTGCGCCATTTCCAGCGCGAGCATGTGCACCGGCGCTGGCACGGCGGCGACATCCGCTTCTCCTCCTTCTACGCCTTCGACGAGAACTTCGTGCTGGCGCTGTCGCACGACGAGGTGGTGTATGGAAAAGGCAGCCTGCTGCAGCGGCAGCCGGGCGACGAATGGCAGCGCTTCGCCGGCCTGCGCACCCTGTACGGCTACATGTGGGCACACCCCGGCAAGAAGCTGCTCTTCATGGGCGGCGAGTTCGCGCAGCCGCACGAGTGGCACCACGAGCAGACCCTCGACTGGCATCGCCTGGCCCGCCCGCTGCACGCCGGCGTGGCGCGCTGGGTGGCCGACCTCAACCGCGTCTACCGCGCGCTGCCCGCCCTGCACGCCAGCGACTTCGACGGCCGCTTCGACTGGGCGCCGCTGGCGCACGAGGAGCCCGACGTGCTTGCCTTCTTCCGCCGCGCCGGCGACCAGTTCGTGCTTGCCGTGTGCAACCTGACGCCGCAGCCGCGCCACCACCTGCGGCTGGGCATGCCGATTGCCGGATGGTGGCACGAGGTACTGAACAGCGACGCCAGCGTTTACGGGGGCAGCGGGATGGGCAATCTCGGCGGGGTGCGGGCGCAGGGGAAGGCCCTGGGACACCTGCCGGCCTGCGCCGCGATCACCGTTCCACCACTGGCCTGTGTGTTCTTCTCGAACGGCCCGATCTAAACCCCATTCGCGCACCGCGCGGGAGCTCTCCATGTCACGCAGCAACAACGTCCTGGCTTTCGTCATGGCGGGGGGAGAGGGATCGCGCCTTCACCCGCTCACCGCCGAACGGTGCAAGCCCGCCGTCCCCTTCAACGGCAAGCACCGCATCGTCGATTTCGTTCTCTCCAACCTCATCAACTCCGAGATCTACTCGGTGTACCTGCTGGTTCAGTACAAGTCGCAGTCCCTCATCGAACACATCCGCCAGTCGTGGGCGATGGCGCGCTTCATCCCCAACCACTTCATCACCGTGGTGCCGCCCCAGATGCGCAACGGCCCCGAGTGGTTCCAGGGCACGGCCGACTCGGTCTACCAGAACATCCACCTCATCGAGACCTTCCGTCCCGACATCGTGGCCGTGTTCGGCGCCGACCACATCTACCGCATGGACGTGCGCCAGATGATCGACTTCCACACCGAGCGGCGCGCTCAGGTGAGCGTGGCCACCCTGCCGGTGCCGCTGTCGCAGTGCAACCAGTTCGGCATCGTCGAGACCGGTGCCGACCAGCGCATCACGGGCTTCGTCGAGAAGCCCGCGCAGACGCGGCCCATGCCCGGCAGCGAAACGCACGCCCTGGCCTCCATGGGCAACTACCTGTTCGACGCCGACGTCCTGCTCGAGGCCCTGCGGCGCGCGCACGACACCGGCCAGAGCGATTTCGGCAAGCACATCCTGCCGGCCATGCTCGAGAGCCACCGCCTGTTCGCCTATGACTTCGGCACCAACACCATCCCGGGCATCGAGGCGTACGAGGAGCGCGGCTACTGGCGCGACGTCGGCACCATCGACGCCTACTTCGAGGCGCATTTCGACACGCTGGGCGCGGCGCCGAAGTTCCGCATGACCAACCGCCAATGGCCCATCTACGCGAGCCCCGACCAGGCCGAGTCCGCGCAGATCGAGAACGGCGTCATCCGCCGCTCCATCGTCGGATCGGGCAGCATCGTGGACGGCGCGCAGCTCGACCACGCGATGCTGCGCCGCTCGGTGCTGGTGGAGCGCGACGCGCGCATGGAGCACTGCATCGTGATGGAGCGTTCGCGGGTGGGGCAGGGTGCCCACATCCGCCGCGCCATCATCGACCAGGACAACGACATCCCGCCCGGCGAGCGCATCGGCGTGGACCTGGCCGCCGACCGCCTGCGCTTTCCCGTCACCGACAGCGGCATTGTCGTGGTGCCCGCGCGCTTCTTCCCCCCGCGCGGCACCCACGCCGCAGGCGCCGACCCGACCGCCACCGCGGTCGAGCGCCTCACGGGCGAGCGGCAGGAAGCGATGGCATGAGCGCCGCCGGGCCGCTCCCAAGGCGCTCAGCCCCGCAGTGCGCAGCACGGAGGGTAGTCCAGTGAGCGCCGCAACGGGTTTTGTGGAGGTCTTGCCGTGAACCTGGGGGTTCCCGCCCCGTTTCCCCTCGACAAGC
Source organism: Hydrogenophaga sp. (assembly GCF_011772445.1). Lineage (GTDB taxonomy): Bacteria > Pseudomonadota > Gammaproteobacteria > Burkholderiales > Burkholderiaceae_C > Hydrogenophaga. The sequence goes on along the minus strand of NZ_WVZN01000011.1, from coordinate 102,942 downwards.
CCCGCCGCCCCCGCGCCACCCATCACCGCGTGGCCGAGGGCGAGCCCTCGCCCCTGGGCGCCACGCCGGACCGCCACGGCGTCAACTTCGCTGTGCACGCGGCGCAGGCCGATCGGGTCGAGGTCTGCCTGTTCGCCGCCGACGGCCGCACCGAGGTCGAGCGCATTGCCTTGCCCGGCTGCACGCACGGCGTGTGGCACGGCTACGTGCACGGTTTGCGGGCCGGCCAGCTCTACGGTTTGCGGGTGCACGGTCCCTACGAGCCGGCGGCCGGCTCGCGCTTCAACCCCGCCTGCCTGCTGCTCGACCCCTGCGCGCGCGCCATCGACCGCGCCCTCGTGTCGGCACCCGCGATCTTCGCGTACCCACTCGGCGATGAGCAGCAGGACCTGGCGCTCAAGGCCGACGACAACGGCGTGGTGGCACCCAAGTGCCGCGTCGTGCGGGGCGCCTTCGACTGGGGCGACGATGAGCCGCCGCGCGTGCCCCCGCACGAGATGGTGTTCTACGAAGTGCACGTGAAGGGCTTCACCCGCACCATGCCCGGCGTGCCACCCGAGCTGCGCGGCACCTACGCCGGCCTCGCCAGCCCGCCGGCCCTCGAGCACCTGCGCGGGCTGGGCGTCACCAGCGTCGAGCTGCTGCCGGTGCAGGCCTTCATCGACGATGGGCACCTGCAGGCCGCCGGCCTCACCAACTACTGGGGCTACAACACGGTGGCCTTCTTCGCGCCCGAGCCGCGCTATGGCGGGCCGGACCCGGTGAGCGAATTCAAGGCCATGGTGAAGGCCCTGCACGCGGCCGGCCTCGAGGTGATCCTGGACGTGGTCTACAACCACACGGGCGAAGGCAACCACCTCGGTCCCACGCTCTCGCTCAAGGGCATCGACAACGCGGCCTACTACCGCCTGGCCGAGGATCCGCGCTACTACACGGACCACACCGGCACCGGCAACACGGTGGACACCAGCAGCCCGCCCGCGCTGCGCCTGGTGCTCGACAGCTTGCGCCACTGGGTGACGGAGATGCACGTCGACGGTTTCCGTTTCGACCTGGCCAGCGCGCTGGGCCGCGACGCCCAGGGCCGCTTCGATCACCGCTCACCCTTCTTCGCCGCCCTCGCTCAGGACCCGGTGCTCTCGCGCGTGAAGCTGATCGCCGAGCCCTGGGACCTGGGCCCCGAGGGCTACCGTGTGGGCGACTTTCCGCCTGGCTGGATGGAGTGGAACGGTCGCTACCGCGACGCGGTGCGCGACTACTGGCGCAACACCGACGGCAGCCTGCCCGAATTCGCCGCCGCCCTGTGCGGCGGCGCCGACATGCACCGGCTGCGCAGGCGCCCGCCCTGGACCAGCGTGAACTTCGTCACCGTGCACGACGGCTTCACGCTGCACGACCTGGTCAGCTACGACGGCAAGCACAACGAGGCCAACGGCGAGGGCAACCGCGACGGCGAAGCCCACAACCGCAGCTGGAACTGCGGCGCCGAAGGGCCCAGCGACGAGCCCCAGGTGCTGGCCTTGCGCGAGCGACAGTGCCGCAACTTCCTCGCCACGCTGTTCGTTTCGCACGGCGTGCCGATGCTGCTGGGCGGCGACGAGATCGGCCGCACGCAGGGCGGCAACAACAACGCCTACTGCCAGGACAACGAGATCAGCTGGTTCGACTGGGCGCGGGCGAGCGAACACGAAGCGCTGCACGGTTTCGTGCGCGCGCTCATCGCCCTGCGCTCGGAACTGCCCGTGCTGCGGCCGCGCGACTGGCCATCCGGGGGCGACGAGGAAGACGGCCCCGGTCTGGGCATCGACTGGCACAGCGTCTGGGGCCAGCCCATGACCCCGGACGAATGGGACAACCCGCAGGTGCGCTGCGTCGCCGCGGTGTTCGAGGCGCCCGCCGGCGAAGAGTCGGTGTTGCTGCTGTTCAACGCCACCAGCGAGGAAGCCATGTTCACGCTGCCCAAGGAAGACCCGGAACGCGAGTGGCGGGTGCGCGTCGACACGCGCACGGCCGAGGTGCCGCCGCCTGGCGAGGGGTCGGTGGCCTCTGGCGCCCACTGGACGCTGGAGGCCTTCTCCATGGCCGTGCTCACGGCCTGCGCGAAAGGCCCGGCATGAAGCATGTCCACACGATGCCCTTCGGTGCCTTGCCCCGGGCGCGCGGCGGCGTCGACTTCCGGCTGTGGGCGCCAGCGGCGTCCGCGCCCTCGCTGATCTGGTGGGACGCCGACGGTGCCACGCACCGGCAGCGAGCCCGCGCCGACGGCAGTGGCGAGGGCTTCTGGCACTGCCGGGTGGCGCGCGCCGGCCCCGGAACCGCCTATCAGTGGGAGATGGATGGCGGACTGTGCGTGCCCGACCCGGCCTCGCGCTGGAACCCGCAGGGGCCCTTGGGCCCCAGCGTGGTCGCCGACCCCTCGGCCTTCGACTGGGACGAAGGCTGGACCGGCCGGCCCTGGCACGAGGCGGTGCTCTATGAACTGCACGTGGGCAGCTTCACGCCCGAAGGAACCTTCGAGGCGGCGGCCGCCCAGTTCGAGCGCCTGGCCGCGCTCGGCGTCACCGCCGTGGAGCTGATGCCCGTGGCCGCTTTCGGCGGGCGCTTCGGCTGGGGCTACGACGGCGTGCTGCCCTACGCGCCACACGCGGCCTACGGCACGCCCGATCAGCTCAAGGCGCTGGTGCAGGCCGCGCACCGCCACGGCCTCATGGTGCTGCTCGACGTGGTCTACAACCACTTCGGCCCGCAGGGCAACTTTCTCGGCCAGTACGCGCCGGCCTTCTTTTCGTCCACGCACCAGAGCCCCTGGGGAGCGGCCCTGAACTTCGACGGTCCCGACAGCGCGAACGTGCGGCGCTTCTTCATTCACAACGCGCTCTACTGGCTGCAGGAGTTCCGCTTCGACGGCCTGCGCCTGGACGCGGTGCACGCCATCGCCGACGCCTCCTCTCCCGACATCCTGCAGGACCTCTCGGCCCAGGTGCGCGAGGCCACGGCGGGGCGCCACGTGCACCTGGTGCTGGAGAACGAAAAGAACGAGCGGCACCGCATCGCCGACGCGCCGCGCCCGGGCCGCTTCGACGCCCAGTGGAACGACGACTTCCACCACGCGCTGCACGTGCTGCTGACCGGGGAGACGCACGGCTACTACGGCGACTACGCGGCCCAGCCGCTGGACCTGCTCTCGCGCGCGCTCACGCACGGATTCGTCTTCAAGGAGTCGGCGCGGCGCGAGGGCGGGCGCCGCGTGGCCTGCCTGCCGGCCCCACCGCAACCCCTGCCAGCCATGGTCAACGCCATGCACAACCACGACCAGATCGGCAATCGCGCCTTCGGCGAGCGGCTGGACCACCTGGTGGCGCCGCCGGCCCTGGAGCTGGCCCTGCTGCTGAGCGTGCTGACGCCGGCCACGCCGCTGCTGTTCCAGGGCGATGAACTCGCGACGCCGCGGCCCTTCCTCTACTTCGCCGACTGGGACGGCGAGCTGCGCGAGGCCGTGCGCGCCGGCCGGCGGCGCGAGTTCGGCCACGCCGAGTCGCCTGGCCACCCATTGCCCGACCCCTGCGCGGTCGACAGCTTCGAGCGCAGCCGCCTGGCCTGGGACGCGGCCGCACGCCGGGCCGGCGCCGCGCGCGAGCGGCTGCTGCAGTCGGCACTGGCGGCGCGGCGGCGCTGGATCGTGCCGCGCCAGCCGCAACTCGCGTCGGGCCTGCACAGCGCGCGACGCGTGGGCGCCAGCGGCCTGCGCCTGCGCTGGCGCTACACCGATGGTGCCGAGCTGGTTCTCGACATCAACCTCGGCGCGGCGCCGGTCGAGGACCCGGTGCCCGCGCCGGACGGCGCCTGGCAGCCGGTGTTCGATCACGCCTGGCCCGACCCCGCCCACGCAGGCGACGCCTGGCCCGCGTGGGCGGCGCGCTGGCGCCTCAGGGAGCCCGCACGGAAGGTGGTCCAGTGAGCACCACCGGCCGCTTCGTCGTGCTGCCGCCGCTTCAGTGGCGGACCGCGCCATGAACCGCCCGCTGCACGAACGCGCGCGCGACGCCGGCGTCGCCACCGACTACACGAGCTTCTGGGGCGAGACCGTGCAGGTGCCGCCCGGTGTGCTGGAGCGGGCCCTGGCGGCCATGGGCGAGGCCCCGGCCCCCCCCGTGCGCACCGAGGTGCTCACGGCGGGCGAGGCCGCCGCGCTCGCGGTCGGCGGGCCGTGGGCCCTGCGCGAGGCCGAGGGGGCAGGGCGCGTGCTGGCTTCGGGCGAGGGCCCGCAGGCGGCACTGCCCGAAGGCCTCGACCCCGGCTACTACCGCCTCGAGTCGCCTGGCGGCGAGGCCTTCGTCGTCGTGGCGCCGCCGCGCTGCTGGGCGCCCGCGGGACTGCGCGCGGGCGAACGCTGGTGGGGCTTCAGCGCCCAGCTCTATGCGCTGCGCTCGGACGACAACTGGGGCATCGGCGACTTCGGTGACCTGCGCGAGCTGGTCGAACTGGCGGCGGCGCAAGGCGCGGCCTTCGTCGGCCTGAGCCCACTGCACGCGCTGTTTCCGCATGCCCCCGAGCAGGCCACGCCCTACAGCCCCTCGAGCCGCCTGGCCTTGAACCCGCTGTTCATCGACGTACCGGGCGTGCCCGAGTTCGCGCGCTGCGCTGCCGCGCAGGCCCTGGTCGCCGGCGCGGCGTTCCAGCAGCGCCTGCGGTCGCTGCGCGAATCGCCGCAGGTGCGCTACGCGGCGGTCGCCGCGGCCAAGCATGAGGTGTTGCGGCTGCTGTGGGCGCAATTCCGTGCCGATGGGCGCGGCCCGCGCCAGCGCGCTTTCGATGACTTCCGTCGCGAGCGCGAGGGCACGCTCGGCTGGCATGCCTTGTGGGAGGCCATCCAGTGCCAGTTGCACGCCGGCGACCCCTCGGTCTGGGGCTGGCCGGTCTGGCCTGAGGCTTTGCAGCGGCACGACGGTCCCGAGGCGCGGGCGTTCGCGCAGCGACACGCCGACGAGGTGGCCTACCGCTTCTGGCTGCAATGGCTCGCGCACGAGCAACTCGCGCAGGCCCAGCGCCACGCCCGCCGCGCGATGCCGCTGGGCCTGTATTGCGACCTGGCGGTGGGCGCCAACGACGGCGGCTCGGAAACCTGGGTCGGGCGCGATCTGTTCGCGACCGGACTGCGCGTGGGCGCGCCGCCCGACCCGCTCAACGCCATCGGGCAGGACTGGGGTCTGCCGCCGGTGAACCCCTTGGCGCTGCAGGCCGCCCGCTTCGCGCCCTTCATCGGGCTCATGCGCGCCGTGATGCGCCACGCTGGCGCGCTGCGCATGGACCACGTGATGGGACTCATGCGCCTGTTCTGGATCTCGCCCGAAGGCGGCACCTACGTGCGCTACCCGCTGCACGCGCTGCTCGCCATCCTCGCGGTGGAGAGCCACCGCCAGCGCTGCCTGGTGATCGGCGAGGACCTGGGCAACGTCGCACCGGAGATGCGCGAGGCCATGCGCGCGCGGGGCCTGCTGTCGTACCGCACGCTGCTGTTCGAACGCGACGAGGACGGCCGCTTTCGCGCGCCGCGCGAATGGGAGCCGCAGGCCCTGGCCGTGCTCAGCACCCACGACCTGCCCACGCTGGCCGGCTTCTGGACCGGCGATGACATCGAGACCCAGGCCCGCCTGGGGCTGCTGCCGGGCGAGGACGGACACGCGCAGGCGGTGCTCGCACGCGCGCAGGACCGCGCGCGTCTGCTGCTGGCGCTCGACGCCGAGGGCCTGCTGCCCGACGGCCTGAGCGTGCACCCGACCTCGCTGCCCGAGGTCGATCACCGCCTGAGCGCTGCCGTGCACGCCTACCTGGCACGCACGCCGTGCTGGCTGGCGGCGGTGCAACTGGAGGATGCCTGCGGCCAGTGCCGGCAGGTCAATGTGCCCGGCACCACCGAGGCGGTCCACCCCAACTGGCGCCTGCGCCTGCCGGTGCCGCTGTCCGCCATGGCGGCGCTGCCGGGTTTCGCCGCCAGCGCGGCGGCCATGCGGGCCGAGCGCGGCAAAGGCTCGCTCGCCGACGCGGCCGGCGAACCCCCGCCGCTGGAGAGCGCCGACATCCCGCTGGCCACCTACCGCTTGCAGTTCAACGCACAGAGCACCTTCGTGCAGGCGCGCGCGGCCGTGCCCTACCTGGCGGCGCTGGGCGTGAGCCACCTCTACAGCTCGCCCTACCTGAAGGCCCGCGCCGGCAGCACCCACGGCTACGACGTCGTCGACCCCACGCGGCTCAACCCCGAGGTCGGCACCGACGAGGAGCACGCGGCCCTGTGCGAGGCCCTGGCCGCACATGGCATGGGCCAGGTGCTCGACATCGTGCCCAACCACATGGGCGTGCTGGGCGCCGACAACCCCTGGTGGCAAGACGTGCTGGAGCACGGCCAGGCCTCGCTGCACGCAGCCACCTTCGACATCGAATGGGAGCCGGCCGCGCCCGAGCTGCGCGGGCGCGTGTTGCTGCCGGTGCTGGGCGATCACTACGGCCGCGTGCTGGAGGCCGGCGAGATCGTGCTGCATTTCGATGAAGCCGAGGGCCGCTTCGAAGCGGTCTATTGGGAACACCGGCTGCCGCTGGACCCGCGCGCTTATCCGCAGATCCTGGCCGCCGTGCCGGCACCGGCGGCAGGCTCGGCACTGGCCGAGGTGCAGTCGCTGCTCGACGCCTTCGGCCGCCTGCCGCCGCGCGACACGCGCGACGAGGCCTTGCGCGAGACGCGCCGCCGCGACGCCGCCCTGCACCGACAGCGCCTGGCGGAACTCGCGCGCGAACAGGCCTGGCTGCGCGAGTGGATCGGCGCCGCGCTGCGCCGGCTGCAGGGTCGCCCCGGTGAGCCCGCGAGCGTCGACGCGCTGGATGCCTTGTTGCGCGCCCAGGCCTTTCGCCTGGCCGACTGGCGCGTGGCGGCCGACGAGATCAACTACCGCCGCTTCTTCGACATCAACGAGCTCGCGGCGGTGCGCATGGAGGACCCTGCCGTCTTCGAGGCCATGCACCAGCGCGTGCTGCGCTGGCTGGCCGAGGGCCGCATCACCGGCCTGCGGGTGGACCACCCCGATGGCCTGAGCCGCCCCGGCGAGTACTTCCGCCGCCTTCAGCAGCGCCACGCGGCCCTGGCGCGCGCGGCCGGCAACCCGCCGCGCGCGCTCTACCTGGTGGTCGAAAAAATCCTTGCCGAGCACGAGCCCCTGCCCGACGACTGGCCCGTTCACGGCGGCACCGGCTACCGCTTCAGCAGCCTGGTCAATGGCCTGTTCGTCGATCCGGCCGCGCAGGGCGCCTTCGATGCCGCCTACGAGGCGTTCACCGGCGACACCACCGGCTACGAGGAAACGGTTCGCGAGTGCAAACGCCACATCATCGGTTCTGCGCTCGCCGCCGAGCTGGGCTGGCTCACCGAAACGGTGGTCCGCATCGCCCAGGCCGACCGCCGCGTCTGCGACTTCACGCGCCAGCGCCTGCGCACCGCGCTCGCGGAGGTGGCCGGCGCGTTCCCGGTCTATCGCACCTACGTCGACGAAGACGGCGCCAGCGAAGCCGATCGGCGACACATCCAGTGGGCGCTGGCCGATGTGAGCCGCCGGCTCGGCCCCTCCGAGAGCGGGCTGCTGGACTTCCTGGGTGCGCTGATGGCGGGGGAACCCGGGCCGGCCTCGGGGCTTCGCCGCCGCTTCGTGGAGCGCTGGCAGCAGTTCACCGCGCCGGTGATGGCCAAGTCGGTGGAGGACACGGCCTTCTACCGACACGTGCGTCTGGCCTCGCTCAACGACGTGGGATCCGAGCCGCGCCGCTTCGGCGTCTCGCCCGCGGCCTTCCACCACGCCAGCGTGCAGCGCGCGCGCCACCGGCCGCATTGGCTGCTGGCCACGTCCACGCACGACAGCAAACGGTCCGAGGACGTGCGGGCGCGCCTGAACGTGCTGTCGGAGGTGCCGGCGCCCTGGGAAGACGCCGTGCTGCGACTGGACGCACTGGGCGCACGCTGCCTCGGTGAGCACGAGGGCGAGCCCGCGCCGGGACCGCACGACCGCTGGCTGCTGTACCAGACGCTGGTGGGCGTCTGGCCCGCCGAAGGCAGCGACGCTGCCGCCCGCGAGGCCCTGCGCGAGCGCGTGCAGGCCTACATGCTCAAGGCCGTGCGCGAGGCCAAGCGCCAGTCGAGCTGGCTGTGCCCCGACGAGGCCTACGAGCGCGCGCTGGCGGCCTTCATCGACGGCGCGCTCGCGCTCGAGCCCTTCGTCGCCGCGCTGGAGCGCTTCGTGGCCCTGGTGGCGCCGCTCGGCTTTCGCAATGGCCTGGCACAGCTCGCGCTCAAGCTCACGGTCCCGGGCGTGCCCGACATCTATCAGGGCTGTGAGCGCTGGTCCTTCAGCCTTGTCGATCCCGACAACCGCCGCCCCGTGGACTTTGCCGACCTGGCCGCCTCGCTCGAGCGCCTGCGACCGCTGTACGCCGGCGGACGCTTTCCGTCGCCGGGTGACTGGTCGCGCCTGCTGCCGGCCTGCCCGCGCGGCGAGCTCAAGCAACTCATCACCTGGCGCCTGCTGCAGTTGCGCCGCGCCTTCGCCGCGCCGATGCGCGATGGCGGCTACCTGCCGCTCGTCATCGAAGGCGAGGCGGCCGATCACGCCATCGCCTTCGCGCGCTGGCACGAGGGCCAGGCCGTGGTGGTGGTGGCCGCCCGTCTGCTGCACGGCCTGGCCGCCGCCGGTTGGCGGGACACGCGGCTCGTGGTCGCCGGCGCGCATCCCGCGCTCTCGCGCATCGCCGCCTGGCGCGACTGGATGACCGGTGCCGAGCCCGCATTGGACGGGCAGGGCGCGCTGCGGCTCGACACGCTGCTTGGCGACCTCGGCCCGTCGTCGGCGCGCCTGCCCTTCGTGGTACTGGTGCCGCGGGACACGCCATGAACGTGCTCTTCGCCACGCCCGAATGCGCGCCCTTCGTCAAGACGGGAGGCCTGGGCGATGTGAGCGCCGCGCTGCCGCCCGCGCTGGCCCGTCTGGGGGCGGACGTGCGCGTGCTGATGCCGGCCTACGGCGACATGAGGCTGGCCGGCGAACTCGTGGCCACCTGGTCATTGCCCGCCGCAGGGGACTGGCCCGCGGCGCAGCTGCTGCAGGTGCATCGCTCCGGTTCGCCAGCGCTGCTGCTGCTGTCCTGCCCCGGCCTCTACGCGCGCGGCGGCTCGCCCTATGGGGATGCCGGCGGGCAGGACTTCGCCGACAACGCGCGGCGCTTCGGCCTGCTGTCGCGGGTGGCGGCCCTGCTCGGCACCACGGCCTCGCCCTGCGGCTGGCGGGCCGACGTGGTGCACGCCAATGACTGGCCCTGCGGCCTGGCGCCGCTGTTCCTGCGACAGGCCCGCGAGGCCACGGGCGCGCCGGTGGCCGCCGGCGTGCTCACCGTGCACAACCTGGCCTTCCAGGGGCTGTTTCCCCTGGCGGCCTGCGAGGCGCTCGGCGTGGCACCCGCGCACCGCGGCATCGACGGTCTGGAGTTCTGGGGCCAGGGCTCCATGCTCAAGGCCGGGCTGCAGTTCGCCGACGCCATCACCACCGTGAGCCCGCGCTACGCGCATGAAATCCAGACCGAAGCCGAAGGATTCGGCCTCGATGGCGTGTTGCGCGCGCAGGCCCCGCGGCTGCAGGGCATCCTCAACGGCATCGACACCGCGGTCTGGGACCCCGCCACCGACGCGCTGATCACCGAGCGCTACGGCATCGGGCGGCTGGAGGCCAAGGCCGTCAACAAGACGGCCCTGCAGGCGGCCTGCGGCCTGGCGCCTCGCCGCGATCGACCGCTCTTCGGCCACGTGGGCCGCCTCACCGGCCAGAAGGGCGTGGACCTGATCGCCGCTGGCGCCGACGCCCTTGTGCGTGGCGGCGCCCAGCTGGTGGTGCTGGGCAGCGGCGAGCCGGCCCTGCAGGCGGCCCTGAGCGAGGCCGCCGCGCGCCACCCCACGCACATTCACGTGCACCTGGGCTTCGACGAAACCCTGGCGCACCAGATCGTGGCCGGGGCCGACGCCTTCCTCATGCCCTCGCGCTTCGAGCCTTGCGGCCTGACGCAGATGTACAGCCAGGCGTACGGCACGCCGCCCGTCGTGACGCCAGTCGGTGGGCTGGCCGATACCGTCACCGACGCGCTCTCGGGCGGGGGCGGCTTCGTCATGGCGGGCGCGACGCAGCAGGCGTTCGACGACGCGGTGGCGCGCGCGCTGTCGCTGTGGGCGCAGCCGCGGCGCTGGCGCGCCATCCAGCGCGCGGGCATGGCGCGCGACTTCGGCTGGGACGCGCCCGCGCGCGCTTACCTCGACGTGTACCAGCGCGTCGCGCAGGAGATGGGCATGGGCCTTGCCCCTTAGGCGGCTCTGTCTCCCACGAAGCAAAGGACCTTCCATGCAAGCCACCACCACAGGCTCCAACCGCACCGGCGAGGCCGTCTCGCCCCAGGGCGTGCAGGCCATGACCGCCGCCGTGCTGCGCTACAGCCCGCCCACGCCGATCGATACCTCCGCCAGCGACGAGGACCACGCGCTCTACATCGCCGAGGCCGAAGCCATCGGCTCTGTCCCGCCCCCCGCCTCGCTCAAGGGCAGTCTCAAATCGGGGATGGGCAAGCTCACGGGCGAGCGTCCCGAGCTGCTGCTCGACAAGATCGGCGAACGCATCGCGTTCGAGCGCGCGGGCACGCGCCTCTACGACGCCCTCATCGTCAAGTACCAGGCCGCCGTCGAAGCCGGCTCTGAACTCCCCACCGCGGCCGAGGCCATCGCCGCGCAGGGCGAGCAAGGCGCATCGCTCGACACCTTGCGGCAGGAATTGCCGATGCAGACCTTGCAGCGCATCCGCGACGAGGAGCTGCAGCACTTTCACCTGCTCTGCCAGGCCATGCGGCGCCTGGGCGGCGACCCCACGGCGCAAACCCCCTGTGCGGATGTGGCCGCCACCGCCTCAGCCGGCATCGTGCAGGTGATCACCGACCCGCGCACCACCCTGGCCCAGTCCCTGAACGCGCTGCTCACGGCAGAGCTCAGCGACAACGCCGGCTGGGAGCTGCTGATCCAGTTGACCGAGCAGGCGGGTGAGGACGAGCTCACCGGTGCCTTCCTCGGCGCGCTGGCGCAGGAAGCCCAGCACGTGCTGATCGTGCGCCAATGGCTGACCGCGCTGCTGAGCGCGGAAAAGTCCTCGGTGCTGGTATGAACCTTTTGACCGGAGAAACGGCATGAGCATCAACCTGTTCAAAGACAAGGGCATGGCCCTTGGCCGCCAGCGCATGAGCTGGAAAGACATGGTCGGCCGACCGATCAGCAAGCTCGACGACGACGCCTTCACGCGCGTTCGCATCATCCTGATGAACGGGCTGGAGCTCGATTCCTTGCGCACCAAACAGGTCGCGCTGCGCATGAACGCCGACGCCCGCCCCCTGCTGGCGCAGCTCATGCGTGTCGAGCAGCACCAGGCCACCACCATCAACTGGCTGCTGGGCGCCGACCACTCCCCGCTGGAAACCACCATCGGGTACGAGCAGACCGCCATCGAAGTGACCGCCTCCGTGGCGCAGCTCGAGCCCGACGCCTACCTGGCCCAGGGGTACCGCTATGCGCTGCTCGAGGACTTCGACCACCTGTACCGCTACAGCGCGCTGCTGGACCGACTGGAAGGCAAGGACGCCAACAACATCACCCAGGGCTACACCGACATCGTGCCGGCGCGCGAGACCTGGTTTCACCACCGTTCGCCCGAACACGATCTGCTGGAGCCCTATGGCGCCGGTGCGGCGCTGGCCACCAAGTTGCACGCGCTCACCCTCACCGGCGGCGAGTACCAGACGCACGACTACTACATGAACATCGGTCCGGTGTTCGCCGACCCGCTCGCGCGCCAGCTCTACGCCGAGATCGCATCGGTCGAATCGCAGCACATCACGCACTACGGCTCCATGCTCAACCCCGCCGAATCGCCGCTGGAGAAGCTGCTCATCAGCGAAGCCTGCGAGGTCTGGAACTACGCGGGCTGCGCTGCGCAGGAAACCAACCCGCGCGTGCGCGCGATCTGGGAGCGCTTTCTCGACTACGAGCTGGGCCACTTCCAGCTGGCCTTGAAACTGTTCAAGGACACCGAGCGGCGCGACCCGGCCGAGGTGCTGGGCGACGGCGCCTTGCCCCCCTTCATCCGATTCGAGAGCCAGCGCGACTTCGTGCGTCAGGTGGTGGAGCAGGAGACCGGCCTGCGCAAGGACGGTACCCGGTACGTCGCCACGGAAGCGGAGGGTGCGAGCTCACAGGCCTACCGCGACGCGGTCAACGCCGGCGGTTCGCCCTCGCGCACCGTGTCGACCACCTACTCCTGGACCTCCGGTACCGAACTGATGCGCGATCCCGGCGAGCTCGAGGTGGCCGCCTGAGGCCTTGGGGGGCTGCGCCGATCGGCCTGCCCCCCGCCCCCGCGCCTCAGCGCGGAACCAGGGGAATGCCCACCGCGCTGTCGCCCGCCGCCCAGTCCGGGCCGGGCGCCATGATCTTGTCGGGCGTCATCGGCGTGGAGCGCAGGCGCCGCCCCGTGGCATGGAAGATGGCGTTGCTCACCGCGGCGGCGACGCTCACGATGCCGATCTCGCCCACGCCCTTGGCGCCCAGGCGCGGGCTCACGATCCGGTCGTCTTCCTCCACGAAGAGGACGTCGATGTCGTGGATGTCCGCGTTGGCGGCGACGTGGTATTCGGACAGGCTGCGGTTCATGAAGCGGCCCAGGTGGTGGTCCGTGTGGGTCTCTTCGTGCAGTGCCTGGCTGATGCCCCAGACCACGCCGCCCATCACCTGGCTGCTGGCCAGCCGTGTGTTCATGATGCGGCCCGCCGCCACGGCGCTCACCACGCGTGTGACCCGGGCGATGCCCAAGGCTTCGTCCACCCGCACCTCGCAGAACACGGCCGAGTGCGTGGCGCGCGTGTAGCGCTTCTGCCGCAACAGGTTCGGCAGCATCAGGTACCGCTCCTCCACGCGCTCCACCTCGGCAGCGGCCAGCAGCGTGGCCAGCGGCACCGAAGCCCGCACCGCGCCCGTGTCCGCGTCCACCCACTCCATGGCGCCACCGCGAAACCTCAGGTCCTTGAAGCGGGCCTTGGCGAAGGGCGAGTCGGGCAGGGCATGTGCAAAACGCAGCAGCGTCTTCTGCAGCTTTTCGCACACGCCTTGCACGGCGGACCCCACGGTCGCCACGTGCGAGGAGCCGCCTTCCACGGGCGCCACCGGCAGGGTGGAATCGCCCAGGCGAAAAAGCACCCGCTCCATCGGCAGGCCCATGGTCGCGGCGGCGATCTGCGCCATCACGGTGTACGTCCCGGTGCCGATGTCGCTGGCCGCGCTGCTCACGATGAGGCTGCCGTCGGCGCGCAGCTCGGCGTGTGCCCGGGCGAACATCTGCATGGCGTCCCACTGGCCGGTGGCCATGCCCCAGCCGATCAGTTCGTCGCCCTGCTTCATGGACCGCGGCGCCTGGGGCCGGTCGCGCCAGCCGAAGCGCGCCGCGCCCTGCTCGTAGCAGGCCTTGAGCGCCTTGGTGGAGTAGGGCAGGCCGGTGGCGCCGTCGCGCTCGGCGAAGTTCTTCAGCCTCAAGGCCAGGGGGTCCATGGCCAGCGCATGGGCCAGTTCGTCCATGGCCACCTCCAGCGCGTGCATGCCATGTGCCGCGCCGGGGGCGCGCATGTCGCAGGGGCTGGGGTGGTCCAGGGCGACCAGCCGGTAGTCCAGCTTCACGTTGTCGCAGGCGTAGAGCTGGCCCGACCAGTTGACCACCACCTCCGCGTAGTCCTCCAGGCGGGACGTCTCCGCCACGGCCTCGTGCAGCACCGAGCGCAATCGGCCATCCATGTCCGCGGCGAGCCGCACCCGCTGCCAGGTCTCGGGCCGGTGCCCGAAGCTGAACATCTGCGGGCGCGTCAGCACCACGCGCACCGAACGCTCCAGGCGCAGCGCCGCCATCACGGCCAGCACCAGGTTGTATTGCGGGCGCAGCCCCGAACCGAAGGCGCCGCCGACGAAGGCGTTCTTCACCGTCACCCGGTGGCGCGGCAGACCGAACACGCGCGACACGAGCCAGCGGCAGTTCTGCGAGCCCTGCGTCTTGTCGTGGATCGTCAGGTGGCCGTCCTCGCCGCGCAGCACGGTGGTGGCGTGCATTTCCATCGGGTTGTGGTGCTCCACGCCCGCGTGGAACTCGCTGTCGATCCGCACCGGCGCCGCATCGAAGGCCGCCTGCGCCTCGCCCTTCTCCTTCGGGGGCGGGGAGAAGCCCGCCTTGAGGCGGCTGGGTTCGTGCGCGCGCTTCAGGTGGGACAGCAAGTGGGTTTCGTGCGGCTGCGCGTCAATGTCCACGCGCACCAGCGAGGCGGCGTAGCGCGCGGCCTCGAAACTCTCGGCCAGCACGAGCGCGATCGGCTGCCCGCTGTAGAGGATGCGCTCGTCGTGGAAGGGCTTGAACGGCGAGCCGGCGGGGGCCGTCATGTCCTTGTAGAAGAGGCCGAGCTTGCGCATGCGGGGCCGGTTCCGGTGCGAGAGGATCTCCAGCACGCCGGGCACCGCGAGGGCGTCTTCCACATGGAGGGCGGTGATGCGGCCCCTGGCGATGGCGCTGTCGACCACCACGCCGTACACAAGGCCGGGCGTGGGGTGTTCGGCGGCATAGCGCGCGCTGCCCGTCAACTTGGCGCGGGCGTCGACGCGCGCCACCGGCTCGCCCATGGCCACCGGGCCGGTGCCTGGCTCGGCCCGGGGAAGCGGGTTGTCCAGGCGGGCCTTCACGCCAGGTTCCTTCCGGTGTTGGGCACCGTGCCACGCGCGGCCGTCTGCAAGGCCCGCACGATGGCGCGCCGTGCCATGGGGATCTTGAAGGCGTTGCTGCCCACGCCCCGGCCCCGCGGCACCGCGCCTTGCAACACGGCCTCGGCCGCGCGCTCGAACACGGCGGTCTGTGGTGGCTGCCCCTGCAGCAGCGCCTCGGCGCCGATGTCGCGCCAGGGCTTGTGCGCCACGCCGCCCAGGGCCAGCCGCGCGCCGCGGATGCGGCCATCCGGCCCCAGGTCCAGCGCGGCCGCCACCGACACCAGCGCAAACGCGTACGACTGGCGCTCGCGCAGCTTCAGGTACACCGAGTGCGCCGCGTATTGCCGCAGCGGCGCGATGGCGATGTGCTCGATCAGCTCGTCCGGCGCGAGCGTGGTGTCCTGCTCCGGCCGGTCCTCCGGCAGGCGATGGAAGTCGGCGAAGGCGATGTCGCGCGCGCCGCGGGTCGAGCGCACACGCACGACGGCGCCCAGCGCCGCCAGCGCGACGCACATGTCCGAAGGGTGAACCGCCACGCAGTGTTCGCTGCTGCCGAGGATCGCGTGCTGGCGCGCCAGTCCCTCGCGCGCCGGACAACCGGTGCCGGGCTCGCGCTTGTTGCATGGCGTGAGGGCGTCGTAGAAGTAATGGCAGCGGGTGCGCTGCAAGAGGTTGCCGCCGTTGGTGGCCATGTTGCGGATCTGAGGCGATGCGCCCGCCAGGATGGCGCTGGACAGGAGCGGCAGGCCCTCGCGCACCGCCGGGTGGTAGGCCGTGTCGGCGTTGCGCGCCAGCGCGCCGAGCCGAAAGCCGCCATCGGGCAGGGCTTCGATGGCGTCCAGTGGCAGGCCGTTGATGTCCACCAGCCGGTGGCAGCGCACCAGGTTTACCTTCATCAGGTCGAGCAGGTTGGTGCCGCCAGCGAGGAGCTTCGCCTCTGCGCCTGGGTCTGCGTCCGCTGCCGAGGCACGACCGGCCACGGCCGCCAGTTGGGCCAGCGCGGCGGGGGCGTTGGCGGCCTTGGAGTAGGCGAAGGGGTTCATGCGGGCACCGTGCCGGTGACGATGGCTTGCTGGGTCCGTTCGCTCTCGTGCGGTGGCGGGCCCAGCGCCACGTCCGCCACCGCGCGCGCGATCTGCGCGTAGGCGCCGCAGCGGCAAATGTTGCCGCTCATGAGCTCGCGCACCTGGTCGAGGCTGCGCGCCTGGCCTTCGTTCACCAGGCCGATCGCCGAGCACAGCTGGCCAGGCGTGCAGTAGCCGCATTGCAGCGCGTCGTGTTCCAGGAAGGCGAGCTGGATGGGGTGCAGGACGTCGCCGCGCGCCAGGCCTTCGACCGTGGTGATGTCCGACCCCTCATGCATCACCGCGAGTTGAAGGCAGGACAGGATGCGCCGTCCACCCACCAGCACCGTGCAGGCACCGCACTGCCCTTGGTCGCAGCCCTTCTTCGTGCCGGTCAGATCCAGGCGGTCGCGCAGCAGGTCGAGCAGCGAGACCCAGGCTTCCACGGCGACGGTGTGCGCCTCGCCGTTGATGCGAAGCGTCAGCCGGTGGGGGGAGGGGGCGTAAGGCGCGGCATTCATCGCCCGCCCCGGCAAACCGTGTGCCCTGGACCGGTGTGCGGCGGCGGGCATGTGGCTTGCCTCGGGGCCGCCCGATTCGCGCGCAAGGGGACCGCATGGACACGAGCCACCGATTCGACGAAGCGCCCCTGGCGGCGGCCGCTCTCAGGCCGTTGAAGGTGCCCGGTTTTCTGCTCGGGGTATCCCTGGGCGGCTTCTTCGATGGCGTCCTGCTGCACCAGGTCCTGCAGTGGCACCACCTGCTCTCCGCCGTGCAGGTCGCGCAGGATCTGCGCCAGCAGTTGCTGGCCGACGGCCTGTTCCACGCGCTCATGTACCTGCTGGCCTTGATCGCCCTCTGGGGTCTCTGGCGCCGGCGCGCGGCCTTGGGGCAGGCCGGCGCGGGGCCTCTGCTGTGGGGCATGGCGCTCATCGGCTTCGGCACCTGGCACGCGCTCGATGCCGTGCTCTCGCACTGGTTGCTGGGCATACACCGCATCCGCATGGACGCCAGTCAGCCCCTGCTGTGGGACCTGGGCTGGGTCGTGGTCTTCGGTCTGGTGCCGCTGCTGATGGGCGCCTGGGCCTTGCGCCGCCGCGGGCCTCCATCCGATGGTGGCGGCGGGCGTGGTGCCGCGGTGTCACTGGCTCTGGCCGCGGTGTTTGCCGGCCCGCTCGCGGCGCGTGCGCCGCAAGGCCTCGATCAGACGGTGGTGCTGTTCGCGCCCGGCGTGAGCCCCGGCCAGGCGCACAAGGCGCTCGCCGCGGTGCAGGCGCGCATCGTCTGGGTCGACGGCTCGGGCGGTGTGTGGGGCGTCGTGCTGGAAGAACCGGCGGCGCGCTGGGCGCTGCACCGACGGGGGGCACTGTTCGTCGGGCAGGGGGCGCTGGCGGGGGGGTGCGTGTCGTGGACGCGACCTGGGCAAGCGCTCTAGGCGGCGGCGCGGCGCCGGATCTCGGCCAACACGTCAACGATCCGGGTGACTTTCTCGTTTGAAAAAACGCCCAGGGGTCCTGGGGCATTCACGTCGGTAAACGGGGACTGGAACAGCCACTCAGGTTCCATCCGCTCCGGAAGGCGTTCCGGATGGCCTTGCTCTCTAGCCTTCAGGCAGCCATCCGATGGGCAATCTTGGCGATGATGCCTTGCCGCTCGTTGATGCTGGGCACCGCGTCGTTCGCCGCGATCATCAAGCGCTTCGCATCGGCTTTGGGTATGTCGTCCACATCGGCATAGACGATCATCGAATCGAAGCGGTGCTGATGCGACGCAAGGTGTTGCAGGATGATGGTCGCCAGCCGTGCCTTGTCTTTGCTGCTCACTCCGAACACATACAGAGGTGCTTGGGGCGTGCGAACGTAGAAGTCGATCGGATAGTCCTCTGCGTTGGCCAAGCCGGGTACTTGATAGCCTTCCACGACTTTGTCTTTGCCAACTGCTTCAACGAGGATGGACTTGAGGTCGTCCGAGAAAGAGCTTTCGATGCGGCTGCGAGTCCAGAGGTCCAGCCCCTCAATGCGTGTGACACCCTGGCCGAGCGCGAACAGCCCCATGGACAGGCCGTCCGAGGGCACCTCGATGAAGATCTCGCCATCGTCTTCCTGCAGCCCGGACTCTTGGAGGATGGTCGTGAACAACCTTTCTCGTGCCCCTGCTAGCAGGCGGCCCAGATCGTTCTCGTAGCTCAGGCGCATCAAGGTGGCGCCCTTGTCGGAAATTCGCCACCCCGCCGTCGCGGCGGTCACGTAGGCTGTCACGCAATCCCCATCTCGTCCGACGATAGGGAGTGACACAGCGATCGAATCGGCGCGCTCGACCACCGCCATGTCCTTGCAAAAGGTGGCGCACAGGCTTTGCCGAAGAAGTTCTGCTTGCGAAGTCACAACAGGCTGCCTTGTGAATCGTCCTCGGGATTGTCACCCAATCCCCTGATGTTGCAATCGATGACGAGAGCCTGGAGCGCCCCCGCGCAGTCCTTGTATCGCGAGGTCGCCTCCGCATAGTGCTCGGCCTTTCGACCCGCTCGCATGTACTTCTCGGTGGCCCGGTGGATATGGCAGACCATCGACAGCGGCGAGGTTCCCTCGATCGGATTCACGTGCGCGTGATCACAGCCGTTGTAGCGGGCGAGGGTTATGGTGTCGCCAGAAGGCAGCACCCAGAGCAGGCCGCAGGAGAAGTTTTCTGTCAGGCGAAGGTTCTGACGAATGTAGACGCGGAAACGTTCGCCTGATGGGGCTGCCGCTTCGTAGTTGACCTGTTCCGAGCCGCGCTTCGAAAGCCGTCTGGCCTTGGGATTCGTGACCTGCTTCTCCAGCTTGATCAGGTGGTCGATTTCGTCGTCCGATAACACCATAGTTCTCGCTCCCCTCGATGGAGGGCCGAGCTTACGCGGCTATGGAGAGGAAGACACCAAGCAGTTCCCAGGGGGTAGTGCAAGACGTCGCATGTGCGCGACATGATGTGCTCACGACTTGGCGGAGACGGTGAGATTCGAACTCACGGACCCTTGCGGGTCGGCAGTTTTCAAGACTGCTGGTTTAAACCACTCACCCACGTCTCCGCAGAGACCGGGATTCTAGTGCGGCGCGCTCGGCCGCGGGCGGCGCAAGAGGCCGAGGCCTTCAAGCCGGCTGCGCCGCCTTCAACAAGCCGCGCGTCTCGATGAAGCGCACCACCTCGTCCACCCCGTCCAGGGTCTTCAGGTTGGTCATCACCCAGGGGCGGCGTTGCGCGTCGGGGCGCATGCGCGCGGTGTCGGCCTTCATCACCGCCAGGTCGGCGCCCACGTGCGGCGCCAGGTCGGTCTTGTTGATGACGAGGAGGTCGCTCTTGGTGATGCCGGGGCCGCCCTTGCGCGGGATCTTCTCGCCGGCCGCCACGTCGATGACGTAGATGGTGAGGTCGGCGAGCTCGGGGCTGAAGGTGGCGGCCAGGTTGTCGCCGCCGCTCTCCACGAAAACGATGTCGGCGTCGGGGAAGCGCTCCAGCATGCGGTCGATGGCCTCGAGGTTGATGGAGGCGTCTTCCCGGATGGCGGTGTGCGGACAGCCGCCGGTTTCCACGCCCAGGATGCGCTCGGCCGGCAGCGCGCCGCTCACGGTGAGCAGGCGTTGGTCTTCCTTGGTGTAGATGTCGTTGGTGATGGCGATGAGGTCGTAGCGCTCGCGCATGGCCTTGCAGAGCATCTCCAGCAGGGTGGTCTTGCCCGAGCCCACGGGGCCGCCGATGCCCACGCGCAGCGGGGGCAGGAGCTTGGTGCGGTGGGGGATGTGGTGCAGTGGGGTGCTCATGATCGGAACAGGCGTGAGTATTGGGTTTCGTGGCGCGCCGAGAGGATGGCGAGCATGGGGGTGAAGGCCTGGCGCCGGTCGTCGCCGCCGCGCGCGATGGCCTCGTCCACGGCGGCGGGGATCTCGCCCACCAGGCGCGCCAGCAGGCGCTGGCCCGTGCCCTGGCCCAGGGGCACGGCCTTGATGGCGGCCTGCACCATGTTCTCGGCCCAGCCGAAGGCCAGGCCGATCACGGCCTCGCGCAGGGTGGCTTCGCCGTGCGCGGCGGCGCAGGCGGCGGCCACGGGCCAGGTGGGCGGGGCCAGCGCGGCATGGCTCAGGGCGCTGTGCACGGCCGCGCCATGTTCGCCCAGGGCCTGGGCCCAGGCCAGCAGGGACTTGCCCATCTGCTCGCTCTGCAGGCGCAGCTCGCTGGTCTCGCGCGTGGTCAGCACCCATTGGTTCAGCGCGCGCACGCGGTCCAGGTCGGGCGCGCGCCAGGCGCCGATGGCTTCGGCCATCACGGCCAGGTCGCTGCGGGCCTGGCCCAGGTGCAGCTGGTCGATGAGCCAGGTGGCGACGCTGGCTTCGTCGCTTGCCAGCCCCGCGTCGATCGCCGCTTCCAGGCCCTCCGAGTAGGAGAAGCCGCCCACGGGCAGCGCGGGCGAGGCCAGCCACAGCGTGCGCAGCAGGCCCGCGTCAGTGGTCGTGCGAATGGCCGTGTTCGTGGTCATGGTGGTGGCCAGGGGCGTGGTCGTGCCCGCTGCCGTGGGCGTGGACATGTCCGTGCGCATGCGCGTGCCCGCCATAGGCCCCGCCCTCGGGCTCGAAGGCCTCGCTCACCTCGGCCACTTCCAGGTGCATGGCGCGCAGCATGCCGGCCAGCACGTGGTCGGGCTCGATCTTCAGGTGGTCGGGCTTGAGCTCGATCGGCACGTGCCGGTTGCCCAGGTGGTAGGCGGCGCGCATCAGGTCGAAGGCCTGTTCGGACACCGGGTGCGCGGGGCAGGCGGTGATGCGCAGCACGGTCTGCGGCGCGGCGATCACGCGCACGAGTTCGCCGTCGGCGGTGACCAGCACGTCCCCGCCGCGCACCACGCTGCCGCGCGGCAGGAACACGGCCAGCGCGCGGCCGTCGCTCAGGCGCGCGTCGAAGCGGCTCTTCTGGCGGATGTCCCAGTCCAGCTCGACCGTGGGCGCGCGCTTGAGCAACACGGGCGCCAGGCCCTTGCCGCCGGCGATCAGTTTGGAGGCTTGTTGCATCAGAACAGGAAGTAGCGCTGTGCCATGGGCAGCACGGTGGCCGGCTCGCAGGTGAGCAGTTGGCCATCGGCGCGCACGCTGTAGGTCTGCGCATCGATCTCCATGGTGGGCAGCCAGGCGTTGTGCACCATGTGCGTCTTGTTCACGCCGCGGCAGCCCTTCACGGCGGCCAGGGTCTTCTTCAATCCGTAACGCTCGCCGACGCCCGCACCCAGCGCGGCCTGCGAAACGAACGTCAGGCTGCCGCGCGCCAGCGCGCCGCCGTACGAGCCGAACTGCGGGCGAAAGTGCACCGGCTGCGGCGTGGGGATGGAGGCGTTCGGGTCGCCCATGGCCGCCAGCGCGATGCTGCCGCCCTTGAGCACGATGAAGGGCTTGACGCCGAAGAAGGCCGGCTTCCACAGCACCAGGTCGGCCCACTTGCCCACCTCCAGCGAGCCCACGACGTGCGAGATGCCGTGCGCGATGGCCGGGTTGATCGTGTACTTGGCGATGTAGCGCTTGACGCGGACGTTGTCGTTGCGCGCCGAGTCTTCGGGCAGCGTGCCGCGCTGCACTTTCATCTTGTGCGCCGTCTGCCAGGTGCGCAGGATCACCTCGCCCACGCGGCCCATGGCCTGGCTGTCGCTGCTCATCATGCTGATGGCGCCCAGGTCGTGCAGGATGTCCTCCGCCGCGATGGTCTCCTTGCGGATGCGGCTCTCGGCGAAGGCCAGGTCCTCGGGGATGCCCGCGTCCAGGTGGTGGCACACCATGAGCATGTCGACGTGTTCGTCGAGCGTGTTCACGGTGTAGGGCATGGTGGGGTTGGTGGAGGAGGGCAGGAAGTTCTTCTCGCCCACCACGCGCAGGATGTCGGGCGCGTGGCCGCCGCCCGCGCCTTCGGTGTGGAAGGCGCAGAGCGTGCGGCCCTTCGTGGCTTCGATCGTGTTCTCCACGAAGCCCGATTCGTTGAGTGTGTCGCTGTGGATCGCCACCTGCGTGTCGGACTCTTCCGCCACGGCCAGGCACTGGTCGATGGCCGAGGGCGTGGTGCCCCAGTCCTCGTGCAGCTTCAGGCCGATCACGCCGGCCTCGATCTGCTCGCGCAGCGCGTCGGGCCGGCTGGCGTTGCCCTTGCCCAGGAAGCCGATGTTCATCGGCAGGCCGTCGGCCGCCTGCAGCATGCGCTCGATGTGCCAGGGCCCGGGTGTGCAGGTGGTGGCGAAGGTGCCCGTGGCCGGGCCGGTGCCGCCGCCCAGCATGGTGGTCACGCCCGAGGCCAGCGCCTCGTCGACCTGCTGCGGGCAGATGAAGTGGATGTGGCTGTCGATGCCGCCGGCCGTGACGATCATGCCTTCGCCGGCGATGACCTCGGTGCCGGGGCCGATGACGATGTCGACGCCGGGCTGGGTGTCGGGGTTGCCGGCCTTGCCGATGGCGGCGATGCGGCCGTCCTTCAAGCCGATGTCGGCCTTCACGATGCCCCAGTGGTCGATGATGAGCGCGTTGGTGAGCACGGTGTCCACCGCGCCTTGCGCGCGCGAGCGCTGGCTCTGTGCCATGCCGTCGCGGATGGTCTTGCCGCCGCCGAACTTCACCTCTTCACCGTAGCCACCGGCGGCCAGGGTGTAGTCCTTCTCCACCTCGATCAGCAGCTCGGTGTCGGCCAGTCGCACGCGGTCGCCCACGGTGGGGCCGAACATGTCCGCATAGGCGCGGCGGTTGATGCTTGCCATCAGAGCTTCCCTTGCGTGAGACCACGAAAACCGAACACCATCCGATCGCCCGCGTAATCCACCAGCTCCACGGTGCGTTGCTGGCCGGGTTCGAAGCGCACGGCGGTGCCGCTGGCGATGTTCAGGCGCTTGCCGCGCGCGGCGGCGCGATCGAAGTCGAGTGCGCCGTTGGTTTCGGCGAAGTGGTAGTGCGAGCCCACCTGGATGGGCCGCGTCGCCGTGTTCTTCACCACCAGCGTGGTCGTGGGGCGGTCGGGGTTGAGGATGTGCTCGCCCGCGTCGATGAGGTATTCGCCGGGTGTCATGGCGCTCAACCCGCGAGCAGGCCCCAGCCCATGTTCAGGCCCATCAGGGCCACCACCGCGCCGGCCGCGCGCGTCCACCACACGCTGTGGCGCAGCAGGCGCTTGCCCAGGCCGATGCCGGCCAGGTGCAGCAGGGCGGTGCCCGCCACCATGCCGAACAGGGCGGCCAGGTCGCCGAGTTCCTGGCCGTGTGCCGCGCCATGAAACAAGGCAAAGGCGCCCACCAGCAGCGCGCCCGCGGCTTCCGGCAGCTTCGCCCGCGCCGCCAGCAGCAGGCCCACCACCAGCATCGACACGGCGATCATCGGTTCGATGGCCGGGAATCCAACGCCGGCCTGAGCGAGCAGCGCGCCCGCGAACAGCGTCAGCGCAAAAGCGATCGGCGCGATCCAGAAGCGGCGCGCGGTCTCGGCGCTCCACACGCCCACGGCCACCATCGCGGCCAGGTGGTCCAGCCCGGTGATGGGGTGCAGGAAGCCGGTGAGGAAACCGCCGTGGTGCTCGGCGCCATCGGCGCCCACGTGGGCCAGGGCCAGCGAGGCCGTGCCCGCCAGGGCCAGCGCCGCGACGGTCTTGATCGTTGTCGAACGGGTCATTCTTCTGTGCTCCTCGGGTCAGGCAATGGGTTGGTGCACGGTCACGAGCTTCGTGCCGTCGGGAAAGGTGGCTTCCACCTGGATATCGGGAATCATCTCGGCCACGCCGTCCATCACGTCGGTGCGCGTGAGCACGGCGCGTCCCTCGCTCATGAGTTGCGCCACGGTCTTGCCGTCGCGCGCGCCCTCCATCACGGCGGCGGTGATGAGGGCGATGGCCTCGGGGTGGTTGAGCTTGAGGCCGCGGGCCTTGCGGCGTTCGGCCAGCAGGGCGGCGGTGAAGATGAGCAGCTTGTCCTTCTCGCGCGGGGTCAGGTCCATGGTTCGGCGGTTCTCCTCGGGGCTGGGTCAGCAAGACGCATACCTGATGAGGGTAATGGCATGAAAGCTGCACCGCCAGCCCCCGTGAACGCCCCTGCCGAGACCGCCGCCACCGCCTTGCCCGATGCGCCCCAGCGCATCATCAAGGTGCGCCGCGACTACAACAGCTGGGTCGGCAGCGAAACCATGGAGGACTACGCGCTGCGCTTCACACCGCAGCGCTTTCGCAAGTGGAGCGAATGGCGCGTGGCCAACACCGCCTTCGGCGTGGCCTCCTTCCTCATCCTGGAGGCCGTGGGCGCCACGCTGCTGGTCACCTACGGCTTCACCAACGCCGCGCTGGCCATCCTGGCCACGGGCCTGATCATCTTCCTGGCCGGCCTGCCCATCAGCGTCTACGCGGCTCGCCATGGCGTGGACATGGACCTGCTCACGCGCGGCGCGGGCTTCGGCTACATCGGCTCCACCGTCACCTCCCTCATCTACGCCTCGTTCACCTTCATCTTCTTCGCGCTGGAGGCGGCCGTCATGGCCTACGCGCTGGAGCTGGCGCTGGACATACCGCCCGCCTGGGGCTATCTCATCTGCGCGCTGGTGGTCATCCCGCTGGTGACGCACGGTGTCTCCGTCATCAGCCGCTTCCAGATGTGGACCCAGCCGCTGTGGCTGGTGATGATGGTGGTGCCCTTCATCTCCGTCGCCGTGCACGCCCCCGGCACATTCGGCGAGGTGGTGCACTACGCCGGTGCGTCCGGCACCGCCGTGGGGTTCGACTGGCACCTGTTTGGTGCCGCCCTCACGGTGGGCATTGCGCTCATCACGCAGATGGGTGAGCAGGCCGACTACCTGCGCTTCATGCCGGCGCGCCAGCCCGGGCGCGGCTGGCGCTGGTGGGCCGGGGTCATCGCGGGCGGGCCGGGCTGGGTGGTGATCGGGGTGCTCAAGATGCTGGGTGGCGCGGTGCTGGCCTACCTGGCCATCAGCCACATGGTGCCGCCCGAGCGCGCGGTGGACCCGAACCAGATGTACCTGGCCGCGTACGACTTCCTCATGCCCTACGGCTGGGCGGTCGCGGCCACGGCGCTGTTCGTGGTGGTCTCGCAGCTCAAGATCAACGTCACCAACGCCTACGCGGGCTCGCTGGCCTGGAGCAACTTCTTCTCGCGCCTCACGCACCACCACCCCGGCCGCGTGGTGTGGGTGGTGTTCAACACCTTCATCGCCTTCCTTCTGATGGAGATGAACGTCTTCCAGGCCCTGGGCCAGGTGCTGGGCGTGTACTCCAACATCGCCATCGCCTGGATCATGGCCGTGGTGGCCGACCTGGTGGTCAACAAGCCGCTGGGGCTGAGCCCGCCGGGCATCGAATTCAAGCGCGCGCACCTGTACGACATCAACCCCGTGGGCGTGGGCGCCATGGTGCTGGCTTCGGTGGTGTCCATCACCGCGCACATGGGGCTCATGGGGCCGACGGCCGAGGCCTTCTCGGCCGTGATCGCCATGGTCACGGCCTTCGTGGCGGCACCGGCCATTGCCTGGCTCACGAAGGGGCGCTTCTACATCGCGCGGCGCGCCGAACCGGGCGGCTACTCGCGCCTGGTGCCGCAGCGCTGCGTGATTTGCGAGCAGCACTATGAAGGGCCGGACATGGCGCACTGCCCGGCGTACCAGGGCCCCATCTGCTCGCTGTGCTGCACGCTGGACGCGCGCTGCGGCGACCTGTGCAAGCCGCACGCGCGCCTGTCCGTGCAGTGGAGCGACGCGCTGCGCCACCTGCTGCCGCAGCGCATGTGGCCCTACCTGGACGCGGGTCTGGCGCACTACCTGCTGCTCATGCTCATCGTGGCGCCCCTGCTGGCCGCCGTGCTGGGCCTGCTCTACCGGCAGGAGGTGCAGACCCTGGCCATCGAGATCGGCGGCAGCGCGTCCATGCTGGACACCGCGCTGCGATCGGGTTTCCTGCGCGTGTACGCGGTGCTGCTGCTGATCGCCGCCACCGTGGCCTGGTGGCTGGTGCTGGCGCACAAGAGCCGCGAGGTCGCGCAGGAGGAATCGAACCGCCAGACGCGGCTGCTGATGCAGGAGATCGAATCGCACCGCCGCACCGACGAGGCCCTGCAGCAGGCGCGCCACGCGGCCGAGCAGGCCAACCAGGCCAAGACGCGCTACATCAGCACCATCAGCCACGAGCTGCGCACGCCGCTCAACAGCATCCTGGGCTACGCGCAACTGCTGCAGGAAGACAGCGGCCTGGCGCCGCACCGCGCGCAGGCCATCCGCGTCATCCACCGCGGGGGGGAGCACCTGCTCTCGCTCATCGAAGGCACGCTGGACATCGCGCGCATCGAGTCCGGCAAGCTCGCGCTCGACGTGAAGCCCATGGCCTTCGCGGCCACGCTGGCCGAGGTGGCGGGCCTGTTCGAACTGCAGGCCGCGGCCAAGGGCCTGCGTTTCGTCTACGACACCGACGGCCGCCTGCCCGAGGCCGTGCGCGCCGACGAGAAGCGCGTGCGCCAGATCCTCATCAACCTGCTGGGCAACGCGGTGAAGTTCACGCGCGCCGGCGAGGTGCGCCTGCGCGTGCGCCATGCGCGCGAGATGGCGCACTTCGAGGTGCACGACACCGGTCCCGGCATGGGCGGCGCCGACATCGAACGCATCTTCGAGCCCTTCGCTCGTGGTTCGGCTGAGGCCGGCGAGGGCTCTGGCGTGCTGGGCACGGGCCTGGGCCTCACCATCGCGAAGATGCTCACCGACCTGATGGGGGGCGAGCTCAGCGTGCGCAGCACAGCCGGGCAAGGCAGCGTGTTCACCGTGCGCCTGTTTCTGCCCGAGATGCAGGGTGCGCTGCCGGTGCGCGAACGCATCGAGCAGCCGGTGGCTTACGAGGGCGCCGCGCGCCGCGTGCTGGTGGTGGACAACGAAGAGGCCGACCGTGAGCTGCTGCAGCGCTGGCTCGAGCCGCTGGGCTTCGAGGTGACGCTGGCGCGCAACGGCCACCACGCACTGGAGCTGCTGGCCGGCCTGCGGCCCGGCGATGCCGGTGCGCCGCACGCGGTCTTTCTGGACCTGGCCATGCCCGGCATCGACGGCTGGGAGACGCGCCGGCGCCTGCGCGCCGCTGGCTGGGCCGGCGTGCCGCTGGCCATCGTGTCGGCCAACGCCTTCGACAAAGGCCTGCACGGCGAACTGGACCCCGGCGAGGCCCTGCCGCCGCAGGATTTCTTCGTCAAACCCGTGCGGCGCTCCGAGCTGTTGGCCTGGCTCGCGCAGCGGCTGGACCTGCGCTGGAGCGAAGTGGCCGCGCCACCCGAACCGGTGGCCGCCCCCAGGGCCGAGGCCGCGCCGTCGACGGCGGCGGTGGGCGGCCCGCCGCCCGCCCGCGACGAGATCGAGCCCTTGCTCGAGCTCGTGCGACTGGGCTACACGCGCGGCATCCTGCAGTGGCTTGACGATTGGGTGCGCCGCCACCCCGAACGCGCCAGCCAGGCGGCCGCGCTGGCCACGCTGGCGCGCGAATTCCGCTTCGAGGCCATCGAACACCAGCTGGTCCGCGGCCATGCCTGAAACCATCGAACCGACCCCCTTGTCGCCGCGCCTGCCGCGCGGTGAGCACCGCGTGGTGCTCATCGTCGACGACGTGCCCGACAACCTCGCGCCGCTGCACGACGCGCTCGACGACGCCGGCTACACCGTGCTCGTCGCGCTCGACGGCGAGAGCGCCATCCGCCGCGCCCGGCAGGCCCTGCCCGACGTGGTGCTGCTCGACGCCGTGATGCCTGGCATCGACGGTTTCGAGGTCGCGCGCCGCCTCAAGGCCGACGCCGCCACCGCCGGCATTCCCATCATTTTCATGACCGGGCTGACCGAGACCGAGCACCTGGAGGCCGCCTTCGCCGCCGGCAGCGTGGACTACGTGACCAAGCCCATTCGGCCGCGCGAGGTGATGGCGCGCATGGGCCTGCACCTGCGCCAGGCCCGCCAGGCGCGCGAGGGCGCGCTGGAGCGCAGCCAGGCGCGCCACGCGCTCGACGCCTTCGGCTACGCCACCATCACCGTGCGCGCGAGCGACGGCCGCCTGCTGTGGCAGACCCCCCTGGCGCGCGAGCTGCTGCGCCAGCACGGCGTCGGCGATTCGGCGCACGCGCCCGAGGCCGTGCTGCAGTGGCTGCGCCGCCACCTGGCCGATGCCCAGGCCCTGCGCGAGCCGCCCCGCCTCACCATCGACAACGGCCCGCGCCGCCTCACCTTCCGCCTGCACCAGCGCGTGGGCGACGAGGACGGCGACCCGCTGGGCCAGGGCGACTGGCTGATCGTGATGCAGGAGAGCTCGGACGAATCGGCTTTCAGTGCGCTCTCGCAGGCCTTCGGCCTCACCGCGCGCGAGGCCGAGGTGCTCTACTGGGTCGTCAAGGGAAAAATCAACCGCGACATCGCCGACATCCTGGGCGCCAGCCCCGCCACCGTGAAGAAGCACCTGGAGCGCATCCACGCCAAGATGGGCGTGGAGACGCGCACGGCGGCGGCGGCGATGGCGATCCAGCGGGTGCGGCAACTGGAGTCGCCGGCGGGGTGAGGCGTGTGCCCCGCCGGGCAGGCGTCAGCCGGTCCTCGGTGGCGACGACTGCCGTGTCGGCTCCCTGGGCGTCAGCCTGAAAAGCCGCCGTTGGCCTCGGCGCGTTTCTGTACTGCGGCGATCTTGCAGGCCATGGTGATCTCGAACGCCACCAGTTTGGACGCCAGCTCGTCCGGGACATGGCTTAGCAGCCCTGCGGCCTTCATGCGCTCGATGCCTCGGGCCACGTCCTGGTGGCGCTGCCAAAAGAGGTCGAAGTCGTCCGGGACACCGCTGCCAGCCGGGTGCGTGCTTCCCACGACGCCGGAGACGTTCAGACCACTGAGCGCCGACTCCAGTTGCGCCACGGTCCATGGTTCGGGACCCGCGCTGGCCACCGGTGGAAGGTCATCGAGGGCGCGCCAGGCCTGGGCCTCTTTCGTCGCCACCGCAATGCCATGGGCTGCACCGGCGGGCTTCAGGGTTTGCGAGCGATCCGCGAGGTAGCCATTGACTTCGTCGACCATTTCGGCGGGGGCGTCGGTGTTGAGCACCAGCACCCTGTCATTCTTGAAGTTTTGCTTCATGACACCGAGCAGCGCCTGGGTGTCGGTGCCCGCTTCGATGAAGCCGGCGCTGTAACCCAGGGTCTCGGCCTGGGTCTCCAAGTGCGCCAGCAGGGCCTGCTGCTCAGGCGCCGGGGTGCCCAGCGCGATCACCCATAGAACCGGCTTGTGGGCATCGGCCGGGGGGGTGAAGCGGGTGGCGCGGGTCACGGCCTGGAGGGTCAAGGTCGCGCGCGCCCGGTGGTTGATGGGAAGTTGTCGGGGAATCATGAGGGTCCTTTGTCGAGATGGCCTGCAAGAAGGCAGGCGCCGTGTGAGTGCCCCGTTGCCCGCGCCGGTTCGTTGATTTTCATGGCCCCGTCATACGCCACCCGGCGTACATACGCCACCGCCCCCTCTCCCTAGCATCCGATCCGACCACCGACAGGGGCCCAAGCGCTCCTGTGTCAGGCGGTACGAACTCCCGTCCCGGGGGCCCTCAACGGATTCAGCTGGAGAAGCGCCATGTCGTCGAACACCTCCCACCCGCGTCGCCTGACGCTCAAGACCCTCGCGGCGGCTGCCGCCGTCGCATCGCTCGGCTTCACCGGCCTGAGCGCCCACGCACAGGAGACCATCAAGGTCGGCGTGCTGCACAGCCTGTCGGGCACCATGGCCATTTCGGAAACCGTGCTCAAGGACACGGTGCTGATGGCCATCGACGAGATCAACGCCAAGGGCGGCCTGCTGGGCAAGAAGCTCGAGCCCGTGGTGGTGGACCCGGCCTCCAACTGGCCCCTGTTCGCCGAGAAGACCAAGCAACTGCTGACGCAGGACAAGGTCGCCGTCATCTTCGGCTGCTGGACCTCGGTGAGCCGCAAGTCGGTGCTGCCGGTGGTGGAGGAGAACAACGGCCTGCTGTTCTATCCCGTGCAGTACGAGGGCGAAGAACTCAGCCCCAACGTGTTCTACACCGGCGCCGCGCCCAACCAGCAGGCCATCCCCGCGGTGGAGTACCTGATGAGCAAGGACGGCGGCTCCGCCAAGCGCTGGGTGCTGCTGGGCACGGACTACGTCTACCCGCGCACCACCAACAAGATCCTGCGCGCCTTCCTCAAGAGCAAGGGTGTGGCCGACGCCGACATCATGGAGGAGTACACCCCCTTCGGCCACAGCGACTACCAGACCATCATCGCCAAGATCAAGTCCTTCGCCAGCGAGGGCAAGAAGACGGCCGTGGTCTCCACCATCAACGGCGACGCCAACGTGCCCTTCTACAAGGAGCTGGGCAACGCCGGCCTGTCCGCCAAGGACGTGCCCGTGGTGGCCTTCTCGGTGGGTGAGGAAGAGCTGCGCGGGGTGGACACCAAGCCCCTGGTGGGCCACCTGGCCGCGTGGAACTACTTCATGAGCATCAAGAGCCCGGCCAACACGGCGTTCGTGAAGAAGTGGAGCGACTACGCCAAGGCCAAGAACATCGCCGGCCACAAGGACAAGCCCATCACCAACGACCCGATGGAGGCCACCTACATCGGATTCAACATGTGGGCGCAGGCGGTCACCAAGGCCAAGAGCACCGACGTGGACAAGGTGCGCCAGGCCATGTACGGCCAGACCTTCCAGGCCCCGGGCGGCTTCATCTCCACCATGGACAAGGAGAACCACCACCTGCACAAGCCGGTGTTCATCGGCGAGGTGCGCGCCGACGGCCAGTTCAACGTGGTGTGGAAGACGCCAGGCCCGGTGGTGGCCGACCCGTGGAGCGACTACATCGCCGAGAACAAGGGCAAGAAGAACGTGCCCACCAAGGCCGCCAAGGTCGCGTCCAAGTAAGCCGGCGCGGAGGTGTGATGCGGGGTGTGATCGTCCGTTGTTGTGCCGCGCTGGCGGCCTGGTGTTGCCTGGCCTGGCCCGCCCACGCGCTGACCGCGGCCGACGCGCTCGCGGTGGCGCGGGGCGACACGGACGACCGCATCGCCGCCATCAACCGCCTCGCCGCTTCGGCCGACGAGCGCGCCGCGGCCCTGCTGCGCGCGCTCGCCGCCGAATCGCTCAAGTCCACCGAGACGCAGGTTTTCATCGTCGAGGGCGACAGCGCCCTCGACGCCACCAGCGGCCAGCCCGCGACCCTGCCCGACATGGCGGAGGACGCGATGGTCAACAACCGCCTGCGCGGCGTGCTGGACACCGCCCTGGCCGGCATCGAACTCTTCAGCGCCGGCCCCGAGCGCCAGCGCGAGGCCGCGCGCAGCCTGCAACGCAACGCCTTCAACGACCCCGATCCCGAAGGCCTGCCGCTGATCGAGAAGGCGCTGGCCATCGACCTGGATGCGCAGGCGCGCCAGTCGCTCGAACTCGCGCAGGCGGCCATGCAGCTCGCCAGCGAGGACGAGGCGCTGCGCCTCGCCGCCGCCGTGAAGCTGGGCGAGGCGCGCCAGCCCATCGTGCGCCCGCTGATCGAAGAACGACTGGCCAGCGAATCGAGCGCCGAAGTGAAGGCCGCGCTGGCGCAATCGCTCAAGTCCATTGACCGCCGCATCGCCCTGGCCAGCGGCCTGGGTCAGGCCTTCACCGGCATCAGCCTGGGCAGCATCCTGCTGCTGGCGGCGCTGGGCCTGGCCATCACGTACGGCCTCATGGGCGTGATCAACATGGCGCACGGCGAGCTGATCATGATCGGCGCCTACGCCACCTGGCTCGTGCAGGGCGTCTTCCGCCAGCACCTGCCGGACTGGTTCGATTTCTACCTGCTGCTGGCGCTGCCGGCCGCCTTCGCCGCCTCGGCCCTGGTGGGCGCGGTGATGGAGCGCACCGTGATCCGCTTCCTCTACGGCCGCCCGCTGGAGACGCTGCTGGCCACCTGGGGCATCTCGCTGGTGCTGATGCAACTGGTGCGCAGCCTGTTCGGCGCGCAGAACGTGGCGGTGGAGAACCCGAGCTGGATGAGCGGTGGCGTCACCTTGCTCGGCAGCCTGAACCTGCCCTGGAACCGGTTGATCATTCTGGCCTTCGCGGCGGCGGTGCTCATCGGCGTGTCGCTGCTCATCGCGCGCACGCGGCTGGGGCTGTTCGTGCGTGGCGTCACCCAGAACCGGCCCATCGCCGCCTGCATGGGCGTGAACACCGCGCGCATCGACACCTGGGCCTTCGCGCTGGGTTCGGGCATCGCGGGCCTGGCGGGTTGCGCGCTCTCGCAGATCGGCAACGTCGGGCCCGACCTGGGGCAGGCCTACATCGTCGATTCCTTCATGGTGGTGGTGCTGGGCGGCGTGGGCCAGCTCGCGGGCACGGTCTACGCGGCCCTGGGCCTGGGCCTGCTCAACAAGTTCATCGAAGGCTGGGCCGGTGCCGTGCTCGCCAAGATCGCGGTGCTGGTGTTCATCATCGTGTTCATCCAGAAACGCCCGCAAGGCATCTTCGCCCTCAAAGGAAGGAGCGTGGAAGCATGAGCCGGATGCCCGTGCCCACCCCCGCCGTGGTGCTGCCGCCCCGCGCACCCCTGCTGACCCGCGCCGGCTGGAGCGCTTTCCTCGTCGCGCTGCTCGCCGTGTGCGCGCTGGCGCCCGTGCTCAACCTGCTGGTGCCCGCCGGCAGCGCTTTCCACCTGAGCGACTACTTGGTCAGCCTGCTCGGCAAGATCATGTGCTACGCCATCTGCGCGCTGGCCATGGACCTGATCTGGGGCTACAGCGGCATCCTCTCGCTCGGTCACGGCCTGTTCTTCGCTCTCGGCGGCTACATGATGGGCATGTACCTCATGCGCCAGATCGGCCGCGACGGCCAGTACCAGAACGAGCTGCCGGACTTCATGGTGTTCCTGGACTGGAAGGAACTGCCCTGGCACTGGGCGCTGTCCGACAGCTTCCTCGCCACGCTGGCGCTCATCGTGCTGGTGCCCGGCGGCGTGGCCTTCGTGTTCGGCTACTTCGCCTTCCGCTCGCGCATCAAGGGCGTGTACTTCTCCATCATCACGCAGGCGCTCACCTTCGCGGCGCTGCTGCTGTTCTTCCGCAACGAGACGGGCTTCGGAGGCAACAACGGCTTCACCGACTTCAAGCGCATCCTGGGCATCGCCATCGCCACGCCGCAGATGCGCATGTTCCTTTTCGTGCTCACGGGCCTCACGCTGCTGGGCTTCTTCCTGATGGCGCGCTGGCTGGTGCGCAGCAAGTACGGCCGCGTGCTGCAGGCCATCCGCGAC
The DNA here is from genome assembly GCF_011772445.1 of Hydrogenophaga sp. GTDB lineage: Bacteria > Pseudomonadota > Gammaproteobacteria > Burkholderiales > Burkholderiaceae_C > Hydrogenophaga. The sequence goes on along the minus strand of NZ_WVZN01000011.1, from coordinate 69,756 downwards.
GCGGAGAACCGCACCATGTTCTGCGGCTACGACCCGCTGCCCTACAAGCTCAGCATCTGGACGATCTCGGCCGTGATGTGCGGCATCGCGGGCGCCCTGTACGTGCCGCAGGTGGGCATCATCAACCCCAGCGAGATGAGCCCGGCCAACAGCATCGAGATCGCCATCTGGGCGGCCGTGGGCGGGCGCGGCACGCTGATCGGACCCATCGTGGGCGCCTTCCTCGTCAACGGCGCCAAGAGCTGGCTCACCGTGACCTTCCCCGAGTTCTGGCTCTATGTGCTGGGCGGCCTGTTCATCGTGGTCACGCTGTTCATGCCGCAGGGTGTGGTGGGGCTGGTGCGCAAGCTGTGGAAAGGAAAGCAGGCATGACGCCCGATCTGATGCAGGCCGGCGCGGAGCGCATGCAGAAGTTCGCGGGCCTCCTGCCCTCGGGCAAGACCGAATCGGGCGGGCGCAAGGCGGGTTACTCGCGGCCCGTGGTGGCGGGCGAGGTCGATGTCACGCACGGCCGCATCCTCTACCTGGAAGACGTGCACGTCGCCTTCGACGGCTTCAAGGCCATCAACGGCCTGTCGCTGGACATCGCGCCCGGCGAACTGCGCTGCATCATCGGCCCCAACGGCGCGGGCAAGACCACGATGATGGACATCATCACCGGCAAGACGCGACCCGACAAAGGCACGGTGTTCTTCGGCTCCACCATCGACCTGCTGCGCCACCGCGAGGCCGAGATCGCCGCGCTGGGCATCGGCCGCAAGTTCCAGAAGCCCACCGTGTTCGAGCAGCTCAGCGTCTACGAGAACCTGGAGCTGGCGCTGGCGACCAACAAGCGCGTGTGGCCGTCCATGCACTTCCGCCCCAACGGCGAGCAGCGCGACCGCCTGGCCGAGGTGCTGCTCACCATCCACCTGGCCGAGCACGTGGCGCGCCGCGCGGGCGAGCTGAGCCACGGCCAGAAGCAGTGGCTGGAGATCGGCATGCTGCTGATGCAGGACCCCAAGCTGCTGCTGCTGGACGAGCCCGTGGCCGGCATGACGGACGAAGAGACCGAACGCACCGCGCAGCTCTTTCTCACGCTCAAGGGACATCACTCCCTGATGGTGGTGGAGCACGACATGGCCTTCATCCGCACCATCGCCGAGAAGGTGACGGTGCTGTGCGATGGCGCTGTGCTGGCCGAAGGCACGCTCGACGAGGTGCAGGCCGACGAGCGCGTGATCGAGGTGTACCTGGGGAGATGAGCATGTTGGACGTGAAGGACCTCCACCAGTACTACGGCGGCAGCCACATCCTTCGCGGCGTGGGCCTGCAGGCCAAGGCCGGCGAGGTGACGGTGGTGCTGGGCCGCAACGGCGTGGGCAAGACCACGCTGCTCAAATGCCTGATGGGCCTGGTGCCGGCCAAGAGCGGCGAGCTGGTGTTCGACGGCCAGTCCGTCCGCTCCGCGCCGCCCTACGTGCGGGCCCACCTGGGCATGGGCTACGTGCCACAGGGGCGCGAGATTTTTGCGCGCCTGACGGTGCAGGAGAACCTGCAGATGGGCCTGGCCACGCGCCCCCTGGGCACGCCGGTGCCGCCGCAACTGTTCGAGCTGTTTCCCGTGCTCAAGCAGATGCTGGGGCGCCGTGGCGGTGACCTGTCGGGCGGACAGCAGCAGCAACTGGCCATCGCGCGCGCCCTCGCCAGCAAGCCCAAGCTGCTGATCCTGGACGAGCCCACCGAAGGCATCCAGCCCAACATCATCAAGGACATCGGCCGCGTGATCCGCCAGTTGGCCACGCAGGGCCTGGACGGCGAGCCCATGGCCATCGTGCTGGTGGAGCAGTACTACGACTTCGCCGAGGCCCTGGCCGACCGCTACCTGGTGATGGAACGCGGCGAGGTGATCGCCAGCGGGCCGGGCAGCGAGATGCAGGAGAGGGGCGTGCGCCAACTCGTGGCCATCTGAGGCCCGAGCCGCCAACCGCGCCGCCGGCGGGGTTTCTCCGCCATGCCCGGGCCATCGGGCGCAACATGGCATTGCCCCGGTCTGCGCCGCGCGCGGCCCCTGGTTCATGCAGGAACGCCGCTTGCCGCGCGGAATGCCCAATCACCTTTTTCGTGAGGGCCCTGCCATGACGCACAAGTACCCGCCGCCCGACCAGGCCCTGGCCGAGCACCCCAAGGACTATTCCGACCCCGAGCTCAAGGAGTTCACCGACGAGTTCGCGCAGGACATCATGGACGAGGTGACGCCCATCATGCCCCTGGTGCTGCCGCTGATGGCGGCGCTGCAGATGTTCATGCTGGCGTTCATCGCCGTGGTGATGGCCTGAGGCCGCTGGGTGAGGGGCCGTTGACGCGGCCCCGCTCGTTCAGTCCGCCGTGATCTTGCGCTCGCGGATCACCGCGCCGAAGCGTTTGGAGTCGTCCATGCCGCGCTTGCCGAACTCGGCCGGCGACAGCGGCAGGGCCTCGCCGCCCAGGTTCACCATGCGCTCGCGCACGGCCGGCGTGGCCAGGATCTTGTTGATCTCGGTGTTCAGGCGCGTGATGACGGCCGGCGGCGTGCCGGCGGGCGCGTAGAAGCCGAACACGGTGTCGGCGTCGAATCCCTTGAGGCCGGCTTCGTCCAGCGTGGGCACGTTGGGGAACAGCGGCGATCGCTTGCTGCTGCCCACGGCCAGCAGCTTCAGGCGCCCGCTCCTGGCGTGCTGCAGGCCGATGCCGGGATCGAAGAGGTAGTCGATCTGGTTGCCCAGCAGGTCGTTGAGCGCGGGCGCCGCGCCGCGGTAGGGCACGTGCACGGCGAACAGACCGGCCTGGCTCTTGAACATCTCGCCGGCCAGGTGCGGCGAGCTGCCGTTGCCCGGCGAGCCGTAGCTGAGCTTGCCGGGCTGCGACTTCACCAGGGCGATGAATTCCTGGATGTTGTTGGCCTTCAGCTCATTGCGCGCCATCAGATACACCGCGATGCGCGCGGCCGAGGCCACGGGCACCAGGTCTTTCGTGGGGTCGAAGCTCATCTTCGAATAGAGGTGCGGGTTCACCGACACCATGCCGCCGGAGGACAAGAGCAGGGTGTAGCCATCGGCCGGCGACTTGGCCACCGCGTCGCCCGCCACGTTGCCGTTGGCGCCGGGGCGGTTCTCCACCACCACGGTCTGGCCCAGGGCATCGGCCAGGGGCGTGGAGACCAGGCGCGCGATCTGGTCGGCCGCGCCGCCGGGCGCGAAGCCCACCACCACCTTGACCGGCTTGTCGGGCCAGGCCTGCGCGAGCGCGGCGGGGGTGGCCAGCAGCGTGGCCGCGGCGAGGGCGGTGGCGGTGAGCAGGGATTTCATGCGGTGTCTCCTTGTGGTGTGTTGTCGATGGGACGGGAACTCAGCTGGCCTGCTTCTTCAGGCGCGGATTGTGGTGCCAGCGGATGGGCTGCGGCTTCAAGGGCCGCGCGGGCGCGCCATGTTGCAGCAGTGCGCGGTCCAGCGCGGTGCCGGCCTCGTCGGCCAGCGCGGCCTCGCGGGCCTGGGCCACGGCCTCGGCCTCGGCCTCGGCCGCGCCGGGCTTCGCGGGGTCGGCCGGATGCGCCAGATGGTCCACGATGTGCAGCAGGTTGTCCTTGCCGCGCTCGTTGGTGCTGCCGTAGCCCTTGATGAGGCGGCCGCAGCGCGCGAGCTCCAGGCCCAGCCGCGCGTCGGCACCGGCGCCGCGCTCCACGGCGGCCAGCCAGCGCTCGATGAGCGCCTGTTCCGTGGCGAAGCGGCTGCCGAGGGGGCGCAGGCGCCTGGTCGCGGCCAGTGTGCGCAAGGCGATCAGGCCGAACACCCCGTGGCTGGACACCTTCAGCGGCAGCGCCCACGGCGCCTTGCCAGCTTGCACGCGGCGCTGGTCCCAGGCCAGCACGCGGCGCGCCAGCGATTCGGGCAACAAGGCCGCGAACTCGGGCGCACCGGGCTTGAAATGGTCGTAGACGCGCAGCAGGTCGCCGTCCGTGGCCTTCACCTCGCGGCGCACGCGCGCGGCGCGGCTGGCGCGCGCCTTGAGCTCGGCCACGCGCACGATGTCGTCGAAGGCCATCCACAGCGCGAGCCAGCGCGCGGCCTCGCGGCTGGCGGCGAAGCCCTGCGCGCCGGCCGGATCGCCCGCGCGTTCGGCCGCCAGCACGCGCTGCATCCGGTCGAGGTAGCGCTGGCCGTAGGCGGCGTCCTGGTACTCGCAAGTGCGCGCGTGGCCCAGGGCCAGGATGTCGTGAAGCGCGGCGGGGAAGGGCGCCAGCAGGGCGGCGGGCGTGGCCACGGCGGCCGCTGGTGCCTCGTCGCTGTCGTCGTTCATCACTTGCTCGACCCAGCGCGCCTGCTCGCGCTGCGCGCTCACCGCGTCGAAGGCGAGCGCGAAGCCGCGCAGGCTGGCCCTGGCGTGGCCGCCCGCGCCGCCCACCACGGCCTCGTAGTCGGTGCGGCTGAAGGGCAGCAGGCCACTGGCGGCGATGGCGCCGAGCATGACCGCGCTGACCACGGTGCCCGCTTCGCGCGTGAGCGCGGCCATGTCCAGCACGTGGTGCGCGCGGCTGTGCTCGCGCACCAGCGCCAGCAGCGGCGCCTCGTCGCGGCGGCCATCGCCCAGCACCATCTTCTCGGCCGTGGTGAGCGCGCGCGAGGACGAGGTGATCACCAGCGTGTGCTCGCTGGACGCCAGGCCGTTGCCGATCTGGCGGCCGGTTTCCAGCAATTCGGAAGACACCAGGGCATCGAGCCGGCCCGGCAACGGGTTCAGGCCGAACACCGGGCGTCGGGCGCCCAGCTCGGCCAGCGGCACGGGGAAGAACTCGAGGTAGTAGGTGGTGGCGCCGGTGCGCTGGGCCACGCCGGGAATGCTGGTGGCCTGGGCCGGATAGCCCGCGTGGCGCGCCGTGTCCACCAGCCAGTCGGTGAGCGTGCCGCCGCCTTCACCGCCGAGGGCGCAGAGCAGCAGGGAGATGGGTTGCGTGGACATGGTCAGGCCTCCCGCCGGGCCGCCCCAAGGGAGGCCTGCGCCCCCTCGGGGGGCAGCGAATACACGAAGTGAGGAGCGTGGGGGTACATGGTCATGCGGCCTGGAGGAAGCGGACGAAGGGCGCCCGCACGGCATCGAGCAGCCGCTCGTGCCAGCGCGGGTTCTGCACCACCTCGGCGCGGTAGAAGGAGGGGCACAGCGTGGCCGCGTGCGCGTTGGCGCCGCACAGGCCGCAGCCCACGCAGCCGTCGATGACGGTGGCCACCGGGTCGACCTTCAGCGGGTCGGGGTTGTCCTTGAGCGTGAGCGTGGGGCAGCCCGAGAGGCGGATGCAGGCGTGGTCGCCGTTGCACACGTCTTCGTCCACACCGTACTTCACGCGCACCACGCGTTTGCCTTTCTTCAGCAGGCCGGCGATCCAGGGCTTGATGCGGCGCTGGCGTTCGAGCTGGCATTCGCCCTCGGCCACGATGACCTTGAGGCCCTGGAAGTCGGTGGTGAAGGCCTCGGTGAGCGTGGCGCGCACCTGCTCCACCTCGTAGGTGTGCACCGTGCGCAGCCAGGCGACGCCCAGGCCCTTGAGCGTGCTCTCGATCGTCTGGTTGGCGTGCACCAGACTCTGCGCCTTGTTCTCGGCCAGGTCCTTCACCAGCTCGTCGGGTGTGGAGATGATGTCCTGCGTGCCGGTGGCCGAGGTGTAGCCGTTCTTGAAGATGAGCAGCACCGCGTCGTCGCCGTTGAAGAGCGCGCTCTGCACGCCCGTGAGCAGGCCGTTGTGCCAGAAGCCACCGTCGCCCATCACCGAGAGCACGCGCCGGCGCATCAGCGGTGACACGCCCGCGCGGCTGGCCAGGCTCATGCCGTAGCCCAGGATGGAGTGGCCGAAGGAGAAGGGTTCGAAGGTGGCGAGCGCGTGGCAGCCGATGTCGCCCGCGATGTGCACCGGGCCCACGTCCTGCTGCGCGAGCTTGAGGGCGGAGAACACCGGCCGCTCGGGGCAGCCGATGCACATGCCGGGCGGGCGCGCGGGCAAGGCACCGCCCACGGCCTTGGCCACGTCGGCGCGGCGCTGCGCATTGCCCTGCAGCCAGGCGCGGGCCGACGCCAACGCAGCGGCATCGACGGCCAGGTACTTCTCGACGAAGCCCGCCAGGCCCTGCGACATCACCTCGGCCGTGTACTCGCCGGCGCTGGGCAGCAGGTCCTTGCCGTGCAGCGGGGTGGCGATGCCGGCGCGGCGCAGCAGCGTGGCGAGTTCCTGCTCGATGTACTCGGGCTGGCCTTCCTCGATCATCAGCACGGCGCGCTTGCCCTCGCAGAAGCGCTCGAGCTGCTCGGGCACCAGCGGGCTCGTCACGTTGAGCACCAGCATCGGGATCCTGGATTCGCCGAAGGCGTCGGCCAGACCGAACTGCTGCAGCGACCGGATGAGGGTGTTGTAGAGGCCGCCCTGCACGATGAGGCCGAGGTCCTGGTGCTCACCGTCGAACAGCTCGTTCAGGGCGTGCTCGGCGATGTAGCGGCGCGCGGCGGGGACACGCTGCTCGCCCTTGAGCTTCTCGTGGCGGAAGGTCACGGGCGGGTGCGCCAGGCGCATGTAGTCGAAGCCGGCGGGCTCCTGGATCAACTGGCGCGTGGAGATGGCTGGCGCGACGTTGTCCTTGGTGTCGAAGCTGCCGCGCACGTGGCAGGCGCGGATGCGCAGCTCCATGATGGCCGGCATGTTCGAAGCCTCGGAGAGGCGAAAGCCGTGCTCGACCATGTGCACCATGCGCGCCAGATCGGGCCGCGGGTCGAGCAGGAGCATGCCGCTCTTGAGCGCGTAGGCGTGCGTGCGTTCCTGGATCACGCTGGCGCCTTCGCCGTAGTCCTCGCCCACCACGATCAGCACGCCGCCCGTGACGCCGGGCGAGGCGAGGTTGGACAGCGCGTCGGCCGCCACGTTGGTGCCGACGATGGACTTCCAGGTGACGGCGCCGCGCACGGGGTAGTGGATGGAGGCGCCCAGCATGGCCGCGGCCGAGGCCTCGTTGGAGCAGGCCTCCACGTGCACGCCCAGGGTGTCGAGGTAGGGCTTGGCCTGCACCATCACGTCCAGCAGGTGCGAGACCGGCGCGCCCTGATAGCCCCCCACGTAGGAAACGCCCGACTGCAGCAGGCCCTTGGTGATGGCGAGGATGCCCTCGCCATGGAAAGTCTGGCCAGCGCCGAGCTGAAGGGACTGGATCTCCTCGCCGAATGAAACTTCCAAAGCCCTGTCTCCGTGGGTGTGTCGTGGGGAACCGGCGGAGTATGGGCGCTGCCAGTCCATCGATCCATACAATGAGGCCACTAAGTCTCATTATTTCCATGCATGTCAAGGACCTGGACCTGAACCTGCTGCGGCTGTTCGCCGAGGTGTACCGCGCGGGCAGCGTGAGCCGTGCGGCCGAGCGCCTGGGGCTCACCCAGCCGGCGGTGAGCCACGGCCTCACGCGCCTGCGGCTGCTGGTGAAAGACCCGCTGTTCATGCGCGCCCACGGCGGCGTGCGGCCCACGCCGCGCGCCGTGGCCCTGGCCGAGGCGGTGCAGGACGCGCTGGACGCGCTCGAAGGCGCGCTCGGGCGCACCAGCGTGTTCGATCCGTCCACCTCGCGCCACCTGTTCCGCCTGCACATGAGCGACATCGGCGAGGGCCGCTTCCTGCCCGAGCTGATGGCCTGGCTGCACGCGCAGGCGCCGGGCGTGCGCGTGGCCACGCAGCCCGTGCCGCAGGCGATGCTCGCCGATTCGCTGGACGCGGGTGCGATCGACTTCGCCTTCGGCTTCCTGTCGCAGGTGCGCGAGACGCGCCGCGTGGAACTGCTGCGCGACCGCTACGTGGTGCTGCTGCGCAGCGGCCACCCCATGCGGCAGCGCCTGCAGTCGCTGCGTGGCGCGGCGCAACTTCGTGCCCTGCAGCAACTGGACTTCGTGGCCGTGCGCGCGCACGCCGACACGCTGCGCATCCTGCAGCGCACCGGCCTGCAGGAGCGGCTGCGCCTGACCACCGAGCACTTCATGGTGCTGCCCTCCATCGTGCAGGCCACCGACCTGTGCGGTGTGATGCCGCGCAACATCGCGCGCGGCATGGTGCAGGCGGGTGGCTGCGCGGTGCTGGAGCCTTCATTCGAAGGCGCGAACTTCAGCGTCTCACTGCACTGGAGCCACCGCTTCGAGGCCAACCCGGCGCACCGGTGGTTTCGGGAGGGGGTGGTGGGACTGTTCTCGGAGCGGTGAGCGATGGCCAGCCGCGCGGATCAGACCCGCGTGAGCAGCAGATGGCCAGGCGGTGCTGAGCCCGGTGCCCAGCCGTTCTGCTCGGCCTTTTGAACGCATCGGTCAAGGCGTTGCCGGGACTCGCTCGGCAGTTCCAGTTGCTCCAGCTTGATCAGCGTCGCGGCCCAGACACCGATCAGAGGAAGGTCGAGCGTTTCCAGGCAGTTCAAGGCGGCGTTGATGGTGTTCGCGTCCACCGGGGCCTGGGGCGTGGCCGCGAGCACGGCGGCCACGGCTCGCAGGCTGTCCTCGCTGTCATTGCGGAAGTCAAGGTGCCTGCGCAATTCATCGAGGACCAGTTGGGTGGTGAGTGTCACTTGGCTATTGCCCACGAAAGCCCTGATGAACGGATGGCCCCTGTGTTGGTAGACCATCGTGATCACCACGATCTGGAGCAGCGCCGGAACGACAATGCTCTCGTTGTGGACCTCGCGCAACGCACCCATGAGCCGATGCACCGCGCTCAAGTGCCAGGCGTTGCCCTCCTGCGGGTTCGTCAAGGACCGGCATAGAAACATCGCCATCAGGGTCGGGATGGTGCGATACGGCAATTGCGCCGTGGGCGTTGCGATCGCGGTTGCCACCAGGCCCATCAATGCACCGAGACAAGTGTCGAAGTCTTCTCGCGTGGCAATGCCCATGTGCGCATCCAACCACACCTGAAGCCGTTGCACGGGCGTCAATGACCATGTGCGGTCCGGCATTTTCTCCAGGCGCCGATACAGGATCCGAGGGTCTGTGTTGATCAGATCCTTCTTCACCGAGAAGCTTCTGATCGACGTCGGCTTTTCGCGGTCGATGAGCGCAAGCGTGTAGAAGCAGGACAGGTGAACGTAGGCTTGGATACGTTCCTGAAATTGCTTGCTGACGGTGCAAAGGCCGGCATTGAAGCGCGCGATGGTCCAGGCGTCTTCGACGGTGATGGCTCTGGAGGGATCCGACGCAGCGTGCTCGATGACCTGCGCCTGGGCGTCCGCATGCAAGTCGTTGAAGGCGAAGGATGGGAATCGGGATATGGGGCTCGTGCGGTTCATGGTGGCTCCGGAGGGGAGGGCCTCAGTCACCACGCCTCCCGCGGAGTTCCCCACCGGGTCAGTCCACCGGTCGCGCGTCCAACAGTCCCACGCGCTCCGGCGCCCGATACCCCGCTGGCAGCGCCACCCCACCCGGCGTCACGCCCGCGTGGTCACCCAGGCGCAACGGGCGCGCGCGGTAGGTGTGGCGCATGGCGTCCACGCGCTGTTGCAGGGCTTCGCGCGCGGCGATGCGCTCGGCGTGCCGTTGCAGCACCTGGTGCGCCGATTCGATGAGCTTGGCGTTGCGCGTGCGCTCGGCGTCGACAAGCAACTGCTCCACCGTGCCCGTCGGGTCGCCCTTGAGGCTCAGGCGCATGGCCTGTTCGGACAGATTCAACACGCGCGCATGGCCGGTGCGCAGGGCCTCGGCCCAGGTGTCCTGGCCCTTGGCGGCGCAAGCCAGCAGCTCGCTCATGGCGCGGCTGGTGCCGAAGCGCAGGGCGATGGCGCTGATGGCGGTGTCGGCGTCGGGTGGTGTCGCGCCGCGCTGCGCCAGGCGCACCATCAGCGTGACGAGGTTGCACGCGCTCTCGGTGTCGAAGCCGGGCGTGAGCACCTCGCGCATGAGCCGCGCCGTGGTGTCCTGCGCCGCCGCAGTCACCTTGTTGTGCAGGTTGTTGATGGCACCAGCCACTTCGTGCAGGCGGCGCGGGCGTTCGGGCTCGAAGCTGCGCTCGGCGATGCGGGCGAGGTGGTCCACGCAACGTTGCAGGCCGCGGGTGTCGTTGTTGTCGAAGCGCGCGAGCGCCAGCAGCACCAGGGCCTGCGGGTCGAACAGCTTGGAGTCCACGCCCAGGCGCGCGGCGCGGTCCAGCAGGGCCACGCCCTCGCCGCGGTCACCGCCGTAGAAGGCCAGCATGCCGTGCTTGAGCAGGCGGCTCACCGAGTGCGGCGTGAGCCGCGTGGCCATGGCGTAGGTGGCCAGGGCCTGGTCGAACTGGCCCAGCTCGAACTGCGCGCGGCCCATCACGTCGTAGGCGTCGGCGTAGCCGTCGTCGTCGGCCAGCAGGCTTTCGATGGTGGTGACGGCTTTCGCCGGCACGCCCGATTCGAGCTGCGCCCGCGCCACGCCCAGGCGTGCCCAGGGCAGGGTCTTGGCCTCGATCACCGCTTCGTACAGGCGCTGCGCCTCGCCGATGTGGCCGGCGCGCAGCAGCAGCTCGGCGCCGATGCGCGCGGCGTACAGCCAGTAGTCCTGCTTCGTCTCGAAGCGCGCCAGGCACAGGGCGGTGGCGTGGTCGAAGTCCTGCGCGTCGATGGCGCTGAAGATGGCGTGCAGCACCCGCTTTCGCTGGCGCGCGAGCTGGATGCGCTCGCCCAGGCTGGCGGCGGTGTGCGGCTTGAGCAGGTAGGCGTCGAGCGCGGATTCGGCCGCTTCGGCCACCTTGCTGTAGGTGGCCTCGGCGGTGAGCATCACGAACACCGTGTGAAAGGGCAGGATCTGGTGGCGGCGCAGGTCGTCCAGCAGTTCCTGGCCGGAGTAGCTTTCCTTGTCGAAGCTTTGTTCGCAGACGACCACGTCGTAGTGCTGGGCCTCCAGCCGGCGGCGGGCGTCGTGCACGCGCGCGCACTGGGCCACGTTGCCCACGCCCAGGTCGCGCAGTTGCGACACGATGATCGCGCGCGACTGCGCGTTGCCTTCGATGACGAGGGCGGCGGCGGCGTGCAGGGGGTTGTCGGCGAGGTGCATGAAGGGGCACGGCCCGCAATGGGCCGTGTGGGCATTGTGCCGGTGCCGCGCCGGGGGCGATGCGGGGAAAAGCGGGGGTGGGCGGGCTCAGATCCGCCCGGTGCATGCTTCCTCAGCCTGGCGGGAGCACGGATTCCAGGTACGTCATCACCTCGTCCTGGTGCGGCCGCTTGGCGTCGAATGCCTGAGGCTGCAGCCCGTGCTGCCGGCATGCAAGCCGGTACCGCAGGAGGAGCTGGTCGATCACCCGACCGTGTGACCAGTGCGAGGGAAGCCATTTCATGGCCCGGCGCAACTCCGCCACGTCCCGTTGCGTCGAGATGGTCTGGACCAGTTTCACCAGCTTCTCGTTGAATTCGTTGTGGTGCTTGTTGCCCGGCCGATGCCCCTGGGATTGCAAGGCCAGACTGTACTTGGCAATCGCCAGCTCCACCGCCGCGATGAAGGGCGACACGAGCACCTCGCGAGGCGCGTTGGTCGGGGCACTCTGTGAGGGTCCAGGGCCAAGTTGGATGGCGTGTTCGCTGGGCATTCCCTGCGCCACCTTGTCCGGCGACTCGGTGCGCGGTGTTGGTGTGACGGCGGTCCGTGGTGGGGCGGCTTGCGCCAGGCCGAGCTGACCGAGTACCAGGCTGCGCAGCCGCTCCACGCGCTCCGAAGATTGTTCCTTCAGGGCGGCGATCATCGCCAGGACGAGGGCGTGGGCCTGGTCGTCGCTGCAGCACACCTGCAGGACCTCGTGCACCCTTTCGTTCAACGCGCTCAGCAGAACCTGATCGTTCGGCAATGGCTTGTCGAGGCTGATGTTGTCCAGCGCCGTCCGCAGGCCATCCAGGGTTTGTATGTCCGGGCGCTGCGCGCTCTGCGCGAACTGTGGCAGAGAGGCCTTGGGTGTCACCAGCAACAGGAGCAGAACGTTCGTCGCTTCGTCCACCTTGGGGTACCACTCGCTGACGGCGGTGGGAAGACCCAGGGCCCACTCCAGCTTCTGCCGGTTCAGGGCGTGCAGGTAGTTCGTTGCAAGGATCGCGGCTTCTGCGGGCGCCGTCTGGGCGGCGAGTTCCAGCAGCCACAGGTCCGCGACGTTCCGGACGTACGGAAGCAGTGCGAGGACTCCGGAGAAAAAGAGCGTGGTCGCGGCCAGGGTCTTCGCTGTCCGGGGGCCCGTTTCCTGCTGGATGACCAGCAGCTCGGCGTGAAGCTGTTGCGTCAGCCGCTCGAGCGCTTCCTGGATGCCGGGGAACTCGGGTTCCTGGATGATCGCGTGACGCTTCGCCGTGGGCGCCGGGCACAGGCGGGCGAGGACCTGCTCGATGCGCTCCTGCCGATGTTCGTCATGGGTCCCTTTGTCGACGAGTTCGATGGCGCGCGCCAGGGTCGCCGCGAACAGCTCGCTTGTCTTGTCGCTGACGTGGAGCCACCCGCGCAGCTCGTTCAACAGGTCCACCAGCTCGGGGGCGCAGAGCCGGGGCAGCAGTTGCCTGAGGCCATTGACGAGGCCCGGCGGCACATAGCCGCATCGGGATCTGCCTATGGTGGTTGCCCCCCAGGCCTTGTGCGGCTTCACCAGTTCCAGAACACGAGATGCACCGGTGCCCTCGTGCGCTTTCAGGAAGTCGTCGACGGGATAGGGATCGGGATACTGCTCCGCGATGGGACGGGTGAGGCAGTCGATCAGCTCCTGGGAATGTTTGTGCTTGTACGGCTCGTTGTCGGCCAGGACGATGAGCTGGTAGGCGACCCGGTCGATGCCGGGCAGGGACTTGAATTCGAGAACCGTTTCTGCAAACAGCAGGAACTGCTCGAATGTCTTGATGTTCGGCAGTCTCAGAAGAAGACCGTCCACGAGTTCCCGCTCGTTCTTCGAGGACGTCTTGACGAGGTCCAGGTCGTGCTTGAGCCGATTGAGTGGTGTGTCAAGCGCTGTGTCGAGCGAGAGGCTCTCCATGGCCTGCGCAAGGTTCGAGACGGGGGACTGCTCCGAAGCGGGCCGGTCTTTTGGCAGCGTGCCAGGCCACGTCGCGACGGACGAGGATGGAGAGCGTTTCTTGGCGGAAGGGGGGATCATCTGGCTCGTGACGGAGGTGAACGCCAGAGCGGTGGCGCGTCCGGGCAGGGCGCAGCTGAGTGCGCCCGGGCATTGGGCGGTTCCGTCCGGTGGGAGCCCGCGGCCGGGGCGCGTGGGACGCGTCAGACGCGCCAGATGCGCGGCGCGGTGCCGCCGAGCGCCCAGGCTTGCACGCGCAGCGACGCCCACACGCGTTGCAGCGTGGCCATGAGCGGCTCCACTTGCGGTGCGAGGGCACGCACCACGAGCAGGCGCGGATCGGGGCTGGTGGCGCCCGCGTGCACGCCCGAAGCGGCTTCGGCCAGCGCGGCGCGCGCGGCGTCGAGCAAGGCCTCGCGCCGCGCGTCGGGCCACGCCGTGCCGCGCGCGAGCCACAGCGTGCCCAGGGCCCGTTGCCCCGCGAGGCCCAGGGGGCTGTCGAGCAGGCGCGTGTCGCCCGCGTCGATGAGCGCGCGTTCCAGCCACACGCCAGGCCACTGCATCTCCTGCAGCAGGCGGCCCTGGGTGAAGGCCTGGCCGGCCGCCGGCAGGCCCAGGGCGCAGACGTCCCAGCCCAGGCATTCGCCGCCGGGTTCGATGTCCATCGTCAGCGCGTTGCGCGCCTGGCAGTCCGGGTAGGCGATGGCCTCCAGCGGCAGCCACTCCAGACGCGCGCCCTCGGCCACGCTCAGGTGCACGCGCTGCGCGGCCTCGGGGCCGTCGCTGCGGTAGAAGCGCGTGGCACCGGGCGTGCTGATGAGGGCATGCGCGCCGGGCTCGGCCCGCACGCGGATGTCGAGCGTGTCACCACCGACCAGACCACCCGGCGGGTGCACGACCACGTTGTGGCAGATGCCTTCGCCTTCGGGGTACAGGCTCTTGAGGATGCGCAGCGGGCCGTCGTGGCGGTGCTGCAGTGTGGTGCGCTCGCGGTCGCGGCGGTAGCTCAGGTCGAGGTGGGCGTGCCAGGGCATGCGGCGAGTGTAGGGGCCCGCTGCGCGGCCGCCGGCCCGGCGTCAGGCTTTCCAGAAGCCTTGGTGCACTGCGCTGGATTCGTCGATCAGCGCGGGCCCGATGCAATCGATGGCGTGCGGGGAGGCGGCGAAGACGTCGCGGCAGGACAGCTCGGCGTCGCGCTGCTCGGCCCGCTCGCCGCGGAACACGCGCAGGCGCACGGCGTCGATGCCGTAGACCACGCGGCCGATCGCGCTCCAGAAGATGGCGCCCGCGCACATGACGCAGGGCTCGGCCGATGAGTAGAGCGTGGCGCGCGCGAGCGTGTCGCGGTCGACCCGCTGGCCGAGCTGGCGCACGGCGTTGGTTTCGGCGTGCCCGGTGCAGTCGCCGGTCTCCGTGGTGTTGCAGTACGCCTCGGCCAGCACGCGGCCGTCGTCGGCGATGACGACGGCGCCAAAGGGCCGGTTGCCGCGGTCGCGCGCCACGCGCGACCAGGCGATGGCCTGGCGCAGGTAGCGTCCGTCGCGTTCGTCGAGCGCGACCTCATCCAGAAGCACCGCACTCATGCCTTGATCACCCGCGCGTCGAGCGGCGGCAGGAAGCCACGGTGGAAGATGCCTTCCACGCTGGGGCGCATCTTGAGCTTGAAGACCTCGCTGACTTCGTCGACCTGCCGCTCCAGCGTGCGCTTGAGCACGTCGCCCAGGCCGTGGCCGCGTGTGTCGGCGGCGGCCACGTACTCGCGGGTGATGCGCCAGCGCTCCAGTTCCACCGCTTCGTTGAGGATGGGCTCGCGCGCCTTGGTGGCCGCGATGGCGGCCACCGGGTCGGCGAAGCTTTCCTGGATGGCGCGGTTGGTGGCGCGCAGGAAGGCGCTCACCGCGGCAGGGTTTTGCGTGATCATGGCGTTGCTGGCCAGGATGGCGTTGCCGTACAGATTCACGCCCGCGTCGGTGTACTTCAGCACCGACAGCTCCTCGGGTTTCAAGCGCGCGAACAGCGAGACGGCGGAGTCGTGGAAGTAGGTGGCGGCGTCGACGTCGCCGCGCACCATCACGTTGTCGCGCGCGGAGAAGTCCGTGGTGGACCACTGGAAGAAGTCCTCTCCCACGCGCAACTGGCGCGCCACCATGGGCCAGGCCCGGCGCGTGGACTCGACGGCCGCCGCCGCGACCTTCTTGCCCTGCAAGCTCCTGAAGTCGCTGGTGACGCCGCGGTCCTTGCGGCCGATGATGGCGAAGGGCGCGCGGTTGTAGTACTGGTACACGGCCTGCACCGCGGGCGTGCCGCCGTTGGCGGCCTGGAACTCGATGAGCGAGCTGATGTCGCCCAGGCCCATCTGGTACGCGCCGCTGACGATCCGCGTGATCGAGGCGACCGAGCCCGAGCCCACGTCGATGCTCACGTCCAGGCCTTCGGCCGCGTAGTAGCCGCGCTGCTGCGCGAGGAAGAAAGGCGAGGTCTGGCCGGTGACGCGGAAGTCCAGCGTGAACTTGATCGGGGTGGGTTTCGGGGCGCCCTGTGCCCACACGGCGGGCGCGGCAAGCGCGGCGGTGGAGGCGAGGGATTGGACGAGGAAGCGGCGGCGCTGCATGGTGGTTCTCCGGCAAAGCTGTTGGCAACCCCGTTGCACGCGCAGCGGGGGCGACAGAGCAATTTCCGGGCGGGTGTGTGGGGCGACCCGCTGAACGCTTCTACTCCTGCCGCACGGGCTTGCACGAGCCGTGCCAGCCCATGGCGCCGTTTGGCGCACCGCCGCGGTGCGCCTGTGTCGCGCCCGCAGTGGCCTGTGTCTTGCTACAGTCCGGGCTCAGAGTAGAAGCGTTCAGCCCGCGCCGCGCGGGCAGGAAATTGCTCTTGAGCCCCCACGTTCAGGCCCAAGCCGTTTCCCCAGGAGTGCTTCCATGCTCGTCACCCAACAAGCCGTCTTTCGCCGCCACTGGCACGCCGTCATGCCGCTGACGGAACTGCAGGACGGACCCAAACCCTTCACGCTGCTCGGCGAGAACATCGTTCTCTTTCTCGACGAACACGGCGAGCCCGCCGCGCTGAAGGACCGCTGCTGCCACCGCACCGCGAAGCTCAGCAAGGGCTGGTGCAAGAACGGCAACATCCAGTGCGGCTACCACGGCTGGGTCTACAACCGCGAGGGACGCGTGATCGAGATCCCGCAGTACGGCGCCGAGCGCGAGATCCCCAGGGACTACGGCACGCCCGCCTACCGTTGCGTGGCGCGCCATGGCTACGCCTGGGTGGCGTTGGAAGCGCCCGAGGCAGACATCCCTGACATACCGGAGTTCGGTGCACCGGGTTGGCGCACCATCTTCCAGTTCTACGAGACCTGGCAAACCAGCCCGGTGCGCGCGCTGGAGAACTCGTTCGACAACTCGCACTTCAGCTTCGTGCACCGCGCCACTTTCGGTGTGGCGGCGCAGCCCAGGCCCAGCAAGTACGAGATCATCGAAAACGAACAGGGCTTCTACGCGGAGTCCGTGATCGACGCCGCCAACCCCGAGCGCTTCCGCCGCATCAGCGGTGTGGACGATGCGATCACGCAGCGCCACATGCGCAACGCCTACATGCAGCCCTTCTCACGCCGCCTCGACATCGAGTACCCCAGCGGCGTGCGCCACGTCATCATCAACTGCTTCACGCCGATCGACGATGGACGCATCCAGTTGTGCCAATGGCTGTTCCGCAACGACACGGAAGCCGATTGCCCCGCGCAGATGCTGATCGACTTCGATGCGGAGATCACGCGCGAGGACAAGGACATTCTGGAGAGCACCGACGCCGACGCGGTGGTGGACCTGCGCCGGCGTGGGGTGGAGTACTCGATGGATTCGGACCGGCCGGGGATCCTGATCAGGCGGCGCTTGATGGCGATGCTGTCCGCCGCGGGCGAATCGGAGGTGCATCGGTGAGGCTTGGCTTGGGCGCCAGCCGGTGCAGGCGCTCAGCGGCTCATTGCAAGCCATGCCATTGCCGCAGGCGATGGCGGTCCGTTTCAGGGACGTCCTGGTTCTGGAGGTAGTGATCCAGCAGCGCCCGGCATTTGGGGGTCAGCGGTCTGACCTGAAGGAGCTTGCCGTTGTCGGGGCCGCCCACCAGGTAGAAGGCGCGGTGCAACACGTCGTCGGGCAGCAGCTCGAACAGGAAGGCACCCTGGAAGGGGCCATTCCCCTGGACACCTTTCGAGGCCTCGAGCAGCCAAGCCGCGATGCCGTCAACGATGTGGTGGCTCAGTTCGGGCTCGAGCCAGTGCTGGGCGCTCCAGGAGAGCTGGGCGATGAAGAGCGGACCGAAGGGCGGCTCTTGGTTGACGAGCGCCTCGATGCAGACCTTCTTTTCCTGCAAGGTGGCGTTGGTCATGGTCCGCGGGTCGCGCGGGATGAAATCAGTGACGGCCTCACTCGTTTCCAAGGCTTCGCGCGCCTGGCGGAGGGACGCGAGCAGCCGGCCCTGTTCTTCACCGTGGTTTTGCAGCGCGGTTTCCAGATGGCTCAGCAGGACCCAGTAGTCGTCTTGCCAGAGCAGGCCCTTGTGCCTGGCGCAAAGCGCAGCGAGGGTCTTCATGAGCGGGAGGTCGTGGGTGAGTCCCTGCTGGTAGGCGATGGCCGTAGCGGTCATGAGCAATCGACGCAAGCGGCCGGCTTGCGGAGCATCCACTTGGGAATTGCCGATCAGTTCCACGGCCGGCTCCACGAGGCTAGCGAGGGTTCTCGCGAAGCGCATCGGATCTGACGCAGCCGAGAGCAGAACGCTTTCGATGCGCGCGGCGATGTTCGTCAAGTGGCCCAGCTTCTGAAACAGCTGAGGTGTTTCGCTGGTGTCGAGCGGAGTTGGTATTGCCCCGTACGGGGCGATGACCGGCTTGTGGTGATCTCCCCATGTAAGTGGCTTTGCATCGATCAGAGCCATCACGAGTTGGTTGTTCCAGACCTGCTCCGGCATGCTGGCCCAGGCATTGAGCGTGGGCTGTTGGGGTTCTCGTGACTGCGCAGAGGCAAGGGGTGGTGGTTCGTGCGGCGATGCGGGGATGACCGGCGCGGATTCCGAGGTCGGCGTCGGGTCATGCGACGCATGCGTGTCTGCCGCGACGCCGCGGCGTTTGGGCGGCTCTTCCAGCGACCATCGGTTCGCGGAAGTGAAAAGAGGGGATTGAACAGTGCTGGCGCGCTTCATGGGGATGGGGCTTTCGGTTTCGGCCTGCGCCGGGGGCAGGCATCCGGGGCTGAGTGGCCACGGGCACCGAAGTCGGTTCCCAGGTTGTTCCATTCGCTCGGCGTTTCCGGGGCATGCGGCCCTTGCGCGCTCGCCACATTCAACGCGCCGCCCAGAACCCCCGATGTGGCGCCACCATCTCGTCACCAGCGCCTCCACCGGCCCCACCACCTCCACCGCCCGTTGCCCGCGCGCGAACACCTCTCGACACGGTAGCGAGAGCGTGGGGTTTTCTTCATGGTCGCCCGTGAGCGCGAGCAGGGCCTCTTCGCTCGCCCCATACACCACCCGCCCGATGCCGGCCCAGTAGATGGTGCTCGCGCACATGGCGCAGGATTCGAACGTGGTCACCAGCGTGCAGTCGCGCAGGTAGGCGCCCGGCCAGGTGGTGGCGGCGTGGCGCGCCAGCGTGGACTCGGCGTGGTTCACCGTGTCGATGTTGCCTTGCTCGGCCAGCACGGTCTCGCCATCGGGCGCCACCAGCAGGGCGCCGAAGGGGTGGCGGCCCATGCCGGCGGCACGGCGCGCCACCTCGTTCGCGCGGCGCAGGTGGCGTTGAATTTGCTCGGGGTTCATGACGTCGTGCGGGCCAGGCGGGAAGCTGCGCCAGGGACACCGAGGAACCGGCTTGGCCGGGCCTCTGGTGTCGTCCCCCTTTCAGGGGGAAGCGCCGTCAGGCGCGCAGGGGGTGTCATGCTTGCGATCCGCGATGCGCCCAGCCGGTCGTGTGCTTCTCCACGAAGCTGAACAGCTCGTACATGGCCATGGCCATCACGCCCACCACCAGCAGGCCGCTGAAGGCCAGGCCCATCTGCATGGACGAGCCGGCGGAGATGAGCAGGTAGCCGATGCCTTCGTTGGAGGCCGTCATCTCCGACACCGTGGTGCCCACGAAAGCCAGGGTAATGGCGACCTTGGGCGAGCCGAAGAAGTAGGGCTCGATGGACTTGGATTAGCCGGGGATTTTGGTCGGGCGGCAGTTGATGCGGAGGCTGCCGCAGGCGAGGGAGGTGGAGGTGCGTCGGTGAGGGGCTGCCCTCGAACGGCTCACTGGGGCGGCGGGAGCAACCAGTTCATCAACTCCGACTTCAGCGACCGCTCGACGTCTGGGTCTGCCAGGAAGTCCAGCACAAGCTGATTGGTGACAAGCGTGGGTTGCTGGAGTTTCAGCAGCGTGGCCTGGTCCTCGCCGTCCAGGTGTTTGAACGCGTCCTGGAGCACATCGGGAGGCGCCAGATCCAGCAGGAAAGGCGCGGGAAATGCGGCATCCGGCGGTACCCCCTTCACGGCATCGGACAGCAGCTCGCTGAAGGATTCGACAATGAGCGCGCGAAGCTCGGGCTCGGTCCAGTGGTGGGCAATCCAGCCCAACTGTTGAATGCAGTACGGTCCCATGGGTGCGCTGGTAAACGCCTCGATGTAGGCCCGTTTGTTGTTGACGTTGGCTCCATCGAGCGCATTCGCGAGCCATCCGTAAGGGTATGGGACGTGCGCCCTCTGGAGTTCCTCGTTGAGTGATCTCTCGATCTGCTCGACGAGTTCCGGAAATTCCGTCTCGTAGCGTGGACGTGCCACGGCTTGAATGTCTCGCAGCAATGGCAAGCGCAGCGCCGGATCGAGCGTCTTCCATCGCGACAGCAGGCTGAGCGTCAGTTGCTGGAACAGCGCGGGATCGTCCAGCAGGCCACGGGGATAGAGCACCGCCAGCAGGGTCCGCGGCAGTTCGCGCAGCCGCCCGATCTGCGATCGGGGCATTTCTTCGGATTGCGCCATGACCTCGCTCTGCTCGAGAAGCGCATTCAGGATGCCCATCCATGTTTTCGCGCTACCGGCGGTCCTGAGCAGAAGCGCCTCCGCGCGTTGGGCAAGTTGGCGGAAGTTGGGTATTTCGGTGAACAGTGTGGGTGGAGAAGGAACGAGAATCACCGGCTCCGAGGCAATGCAGGAATGCCTCCAGGCCTGTGGTTGGCCTGTCGCGAGCCAGGCGCGGGCGACGATGGTCAGCAACTCATTCATTGCGTGGCGCATGCCGGTCTGCCACGCTTGGCAGACCTGGCTCGCGTGGACGCCGTCGCGCGCTTGCGCAATGACCCGTTTGGCCCAGGGGTGGAGGTCGAGGCTGGCGTCGGCCGGCGTGAAGGGCGGCAGCAGCGCCGAGCCAATGTGGTGGACGACGTCCTGCGGCAGTTGCAGATTGGCGCTGTGCGGTCGCAGGGGCGGGGTGTGGCGGTCAGCGGCGTCGGAGGTGCTTGAAGGGTGTGCGCGCAGGCGCTTTTCGCTCGGTTCATCGCGGCGCTCGTTGCTGAGCCAGACGCGTTTCATGGCATGAAGGGCGAAGGGAAGCTTGGTGTTGGGCGACATGGCTTGAGGCACGGGCGCTGCCACAGCAGCAGGGGTGGGCAGGCTCTTGGGCACCGGCCGCACCCGCCGGTTCCACACCTCATCGCGTCGCCCAGAACCCCCGATGTGGCGCCACCATCTCCTCCACCAGTGCCGCCACCGGCCCCATCACCGCCACCGCCCGCTGCCCGCGCGCGAACACCTCTCGACACGGTAGCGAGAGCGTGGGGTTTTCTTCATGGTCCCCCGTGAGCGCGAGCAGCGCCTCCTCGCTCGCCCCATACACCACCCGCCCGATGCCGGCCCAGTAGATGGTGCCCGCGCACATGGCGCAGGGTTCGAACGTGGTCACCAGCGTGCAGTCGCGCAGGTAGGCGCCCGGCCAGGCGCTGGCCGCGTGGCGCGCCAGCGTGGACTCGGCGTGGTTCACGGTGTCGATGTTGCCCTGCTCGGCGAGCACGGTCTCGCCGTCGGGCGCCACCAGCAGGGCGCCGAAGGGGTGGCGGCCCATGCCGGCGGCGCGCCGCGCCACCTCGTTCGCGCGGCGAAGGTGGCGCGCAAGCTGCTCGTCGGTCAGGCCATTCATCACGTGTTCTGCGATCCGCGATGCGCCCAGCCGGTCGTGTGCTTCTCCACGAAACTGAACAGCTCGTACATGGCCATGGCCATCACCCCCACCACCAGCAGGCCGCTGAAGGCCAGGCCCATCTGCATGGACGAGNNATGAGCAGGTAGCCGATGCCTTCGTTGGAGGCCGTCATCTCCGACACCGTGGTGCCCACGAAGGCCAGCGTGATGGCGACCTTGAGCGAGCCGAAGAAATAGGGCAGGGAGCGCGGCAGGCCGACCTTGGTGAGCACGTCCCAGCGCTTGGCACCCAGCACGCGCAGCACGTCTTCCAGCTCGGGCTCCAGCGTGGCCAGGCCGGTGGCGATGTTGACCATGATGGGGAAGAAGCTGATGAGGAAGGCCGTGAGGATGGCCGGGCCGACACCGATGCCGAACCACACCACCAGAATGGGCACGAAGGCCGCCTTGGGCAGGGCGTTGAAGGCCGTCATGAGCGGATAGACCGCCGCATAGGCCAGGCGCGAGCTGCCGATGAGGAAGCCCAGCAGCACGCCCACCACGATGGCCAGGCCGAAGCCGGCCATGGTGACCCAGTAGGTGCGCCAGGCATGACCGAGGATGGTGACCTTGTGCTCCAGCGTCTGTTCCCAGATGCGCGAGGGGCTGGGGAAGATGAACTCGGAGACGCCGAAGCCGGCGGTGATCACTTCCCAGACCACGATGATCGCGATCAGCAGCAGCAGCGGAGAGAAGCGCTCGATGTTCTTGCGTTGTTTGCTCGTCATATGAAACCTTCCGGAGCGCGTGCCTTATTGGGGGAACACCGCGGAACCGGCTTCGCCGGGCCGCTGGTGTTGCCCCCCCGGGGGGGAGACGGCCGACAGGCCGGCGCGGGGGGGGACCCTCAATGCACCGATGTGCCCACGAAGCTCATGGACGATGTCGGTGAAATCCTTGGTGTAGGTCACGTCGAGTTCGCGCGTGCGCGGAATCTCGATCTCGCGCTTGACGACGAAGCGGCCCGGGCTCTTGCTCATGCAGTACACGGTGTCGGCCAGGAAGACCGATTCGCGCAGGTCGTGCGTGACGAGGATGACGTTGAAGCGCTGCGCTTCCCACAGGTCGCGCAGGGTGCACCACAGTTCTTCGCGGGTGAAGGCATCGAGCGCGCCGAAAGGCTCGTCGAGCAGCAGCATCTTCGGTTCGTGGATGAGCGCGCGGCAGATGCTGGCGCGCTGCTGCATGCCGCCGGAGAGTTCCCAGGGAAATTTCTTGCCCATGCCGCCCAGGCCCACGCTTTCCAGCAGCTTGAGCGCGCGTTCTTCGAACTCCTTGCGGCGGTCCTTGAACTGGTGACGAAAGGGCTCGACGATCTCCAGCGGCAGCAGCACGTTGTCGAGCGTGGTGCGCCAGGGCAGCAGCGAAGGCGCCTGGAAGGCCATGCCCGAGATCTTGAGCGGGCCGGTGACGGGTTGACCGTCGATGCGGATCTTGCCCATGCTGGGCATCTTCAGGCCCGTGGTGAGCTTCATGAAGGTGGACTTGCCACAACCCGAGGGGCCGACGATGGCGATGAACTCGCCCTGTTTCACCTTGAGGTTGATGTCCTCGACGGCGAAGACGTTCTTGGCGAGCAGGTCCTCGTTGTAGGCGAGCCAGACCTGGTCGAAATCGACGAAGGGGGCGTCGCTCGCTGGGGCGGTGGTCGACATGGGCGGCTTTCTTCGAAAAAAAGGCCAGCCGCGCGGTGGAGGCTGGCCCTGCGCTGAGCGGGGGGTTTACTTCTTGGCCGGCGGCAGGATGTCGAGCTCGGCCTTGGTCGGCAGCATGGAGCCGTTCCAGATCTTGGCCGGGTCGACACGCGTCTTGGTGCCGTAGGCGTCGGACACCTGCGAGGCCATCAGGGCCAGGCGGCCCGGCACGACCTGGCCGAAGCCTTCCTTGCGCGCGTCGGGGCTGGCGACGACGGCGTCGATGGCCAGGGCCAGGCGGCGCGTTTCCAGGGGCACGTTGATGATGCCGTCGCGCGCCTTCACGGTGTCGATGGCGCCGGCCGGGTTGGCCATGACTTCCTTGGCGCCCTTGGCGAAGGCGGTCAGGAAGGACTTCACCGCGGCGGGATTCTCGGCGATGAGCTTGGGCGAGGCGACGATGACGTTGCCGTAGAGCTTCACGCCGTGGTCGGCGTAGGGCAGGATGACCACGTCTTCCGTCTTCACGCCGCGCGCCTCGAGGTTGAGCAGCGAGGTGAAGGAGAAGCCGGTGATGGCGTCGATGTCGCCGCGCACCAGCATGGTCTCGCGCAGCGGCGGGTCCATGGACGTCCAGGCCACGCTGTTGATGCCATTGGCCTTCTGGAAGACGGGGAAGCCCTTGCGGCCGGCGTCGAACACGGGGGCGCCGAGCTTCTTGCCTTCCAGGTCCTTGGGCTTGGTGATGCCGCTCTTCTTGAGCGCGAGCACGGCGGCCGGCGTGTTGTTGTAGACCATCATCACCGCGACGGGCTTGTTCGGCGCGTCGGGGTTGTTGGCGTGGAATTCCATCAGCGCGGCCAGGTCGGCGAAGCCCATGTCGTAGGTGCCCGAGGCCACGCGCGTGACGGTGCCGCCCGAGCCGTTGCCGGCGTCGATGGTGACGTCCAGCCCGGCCTGCTTGAAGTAGCCCTTGGCGGCGGGTTGCAGGAACAGGGCGGCGGGGCCTTCGAAGCGCCAGTCGAGCTGGAACTTGATGGGGGTTTGCGCGTGCGCGGCGCCCACGAAGCTGGTGGCCAGGGCCAGGGCGGCGGTGGTCTGGAGGAAGCGGCGTTTGTTCATGGTTTCTCCAAGGCTGGGCGGTGGTCGTCGTTGTGGTGGCGCGCCCCCCGGGGGTGGGCGCGGTGAGGAACGGTTAGCAACATCGGTGCCAGTGCCAAAGCGCCGCACGCGCGGGGCGGCGGTGCGGCGGGGCGGACACCGCACGGCCTTTTGCACACGGAATCTGTATACACATTCTGCGCGCGCGGCCTG
>NZ_WVZN01000011.1:10373-45570 GCF_011772445.1 Hydrogenophaga sp. | reverse complement strand
GGCCAGCGCCGTCATGTTGAGCACCCGGCGCACGGTGGCCGCGGGCGTGAGGATGTGCACCGTGCCTTTGGCGCCCATGAGGACGGGGCCCACGGTGACGCCGCCGCTGGTGGTGGTCTTCATCACGTTGTAGAGGATGTTGGCCGCGTCCAGGTTGGGGCAGATGAGCAGGTTGGCCGAGCCCTTGAGCGTGCCCTCCGCCAGGTAGGCGGCGCGGATCTCGGGCTGCAGCGCGGCGTCGCCGTGCAGCTCGCCGTCGCACTCGATGCCGGGGTGCGCGGCCACGAACAGGTCTCGGGCGCGCGCCATCTTGCGCGCCGAGGGGCGCTTGCTGGAGCCATAGCTGGAGTGCGAGAGGAAGGCCACGCGCGGCTGGTGGCCGAAGCGCTGCACGGCCTGCGCGGCCATGCCGGCGATCTCGGCGAGTTCCTCGGCGCTGGGTTCTTCGTTGACGTAGGTGTCGGCGATGAAGACCGGGCCGCGGTCGGTCATGAGGGCGTTGACCGAGGCGTAGAGGCTGGCGCCTTCGCGGCGGCCCAGGATGCTGTCGATGCGCTCGAGGTGGGTCATGTAGCTGCCCACCAGGCCGCAGATGAGGGCGTCGGCGTCGCCGAGCGAGATCATGAGCGAGCCGATGATGGTGTTGGAGCGGCGCACCGCGGCCTTGGCCACCTCGGGCGTGGCGCCCTGGCGGCCCATGAGCTTGTGGTAGTGCTCCCAGTACTGGCGGAAGCGCGGGTCGTCCTCGGGATTGACGTTCTCCACGTCCACACCCAGGCGCATGCGCAGGCCGGCCTTGGCGATGCGCGCCTCGATGACGGCCGGGCGGCCGATGAGGATGGGATGCGCCAGGCCGTCGTCGATGGCCATCTGCGCGGCGCGCAGCGCGCGCTCGTCCTCGCCGTCGGCATAGGCCACGCGCTGCTTCTTGGCCTGGGCCTTGGCGGCGCTGAAGACGGGCTGCATGAGGATGCCGGTCTGGTAGACGAAGCGGCCGAGCTGCTGGCGGTAGGCATCCATGTCGGCGATGGGCCGCGTGGCCACGCCGGAGTCGGCCGCCGCCTGCGCCACGGCCGGCGCGATGCGCAGGATCAGGCGCGAGTCGAAGGGCTTGGGGATGAGGTAGTCGGGGCCGAAGCTGAGGTCTTGCCCCGCGTAGGCGTTGGCCACCTCTTCGCTGGTCTCGCTCTTCACCAGGTCGGCGATCTGGCGCACGCAGGCCAGCTTCATTTCCTCGGTGATGCGCGTGGCGCCGCAGTCGAGGGCGCCGCGGAAGATGTAGGGGAAGCACAGGACGTTGTTGACCTGGTTCGGGTAGTCGCTGCGGCCGGTGGCGATGATGCAGTCGGGCCGCACGGCCTTGGCGAGCTCGGGGCGGATCTCGGGCTCGGGGTTGGCCAGGGCGAGGATGATGGGTTGGGCGGCCATGGTCTTGACCATCTCGGCCGTCATCACGCCGGGGGCCGAGCAGCCCAGGAACACGTCGGCACCGTTCACCGCATCGGCCAGGGTGCGCTTGTCGGTGGCCTGCGCGTAGCGCTGCTTCGATGCGTCCATGCCGCCGGGGCGGCCCTGGTACAGCACGCCCTTGGAGTCGCAGACGTAGATGCGCTCGCGCGAGACGCCCAGGCCGACCATCACGTCCAGGCAGGCAATGGCGGCGGCACCGGCGCCGGAGACGGCCACCGTCACTTCACCGATGGCCTTGCCCACGAGCTCCAGGCCGTTGAGCAGGGCGGCCGCGCTGATGATGGCCGTGCCGTGCTGGTCGTCGTGGAACACCGGAATGTTCAGGCGCTCGCGCAGCTTCTTTTCGATGTAGAAGCACTCGGGGGCCTTGATGTCCTCGAGGTTGATGCCGCCCAGTGTGGGCTCCAGCGCGGCGATGATGTCCACCAGCTTGTCCGGGTCCTTCTCGGCGAGCTCGATGTCGAAGACGTCGATGCCGGCGAACTTCTTGAACAGGCAGCCCTTGCCTTCCATCACGGGCTTGCCCGCGAGCGGGCCGATGTCGCCCAGGCCCAGCACGGCGGTGCCGTTGGTGACCACGGCCACGAGGTTGCCGCGGCTGGTGTAGTCGGCGGCCTTGTTGGGGTCGGCCTGGATCTCCAGGCAGGGGTAGGCCACGCCGGGGGAGTAGGCCAGGGACAGGTCGCGCTGGTTGGACAGGGGCTTGGTGGGGGCCACCGTGATCTTGCCCTGGCGGGGGCTGCGGTGGTACTCGAGCGCGGCGTCGCGCAGGGCCTGTTCGGCGGGCGTCATGGCGGTCTCCTCGTTGTCTGCGGTGACGGGGCCGGCATTGTGGCAGCGCCTGCGGCCGGCCCCACGCCAGGGTATCAGGCGCGCAGCAGGTCGTGCAGGGCGCGCGCGACGACCTTGGTGGCGCGGCGCAGGTCGTCCAGGCGCACGTGCTCGTCGGCGCGCTTGGCGTTGGACTCGCGCACGGTGCGCGGGCCGGCACCGTAGATGACGCCGGGGATGCCGCGTTCGACATACAGGCGCACGTCGGTGTAGAGCGGCGTGCCGACGGCGGGGATGGGCTCGCCGAAGACCGCTTCGCCGTGGGTTTGCAGGGCCTTCACCAGCTCGGCATTGCCCGCCAGCGGCTGCATGGCGCGCGCCAGCAGCAGGCGCTTGACGTCCACCCGCAGGGCCTTGCCGCCGCGCGGTGGCTCGAAGCTGGCGGCGGCCTTGGCGATGGTTTCGCGCAGCGCGGCCTCCACTTGTGCGGGGTCTTCCTCGGGGATCATGCGGCGGTCGAGCTTGAGCACCACCTTGCCGGGGATGACGTTGGTGTTGGTGCCGCCGCTGATGAGGCCGACGTTGAGGTAGGGGTGGGTGATGCCCTCGACGGTCGAACGCACCTGGAGGTAGTCGCGGTTGAGCGCGTACAGGGCGTTGAGGATGTGCGTGGCGCCCTGCAGCGCGTCGGTGCCGCTGTCGGGGATGGCGGCGTGCGCCATCTCGCCCTGCACCGTCACCTCGAGTTGCAGGCAGCCGTTGTGCGCCACCACCACCTGGTAGCTGAAGCCGGCGGCGATCATCAGGTCGGGCTTCGTCAGGCCCTTGGCCAGCAGCCAGCCGGGGCCGAGCTCGCCGCCGAACTCCTCGTCGTAGGTGAAGTGCAGCTCGACACCGCCCTTGAGCGGGGCCTTCAGCGATTCGAGCGCGCGCAGCGCGAAGGTGAAGCTGGAGAAGTCGCTTTTGCTCACCGCGGTGGCGCGGCCGTACATGGCGCCATTGGCGATCTCGCCGCCGTAGGGGTCGTGCGTCCAGCCTTCGCCGGGCGGCACCACGTCCCCGTGGGCGTTCAGCGCGATCACCGGGCCGCCGTCGGCGAATCGGCGGCGCACGATGAGGTTGGTGATGCTCTGCAGGCCGGCGGCCTGCACCTCGGCTTCGGGCACGGCGTGCTTCTCTGCGGCGTAGCCCATGGCGGCCAGCAGTTCGGCGGTGCGCTCGGCGTGCGGGGCGTTGTTGCCGGGGGGCGTGTCGGTGGGCACGCGCACGAGCTGTTGCAGGAAGGCGATCTGCTCGTCGAAGTGGGCGTCGATCCAGGCGTCGAGTTGGGTGTGGGGCGTGGTCATGGTCAGAGGGGGTCGACGGCCAGTTGATTCAGCAGGTGGTCGAAAGCCAGCACGCACAGCTCGATGTCGTCGCTGGTGCTGCTTTCCAGTGGGTTGTGGCTGATGCCGCTGTTTTCGCCGCGCACGAACAGCATGGCCTGCGGCATCACCTCGTGCAGCTTCATGGCGTCGTGGCCGGCGCCGCTGGGCATGCGGTGCACCGGCAGACCCAGCGCGGCCACGGCCTTTTCCCAGCGCGCCTGCCAGGCGCGGTGGCTGGGCGCGGCCGAGGCGGCCATGGTGCGCTCCAGGCGCTGACCCAGGCCGCGGCGTTCGCAGATGGCGCTGAGTTCGGCGAGCACGTCGCGCTCCAGCGCGTCGCGCTGATCGTCATTCGGTGCGCGCAGGTCGAGCGAGAACTGGCAGCGCCCGGGCACCACGTTGATGGAGCCACCGGGCACGTTGAGCAGGCCGATGGTGGCGACCGAGTCGCCGTCCTGCGCGGCACGGCGTTCCATGTAGAGCGCGAGTTCGGCCACGGCGCAGGCGGCGTCGCGGCGGCGGTCCATGGGCGTGGTGCCGGCGTGGCTGGCCATGCCGATGACCTCGCCCACGTGGCGCACGCCGGCGTTGATGGAGGTGACCACGGCCAGCGGCAGGCCCATCTCGTTGAGCACGGGGCCTTGTTCGATGTGCACCTCGACGAAGCCGAGGTAGCGCGACGGGTCGCGGCGCAGCGTGGCAATGGCGTCCAGCGTGCCGGGCAGGCCGGCGGTGCGCATGGCTTCGCGCATGGCGACGCCCTCGGCGTCGGTCTGCTCCAGCCAGGCGGGGTTGAAGTCACCCGTGAGCGCGCCCGAGCCGAGGAAGGTGGCCTTGTAGCGCTGGCCTTCCTCTTCCGAGAAGGCCACCACCTCGATGCCGAAGGGCAGGCGTTGGCCGGCCTGGTGCAGGCGCTCCACGCAGGCCAGCGGCACGAAGATGCCCAGGCGCCCGTCGTACTTGCCGCCGTTGCGCACGGTGTCGAAGTGGCTGCCGGTGAGCAGGCGCTTCGCGTCGGGCGTGGCGCCGTGGTACACGCCCACCACGTTGCCCACCGCGTCGATCGCGACTTCATCGAAACCGCATTCGCGCATGCGCGCCATCAGTTCCTTCTGGCAGGCCCGATGCGCGTCGGTGAGGTAGGTGACGGTGAGCTGGCCGTTTTCCTTGAAGCCCGGGTCGCTGTGTTGCGCGAGGCTTTCGTGCCAGTCCCACACGTGGTGGCCCAGCGCGGGTTCGGCACCGAACTTGTCGGCCAGGCGGATCTCGGCGATGCGGTGGATGTTGCGCAGGGCCTCCTCGCGCTCGAAGTCCACCGGGTTGTGCAGGCGGCGCTGGAAGGTGGCGATGATCTGCTGGCGCGTGAGGCCGCTGCCGCGCGGGCCGCGCACCGCCAGGATGAAGGGGAAGCCGAAGCGCGCGTTGTAGTCGGCGTTGAGCTGCTGCAGCGTCTGGAATTCTTCCGGTGTGCAGTGGGTGAGGCCGGCGCGGCTCTGTTCACCCGTGCTTTCGGTGGTGAGCGCGTTGGCCACCATGGCCTTGCCGGCGAGTTCGGGGTGGGCGCGGATCAGTGCGAGCTGTTCCTCGCGCGTGGCGCCGGCCACCGATTGCACCAGCGCCCATTTGAGCGCGGCCAGACTGGCGAAGGGGCGCTTCGCGAGCGCGCGCTCCACCACCCAGGGCGAGTGTTCGTACAGGCCGTCGAGCAGGCGCAGGGCCTCGGCGGGCGCGGCGGCGTTGAAGGTGTCGAGTGTGAGGGCCATGGCGTCAGGCGGGCTGGGGGAACCGGGTTTTCCAGTGGCGCGCGATGTCGAGCCGGCGCGCGATCCACACCTTGTCGTGCGACTGCACGTGGTCGAGGAAGCGCTGCAGCGCGGTGATGCGGCCGGGCCGGCCCAGCAGGCGGCAGTGCATGCCGATGCTCATCATCTTGGGCCGGTCCAGGCCGTTCGGGTCGCCCTCGGCATAAAGCACGTCGAAGGTGTCCTTCATGTACTGGAAGAAGGGCTCGGCGTGCGAGTAGCCCTGCGGCAGCGCAAAGCGCATGTCGTTGCAGTCGAGCGTGTACGGCACGATGAGCTGGTGCGTGTCGCTGCCGTCGCTCTTTCTCACCTTCATCCAGAAGGGCAGGTCGTCGCCGTAGTAGTCGCTGTCGTAGTCGAAACCGCCGAAGTCGGCCACCAGGCGGCGGGTGTTGGGGCTGTCGCGCCCGGTGTACCAGCCCAGCGGGCGCTGGCCGGTGAGTTCGGTGAGGATGCGCATGGCCTCGGCCATGTGCGCGCGCTCGGTCGGTTCGTCCACGTTCTGGTAGTGGATCCACTTGAGGCCGTGGCAGGCGATGTCGTGACCGAGTTCGACGAAGGCGGCCGTCACCTCGCGATGGCGCTGCAGCGCGTGCGCCACGCCGAACACGGTGAGTGGCAGGCCGCGGCGTTCGAACTCGCGCAGCAGGCGCCACACGCCCGCGCGCGAGCCGTATTCGTAGATGCCCTCCATGCTGATGTGCCGCGCGGGGTAGGCCGCGGGGTTGAACATCTCGGAGAGGAACTGCTCGGAGGCGTCGTCGCCGTGCAGCACGCTGTTCTCGCCGCCTTCTTCGTAGTTGAGGACGAACTGCACGGCGATGCGCGCGCCGCCGGGCCAGCGGGCGTGCGGCACGTCGCGGCCGTGGCCGATGAGGTCGCGCGGGTAGGGGGCGGTGCTGTCGTAGGTCATGCAGGCGTTCAGGACAGGGCCAATGAGAGTTCGTTCGCGGGCAGGGGGCGGTCGAAGGCCAGGCTGGCCTCGACGTGCTGCAGGTGCTCGTCCATCAGGCGCACGGCCAGCGCCTCGTCGCGTGCGGCCAGGGCCTTCACGATGGCGGCGTGCTCCTCGCAGGAATCGGCGGCGGCCTCGCTGCTCTGGTACATGAGGGTGATGAGCGCGCAGCGCGAGATCAGGTCGCGCAGCAGGTCGGCCAGCACGCGGTTGTCCATCAGTTCGGCCATGCGCACATGAAAGTCGCCCAGCAGTTCGGTGCGGCCGGGCACGTCCTGCTGCAACACGGCCTGGCGCTCCTGCGCGAGGTGCTCGCGCAGGGCGCGCAGCGTGGCGGGGGTGGCCTGGCGCACGAAGGCGCGGGTCATCTCCACCTCGAGCATGCGGCGCACGGCGAAGACCTGGCGCGCCTCATCGGCCGAGGGGGTGGAAACGAAGGCGCCGCGCGCGGGCTCCAGGCGGATGAGGCGGTTCTGCGAGAGCTGGAACAGGGCTTGCCTGACGAGCGTGCGCGAGACGCCGAAGTGGTCGGCCAGCTTCTGCTCGGCCAGCTTGGTGCCCGGGCGCAGCCGGTGCTCCACGATGGCGCGCGTGAGCGCATCGACGATCTGGGCCGTGCTGGACGTTTCCATGCGGCGGATGATAGCCAGAATCGCGCCAAACTGTATACACTTTTGGTCGACCAACGACTGCTGACTGGAGATCACCACCATGGGCCTGAGCACCCACGTACTGGACACGATGCACGGCTGCCCGGCCGCGGGCATGGGGGTGGCGCTGTACGCCACGCAGGGCGAGCAGGCGACGCTGATCAAGCGTTTCACGTTGAATGCGGATGGGCGCAATCCCGATGGTCCCTTGCTGGACAACGCATCCCTGAAGGTGGGAACGTATCGGCTGGTGTTTGAGGTGAAGGGTTACTTCGACGCGCGCGGCGTGGAGTTGCCGGAGCCACGGTTTCTTGATCGTGTGGCGCTGGATTTCGGGGTGGCGCGGGTGGATCAGCACTACCACGTGCCCTTGTTGGTGAGTCCCTGGGCTTATTCGACTTATCGCGGGAGTTGAGTGTTGGCGTGGCGTTTCTTGCCTGCACCTCGCGAAGCTCGCGGCCACTGGGTGCCCTGCTCCGCGAATGTCCCCCGGACCGGGCTCTGCCCGGTCCTCCTCCTTTATTTCGCTACGCAGGGCACCCAGCGTCCGCGAGCAACAGGCCCCTTGGCGCACCAACAGATCGAGTGCCAACGAGGTCGTCGGTGATTGGGTGTCCGGCGTAGCGAAATAAAGGAGGAGCCAAGGGCGTAGCCCTTGGCGGGGGACATTCGCGGAGCCGGACACCCAATCGCCGATGACCGGACCCGCCGGAGAAAGCCACGCGCAAACAAGAAGGCCCGCCAAAGAGGCGGGCCCGAAAAAATCTCAACCCACGGAGATCACTTGCTGCGCTGTCCTTCGGTCAGCGTGTCGAGCTGGAAGTTGCCGCTCTTGTCCCAGAGCCACACCTCGGTGTACGTCACGCGTCCCATGCGCACAGGAGCGGGGAAGGGCGCCGCCGCGCGCACCGTGCGCTCGATCTCGCGCATCACGTCCGGCGCGTGGCTGGGGGCACGCATCCAGCTCACCTGCTTGATGTCGCCAATGTCGTCCACCTCCACCTGCAGCACGCCCACCGCGTGCAGCAGCGGCGGCAGCTTGCCCTTGTAGATGCGGTGGCCGTTGCGCTCATAGAGGTGGCGCGCGCCGTCCTTGCGGTAGTCGTTGGGCGACGCGGCGTGCGACACGTGTTTGGGCGCAGGGCGTGTGCTCACCGGCGGGGGCGGTGGCGCGGGCATGGGAGGTGGTGGGGGTGGCGGCGGCGGCGGAGGCGGCAGCGGTGCCGCGCAGGCGGCCAGCAGGGCCGCAATCGTCAGACCGGTCCAGCGCAGCGCGGATGCCTTGGGGGCGTCGGAGCGGCCTGGGGCGGCGGGGTTGTCTCGTGTCATGCGATTCTCTCAACGGTGCCGGCCCAGCCATACCGCGGGGCCGATGGAGTGTATGTGCGAAACCGCACACGGTGCCAATCACAACGGCCGATACTGGGCGGCTCTTGAGTCCTCTTACAGATCCATACAGCTTTGTCGACATGGACACCACACATGGCGGGTGAGCTGCAGACCTTCCTTCGCCGCCTGCGCGACGAGCCCGCCGTGCTGGTGACGGTGCGCGCCTCGCGCGGCTCGGTGCCCCGTGAGGCCGGCACCTGGATGGCGGTGTTCGAGAACGGCACCATCGACACCATCGGCGGCGGACACCTCGAATGGGACGCGATGCGGCGCGCGCGCGTGATGCTCTCTCGACGCGCGGTGGATGCCCCCGTGCAATCGGTCACGCTGGGTCCCAGCCTGGGCCAGTGCTGCGGCGGTGCCTTGGAACTTTCGTATGAATTGGTGGGTGCCGCCGACGCCGAGGCCTTGCGCGAGCGCCTGGGCGCGGCGCGCCACGCCGTGGCCCTGTTCGGCGGCGGTCACGTGGGCCGCGCGCTGGTGCGCGCGCTCGCGCCACTGCCCTTTGCCATCACCTGGATCGACAGCCGCGACGAGGTGTTTCCCGATCCCTTGCCCGACGGCGTGGCGGCCGAGCACTCCGATCCGGTGCAGGGCGCCGTGCCGGCGCTCGCGAGTGGCTCGCTGGTGCTGGTCATGAGCTTCTCGCACGCCGAGGATCTCGACATCGTGGCCGCCTGCCTGCGCCGCCTGCGCGAGCGCGACGACCTCGCTTTCATCGGCCTGATCGGCAGCCGCACCAAGTGGGCCACCTTCCGCCACCGCCTGCTCGAACGCGGCTTCAGCGAGGCCGAGCTCGCGCGCGTGACCTGCCCGATCGGCCTGCCCGGCATCACCGGCAAGGCACCGGCGGTGATCGCGGCGGCGGTGGTGGCGCAGTTGTTGCTGATGACACCGAACGACGCCAAAAGCATCTGAACCGCCGCTACACTGCGGGCCTTCTGTGGTCGCAGCGGAGCCGGTGCAACAACGCACCGTGTATCGCGGCCCTCGGTCGGCTCAGAGCGCCCGCGGTGGTGAGTCGAAACACCGGACGGTTTCACGCCGTCCCCTGAACGAGGTGCCATGGAAACCTACCTGCTCGACTGGGCCAACCTGCTGCTGCGCTGGCTGCACGTGATCGTCGCCATCGCCTGGATCGGCTCCTCCTTCTATTTCGTTTTCCTCGACAGCAGCCTCACCGCGCCTGAAGACGAGTCGCTGCGCCGCGAGGGCGCCACCGGCGAGCTGTGGGCCGTGCACGGCGGCGGTTTCTACCACCCGGTGAAGTACGCGGTGTCGCCACCGCAGTTGCCGGGCCACCTGCACTGGTTCTTCTGGGAGAGCTACTCCACCTGGCTCTCGGGCTTCGCGCTGTTCCTGGTGTCCTACCTGTGGAGCCCGAGCGTCTACCTGATCGACCCGCAGGTGTTCGACTGGTCGCCGCCGGCGGCCATCACCACCGCGCTGGCCTTCCTGGTGGTGTTCTGGCTGGCCTATGACGCCATCTGCCGCACGCTGGGGCAGACGAAGAACGGAGACGCCAAGGTGGGCGCGGCGGTGGCGCTGCTCGTGGTGGTCGCGGCGCTGCTGGCCACCTCGCTGTTCGCGGGCCGCGCGGCCTTTCTGCTGGTGGGCGCGATGATCGCCACGGCCATGAGCGCCAACGTGTTCTTCTGGATCATCCCGGGCCAGCGCAAGGTGGTGGCCGCGCTGAAGGCCGGCCAGCCGGTGGACCCGATCCACGGCCAGCGCGGCAAGCAGCGCAGCGTGCACAACACCTACTTCACGCTGCCGGTGCTGTTCGCCATGCTGAGCAACCACTACAGCTTCACCTACGCCCACCCGCACAACGGCTGGGTGCTGATCGCCATGATGGCCGCGGGCGCGGCGATCCGGCAGTTCTTCGTCCTGCGCCACGGGTACAAGCTGGGCCGCAACCCGCACCCGTGGAAGTACGCGGTGGCGGGCGTGGCGGTGCTGGTCGGCGTGATCGTGTGGCTCAAGCCCGCGCCGCAGGCCCCGGTGGCGGCGCGGCCGGCGGTGAGCGCCGCGCAGGTGCAGGCCGTGGTGGCCCAGCGCTGCGTCATGTGCCACGGCGAGTCCCTGCAGTCCAAGGGCGTGCGGCTGGACAGCCCGGCGGAATTGAAGCGCCACGCGCAGGCGGTGTACCAGCAGGCGGTGGTGAGCAAGACCATGCCGATCAACAACGCCACGGGCATCAGCGACGAGGAGCGCGCGTTGATCGGCGAGTGGTTCCTTGCGGGCGCGCCCATGGAGTGAAGCGATCGTCCCCCATGTCCGCCGGTGGGCTGGGGCATGGTGGGCGGGTTAATCTCTCGGGTGTTTCCACCGCATCAACATCACCCGAGAGAGACCGCCCATGAAAACGCGCGCCGCCGTGGCCTGGAAAGCCGGAGCCCCCCTCACCATCGAAACCGTGGACCTGGAAGGGCCGAAGGCCGGCGAGGTGCTGGTGGAGATCAAGGCCACCGGCATCTGCCACACCGACGACTTCACGCTCTCGGGCGCCGACCCCGAGGGCCTGTTTCCCGCCATCCTGGGCCATGAGGGCGCGGGCGTGGTGGTGGACGTGGGCCCGGGCGTGACCACGCTCAGGAAGGGCGACCACGTCATTCCGCTCTACACGCCCGAGTGCCGCCAGTGCAAGTTCTGCCTGAGCCGCAAGACCAACCTGTGCCAGCTCATCCGCGGCACGCAGGGCAAGGGCCTGATGCCCGACGGCACCAGCCGCTTCAGCCTGGACGGCAAGCCCATCCTGCACTACATGGGCACCAGCACCTTTGCCAACCACACCGTGGTGCCGGAGATCGCGCTGGCGAAGATCCGCGAGGACGCGCCCTTCGACAAGGTCTGCTACATCGGCTGCGGCGTCACCACCGGCATCGGCGCGGTGATGAACACCGCGAAGGTGGAGCCGGGCGCCAACGTGGTGGTGTTCGGCCTCGGCGGCATCGGCCTGAACGTGATCCAGGGCGCGCGGATGGTGGGCGCCGACAAGATCATCGGCATCGACCTCAACCCCGAGCGCGAGGCCATGGCCAGGAAGTTCGGCATGACGCACTTCCTCAACCCCAAGGACCACGAGAACATCGTCGACGCCATCGTGCAGCTCACCGACGGCGGAGCGGACTATTCCTTCGAGTGCATCGGCAATACGAAGGTGATGCGCCAGGCGCTGGAGTGCACGCACAAGGGCTGGGGCCGCAGCATCATCATCGGCGTGGCCGAGGCCGGCGCGGAGATCAGCACGCGGCCCTTCCAGCTCGTCACCGGCCGCAAGTGGGAAGGCACGGCCTTCGGCGGCGCGCGCGGGCGCACCGACGTGCCGAAGATCGTCGACTGGTACATGGACGGCAAGATCAACATCGACGACCTGATCACCCACAAGCTCAGGCTGGAAGACATCAACGAGGGCTTCGCGCTGATGAAGCGCGGCGAGTCCATCCGTTCCGTGGTGGAGTTCTGATGGCGATCGAGACGCTCAGCGAGCACCGCTGCTTCGGCGGCGTGCAGGGCTTCTACCGGCACGAGTCGGCCGAGACCGGACTGCCCATGCGCTTCGGCGTGTTCCTGCCGCCGCAGGCCGCCAAGGGCCCGGTGCCCGTGCTGTTCTACCTAGCCGGCCTCACCTGCACCGAGGAAACCTTCGCCATCAAGGCCGGTGCGCAGCGCCTGGCGGCCAAGCTGGGCCTGGCCATCGTCACGCCCGACACCAGCCCGCGCGACACCGGCATCCCTGGCGCCAGCGCCGCCTGGGATTTCGGCCATGGAGCGGGCTTCTACCTCGACGCCACTCAGGCGCCCTGGGCGGACCACTTCCGCATGGAGAGCTGGATCGTCAAGGAGTTGCGCGATCTGGTGTTCCAGCGCTTCGCCCTGCGCCCCGACCGCGTCGGCGTGTTCGGCCACTCCATGGGCGGTCACGGCGCGCTCACGCTGGCGCTGCGCCACCCGGCGCTGTTCCAGAGCGTCTCGGCGTTCGCGCCCATCGCCGCGCCCACGCAGTGCCCCTGGGGCGAGAAGGCCTTCACCGGCTACCTGGGCGAGGACCGCGCCCGGTGGGCCGAGCACGACGCCACCGAGCTGATCAAGGCGGGCAGGCGTTGCCCTTGGCTGCTGGTCGACCAGGGCCGCGCGGACCAGTTCCTGGCCGAGCAGTTGCACCCCCACCAACTGGAAGACGCGTGCCGCGCCGCGGGCCAGCCGCTGACGCTGCGCTGGCACGAGGGCTACGACCACGGCTACTACTTCATCCAGAGCGTGATGGCCGATCACCTGCGGCACCACCACCGAACGCTCGAGAAGCTGGGCTGATCCATGGGCCGCACCTACGACCTCATCGCCTTCGACTGGGATGGCACGCTGTACGACTCCACCGCCATGATTGCGCGCTGCATTCAACTGGCGGTGGCCGACGTGGGCGGCACCGTGCCCACGAAGGCGCAGGCCAGCTACGTGATCGGCATGGGCCTGATGCAGGCCCTGGCGCACGCCGCACCCGATGTGCCGCCCGACCTCTACCCGCGCCTGGGCGAGCGCTACCGCCACCACTACATGGCGCACCAGAACGACCTGAGCCTGTTCGAGGGCGTGCTGCCGATGCTGCAGGCGCTCAAGGCGCGGCACCACTGGCTGGCGGTGGCCACGGGCAAGAGCCGGCGCGGGCTCGACGAGGTGCTGCGCACGGTGGAACTGCATGGCGTCTTCGATGGATCGCGCACGGCCGACGAAACGGCGGGCAAACCCAGCCCGGTCATGCTCAACGAACTGATGCGCGAGTTCGGCGTGGACCCGCAGCGCACGCTCATGATCGGCGACACCACGCACGACCTGCAGATGGCGGTGAACGCCGGCTGCGCGAGTGTGGGGGTGAGCTATGGCGCGCACGAGCCCGACGCCTTCCACGCCCTGGGGCCACGCTTCGTGGCGCACTCGGTGGCCGAGCTGCACGACTGGCTGAGCGAACACGCCTGAGGAGGCCGATACGCCATGGCGCCCGCACCCGATGACGACCTGCACCCGCTGTGCCACAGCCGCGATCTGGTCGACGGCGGCAAGGGCGTGTCCTTCGACGTGAACTACGCGGGCCAGACCTGCCGGGCTTTCGCCATCCGCCACCAGGGCCGGGCGCACGCCTACCTGAACCGCTGCACCCATGTGGCCATGGAGCTGGACTGGCAGCCCGACCACTTCTTCGACGACAGCGCGAGCTGGTTGCTGTGCGCCACGCATGGCGCGGTGTACGACCCCGGGAGCGGCGAATGCCGGGGTGGGCCTTGCCGCGGCGGGCTCTTCAAGATCGAACTCGTGGAGCACGACGGCGTTGTGCACTGGCGCTCCCAGTACCATCTCAAACCTGTGGAATTCTGAAAGAGAGCCCGTCGTGAACGAGGACTTCAACACCGCCGCCACCCCCCGTCCCGCCGGCGCCGGCTGGGAGCGCGAGACCATCGAGAAACTGCTGTTCGCCCAGCTGAACGAGCAGCGCGCCGCGCGCCGCTGGAAGCTGTTCTTCCGCCTGTTCTGGCTGGTGGTCATCGGCGCCATCGTCTGGCTGGTGGTCAAGGCCGAAGGCATGGCCAACACGCAGACCAGCACGCCGCACACCGCGGTGATCGAGATCGAGGGCACCATCGCCGCCGGCGCCGAAGCGAGCGCCGAGAACGTGCTGCCCGCGCTGCGCCAGGCCTTCGAGGACGAGGGCGCGCAAGGCATCGTGCTGCTCATCAATTCGCCGGGTGGAAGCCCGGTGCAGGCCGGCATCATCAACGACGAGATCCGGCGCCTGAAGGGCCTGCACGACAAGAAGGTCTACGCCGTGGTGGAAGAGACCTGCGCATCAGCCGCTTACTACATCGCCGCGGCGGCCGACGACATCTACGTCGACAAGGCCAGCCTGGTGGGCAGCATCGGCGTGCTGATGGACGGCTTCGGCTTCACCGGGCTGATGGACAAGCTCGGCGTGGAGCGGCGCCTGATGGTGGCGGGCGAGAACAAGGCCATGCTGGACCCCTTCAGCCCGCAGGACGAAGCCCAGAAGGCTTACCTGCAGGCCATGCTCGACGAGATCCACCTGCAGTTCATCGACGTGGTGAAGCAGGGCCGCGGCGAGCGCCTCAAGCAGAACGGCGACACCTTCAGCGGCCTGGTGTGGAGCGGCCAGCAGGCCGTGGGCAATGGGTTGGCCGATGGCCTGGGCAACCTCGACTTCGTGGCGCGCGAGGTGATCAAGGCCGAGGAAGTGGTGGACTACACCCAGCGCGAGAACCTGGGCCTGCGCCTGGCGCGCCAGTTCGGCGCCAGCGTCGGCGAGGGCGTGTTCAAGGCGGCCCGGTCGGCCGGCATTCAGCTGCGGTAACCGTTCGGGTTCTCGCGCTGCCAGCGCCAGGCGTCGGCGCACATCTCGTCGAGCGTGTGGCGCGCCTGCCAGCCCAGCAGCTGGCGGGCCAGCGACGGGTCGGCCCAGCACTGCGCCACGTCGCCCGGGCGGCGCGGCGTCACGCGGTAGGGCACGGGCCGTCCGCTGGCCCTCTCGAAGGCGGCCACCACCTCCAGCACGCTCTGGCCTCGGCCGGTGCCCAGGTTCACGGTGAAGCTTTCGCCCCGGCCCAGCAGGGCCTGGATGGCCGCCACATGGCCGCGCGCCAGGTCCATCACGTGGATGTAGTCGCGCACGCCGGTGCCGTCGGGCGTGGGATAGTCGTTGCCGAAGACGTTGAGGTGTTCGCGCGCGCCCACCGCCACCTGGGCCACGAAGGGCATGAGGTTGTTGGGGATGCCGGCCGGGTCCTCGCCGATCAGGCCGCTCTCGTGCGCCCCCACGGGGTTGAAGTAGCGCAGCGTGCCGATGCGCCAGCGCGGCTGCGCGGTCTGCAGCGCGCTCAGCATGTCCTCGATGACCAGCTTGGTGTGGCCATAGGGGTTGGTGTGGCTGCGGGCGAAGTCCTCGGTGATGGGCACGCGCACCGGGTCGCCATAAACCGTGGCACTGCTGGAGAACACCAGCGTCGGCGGCAGCGAAGGGTCCTCGGCCGCCACGGTGGACATGGCCTGCAGCAGGCTGGTGGCGCCGCCCAGGTTGTTGCGGTAGTACTTGAGCGGATCGGCCACGCTTTCGCCCACGGCCTTGTCGCCCGCGAAGTGCACCACGCCCACCGGGCGGTGGCGGCGCAGCACGCCGGTGAGCCAGTCGGTGTCGAGCACGTCGCCGCGCTCCAGCGGCAAGGCCTGGCCGGTGATGCGCTGCAGGCGCTCCATGACCACCGGGTGGCTGTTGGCGAAGTTGTCGAGCACGATGGGCGCGTAGCCGGCCTCGACCAGCGCCACGGCGGTGTGGCTGCCGATGTAGCCGGCGCCGCCGGTGAGCAGGATCTTCATTGGGCGGTCTGGGGTTTGGGCTCGCGGCCGTAGATGTCCTCGAAGCGCACGATGTCGTCCTCGCCGAGGTAGGCGCCGGACTGCACCTCGATCATCTCCAGTTCCATCTTGCCGGGGTTGTGCAGGCGGTGCACCTCGCCGATGGGGATGTAGGTGGACTGGTTCTCTGACAGCAGGAACACCTCCTGCCCGCGCGTGACCTCGGCGGTGCCCTTCACCACGATCCAGTGCTCGGCGCGGTGGTGGTGCTTTTGCAGGCTCAGCGAGGCGCCGGGCTTGACGCCGATGCGCTTGACCTGGAAGCGCGCGCCCGTGTCGATGCTGTCGTACCACCCCCAGGGCCGCGCCACGCGGCGGTGCGCGGCGGCCTGCGGCACGTCGCTCTTGGCCAGGTGGGCCACCACGTCCTTCACCTGCTCGGCGTGGTCGCGCTGGGCCACCAGCAGGGCATCGGGCGTGTCGATGATGAGCAGGTCGTGCGTGCCCAGCGCCACCACGGGGCGGTGCGGCGCATGGATGAAGGTGTTGGCCGCGCGCAGCGCGTGGCCCTGGCCTTGCACGCGGTTGCCGTTGCCGTCGGCGGGCGCGAGGTCGGCCACGGCGTTCCAGCTGCCCACGTCGCTCCACTGGCCCTGGAAGGGCACCACGGCCACGTCGTCGTGCGGCTCCATCACGGCGTAGTCGATGCTCTGCGAGCGGCAGGCCAGAAAGGGCTCGGCCGCCGGCCGCACGAAGCGGCAGCGGCCCACGGTTTCCTCCTTGGGCGCGGCCATGGCCTGTTCGCAGGCGCTCCAGATGTCGTTGGCGTGGCGCTGAAGCGCGGCCTTCAGCGTGGCGGCGCTCGCCAGGAAGATGCCCGCATTCCAGAGCACGTCGCCCTGCAGCAGCAGGGCCTGCGCGGCCTCGGCGGCGGGCTTTTCGATGAAGCGGGCCACGCGGCGGCTGCCATCGGTGCGCGCTTCGCCTTGCGCGATGTAGCCGTAGGCCGTGCTGGGGAAGCTGGGCATCACGCCGAAGGTGACGATGGCGCCGGCTTGCGCGGCGGCCGCTCCCTGTTTCACCGTGTCGGCGAAAGCGACGGCATCGGGAATGTGGTGGTCGGCGGGGCAGAACAGCAGCAGGCCGCTGTCGTCGCCGTCGCGCAGGGCCTGCAGCGTGGCCAGGGCCATGGCGGCGGCGGTGTTGCGCGCGGCGGGCTCCAGCAGCAGCGTGCCGCCGTGGCCGCCCGATTCGATGGCGTCGGCCACCAGGAAGCGGTGCTCGTCGGCCGCCACGCACAGGGGAGGTCTGCCGCTCCAGGCCACGCGGTCCAGGGTAAGCGTGAGTAAAGATTTGTTGCCCACCAGCGGGACGAACTGCTTCGGAAAACTCTGGCGGGACAAGGGCCACAGGCGGGTGCCCGAGCCGCCGCACAGGATGACGGGTGTGATCTTCATGCGTTTTGTTTCCGGAAGGACCGCGCGCGAAGCGGCGGTGCGGTGTCGCGCGGGGGGCGCGGTCACGGGCCGTGGGTATTATGGGCAGCTTGTTTGACAAATCGCTCGGGAGCATTGCAAGACATGACGACGATTCGTAAAGCCGTATTTCCCGTGGGCGGTCTCGGTACCCGGTTCCTGCCAGCCACCAAGGCCATTCCCAAAGAAATGCTGCCGGTGGTGGACAAGCCGCTGATGCAGTACGCCGTGGAAGAGGCCTACAAGGCCGGCATCCGCGAGATGATCTTCGTCACCGGCCGCAACAAGCGCGCCATCGAGGACCACTTCGACGTGGCCTACGAACTCGAGACCGAGCTGGAAGCCGCCGGCAAGGGAGCCTTGCTCAATCTGGTCACCTCCATCAAGCCCGACGACATGGACTGCTTCTACGTGCGCCAGCCGCGCGCGCTGGGCCTGGGCCATGCGGTGCTGTGCGCCGAGCGCATGGTGGGCAACGAGCCCTTCGCCGTGCTGCTCGCCGACGACCTGATGCTCGGCAAGGACCAGCTCACGGGCGGGCCCACGGTGCTGGCGCAAATGGTCAAGGCCTACGAAAGCAGCCCGGGCACCGTGCTGGCCGTGCAGGACGTGCCGCGCGCCGAGACGAAGCGCTATGGCGTGGTCGACGTGCACGGCGCAAACACGGCGCTGGCCGAGGTGTTTGCCATGGTGGAAAAGCCCGCGCCCGAAAAAGCACCGTCCACGCTGGCGGTGGCGGGGCGCTACATCCTCACGCCGGCGGTGTTCGAGAGCATCCGCCAGCAGCCACGCGGTGCGGGTGGAGAGATCCAGCTCACCGACGGCATCGCCGCGCTGATCGGCAAGGAGCGCGTGCAGGCCTACCGCTACGAAGGCAAGCGCTACGACTGCGGCAGCAAGGAGGGCTTCCTCGAGGCCACGATCGACCTGGCGCTGGCCAACCCCGAGCTGAGCGGGGCGGTGCGCGCGCACCTGCAGCGCATCCAGGGCTGAGGCCCGTTCAGGGGCCGAAGAGAAATACGGCTGGCAGTTCCAGCAGCAGATCGGCTGCGAGCGCAGGGTCGCGGCGCCAATCGGCCACGCGCGCGCTGCGGATGCGCTGCGCGGGCAGCGCCAGCCCGCTGGCCACGGCGAGGCGTGTCGCCGGATGCAGCGTGTCGATCAGCGCGCGCAGGAGGGCGGCGTTGCGGTAGGGCGTTTCGATGAGGATCTGCGACTGACCGCCGCGTGCGGCCAGCGAGTCGAGCTCGCGCAGGCGCCGGGCGCGTTCGTTGGCATCCTGCGAGACGTAGCCCACAAAGGCGAAGTGCTGGCCGTTGAGCCCACTGCCGGCGAGCGCGAGCATCAGCGACACCGGCCCGACCAGCGGGCGCACGTGCAGTCCCATGGCGTGCGCCGCGCGCACCACGCTGCTGCCGGGGTCGGCGATGGCGGGCATGCCGGCCTCGCTGAGCAGACCGATGTCGTGGCCCTGCAGCGCGGGGGCGAGCCAGTCGCGCGCAGCCTGGTCGTCGTGCGTGTGGTCGCCGCGCTTGTGCGCCTGTCGGGGCAGTTCCACGATCCGCTGTTCCTGCAGCGGCGCGGCCAGGCCCGTGGCCGCGTCCACGCGCTTGAGGAAGGCGCGCGCGCTCTTGGCGTTCTCGGCGATCCAGTGCGTGAGCCGGCCGGCCACCGCCAGGGTGTCGCCCGGCAACAAGGCGGGCAGCGGCGCCGCGCTGTCGGCCACGCCGAAGTCCAGCGGCGTGGGCACCAGGTAGAGCGTGCCCGGCGTCACGGCAGGCGCACGCCCGCAGCGCGCAGCATCTGGCAGGTGCGGATCAGCGGCAGGCCCACCAGGGCGGTGGGGTCGTCGCTGTCGATGCGATCGAGCAGGGCGATGCCCAGGCCCTCGCTCTTGGCGCTGCCGGCGCAGTCATAGGGCTGCTCGGCGCGCAGGTAGCGCTCGATTTCGCCGTCGTCCAGTCCGCGAAACGCCACGCGCACGGGCGCGATGTCCTGGCGTTCGAAGCCGCTGGCGCGGCACACCACGGCCAGCGCAGTCTGGAAGACCACCGTCTGACCGCGCATGCGTCGCAGCTGCTGCACGGCGCGTTGGTGCGTGCCCGGCTTGCCCAGCGGCTCGCCGGCCAGATCGGCCACCTGGTCGCTGCCGATCACCACGGCCTCGGGGAAGCGCTCGGCCACGGCACGGGCCTTGGCCAGTGCCAGG
The DNA here is from genome assembly GCF_011772445.1 of Hydrogenophaga sp. Taxonomy (GTDB): domain Bacteria; phylum Pseudomonadota; class Gammaproteobacteria; order Burkholderiales; family Burkholderiaceae_C; genus Hydrogenophaga. Next base: position 26,123 of record NZ_WVZN01000011.1, on the reverse strand, counting down.
CGTTGGGCAATGGCGGCTGGCGTTTCGCCGGGCAAGGGGGTTTCATCGACCTCGGGCGCGGCCACCTCGAAGGGCAGCCCCAGGCGCTGCAGCAACTCGCGCCGGTAGCGGGAGGTCGATCCCAGGACCACGGCCCGGGTGGGGGAGGGGGTGTTGCTCATGGGCGTATTGTCGTGGCCTGCCTAGAATGCCCCGATGGCCAGCAAGCCCCCCACGTCCGTTTTCAATCCGCAGCGCCTGGACGCGTTGCGCTTCGCCCAGGCGGGCGCCCGGCTCGAGGGCGATGCGCCGCTGGCCGATTTTTCGCGCCTCGCCGACGACCTGCATGCGCCCATCGACCCCGCCGAGCGCGTGCGCTGGCAGGCCCGGGGCGAGATGCGCGCCGGCCCGACCGGCGGTGCCCCGCAGGCCTGGCTGCACCTGGAGGCGCATGCCCAGGTGCCGCTGACCTGTCAGCGCTGCCTGGCCCCGGTGCAAACCGCCATCGAGGTGGACCGCTGGTTCCGCTTCGTGGCCGACGAGGCCACGGCCGAGGCCCAGGACGACGACAGCGAAGAAGACCTGCTCGCGCTGGAGCCCCGACCCAGCCTGATCGAGGTCATCGAGGACGAGCTCATCATGTCCTTGCCGCTGGTGCCCCTGCACGAAAGCTGCCCGCAGCCCCTGCCCGATGGCGCGCGGACCCAGGCCGAGGGTGAGAGCGCCGCTGGCAGTGAGCGCCCGCACCCATTCGCCGGCCTGGCCAGGCTCAAGGGCCGGTCGTGAACAGTGATCAGCCGCAGCCCGGAGACTCGGGCTATAATGCTTGGCTTTGCGCCAGGGCGGGCCTGATGGGCCGGGCCGCGTGCGGTTTCCGCGCCGTGTTCCAGCCGATGACGCCCTCGAATCCTCACCAACGCCTTCCAGGAGCCCAACATGGCTGTCCAGCAAAACAAGAAGTCGCCCTCCAAGCGGGGCATGCACCGTTCGCACAACGCGCTGACCACCCCGGGCACCGCCGTCGAACCCACCACCGGCGAAGTGCATCTGCGCCACCACATCAGTCCCAACGGCTTCTACCGCGGCCGTCAGGTGCTCAAGAACAAGTCCGAAGCCTGACACGGGCTGCCCGCCGGGCGCGCCTGCGCGCGTCCGCTGGCCACGGAGAACACGGGCCCGCATGCCGCATGCGGGCCTTTTTCATTAGAACAAGGTCGCCAAGCGCGCCCCGCGAGAAGTCGAGATGATCACCATCGCTGTGGATTGCATGGGGGGGGACGTCGGGCCGGCCGTGACCATGCCCGCCTGCGAGGCCTTCCTGGCCAGCCATCCCCAGGCGCGCCTGCTGCTGGTGGGGCGCTCGGACGCTCTGCGCGACTGGCCCCGGCTGAAGGACCATGAGCGGTGCACCATCGTGGCCGCGTCCGAGGTCGTGGAAATGAGCGACCCGATCGAGGTCGCGCTGCGCCGCAAGAAGGATTCGTCCATGCGCGTGGCGATCCAGCAGGTGAAGGACGGCCATGCGCAGGCCGCGGTGTCGGCCGGCAACACCGGGGCGCTGATGGCGATCGCGCGCTACCTGCTCAAGACCCTGGAGGGCATCGAGCGGCCCGCCATCGCCACCCGCATGCCCAACGCGCGTGGGGGTGCCACCACCGTGCTCGACCTCGGCGCCAATGTCGATTGCTCGGCCGAACACCTGCTGCAGTTCGCGGTGATGGGTTCGGCCCTGGTGGCGGCTGCCACCGGACGCGACGACCCGTCGGTGGGTCTGCTCAACATCGGCGAAGAGGTCATCAAGGGCAACGAGGTCATCAAGCAGGCCGGGCAATTGCTGCGTCAGGCCGCGGCGGCGGGCGATCTGAACTTCCACGGCAACGTGGAGGGCAACGACATCTTCAAGGGCACCACCGACATCGTGGTCTGCGACGGCTTCGTGGGCAACGTGGCGCTCAAGGCGAGCGAGGGCGTGGCCTCGATGATCGCGGGCTTCATCCGCGAGGAATTCACGCGCAGCCTGTGGCGCAAGCTGGCGGCGGCGGTGGCCCTGCCGGTGCTCAATGCCATCCGACAGCGCGCCGATCACCGCCTCTACAACGGGGCGGCCCTGCTGGGCCTGCAGGGACTGGTGTTCAAGAGCCACGGCTCGGCGGACGCCTTTGCTTTCGAGCAGGCCCTGGCCCGCGCGTATGATGCCGCCTCCCGCGGCCTGCTCGACAACGTGAGACAACGCATTGCCCGCGCCCGCCCGCTGCTGTCGCCCGAGACGACCGTCAGCGAACGCGGCGGCATTCCGACCATTTGATTCCCTCTGCATGAGCGCTTATTCCCGCATCACAGGCACGGGCAGCCATCTGCCGCCTCGCCGCCTGACCAACGACGACATGGTGGCGATGCTGGCGCCCAAGGGCATCGAGACCAGCGACCAGTGGATCATCGAGCGCACCGGCATCCGCGCGCGGCATTTCGCCGACGACGGCGTGTTCGCCAGTGACATGGGCGCCGACGCCGCCCGCGCCGCGCTGGACGCGGCCGGCCTCACGGCCAAGGACATCGATCTCATCATCGTCGCGACGTCCACGCCCGACATGGTGTTCCCGTCCACCGCGGCCATCATCCAGCACAAGCTTGGCGTCGCCGGCTGCCCGGCCTTCGACGTGCAGGCCGTCTGCAGCGGTTTCGTCTATGCCATCACCGTGGCCGACGCGATGATCCGCAGTGGCACGGCACGCAAGGCGCTGGTCATCGGCGCCGAGATCTTCTCGCGCCTGCTCGACTTCAACGACCGCACCACCTGCGTGCTGTTCGGCGATGGCGCGGGCGCCGTGGTGATGGAAGCCTCCGACACGCCCGGCCTCCTGGCCAGCGATCTGCACGCCGACGGCAAGCACGTGGGCATCCTGTGCGTGCCGGGGCACGTGTCGGGCGGCCAGATCTCGGGTCAGCCGCTGCTCAAGATGGACGGGCAGGCGGTCTTTCGCCTGGCCGTTACGGTGCTGGACCGTGCCGCGCGCAACGTGCTGCACAAGGCTGGCCGGGTGGACACCGACATCGACTGGCTGATCCCGCACCAGGCCAACATCCGCATCATGCAGGGCGCCGCGAAGAAGCTGCACCTGCCGCTGGAGAAGCTCATCGTCACCGTCGACGAACACGGCAACACCTCGGCAGCGTCCATTCCGCTCGCGCTCGATCACGCGGTGCGCTCCGGGCGTGTGCAGCGGGGCGACACCCTCATGCTCGAAGGGGTGGGCGGGGGCTTCACCTGGGGTGCGGTCCTGCTCGACTACTGAACGAACGCCGCGGCACCGCGCGCCGCCGGCCAGCAAGCACACAAGAATGAAACCGTTCGCTTTTGTTTTCCCCGGACAGGGTTCGCAGTCCGTGGGCATGCTCGATGCCTGGGGCGATCACCCTGTCGTCGCCGACACCTTGCGCGAGGCTTCCGAGGCCCTGGGCGAAGACCTCGGCCGGCTCATCCACGAAGGCCCCAAGGAGACCCTGGGCCTGACCACCAACACCCAGCCCGTGATGCTGGTGGCGGGTGTGGCCGCCTGGCGCGTGTGGCGAGCCGAGGGCGGCGAGTCGCCCACGGCGGTGGCGGGCCACTCGCTGGGCGAGTACAGCGCGCTGGTCGCCGCCGATGTGCTCACGCTGGCCGACGCCGCGCCCTTGGTGCGCTTCCGCGCAGCGGCCATGCAGGAAGCCGTACCCGTCGGCGCGGGCGCGATGGCCGCCATCCTGGGCATGGACGCCGAGCGCGTGAAGGCCGGGTGCGCCGAGGCGCAGGCCACGTTCGGCGCCGGCAGTGCCGAGGTGGTCGAGGCGGTGAACTTCAATGACCCCGCGCAGACCGTGATCGCCGGCAGCAAGGCCGCCGTCGAGAAGGCCTGCGAGGTGCTCAAGGCGAATGGCGCCAAGCGCGCGCTGCCCTTGCCCGTGTCGGCGCCGTTCCACTCCAGCCTCATGAGGCCGGCGGCCGAGCGCCTGCGCGAGAAGTTGGCCGGAATCGCGCTGGCCGCGCCGCGCATTCCCTTGATCAACAACATCGACGTGTCGGTCGAGTCCGACGCCGACCGCATCCGCGACGCGCTCTACCGCCAGGCCTTCGGGCCGGTGCGCTGGGTGGAGTGCGTGCAGGCCATGCGCGCGCGCGACATCAACACCATCGTCGAGTGCGGCCCCGGCAAGGTACTGGCCGGCATGACCAAACGCATCGACGCCAACATCCAGGGCGCGGCCCTGTACGACCCGGCCACCCTGGCCGAGGTGAAGGCCCTGCTGGCCTGAACGAGGAGAACCACATGACGGACGTGAAATTCGCGGGCCAGGTGGCCCTGGTCACCGGCGCGTCTCGCGGCATCGGTGCAGCCATCGCGCACGAACTCGCCCAGCAGGGCCTCACTGTGATCGGCACCGCCACCAGCGCCGATGGCGCGGCGAAGATCGACGCGGCGCTCAAGGCCGTCGACGCTGCCGGCGCCGGCAGCCGCGGCGCGGTGCTCGACGTCAACGACGCCAAGGCCGCCGAAGCGCTCATCGACGAGGTCATCAAGGCGCACGGCGCCCTGCATGTCCTCGTCAACAACGCGGGCATCACACGCGACATGCTCGCCATGCGCCTGAAGGACGAGGATTGGGATGCCGTGCTCGACACCAACCTCAAGGCCGTGTTCCGGCTCAGCCGTGCCGTCATGCGCCCCATGATGAAGCAGCGCTACGGCCGCATCATCAGCATCACCAGCGTGGTGGGCGCCTCGGGCAACGCGGGGCAGGCCAACTACGCGGCCGCCAAGGCCGGTCTGGCCGGCATGACCCGCGCGCTGGCGCGGGAACTGGGCAGCCGCAACATCACGGTGAACTGCGTCGCGCCGGGCTTCATCGAAACCGACATGACCGCCTCCCTGCCCGAGGAACAGCAGAAAGCGCTGCTGTCGCAGATCCCGCTGGGACACCTGGGCAAGCCCTCGGACATCGCCCACGCCGTGGCCTTCGTGGCCAGCCCGCGCGCCGCCTACATCACCGGCCAGGAACTGCACGTCAATGGCGGCATGTTCATGGCCTGATCTCCCCCGGGGCTGCGGCCCCGTCCCCCGGCTAAAATGCCGCCCTGCATTCCAACCCACCCTTTGAGGGACCTATGAGCGATATCGAAGCACGCGTCAAGAAAATCATTGCCGAACAACTCGGCGTGGAAGAAGGTCAGGTCAGCAGCGAAAAAGCCTTCGTGGCCGACCTGGGCGCCGACTCGCTGGACACGGTGGAACTCGTGATGGCCCTCGAAGACGAGTTCGGCATCGAGATCCCCGACGAAGAAGCCGAAAAGATCACCACGGTGCAGCACGCCATCGACTACGCGCTGAAGCACCAGAAAGCCTGATCGCCCCATGAGCCGTCGTCGCGTTGTCGTGACCGGCCTGGGTTGCATCAGCCCCGTGGGCAACACGGTGGCCGACGCCTGGGCCAACCTCCTGGCCGGGCGTTCCGGCATCTCCACGATCACCCGGTTCGACCCGTCGAACTTTGCGTGCCGCATCGCGGGAGAGGTCAAAGATTTCCAGCTGGAGTCCTACATGAGCGCCAAGGAGGCGCGCACGATGGACACCTTCATCCACTTCGGCATTGCCGCGGCGCACCAGGCCGTGGTCGATTCCGGCCTGCCCACGGGTGAGGCGCTGGATGAGGAGATGGCCACGCGCATCGGCTGCATCATCGGCTCGGGCATCGGCGGCCTGCCGCTGATCGAGGAAACCCACACCGAACTGACCAACCGCGGCCCGCGCCGCATCTCGCCGTTCTTCGTGCCGGCCTCGATCATCAACATGATCTCGGGCCATGTGTCGATGCGCTTCGGCTTCAAGGGCCCGAACATCGCCATCGTGACGGCCTGCACCACCGGCCTGCACAGCATCGGCGAAGCGGCCCGCAAGATCGAGTACGGCGACGCCGACGTGATGGTGGCGGGTGGCTCCGAGGCCACGGTGTCGCCGCTGGGCGTCGGTGGCTTCGCCGCGATGCGCGCCCTGTCGACCCGCAACGACGATCCCGCGGCGGCGTCCCGTCCCTGGGACAAGGACCGCGATGGCTTCGTGCTTGGCGAAGGCGCGGGCGTCATGGTGCTCGAGGAGTACGAGCACGCCAAGGCGCGCGGCGCGAAGATCTACGCCGAGGTGGCAGGCTACGGCATGAGCGCCGACGCCGGCCACATGACCGCGCCCAACATGGATGGCCCCCGCCGCGCGATGCTCAACGCCCTGCGCAACGCTGGCGTCAACACCGACGAGGTGGACTACCTCAACGCGCACGGCACGTCCACGCCCCTGGGCGACATCAACGAGTCGAACGCCATCAAGGCAGCGCTGGGTGACCACGCCAAGCGCATGGTGGTCAGCTCCACCAAGTCCATGACCGGGCACCTGCTCGGCGGCGCCGGCGGCATCGAAAGTGTCTTCACCGTGCTGGCCATCCAGCACCAGCAGATCCCGCCGACGATCAACCTCGTCAACCAGGATCCCGAGTGCGACCTCGACTACTGCGCCAACACCGCGCGTGACCGGGAAGTGAACGTTGCCGTGAAGAACAACTTCGGCTTCGGCGGCACCAACGGCACCCTGGTGTTCAAGCGGGTCTGATCACTTGAGTGGTTTGCGCGACGCCCCATCGGTTTCCTATCCGGTGGGGCGCTCCCGTTTCTGGGCCACGGTGCTGACGGCCTTGGCGCTGGCTGTGGTGTTGACCGGCGCCTGGATGGCCTCGACGGTGCCACCCGAAGCCTGGCTCCCGCTGGCCGGGGCTGGACTGGCGTGGATGGCCTGGGCGGCGCGCAGCGAACGCCAGCAGCCCACGGGCCTGCTGCGGTTCAGCGGGTCGACGGGGCGGGGCGGTACCTGGCGCTGGGCACTGGACGGCACGGACGAAGGCCTGGCGCTTCAGGCGGTGGAGGCTGCGGTGGATCTGCAGAACCGCATGCTGCTGCGCCTGAAAGGATCGTCCGGCGTACCCGCCTGGGTCTGGGTGGAGCGCGTGGACGCACCCGTCGATTGGCTCGCGTTGCGCCGCGCGGTGACATCCGATCGGCCCGGCTGAGTCCGCTTCCAGCCGCCCCGAACGCGACAGGGGCATGGGGTATAGTCCCGCGCGCATGACAACGGAAGACCACACCGCTCCGCCGCCGCCCGACAGCGACGTCATGCTGGTGCAACGCACCCTGGCCGGCGAACGCCGCGCCTATGACCTGCTGGTCGTCAAGTACCAGCGCCGCGTCGAGCGCCTCATCGGCCGCATGGTGCGCGATTCCGACCTGGTCCAGGACATCGCCCAGGAAACCTTCATCCGGGCCTACCGGGCCCTCGCCCAGTTCCGCGGCGACGCCCAGTTCTACACCTGGCTGTACCGGATCGCGGTAAATACCGCCAAGAAGCAGCTGATGGAGTTGAAGCGCGACCCGCTGGTCTTCCAGTCGCAGCTCAAGGGAGCCGAAGACGATGAAACTTCCGCCCCGGAGCGCGAACTAAACGCCAACATAGCCGACACCGAGACGCCCGAGGCGGTGCTGGCGAGCAAGGAAATCGCCAACGCGGTCAATGCCGCGATGGAGGCCTTGCCCGAGGAATTGCGCATGGCCATTACCCTGCGCGAGATCGAAGGCCTGAGTTACGAAGAGATCGCCCAAGCACTGGAATGCCCCATTGGCACCGTGCGTTCCCGCATCTTCCGGGCGCGCGAAGCCATTTCCACCCGCATCAAGCCCTTGCTCGACCGCCAGTCGGGCAAGCGCTGGTGAGTGGTCAGTCACGCAGAGGTTGCCCCGATGAACCAGTTCACTTCCCCCGATCCGGCCCTCCAGGGCGCCGACCAGGTGTCGGCCCTGTGTGATGGGCGCCTGGACACGCACGAACTCGACGCCCTGTTCGCGCGCTGTCGCGAGAGCGACGAACCCCTGGCTCAGTGGCATGGCTACCAGCTCATCGGCGAGGTGCTGCGTGGCGAGGGTTCGGCGCTGCCGGCCCGCGCCCCCCGGGATTTCCTGGCCGAGTTGAACCAGCGGCTCGACGCTGAGCACCAGCCTGCCACCGACGCCTTGGCGGTGCCGGTTCGCGCCGTGCGCGGGCCCGCCGCGAACGACGCCTTGTTCCGCTGGAAGATGGTGTCGGGCCTGGCCAGCGTGGTGGCCGTGGCCGCTGTCGGCTGGACCGTGCTGGCGGGTGCGCCCAGCGGTAGCCAGGGGCCGGTGGTTGCCCAGGAGCGCGCGGTCGCGCCGGCCGCCACCCTTGCGGAGGCGCAGCCCGCCGCCCCCGTGAGCGCCGTGCCCACCCGGCCGGTGGTGGTGTCCACCTCGCAAGGCAAGCTGATCCGCGACCCGGCGCTCGAGCGCCTGCTGTCCCAGCATCGCCAGCACGGCGGCATGTCGGCGTTCCAGTCCTCGACCGGCTTCATCCGCAACGCCACCTACGATTCAGACGCCCGCTGATGGCCGCGCCCATGACGACCGCCCACCCCACCATCGCGCATTTCGAGGCTCGCCACATCCGCGCGCCGCGATTGCGCCGACTGGGTGCCGCTCTCATTGTCTGGGCCTGTGCCGGCGGCTGGAGCGCGTCGGCGCTGGCCCAGGGGGCGGTGTCGCCTGGGGTGGCTCCGGCGCGCAGCGTGACCGAATGGCTTGCGCGCATGCACGAGGCGTCCCGCCAGCGCTCCTACATCGGCACGCTGGTCGTCAGTTCCGGCAGCGCCATGTCCGCCTCCAAGATCTGGCACGTGTGCGACGGCTCGCAGCAAATGGAGCGCGTGGAGACGCTTACCGGCGTGCCGCGCACCACCATCCGCCGCAACAGCGAGGTCATCACCTTCGAGCCCGAAACGCGCACGGCCATGGTCGAGAAGCGCGAGTCGCTCGGCGTGTTCCCCGACATGCTGCGCACGCCCACGAGCGCCATCGCCCAGTTCTACGGGGCCCGCGAGGTGGGCGCCCAGCGCGTGGCGGGGCACATGGCCGACATGGTGGAGATCGTGCCGCGCGACGAATGGCGCTTCGGCTACCGGATCTGGTCGGAGAAGAAGTCCGGCCTGATCGTGAAACTGCAGACGCTGGGCGCGCAAGGCCAGGTGCTGGAGCAGGTGGCCTTCTCCGAGTTGCAGCTCGATGCGCCGGTGAGCATGGACAAGCTCACGCGCCTGATGAAGGACACGCGGGGTTATGAGGTCGTCAAACCCGCACTGCGCAAAACCACGCCGCAGGCCGAGGGTTGGCAACTGAAAGAGCCGATTCCGGGCTTCAGCGCCATGAGCTGCCACACGCGCGAGGTGGCGGGCGGCTCCGTGCCGCCGGGGCAGGCGCCCATGCAATGGGTGTTTTCCGATGGCCTGGCATCGGTGTCGCTGTTTGTCGAACCTTACGACGCGCAGCGCCACGGGAGCGAAGAGCAGGTGGCCATGGGTGCCACGCATTCCGTGAGCCGCCGCGTGGGCGACCATTGGGTGACGGCGCTGGGCGAGGTGCCTGCCTCGACGCTGCGGCGTTTTGCCGATGCCCTTGAACGGATCCGATGAAGCCTGACCAAAGGAAGTTGCCGATGTCCGCCGTCCGATTCCGCCCCTCTCTGCAAGTCCTGGCGCTGGCCGCCGCGTTCGGCGTCGCCGCATCGGGCGCCGCGCTGGTGACCACCCCCGCCTTCGCACAGGCCGCGCCGGCCACCAATGCGCGTGGCTTGCCAGACTTCACCGACCTCGTCGACCTCGTCGGCCCGTCGGTGGTCAATATCCGCACGCTTGAGCGCGCGTCGGCGCGTGGTGGCGCTGAGGGCGGCCCTGACGAGGAGATGCTGGAGTTCTTTCGCCGTTTCGGCATCCCCATTCCGCCGGGCGTCGTGCCGCGCGGCCCGCGTCAGGGCCCGCCGTCCGACGAGGCACGCCCGCGCGGCGTGGGCTCGGGTTTCGTGCTGAGCGCCGATGGTTTCGTCATGACGAATGCCCACGTGGTGGACGGCGCCGACGAGGTGATCGTGACGCTCACGGACAAGCGCGAGTTCAAGGCCCGTATCGTGGGCGCAGACACGCGCACCGACGTGGCGGTGGTCAAGATCGAAGCCACCGGTCTTGTGCCCGTCAAAGTGGGCGACATCAACCGCCTGCGCGTGGGCGAATGGGTGATGGCCATCGGCTCGCCCTTCGGCCTGGAGAACACCGTCACCGCCGGCATCGTGAGCGCCAAGCAGCGCGACACGGGCGACTACCTGCCTTTCATTCAGACCGACGTGGCCATCAATCCAGGCAATTCGGGCGGGCCGCTGATCAACATGCGCGGCGAAGTGGTGGGCATCAACAGCCAGATCTACTCGCGCTCCGGAGGCTTCCAGGGCATCTCCTTCGCGATTCCCATCGACGAGGCCGTGCGCGTGTCCAACGAGCTGCGCGCCAGCGGTCGCGTCACGCGCGGCCGCATCGGCGTGCGCATCGACCAGGTCAGCAAAGAGGTGGCCGAGTCGCTGGGCATGGCGCAACCGAAAGGCGCGCTGGTGCGCGGTGTCGAACCCGATTCGCCGGCGGCCAAGGCCGGCGTGGAGCCGGGGGACATCATTCTCAAATTCGACGGCAAGGAAATCGACAAGTCGGTCGATCTGCCGCGCCTGGTGGGCAACACCAAACCCGGCACGCGCAGCGCCATGACGGTGCTGCGCCGAGGCAGCCAGCGCGACCTCAACGTGGTGGTGGCCGAGCTCGAGCCCGAGCGTCCCGAAGCCCGCGCGGCGGCACCCGAACCCACGCCCGTGCCCAGCAGCAACGCGGTCCAGTCGCTGGGGCTGACGCTGGCCGAACTCAGCGCCGACGAGGCCAAGGCACTCAAGGTCCGTGGCGGCGTGCGCGTCATGGGCGTCACCGGGCCCGCCACGCGCGCCGGCCTGCGCGAGGGCGACGTCATCGTGGCGGTGGCCAATACCGAGGTGTCGTCGGTGAAAGACGTGGAAGCGGCGCTCGCGCGGCTGGAGAAAAACAAGCCCGTGAACCTTCTGCTGCGCCGGGGCGAGTGGGCGCAATACGCGGTGGTGCGCCCGCAGGCCCGGTGAATGCTCGTGGAGCAGCGGCTTTTGGGTGATCGGGGCCAATAACCCCGGCCCCCGCTGGGCATCTGCGCCGTTTGTCGCCAGGTGTTTCGGGGGCGCCACGGGCTGCCAAGAGCGGCTGACCGGTCGGTTGGCCAAAAAGTTAGTATGCACCAACGTGAATCCACGGACTGATGACTGGATTCGATAAAATCGCACACCTTGTCCACAGATTGGGATGGCTCCCTGGCCTGCAAATTCACGATGCGGGAGCCCCCGAGGCCTTGTCCCAGTCTGATCCACAGCCCTTGCACAGCTTGTACCCAGAGCCTGTGAATAAGCTGTAAACAACTGCCCTGTTGCGGCCCGGCGACAGGGCTTGGAAGCTCGGTGGCGGCTGTCTGCGGGGGGCTTTTTGCCTACAATGAAACCCCAACTATCGCAGTTGCCATTGATTGTTGGTTACGGGCGCGTCAGCAGCTGACGCGCCCTTTTTTATGGTCGCGCGCCTTGGCCCGGCGCACGCAGAACATGGTCCCTGGCTTGGTCCTCTGATGAACCACATACGCAATTTCTCGATCATCGCGCACATCGATCATGGCAAATCGACGCTTGCGGATCGCATCATTTCCCGCTGTGGCGGTCTCTCCGATCGCGAGATGAGCGAGCAGGTACTCGACTCCATGGACATAGAGAAGGAGCGAGGCATCACCATCAAGGCGCAGACCGCTGCGCTGCAGTACAAGGCCCGCGACGGCCGCGTCTACAACCTCAACCTGATCGACACGCCGGGCCACGTCGACTTCTCATATGAAGTCTCCCGCTCCTTGTCGGCCTGTGAAGGTGCCTTGCTCGTGGTGGACGCGAGCCAGGGCGTGGAGGCCCAGACGGTGGCCAATTGCTACACCGCGCTCGACCTGGGCGTGGAGGTGCTGCCGGTCCTCAACAAGATGGACCTGCCCAACGCCGATCCCGAGAACGCCAAGAGCGAGATCGAGGACGTGATCGGCATCGACGCCAGCGACGCCATTCCCTGCTCGGCCAAGACCGGCATGGGCGTTGAGGAGATCCTCGAGGCGGTGATCGCCAAGGTGCCACCGCCGCGCGGCAACCCCGACGCACCGCTTCGCGCCATGATCATCGACAGCTGGTACGACGCCTATGTCGGCGTGGTGATGCTGGTGCGCGTGGTGGACGGCCGGCTGCTGAAGGGCGAGCGCTTCAAGCTCATGGCCACCAACGCGGCCTACAACGCCGACAACCTGGGCGTGTTCACGCCAGCCACCCAGCCCCGCGAATCGCTGGAGGCGGGGGAGGTGGGCTACATCATTGCGGGCATCAAGGAGCTGGCGGCCGCCAAGGTGGGCGACACCGTCACGCTGGAAAAGAAGCTGCCCAACAACGCCGGCCCTGCAGAGCAGCCGCTGCCGGGGTTCAAGGAGGTGCAGCCGCAGGTGTTTGCCGGCCTGTACCCCACCGAGGCCAACCAGTACGACGCCCTGCGCGACGCGCTCGAAAAGCTCAAGCTCAACGACGCCTCGCTGCACTACGAGCCGGAGACCTCGCAGGCGCTGGGCTTCGGCTTCCGCTGCGGCTTCCTGGGCCTGCTGCACATGGAGATCGTGCAGGAGCGGCTGGAGCGCGAGTTCGACCTGGACCTGATCACCACCGCGCCCAGCGTGGTGTACCAGGTGGTCAAGGGCGACGGCGAGGTGCTCATGGTGGAGAACCCGTCCAAGATGCCCGACGCCGGCCGCATCGAGGAGATCCGTGAGCCCATCGTCACGGTTCACCTGTATATGCCGCAGGAGTACGTGGGCCCGGTGATGACCCTGGCCAACCAGAAGCGCGGGGTGCAGATCAACATGGCCTACCACGGCAAGCAGGTCATGCTGACCTACGAGCTGCCGCTTGGCGAGATCGTGCTGGACTTCTTCGACAAGCTCAAATCCGTCAGCCGCGGTTACGCGAGCATGGACTACGAGTTCAAGGAGTACCGCGCCTCCGACGTGGTCAAGGTCGACATCCTGCTCAACGGCGAGAAGGTCGACGCCCTGTCCATCATCGTGCACCGCAGCCAGTCGCAGTACCGCGGCCGTGCGGTGGCGGCCAAGATGCGCGAGATCATCAGCCGCCAGATGTTCGACGTGGCCATCCAGGCGGCCATCGGTGGCAACGTGATCGCTCGCGAAACCGTCAAGGCGCTGCGCAAGAACGTGCTGGCAAAATGCTACGGTGGTGACATCACCCGCAAACGCAAACTGCTCGAAAAACAGAAAGCTGGCAAGAAGCGCATGAAACAGATCGGCTCCGTCGAAGTGCCCCAGGAGGCTTTCCTGGCAATCCTGCAGGTGCAAGACTGATGAAGTCCGCGATGGGTGCGGTCACGGGGGTGATCCTCGCGGCGTTCGGGCTCTATGCCGTGGCCTGGTATTCGGGCACGGTCGAGGGCAATTTCTCCCTTCTGCTGATGCTGGCGACGCTGGTCACCGGCATCTACTGGGTCATCGACAAGCTGGTGTTCCTGCCGCAGCGCCGCCGCGTGGCCGACCACCTGGTGCGGGAGCACCAGCAGCGCAAGGAAGCCCTCGCCAAGCAGGGCTTCAGCCAGATCGAAGGCGACATCGAACCGGCCCGGCAGCGGGCGCTGGCCCAACCCTGGTGGCTGGACTGGACGGCGGGCCTGTTCCCCGTGATCCTGGCCGTCTTCGTGCTGCGCTCCTTTCTGTTCGAGCCGTTCAAGATCCCCTCCGGTTCCATGATCCCGACCCTGCGCGTGGGCGACCTGATCCTGGTGAACAAGTACCACTACGGTATTCGATTGCCCGTGTTCAACACCAAGGTCTGGGACAACCATGCGCCGCAGCGCGGCGACGTGATCGTCTTCCGCTACCCGCCCAAACCCAGCCTGGATTACATCAAGCGCGTGGTCGGCCTGCCGGGCGACGAGGTGGCCTATCTGAACAAGCAGCTCACGGTCAACGGCCAGCCTGTGCCGCGGGTGGCGCAGCCCGATTTCTTCGACAAGGACTCGATGCGCTACGCCAAGCAATGGCAAGAGAGCCTGGGCGGCAAGCACTACAACATCCTCAACGAGGACACGCGCCCGGCGTTTGTCGAAGGCGTCACGCAATTCCCGTTCGCCGACGCCTGCCGCTACAGCGTGGAAGGCATGGTCTGCAAGGTGCCGGCCGGACACTACTTCATGATGGGCGACAATCGCGACAATTCGCTCGACTCGCGGTATTGGGGTTTCGTGCCCGAAGCGAATATCGTCGGCAAGGCCTTTTTCGTCTGGATGAATTTCGGCGATTTCGGTCGCATCGGCTCGTTCGAGTGACGACGGGCGCTCTGGAGGAACACGCATGAAGCTGAAGCGGCAACAACGGGGCCTGACCTTCGTCGGCCTGATCATTGTCGGTACCCTGCTGGCGCTGGCGGGCATCGTGGCGGCGCAGGTGTTTCCCACTTACCTCGAGTACATGGCCGTGCAGAAGGCGGTGCAAAAGGCTGCGGCAGGGGGCACGGTGGCCGAGGTGCGCAGCATCTTCGACAAGGCCGCCACCATCGACGACATCCGCACGATCAGTGGCAAGGACCTCACGGTCGGCAAGCAGGGCGATCGCGTCGTCGTGTCCTTCGACTACAGCCGCGAGATCCATCTGGCCGGCCCGGGCTGGCTGGTGATGAAGTACAAGGGCAGCTCGCAATGAGCATGGCCCGCTTGATGGCTTGAACCCCGACCTCACCGCGCTGCAGGGCCGCCTGCAGCACCGCTTTGCCAATCCCCGCCTGCTGGAGCGGGCGCTGACCCACCGCAGCTTCGGCGCGGATCACAACGAGCGTCTTGAATTCCTCGGCGACTCCGTGCTCAACCTGGCCGTCTCCGGCCTCTTGTTCGAGAAGCTGAACGCCTTGCCCGAGGGCGATCTCTCGCGCGTGCGCGCCAACCTGGTCAAGCAGGACACCTTGTTCGAACTCGCCCAGGCGCTGGGCCTGTCGTCCGGCCTGCGGCTTGGCGACGGCGAAAAGCGTTCCGGGGGGCATAAACGTCCTTCCATCCTGGCCGACGCGCTCGAGGCGGTGATCGGTGCCGTCTACCTCGACGCCGGCTTCGAGACCGCCTCGCAGCTGGTGCGGCGCCTCTACAGCGGCGTCGAACTCAGCGCCAGCATGACGGCCCTGGGCAAAGACCCGAAAACCGAATTGCAGGAGTGGCTGCAGGGCCGCAAAATGAAGCTGCCTGTCTACCGCGTGGTGGCCACGCTGGGCGAGGCGCACAAGCAGACCTTTGACGTGGAATGCACCGTGCAGGAAACCGGCCACAGCGAGCGCGGCATCGGCGCCTCGAGGCGCGCGGGCGAGCAAGCCGCCGCCGCCGCCATGCTGCAACACCTGAGCGCGCCATCCGCCGACAAAGCCACCCCATGAGCCAGAAGACGCCCGCCCCGCCTCCCGCCGACGCCCATCTTGAGGCGATGCTGGCGCGCGCGCTCGGCAAACCTGGCGGGGCCGAGGCCGCCAGCGCGAGCGAGCCGCCGCGGCCCGAGGTGGCCGAGGCCGACAAGCGCTGCGGCTATGTGGCCATCGTGGGCAAGCCCAACGTCGGCAAGTCCACGCTGCTCAACGCGCTGGTGGGTCAGAAGGTCAGCATCACCTCGCGCAAGGCCCAGACCACGCGCCACCGCATCACGGGCATCCGGACCGAGGGTGCGTCCCAGTTCATCTTCGT
>NZ_WVZN01000011.1:0-10309 GCF_011772445.1 Hydrogenophaga sp. | reverse complement strand
TGCACCGCCGCGGCGAACTCGCGCCCTGGTTGCGTTCCATGCAGGAGCGGCACGCCTTCGCCGAGTTCGTGCCCATGTCGGCCAAGGCGCCCAAGGACATCCAGCGTCTGTTCGGCATCTGCGAGAAGTACCTTCCCCGGCAAGCCTGGATCCACGATGCGGAGGAGCTGACCGACCGCAGCGAGCGCTTCATGGCCGCCGAGATGGTGCGCGAGAAGCTGTTTCGCCTCACCGGCGACGAGTTGCCTTACACCTCCACGGTGATCATCGACCGCTTCGAGGAGGAGGGTCAGTTGCGCCGCATCGCCGCCACCATCGTGGTGGAGCGCGAGGGGCACAAGGGCATGGTGATCGGCGACAAGGGCGAGAAGCTCAAGCGCATCGGCACCGAGGCGCGCATGGAGCTCGAAAAGCTCTGGGGCGGCAAGGTGTTCCTGGAGCTCTGGGTCAAGGTCCGCTCCGGCTGGGCCGACGACGACGCTCGCGTGCGCTCCTTCGGTTATGAATGAGGCCCCCACGCTCCGCCGCTGCGCGGGTCGCTGCCCCCCGAGGGGGCTGGCCTGCCTTGGGGCGGCCCGGCGGCAGGCCGACTTTCTCCGATGAAGGCTCGCGTCGCCGACGAATCCGCCTACGTTCTGCACCGCTACGACTGGAGCGAGACCAGCCTCGTGCTGGAGGTGTTCACCCGCTACCACGGCCGCATCGCCCTGGTGGCCAAGGGTGTGAAGCGCCCCACCTCGCAGTTCCGCCCCGTGCTGCTGCCGCTGCAGCCCCTTCAATTGAGCTGGAGCGGCGACGCCGAGGTGCGCACGCTCAAGGCCGCGCACTGGGTGGGCGGGCACGTCATGCCCACCGGCGAGGCGCTCATCGCGGGCAGTTACCTCAATGAGCTGCTGGTGAAGCTGCTGGCGCGCGATGACCCGTACCCGCGCCTGTTCGACTGGTTCGCCACCGCCGTGCACACCCTGGCCGAGCAGCCCGAGGCCCGCACCGTGGTGCTGCGCGCCTTCGAGTTGCTGATGCTGCGCGAGATCGGCCTGCTGCCCGACCTGCTGCGCGAGGGCGCGACGCTGGCGCCGCTGATCGAGGGCGAGCCTTATGTGCTGCAGGCCGAGTCCGGCCTGCGGGTGGCGCACGACGACGACCACCACGCGCTGCCCGCCGCCCGGTGGCGCGACCTGCAGCATGCCCTGGACGACCCCGCGCCATTCGTGCCCGTGCTGCGCGTCTGCGCCGACATCGCACCGACCCTGCGCATCCCCCTGCGCAACCTGCTGCACTACCATGGCGGCGTGCGCGTGTTTCGCACGCGCCAGCTCATGCTCGACGTGCAGGCCCTGAGCCGTCGCCGCGGGCATGCCGCCGACGCCGCTTCAACCGATTCCTGACCGAGCCCGAGCATGGTGCACCCCCGAACCGCGCTGTCCGTCAATCTCAACAAGGTCGCGCTGGTGCGCAACACCCGCCACCTGGGCATTCCGTCCGTTACGCGCGCGGCCACCCTGTGCCTGCAGGCTGGTGCCGCCGGCATCACCGTGCATCCGCGTCCCGACGAGCGCCACATCCGCGCGCACGACGTGCACGACCTGGCCGCCGTGCTCAAGGCATGGCCCGGGCGCGAATACAACATCGAGGGCAACCCCTTCCACAACCTCATGGACTTCGTGCGCGCCGTGCGCCCTCACCAGGCCACCTTCGTGCCAGACGCCGAGGGGCAATTCACCAGCGACCACGGCTGGCGCTTCCCCGACGACGCCGAGCGCCTGCGCCCCCTGATCGCCGAGTGCCAGGCGCTGGGCGTGCGCGTGAGCCTGTTCATGGACGCCGAGGCCGATCAGATGGCAGCGGCCAGGGCGGTCGGTGCCGATCGGGTGGAGTTCTACACCGAGCCCTATGCGGCGGCCTTTGGCACGCCAGGACAGACCGGACAACTGCAGCGCTTCGCGCGGGCCTCGCAAGCCGCGCTGGACGCTGGCCTGGGGGTCAACGCCGGCCACGACCTCAACCGCGACAACCTCACGCCGTTCCTGCGCGCCGTGCCGGGCGTCAGCGAGGTGTCCATCGGCCACGCGCTGATCGCCGACGCCCTCGAGCTCGGCTACGAAGCCACCGTCATGTCCTACAACCGCTGCATCGCCGACGCCTTCGCATGATCTACGGCATCGGCACCGACATCTGCGACGTGCGCCGTATCGCGGCCACGATGGAACGCCAGGGCGAGCGCTTCGCGAGCAAGGTGCTCAGCGAGGCCGAGTTCGCCGTCTGGCAGCGCCGCAGCGCGCGCTGGCCGCAGCGCGGCTTGCGCTACCTGGCCACGCGCTTCTCGGCCAAGGAGGCTTTCTCCAAGGCCATCGGCCTGGGCATGCGCATGCCCATGAGCTGGCGCCGTTGCGAGATCGCCAATCTGCCCAGTGGCCAACCCGTCATCGTGTTGCACGGCGAACTCAAGACCTGGTTCGAATCCCAGGGCCTGCGCGCGCACGTCACCGTGACCGACGAGACTGATTACGCGGCCAGTTTCGTGGTCGTCGAACGCACCGATTCCCTATCGCCATGAACCACCACGCCCCCCTGATCATCGACGTCGCCGGCCTGACGCTGAGTGATACCGACCGCCAGCGCCTGGACCACCCCCTGGTCGGCGGCGCCATTCTGTTCGGTCGCAACTGGCGCGACCGCGCGCAGCTCACGCGGCTCTGCGCGGAAATCAAGGCGGTGCGCGAGGACCTGCTGGTCGCCGTCGACCAGGAAGGTGGCCGCGTGCAGCGTTTCCGAACCGATGGCTTTACCGCCTTGCCGCCCATGGCCGCCTTCGGCGAGCGCTGGATGGCCGGCGGCGCCGACGGTGACGGGGCGATGCGCGCGATCGACGCCGCCACGGCGGCCGGCTTCGTGCTCGGGGCGGAGCTGCGCGCCTGCGGTGTGGACCTGAGCTTCACCCCGGTGCTCGATCTCGACCACGGCGACAGCGCCGTCATCGGCGACCGCGCCTTCGCGCGTGACCCGCGCGTGGTGGCGATGCTTGCGCAGGCGCTGATGCACGGCCTGCGGCAAAGCGGCATGGGCAACTGCGGCAAACACTTCCCCGGGCACGGCTACGTGCGCGGTGACACGCACCACGAGATCCCGCGCGACACCCGTTCGCTCAAGGCCATCCTGGCCGACGACGCCTTGCCCTACGGCTGGCTCAGCGCCTCGCTCAGTGCGGTGATGCCCGCGCACGTGGTCTACCCCAGGGTGGACGCGCGCCCGGCCGGCTTCTCGGCGCGCTGGTTGCAGGATGTGCTGCGCGCGCGACTGGGCTTCACCGGTGCGGTGTTCAGCGACGACCTCGGCATGGCCGCGGCGCGTCAGATCGAGGGCCGGGCGGTGCGCTTCGCCGAGGCCGCCACCGCCGCACTGCAGGCGGGTTGCGATATGGTGCTGCTGTGCAACCAGAGCGTGGTGGAGGGTGGTGCGCCGATCGACGAGGCCATCGATGAACTGTCGCGCGCCGCGATGCAGGGCGATTGGGTGCCGTCGCCCGCCAGCGAGGAGCGCCGCCGCGCGCTGCTGCCGCAGGGCAAGGCCATGGCCTGGGACGATCTGATGGTGGATGCGCGCTACATGCACGCGCTGTCGCTGCTGCCCTGAACGGGCGTACCTTTCAGCGGTCGAGCCCGAGCTTCTCGAGCAGATCGGCCACGAGTTCGAGGCGCAACAGCGGGTTGTCCAGCGCCATCAGCCGCTGCTTGAGCGCAACCGGGGCGGGCACCAGCTCGCACCAGCGGTTGGCCACCCAGCCCGCGTCGTCCCAGTGGTAGGGCGGCTGGATCGGCAACTGTTCCTCGGCGCCGGGTTGGCGCTCGCGCAGGTTCTCCAGCACACGCTTCAGGCCGATGGCCACGGAAGCCAGCTCGTCTGGCACGGGCGCTTGAACGTCGGCGGGCATCAGGTCCACGTCGGCCACCCACAGGCCGTGTGGCAGGCGCGTGCGGCGGGTGACGTTGAAGCGCTGCAAGCCCTGGCAGCGGATCATGAACAGCCCGGGTTGCGGTTTCTCCAGTGACTCGATGCGAGCGAGCACGCCAACCGGGTGGAAGACCTCTTTGGCGAAACCGTCGCCGCCGGGCGGGGCGTTGGGGTCAAGGCGGCGCACCTCGCTGCCTTCGCTCAGGCTCACCACGCCGAAGGGCGCGCCGGCCTTGTGGCAGCGACCGATCATGTCGAGGTAGCGCACCTCGAAGATGCGAAGCGGCAGCCAGCCGCCCGGGAACAGGACGGTCTGCAGCGGGAAGAGGGGCAACTGGGCGAGCTTGAGCGCCTCAGTGGCCGCCGGGCCGTCGCTCAATCCTCGACCACCGCGTCGGCGCTCTGTCGCTGCATCATGGCCAGCAGGTTGGCCACGGTGGCGCGCAGTTCGCGGCGGTCGCAGATGAAGTCGACCGCGCCCTTGGTCTGCAGGAACTCGGCGCGCTGGAAGCCTTCGGGCAGCTTCTCGCGCATGGTGTTCTCGATCACGCGCGGGCCGGCGAAGCCGATGAGCGCCTTGGGCTCGGCGATCACCACGTCGCCCACGAAGGCGAAGCCCGCGCTCACGCCGCCCATGGTGGGGTCGGTCAGCACGCTGATGTAGGGCAGGCCCTTCTTGGCCAGGCGCGTGAGCGAGGCGTTGGTCTTGGCCATCTGCATGAGCGAGAGCAGGCCTTCCTGCATGCGCGCGCCGCCGGTGGCGGTGAAGCACACGAAGGGCACCTTCTGCGCAATGGCTTCCTCGACGCCGCGCACGAAGCGCTCGCCAACGACCGAGCCCATGGAGCCGCCCATGAAGTCGAACTCGAAGCAGGCCGCGACCAGGCTCATGCCCTTGACCGCGCCGCCCATGACGATGAGGGCGTCGGTCTCGCTGGTGGTTTCCAGGGCTTCCTTGAGGCGCTCGGGGTACTTGCGGCTGTCCTTGAACTTGAGCGCGTCCACCGGCAGCACCTCCTGCCCGATCTCGTAGCGGCCTTCGGCGTCAAGGAAGCCGTTGAGCCGCGCGCGCGCACCGATGCGGTGGTGGTGCGAGCAGTGCGGGCAGACGTTCTGGTTCTTCTCGAGGTCGTTCTTGTAGAGCACGGCCTCGCAGCTCGGGCACTTCACCCACAGGCCCTCGGGCACGCTGCGGCGCTCGGTGGGGTCGGTCTGGGTGATCTTGGGGGGCAGCAGCTTTTCGAGCCAGGACATGCGGTTCTCCGGGGGAGTGAGGGGCGCGAGGCGGGATTATGCGTCCAGCGCTTTTCGGATGGTGCGCATGAACTGGACGGCCACGGGCACCACCTTTTCGTGCGGTTCGTCCTCGATGAGCTGGATGAGCTTGCTGCCGATCACCACCGCGTCGGCGGTGCGGCCGATGGCCCGGGCGGTCTCCGCGTCCCGTATGCCGAAACCCACGCCGACGGGGATGCTGACGTGTGCCCGGATGCGCGGCAGCATGGCCTCCACCTGGGACACGTCCAGCGTGCCCGCGCCGGTGACGCCTTTCAGTGAAACGTAGTACACGTAGCCGCTGGCCACGCGCGCGACCTGGGCCATGCGCTCGTCGGTGGACGTGGGCGCCAGCAGGAAGATGAGGTCCATGTCGCGTGCGCGCAGGGCGCGGGCGAAGTCCTCGCATTCCTCGGGCGGGTAGTCCACCACCAGCACGCCGTCCACGCCGGCCTCGGCCGCGTCGTTCACGAAGGCGCCAGCGCCGTGCTTCTGGTCGTAGCGCTCCACCGGGTTGGCGTAGCCCATCAGCACCACGGGCGTGCCGGTGTTGCGTTCGCGGAATCGCCTCACCATGGCCAGCACCTGCACGAGGCCGATGCCGGCCGCCAGCGCGCGGTCGCCGGCCTTCTGGATCACGGGTCCATCGGCCGAGGGGTCGGAGAAGGGCACGCCGAGCTCGATGATGTCGGCACCTGCTTCGGCCATGCCCTGCATGAGCTCGGGCGTGATGTCGGCGAAGGGGAAGCCGGCGGTGACATAGGGGATCAGCGCCTTGCGGCCCTGGGCCTTGAGTTCGGCGAGGGTCTTGTCGATGCGGCTCATTTGGCTTGGCCCCCCTTGACGGTGTGTCCGCGCATGGAGGGGCGGTCGTAGAAATCGACGCCCGACAGGTCGGCGACGGTGCCTATGTCCTTGTCGCCGCGGCCCGAGAGGTTGACCAGAATGGACTGGGTGGGTTTCATCGTCCTGGCGAGCTTCATGGCGTGCGCCACGGCGTGGCTGGACTCCAGCGCGGGGATGATGCCCTCGGTGCGGCAAAGGTAGTGGAAGGCCTCCAGCGCCTCGCTGTCGGTGATGCCCACGTACTCGGCGCGGCCGATGTCCTTGAGGAAAGCGTGCTCGGGGCCGACGCCGGGGTAGTCCAGCCCGGCGCTCACGCTGTGGGTCTCGGTGACCTGGCCGTCGTCGTCCTGCAGCACGTAGGTGCGGTTGCCGTGCAGCACGCCGGGGCTGCCGCGCTGCAGCGAGGCAGCGTGCTTGTCGCTGTCGAGGCCTTCCCCGGCGGCCTCCACGCCGATCAGTCGGGTGTTCTGGTGCGCGATGTAGGGGTGGAAGATACCCATGGCGTTGCTGCCACCACCGACGCAGGCTATCACCGCATCGGGCTGCTCGCCGGCGCAGTTCGCCTCGCGCAGCATCTCGGGCATCTGCTTAAGGCATTCCTCGCCGATCACGCTCTGAAAGTCGCGCACCATCATCGGGTAGGGATGGGGGCCAGCCACGGTGCCGATGATGTAGAAGGTGTTGTCCACGTTGGCGACCCAGTCGCGCATGGCCTCGTTGAGCGCGTCCTTCAGGGTCTTGCTGCCGCTTTCCACGGGCACCACGGTGGCACCCAGCAGCTTCATGCGGAATACGTTGGGGCTCTGGCGCTTGACGTCTTCGCTGCCCATATAGACCACGCATTCCAGGCCGTAGCGCGCGCAGACGGTGGCCGTGGCCACGCCGTGCTGGCCCGCGCCGGTCTCGGCGATGATGCGCGGCTTGCCCATGCGGCGCGCCAGCAGGGCCTGGCCGATGGTGTTGTTCACCTTGTGCGCGCCGGTGTGGTTGAGGTCCTCGCGCTTGAGGTAGATCTGTGCGCCGCCCATCTCGCGGCTCATGCGCGCGGCGTGGTAGACCGGGCTGGGCCGGCCCACGAAGTGCGCGAGCTCGTGGCGGAATTCGGCGAGGAAGTCCGGGTCGTGCTGGTACTTCTCGTAGGCCGCCTTCAATTCGTTGATGGCGTGGGTGAGCGTCTCGCTCACGAAGCTGCCGCCGTAGATGCCGAAGTGGCCTCGGGCGTCGGGTTGCTGGTAAGGGGTCTGCATGCGAAATCCTGTGCGGTGGATGGCCCGCGCGACCCCAGGAAGGGTCAGGATCGCTGCGGGGAGGGTGCTGGCGCCGGATCGGTCAGGTGATCGGCGGCGCGCACGGC
Source organism: Hydrogenophaga sp. (assembly GCF_011772445.1). GTDB lineage: Bacteria > Pseudomonadota > Gammaproteobacteria > Burkholderiales > Burkholderiaceae_C > Hydrogenophaga. The sequence goes on along the minus strand of NZ_WVZN01000011.1, from coordinate 2,883 downwards.
GGCCACGAAGGCCTGCATCTTGTCGGCGCTCTTGATGCCTTTGGACACCTCGATGCCGGAGCTCACGTCAACGGCCCAGGGCCGGACGAGCCTGATGCCATCGGTCACGTTTGCAGGCGTGAGTCCACCAGACAAAACGAGGCGAGAGCTGGCGTTTAGTCGAGGGTGTGACCACGTGAAGGCCGTCCAGTCGAAGGATTGGCCACCGCCGCCGAACCCCTCGACATGCGCGTCGAGCAGGATGGCTTGGGCAGAGGCGAACGCATCGGCGAATTGTAGGAGATCGAAGGATTTCCCGGCCTCGCCGGCCGGGATGCGGGCGGCGCGCAGGTAGGGCCGTCCTGTGGCCTGCGCATCGCTGGGGGATTCGTCTCCGTGCAACTGCAGCAGGGCGTGGGGCACGGCGCGCAGGCCGCGCGCGATCCACTCGGGGCTGGCGTTGACGAAGAGCAGCGCCGGCGTGACGAAGGCGGGCAGTCGGAGCGCCAATGCGCCGGCGCGCTCGGGGGGCACGAAGCGCGGGCTGGGTTCGTAGAGCACGAAGCCCACCGCGTCGGCGCCGGCCTGCACGGCGGCGTCCACGTCGGCCTCGCGGGTGAGGCCGCAGAACTTGATGCGTGTGCGGTGGGTGGGTGTCACGGCAGCCAGTCGAAAGCGGGGGTGCGCTCGGGCAGGCCCCAGGCCGCATCGTAGACCGGGCCGAGAAAGTACAGGCCGTCGGGGGAAAAGGTGGGCGCGGCGGCGTCGCGGCTGCGCGCGGCCAGAACTTCTGCCATCCACCCGGGCGGTTGTTGACCGCTCCCGATGGCGACGAGGCAGCCCATGATGTTGCGGATCATGTGGTGCAGGAAGGCGTTGGCCTCGAACTCGAAGCGCCAGTAAGCGCCGCGACGCGCGATCTCGACGCGCCGCAGCGTTTTCACCGGCGTGTGCGCTTGGCATTGCGAGGCGCGGAAGGAGGTGAAGTCGTGCTCGCCGAGGAGGTGATCGGCGGCCCGGCGCATGGCGTCCGCGTCCAACGGGCGGAACACCCAGCCAACCTGGCCCTGCTCCACGCTCGGTCGCACGGGGGATTCGAGCAGCACGTAGGCGTAGCGGCGGGCGACGGCGCTGGCGCGGGCGTGGAAAGCCGCAGGCACCTCGCGCGCCCACTGCACGGCGATGTCGGTCGGCAGGAAGCTGTTGGTGCCGCGTACCCAGGCGTATTCGGTCCGCTCCAGCGGCGTGTCGAAGTGCACCACCTGCATGAGCCCGTGCACGCCTGCGTCGGTGCGGCCGGCGCACAAGGTGTTGACGCTGGTCAGGGCGCTGAAGCGCGCGAGCGCATCTTCCAGCTTGTCTTGCACGGTATTGCCGCTGGGCTGGCTTTGCCAGCCGTCGTACGCCCGGCCGTTAAAGCTCACGCCCAGCGCGATGCGGTGCATCGGGCTGGGCGTGGTGGGGGACTCGTCGGGGGATGCTGTCAAGCGACGGCGTCGGGCGATCGGATCAGGTGGTCAGATCGGCCAGGAAGGTGCTGGCCTTGGCCTTGAGCGGACCGGACGCTTCGGCCAGCACTTCTTCGGCCAGCGAACGCGCGCCTTCGAAGTCGCCGATGGCGCGGAACTCCTCGGCCAGCGAGAGCTTGGTTTCCAGCGGATTCTCCTCGGTGAGGTCGCCTGCCGGCGCCATCGTCACGGGTTCCTTGTGGCCGCTGTCGAGGTCCAGGTTGAGACCGTCGAGGTTGAAGTCCATCAGGCTGCCGGCGGGCTCGGGGGCCAGGCCGGCCCTGGTAGAAGTGGTCTTCAGGTCGAGGTCGAAGTTGGGGGCGCTGATGCTGTCGGGGGCGGCCTGACCGAGGCTGGGCACTTCGATGTCGGCCGGCGTCGTCGCCGAGCGCTCGGCCTCGTTGGCGGGCGAGGGCAGATCGAGGTCGAAGTCCATCGACATGGAGGCCGGGGCACTGGCCGGCGACGCCGAAGGCGCGGTCAGGGCTTCGGTGGCGTCGAGGTCGTCCAGGTCCGACATGGCGGCCACGTCGGGCCGTTCCGCCGGGGCGGGGCGAGACACCGGCGCGTCGTCGATGGGGATGTCCAGGTCCAGGTCCAGCGGGCCCGCGCCCGTGGACGCCTGCGAGTCGAGGTTGACGGTGCTGGGGGCGAAGGCATGCAGGCCGCCGGCAGCCGTGGCCGCAGCGACACCGGCCTTGGGCACAGGTTTGCCGCCGGGGTGGTACAGCGGGTTGGTGGGATCGAGTTCACGCCCCAGCTCGCAGGCGCGTTCCCACTCGGGGCCTTCACCCTGTGTGAGGCCGAAGGCCTCGCTGGCCACCACCTCGAAGGCGCGGGCGTCGCGGCGCTTGGCGTAGATCTCGAGCAGCTTGGTGTGGATGGCCACGCGCGTGGGCGTGCTGCGCATGGCTTCCTTGAGGATTTCCTCGGCCTGCAGGTCGCGGCCATAGGCGAGGTACACGTCGGCTTCGGCCACCGGGTCCACGTCGCCCGCGGCGTCGAGCTGGCTGGGCGAATAGACCATCGACGATCCCGAGGCCATGGCTTCGGCGGTGTCGATGCGCTGGCCGCCGCTGGAGCCGAAGAAGGAGTCGGGCTGCAGACGGCTTTCGAGGAAGGAGCTGTCGACGTTGGCGTTGGCCTTGCGTTGGCGCATGCGCCACAGGCCCAGCCCGGCCAACAGGGCCAGCAGGCCGCCCGCCAGGGGCAGCAGCAAGGGGTTGTCGGTGAGGCTGCTGAGGAAGCCGGGCTCGTCCGCGGCGGGAGCGGGCACGGCGGGCGGGCGTGGAGCTGCCACCACGGGCGCCGGGGCCGGCGCTGGGGTGGGCCCCGGCGCGGCGGCTTCGGCCGGCGCGGGCGCCGGTGCTTCAGCGGCGGGTGCCGGCGCCGGCGA
>NZ_WVZN01000036.1 GCF_011772445.1 Hydrogenophaga sp. | reverse complement strand
ACCGCTCGGTGGGCGCCATGCTCTCGGGCGAGCTCACCAAGCACCACCCCGAGGGCCTGCCGGACGACTCCATCCGCATCCAGCTCGAGGGCACGGGCGGCCAGTCCTTCGGCGCCTTCCTGGCCAAGGGCATCACGATGTACCTGATCGGCGACGCCAACGACTACACCGGCAAGGGCCTGTCGGGCGGCCGCGTGGTGGTGCGCCCCAGCATCGACTTCCGTGGCGAGGCCACGCGCAACATCATCGTCGGCAACACCGTGCTCTACGGCGCGACGACGGGCGAAGCCTACTTCTCCGGCGTGGCCGGCGAGCGCTTCGCGGTGCGCAAGTCCGGCGCCACCGCGGTGGTCGAGGGCACCGGCGACCACGGCTGCGAGTACATGACCGGCGGCACCGTGGTGGTGCTGGGCAAGACCGGCCGCAACTTCGCCGCCGGCATGAGCGGCGGCGTCGCCTACGTCTACGACGAGGATGGCCGCTTCGCCGAGCGCTGCAACACCGCCATGGTGAGCCTGGAGCCCGTGCTCACGGCCAAGGAACAGGAAGCCGCGTCCGCCGCCGGCACCTGGCACCGCGGCCAGACCGACGAGGCCTTGCTCAAGAAGCTGCTGGAGGACCACAACCGCTGGACCGGCAGCAAGCGCGCGCGCGAGCTGCTGGACAACTGGGCCACGGCGCGCGGCAAGTTCGTCAAGGTGTTCCCGAACGAATACAAGCGCGCGCTGGGCGAGATGGCCGCGAAGCAGACGGCGGCCGCCGCCACGACCAAGGCACAGGGCTCGGCCAAGAAGGCCACCGTGCCTGCGAAATAAGCCCACGAACAAAGCCCCACGAAATCACAGGACAGCACCATGGGAAAAGTCACCGGCTTCATGGAATACGAGCGCATCGAGGAGGGCTACGCGCCCGTGCCCGATCGCCTGAAGCACTACAAGGAATTCGTCGTCGGGCTCGATGACCAGCAGGCCAGGATTCAGGGCGCGCGCTGCATGGACTGCGGCATGCCGTTCTGCAACAGCGGCTGCCCGGTCAACAACATCATCCCGGACTTCAACGACCTCGTTTATCAAGGCGACTGGAAGAACGCGATCACGGTGCTGCACAGCACCAACAACTTCCCCGAGTTCACCGGCCGCATCTGCCCCGCGCCCTGCGAAGCCGCCTGCGTGCTCAACGTGAACGACGACCCGGTGGGCATCAAGTCCATCGAGCACGCCATCATCGACCGCGCCTGGGCCGAGGGCTGGGTGCCGGCGCAACCCGCCAAGCACAAGACCGGCAAGAAGGTCGCCGTGGTGGGCTCCGGCCCTGCCGGCCTGGCCGCCGCGCAACAACTGGCGCGCGCCGGCCACGACGTGACCGTGTTCGAGAAGAACGACCGCATCGGCGGCCTGCTGCGCTACGGCATCCCCGACTTCAAGATGGAGAAGTCGCACATCGACCGCCGCGTCGAGCAGATGCAGGCCGAGGGCGTGGTATTCCGCACTGGCGTGCTGGTGGGTGCCATGCCCGCCGGCAGCAAGGTCACCAACTGGGCCAAGGAAACCGTCAGCGCCGAGCAGCTCCAGGCGGAGTTCGACGCCGTGCTGCTCACCGGCGGCGCGGAGCAGAGCCGCGACCTGCCCGTGCCCGGCCGCGAGCTCGACGGCATCCACTTCGCCATGGAGTTCCTGCCGCAGCAGAACAAGGTGAACGCGGGCGACAAGATCAAAGGACAACTGCGCGCGGACGGCAAACACGTCATCGTCATCGGCGGTGGCGACACCGGCTCCGACTGCGTGGGCACCAGCAACCGCCACGGCGCGCTCAGCGTCACCCAGTTCGAGGTGATGCCCCAGCCGCCGGAGCAGGAGAACAAGCCCCTGGTGTGGCCTTACTGGCCGCTCAAGCTGCGCACCAGCTCCAGCCATGAAGAAGGGTGTGTGCGCGAGTTCGCCGTGTCCACCAAGGAATTCGTCGGCAAGAACGGCAAGGTCACGGGCCTGAAGACCGTGCACGTGGAGTTCAAGGACGGCAAGTTCGTCGAGGTCCCCGGCACCGAGAAGGAGTACAAGGCCGACCTGGTGCTGCTCGCCATGGGTTTCACCAACCCCGTGGCCACGGTGCTCGAGGCCTTCGGCGTCGACAAGGACGCCCGCGGCAACGCCAAGGCCACCACCGATTTCACCGGTGGTTACGCGACCAACGTGCCCAAGGTGTTTGCCGCCGGCGACATGCGCCGCGGGCAGTCCCTGGTGGTCTGGGCCATCCGCGAAGGGCGCCAGGCCGCGCGTTCGGTGGACGAATTCCTCATGGGCTATTCGGACCTGCCGCGCTGAACACTCGATTACCAAAACGTAAGGGTGCGACGGGAGCCCGGTAAGTCGGGATCCCGTATCATGCGGCGGCCGGGTTCATGCCCGGCTTTTGCTTGATGAGCACCAGCCCTTCCACCCCCCTCGTTGAACTGCGCGGTCTCACCTTCGGCTACGGCCCGCGGGTGATCCTCGACAACATCTCGCTGACCGTGCCGCGCGGCAAGGTCACGGCGCTCATGGGCGCCTCGGGCGGCGGCAAGACCACGGTGCTGCGCCTCATCGGTGGCCAGATCCGCGCCCAGCGCGGCCAGACCCTGTTCGACGGCGCCGACGTCACCGCCATGGACCAGCGAGCGCTCTACGCCGCGCGCCGCCGCATGGGCATGCTGTTCCAGTTTGGTGCGCTGTTCACCGACATGAGCGTGTTCGACAACGTGGCCTTCCCGCTGCGCGAGCACACGAAGCTGCCCGAGGCCCTGGTGCGCGACATCGTGCTGCTCAAGCTCAACGCCGTGGGCCTGCGTGGCGCGCGCAACCTGATGCCCAGCGAGCTCTCGGGGGGCATGGCGCGGCGCGTGGCGCTGGCACGTGCCATCGCGCTCGACCCCGAGCTCGTCATGTACGACGAGCCCTTTGCCGGCCTCGACCCGATCTCGCTCGGCACCGCCGCGCGGCTCATCCGCGAACTCAACGGCGCCCTCGGCCTCACCAGCATCGTGGTCTCGCACGACCTGGACGAGACCTTCGGCATCGCCGACCAGGTGATCGTGCTGGCCAACGGCAAGATCGCCGCGCAGGGCACGCCCGACGAAGTGCGCCACAGCACCGACCCACTGGTGGCGCAGTTCGTCAATGCGCGGCCCGACGGCCCGGTGCAGTTCCACCACCCCGCACCCTCGCTGGCCGAGGACTTCGGCAAGGGAGCCGCCTGATGCTCAAGGCCCTGCACCCCGCCATCGTGGGCCGCGCCGTGCGGCAGCACCTCAGCGCGCTGGGCTACGGCGCGCGCCTGTTCCTGCGCCTGCTGGCCCTGGGCGGCGTGGCGCTGCGCCGATTCGGCCTGGTGCGCGACCAGATCCACTTCCTGGGCAACCACTCGCTGTCCATCATCGGCGTCTCGGGCCTGTTCGTGGGCTTTGTGCTTGGCCTGCAGGGCTACTACACGCTGCGCATCTACGGCGCCACCGAGGCCCTGGGCCTGCTGGTGGCCCTGTCGCTGGTGCGCGAGCTCGGCCCCGTGGTCAGCGCGCTGCTGTTCGCTGGCCGCGCAGGCACCTCGCTCACCGCCGAAATCGGCCTCATGAAGGCCGGCGAGCAGCTCAGCGCCATGGAGATGATGGCCGTTGACCCGGTGCGCCGCGTGCTCGCGCCGCGCTTCTGGGCCGGCGTCATCGCGATGCCCCTGCTGGCGGCCGTGTTCAGCGCGGTCGGCGTCATCGGCGGCTGGGTGGTCGGCGTCGGCCTCATCGGGCTCGACGGCGGCGCCTTCTGGAGCCAGATGCAGGGCGGCGTCGATGTCTGGGCCGACGTCGGCAACGGCATCATCAAGAGCGCCGTCTTCGGTTTCGCCGTCACCTTCATCGCCCTGCTGCAGGGCTACCTGGCCCAGCCCACGCCCGAAGGTGTTTCGCGCGCCACCACCCGCACGGTGGTGATGGCCTCGCTCACCGTGCTGGGCCTCGACTTCGTGCTCACCGCCATGATGTTCAGCATCTGAGGGCCCATCGGAGAACCACCATGACCTCATCCAAAAACGACTTCTGGGTTGGCCTGTTCGTGCTCATCGGCGGCGCGGCCATCCTGTTCCTCGCACTGCAGTCGGCCAACCTGCTGCAGCTCAGCTTCGAGCCCACCTACCGCGTCACCGCGCGCTTCGACAACGCCGGCGGCCTCAAGGCCGGCGCCGCGGTGCGCTCGGCGGGCGTGGTGGTGGGCCGGGTCGAGAACATCGGTTTCGACGACAAGACCTTCCAGGCCAGCGTCGCACTCACGCTGGAAAAGCGCTACGCCTTCCCGCGTGACAGCTCCATGAAGATCCTCACCAGCGGGCTGCTCGGCGAGCAGTATGTGGGCATCGAGCCGGGCGGCGACCCGGAAAACCTGGCCGATGGCGCGCTGGTGACCCAGACGCAGTCGGCCCTGGTGCTGGAAAACCTGATCGGCCAGTTCCTGTTCAGCCGCGCGGCCGACAGCGCCGAGAAGAAACCCGAAGCGGGCACCGAATAAGCCCCGATCCCCAGGGAGTTCAACGAATGACCACCCCACGATTCGTCTTCCGTCCCGCGTTGGCGGCGACCGCGGCCCTGGTGCTGCTGGCCGGCTGTGCCACCGGCCCCGACGCCAACCCCAAGGACCCGCTGGAGCCCTTGAACCGCGGCGTGTACCGCTTCAACGACGCGGTGGACCGCGCGGTGCTCAAGCCCGTGGCCACGGCCTACGTCGACGTCACGCCCAGCCCGGTGCGCACGGGCGTCAACAACTTCTTCGGCAACCTGGGCGACCTGTGGTCCGCCGTCAACGCCGGCCTGCAGCTGCGCCCGCGCGAAACGGCGGACAACCTGCTGCGCTTCAGCGTCAACACCGTGCTGGGCTTTGGTGGCCTGCTCGACATTGCCAGCGAGGCCGGCATTCAGCGCACCCGCATCGACTTCGGCCAGACCCTGGGCCGCTGGGGTGTGCCCTCGGGCGCCTACCTGGTGCTGCCGTTTTTCGGTCCGTCCACGGTGCGCGACACCGGCGGCCTGGTGGCCGACAGCGCCGCCGACCCGGTGGGCCACGTGGACCACGTGCCCAGCCGCAACTCGCTCTACGCCCTGCGCGTGGTGGACACGCGCGCCGGTCTGCTGCGCGCCGGCCAGATCTTCGACGACGCCGCACTCGATCCCTACGGCCTCATGCGCGACTTCTACCTGGGCCGCCGCCAACGCCAGATCGACGACATGATCGACAAGGGCATCGGCCTGGGCGACGGAGACGACGCGGAGTGAACCGATAGTGGGCGCTCGCTGCTGATACGCCTCGTCACCATCGGCGGGGAACCGGTCACATTCGCCGCACCTCGGACCGCCACAATGCCGTCACACGGGCCAAGAGCCCTGGAAAGGACTCACACATGAACCAATTGCACCGACGTTCCTGGCTGGCCGGCGTCGCCCTGGCCCTGACCGCCTTCACCCTGCCCGCCAGCGCCGCCGAGGCCCCCGACGCCATGGTCAAGCGCCTGTCCACCGAGGTGCTGGAGCTGATCAAGGCCGACCCGGCGATCAAGGCCGGCAACATCGACCGCATCATGGCCGTGGTGGACGAGAAGATCATGCCCAACGTGAACTTCACCCGCATGACGTCCTCCGCCGTGGGCCGCCACTGGCGCCAGGCCACGCCCGAGCAGCAACAGCGCCTGCAGGCCGAATTCAAGGCCATGCTGGTGCGTACCTACTCCGGCGCCCTGAGCGAAGTGCGCGACCAGACCCTGAGCTTCAAGCCCCTGCGCATGCAGCCCACCGACACCGAGGTGGTGGTGCGCTCCGAGGTGCGCGGCCGCGGCGAGCCGATCCAGCTCGACTACCGCATGGAAAAGTCCAACGACAGCTGGAAGATCTACGACCTCAACGTGCTGGGCCTGTGGCTGGTGGAAACCTACCGCACCCAGTTTGCGCAGGAAATCAACGCCAAGGGCATCGACGGCCTGATCGACTCCCTGGCCCAGCGCAACAAGAGCGGCGGCGGCACCGCCAAGACCAACTGATGAGCGAGGCCCGGCTGCCCGCGCGGCTCACCACGTCCGAGGCGCCCGACACGCTGCAAAGCCTGCGGCGGGCGCTGGCGGCGCAGCCGGCGGGCGATTTCACAGTCGACGCCGGGGGGCTGAGCAGCTTCGATTCCTCCGCCGTGGCCCTGCTGCTCGAGTTGCGGCGCGACGCGCAGCGCGCCGGACGCGCCCTGAACGTGACGAACTGGCCGCCGCGCCTGCGGGAGTTGGTGGCCGCTTATGGCGTGCAGGAATTGCTGCCGGCCTGAGCCCGCGTGGGACGCCCCTTCGCCAGCGGGGGCGAGGGGCCAGCCGTAGAATCCCCGGTTCCCTGCCCGCCCCGGATGTCCCGAGTGAGCGGCGCAGTCCAGGGTGTTGCTGCGCATGCCAGCCGTCTCATTCCAGAACGTCTCCAAGACCTACGCCACCTCGCGTGGCGACCTCCACGCCCTGCGTTCGGTCAGTTTCGACATCGAACCGGGTGAATTTTTCGGCCTGCTCGGACCGAACGGGGCGGGCAAGACCACGCTCATCAGCATCCTGGCCGGCCTGGCGCGCGCCACCGAGGGCCGCATCACGGTGCACGGCCACGACGTGCAAGCCGACTACCAGGCCGCGCGCCGCCAGTTGGGCGTGGTGCCCCAGGAACTGGTGTTCGACCCCTTCTTCAACGTGCGCGAGGCGCTGCGCATCCAGTCGGGTTACTTCGGCATCCGCCGCAACGACGACTGGATCGACGAGCTGCTCACCGGCCTGGGGCTGGCCGACAAGGCCACGGCCAACATGCGCCAGCTCTCGGGCGGCATGAAGCGGCGTGTGTTGATCGCCCAGGCCCTGGTGCACAAGCCGCCGGTCATCGTGCTCGACGAGCCCACCGCCGGCGTCGACGTGGAACTGCGCCAGACCCTGTGGCAGTTCGTCTCGGGCCTCAACAAGCGCCTGGGCAGCACGGTGCTGCTCACCACCCACTACCTGGAGGAAGCCGAGGCCCTGTGCAGCCGCATCGCCATGCTCAAGCTGGGGCAGGTGGTCGCACTCGAATCCACCTCGGCCCTGCTGGCTCGCGCAGCCGCCAACGTGCTGCGCTTCAAGACCGACACGCCCTTGCCGGCCGACATCGCCGCGCAGGCGCGCATCACCGGCCGCGTGGTGCAGTTGCCTGCGCTCGACGCTCACGCGGTGGAGCACGTGCTCTCGCGCCTGCGCGAGGCCGGCGTGATGCCGGAGGACATCGAGGTCCGCAAGGCCGATCTGGAGGACGTGTTCCTCGATCTCACGGGCAGCGGCGCGCCGGTGGTGCCCTCTACCCCTTCCGCGAAGGTGTCGGTATGACCGGCTGGCAAACCCTGTTCTACAAAGAGGTGCTGCGTTTCTGGAAGGTGGGCTTCCAGACCGTGGCCGCGCCCGTCATCACCGCGCTGCTGTACCTGGCCGTGTTCGCTCACGTGCTCGAAGGCCGGGCCCAGGTGTACGGCGATGTGAGCTACACCGCCTTCCTCGTGCCCGGCCTGGTGATGATGAGCGTGCTGCAGAACGCCTTCGCCAACAGCAGCTCCTCGCTCATCCAGAGCAAGATCATGGGCAACCTGGTGTTCCTGCTGCTCACGCCGCTGTCGCACCGCGCCTGGTTCGTGGCCTACGTGGGCTCGTCCATCGTGCGCGGCCTCGCGGTGGGCCTGGGTGTGCTGATCGTGGCCGGGCTGTTCGCGCAGCCCAGCCTGGTGGCGCCGCTGTGGATCCTGGTGTTCGGCGTGCTGGGTGCGGCCCTGTTGGGCGCGCTGGGGCTCATTGCCGGGTTGTGGGCCGAGAAGTTCGACCAGATGGCCGCGTTCCAGAACTTCATCATCATGCCCATGACCTTCCTGTCGGGCGTGTTCTATTCCATCCATTCGCTGCCCGAGTTCTGGCAGGGCGTGAGCCACCTCAATCCGTTCTTCTACATGATCGATGGCTTCCGCTACGGCTTCTTCGGCCAGAGCGACGTCTCGCCATGGATCAGCCTGGGCCTGGTGGGCGGTGCGCTGCTGGCGGTGAGTGCGCTGGCGCTGCACCTGCTCAAGACCGGCTACAAGGTCCGCCACTGATGTCCATGACCGCCGAACAACTGCAATCCCTCATCGCCGCCGGCCTGGCCTGCGAACACATCGAGGTGACGGGCGATGGCCGCCACTGGTCCGCCGTCATCGTGTCGCCGGCCTTCGAAGGCAAGCGCCTGATCCAGCGCCACCAGGCTGTCTATGCCACGCTGGGCAACCGCATGCAGACCGACGAGGTGCACGCCCTGTCGATGCAGACCCTGACCCCCGCCGAATGGGCGGAACAGAACTGACACCATGGACAAACTGCTGATCCGCGGGGGCCGCACGCTGAGCGGCGAGGTGCCGATTTCCGGCGCCAAGAACGCCGCGCTGCCGGAACTGTGCGCCGCCTTGCTGACCGACGAGGCCGTGACGCTGACCAATGTGCCGCGCCTGCGCGACGTGGCGACCATGCGCCAGCTGCTCAACAACATGGGCGTGCGCACGGACACGCTGGGCGAGCGTGGTGGCATCCGCCTGCAGGCGCCCGATGGCCTGCGGGCCGAGGCTCCGTACGACCTGGTGAAGACCATGCGCGCGTCGGTGCTGGTGCTGGGACCGCTGCTGGCCCGCTTCGGGCGCGCGCGCGTGTCGCTGCCGGGCGGCTGCGCCATCGGCTCGCGCCCGGTGGATCAGCACATCAAGGGCATGCAGGCCATGGGCGCCGATATCTCGGTCGAGCACGGCTACATGGAGGCGCGCCTGCCGCAAGGGCGCTCGCGCCTGCACGGCGCGCGCATCGCCACCGACATGGTCACCGTCACCGGCACCGAGAACTTCCTGATGGCTGCGGCCCTGGCGCAGGGCGAGACCTTGCTGGAGAACGCCGCGCAGGAGCCCGAGGTCACCGACCTGGCCGAGATGCTCATCCGCATGGGCGCGAAGATCGAGGGCCACGGCACCAGTCGCATTCACGTGCAGGGTGTCGATCGCCTCAAGGGCTGCGAGCACCAGGTGGTGGCCGACCGCATCGAGGCCGGCACCTTCCTGTGCGCCGTGGCCGCCACTGGCGGCGACGTGCTGCTGCGCTGCGGCCGGGCCGACCACCTGGACGCGGTGATCGACAAGCTCACCGAGGCCGGCGCCGAGATCGAGGCGGGCGCCAATGCCGCCGGGCCTTTCATTCGCATCCGCGCCTCGGGCCGCATGAAGGCGCAGAGCTTCCGCACCACCGAGTACCCCGGCTTTCCCACCGACATGCAGGCGCAGTTCATGACCGTCAACTGCATTGCCGAGGGCGCGAGCAAGGTGACGGAGACCATCTTCGAAAACCGCTTCATGCACGTGAACGAACTGGTCCGCCTGGGCGCGCGCATCCAGACCGAGGGCAAGGTGGCGATGGTGGAGGGCGTGCAGCGCCTGTCCGGCGCCACCGTGATGGCCACCGACCTGCGCGCCTCGGCCAGCCTGGTGATCGCGGGCCTGGTGGCCGAGGGCGAGACCACCGTCGACCGCATCTACCACCTGGACCGCGGCTACGACCAGATGGAAGTGAAGCTGCGCGCCATCGGTGCCGACATCGAAAGAATCAAGTGATCACGCTTGCCCTGTCCAAAGGCCGCATCTTCGACGAGACCCTGCCGCTGTTGCGCGCGGCCGGCATCGAGGTGCTGGAGGACCCCGAAAAATCGCGCAAGCTCATCCTGCCGACCAACCAGCCCGATGTGCGCGTGGTGCTGGTTCGCGCCACCGACGTGCCCACCTACGTGGAAAACGGCGGCGCCGATCTTGGGGTGACCGGCAAGGACACGCTGATCGAACACGGCGGCCAGGGCTTGTACCAGCCGCTGGACCTGAACATCGCGCGCTGCCGCGTCAGCGTGGCCGTGCGCGCCGACTTCGACTACGCCTCGGCCGTGCGCCAGGGCTCGCGCTTGCGCGTGGCCACCAAGTACACCACCATCGCGCGCGAGTTCTTTGCTGGCAAGGGTGTGCACGTGGACCTGATCAAGCTCTACGGCAGCATGGAACTGGCGCCGCTCACCGGCCTGGCCGACGCCATCGTGGACCTCGTGTCCACCGGGAACACGCTCAAGGCCAACCACCTCGTCGAGGTCGAGCGCATCATGGACATCAGCTCGCGCCTGGTGGTCAACCAGGCGGCCCTCAAACTCAAACAGGCGCGCCTGCGCCCGCTCATCGACGCTTTCGCCGGCGCCATTGTTTCCACCCCCGCATGAACGCCTCGCCCCTTCGCCTGTCGACCGCCCAGCCCGATTTCGAGGCGCGCTTCGCGCAGCGCCTGCATTGGTCGAGCGAGACGGACCACGCGATCGAGCAGCGGGTGGCCGACATCCTGGCCGACGTGCACCGGCGCGGCGATGCGGCGGTGCTGGAATACACCGCGCGCTTCGACGGCCTGCAGGCCGCCAGCGTGGGCGAACTCGAGCTCACCCAGGCCGATTTCAAGGCCGCCTTCGACGCCCTGCCTGCGGCGCAACGTGAGGCCCTGCAGGCCGCCACCGCGCGCGTGCGCCGCTACCACGAAGCGCAAAAGAAGGCCAACGGCGAAAGCTGGAGCTACCGCGACGAGGACGGCACCCTGCTGGGCCAGAAGGTCACGCCGCTGGACCGCGTGGGCATCTACGTGCCGGGCGGCAAGGCGGCCTACCCGTCCAGCGTGATCATGAATGCTGTGCCTGCGCACGTGGCCGGCGTGCCCGAGATCGTGATGGTGGTGCCCACGCCCGTGCGCGGCAGTGTGGCCACGGGCGGCAACGGCGGTGGCACCGACACGCGCGGCGAGCGCAACGAGCTGGTGCTGGCGGCGGCTTACGTGGCCGGCGTCACGCGCGCCTTCACCATCGGCGGCGCCCAGGCCGTGGCCGCGCTGGCCTACGGCACGGCCACCGTGCCCAAGGTCGACAAGATCACCGGCCCCGGCAACGCCTACGTGGCCAGCGCCAAGAAGCGCGTGTTCGGCACCGTGGGCATCGACATGATCGCCGGCCCGAGCGAGATCCTGGTGCTCGCCGACGGCAGCACGCCGGCCGACTGGGTGGCCATGGACCTGTTCAGCCAGGCCGAGCACGACGAGCTGGCGCAGAGCATCCTGCTGTGCCCGGACGCCGCCTACATCGACGCCGTGCAGGCCGCCATCGACCGCCTGCTGCCCACCATGCCGCGCGCGGCCATCATCGCCAAGAGCCTCAACGACCGCGGCGCGCTCATTCTCACCCGCGACATGGGCGAGGCCTGTGCCATCAGCAACCGCATCGCGCCCGAGCACCTGGAGGTGTCCAGTGCCGAGCCGCACCGCTGGGAGCCGCGGCTCAAGCACGCCGGTGCCATCTTCCTGGGTGCCTACACCAGCGAAAGCCTCGGCGACTACTGCGCCGGCCCCAACCACGTGCTGCCCACCGGCGGCACCGCGCGCTTCTCCTCGCCGCTGGGCGTCTACGACTTCCAGAAGCGCAGCAGCCTGATCGAGGTGAGTGAACAGGGCGCGCAGGCCCTGGGCACCGTGGCCGCCGAGCTGGCCTACGGTGAGGGCCTGCAGGCGCACGCGCGCGCGGCCGAGTTGCGCCTGCCCACCGTCCCGCCGATGCGAGGCACGCCGCGATGAACAGCGCCCTCAAGCCCCAGCCGCTGGCGCGCATCCGCCGGGACATCCAGTCCATGCAGGCCTACGCCATCCAGGACTCGGCCGGCATGCTCAAGCTCGATGCGATGGAGAACCCGTTCGCGTTGCCGCACGAACTGCAGGCCGAGCTGGGCCGGCGCCTGGGCGCCGTGGCCATCAACCGCTACCCCGGCGCGCGCGTGGACGAACTCAAGCGCGCCCTGGAGCGATTCGTCGATCTGCCGGCCGGTCAGGCACTGATGCTGGGCAACGGCTCCGACGAACTCATTTCGCTGCTGGCCATGGGCTGTGACCTGCCCGGCGCGAGCGTGCTGGCGCCCGTGCCCGGCTTCGTGATGTACGCCATGAGCGCGCAGTTGCAGGGCCTGGGCTTTCATGGCGTGCCGCTCACCGCCGACTTCGAGCTTGACGAGCCGGCCATGCTGGCCGCGATGCGCGCGCACCGCCCGGCCATCACGTACCTCGCCTATCCGAACAACCCCACGGCCAATCGCTTCGACCCGGACGTCATGCGCCGCCTCATCGCCGAGGCCGCTGCCTTCGGCGGCCTGGTGGTGGTGGACGAGGCCTACCAGCCCTTCTCGAGTCACACCTGGCTCGACGAGATGCGCGCCCGGCCGCAGGACAACGCCCACGTGCTGCTCATGCGCACGCTGTCCAAGTTCGGCCTGGCTGGCGTGCGCATCGGCTACCTCGTGGGCCCCGCGGCCCTGGTTCAGGAGGTGGACAAGCTGCGCCCGCCCTACAACGTGAGCGCGCTCAACGCCGAGTGCGCGTTGTTCGCGCTGGAACACGCCGAGGTGTTCGCGCAGCAGGCGGCCGTGATCCGCGAACAGCGCGAGGCGCTGATGGCCGCGCTGGCGCGGCTGCCGGGTGTCACGCCCTTCCCGAGCGAAGCCAACATGGTGCTCGTGCGCGTGCCCGACGCACAGCGCGCCTTCGACGGGCTCAAGGCCCAGGGCGTGCTCGTGAAGAATGTTTCTAAAATGCACCCGCTGCTGGCCCAATGCCTGCGGCTCACCGTGGGCACGCCCGACGAGAACGCCCGGCTCCTCCAGGCCCTGCAAACCGCCCTATGACTTCCACCCCGCCCGTTTTCCCCGTCCCGGGCCCCAATGACCGTGCCGCCCAGGTGCAGCGCAACACCAACGAGACCCAGATCGGTGTGCGCATCAACCTCGACGGCGCCGGCGTGGCCGTGCTGTCCACCGGTATCGGCTTTTTCGACCACATGCTCGATCAGATCGCCCGCCATGGCCTGATCGACCTGGAAATCATCGCCAAGGGCGACCTGCACATCGATGGCCACCACACGGTGGAAGACGTGGGCATCACCCTGGGCCAGGCCTTCGCCAAGGCCGTGGGCGACAAGAAGGGCATCCGCCGCTACGGCCATGCCTACGTGCCGCTCGACGAAGCGCTCTCGCGCGTGGTGATCGACTTCTCCGGGCGCCCCGGTCTGCACATGCGCGTGCCGTTCAAGGCCGGCATGATCGGCGCGTTCGACACCCAGCTCACCTACGAGTTCTTCCAGGGATTCGTCAACCACGCCGGTGTCACGCTGCACGTGGACAACCTGCACGGTGAGAACGCGCACCACCAGGCCGAGACCGTGTTCAAGGCCTTCGCGCGCGCCGTGCGCTTCGCCCTCGAACGCGACCCGCGCCTGGGCGACGCGATTCCTTCCACCAAAGGTTCGCTCTGAACCCTCCGTTTCCCGCGTGATGAAAGCCAGGACGGTCGCCGTCGTCGACTACGAGAGCGGAAACCTGCGCTCGGTTTCCCAGGCGGTGCTGCACGCCGCTCAGGGCAGCGGTGTGGAGGTCGTCGTCACACAACGCCCTGAGGAGGTGATGGCTGCCGAGCGCGTGGTACTGCCCGGCCAGGGCCACATGGGCGACTGCATGCGCGCGCTCGCGGCCTCGGGCCTGAAGGACGCCGTGCTGCACGCCTGCGCGAACAAGCCGCTGTTCGGCGTCTGCGTGGGGATGCAGATGCTGCTGGACCGCAGCGACGAAGGCCCCACCGATGGCCTGGGCCTCATTCCCGGCGGGGTGGTGCGTTTCCAGCTGGAAGGCCGCCGCCAGCCCGACGGCAGCCGCTACAAGGTGCCCCAGATGGGCTGGAACCGTGTGTTTCACGACCTGGGGCGCGGCGTGCACCCGTTGTGGGCGGGCATCGACGATGGCGCCTACTTCTATTTCGTGCACAGTTACTTCGCTCGGCCCGAACGGCCCGAGCACGTGGTCGGCGAAACCGATTACGGTGGTCGCTTTGCAGCGGCCATTGCGCGCGATAACATTTTTGCGACCCAATTCCACCCCGAGAAGAGCGCTGACCAGGGTCTTGCGCTCTACCGCAATTTCCTCCACTGGAACCCCTGAGCCGCGCGCCAGCGCCCGCCCACGACCATGCTGCTGATTCCCGCCATCGACCTCAAGGACGGCCACTGTGTTCGCCTCAAACAGGGCGACATGGACCAATCCACGGTGTTCAGTGAGGACCCGGCCGCCATGGCGCGCAACTGGGTCGACAAGGGCGCGCGCCGCGTGCACTTGGTGGACCTGAACGGCGCCTTCGCGGGCAAACCCAGGAACGAGCAGGCCATCCGCGCCATCCTCAAGGAGGTGGGCAGCGAGGTGGATGTGCAGCTCGGCGGTGGCATCCGCGACCTCGACACCATCGAGCGCTACCTCGACGCCGGGCTGCGCTACGTGATCATCGGCACCGCGGCGGTGAAGAACCCGGGTTTCCTGCAGGACGCCTGCACCGCGTTCGGCGGCCACATCATCGTGGGCCTGGACGCCAAGGACGGCAAGGTCGCCACCGATGGCTGGAGCAAGCTCACCGGCCACGAGGTGGTCGATCTGGGCAAGAAGTTCGAGGACTACGGCGTCGAGTCCATCGTCTATACCGACATCGGCCGCGACGGCATGCTCAGCGGCATCAACATCGAGGCCACGGTCAAGCTCGCGCAGTCGCTGTCCATCCCCGTCATCGCCTCGGGTGGCCTGTCCAACCTCGAAGACATCCGCAAGCTCTGCGCGGTGGAGGAGGAAGGCGTCGAGGGCGTGATCTGCGGGCGTTCCATCTACAGCGGCGACCTCGATTTCGAGGCGGCACAGAAGCTCGCGGACGATTTGAACGGATGAACATGCACCCCCACGCTCCTCACTTCGTGTATTCGCTGCCCCCCGAGGGGGTGCGGCCTTGCTTGGGGCGGCCCGGCGCCGCGGCCTGATGCTGGCCAAACGGATCATCCCCTGCCTTGACGTCACCGGTGGTCGTGTCGTCAAGGGCGTCAACTTCGTCGAATTGCGCGATGCGGGTGATCCGGTGGAAATCGCGGCCCGATACAACGAGCAGGGTGCCGACGAACTCACCTTTCTCGACATCACGGCCACCAGCGACGGCCGCGACCTGATCCTGCCCATCATCGAGGCAGTCGCCTCTCAGGTCTTCATACCGCTCACCGTGGGCGGCGGCGTGCGCACCGTGGACGACGTGCGCCGCCTGCTGAACGCGGGCGCGGACAAGACCAGCTTCAACTCGGCCGCCATCGCCAACCCGCAGGTCATCCGCGACGCATCCGACAAGTACGGCTCGCAGTGCATCGTGGTGGCGATCGACGCCAAGCGCCGCGCACAGGGCGAAGGATGGGACGTCTACAGCCACGGTGGGCGCAAGAACACCGGCCTGGACGCCGTGGCCTGGGCCAAGCAGATGGCCGAGTTCGGCGCCGGCGAGATCCTGCTCACCAGCATGGACCGCGACGGCACCAAGTCGGGCTTCGACCTCGCGCTCACGCGCGCGGTGAGCGACGCGGTGGACGTGCCGGTGATTGCCTCGGGTGGCGTGGGCAAGCTGGACCACCTGGCCGACGGGGTGCAGGAAGGCGGCGCCGACGCGGTGCTGGCCGCCAGCATCTTTCACTATGGCGAATACACCGTCGCGCAAGCCAAGGCCCGCATGGCTGAGCGCGGCATTCCCGTGAGGCTGTGATGGACTGGCTCGACGCCGTGAAGTGGGACGATCAGGGGCTGGTGCCCGTGATCGCGCAGGAGGCCGCCACTGGCGATGTGTTGATGTTCGCCTGGATGAACCGCGAGGCCCTGCAGAAGACGGCCGAACTGGGCCGCGCCGTCTACTTCAGCCGCTCGCGCGGCAAGCTCTGGTTCAAGGGCGAGGAGTCCGGCCACGTGCAGACGGTGCGCGAGATCCGCCTGGACTGCGACAACGACGTGGTGCTGCTCAAGGTCACCCAGCTCGGACACGAGCCCGGCATCGCCTGCCACACGGGCCGACACAGTTGCTTCTTCCAGCGCCACGAGAATGGCCATTGGGTCACCGTGGAACCGGTCTTGAAAGACCCGGAATCCATCTACAGATAGCCCTATGACCAGTACCGACGACCTGGCCCGCCTGGCTGCCGTGATCGAGAGCCGCAAGCCGGCGAACGGCGGCGATCCCGAGAAGAGCTACGTCGCGCGCCTGTTGCACAAGGGACCCGAGGCCTTCCTCAAGAAGATTGGCGAAGAGGCCACCGAGGCCGTGATGGCCGCCAAGGACCTGGAACACGGCGGCACCGACCGTCAGAAGCTGGTGAACGAGACCGCCGACCTGTGGTTCCACAGCATGATCGCCCTGGCCCACTTCGGCCTGGGGCCGGCCGATGTGGTGGCCGAGCTGGTGCGCCGCGAAGGCCTGAGCGGACTGGAAGAGAAGGCCCTGCGCAAGGTGCGCGAACGCGAAGCGAAGGAGTGAGACCATGAGCGACGTGATCGATGTGGACACCACCGACAACGAGAAAGCCCAATCGCTCAAGAGCGTGGGCTGGCTCAGTTACATCCTGCACCTCATCGTGGCGGTGGGCGCGGTGCTGCCTTCGGCCCAGCCCGGCGTTGCGCTGCTCATCGTGGCGCTGATCATCGACCTGGTGAAGCGGGACGAGGCTGTGGGCACCTGGCAAGCCAGCCACTTCTCCTGGCGCATCCGTTCGGTCATCTGGGCCGCCATCCTGTACGTGGTGACCATTCCCTTGTGGCTGCTGCTCTTCGTGCCGGGCTGGATCGCCTGGTGCCTGATCTCCATCTGGTTCCTCTACCGCATCGTCCGGGGCATGGTGAACATGAACGCCAACCGCCCCATGCCGCAATAAGGCCCCCATGAGCGCTCAGCACGACCCCAACTGCGTTTTTTGCAAGATCGTTGCCGGCCAGATCCCGTCCCGCCGGGTGTACGAGGACGAGGACCTGTTTGCCTTCCACGACATCCACCCCTGGGCGCCCGTGCATTTCCTCATGGTGCCCAAGGTGCACATCCCGTCGATGGCACAGGTCGGTCCCGAACACGAGCGCCTGATGGGCCGCATGCTGACCCTGGCCCCGAAGCTGGCCATGGAGCAGGGCTGCAACCCCTATCCCGAGGGTGGATTTCGCATCGTGTGCAACACGGGTCAAGAGGGCGGACAGGAGGTCCACCACTTGCACATCCACGTGATCGGCGGTCCTCGCCCCTGGGCCAAGGGCTGATCCATCCGGTCCTCTGCGGCATCCCCGGGACAACCGGTTGAACCCCGGGCCGCGGCTTAGAATCCCAGCATTGCGCGCGCGCTCACCCCACCTCTCTGGAGATTGACATGGGTACGTTTTCCATCTGGCACTGGCTCATCGTGCTGCTCATCGTGGTCATGGTGTTCGGCACCAAGAAACTCAAGAACATCGGCTCCGACCTGGGTGGCGCCGTCAAGGGTTTCAAGGATGGCATGAAGGAGGGCGGTCAGAACGGCCCGTCCGACGCCACCGGCACCCCCGCCCCCCAGGTCACGCAGAACAGCGCGACCGACAAGGGCACCATCGACGTCGAAGCCAAGCAGAAAAGCTGACGTGAACCACCCCGGCGCCCGGTGCGGACGCCG
Source organism: Hydrogenophaga sp. (assembly GCF_011772445.1). Taxonomy (GTDB): domain Bacteria; phylum Pseudomonadota; class Gammaproteobacteria; order Burkholderiales; family Burkholderiaceae_C; genus Hydrogenophaga. The sequence continues at coordinate 142,704 of NZ_WVZN01000036.1, read as the reverse complement.
CGGTCCTGGCTGACCCATGATCGATCTCGGCATTTCCAAGCTGGCCCTCATCGGTGCCGTGGCGCTGGTCGTCATCGGCCCCGAGAAATTGCCGCGCGTGGCCCGCACGGTGGGCGCCTTGCTGGGCAAGGCCCAGCGTTACGTCGCCGACGTCAAGGCCGAGGTCAACCGGTCCATGGAGCTCGAAGAGCTCAAGAAGATGAAGGACTCGGTGGAGACGGCGGCGCGCGACGTGCAGTCCTCCGTGCAGGACACCACCAACGAGTTCGAGAAATCCTGGTCCGACGCCACGGCCGGCCTCGAGGGTGACACGCTGCGCGAGCCGACCGAGGCGGACGTCATGCAGTCCATCGGGCAACCGGTGTACCCCGTCTACACGCGTCCCAAGAAGAACTTCCGCCTCAAGCAGAAGGCCGTGCCGCAGTGGTTCAAGGCGCGCACGGGGGTGCGCACCCGCACCCAGTCGGGGGCCGCGCGCGTGGCCCGCTTCCGCCCGCGCCCGTCCAACCCGTCTCGCTGATGTCCACCAAGCCCGATTCCGACGACGAACTCGCCGGTACAGAACAGCCCTTCGTGCAGCACCTGATGGAGCTGCGCGACCGCCTGCTCTACAGCGTGATCGGCCTGGCGGTGTGCATGGCCATCCTGGCGGTCTGGCCCGGCCCGAGCGGCCTCATCGACCTGATCGCCATTCCCATCCGCGCCCACATGCCGCCCGACGCCCGGCTGATCGCCGTGGGCGTGTTCTCACCCTTCTTCGTGCCGCTGAAGGTGCTGGCCATGGCCGCGGTGCTGCTGTCGCTGCCGTGGTGGATGTACCAGCTGTGGTCCTTCATTGCGCCCGGGCTCTACAGCCACGAGAAGCGATTCGCCGTGCCGCTCATCTTCCTGGGCAGCTTGCTGGCCTATGCGGGCATCGCGTTCGTGCAGTTCTTCGTGCTCGACAAGATGTTCGGCTTCATCCAGAAGTTCACGCCGGCCAGCGTGGCGGCCACGCCCGACATCGCGTCCTATGTGGAGGCGATTCTGGGCCTGTACCTCGCCTTCGGCCTCGCCTTCCAGGTGCCCATCGTGGTGGTGCTGCTGGTCAAGATGGGCATGGTCTCCGTGCAGAAGCTCAAGGACTTCCGCGGCTACTTCATCGTCATCTCGTTCATCATCGCCGCCGTCGTCACGCCGCCCGACGTGATCTCGCAATTGGCATTGGCGGTGCCGATGTGCGTGCTCTACGAAGCCGGCATCTGGGGAGCGCAGGTCTTCATCAAGCGCACCCGGGCCGAGGACGAAGAAGGCGAAGGCGAAAAGACCGCGTCCTGAACGGCGGCCCCTGTGGCCAGGTTCAGCGCCGGTTGGCGGCCTGCTGGGCGAGGTTGCGACGGCCTGGCGTCACCTCGATCTGCATCGATGCGTCGCGCCGCAAGACATCGAGGCGGGCTTTTTCACCGGGCGGCAGCGCCGCCACGGCCGCCAAGAGCTGCGGCACGTTCCTGACCTCCTGGCCCTTGACCGCGGTGATGACGTCGCCCGGGCGGATACCCGCCTGCGCGGCGGGACCGTTCTGCAGCACGCCCGTGATGATGACGCCGCTGCGCGTGCCGACGCCGAAACTCTCCGCCAATTCGGGCGTCAGGTCCTGCGGCTCCACGCCGATCCAGCCACGCGTGACCTTGCCTTCCTTGACGATCGCCTCCATCACGCTGCGCGCGGTGGACGTGGGAATGGCGAAGCCGATCCCCATGGAGCCGCCCGAGCGCGAGTAAATGGCGGTGTTGATGCCCATGAGGTGGCCTTGCACATCCACCAGGGCGCCGCCCGAGTTGCCCGGGTTGATGGCCGCGTCTGTCTGGATGAAGTTCTCGAAGGTGTTGATGCCCAGTTGCGTGCGGCCCAGCGCGCTGACAATGCCGCTGGTGACGGTCTGCCCCACGCCGAAGGGGTTGCCGATGGCCAGCAGCGGGTCGCCGATCTGGAGCGCGTCGGAGTTGCCCAGGGTAATGACGGGCAGGTCGCTCAGTTCGACCTTGAGCACGGCGAGATCGGTCTCGGGGTCGGTGCCGATGACCTTGGCCACGGTCTGGCGGCCGTCGTTGAGGCTCACCTGGATCTCGTCGGCTTCCTCGACGACGTGGTTGTTGGTGAGCACGTAGCCGGCCGGGCTGACGATGACGCCCGACCCCAGCCCGGTCTGCGGCTGGTTGTTGAGCTGGTCGCCGAAGAAGAAGCGGAACCAGGGGTCGACGCTGTGGGGGTTGTTGGCTGGCGCCTTGCTGGTGTTGATGCTCACGACGGCGGGCGCAGCGATCTTGGCCGCCGCACGCAGGCTCAAGGTCCCCGGATCGGCGGGAGGCGGGGCGCTGGAAGGGGCCTCGAACACCGGCACCACCGACGGCAGCGAACGCCGGCCCAACCACTGCGGCTGCAGCGTGGCCACAACGAAGAGCACCGCCACCAGCACGGTGACGGTTTGGGCAAACACGAGCCAGAGTCGTTTCATGAGAGAGTCGGCGAAGGAAAGTGGGGAATTGTCCCGCATTCGGCTGGTGGAGATGTGGCTGTCAGAATGCCGTTTTTCAAGCCGCCGCGCCGCATGAGCACCTCCCGAGACACGCTGGTTCACGCCTTCGACACCCTGCTGCAGCCTGCGCAGTTCAAGGACTATGGACCCAACGGGCTGCAGGTCGAGGGCCGCCTCGAGATCCGCCGGCTGATCAGCGGCGTGACCGCCAGCCTGGCGCTGATCGAGGCCGCGATCGAGGCGAAGGCGGATGCCATCCTGGTGCACCACGGCCTGTTCTGGCGCGGCCAGGACGGGCGCGTGACGGGGTGGATGAAGCAGCGTCTGTCGCGGCTGCTGGCGCACGACATCAACCTGATCGCCTATCACCTCCCGCTGGACGCCCACCCCACACTGGGCAACAACGCGCAGCTCGCCCGCGTGCTGGACATCGCGTTGGAGGATGGCGTGCGCTTCGGCGATCAGTGGCTCGGCTTCGTGGGCCAGCGCCCGGCGGCACCGGCCGAGTCGCTGGCGGCGCACGTGGAACAGGCTGTGGGCCGTCCGGTCACGCTGGTGGGGCCGCCGGGGCACACAGTGCGCCGCATCGGCCTGTGCACGGGCGGGGCGCAAGGCTACTTCGAGGCCGCCATCGCGGCCGGCGTCGACGCCTTCATCACCGGCGAGATCTCTGAGCCCCAGGCGCACTACGCCCGGGAGTGCGGCGTGGCCTTCCTGGCCTGCGGGCACCACGCCAGCGAGCGCTACGGCGCGCCCGCCGTCGCCACCCACGTGGCCTCGGCGCTGGGCATCGAGCACCACTTCATCGATATCCCCAACCCCGCGTGATGGCCAAGCGCCCGGTCCTGATCAGCATGGGCGATGCCGCGGGCATCGGCCCCGAGATCGTGCTGCGCGCCCTGCGCGAGCGGCCCGCGCTGCGGCGCGACGTGGTGGTGGTGGGCGACATGGCCACGCTGCGCCGCGCGGCGAGCCTGGGCGCAGCAGCCCCCGACTCGGCCGAGGGCGGTCTGGTGCTGGCCGGGCTGAGCGAGCCGGCGCAATTGGCCGGCCTGCCGCCCGGCTCGGTAGGGGTTCTGCAGGCGGGCGAGCCGCTGGCGCCGCCGCCGTGGGGCCAGGTGAGCGCCATCGCGGGCCGGGCCGCCGCCGCCGCCATCCGTCTCGGCGCCCAGGCGGCGCTGGAGGGCCGCGCGCGCGCCCTGGTCACGGCGCCGATCCACAAGGAGGCGCTGGCCGCCGCCGGCGAACCCTACCCTGGCCACACCGAATTGCTGCAGGCCGTCGCTGCCCGGCACCAGGGCGTGCCCGTGACGGCCTTGCCTGTGCGCATGATGCTCAGCGCGCCCGGCCTGGCGACGGTGCTGGTGAGCATCCATGTGTCGCTGCGCGAGGCCTTGGCGGCGGTGACGACCGAAGGCGTGCTGGAGACCATCCGCATCACGGATGCCCACTTCCGCCGCACCGGGATGGCGCGGCCGCGCATCGCGGTGGCCGGACTGAACCCGCACGCGGGGGAGGGCGGGTTGTTCGGGCGGGAGGAGATCGAGGCGATCGCGCCCGCCGTGCAGGCGGCGCGCGATCAGGGAATCGAGGCCAGCGGGCCCCATCCGCCGGATACCGTATTCATGCGGGCGCGCCAGGGTGCCTTCGACGTGGTCGTGGCCATGTACCACGACCAGGGGCTCATTCCGGTGAAGTTGCTGGGGCTGGAGCATGGCGTCAACACCACGCTCGGCCTGCCGTTCGTGCGCACCAGCCCGGACCATGGCACCGCATTCGACATCGCGGGCACCGGCCGGGCCAGCGCGGACAGTCTGCTGGCGGCCATCGATGCCGCGATGCTTGCCAGCCCGGCCTGAGCGGGACCTACTTCTTCAGACTGTCGCGGATCTCGCGCAGCAGCACGATGTCTTCTGGCGCGGCGGCGGGCGGTGGCGGTGGCGTCTCGCGCTTGAGGCGGTTGATCTGTTTGACCATCAGGAAAATGATGAAGGCCAGGATGGCGAAGTTGATCGCCACCGTGATGAAGTTGCCGTACGCCAGCACCGGCACACCGGCCTGCTTCATGGCCGCCAGGGTGCGGGCCGTGCCCTCGGGCGCCGTGCCCAGCACCACGAACAGGTTGCTGAAGTCGAGCTTGCCGAACACCAGGCCCACCACCGGCATGATCACGTCGTCCACCAGGGAGCTGACGATCTTGCCGAACGCGCCGCCGATGATCACGCCCACGGCCAGGTCGATGACGTTGCCCTTGACGGCAAATTCCTTGAACTCCTGCATCATGCCCATGCGCATCCTCCAGAGGGTATTGGTCGGGCGGGCATTGTCACACGCGAAACCGGCATTCGAGCCCATGGCGGCGCAGGCGCGAACGCGGCTGGGCCCTTGACATGGTCCAGTACAATGCCGGGTTGTCCTGATTCCCCTCCCGCAAGACGAGAAAGTCCCCCATGAGTGAAGCTCCCGCCAACCAAGGCAAGGCCGCTGTGGACAACAGTCGCCGGACCTGGCTGATCACCTCCTGCGCCATGGGTGGCGTGGGTGCCGCGGCAGTCGCCGTGCCCTTCGTGAGTTCCTTCCAGCCCTCCGAGCGCGCCAAGGCCGCGGGTGCGGCGGTCGAGGTGGACATCTCGACCATCGCCCCTGGCGAGAAACGCGTCGTGGAATGGCGCGGCAAGCCGGTGTGGGTGATGCGTCGCACGGAGGCGCAGCTCGCCACGCTGGAGAAAGACGAGGCCCAGCTCGCCGACCCGAATTCCGAGCGGACCGCGTTCCCCACGCCCGAGTACGCCAAGAACCGCACCCGCTCGATCAAGCCCGAGATCCTGGTCGCCATCGGCATCTGCACCCACCTGGGTTGCTCGCCTGGCGACAAGTTCGCCACCGGCCCGCAACCCTCCCTGCCGGACGACTGGCAGGGCGGGTTCCTGTGCGCCTGCCATGGCTCAACCTTCGACCTGGCTGGCCGCGTGTTCCAGAACAAGCCCGCACCCGACAACCTCGAGATCCCGCCGCATTACTACGTCTCCGACAACATGCTGCTGATCGGCGAGGAAAAGCCGGCCTGAGGCCGCGCCATCGAGCCTGAACACCCACGGAACATCGAGGCACGCACGCCATGGCCGAATTCAAAGAAATCTCCCCCGACGCCCCGCTGAGCCAGAAAGCGCTGAACTGGGTCGACAACCGCTTCCCGCTGTCCAAGCTCTACAACGAGCACCTGGCCAAGTACTACGCGCCGAAGAACTTCAACTTCTGGTACTTCTTCGGCTCGCTCGCGCTGCTGGTGCTGGTCATCCAGATCGTCACCGGCATCTTCCTGGCGATGCACTACAAGCCCGACGCGAACGTGGCCTTCGCCTCCGTCGAGTACATCATGCGCGACGTGCCCTGGGGCTGGCTGATCCGCTACATGCACTCCACCGGTGCCTCGGCCTTCTTCGTCGTGGTGTACCTGCACATGTTCCGCGGCCTGCTCTACGGCAGCTACCGCAAGCCGCGTGAGTTGGTGTGGGTGTTCGGCTGCGCGATCTTCCTGTGCCTGATGGCCGAAGCCTTCATGGGCTACCTGCTGCCCTGGGGCCAGATGTCCTACTGGGGCGCGCAGGTGATCGTGAACCTGTTCTCCGCCATTCCTTACATCGGCCCCGACCTGGCCCTGCTGATCCGTGGCGACTACGTGGTGGGCGACGCCACGCTGAACCGCTTCTTCAGCTTCCACGTCATCGCCGTGCCGCTGGTCTTGCTGGGCCTGGTGGTGGCGCACATCATCGCGCTGCACGAAGTGGGCTCCAACAACCCCGATGGCGTGGAGATCAAGGCCAACAAGGACGCCTCCGGCAAGCCCGTGGACGGCATCCCCTTCCACCCGTACTACACCGTGCACGACATCCTGGGTGTGGCCGTGTTCCTGATGGTGTTCTCGGCCATCGTGTTCTTTGCGCCCGAGTTCGGTGGCTACTTCCTGGAGTTCAACAACTTCATCCCGGCCGACCCGCTGACCACGCCGCTGCACATCGCGCCGGTCTGGTACTTCACGCCGTTCTACTCCATGCTGCGCGCCATCACCGCCGAGTTCATGTACGTGCTGGTGGCCTGCGTGGTGCTGGCAGCGGTGTTCGGGGTCATCAAGGCGCGCGTCAACGCGGCGCTCAAGGGCGTGATCGTGGTCGCCGCCGTGCTGGCCTCGGCGGCCATGCTCACCTACGACGCCAAGTTCTGGGGTGTGATCGTCATGGGCGCGGCCGTGATCATCCTGTTCTTCCTGCCCTGGCTCGACAACAGTCCGGTGAAGTCGATCCGCTACCGCCCGAGCTGGAACAAGTGGCTCTACACGGTATTCGTCATCAACTTCTTCGTGCTCGGCTACCTGGGTATCCAGGCGCCTTCGCCGATCGGCGAGCGCGTGTCGCAGGTGGGCACCCTGTTCTATTTCGGCTTCTTCCTGCTGATGCCGTGGTGGAGCCGCCTGGGTGAGTTCAAGCCGGTCCCCGACCGGGTGACCTTCCAGCCGCACTGAGTCAACGCGACATCCGGAGAGCGAACGTTATGAAAAAGATTCTTCTGGGCCTCGCGTTGTCCCTGGGCCTGAGTGGCACCGCCCTGGCCGCTGGCGGTGGCATCCCGCTGGACCGCGCGCCCCAACGCACCAACGACATGGCCGCCCTGCAAAACGGCGCCAAGCTGTTCGTCAACTACTGCCTGAGCTGCCACTCGGCGGCCTTCATGCGCTACAACCGCCTGCGCGACATCGGCCTGAACGACAAGCAGATCGCCGAGAACCTGACCTTTGCCACCGACAAGATCGGCGACACGATGAAGGCAGCCATCGATCCCAAGATGGCCAAGGACTGGTTCGGCAAGGTGCCACCCGACCTGACCCTGGTGGCGCGATCGCGCGCCAGCTCGGCCGGCAGCGGGCCCGATTACCTCTACACCCTGTTGCGCACCTATTACCGCGACGACACCAAGCCCACCGGCTGGAACAACAAGGCCTTTCCCAATATCGGCATGCCGCACCCTCTGTGGGAGCTGCAGGGCGAGCGCAAGCCCGTCTACGACAAGGTCATGAGCCATGGCCACGAGGTCGAGGTGCTGCGCGGTTGGGAGCAGGTCAAGCCCGGCACCATGACCCAGGCCCAGTACGACCAGAACGTCGGTGACCTGGTGGCTTACCTCCAGTGGATGGCCGAGCCCGCCGCGAACAACCGCGTGCGAATCGGCGTGTGGGTCCTGCTGTTCCTCACGGCGTTCACCGTGGTCGCCTGGCGCCTCAACGCCGCGTTCTGGAAAGACGTCAAGTAAGCCCCCGTCTCGGGGTGCGATCCACCCCCTTTTTCGCCCACAGTGGCTTGCGGTGCCGACGCGGCACAATCGCAGCCACTGTTTTCTGTTTCAGGAGACGCCAACCATGATGGTTCTGTACTCGGGCACCACCTGCCCCTATTCGCACCGCTGCCGCTTCGTGCTGTTCGAAAAGGGCATGGACTTCGAAATCCGCGACGTCGACTTGTACAACAAGCCCGAAGACATCGCCGTGATGAACCCGTACGGCCAGGTGCCGATCCTCGTCGAGCGCGACCTGATCCTGTACGAGTCGAACATCATCAACGAGTACATCGACGAGCGCTTCCCGCACCCGCAGCTCATGCCCGGTGACCCGGTTGACCGCGCCCGCGTGCGCCTGTTCCTGCTCAACTTCGAGAAGGAACTGTTCACGCACGTGTCGGTGCTGGAATCTCGCAGCAGCAAGGGCAATGACAAGGCGCTGGAGAAGGCCCGTTCGCACATCCGCGACCGCCTCACGCAGCTCGCTCCCGTGTTCATGAAGAACAAGTTCATGCTGGGGGACAACTTCTCCATGCTCGACGTGGCCATCGCGCCGCTGCTGTGGCGCCTGGACTTCTACGGCATCGAACTCAGCAAGAACGCCGCGCCGCTGCTCAAGTACGCGGAGCGCATCTTCTCGCGTCCCGCCTACATCGAGGCGCTGACCCCGTCCGAAAAGGTGATGCGCAAGTAAGCGGGCCCGGCGACGCAGCAGTGCCATGAGCCAGCAGGCAGAACCACCGGTCCCGTCGACCCGCCCGTACCTGATCCGGGCGCTGTACGAATGGTGCAGCGAGAACGGGTTCTCGCCCTACATCGCCGTGCACGTCGACGCGTCGGTGCAGGTGCCGATGGAGTTCGTGCGCAATGGCGAGATCGTGCTCAACGTGAGCATGGAGGCCACCAAGGACCTGCACCTGGGCAACGAGTACATCTCGTTCAAGGCGCGGTTCGGCGGCGTGTCGCGAGAAATTCTGGTGCCGATCACCCACGTCATTGCGATCTACGCGCGCGAAAACGGGCAAGGCATGGCCTTTCCCGCGCCGGCGCCCGCACAAGCGCCAGCGGCGGGGGATGCGCCGGCGCCATCGTCGTTGCGGGCCGTGACGCCGGACGACGATGCGTCGCCTCCCGAGCCCGGCGGCGATGGCCCCGGCCGTCCAGGTGGTCGGCCGCAGCTCAAGCGGGTGAAGTGAACCTAGAATCCCTGCCCGGGCCGCTTTAGCTCAGTTGGTAGAGCAATCGCCTTGTAAGCGATAGGTCGTCTGTTCGAGTCAGACAAGCGGCACCACCCGGTCCGCCGCAGGGCGCGCTTATCGCCCGGGCGTTTGGACTTTGATGCGGATTGCGCTAACCTGCGCCCCGCTTTCGTGCAATGCGTCACGCAGCGCAGGCAGAAGCTGTCGCAGTTTGGCGGCCGCCGCGCTGCTGCGGACCAGCAGGCACCACTCGGCGTCCTGCAAGGGCCCGGCGGTGACCTGGGTGCGCAGGGCGTGAGGAATACGGTCCCGAACAAGATCGAGACATCGCTGCGATAGACGGATCCTGGCTTGAAGCTCCGCCAGCCCGGGCGCGGCGCCAACGGCCTCCTGAAGGCTGAAGACGGAGGGAGTCTGTCGGGTCGGCATGCGGTCGATTCTGACCGAGTCGGTCGTGCCGCGTCGAGCGGGTCGGTCAACAATGGATTTGAGACGTGCACATCATCATCACCGACGCCTGGCTCGCACGACGTCAAGCCTTGCACCTGAACGGCTGGAAGCTCATTGCCGCGGCGGTGATGGCCGTGCTGGGCCTCATGTTCAGCGCGGTGGCCGCTTACCACTGGGTGTTCCTTGAAGGCATTCGCCAGGGCTGGCCCGGTTTTGCCTCCGTGGCCCGCCTGGTGCACCCGGACAACCCGGGCGAGCGCGACGCCTATCTGCGCGCCAACCTCGACGCCATGGCGCGCAAGCTGGGCGAGATGCAGGCCCGCATGATGCAGATCGACTCCCTCGGCGAGCGCGTGGCCGGCCTGGCCGGCCTGGAGCCCGCGCAGGCTCGCCCACCGCTGCCCGGCTCGGGCGGCGTGCTCATCTCGAACCGCTCGCTGACGCTTGAAGAACTGATGCGCGAGATGGAAGCGGTGGATGCCGGCAGCGGCGCCCGGGTGGACTGGCTGACCGCGATCGAGTCCCGCCTGTTCGATCAGAAGATCCAGAGCACGCTGGTGCCGACCGAAAAGCCCGTGGTGGACGGGCGTGTCGGCTCGGCCTTCGGTTTTCGCATCGACCCGATCACGGGTCAGTCGGCGCTGCACACGGGTCTGGATTTCCCGGCCGACACGGGCACGCCCATCGTGGCGGCCGCCGGTGGCGTGGTGATTGCGCAGGAATACCACTCCGCCTACGGCAACCTGGTCGAGATCGACCACGGCAATGCCTTGGTCACGCGTTACGCCCATGCGTCCAAGGTGCATGTCAAGAAGGGCGACATCGTCAAGAGCGGCCAGAAGATCGCCGAGGTCGGCTCGACCGGGCGTTCCACCGGCCCGCACCTGCATTTCGAGGTGTGGGTCGCGGGTGTACCGCAGAACCCGCAAAAATTCCTGCAAGCCGGTGAGCACCTGGCGCGTGCTCCCCCTGGGCCGAACGTCTCTCGCACGCGCTGAAGCAGAGAATGGCCGGCCGCTAAAATGCCGGCTTCGCGCTTGAAAGCCGCGTGTTCGCCGGCACCTGGGGGCTTTGCGCCCCCTCGCCGCCGCCAGCGGACGCGCAAGCGTCCTTCCGATCGATCATCGCCGTCCGTGCCAACGCCTCCGGGCTTGGTGTCCCGGGCGTCCTCATATGGCCACCAATTTCCTCACCAAGCTCTTCGGAAGCCGCAACGACCGCCTGCTCAAGCAGTACCGCAAGACGGTTGAGCGCATCAATGCGCTGGAGTCGCAGTTCGAGTCGCTTGGCGACGACGAGCTCAAAGCCAAGACCGAGTCGTTCCGCCAGCGCCTGGCGGCGGGTGAAACGCTCGACGCGCTGTTGCCCGAGGCCTTTGCCGTGGTCCGCGAGGCGGGCAAGCGTGTCATGAAGATGCGCCACTTCGACGTCCAGCTGATCGGCGGCATCGCGCTGCACCACGGCAAGATCGCCGAGATGCGCACCGGCGAGGGCAAGACGCTGATCGCCACCTTGCCGGTCTACCTCAATGCCTTGGCCGGCCAGGGCGTGCACGTGGTGACGGTCAACGACTACCTGGCCAACCGCGACGCCGAATGGATGGGCAAGCTCTACAACTTCCTGGGCCTGACGGTGGGCGTGAACCTGCCGCAGATGCAGCGCGAGGAAAAGCAGGCGGCCTATCGCGCCGACATCACCTACGGCACGAACAACGAGTACGGCTTCGATTACCTGCGCGACAACATGGTCTATGAGGCCGCTGACCGCGTGCAGCGCCGCCTGAACTACGCGATCGTCGACGAGGTGGACTCCATCCTGATCGACGAGGCCCGCACGCCGCTGATCATCAGCGGCCCGGCCGAGGACCAGACGGCTGTGTACGTGGCCATCAACCAGCTCGTGCCGCATCTCAGCCGCCAGGAGGGCGAGGCCGACCCGCGCACCGGCGAGGGCGTCATCAAGCCGGGTGATTTCACGCTCGACGAGAAGGCGCGCTCGGTGCACCTCACCGAACAGGGGCACGAGAACGCCGAGGCCCTGCTGTCCAGGGCCGGCCTGCTGCCCGAAGGTGCCTCGCTGTATGACCCGTCGAACATCGCGCTGCTGCACCACCTGGTGACTTCGCTGAAGGCGCACCACCTGTTCCACCGCGACCAGCACTACGTGAATCAGAACGGCGAAATCGTCATCGTCGACGAATTCACCGGCCGCCTGATGCCCGGGCGCCGCTGGAGCGACGGCCTGCACCAGGCGGTGGAGGCGAAGGAGGGCGTGGGCATCCAGCCCGAGAACCAGACGCTGGCCTCCATCACCTTCCAGAACTACTTCCGCTTGTACGGCAAGTTGTCGGGCATGACCGGCACGGCGGATACCGAGGCTTACGAATTCCAGGAGATCTACGGCCTGGAGACGGTGGTGATTCCGCCGAACCGGCCCAGCAAGCGCCAGGATCAACTCGACCGCGTCTACAAGACCACCAAGGAAAAGTACGACGCCGCGATCGCCGACATTCGCGAATGCCACGAGCGAGGCCAGCCCGTGCTGGTGGGCACCTCGTCGATCGAGAACTCCGAAATCATCGCGCAGCTGCTCGAGGCCGCGAAGCTGCCGCACCAGGTGCTCAACGCCAAGCAGCACGCGCGCGAGGCGGACATCATTGCCCAGGCGGGACGCCCCGGCGCCGTCACCATCGCCACCAACATGGCCGGTCGCGGCACCGACATCGTGCTCGGCGGCAACCTGGAAAAGATGGTGGAAGCCGTGATGGCCGACCCGGCCCTGGATGAGGCCACCCGCGCGTCGCGCGCCGAGACGCTGCGCGGCCAGTGGCAGGCCGACCACGAGAAGGTGGTGGCGCTGGGTGGCCTGCGCATCATCGCCACCGAACGCCACGAATCGCGCCGCATCGACAACCAGTTGCGCGGCCGCTCGGGGCGCCAGGGTGACCCGGGCTCCAGCCGTTTCTACCTGAGCCTGGACGATCCGCTGATGCGCATCTTCGCGGGCGACCGCGTGCGCGCCATCATGGACCGCTTGAAGATGCCCGAGGGCGAGGCCATCGAGGCCGGCATCGTCACCCGCAGCATCGAGAGCGCGCAGCGCAAGGTCGAAGCGCGCAACTTCGACATTCGCAAGCAGCTGCTCGAGTACGACGACGTGTCGAACGACCAGCGCAAGGTCATCTACCAGCAGCGCAACGACATCCTCGACGCGCAGGACCTGCGCGCTCAGATCGACGCGCTGCGCGACGGCGCCCTGACCGACGTGGTGCATCAGTTCGTGCCTGAGGAAAGCGTGGAAGAGCAGTGGGACCTGCCGGGCCTGGAGAAGACGCTGCGCGAGGAATGGGCGGTGGACGTGCCGCTCGCCAGCTGGGTGGCCGAGTCGGAGGCGGTCGAGGTGGAGAACATCGTCGAGCGTGTGCGCGAAGCCGCCAAGGCGGTGTTCGTCTCCAAGGTCGAGCAGGTCGGGGAACAGAACTTCACCTCCTTCGAGCGCGTGGTGCTGCTGCAAACCATCGATTCCCAATGGCGCGAGCACCTCGCCGCGCTGGACTACCTGCGCCAGGGCATCCACCTGCGCGGCTACGCGCAGAAGCAGCCCAAGCAGGAGTACAAGCGCGAGGCCTTCCTGCTGTTCGGCCAACTGCTGGACTCGGTGAAGAACGATGTCACGCGCATCCTCATGAACGTGCGCGTGCAGTCGGCCGAGCAGATCTCGCAGGCGGCCGAGCAGCTGGAAGAGCGCGCCGAGGCCATCAGCAACGTGACGTACACCGCACCGACCGAAACCGGAGAGGCCGAGACGCGCCCCGAAGTCGCCGTCGCGCAAGCGATGGCCGGCGAGATGCCCCGTGTGGGACGCAACGACCCTTGCCCTTGCGGCAGTGGCAAGAAGTACAAGCACTGCCACGGCAAACTCGATTGAGTGACCGGCGCGTAGGCCGGTCGTCCGATTCCCCCGATCCGAGATTCCTTCCATGCCTGTCCAGCTCTCCAGTCCCGCCGTGGCCGACCTGCTGCCCATCGCGGGCGTGCGAATCGGAATCGCCGAAGCCGGCATCCGCAAGGCCAACCGCAAAGATCTGTCGGTTTTCCTGCTGGACGAAGGCAGTGCGGTAGGGGCGGTGTTCACGCGCAACCGCTACGCCGCAGCGCCGGTGCAGGTGTGCCGCGAGCACCTGGCCAGCGGGCAAGGTGTGCGCGCCCTGGTCATCAACACGGGCAACGCCAACGCAGGCACCGGCGAGAGTGGCCTGGCCGACGCGCGCCAGACCTGCACCGCACTGGCGCGCTCGCTCGGCCTGCACCATGAGCAGGTGCTGCCGTTCTCCACCGGCGTGATCATGGAGCCTCTGCCCATGGACCGTCTGCTGGGTGGCCTGCCGGCGGCCCTGAGCAACGCCGCCACGGCGCAGCACGATTCGGGTGCGCAGTGGCTGGCCGCGGCGCAAGGCATCATGACGACGGACACCTTGCCCAAGGCGGCGAGCGTGTCGTTCACGCTCGATGGTCGCGCGGTGCGTGCCACCGGCATCGCCAAAGGTGCCGGCATGATCCGGCCGAACATGGCCACCATGCTCGGCTTCCTGGCCACCGACGCAGCGATTGCGCCCGCGCTCATGAATGAACTGGCCCGCCGGCTGGCCGATGTCTCGTTCAATCGCGTCACGGTCGATGGCGACACGAGCACCAACGATTCCTTCGTGGTCATTGCCACCGGCCAGGCAGGGAATCCGCCTGTCAGCGACCTGTCCAGTTCTGCGGGGCGCGCGCTGCTGGAGGCGCTCACGCCCCTGGCCCAGCGCCTGGCCCACGCCATCGTGCGCGACGGCGAAGGGGCCACCAAGTTCATCACCATCCGCGTGGAAGGCGGTCGCGACACGTCGGAATGCTTGCGCGCGGCCTATGCCGTTGCGCATTCGCCGCTGGTCAAGACGGCCTTCTTCGCCAGCGACCCCAACCTGGGGCGCATCCTGGCCGCTGTGGGCTACGCGGGCATTGACGACCTGGACGTGGGCGGCATCGACCTGTGGCTGGGCGACGTGCACGTGGTCACGCGCGGCGGCCGCCACCCCGGGTACAGCGAGGAGGACGGTCAACGTGTCATGAAGCCGGCCGAGATCGGGGTGCGCATCGGCCTGGGTCGAGGCTCGGCCAGCGAAACTGTCTGGACCTGCGACTTCAGCCACGAGTACGTCACCATCAACGCCGACTACCGCTCATGAACCCCTCGTTCGAGCGCTTGCTGCAGCGCGCCGAAGCCCTGATCGACCGCATCGAAGCCGTGCTCCCTCAGCCGCTGTCCGAGCCGGACTGGTCGGCGTCCCACGCCTTCCGCTACCGCAAGCGCAGCAATGGCCACGGCCTGCTGGAGCCCGTGCGCCACGTGGCCAGCATCGCGCTGGCCGATCTGAAGGAAGTGGAGCCTCAGAAGGAGCGCATCCAGCGCAACACCGAACATTTCGTGAAGGGCTTGCCGGCCAACAACGTGCTGCTCACGGGCGCTCGCGGCACCGGCAAGTCGTCGCTGGTCAAGGCCTGCCTCAATGCCTACGCCGTCCAGGGCCTGCGGCTCATCGAGGTCGACAAGGCCGACCTGGTCGACCTGCCCGACATCGTCGATGTGGTGGCCGGGCGTCCCGAAAAATTCATCGTTTATTGCGACGACCTGAGCTTCGAGGACGGCGAGCCCGGCTACAAGGCGCTCAAGTCCATCCTCGACGGCTCGGTGTCGGCATCGAGCGCGAACGTGCTGATTTACGCCACCAGCAACCGCCGCCACCTGCTGCCCGAGTACATGAAGGAGAACCTCACGTACACGCACACCGCGGACGGCGAAGTGCATCCCGGTGAAGTGGTCGAAGAGAAGATCTCGCTGTCCGAGCGCTTCGGCCTGTGGATCAGCTTCTACCCTTTCAGCCAGGACGAGTACCTGGCGATCGTCGCGCAGTGGCTGTCGCACTTCGGCGTGGCGCCCTCGGCGATCGAGGCGGCCCGGCCCCAGGCCCTGGTGTGGGCACTGGAGCGCGGCTCGCGCAGCGGGCGCGTGGCCTACCAGTTCGCGCGCGACTACGCCGGCTCGCACGGCGGCGAGGGATGACTGCGGATGTTCTCGTCGTGGACGGCGGACGTGACGCGGCCACAGCCAAAAGCGCCACGGACGTGGCAGTGGGCGTGCTCATCGACGGCGAGGGACGCTTCCTGCTCACCTCGCGTCCGCAAGGCAAGGTCTATGCCGGCTATTGGGAGTTCCCGGGTGGCAAGCTCGAAGCGGGTGAGACCGTGGAACAGGCGCTGCGACGCGAACTGCAGGAGGAAATCGGCCTGACCATCGGCCCGGCTCCTGTCTGGCGGATTCAGTTGGTCGACTACCCGCATGGCTTGGTGCGCCTGCATTTCTGCAAGGTGCGTGAGTGGTCAGGCGAGTTGCAGATGCACGAGGGACAGGACAGCCGCTGGGAGCGCTTGCCAGTGCAATGTGAGCCGGTGTTGCCCGGCACCGTGCCGGTGCTGCGCTGGCTGCAGGAAGAGGCCGACGCCGCCTGAGGAGGCGCGGCGCTCAGCGCTGCTCGGCGTCCCAGTCGTCGGTGGGTGCGCCCTGGTCGGGCAGGGCGTACTGCTCGCTGGCCCAGGCGCCCAGATCGCCTTGTTTGCAGCGCTCGCTGCAGAATGGCCGCCAGCGGTTGCTGGGCGCATAGACGCTGTCGCCGCCGCAGGCGGGGCAGCGCACGATGCGGGGTTCGGCGGGAGATGTCATCGCCTCAGGCGCACAGCGCCAGTTCGAAGCTGGCGTCCTCGCCCGAGGGGTGAAGCCGGTGGTCCTCACCCAGGCGCATCAGCCGCACAGAGAACATCAGCCGGTTGCCACTGATCTCGGGAATCAGCCCGGCCGAGGGATCGATTCGCAGCCGCAGCAACTGGAAGGTGCGGCCCTGAGGCAGGTTCTGCTGGAAATGCCCGGCGGTGGAGACGACTTTCTGCGGTGCGCCGGTCTCGCGCATCATCTTCAGCAGCAGCACCAGGGCCTCGGCCAGGGGCGCCAGCGTGCGGGACCAATCGGCCAGGGCGGCCTGGCGCAGCGCGGTGTCAAGGTGCTGCCAATGGAAATAGGCGGGCAGATCGAATTCGCAGGTGCCGCCGGGAATGCCGATGCGGCTGCGGATGGCCATCAGCCAGTCGTTTTCCGTCAAGGCCTGGCCGGGCTTGCCCGGCACGTCGGCGATCTGTGAAAAGCAGGTGTCGAGCTGGCCGATCACGGTATCAAGCGCCGCTTCCGAGATGGCAGGGTTGCCCCGGAAGCTCGCCAGGGCCTGCTTCTGCCGATCGAGGTCCTTGAGCACATCCGACTTCATGTCGGCGCGCGAGGCCACATCCATGATTTCGAACAGCGTCTGGATCGCGTAGTGGTGATCCAGCGGGTGCTCGCGCGGCACCAGCACGGCCAGCCGCTTGAACAACTGCTCGAGCCGCAGGTAGGTGCGGATGCGTTCGTTGAAAGGGTATTCGTAGAGGATCACGGGCTCGCTGGGTGCGGGGCCGTGATGGCCCCGCGTGGGCGGATCATAGCCCGAAGCTTGTCGATAGCCGGTCAACCAGGCGATGCAAACGGTCGAGATCGTCCTCGTCGTTGAAGATGACCACGTCTGCCACCGCCAGGCGCTGGGCGCGCGAACTCTGGCTGCGCAGCACGCCATCGATCACGTTGTCATCCCAAGCGCTGCGGGCGCGCACGCGGCGTCGCTGAGTCGCCTCGCTGCAGTCCACCACGACCACGCGGTCGAGTTGCGGACGCCAGCGCGGTGATTCGGCGAGCAGGGGCACGTCGAACACTATGCAAAGCTTGTTGCTTTGCGCAACGCGACGCGCAATCTCGCGCGCCACGATGGGATGAACGATGGCTTCCAGTGAGTGGCGGGCGCTGGGGTCGGCGAACACCCGCTCGCGCATGCGAGCCCGGTTCAGCGCGCCGTCGCTGTCGATGAAATCGGGGCCGAATCTTTCCAGCACGGCGGAGATCGCCGCGCCGCCCGCCGCCGTGCTCGCGCGGGAGATGGCGTCAGCATCGATGAGCTCGGCGCCCAGCGCCTGCAGGCGCGCACCGACCGTGCTCTTGCCGCTGCCGATGCCGCCCGTGAGACCGATTCGGCGCACCGGCCCCGCCAGGTTCACAGTCCAACGGCGGCCAGGATGGCCGCAGGACCGAAGACCATGGCGGTGAGGCCGCCAAGAGCGAGGAAGGGACCGAAGGGCACATAGCCCCCTTCCCGCAAGCGGCCCACCAGCTTGATGCCGATGCCGATGACGGCGCCGATCACCGACGCCATCAGGATGATGGGCACCAGCGCCTGCCAGCCGAACCACGCGCCGAAGGCCGCGAACAACTTGAAGTCGCCGTAGCCCATGCCCTCCTTGCCAGTGAGGAGCTTGAAGGCCCAGTAGATGAGCCACAGCGAGAGGTAGCCGCCGACAGCGCCCCACACGGCATCGCTCAGTCCCGTCGCGGTCAGGCCCAGGGCGGCGGCCACGATGCCAGCCCACAGCAGCGGCAGCGTGATGTCGTCCGGCAACAGCGTGGTGTCCCAGTCGATGCAGGCCAGCGCCACGACGGCCGCGGCAAAGCCACACCAGGCCAGGCCGGTGAACGTGAGTCCCCAGCGCCAGCCAGCCCAGGCGAACAGGAGGCCGGTGGCGACTTCAACCAGCGGGTAGCGCAGCCCGATGCCGGCGTGGCACTGGCTGCAACGCCCTCGCAAGGCGAGGTAGCTCAGCACCGGGATGTTTTCGTACCAGCGAATGACGTGGCCGCAATGGGGGCAGGCCGACCGCGGCACCATGAGGTTGTAGTGCTCGACCGGGGTGGTGGCTTCTTTGACCTGGCCCTGCAGCTCGGCGCATTCGGCGGCCCACTGACGCTCCATCATCCGCGGCAGGCGGTGGATGACGACGTTGAGGAAACTGCCCACCAGCAAGCCAAGCACGCCCAGCAGCGCCACACCGGGCGCGCCCGTGACCCACTCAGGCATCAGACCACCTGGCCGAGCTTGAAGATCGGCAGGTACATCGACACGACGATGCCGCCGATCACGGTACCCAGCACCACGATGATGATCGGCTCCATCAGGCTGGAGATGCCGGCCACCATGTCGTCCACCTCGGCTTCGTAGAAGTCGGCGGCCTTGCCCAACATGTGATCGATCGACCCCGACTCTTCGCCGATCGCGCACATCTGCAGCACCATCGAAGGAAAGATGTTCGCGTTGGTCATTGCCGCCGTCAGGCTGGTGCCGGTGGACACCTCCTGCTGGATTCTTTCGGTGGCAATGGCATACACCGAGTTGCCCGAGGCGCCCCCCACGGAGTCGAGCGCCTCGACCAGGGGAACACCCGCGCCGAACATGGTGGCCAGGGTGCGCGTCCAACGCGCCACCACCGACTTCTCGATCAGTTCGCCGAAGATGGGCAACTTGAGCAACAGGCGGTCCATGAAGCGCTGGACCTTCTCATTGCGCTTCCAGGCCTGCATGAAGAAGTAGATGCCGCCACCCAGGCCGCCGAAGATCAGCCACCAGTACTGCACGAAGAACTCGCTCATGCCGATCACGAACAGCGTGGGCGCCGGCAGGTCAGCGCCGAACGAGGTGAACACCTCCTTGAAGGAAGGGATCACGAAGATCATGATGATGGCCACCACCACGAAGGCCACGATGATCACCGCCGTGGGGTACATCAGGGCCGATTTGATCTTCGACTTCAGCGCCTCGGTCTTCTCCATGTAGGTGGCGAGGCGGTCGAGCAGGTCTTCCAGGATACCGGCCGCCTCACCCGCTTCGATCAGGTTGCAGTAGAGGCTGTCGAAGTACATTGGGTGCTTGCGGAAGGCTGCACTCAGCGAGGTGCCGGTTTCGACGTCGGCGCGAATGTCGTTGAGCAACCGCGTGACGTTGGGATTGGGGTTACCGCGGCCCACGATGTCGAAAGACTGCAGCAAGGGCACGCCCGCCTTCATCATCGTCGCCAACTGCCGCGTGAAGATCGCGATGTCTTTCGGCTTGATCCGCTTGCCGGAAGACGTGCGCCGCTTCTTGATCTTGATCGGGATGATGCCCTGCCGACGCAGCGTGGCGGTGACCTGGTTTTCGCCTTGCGCGCGCGTTTCGCCGCGCACCGCCTTGCCATTTCGGTCTTTGCCCTCCCATTCGAACACGAAGTCCTTGACGCTCTTGCTTGCGACGGTGGCCATGGAATTCCTCAGGGGGCTGTGGGTGTGCGGGTGATCATTCGTTCGTCACGCTGAGGACTTCCTCGAGGGAGGTCTGTCCCAGCTTGACTTTGAGCAGGCCCGACTCGCGCAGCGAGCGAACGCCTTCCTTGCTGGCTTGCTGGGCGATATCCAGCGAGGTGCCGCCGCGCAGAATGATGCGCTGGATCTCCTCGGAAATCGGCATCACCTGATAGATGCCGACGCGCCCCTTGTAGCCGTTGTTGCAGGCTGAGCAGCCGACCGGCTTGTAGGGCGTCCAGGTGCCATCGAGTTCTTCGGGCTTGTAGCCCGCCTCGAGCAGCGCCTTGCGGGGCACGTCCAGGGGCGCCTTGCAATTGGGGCACAGGCGCCGCGCCAGGCGCTGGGCGGTAATGAGGATCACGCTGGAGGCGATGTTGAACGTGGGAATGCCCATGTTCATCATCCGCGTGAGCGTTGTCGGCGCGTCGTTCGTGTGCAGCGTCGACATCACCATGTGGCCGGTCTGCGCGGCCTTGATCGCGATGTCGGCGGTCTCCAGGTCGCGGATCTCACCGACCATGATCACGTCAGGATCCTGGCGCAGGAAGGCCTTGAGCGCGACCGCAAAGGTCAGGCCCGCCTTCTCATTCATGTTGACCTGGTTGACCCCGGGCAAGTTGATTTCAGACGGGTCTTCAGCCGTCGAAATGTTCACCCCGGGCTTGTTCAGGATGTTCAGGCAGGTGTAGAGAGAGACCGTCTTGCCGGAGCCCGTGGGGCCGGTCACGAGCACCATGCCGTAGGGGCGCTGAATGGCGTCGAGCAGGCGCTCCTTTTCCTCGGGCTCGTAGCCGAGGGCGTCGATGCCCATCTTGGCTTGGCTCGGGTCGAGGATACGGATGACGATCTTCTCGCCGAACAGCGTGGGCAACGTGCTGACGCGGAAGTCAATCACCCGGTCGGGGCCCACCTTGAGCTTCATCCGCCCGTCCTGAGGGACGCGTTTCTCGGAAATGTCCATCCGGGAAATGACCTTGATGCGGGAGGCCAGCTTTTCCTTGATGGCGATCGGGGGCGAGGCGATTTCACGCAGTTCGCCGTCGATGCGGAAGCGCACGCGGTACTGGTGCTCGTACGGTTCGAAGTGCAGGTCAGAGGCGCGCATGTTGAACGCGTCGATCAGCATCTTGTGCAGGAACTTGACGACCGGTGCGTCGTCGACCTCGCTCGACTTGTCGGCCGCCTCGGTGGTGACTGCTTCGGCGGCCAGTTCGTCGAATTCGACGTCTCCGACGATGTTCTCCATCGCTTCGGTGACGGACTTGGTCTGCGCCTCGACCAGGCGGCTGAGCTTGTCGAACTCGGCGATGACCCAGTCCACGCCCATCTGCGTGGCGAACTTGATTTTTTCGGCCGCTTGTTGATCGGAGGGATCGGCCGTGGCGACGATCAGGCGGTTGTTGCGCTTGCTGAGGACAACAATGCGGAAGTCTGCACAGATCTTGGCGTCGAGCAGGCCGGCCGGCAGCCGCTGAACATCGATCGCGTCCAGATCCAGCAGCGGCGCCGCGAAGGCCACCGACATCGTGTGAGCCAGGTCGGTCGGTGATACGGCGCCCGAGCCCGTCAGTTCGGCGATGAAACTGGTCCGGCTGCTTTGCGCCTTGCGGTACAGGTCCTCGGCCGCCCTTTGATTGAGCTTGCCGGCCGACACGAGCGCGCGCCCAAGCCCTGGAAGGGCCATGGACGGGCTGTCCTGGTTCACCGTATCAACTGACGCCATATCTGCGTAATCTAACGGAAATCAATAACTTGGACGCCACATTTGACGCCAGTTATCTGGAAATCAGGGGCTCACGTCGATTGGCGTTGCATCGGGGACGCGCGGGCGTCGCGCGGAGGCCGCTTCGCCCGGACCGTCGATATGACCAGATGATGGTCGGGGTGAGAGGATTCGAACCTCCGGCCTCTACGTCCCGAACGTAGCGCTCTACCAGGCTGAGCTACACCCCGTGTGGATTTGCTGGATCCATTGGCTGATGACGGCGCCAGAGCCGTGAACTTCAGGAGCGACGCTCCAGCAGTGCAGCCGCCAATTGTAGCAAAGCCTCTCGATGCGGATTGGGCGGAAGCGTAGCCGCGGCGTCGAGGGCGCGCCGTGCTTCGGCTTGCGCTGCGGCGCGCGCGGTGTCCAGGGCGCCGGTATCGAGAATGATGCGCTGGATGTCCGGCAGGTTCTCGATTCGACCGTGTTCGATGGCGTCGCGAATCAGGGAGCGCTGGGCCTCATCGCCCGATCGCAGGGCGCAGATGATGGGCAGGGTGACCTTGCCTTCGCGCAGGTCATCGCCCAGGTTCTTGCCGAGTTCATCGGCGCTGCCTTCGTAATCCAGCACGTCGTCAATGACCTGAAACGCCGTGCCCAGGGCCTGGCCATACGTGGCGCAAGCCTGTTCGACGGCCGGGTCGGCGTGCGCGAGGATTGGCGCCAGTCTGGCGCTGGCCTCGAACAATTTGGCGGTCTTGGAGCGAATCACGCGCAGGTACGACGCTTCGTCAATCGAGGCGTCGCGCATATTCATTAGCTGCAGCACCTCGCCTTCGGCGATCACGTTCGTGGCGTCCGACAGCACCTCCATCACCCGCATGTGATTCACGTCCACCATCATCTGAAAGGCGCGGGAATAGAGGAAGTCGCCCACCAGCACGCTGGCGGCATTGCCGAACGTCTGATTGGCTGTGGGTCGGCCACGGCGCAAGGTCGATTCGTCGACCACGTCATCGTGCAGAAGCGTGGCAGTGTGGATGAACTCCACCACGGCGGCCAGCGTGTGCCGGTGCGGGTGATTGCAGGACAGGGCGCCGCTGACCAGCAACAGCAGGGCCGGGCGCAGGCGTTTGCCGCCCGCCGAGATGATGTACTGGGCCACTTCCCGTACCAGAGGCACGTCGGTGGTCAGCCGTTCATGGATCACCCGGTCAACCGCGTCCATGTCGGCGCGGATCAGGTCGAGCGGGTTGTTCGTCGGCAAAGCAAGGGACAATTGAGGGCCGGTGGTCAGAGGCGAGAGCGCACTCGCAGGCGAGAGCGCGCTGGATTATAGGAAGCCGGCCCGGGTGGGCTTCGCGCGCGGTCTGGATTGGGGCGGGGCGAGAGCAATTTGCCTGGGGCTGCCCCAGTGGCTATAATTCGCGGTTCGGCGGAAATCCGTCTGCCGATAGCCTTGTGGGTTCGCCGACTGTCAAGTCCGGCTTCCGCGAGGCCAACTTCAAGAGGTTCCTATGTACGCGGTCATAAAAACCGGTGGCAAGCAATATCGCGTCGCTGCCGGCGAAAAAATCAAAGTAGAACAGATTGCTGCGGATGTGGGCCAAGAGATCGTGTTCGATCAGGTTCTGGCTGTCGGCAACGGCACCGAGCTGAAAGTGGGCACTCCCTTGGTCTCCGGCGCATCGGTCACGGTCAAGGTGGTGGCGCACGGCCGTC
Organism: Hydrogenophaga sp.; assembly: GCF_011772445.1. GTDB lineage: Bacteria > Pseudomonadota > Gammaproteobacteria > Burkholderiales > Burkholderiaceae_C > Hydrogenophaga. The sequence goes on along the minus strand of NZ_WVZN01000036.1, from coordinate 119,501 downwards.
ACGACAAAGTGCGCATCTTCAAGATGCGCCGTCGCAAGCACTACCAGAAGCGCCAGGGTCACCGGCAGAATTTCACTGAAATCGAAATCGCCTCGATTTCGGGCTAAGGAGCAGCAAGATGGCACAGAAAAAAGGCGGCGGCTCTACCCGCAACGGGCGCGACTCCAAGCCCAAGATGCTCGGCGTGAAGGCGTTCGGCGGCGAACTGGTGTCGGCCGGTTCGATCATCGTGCGTCAGCGCGGTACCAAGTTCCACCCCGGCACTAATGTGGGCGTCGGCAAGGACCACACCCTGTTTGCCACCGCAGACGGCCACGTGCAGTTCGCGGTGAAGGGTGCCCTGGGTCGCCACGTGGTCAGCGTCACCCCGGCCTGATCCCGCACGATCCTCGCGCAAGAGGCCCGCGCATGCGGGCCTTTTTGTTGCCCTCGGCTAGCATTGGCATCCCATGAAGTTCGTTGACGAAGCCACCATCGACGTCGCCGCCGGCGATGGCGGGAACGGGTGCGCCTCGTTCCGACATGAGAAGTACAAGGAATTCGGCGGTCCGGATGGCGGGGACGGCGGGCGCGGTGGCCACGTGATCATGCTGGCCGACGCGAGCCTGAACACCCTGGTCGATTTCCGCTACACCCGCCGCTTCGAGGCGCAGCGCGGCGAGCATGGCAAGGGTTCCGACATGTTCGGCGTCAAGGGCGACGACGTTGTGCTGAAAGTGCCGGTCGGCACCATCGTGACGGACGCGGAGTCGGGCCAGGTGGTGTGCGAGTTGCTCCAGCCGGGTGAACGTGTGATGGTGGCCAAGGGCGGCGACGGCGGCTTTGGCAACATGCACTACAAGAGTTCCACCAACCGCGCGCCGCGTCAGAAGACACCCGGCTGGCCCGGCGAGCGCAAGGCGCTCAAGCTGGAGCTCAAGCTGCTGGCCGATGTGGGGCTGCTGGGCATGCCCAACGCCGGCAAGTCCACCCTCATCGCCGCTGTCTCGAACGCCCGGCCCAAGATTGCCGACTACCCGTTCACTACCCTGCACCCCAACCTGGGTGTGGTGCGCGTGGGCCCCGAGAAGAGCTTCGTGGTGGCGGACGTGCCGGGCTTGATCGAGGGTGCATCCGAGGGCGCTGGCTTGGGGCATCAGTTCCTGCGGCATTTGCAGCGCACGCGCCTTCTGCTTCATCTCGTGGATGCCGCGCCCTTCGACGAAACCGTCGATCCAGTGACGCAAGCCAAGGCGATCGTGGCCGAGCTCAAGAAGTTCGACCCCGACTTGCATGCCAAGCCGCGCTGGCTGGTGCTCAACAAGGTGGACATGCTGCCGCCCGAGGAACGCGAGGCCCGCGTCAAGGACATCGTGCGGCGCCTGCGCTACAAGGGGCCCGTGTTCGAGATCTCGGCGCTGACGCGCGAGGGCTGCGAGCGACTGGTGCAGAAGGCATACGAGCACATCGAGGCACTGCGCCAGCAGGAGCAGGAGCCCACCGAGGTCGATCCGCGCTTCGTGGCGGGGGATAACGGTTGATTCGATACCAATGACACCATGAGCCAGGTCATCGACAACACGGCCACCGAGACAGCCGACCTCCTGCGCCACGCGCGTCGCATCGTCGTCAAGGTCGGCTCCAGCCTGGTGACCAATGAGGGCCGCGGCCTCGACGAAGAGGCCATCCGGCACTGGAGTCAGCAGCTCGCAGCGCTGGTTCAACAGGGGCGCGAACTCATCATGGTGAGCAGCGGCGCCATCGCGGAGGGCATGAAACGGCTGGGCTGGAGCAGGCGGCCGCACGAGGTGAACGAGCTGCAGGCCGCCGCCGCTGTGGGGCAGATGGGCCTGGTGCAGATGTACGAGACGCAGTTGCGCGCTTGCGGCGTCGGTAGCGCGCAGGTGCTGCTGACCCATGCCGACCTAGCCGACCGCGAGCGCTACCTCAATGCCCGGTCAACTCTGCGCACGCTGCTGCAATTGGGCGTGGTGCCCGTGATCAACGAGAACGACACGGTGGTCAATGACGAGATCAAGTTCGGCGACAACGACACCCTGGGTGCGCTGGTGGCCAATCTGGTCGAGGCCGACGTGTTGATCATCCTGACCGACCAGAAAGGCCTCTATACGGCCGATCCCCGGCGTGACCCTGCCGCACGCTTCGTGCACGTGGCGCGCGCGGGCGATGCCGCGCTGGAGGCCATGGCGGGTGGGGCGGGCAGCGGCATCGGCAAGGGCGGCATGATCACCAAGATCCTGGCGGCCAAGCGCGCGGCGGCGTCCGGCGCGTCAACGGTGATCGCCTGGGGGCGTGAGCCGGACGTGTTGCTGCGCCTGTGCGCGGGCGAGGCCATCGGCACGGCGCTCGTGGCACAGACGGCCAAGCACCAGGCCCGCAAGCGCTGGATTTCCGATCACCTGCAACTGCGAGGCGCGGTGGTGGTGGACGACGGCGCCGTGGCCAAGATCGCAGGAGAAGGCAAGAGTCTGCTGCCCATCGGCATGACGAGCGTCGAGGGCGACTTCTCGCGCGGCGATGTCATCTCGGTGCGTGACGCGCGCGGGCAGGAAGTGGCGCGAGGTCTGGCGAACTACGCCAGCTCCGAGGCCCGACTGCTGTGCCGCAAGTCCTCGGCTGATTTCGAGCGCTTGCTGGGTTATACGGCCGAGCCCGAGATGATCCACCGTGACAACCTGGTGCTCAGCCGAGGCTAGGCACCATCAGCGCAAGCGGTACGAGTGGCCGTTGCGCAGCGTGTCGAGGATCTGGCGCGGGGATCCGTTCGGCGCGCGCCCATCGCACAAGCCGGTTTGCGCGAGTTTGAACGCGCGGCGGGTGCTGCCTCGCGTGTCCATGGCTTGCCACTCGTCCGTGGAACTGGTGCGCCATTGTTCGCTGCCCGGGTCCCAGCGGCCATAGACCTTGACCTCGGCGGCGTCGCAGCGCACGCCTTCGTAAAGCACGTTGACGGCCCCACTGCGGCTGCGCGCAACGAAGACGTAGCGCACCACGCCATCGGTGCCCACACTCAGGGTGTCTGGATCGATGCCGTATTCGAAGGACGAGCGATCCTCGATGTCGACGGTGAGCAGTTTCTCGGTGCTGAAGCGCTGCGGCAAAGCCACCTCGGCTTCCTTCCAGGGTTCCGGCTCCTGGTACTGGGCCCGGACGGCGCCGTGCACGGTGACGAGCGCAGCGGCGCAAGCCGCCGCGTGAAAGAACCTGCTGTTCATTTGGAAGGGACGCCCTGGGGGCTGTTGAGCGGTTGCGGCCCGGGCTCGAAGCTGGCCCCCGGCGGCAACTCCAGGCCGGGCGGCGGCGATGGCACGGTGTCCGGGCCCTGATCGCCGTCGGCCGGACGAGGACCGCGACCCTGCTGGTTGCGCAGGTAGCGGTTGCGGTGGCCTTCGTGGCGCGGCACGTAGCGCGCCAATTCGGTCAGCGCCATTTCGTAGACTCCCCGCTTGAATTCGACGACCACGTCCAGGGGGACCCAATAGTCGTTCCAGCGCCAGGCGTCGAATTCGGGGTGGTTCGTGGCGCGCAGGTTCAGGTGCCAGTCTTGCGCCACCAGGCGCAACAAATACCAGATCTGCTTCTGCCCCTTGTAGTGGCCGCGCGCATCGCGCCGGATGAAGCGGTCAGGCACTTCATAGCGCAACCAGTCCCGCGTGCGGGCCACGATGGCCACGTGCTCAGGGCGCAGCCCCACTTCCTCGTGCAGTTCCCGGTACATCGCCTGCTCGGGCGTTTCGCCGCGGTCGATGCCGCCTTGCGGGAACTGCCAGGAGTGGGAGCGGATGCGCTTGCCCCAGAACACCTGGTTTTTCTGGTTGAGCAGAATGATGCCGACATTGGGCCGAAAGCCCTCTCTGTCAAGCATAATCAACCTCGATTTTTGAACTGCGACCATTATGCATCGCACCCCGCGCCCAGCGAAGTGATCGCACACCGCACGGCCCCGCGTCCCGCCTAGGGATATACCCGCAAGCGGCGCCGGAGCCACCCCTCCAGACCCCCCTTTCGCGCACCACCGGTGCAGGCCCCTTCATGAAAGCCAGCCAGTTCCTGATCACCACGCTCAAGGAAGCGCCCGCCGACGCGGAGGTGGTGAGCCACCGCCTCATGACCCGCGCCGGCATGATCCGCAAGCTGGGGGCCGGCATCTACAACTACATGCCCATGGGGCTGCGCGTGATCCGCAAGGTCGAGCAGATCGTGCGCGAGGAGATGAACCGCGCCGGCGCGGTCGAACTCACCATGCCCGTGGTGCAACCCGCCGAGTTCTGGCAGGAAAGCGGTCGCTTCGAAAAGATGGGCCCCGAGTTGCTTCGCATCAAGGATCGCCACGATCGTGACTTCATCGTGCAGCCCACCAGCGAAGAGGTGGTGACGGACATCGCGCGCCAGGAGTTGCGCAGCTACAAGCAGCTACCACGCAACCTGTACCAGATCCAGACGAAATTCCGCGACGAGCTCCGACCGCGCTTCGGCCTGATGCGTGGTCGCGAGTTCATCATGAAGGACGCCTACAGCTTCGACCGCGACGAGGCGACTGCCAAGGCCAGCTACCAGGTGATGGCCTCGGCCTACCGCCGCATCTTCGACCGTTTCGGCCTGAAGTACCGCGCGGTCGCCGCTGACAGCGGCGCCATTGGCGGCGACCTGAGCGAAGAGTTCCAGGTGATCGCGGCCACCGGCGAGGACGCCATCGTCTATTGCCCCACGAGCGATTACGCCGCCAACATGGAAAAGGCCGAGGCCTTGGCGCCCCCGGGCCCGCGCCCCGCGCCGGCCAACGCGCTCACGCGCACGCCCACCCCGGGCAAGGCCACCTGCGCCGACGTGGCGCAGCTGCTGGGTGTGCCGCTGGCCACCACCGTCAAGTCCCTGGTGCTGGCCACCGACGAACTCGACGAAACGGGCGCCGTGAAGGCCTCGAAGGTCTGGCTGCTGCTGCTGCGCGGCGACCACGACATGAACGAGGTGAAGGTGGGCAAGGTGCCCGGACTCGACCAGGGCTGGCGCTTCGCCACCACGGCCGAGATCGAATCGCATTTCGGCTGTCGGCCAGGCTACCTGGGCCCCATCGGGCTCAAGCGGCCCGTCGAATTGGTGGTGGACCGCGAGGTGGCCGTCATGGCCGACTGGATCTGCGGCGGCAACGAGCTTGACGTGCACCTGACCGGTGTGAACTGGGGCCGCGATCTGCCCGAGCCCACGCGCGTTGCCGACCTGCGCAACATCGTCGAGGGCGACGCCTCGCCCGACGGCAAGGGCGTGCTGGCCATCGAGCGCGGCATCGAGATCGGTCACGTGTTCTACCTGGGTACCAAGTACAGCCGCTCGATGAACGCCACCTTCCTCGACGAGGACGGCAAGCCCAAGCACTTCGAGATGGGTTGCTACGGCATCGGCATCACGCGCCTGCCGGCAGCGGCCATCGAACAGAACCACGACGAGCGCGGCATCATCTGGCCAGACGCCATCGCGCCGTTCACCGTGGTGGTGTGCCCGATCGGCATGGACCGCAGTCCGGATGTCAAGGCGGCCGCAGAGAATCTCTACTCCGAGTTGTTGGAGCTGGGCGTGGATGTGATTCTGGATGACCGTGGAGAGCGACCCGGAGCGATGTTCGCCGACTGGGAGCTCATTGGTGTGCCCCACCGCATCACCCTCGGCGACCGCGGCGTGAAGGCCGGTCAGGCCGAATACCAGCACCGGCGGGACAGCGCGGCCACGGCGGTGCCGCTGGCGGAAGTGGCGGCTCACGTGAAGGCCCGCCTCACGGCATGAGCATGGACGGCTGGACCCGACGCCAAGGGCTGGCCGCCATGGCCGCTCTGGCGGGCAACGTCTGGCTGCCGCCCGCGCGCGCGGGTCAACTGGAAGAACCCCTGGCCGACTCCGTGCGCACGGCGCTGAGCGCGGCGATCGCCAATGGCTCGCCACCCGTTCCCGAGTTCACCGATACCGAGCGCCGGCTGGCCTATCTGCGCTGGCTGGGCGCCAACAGTGAGCGCTTGCGCCGACGCAAGCCCGACTTCCAGACCCGCATCGAATTTCTGCAGACCGTGTGGTACGAAACGCGCCGCGCGGGGCTGGACACCACCATGGTGTTGGGTCTGATCCAGGTGGAAAGCGGCTTTCGCAAGTTCGCCATCTCCAGCGTGGGTGCGCGCGGTTACATGCAGATCATGCCGTTCTGGGCTCGCCTCATCGGCGATGGCGACGTGGGGGGCCTGTTCCACATGCAGACCAACCTGCGCTTCGGCTGTGTGATCCTGCGGCACTACCTCGACCGCGAGCGCGGCAACGCCTTCATGGCCCTGGGCCGCTACAACGGCAGCCGCGGCAAGGACGTGTACCCGAACGCCGTGCAGGCCGCGGCGCGCCAATGGGCGCACCCCGACGCCTGAGCGCCCTTACTGAAGGAAGCCGATACGGCCTTTCCCCGGACCGCCGCGCGGCAGGTCCTCGGGCTCCATGCGGTAGCGATCGTCCAAGCGCGCATTGCCGAAGGCCGTGACCAAGGCGCGGCGCATCTCTCGCGGCGGCAGGCCGCCGAGGATGTCCAGCACATCGGCGGGCACCTCCGGGTCGAAGCGTTGGCCCCAGTCGTGCTCGCCGCGGATGCCCCGGTACAGGTTGGCGGCAATCTTGCGCGCCGCCTCGGGCGAGGGCGGCTGGATCTCGAACACGTTCATGCGGTTCAGGATGGGCTCGGGGATGGCGCGCTCGTCGTTGGCCGTGGTCACCCAGATCACCTGGCTGGCGTCAATGGCCACTTCGGCGAATTCGTCGACGAAGTGCTGCGCCGTGTCGTGCTCCAGCAGGCTGTAAAGCGCACCGAGCGGGTCGTACTGCGCGTCGCCGCTGGCCTTGTCGATCTCGTCCACGACGATCACCGGATTGGCGTACTGGCCGTCCACCAGGGCCTCGAACACCTTGCCCGGGCGCGCACCTTTCCATTGCGAGGACGATCCCGAGAGCAGCCAGCCTGCCGTCATGCTGCTCATGGGCACCAGGTTCATGCTGGTGCCCAGCAACTCGGCGAGCTGGCGCGCGAAGTGGGTCTTGCCAACCCCGGGCGGGCCCAGCAGCAGCATGGGCGTCACCTCCAGGCTGTCGCGGCTGTCCTGGCTCAGCGCCACGTGGCGCTTCACATCGTCCAGCGCGTCGCCGAAGTTGGGCATCAGTTCGTAGAGAGGGGCCATGTCGGGCAGGCCGGAGGGCTTCACGGCGAAGCGCTGTGAACCGCGTTCGAGCATGCGCTGCCAGGTGTTGCGCAGGCCTTCATGTTCACGCTCATTGCCACTGGCCTGCAGCTTGGCCAGCTTGCGCTCGACTTCGTCCGTGTCGAACACGCTGCGCATCTGGGCGATGGGCAGACCCAAAGGGGATGAGGCAACCAGGCTGCGTGAGCTGCTCATGGAATTCTCCTTAGAACGCGGCAGTGGGGACATTCAAGCACGTGGCGTGCCCGTCTGACCTGCTGATAAGGACCGGAAAAGGCCCGCAGGAGTTCACTTTCGCGCGGAGTGTGCAAAAAGCACGAGGCCGCCCGGTGGGCGGCCTCGGAAGAGATGCGGATGGGGGTTCAGTTCTGCGCGCTGAGTACCTGCTGCAGTTCGCCCGACTGGTACATCTCCATCATGATGTCCGAGCCGCCGACGAACTCGCCCTTGACGTAGAGCTGCGGAATGGTCGGCCAGTTGCTGTATTCCTTGATGCCCTGGCGGATGGCGTCGTCTTCCAGCACGTTCACGGTGAACAGGCTGCGGGGATCGACACCGCTGGCCTTGAGGATCTGGATGGCGCGGCCCGAAAACCCGCACATGGGAAAGCTGGCGCTGCCCTTCATGAAGAGCACGATGTCGTGGGATTTGACCAGTTGGTCGATGCGGGTCTGGGTGTCGCTCATGTCGTGGTCCTGCTGGCGGGGTGGGCCCCGGAATGGAGGGAATTATCGCGCCGACGGCCAGCGGGCGCCGCTGCAGCGCACGATGCCCGCCAGGTCGGTGCGGCCTCCCACGGCCTCGAAACCGGCGGCGCCCAGCAGGGCCTGCACGGCACCGGCTTGGTCATGCCCGTGTTCGAGCAGCAGCCAGCCACCCGGCGCCAGGGCGCGGGTGGCCTGCTCCACGATGGCGCGGATGTCGTCCAGGCCATCGACGCCCGAGACCAGGGCGGACAGCGGTTCGTGGCGAAGGCCCGTCAGGTGTGGGTCACCGGCGGCTATGTAGGGCGGGTTGCTCAGGATCAGATCGAAGCGCTCGCCGGGCACGGCGGCGAGCCACGGGCCGGCTGCGAAGCGGGGTCGCAGGCCCAGGCGCTCGGCGTTCTCGCGCGCCAGGGTCAGCGCGGGCTCGCTGGTGTCGGTGGCGGTCATTCGCAAGCCGGGCCGGGCGTTCATCAGCGCCAGGGCAATGGCGCCGCTGCCGGTGCCCAGGTCGATGGCCCGGGCGTCGGGCGGCAGGCTGGCCAGCAGTTCCAGCGCCCAGTCCACCAGGGTTTCCGTATCGGGGCGCGGCGCCAAAGCGCGGGGGTCGGACCGCAGCACCAGGCCGTGGAAGCCCTGCTCGCCGCGCAGGTAGGCCATGGGCTCACTGTCGCGGTGGCGTCGGGCGAGCGCGGCCAGGCGGGTGCGGGCGCTGTCGTCCAGCGTGAGTTCGTCGTGCGCCGCGAGCCAGGCGCGGGCCTGCGGGTCGCGGCCCAGGGCCAGCAGAAGCAACTGCTGGGCCTCCAGGCGCGGCACGCCGCTGGCCACCAGGGCGCGCAAGGTGTCGGCAATGGTCACGGGATGATCCCCCGCGCTGCGCGCCGCGGGGCTGAGCGGCTTGGGATCGGCCCGGTGGCGCTCATGCCGCCGCCTGTTCCAGTTCGGCCAGCAACTCGGCGCCGCGCGCCACCTGCAGAGCGTGTACGACCTCGTCGAGCTCTCCTTCCAGCACGCTGCCCAGCTGGTACAGCGTGAGGTTGATGCGGTGATCGGTGAGCCGGCCCTGCGGGAAGTTGTAGGTGCGGATGCGCTCGCTGCGGTCGCCGCTGCCGATCAGGCCCTTGCGGGTGGCGGCTTCCTTCGCCGCGCGCTCGGCCCGGTCTTTCTCGCGCAGGCGCGCGGCCAGCACCTGCAGGGCCTTGGCCTTGTTGCTGTGCTGGCTGCGGCCGTCCTGGCATTCGGCGGTGATGCCCGTGGGCAGGTGCGTCACGCGCACGGCCGAGTCGGTCTTGTTGATGTGCTGCCCCCCCGCGCCGCTGGCGCGGAAGGTGTCGATGCGCAGTTCCGCAGGGTTGAGCTCGATGGCCACCGCCTCGTCTGGCTCGGGCATCACGGCCACGGTGGCGGCGCTGGTGTGGATGCGGCCCTGCGTCTCGGTGGCCGGCACGCGCTGCACGCGGTGACCGCCGGATTCGAAGCGCAGCCGCCCGTAGGCGCCGTCGCCTTCGATGCGCAGCACCAATTCCTTGTAGCCGCCCAGTTCGCTGGGGGATTCGCTCATGATTTCCGTGCGCCAGCCCTGGCGATCGGCGTAGCGCGTGTACATGCGCGCCAGATCGCCCGCGAACAGGGCGGATTCGTCGCCGCCCGTACCGGCGCGGATTTCCAGGAAGGCCGGCCGGGCGTCGTCGGGNNCGCAGGCGGTGATTTCTTCCTGCGCCATCGCGGCCATCTCGGGGTCGCGCAGCATCTCGCGCGCGGCCTGTTCGTCGGCCTCGCGCGCCAGGAAGCGGTCGAACACGGCCACCACCTCGCTGGCCTCGGCGTGCTCCCGGCTCAGGGCCCGAAAGCGCGCGATGTCGTCCACCACGTCGGGCGCGGAGAGCAGGGCGTCCAGTTCGTGGAGGCGGGCGCGCTGTTTCAGCAGGGCGTGGCGGACGAAAGGTTTCATGGGCGGGGCCCGGCAGCGGCGCGCGCGTGGCAGAGCGCCACGGCGGCCGCGCGCCGGGCGGGCTAGGACTGGGGATCTTGCGGCAGGCGGCCGTCGCGCAGGAACAGGCGCGACACCGTCTCGGCCGTGGCGGCGCGCGCGGCGGCGTCGCCGCTGTGCAGCTCGGCCAGGGTGCCGTGCAGCATCTTCTGGGTGAGCCCCTTGGACAGGGCTTCCAGCACCGCCTCGACCGGCTCGCCGCGCGCCAGCAGGCGCCGGGCGCGGTTGAGTTCGTGCGCGCGCCAGGCGTCGGCCTGGGCGTTGATCTGCTGGATGAGCGGCACCACGCCGTTGGCCGGGTCGCGGCGCTCCATCCAGTGCATGAAGCTCAGCACGCCGGCGTCGATGATGGCCTCGGCCTGGGCCACGGCGGCCAGGCGGTTGTCCTTGCCGGTCTGCACCACGGTGGCGAGGTCGTCCACGGTGTAGAGGTAGACATCGTCGAGCGCTTTCACCTCGGCCTCGATGTCGCGCGGCACGGCCAGGTCGACCATGAACATGGGGCGGTGCTTGCGCTTCTTGAGCGCGCGCTCCACCGCTCCCAGGCCAATCAGCGGCAGGGTGCTGGCGGTGCAGCTCACCACCACGTCGAATTCGTGCAATTGCTCGGGCAGCTCGGCCAGGCGCATCACCTGGGCGCCGAAGCGGCTGGCCAGCTTCTCGCCGCGCTCCATGCTGCGGTTGGCGATGGCCATGGCCCGGGGCGTCTTGGCCGCGAAGTGCGTCGCGGCGAGTTCGATCATCTCGCCCGCGCCGACGAAGAGCACGCGCACCTCGCGCAGGTCTTCGAACAGTTGCGAGGCCAGGCGCACGGCGGCCGCCGTCATGCTGATGGAGTGCGCGCCGATCTCGGTGGAGCTGCGCACCTGCTTGGCCACGGCAAAGGAGCGCTGGAACAACTGGTGCAGGGTGGTGCCCAGGGCGCCGGCCTCGTCGGCCGCGCGCACGGCATCCTTCATCTGACCCAGGATCTGGGCCTCGCCCAGCACCATGCTGTCCAGGCCGCTGGCCACGCGAAAGGCGTGGCGCGCGGACTGGTCGTCGCGCAGCACGTAGGCGTGGTCGCGCAGCACCTGGGAGCTGACGCCGCCGGCCTGGGCCAGCCAGTCCAGCGTGGGGTCCAGCACGGCCGGATCGCCCGCGCCATAGAGCTCGGTGCGGTTGCAGGTGGACAGCAGCGTGGCCTCGGGCTGGCGGGGCAGGGCGCTGCGCAGGGTGTGCAGGGTGGGCTGGATCTGGTCGAGCGCGAACGCGAAACGGCCCCGCAGGTCGAGCGGGGCCGTCTGGTGGTTGATGCCGAGCGTCCAGACAGACATGCCCCGGATTATAAAATTTGCTGCTTATGAACGGCCTTGATCATTCTCAATGACCGCGATATTGCTGCTTGAGCATGTGCTGGCCTTCATCGCGCCTGCCCTGGGCGTGGCCCTGGTGCTGGCCCTGGGCCTGCGGCTGCGCCGGGCCGGTCGGTTCGCGCGCGGCACCCAGGTGGCCGTCCTCGTCACCGGCGGTGTGCTGGTGCTGCTGGCGGGGCTGATCGTTTTCGGCCGCGATGGCCGGGTGGCGACCTACGCCGCCCTGGTGCTGGTGCAGGGCAGCCTGGCCTGGTGGCTGCGCGGGCGCTGAACTTTCAGCCCGCCGGGGGGAACAAGTCCACCCGGTCCGTGATGATCCCGTCCAGCCCCAGGTCCAAGAGCCGCTGCGCGGCCCATTCGTCGTTCACCGTGTAGGCCAGGGCGCGCCAGCCCTCGGCGCGGGCCAGGTCCACCAGGGCCTGGTCCCACAGCGCGTGGTTGCACACCAGGGCCACGCAGCCCAGATCGCGGGCCATGCGCTGCCAGCCGTCCCAGGGCGTGTCCATCAGCAGGCCGCGCGGCAGTTCGGGCGCGGTCTCGCGCGCGCCCTGCAGCGCTTCGGGGCGGAACGAGGTCAACAAGGGCGGGTCGCCCGGCCGGCCCGCCCACAGGCGCCGCGCCTCGGCGGCCACGGCGCGGCCGGTGGCCAGTTCCTGCCCCGGGGTGGGCTTGATCTCGATGTTGAGCCAATGCCGCTGCGCCTGGCAGTGGCGGGCCAGGGCCTCCAGCGTGCACAGCGGTTCACCCGCGAAGGCGCGCGAGTGCCAGCCGCCAGCGTCCAGCCGGCTCAGCTCGCTCCAGGGCCGCTCGCCGGCCACGCCCTGGCCATTGGTGGTGCGCTCCAGCGTGGCGTCGTGCAGCAGGAAGACCACGCCGTCGGCGCTCAGCTTGGCGTCGCACTCATACATGCGGTAGCCGTGGGCGGCGCCCAGGCGGAAGGCGGCCAGGGTGTTCTCGGGCGCCAGCTTGCCGGCGCCGCGGTGCGCGATCCAGCGCGGGTAGGGCCAGGGAGCCGTCACCGCTCGACCCGCTGGCCGGTGGCCGCGTCGAACCAGTGCAGCCGGTCCTCCCGGGGCTTGGCGTGGATGGTGCTGCCCACGGCCGGCGCACCCTCGTCCTCGTGCGTGCGGATGATCACCGCCTCGTCGCCCAGGCGGCAATGAACCAGGCGCTCGGCGCCCAGCAACTCCACCGTCTCCACCTGCAGCGCCCAACCCTCGGTGCCCAGGTCCAGGTGCTCGGGTCGGATGCCCAGGGTGCGGCCTTCGCGCCCGCCCGGGGCCTGCTTGAGCAGGTTCATGGGCGGCGAGCCGATGAAGCTGGCCACGAAGGTGGTGGCGGGCCGGTTGTAGACCTCTTCCGGCGTGCCGAACTGCTCCATGTGGCCGGCGTTCATCACGATCATGCGCTGCGCCAGGGTCATGGCCTCCACCTGGTCGTGGGTCACGAACAGGCTGGTGATGCCGAGTTCGCGGTGCAGCTTCTGGATCTCGATGCGCATCTGCGCGCGCAGCTTCGCGTCCAGGTTGGACAGCGGCTCGTCGAACAGGAAGACCTGCGGCTCGCGCACGATGGCGCGGCCCATGGCCACGCGCTGGCGCTGCCCGCCCGAGAGCTGGCGCGGCTTGCGCTCCAGCAGGTGGCCCAGCTCCAGGATCTTCGCGGCCTTGTCCACGCGCGCCTTGATCTCGTCCTTGGGCACCTTGGCGATCTTCAGGCCGTAGGCCATGTTGTCGAACACGCTCATGTGCGGGTAGAGCGCGTAGTTCTGGAACACCATGGCGATGTCGCGCTCGGCGGGCTCGAGCCCGTTCACCACACGCGGGCCGATGAGGATCTCGCCGCCCGTGACTTCCTCCAGGCCGGCCACCATGCGCAGCAGCGTGCTCTTGCCGCAGCCCGAGGGGCCGACGATCACGATGAACTCGCCGTCGGTGATGTCGGCGCTGATGCCATGAATCACCTGCAGGGACTGCTTGCCCTGGCGGTATTGTTTGATGACGTTCTTGAACTGCAGCGTTGCCATGGATGCGTCTCTTTATTTCTCGGTGTCGACCAGGCCCTTGACGAACCATTTCTGCATGAGGATGACCACGATGGCCGGTGGCAGCATGGCCAGGATGGCGGTGGCCATCACGACGTTCCACTCCACGTAGACCTCGCCGAAGATGGCGCGCTTGATGCCCAGCACCACCGGATACATGTCCTCGCTGGTGGTCACCAGCAGCGGCCACAGGTACTGGTTCCAGCCGTAGATGAACAGGATCACGAACAGCGCCGCGATGTTGGTGCGCGACAGCGGCAGCAGCACGTCGCAGAAGAAACGCATCGGCCCGGCGCCGTCGATGCGCGCGGCCTCCACCAGCTCGTCGGGCACGGTGAGGAAGAACTGGCGGAACAGGAAAGTGGCCGTGGCGGACGCGATCAGCGGCACCGTGAGGCCCGCATAGCTGTTGAGCATGCCGAGGTTGGATACCACCTCGTACGTCGGCACGATGCGCACCTCCACCGGCAGCATCAGGGTGACGAAGATCATCCAGAACACCAGGCCGCGCGCGGGGAAGCGGAAGTAGACGATGGCAAAAGCCGAGAGCAGCGAGATCGCGATCTTGCCCAGGGCGATGACCATGGCGCAGACGAAGCTGACCCACAGCATGGGCAACACCGGTGCGATGGTGGAGCCGCCCGTGGTCTTGCCACCCAGCAGGGCGAGCTTGTACGTCTCGAAGAAATGGCTGCCCGGCACCAGCGACAGTGGGTTGCTGGTGGCCACCTGTTCGGCCGACTGCGTGGAGCCGACGAAGGTGATGTAGACCGGGAAGGCCACCACCAGCACGCCAATCAGCAGGATCAGGTGAGAGACGGCGGTGAGGACGGGGCGTCGTTCGATCATCATGGCCGGTTCCTCAGTACTGGACTTTCTTTTCGACGAATCGGAACTGCAGCACCGTCAAGCCAATGACGATGGCCATGAGGATGACCGACTGCGCGGCCGAGCCGCCCATGTCCAGCGCCTTGAAGCCGTCGTAGTACACCTTGTAGACCAGGATCGCCGTGTCCTTGCCCGGGCCCCCGTGGGTGGTGGCGTCCACGATGGCGAAGGTGTCGAAGAAGGCGTAGACGATGTTGATCACCAGCAGGAAAAAGGTGGTGGGCGACAGCAGCGGGAAGACGATGGTCCAGAAGCGGCGCCAGGGCGAGGCGCCGTCGATGGTGGCGGCCTCGATCAGCGACTGCGGAATGGACTGCAACCCCGCCAGGAAGAACAGGAAGTTGTAGGAGATCTGCTTCCACACCGCGGCCATGACGATCAGCGCCAGGGCATGGTCCGCGTCGAGCAGGTGGTTCCAGTCCATGCCCAGCCAGCGAAGGGCATAGGCCACCACGCCATAGGGAGAAGCGAACATGAACAGCCACAGGACGCCCGCCACCACCGGCGCCACCGCGTAGGGCCAGATCAGCAGCGTCTTGTAGACCGATGCGCCGCGCAGCACGCGGTTGGCCATCACGGCCAGCAGCAGGGCGATGACCAGGCCGAAGCCGGCCACCATGATGGAGAACTGCGCCGTCACCTTGAAGGAGGCCAGGTAGCTCGGGTCGTCGAACAGGCGCTGAAAATTGGCCATACCCACGAACTCCGTGGAGAGGCCGAAAGCGTCCTGTTGCAGCACGCTCTGGTACAGCGCCTGCGCAGCCGGCCAGAAGAAGAACACGAGCACGACGGCCATTTGAGGGGCCACCAGGGCCCAGGGTAGCCAGGCGGATCGGAATCGGACGCGTTTTTCCATGTCGGCCGAAGCAAAAGAGGGGTGTGCGACGCTACAACAAAAACCGCCCCGCCCGGGTCGCGCCGGTGCGGGGCGGGCGGGGCGCCGGTGGCGCCCGGCGGACCATCACTTGCCTTTGTTGGCGGCTTCGAAGCGGGCCAGCAGCTCGTTGCCGCGCTTGACCGCGTCGTCCAGCGCCTGCTTGGGCGCCTTGCGTCCGGCCCAGACCTGCTCGAGCTCTTCGTCGTTGATGGTGCGGATCTGCACGAAGTTGCCCAGGCGGATGCCGCGCGATTTGTCGGTGGTCTTGCGGATCATCTGCTCCACCGACACGTCGGTGCCCGGGTTCTGCTTGTAGAAGCCCGATTTCTCGGTGAGCTCATAGGCCGCCTTGGTGACGGGCAGGTAGCCGGTGCGCTGGTGGCTCTTGGCTGCTTCCTCGGCCTTGGACAGGTGAGCGAAGAACATGGCTACGCCCTTGTAGTCGGCGTCTTTCTTGCCCGACATCACCCACAGGCTCGCGCCACCAATGACCGTGTTCTGCGGCGCGCCGGTCACGTCGGGGTAGTAGGGCAGGGTGCTGATGCCTCCCGTGAACTTGGCGTTGCGCTTGACGTTGCCGTACAGGGCCGAGGAGCCGGTCGTCATCGCGCACTCGCCAGAGACGAAGGTGGCGTCGGCGGCGTTGCCGCGGCCCTTGTAGACGAACAGGCCGGTTTTGGCCATGTTGGCCAGGTTCTCGATGTGGCGCACGTGCAGCGGGCTGTTGAAGCTCAGCCGGGTGTTGAGGCCGCGCATGCCATTGCCCAGGGTGGCGAACTCGGTGTTGTGCCAGGCCGAGAAGCTCTCGAGCTGCGTCCAGCTCACCCAGCTGGTGGTGAAGGGGCACTTGTGGCCCGAGGCCTTGAGCTTGCCGGCCGCCAGGGCCACTTCCGGCCAGGTCTTGGGGGGCTGCTCCGGGTCCAGGCCGGCGGCCTTGAAGGCGTCCTTGTTGTAGTGGAAAACGGTGGTCGAGCTGTTGAAGGGGAAGCTCAGCATCTGGCCGTTGGGCGCGGTGTAGTAGCCAGCCACTGCGGGCACGTAGGCGTTCGGATCGAAGCTGACGCCGGCCTTCTTCATCACCTCGCCCACGGGCACGATGGCCTGGCGGCTGGCCATCATGGTGGCCGTGCCGACCTCGAAGACCTGCAGGATGTGGGGCGCGTTGCCGGCGCGGAAGGCCGCGATGGCGGCCGTCATGGATTCGTCGTAGCTGCCCTTGAAGGTCGGCACCACCTTGTACTGGGTCTGGGTGGCGTTGAAGTCCTTGGCCAGGTCGTTCACCCACTCGCCCAGGGCTCCGCCCATGGAATGCCACCACTGGATCTCGGTCTGTGCGTGGGCTGGGGTGGCGAAGGCGGCGGCCAGGGTCATGGCACCGGCCAGCGGCATGAAGCGGAATCTCATGGATGCTCCTCTGTTGGGTAGGACACTGCGGAAGCCGCAGGCTATCGGTCTTGTGTGACGGATCGATTGCACAGGCGTTGCCCGGGTATGACAACCGGGGTTTCCATAAGGGACGGATGGGATGGTGCACTGCGATACCATCCCCGCCTCGGTGCCCTATGACGGTGCCGAGCGCCCCATGAACGCTCCCACACCGCTCACGCTGCTCACCGCCACGGACGACGCCCCCCGCCTGCGCGAGATCCCCTACAACTACACCTCCTTCTCGGACCGCGAGATCGTGATCCGGCTGCTGGGCGAGCGCTCCTGGTCCCTGCTCGACCAGCTGCGCGGCGAGCGCCACACCGGCCGATCGGCCCGCATGCTGTATGAGGTGCTGGGCGACATCTGGGTCGTGCAGCGCAATCCCTACCTGCAGGACGACCTGCTGTCCAGCGCCAAGCGCCGCGGCCAGCTCGTCGATGCCCTGAACCACCGCCTGGCCGAGGTGCAGAAGCGCCGCACCCCGGCGGACGACCCGGCCCGTGACGCCCTGGTGGGTGAGCTGCTGGTGGCCGCACGCGAGGCCGTGAAGGCCTTCGCCAGCTCCTTCGACGAGGTGGCGGCCCTGCGCCAGCGCGCCCAGAAGGCCCTGGGGCGCCTCACCGCCAGGGACAACATCAAGTTCGACGGCCTGTCGCGCGTCTCGCATGTCACCGACGCCACCGATTGGCGCGTCGAGTACCCCTTCGTCGTGCTCACCCCCGA
Organism: Hydrogenophaga sp.; assembly: GCF_011772445.1. Taxonomy (GTDB): domain Bacteria; phylum Pseudomonadota; class Gammaproteobacteria; order Burkholderiales; family Burkholderiaceae_C; genus Hydrogenophaga. The sequence continues at coordinate 102,272 of NZ_WVZN01000036.1, read as the reverse complement.
CACCGAGGCGGAAATGGCCGGCCTGGTGCAGGGCTGCGTCGAGCTGGGCCTGACCATCATCCCGCGCGGGGGCGGCACCGGCTACACCGGCGGCGCCATCCCGCTCACCTGGAAGAGTGCGGTCATCAACACCGAAAAGCTCGAGGCCATGACCGAGGTCGAGTGGGTCAAGGTGCCCGGCCACGACGAGCCCCTGCCCACCATCTGGACGGAAGCCGGCGTGGTCACCCAGCGCGTGGCCGACGCGGCCGAGCGCGCCAGTCACGTCTTCGCGGTCGATCCCACCAGCGCCGAGGCCTCGTGCATCGGCGGCAACATCGCCATGAACGCGGGCGGCAAGAAGGCCGTGCTGTGGGGCACGGCGCTGGACAACCTGGTGAGCTGGCGCATGGTCACGCCCCAGGCCGAGTGGCTGGAGGTGACCCGCCTGGACCACAACCGCGGCAAGATCCACGACGCCGAGGTCGCCACCTTCGAGTGCCGATACTTCGCCCCCGACGGAAAGACCCCGCGCCGCACCGAGACCCTGACCATCCCGGGCCGCACGTTCCGCAAGGAAGGCCTGGGCAAGGACGTCACCGACAAGTTCCTCTCGGGCCTGCCCGGCATCCAGAAGGAGGGTTGCGACGGCCTGATCACCAGCGCGCGCTGGATCGTGCACCGCATGCCCGAGCACACCCGCACCGTGTGCCTGGAGTTCTTCGGCAACCCCAAGGACGCGGTGCCCAGCATTGTCGAGATCAAGGACTTCATGTTCGCCGAGCAGAAGCGCTCGGGCGTGGTCCTGGCCGGCCTGGAGCACCTGGATGACCGCTACCTGAAGGCGGTTGGCTACGCCACCAAGAGCAAGAAGGGCAATGGCGGCCTGCCCAAGATGGTGCTGATCGGCGACATCGTGGGCGACGACCCGGACGCGGTCGCGCGCGCCACCAGCGAGGTCATCCGCATCGCCAACACCCGCCACGGCGAGGGCTTCACCGCCATCAGCCCCGAGGCGCGCAAGAAGTTCTGGCTCGACCGCAAGCGCACGGCGGCCATCAGCAAGCACACCAACGCCTTCAAGATCAACGAGGACGTGGTGATCCCGCTGCCGCGCATGGGCGAGTACACCGAAGGCATCGAGCGCATCAACATCGAGCTCTCGCTGCGCAACAAGATCCGCCTGGCCGACGAGCTGGAGGCCTTCTTCCAGCGCGGCAACCTGCCCCTGGGCAAGGGCGACGACGCCAGCGAGATTCCCACCGCCGAGCTGCTGGAAGACCGCGTGCAACAGGCCCTGGCCCTGGTGCGCGAGGTGCGTGCCCTCTGGGGTGGCTGGCTGCGCGATGTGGACCGCCTGTTCCCTCAGCTGCAGGACCACAGCCTGCGCGCGAGCTGGAAGACCCAGATCCGCGCCCCGCTGCAGCAGATCTTCAATGGCGCCGCCTTCGGCCCGCTGCTGGCCGAGTGCAACGCCGTGCACAAGCGCGTGCTCAAGGGCCGCGTCTGGGTGGCCCTGCACATGCATGCCGGCGACGGCAACGTGCACACCAACATCCCGGTCAACAGCGACGACTACGAGATGCTGCAGACCGCGCACGAGGCGGTGGACCGCATCATGGTGCTGGCGCGCAGCCTGGACGGCGTGATCTCGGGCGAGCACGGCATCGGCATCACCAAGCTCGAGTACCTGACCGACGAGGAGCTCAAGCCCTTTGCCGACTACAAGGCGCGGGTGGACCCCGAGGGTCGCTTCAACAAGGGCAAGCTGCTGCGCGGCGCCACGGACGGCGCGCGGCTCGCCGACCTCTCGCACGCCTACACGCCCAGCTTCGGCCTCATGGGGCACGAGTCGCTGATCATGCAACAGAGCGACATCGGCGCCATCGCCGATTCGGTGAAGGACTGCCTGCGCTGCGGCAAGTGCAAGCCGGTGTGCGCCACGCACGTGCCGCGCGCCAACCTGCTCTACTCGCCGCGCAACAAGATCCTGGCCACCTCGCTGCTGATCGAGGCCTTCCTGTACGAGGAGCAGACGCGCCGCGGCGTGAGCATCCAGCACTGGCAGGAGTTCGAGGACGTGGCCGACCACTGCACGGTCTGCCACAAGTGCGTCACACCGTGCCCGGTGAAGATCGACTTCGGCGACGTGACCATGAACATGCGCAACCTGCTGCGCAAGATGGGCCAGAAGAGCTTCCGCCCCGGCAACGCGGCGGCCATGTTCTTCCTCAACGCCACCAACCCGGAGACCATCAAGTTCGTGCGCGGCGCCATGGTGGGCGTGGGCTTCAAGGCCCAGCGCCTGGCCAACGACCTGCTCAAGCGCGTGGCGCGCAAGCAGACCGCCGCGCCGCCGGCCACGCTGGGCCCGGCACCGGTGAAGGAACAGGTCATCCACTTCATCAACAAGAAGATGCCGGGCGGCCTGCCCAAGAAGACCGCGCGCGCCCTGCTGGACATCGAGGACAAGGACTACGTCCCCATCATCCGCAACCCCCAGGGCACCACGGCCGAGACCGAGGCGGTGTTCTATTTCCCCGGTTGCGGCTCGGAGCGCCTGTTCAGCCAGGTCGGCCTGGCCACGCAGGCCATGCTCTGGCACGCCGGTGTGCAGACCGTGCTGCCGCCGGGCTACCTGTGCTGCGGCTACCCGCAGCGCGGCTCGGGCCAGTTCGACAAGGCCGAGAAGATCATCACCGACAACCGCGTGCTGTTCCACCGCGTGGCCAACACGCTCAACTACCTGGACATCAAGACCGTGGTGGTGAGCTGCGGCACCTGTTACGACCAGCTCCAGGGCTACGAATTCGAGAAGATCTTCCCGGGCTGCCGCATCGTCGACATCCACGAGTACCTGCTGGAAAAGGGCATCCGCCTCGAATCCCGGGGCGCCTACCTCTACCACGACCCCTGCCACAGCCCCATGAAGCTGCAGGACCCCATGAAGACCGTGAAGGCGCTGGTGGGCGATCAGGTGCTCAAGAACGAGCGCTGCTGCGGCGAGTCGGGCACGCTGGGCGTCACGCGGCCGGACGTGTCCACCCAGGTGCGCTTCCGCAAGGAAGAGGAACTCCGCAAGGGCGAGGCCGCGCTGCGCGCCAGCGGCGCCGTGGCCGCTGACGCCAACGTGAAGATCCTCACCAGTTGCCCGAGCTGCCTGCAGGGGCTCAGCCGCTACGGCGAGGACCTGCAGAACGGGCTGCTGGAAGCCGACTACATCGTCGTGGAGATGGCTCGTCATATCCTCGGCGAGAACTGGCTGCCCGACTACGTCGAGCGCGCCAATCAGGGCGGCATCGAACGCGTCCTCGTCTGATTCAACGGAGACCGCCCATGGCCGGCCTGGACCGCAACACCCCCATCCCGCAGGACATCACTCTGCACGGCGCCTCGCGCGTGCTCGAGGTCTCATTCTCCGACGGGCAGAGCTTTCGCATCCCCTTCGAGCTGATGCGCGTGTACTCGCCTTCGGCCGAGGTGCAGGGCCACGGCCCCGGGCAAGAGGTGCTGCAGACCGGCAAGCGCGAGGTGCGCATCGTGGGCCTGGCGCCGATCGGCAACTACGCCGTGCAGCCCACCTTCGACGATGGTCACGATTCCGGCATCTTCTCCTGGGACTACCTGTACTTCCTGGGCTCGCAGCAGGGTCAGCTCTGGGCCGACTACGAAGCCCGATTGCAGGCCGCGGGCGCGAACCGCGACGATCCCATGCCGGCGGCCGGCGGCCACGCGCATGGGCACAGCTGCGGCCACCACTGACAGGGAAGAGCGCCCATGGCACAGACCCATTTCGGCTTCAAGACCGTTGATGAGGGCGAGAAGGCCCAGCGCGTGCGCGGCGTGTTCGACTCCGTCGCCTCGCGCTACGACGTCATGAACGACCTGATGTCGGGCGGCCTGCACCGCATCTGGAAGCGCTACACCACCACGGTGGCCCACGCGCAGCCAGGCCAGCAGGTGCTCGACATCGCCGGCGGCACCGGCGACCTGGCCCTGGCCTTCGCGCGCCAGGTGGGGCCCACGGGCCGCGTGGTGCACACCGACATCAACGAGGCCATGCTGCGCGAAGGCCGCACCCGCTTGCTGGATGCCGGCGTGGTGCTGCCCACCCTGGTGTGCGACGCCGAGAAGCTGCCCTTCGCCGACGCCAGCTTCGACATCGTCTCGGTGGCGTTCGGCCTGCGCAACATGACGCACAAGGAACTTGCGCTGGCCGAAATGCATCGGACGCTCAAACCCGGTGGCCGGCTGCTCGTTCTGGAGTTTTCCCGGGTGGCCAAGCCGCTGGAGAAGGCGTACGACTGGTATTCGTTCAATGTGCTGCCGAAACTGGGCCAGCTGGTGGCGGGAGACGCCGACAGTTACCGCTACCTGGCCGAGTCGATCCGCATGCACCCGGACCAGGAGAGCCTCAGGCAGATGATGAAAGTGGCCGGCTTCGGGCACGTCGACGTGCACAACCTCACCGGAGGCGTCGTCGCGCTGCACCTGGGCATCAAGTGTTGACGCGGGCGCGGTCGCCCGCACATTCGGACTGCAAGCGTTGCAATCGGAGGCAAATCGCATGAACAAGCACAAACTCTGGTCCTTTCTGCTGGCCTGTGCCCTGGCCGTCGGCTCTGCCGACGTGATGGCCAAGCGCCTGGGCGGGGGCCTGTCCATCGGCAAGCAGTCGGGCAACGTCACGCAACGCAGCACCGCACCGACCCCGCCCAACCAGGCGCCCGCCCAGCAGGCGGCGCCTGCCCCCGCGCAGAACAGCGCGGCGACGCGCCCGGCCACGGCGCCCGCAGCCGCCGCCGCGCCCAAGCGCCCCTGGGGCGCCATGCTCGGCGGCCTGGCGGCTGGCCTGGGCCTGGCCTGGCTGGCCTCTGCCCTCGGCTTCGGCGAAGCCTTCGCGCAGTTCCTGCTGTTCGCCCTGCTGGCGGTGGTGGTGCTGGCCGTCGTCGGCATGGTGATGCGCCGCAAGGCGCCGGCCCAGGCCACCGGTGGTGGCGCCGGCCTGGCGTACCAGGGCGCGGGTGGTGCCACCGCGCGCGCGCCGCTCGACCTGGAGCCGGCCGCGCCGGCCAGCTACAGCCCCAAGAACGTCGGCAACGACGCCTCGGCCCGTCCCTGGGAGCGCAGCGCGCCCGCCTCGCTCGACCACGGCCAGGGCGGCTCCATGATCGGCTCCGCCCTGCTGGGCCGCCAGACCTGGGGCATTCCGGCCGGCTTCGACGTCGAGGGTTTCCTCAAGGCCTCCAAGGCCAACTTCGTGAACCTGCAGGCGGCCTGGGACAAGGCCGACATCCCCAGCCTGCGCGCCATGATGACGGACGACATGCTCGAGCAGATCAAGGGCCAGTTGGCCGAGCGTGAGCGCCAGGGTGGCGGCGCCCACCGCACCGAGGTGGTGATGCTGGAGGCGCAACTCCTGGGCATCGAGGAACTGGATGGGGAGTACATGGCCAGCGTGGAGTTCTCCGGCCTGATCCGCGAGGAGCCCTCGGCCGGCCCCAACCCCTTCCGCGAGGTCTGGAACATCACCCGCCCCAGCAGCGGCCCCGGGGGCTGGCTGGTGGCCGGCGTCCAGGCCCTGCAGTAAGCCTTTGCGGCGTCGGCGCGGCGCCGTTATCCGTCAGAATCCGGTGGCCATGTCCCATGTACCACCCGATTCCACGTCTGGCGCCACCCCTGGCGCCAGCCCCGGCGGCTCCGCCGGTGCGCCCAACGATCCACTGCGGTCGATCCTGCAACTCCTGCGCCCGCCCGGCTGGGTGATCGACGAGCTGCAGAACAAGCTGGTGCTCTTTCTCAACCACGTGCTCCAGCAGGAGCCCGCCGCCACCGAGCGGCTGCGCCGCCAGGCCGGCAAGCCGCTGCGCGTGCAGTGGGGCGACTTCCATCTCTGCGTGGCGCCCACGCGCGCCGGCCTGCTGGAGCGCGTCGACCCCGTGATGCACCCGCCCGAGCTGACTGTCAGTCTCACCCAGGCCTCGCCCGCCGACCTCGCGCGGCGCGTGCTGTCGGGTGAAAAGCCCGCGGTGGACATCCAGGGCGACGTGCAGTTCGCCGCCGAGGTGGCCTGGCTGGTGGACAACGTGCGCTGGGACCTGGAGGAAGACCTCTCGCGCCTGATCGGCGACGCGGCGGCGCACACCCTCGTCGGGTTCGCGCGGCAGGCGGCGCAAGCGATCAAGGGCTTCGCAGCCCGCATGCCCCGCCCGCCCGGCACCGGCGGGAGTGCGGGCCAATGAGGCGGGTGCTGCGCGGCTGCTTCATCGTCTGGGTCGTGCTGCGATACGGGCTCGACGAGCTCGTGCTCTCCAGCTTCGACCACCCCTGGATCCGCCGTCTCACCCGCATCGTCTCCACCGGCCGCCACCTGAACAACCCGCGCGGGCAGCGCCTGCGGGAGGCGCTGGAGCGCCTGGGGCCCATCTTCGTGAAGTTCGGCCAGGTGCTGTCCACGCGGCGCGACCTGCTGCCGCCCGACATCGCCGACGAGCTGGCCCGTCTGCAGGACCGCGTGCCGCCGTTCCCGAGCGAGGTGGCCATCGCCACCATCGAACGCGCCTTCGGCCGCCGGGTCGACGAGGTGTTCAGCCAGTTCGAGCGGGTGCCCGTGGCCAGCGCTTCCATCGCCCAGGTGCACTTTGCCACCCTGCGCGGCGGGCGCAACGCAGGGCGCGAGGTCGCGGTCAAGGTGTTGCGGCCGAACATGCTGCCGGTGATCGAGAAAGACCTGGCCCTCATGCGCCTGATGGCCGCTTGGGTCGAGCGTCTGTCGGCCGACGGCAAGCGCCTGAAGCCGCGTGAGGTGGTGGCCGAGTTCGACAAGTACCTTCACGACGAACTCGACCTGCTGCGCGAGGCCTCCAACGCCGCGCAGCTGCGCCGCAACATGGCCGGGCTCGACCTGGTGCTCATTCCCGAGATGATCTGGGACTGGTGCCGCAGCGACGTCATGGTGATGGAGCGCATGAATGGCGTGCCCATCAACCGCACCGACGAGCTGCGCCGCCTGGGCGTGGACATCCCGCGCCTGGCGCGCGACGGCGTCACCATCTTCTTCACCCAGGTGTTCCGCGACGGCTTCTTCCACGCCGACATGCACCCGGGCAACATCCAGGTCAGCGTCGCGCCCGCCACCTTCGGCCGCTACATCTCGCTCGATTTCGGCATCGTCGGCACGCTGACCGAGCACGACAAGGAGTACCTGGCGCAGAACTTCACGGCATTCTTCCGGCGCGACTACCGTCGCGTGGCCGAACTGCACATCGAATCGGGCTGGGTGCCACCCGGTACCCGGGTCGACGAACTGGAGTCGGCCATCCGCGCGGTTTGCGAGCCGTACTTCGACCGCCCGCTGAAGGAGATCTCGCTCGGCATGGTGCTCATGCGTCTGTTCCAGACCTCGCGGCGTTTCCAGGTGGAGATCCAGCCCCAGCTGGTGCTGTTGCAAAAGACGCTGCTCAACATCGAGGGCCTGGGGCGCGAGCTCGACCCCGAGTTGGACCTCTGGGCCACCGCCAAGCCCTTCCTCGAGAAATGGATGCTGGAGCAGCTCGGTCCACAGAAGCTGCTGGCCCAGCTCAAGGCCGAGGCGCCGCAGTACGCCAAGCTGCTGCCCGCCCTGCCGCGCCTGCTGCACGACTACCTGCGCCACCGCCCGAACGAGCTGAGAAAGGAGCTCAGCGTGCTGCTGGCCGAGCAGCGCCGCACCAATCGGCTGCTGCAGGGCATCATCTACGGCGGCATCGGCTTCGCGCTGGGCCTGATCGTCACCCAGGTGCTGCTGCGCGTACGGCTGTGGTGAGCCCTCGGGCCCGCACCGGGGAATACCCCCGGAATTTATAATCGCGGGCTTTGTCTGGCCGGCCGCTCCCGCGCGCCGGCTTTCGCGTCTGCCTCCCGAACCGGTTTCCGCCATGCCCATCTACGCCTACAAGTGCGAGTCCTGTGGCCACGCCAAGGACGTGCTGCAGAAAATCTCCGACGCCCCGCTGAGCACCTGTCCCGCCTGCGGCGCCGACACCTTTCGCAAGCAACTCACCGCCGCCGGCTTCCAGCTCAAGGGCTCGGGCTGGTACGTGACCGACTTCCGCGGCGGCGACGGCGCTGGCGCCAATTCGGGTGTGGCGGCCGCTCCGGGCGACAGCAAGGCCGCCGACAGCGCGTCCGGCGCAGCGCCGGCCGCGGGTGCGAAGTCCGATGCGGCGCCTGCATCTGCGCCAGCCCCTGCACCGGCGCCGGCGCCGGCGCCGGCGCCATCCGCGCCGTCCACCCCCGGCGCCTGATCGGGCCCGCATGACCGCTCTGCGCAAGTGGCTGTTCGCGGGCCTTCTGGTCCTGGTGCCGCTCATCGTCACCCTCTGGGTGCTCGACTGGGTGGTGGGCACGCTGGACCAGACCCTGAACATCCTGCCCACGTCCTGGCGCCCCGATGCCTGGCTGGGCGTGCACGTGCCCGGCCTGGGGGTGCTCTTCGCGCTGGTCATCGTGTTGTCCATCGGCGCGCTGGCGTCCAACATCATCGGCAACAAGCTCGTGCACTGGTGGCACGCGCTGCTGCACCGCATCCCGGTGGTGCGCTCCATCTACTCGGGCGTGAAGCAGGTGTCCGACACCCTGTTCTCCGAGAAAGGCAACGCTTTTCGCAAGGCGCTGCTGGTGCAGTGGCCGCACGAGGGCATGTGGACCATCGCCTTCCTCACCGGCTCGCCGCAGGGCGACCTGCTCGATCAGCTTCAGGCTCGGCCCGGCGCCGGCACGCCCGAGGACGAATTCCTCAGCGTCTACGTGCCGACCACCCCCAACCCCACGGGTGGCTACTTCGTGCTCCTGCGCGCGCGCGACTGCGTCGAGCTGGCCATGAGCGTGGACGAAGCCCTCACCTACATCGTCTCCATGGGCGTCATCGTGCCCGGTGGCCCCCGCAACCCCAAGATCAAGCTCGCGGCCGACGCCGAGAGCCAACCCTGAGCCAGAAAGAAGTTCCGTCATGTCCATGCGAAGCCACTACTGCGGTCTGGTGACCGAAGCCCTGCTGGGCCAGACCGTCACGCTTTCGGGCTGGGTGCACCGCCGCCGCGACCACGGCGGCGTCATCTTCATCGACCTGCGCGACCGCGAAGGCATCGTGCAGGTGGTGTGCGACCCCGACCGCGCCGAGATGTTCAAGACCGCCGAGGACGTGCGCAACGAGTTCTGCGTGCAGGTGGTCGGCCTGGTGCGCGCGCGCCCCGAGGGCACCACCAACGACACCATCAAGAGCGGCAAGATCGAGGTGCTGTGCCACGAGCTGAAGGTGCTCAACCCCTCGGTCACGCCGCCGTTCCAGCTCGACGACGACAACCTGTCGGAAACCACGCGCCTCACCCACCGCGTGCTCGACCTGCGCCGCCCCTACATGCAGCGCAACCTCATGCTGCGCTACCGCGTGGCCATGGAGGTGCGCAAGTTCCTCGATGCCAACGGCTTCATCGAGATCGAGACGCCCATGCTCACCAAGAGCACGCCCGAGGGCGCGCGCGACTACCTGGTGCCCAGCCGCGTGCACCACGGCATGTTCTTCGCGCTGCCGCAGTCGCCCCAGCTGTTCAAGCAGCTGCTGATGGTGGCCGGCTTCGACCGCTACTACCAGATCGCCAAGTGCTTCCGCGACGAGGACCTGCGCGCCGACCGCCAGCCCGAGTTCACGCAGATCGATATCGAAACCTCGTTCCTCACCGAGCAGGACATCCGCGACATGTTCCAGGGCATGATCAAGACGGTGTTCCAGAACACGCTGGGCGTGGACCTGGGCGACTTCCCCGTCATGCCGTACAGCGAAGCCATGAACCGCTACGGCTCCGACAAGCCCGACCTGCGCGTGACCATGGAGTTCACCGAGCTCACCGACGTGATGGCCGACGTGGACTTCAAGGTCTTCAGCGCGCCCGCGCAGATGAAGAACGGCCGGGTGGTGGCCCTGCGCGTGCCAGGCGGTGGCGAGATGAGCCGCAGCGAGATCGACGCCTACACCGAGTTCGTCAAGATCTACGGCGCCAAGGGCCTGGCCTGGATCAAGGTGAATGACGTCTCCAAGGGCCGCGACGGCCTGCAGAGCCCGATCGTCAAGAACATCCACGACGCCGCGCTCACCGCCATCCTGCAGCGCAGCGGCGCGCAGAACGGCGACATCCTCTTCTTCGGCGCCGACAAGGCCAAGGTCGTCAACGACGCCATCGGCAACCTGCGCATCAAGATCGGCCACAGCGAACTCGGCAAGAAGAACGGCCTGTTCGAAGACCGCTGGGCCCCGATGTGGGTGGTGGACTTCCCCATGTTCGAGCACGACGACGAGGAGGACCGCTGGACCGCGGTGCACCACCCGTTCACCGCCCCCAAGGACGGCCACGAGGACTTCATGGTCAGCGACCCGGGCCGCTGCATCGCCAAGGGCTACGACATGGTGCTCAATGGCTGGGAGATCGGCGGCGGCTCCGTGCGCATCCACCGCGCCGACGTGCAGGCCAAGGTGTTCGACGCGCTCAAGATCGGCCCCGAAGAGCAGCGCCTGAAGTTCGGCTTCCTGCTCGACGCGCTGCACTACGGCGCGCCCCCGCACGGCGGCCTGGCTTTCGGCCTGGACCGCATCGTCACGCTGATGGCCGGCGCCGAGTCGATCCGCGACGTGATCGCCTTTCCCAAGACCCAGCGCGCGCAGTGCCTGCTCACGCAGGCGCCCAGCCCGGTCGACGAGAAACAGCTGCGCGAGCTGCACATCCGCCTGCGCAACCCCGACGCCGTCAAGAACGCGTGAGATAGCTGTAGGACAAGACCGCAAAAGGCGCCTTCGGGCGCCTTTTTGCTGGCGAACCTGCGTATCCTTGGGCAGTCGCACCCATCGATCCCAGTGATCGATCGTTCCTCAACTCGCCGTAAAAGGAGCCCGCCATGGCCGACGCCACCACCGAAACCAGCAAGAAGAAGCTCGTGCGCGACCTGCAGCGCGTCATCACCGACGCAGAAGAGCTGCTGCACGCCACCGCGAACGAAACCGAGGGCAAGGTCGTCGAGATGCGCGAGCGCATCCGCGAGAACCTGCTCGCCGCCCGGCACAAGCTGGGCGACATCGAGGAGAACGTGGCGGCGCGCACCAAGGAAGCCGCGCGCGTCACCGATGAGTATGTGCACGAGCACCCCTGGCAGGCCATCGGCACCGCCGCGGGCGTGGGCCTGCTGATCGGCATGCTCATCGCCCGGCGCTGAGCGCGGCCATGGAGCCGTCCGCCCAACGCCTGTCGGCCTCGCTGCGCGGCCTGGCGGCCACGATCGTCGAGCTTGCCCAGGTCCGCCTTGAACTCTTCAGCGTCGAGGCGCAGGAGGAGGTGCTGCGTGTCGCGGGCCTCGTGGTGTACGGGGTCATCGCGCTGGTATGCATGGCCCTGGGCCTGTGTTTCCTGGCCATCCTGATCACCGTGGCCCTGTGGGACGAGCACCGCCTGGCGGCCCTCGGGGCGTTCACGGGCCTGTTTCTGCTGGTGGGCCTGGTGGCCATCGGCCAGGCGCGCGCCCGCGTGCTGCGCGGCTCTCGCCTGTTCTCGGCCACCATCGACGAGCTGCGGCAGGACCGCGAGGCACTGGAGCCGTGATGCACCTTCCGCGCGCCGAGCAGCTCAGGCAGCGCCGCTTGAGCCTGCGCGGGCGCTCGCGCCTGCTGCGCGCGCGCTTCGGCGTGCAGGCCGAGGCGCTGCGCCCGCTGTTCGCCTGGGCCGATCGCGTGCAGGACGCCTGGCGCTGGCTGCGCGGCTGGCCGCCCCAGCTCACCCTGCCACTGGCCGCGGTGGCTGGCCTGTGGCTGGCGCGGCGGCCCAGCCGCCTGCTGTCCTTGCCGCTGCGGCTCTTGCCGCTGTGGCGCCTGTGGCAGCGCTTCAACCCGCCCCGCCGTGGCCGCTGACCCCGCGAGGGCCTACAAGGTCCCGCAGTCGGTGCTGGTGGTCATCCACACGCCCGCGCTCGAGGTGCTGTTGATCGAACGCGCCGACGCTCCGGGTTTCTGGCAGTCGGTCACCGGCGCCAAAGACACACCCGACGAACCCTTCGAGCGGACCGCCGCGCGCGAAGTGCGTGAGGAGACCGGCCTCGACGTCGAAGCCGATGGCCATGCCTTGCGCGACTGGGGACTGGAGAACGTCTACGAGATCTATCCCCAGTGGCGGCACCGCTATGCGCCCGGCATCACGCACAACACCGAACACGTGTTCGGCCTGTGCGTGCCGCGCGCCCGGCCGGTGCGGCTGAGCCCGCGCGAGCACCGCGACCAGGTCTGGCTGCCCTGGCGCGACGCGGTGGAGCGCTGCTTCTCGCCGTCCAACGCCGAAGCCATTGCCTGGCTGCCGCGGCTCGGCGGGATACCGAGGCAGTAGGGCCATGCCGTCGGGCCGCGTGATGGGTCGTCCGGCGCGCGTGCGGGTGGCCAGCGGCCGCGGGCGCGGATGCTGCCGCGCCTCGCGTTTCACCCGCCACCATGTCCCGTTCCGACCGATCGCCCGCCTTGCGGGCCCTGCACGCACCGCGCGTGCGCTCCGTCCCGCCCGCCACGCTCCTGCGCCTCATGCGGCGCCTCTGCGGCCCATCCGCCGGTGGCGGCGGGCACGGCCAACGAAGCCATCCCTCCGACCGCCTGAGCCTGCCGCCCGGGGGCGAGTTCCGCTTCCTGCCCGACCTGGGCACGGCGGGCTGGCAGCACCTGGTGTTCGACCTCACGCTGGCCGGTGGCGGGCGCCGCCGCGTGGACCTGCGTGTGGGCGTGCAGGCGGCCGACGACCTGCTCGCTGGCGACGCCCTGGTGGTGGTGGACACGGCGCCAGCTTCCGCATCGCCGCGCCCCTGGCTGCGCCTGGGGCAGTCGCTCGCCGGCGGCCTGCGGCTCTTCGGGGCCGGTGGCTTCGCCTACGCGCCCTGCGCCCGCTTCGTAGGCAGCGAGACCTTCGCCTACCCGGCCGCCAATGCCTCGGGCGAGGTGGTGGTGGTGCACGTGGCCGTGCACCTGCGCGCCACCCGCCACTGAGGGCCGCTCCACGGTCCCGGCCCGCCGCGCCGGGCGTGCGGCCCATGCGATCATGCGCGCCATGAGCATGGTGCGCGTGGCGACGTACAACATTCACAAGGGCGTGCAGGGCCTGGGGCCGGCGCGCCGGCTCGAGATCCACAACCTCGTGCACGCCGTCGAGCAGTTCGACGCCGACATCGTCTGCCTGCAGGAGGTGCGCAGCCACCACCGCAAGCTCGAGCGCTACTTCACCCGCTGGCCCGAGATGGACCAGGCCGGCTACCTCTCCCCCGAAGGCTACGAGGCGGTCTATCGCAGCAACGCCATCACGAAACACGGCGAGCACGGCAACGCGCTGCTGTCGCGCTGGCCGGTGGTGGGCGTGGGGCATTCCGACATGTCCGACCATCGATTCGAGCAGCGCGGCCTCTTGCACGTGCACCTGCTGGTCGATGGCGTGGAGCTGCACGTGGTGGTGGTGCACCTGGGCCTGGTGCACGCCAGCCGCGAGCGTCAGGTGGCCCGCCTGGGCCAGTTCATCGCGCGCGAGGTACCCGCCGGCGCGCCGGTGGTGGTGGCGGGCGACTTCAACGACTGGAGCGCGCAACTGCTCAAGCCCATGGCCGCGCTCGACCTGCACACCTTCGAAGGCATCCGCCTGCCCACCTTTCCCGCGCGCCTGCCGCTGTTGCACCTGGACCGCATCTTCTTCCGGGGCCTGCGCCCCGTCTCCGCCCACGTGCCGCACGGGCGCGCCTGGCGCCGCATGTCCGACCACCTTCCCTTGATCGCGGACCTCGAGCTGACGTGAGACGCCTGCACGCCACCATGAAGCCCGGGCATCAGCTGGTGCTGCTGGTGGGCGGCGACGAGTTGTTCCCCGCGCTGATCGAAGCGATGGACGCGGCGCGCCAGGTGGTGCACCTGGAAACCTACATCTTCGAGTTCGCCGGTTCGGCGCTGGGCGTGGCCGAGGCGCTGGAGCGCACCGCGCGCCGCGGCGTGGAGGTCCGGCTCGTGGTCGACGGCGTGGGCACGCCCGCCATGCCCGAGGAATGGCGCCGACGCTTCGACGACGCTGGCGTCCAGTGGCGCATCTACTCGCCGCTCGGCCGTTTCGGCCTGCTGTTTCCCCGGCTGTGGCGCCGCCTGCACCGCAAGCTCTGCGTGGTGGATGGCACGGTGGGTTTCTGCGGCGGCGTCAACATCATCGACGACCGCGACGACGTGGCCCTGGGCCGGCTGGACGAGCCGCGTCTGGACTATTCGCTGCGCGTGGCCGGCCCGCTGGTGCAGGACATGACCGAGACCATGGAGCAACTGTGGTGGCGCCTGAAGGCCGCGCGCGCCGCGCGCCAGCGCGAGTTCGCCGCGGCCTGGCAGGCCTTGCGGGGATCGAGCGGCTCCGGCAGCGGCGACTTCTCCCGGCTCCTGCGCAAGCTGGGCCACCGGGCGCGCGGCCTCGCCGGCGGCGGCGACGAGGAGGGCAGCACCCTGATGGGCGTGGACGACGCGCGCGCCGTGCTGCTGCTGCGCGACAACGTGGCGCACCGCCACGACATCGAGCGCTCCTACCTCAAGGCCATTGGCGAGGCGCGCCACGAGGTGCTGATCGTCAACGCCTACTTCATCCCCGGGCGCAAGCTGCGCAAGGCCCTGCTGATGGCCGTGCAGCGCGGCGTTCGCGTGCGCCTGCTGCTGCAGGGGCGCTACGAACACTTCCTGCAGTACCGCGCCGCCCGGCCGGTGCTCAAACGTCTGGTGAACGCGGGCATGGAAATCTGCGAGTACGCGCCCAGCGCGCTGCACGCCAAGGTGGCCGTGGTGGACGAGCGATGGGCCACGGTGGGCTCCACCAACCTCGACCCGCTGTCCCTGCTGCTGGCGCGCGAGGCAAACGTGACGACCACCGACCGGCGCTTTGCCGCGCTGCTGCGCGAGCAACTCGACGACATCGTCTGCAACCGCAGCAACCGCATGGAAGCCCACTCGCTGAACAGCCGGCCCTGGGGCGAGCGCATCCTGGACCGCATCGCCTTCGGCGTCATGCGAACGGTACTTTTCCTTACCGGCCATCGCTATTGAGCCCGCCGCAGGCCGCCCCCAACTGCCCGCCATGCAGGACCTGATCGTCCAACGCCCCGGTGGCCTGTATTGCCCGCCCGGCGACTTCTACATCGACCCCTGGCGCCGCGTGGACCGCGCGGTGATCACCCACGCCCACGCCGACCACGCGCGCACCGGCCACGGCCACTACCTCGCGGCCGCGCCAGGCGCGGGCCTGCTGCGCGCGCGGCTGGGCGAGGGCATCACGCTGCAAACGCTGGACTACGGCGAGGCCATCACCCACAACGGTGTGCGCATCAGCCTGCACCCGGCGGGCCACGTGCTCGGCTCCGCCCAGGTGCGCCTGGAGCACGGGGGCCGCGTGTGGGTCGCCAGCGGCGACTACCGCCCCACGCCCGCGAACGCCACGCCCGACCGCACCTGCGCGCCTTTCGAGCCGGTGCGCTGCGACACATTCATCACCGAATCCACCTTCGGCCTGCCCATCTACCGCTGGCGTCCCGACCATGAGCTGTTCGGCGAGGTCAACCGCTGGTGGGCCGACAACGCGGCCGCCGGCCGCGCGAGCGTCATCAGCTGCTACAGCCTGGGCAAGGCGCAGCGCCTGCTGGGCGGGGTGGACCCGTCCATCGGCCCCATCGTCTGCCATGGCGCGGTGGAGCCGATCAACCGCGCCTACCGCGCGGCCGGCATCGACCTGCCGGACACACTCGCGGTCGACGAGGTGCGTGACAAGACCGACCTGCGCCGCGCGCTGGTGCTGTGTCCGGGCAGTGCCCTGTCGTCGCCCTGGGTCCGCCGCTTCGGCGAACTCAGCGACGCCTTCGCCAGTGGGTGGATGCAGATCCGCGGCTGGCGCCGGCGCATGGGCCACGACCGTGGCTTCGTGATCAGCGACCACGCCGACTGGCCGGGTCTGCTCTCGGCCATTGGCGCCACCGGCGCCGGGCGCGTGATCGTGACGCACGGCAGCGTGCCCACGCTGGTGCGCTACCTGCAGGAGCAGGGCCTGCAGGCCGAAGGCTTCAAGACCGAGTACGGCGGGGAAGGCAGCGGCGACGACGACCAGGAGGCCGCGGCCAGCGCGGCGCCGGCCGCATGAAGCGTTTCGCGGCGCTGTTTGCCGAGCTCGACGCGAGCACCTCCACCCACGCCAAGGTGGCTGCCCTGGTGCGCTACCTGCGTGAAGCGCCCGACGAGGACGCGGCCTGGGCGGTCTACTTCCTCGCGGGCGGCAAGCCGCGCCAGCTCATCCGCACCGCGCAACTGCGCGCCTTGGCGCTGCAGGCCTCGGGCCTGCCCGAGTGGCTGTTCGAGGAGAGCTACCAGGCCGTGGGAGACCTCGCAGAGACCATCGCCCTGGTGCTGCCTGCGCCCGCCGATGGCGGTGGTGCCCTGGGCTTGCACACCTGGATGACGCAGCGCCTGCTGCCGCTGCGCGGCGCCGACGAGGCCGCGGTGGGCGCTTCGGTGCTCGCGTGGTGGGCGGAACTCGACAGCCTGGGCCGCTTCCTCTTCGTCAAGCTGGTGGGCGGCGGCTTCCGCGTGGGCGTGAGCAAGCTGCTGGTGCAGCGCGCCGTGGCCGAACTCGCGGGGCTGGACCCCAAGCTCGTGGCCGCGCGCATGATGGGCTACACCGACGGCAAGCGCGAGCCCACCGCCGACGCCTGGCGCGCCGTCGTGGCGCCGGCCGACAGCGACGCCGCCCAGCGCGATCCGAGCCAGCCCTATCCCTTTTTCCTCGCCCAGGCGCTCGCGGGTGAACCGGACGACGCCTCGCTCGGCCCGGCCGGCGACTGGCTCGCGGAGTGGAAGTTCGACGGCATCCGCGGACAGATCGTCAAGCGCGCGGGCCGCGTGTGGGTGTGGTCGCGCGGCGAGGAGTTGATGACCGATCGCTTTCCCGAATTGGAGCGCCTGGCCGCCGCCTGGCCCGACGGGACGGTCGTCGATGGCGAGATCGTGGCCTGGGACGCCTTGGCGGCGCCGCTGCCCGGCGGCGAGTCCCTCGGCCGGCCCGGGGCCTTTGCCACGCTGCAGCAACGCATCGGCCGCAAGACGCTCAGCGCTCGCGTGCTGGCCGAGGCCCCCGCGGGCTTCATCGCCTACGACCTGCTGGAGCAGGGCGGCCAGGACCTGCGTGCGCAGCCCCAGCACGCGCGCCGCGTCGCACTGGAAGCCCTGGCGCGCGCCTGCGTGCCGCCCCTGCCGTGCTCACCGCTGCTGACGGCGGCCGACTGGGCGACCCTGGCCGAGTCGCGCGCGCGTTCGCGCGAACTGGGTGTCGAGGGCCTCATGCTCAAGCACCGCGACAGCGCCTACGGCACCGGCCGCGTGAAGCGATCGGGCGAGGGCGGCGAGCGCCTGGCCTGGTGGAAATGGAAGATCGAGCCGCTCACGGTCGATGGCGTGCTGATCTACGCCCAGGCTGGCCACGGGCGGCGCGCCTCGGTCTACACCGACTACACCTTCGCCGTGTGGAACCGCGCGCCGCGCGATGCGGCCGAGGCGCAAGCCGTGGTCGAGGCCATCACCGAGCGCCGCCCGGCCGACCCCGGGGGCCTGCAGCTCGTCTCCTTCACCAAGGCCTACTCGGGCCTGAGCGACGCCGAGTTCCGGGCCGTGGACGCGGTCATCCGCGAGACCACGCTGGAGAACTTCGGCCCCGTGCGCAGCGTGCGGCCCACGCTGGTGGTGGAACTGGCCTTCGAAGGCATCGCGCGCAGCAAGCGCCACAAGAGCGGCGTGGCCCTGCGCTTCCCGCGCATGCTGCGCGTGCGCGAAGACAAGCCGCTGCACGAGGCCAACACCCTGGCTGACCTCGAAGCCCTGCTTCAGTAGTTGCGCCCGCCCTTGTACGCCGCGTGCGTGCGCGCGCGCAGTGGCGCCACGCGTTCGATGGCCGCCGTGGTGCGCGCGACCTGCGCGTGCGTGATCGCCAGGCCCAGCGCGTCGGCAGCGTCCTTGCCGGGCAGGCCGGGCAATTGCAGCAGGCGCTTCACCATCTCCTGCATCTGCTCCTTGTTGGCGCGGCCATGGCCGGCCACGGCCTTCTTGAGCTGCAGTGCGGTGTACTCGGCCACGCCCAGCCCGTTGGCCACCAATGCCGTGAGGCAGGCGCCGCGGGCCTGGCCCAGCAGCAACGTGGCCTGCGGGTTCACGTTCACGAACACGATCTCGCAGACGGCCACCTCGGGCTGGTAGCGGCGCGTGACCTCGGTGATGCCGTCGAACAGCACCTTCAGCCGCTCGGGCAGCAGGGCGCCGTCCTTCGGGCTGGTCTGGATGGTGCCGCTGGCCACGTAGTGCAGGCGCGGGCCTTCGGTGTCGATCACGCCGAAGCCGGTGCACTGCAGGCCGGGGTCGATGCCGAGGATCCTCATGACCCTCAGAGCCCGAAGGTCCAGCGGACCGAGTGGAAGAAGACTGGCGCGGCGAAGCACAACGCGTCCACGCGGTCGAGCAGGCCGGCCGCACCGGTGACCGAGCGGCGCTCGCCGCCCCAGTTGGTCACGCCCCGGTCGCGCTTGATGGCCTTCATCACCAGGTGGCCCAAGGAGCCGGCCACACAGGCCACCAGGGCCATGGCCACGGCCGGCAGCGGCTTGAACGGCGTGAAACCCGCCAGCAGCGCGCCCAGCAGGCCACCCGCCAGCAGACCCCAGCCCCAGCTCTGCCAATGAAAGCTCGCGCTGATGGCCGGCGCCACCGGGCGCTGGCGGCCGCGCGCGGTGAGGTGCTGCACCAGCATGCAGGTTTGCACCACCAGCACCAGGAAGAAGACGAGGAAGGCGTTGTTGCCCAGCCAGCGCGGAAACTGCAGCAGCATCAGCGCGGGCACGTGGCTCAGGCCATAGACGCAAACCATGATGCCCCACTGCAGCTTGGCGTTGCGCTCCAGGAAGCGCTGCGGGTCGTCGCGCAGCGCGCTCACCACCGGCAGCGCCAGGAAGACGTACACGGGGATGAAGACCGTGAACAGGTTGAACTGCGCGTTCCACACCAGCGCGTACTGCACGGGCAGCACCACGAAGAACGCCAGCACCAGGCTGCGGTGGTCGCCGCGCCGCGTGGGCGACAGGCTGATGAACTCCCGCAGCGCGAAGAAGGACAGGCTGCCGAACAACGCCAGCGACGCGCCCGGGCCCATGACCCAGCCGATCCAGAATACGCCGGCCATGATCCAGGACACGCGCAGCAGGTTGGCGTTGTCGTGGCGGCGCTGGGCCAGGGCCGCGTCGTCGCCGTGCGCGCGGCGCTCGCGCAAGGAGAGCAGCACGCCCGCCACCGTCACCAGCGCCAGCAGGCCGAACACCACCAGCAACAACAGGCTCACCTGCTGGTTGGAACTGAGGCTGCGCAGGAAGCCGGTCATCAGACGTCCCTGAGGGCCATGACGGCGAGACGGGCGCGTGCGAGGAAATCGGCGCGCGGCTCGTCGGCGCCCGGCTTCACCGGCTCGCCGAAGGTCACCGAGCACAACACCGGCACAGGCACCACCTCGCCCTTGGGCATCACCCGCTGCACGTTGTGGATCCAGGTGGGCACCAGCACCACCTCGGGAAACTTCATGGCCAGGTTGTACAGGCCGCTCTTGAAGGGCTGAGGGTCTTCCTCGAAGCCGCGCGTGCCTTCGGGGAAGAGGATCAGCGAGTCGCCGTTGTCCAGCGCGGCGATCAGCGGGGCCAGCGGGTCCTCGTCGCCCTTGCGTTCGCGCTCCACGTAGACGGCATTGAACACCTCGGTGGTGATCCAGCGCTTGAGTGGCGAGGCGGTCCAGTAGTCCTTGGCGGCGATGGGGCGTGTGATGCCGCGCAGCTCCTGCGGCAGCGCGGCCCAGATGAGCACCAGGTCGGCATGGCTCTGGTGGTTGGCGAAGTAGATGCGCTGCTCGGCCTTGGGCGGGCAGCCGTACCAGCGCGCCTGCGCGCCGGTGAGCAGGCGCACCAGGCCCAGCAGGAAGTAGCTGACGGCGGTGGCGGCGGCCCTCATGGCAGCTTGACATCACCCATGCGGGCGACGATCGTGCCGGTGCGGCGCGCGAGGTAGGCCGAGCCCTGGCGCGTCTCGAAGAAGCGCGGCGAAGGCAGCATCACCGCCAGGCGCGCGGCCTCGTGCGCGTTCAGCCGCGCGGCCGGCTTGTTGAAGTAGCGCTGCGCGGCGGCCTCGGCGCCGAACACGCCTTCACCCCATTCCACGCTGTTGAGGTAGATCTCGAGGATGCGGCGCTTGTCGAGTACCAGCTCGAGCATGAGCGAGAGCACCAGCTCCTGGCCCTTGCGCAGCAGGTTGCGCTCGCCCGACAACAGCAGGTTCTTGGCGAGCTGCTGCGTGATGGTGGAGCCGCCCACCACCTTGGGTTCGCGCGCCGTGCCATTGGGGTTGCGGGCGGCGCGGCGCTCGGCCTGCTCCTGGCGGCGCTCGTTCTTCTGCCAGGCCTTTTCGATCGCCTCCCAATCGACGCCGCCGTGCTCGAAGAAGCCCGCGTCCTCCGAGGCCACCACCGCGCGCCACAGGTGGGGGCTGATCTGCTCGCCGTCGACCCAGCGCTGGCGCCAGCGCCACTCGGTCTCACCGCGCACGCTGGCCGTGGCCACGCGCCAGGCCTCGGAGCGCTGGAAGGCGGTGCTGTGGGGGTCGAGCACCGCCATCAACGCGATGCCGGCCAGGAAGTAGAGCTGCAGTGCCAGCCCCGCGAGCACCAACCACAGCAGCCAGCGACCGAAGGCGCGACCCACTACTGGCCCGACAGTTGGGTCTGCAGGCCGTCCTCTCGCGTGAAGCGAAAGCGCGAGACGACCACGATCTGGTCGGCCTGGCGGCGCATGGCCTCGTTGAAGCGCCCGAAGGACAGGCCGCGCACGATGGCGCGGGCCCGGCCGTCGAGCAGGCGGTTGCCCGAGCCCTGCACCACCTCGGTGTCGAGCACCTGGCCGGTATGGTTCACGGTGATCACCATGGTGAGTTCGCCGTAGAGCTTGCGCCCGCCCGATTCGGGGAAGTTGGCGGTGCCGTGCTGTTCGATGCGCCGGCGCAGGCCGTCGTAGTACACCGCGTACACCGCCTCGCGCGTGGCGGGGCTGATGTAGCGCTTGCGTGGCCGCGCGTTCTCTTCGTTGATGCGCTTCTCGATCTCGGCCAGCACGCGCACCAGGGCCTGGCGCTTCTGCTCGCGCTCGATCGACTCGCGGCTTTGGCGCTCGGCCGCGGGGGCGGGCGGCGGCATGGTGGCCAGGGCGCGGCGCACCTGCGCAAGCAGCTGCGTTTGCTGCTCCATCAGGGCTTCGAGGCGGCGCACCTCTTCGTCGGGCGTGTCGCCCAGGCGGGCCGTGGCCGCGGGCGGCAGCGGCGAGGTGGCGCGCCCGCGCTCGGCATCGCCACCGCCGGCCAGCGAGGCCTGGGCGATGGCCTGGGCCTTCTCGGGGCGCTGGTCGCTGCGCGCGTTGACCAGGATCACCTCGAGCGGCGTGTCCTGGAACACGCGGTCGAAGCGCTCGGGGTCGACGAAGCGCACCGCCAGCAGGGCCGCGTGCACGCCGAGCGAGACGAGCAGCGCGAGCTGCAGCGTGCTCAGATTCCTCAGTCGGTGGACGGCCTTGGCGCGGGCGGATTTCACGCGGGGGATTATCCGTTCTGCGGGGTGTCCCCAGGGGTATCGGCGGCGGCCGGCTCGTCCAGATCGATGGCCAGCGCCACCGGGGCGCCCAACGGCTCTTCCTCGTCTTCCTCGGCCTCGCTTTCCAGTGCGTCGGCGCTTTCCACCGGCTGGTCGAGCCGCTCGATGACCGTGCCGCTCACCTCCAGGCTGATGTCGTCGATGGCGCCGAGCCGCACGCGCAGGTGGGCGCCGCGCATCAGGCCTTCGGCGCCCAGCACGGGCAGCACCAGGGGCAGGGTGTCGGCGCGCACCAGGCCGTCCTTGATCAAGGTGGCCGTGAGCTCGGTGATGCCGTTCTGGCGCAGGTGCTGCAGCGTCCAGTAGCGCTCCATGCCGCCCTGGAAGCCGTTGTAGGCGGCGTGGGCGGCGTCGAAGGCGCTCACCACGGCGAACAGGTTGGCGTCCTTGGGCTTGAAGGGCGCGGCCAGCACGGCCGTCTTGCCGTGCCGTGCGCAGGCCACGATCTGCCACTGGTTCACCAGATCGACGTAGCGGCGCAGCGGCGAGGTACTCCAGGCATAAGCCTTCACCCCGATGCCCGCGTGCGGCAGCGCCTTGGTGCCCATGCGCACCTTGATGCCGGGCAGCAGACTGGCCTGGCTGCGGTAGATGCCGGGCACGCCGCACTCGGCCAGCCACAGGCCCCAGGTCTTGTTGGCCAGGATCATGGCTTCGGCCACCATCAGGTCCAGTGGCGCGCCGCGCGAGCGTGTGCCGATGATCACGCGTTCGTCGCCGGCGGGCTCGTCGCCCTGCACACCTTCCAGCTTGAACGTGTAGTCGGGGCGCGTGAAGGTCTCGGGCTTGCCGCGCGCCACCTCGCGCTGGGCTTTGTGTTCGCGGGCGAATCGATGCAGGAAGACCAGCGCGGGCTGCAGGCCGGCGAGCTCTGCCGGTGCCGCGGCGTTCGCCTCGCCCCCGAGCCAGGCCTCGGTGACGATCGCGTCGAGCCGGTCGTGGCGCAGGTTGTGGGCGATGGGCACGCGCTCCAGCGCGGTGCGGCTGGCGCCCACGGCCAGCGTGGCCTCGTCGATCTCCACGTACAGCGACACGGCCGGGCAGTCGCGCCCGGCCTGCAGCGTATAGGCCTCCACCACCGCGTCGGGCAGCATGGTGATCTTGTGGCCCGGCATGTAGACGGTGGACAGACGATGGCGCGCGATCTCGTCGAGCGCGCTGCCGGGCGCGATGGCCAGGCCCGGCGCCGCGATGTGGATGCCCAGCGTGACCGTGCCCGAACCCAGACCCTGCACGGACAGCGCGTCGTCGATCTCGGTGGTGGCGGAGTCGTCGATGGAGAAGGCCTGCACGTTCGCCAGGGGCAGCTCGTCGGCCACCGGCGGCGCGCTGAGCGCAGGAAAGCCCGTGCCCTTGGGGAAGTGCTCGAACAGGAAGCGCTGCCAGTGGAACTGGTAGGCGCTGGTGATGGCGCCTGCCTTCTGCAGCAGCACCAGTGGCGCGGTGTGGCTCTGGCGCGCGGCCTCCACCACGGCCTTGTACTCGGGGCCGTTCTTGTCGGGCTTGAAAAGGATGCGGTAGAGCTGCTGACGCACCGGCTCGGGGCACTGGCCGGCCACGAGCTCGGCCGCCCAGGCCTCGATGCGGGCCTGGAGCTCTTTTTTCTTCTCGATGGCGGCCAGGGCCTGGGCCACGATCTCGGGCGGCGCCTTTTTGAAGCGGCCCTTGCCGGCGCGGCGGAAGTAGTGCGGCGCGTTCTGCAGGGTGAGCAGGGCGGCCACCTGCTGGGCCGTGCCGGCCTGGGCGCTGAAGTACTCGCGGGCGATGTCGGCAAAACCGAACTCGTCTTCGGGCGCGAACTCGTAGGCGAGTTCGAGCTCCATGCCCTCGGCCAGCGCCGTCGCCTCCTTCATGAGCTCGGCGGGCGCGGGTTTCTCGAATCGCAGCAGCGCGTTGGCCGCCTTCACTTTCACCCGCTTGCCGGAGTCCAGTTCCACCTGAAGTGAACTTTCGGCCTCGGACAGCAGGCGGCCGGTCAGGAACTTGCCGGCCTCGTCGAACAGGATGTGCATGGGCGGGATTGTCCCATCCCGGCCATGACGGCCGTCACCTCGGGCGGCCCGTCGGCGGTCAGGCCAGCCGCAGGAACCCGAACACCGCGTCCATGTGCGCCTCGAAATCGCTGATCGCGTGGTCGCCGCCCGCCAGCAGGCGGATGGCGCCGCCCGCGCAGAAGGCCTGCATCTCGCGCCAGTCGAGCACCTCGTCGCCCTTGGCGATCACGGCCATCAGACGATCGGGGGTGGCCGGGCGAGCGGGCGCCAGCCGCGCGATGTCGCTCTCCAGCACCCGCAGCTCGTCCACGAAGGCCGGCTCGAAGAAGAAGCGCTCCTCGGGGTTCTGCCAGGTGGCCTGCTCGCCGATGTGGGCCGACAGGTCGCGCGCCGGGAAGCTGGCCGGGTTGAGCAGCACCGCCCGGCAGCCCGTGTGCAGGGAAAACCAGCGCGCGTAGAACCCGCCCAGCGAGGAGCCGACCACCGCCAGGCGCTCGGCTGGCCAGGCGGCCGTTCCCTGACGGATGAGGTCCGCGGCGGCGCGCGGCGATGGGGGCAGTTGCGGACACCACCAGGTGACGGCGGGATGTTCCCTTCGCACGCGCTCGCCCACCATCCGCGCCTTCATCGACAGCGGCGAGGACCGGAAACCGTGCAGGTAGAGCAGGTGGGTGGTGGTGGGGGTGTCCATCGACTGAGGATAATCGCGCCCCATGGCCGTCGTCCTCGACAAACCCAGTCTGCTGCAGCGCGCGATTCCCTTCATGCGGGGTTTCGACTGGCCGCTGATCGCCATCGTCTGCTTCATGGCCGCGCTGGGCCTGGTCACCATGTACTCCGTGGGCTTCGACCACGGCTCGCGCTTCGCCCAGCACAGCCGCAACATGCTCATCGGCGCGGGTGTGATGCTGGTGTTCTCGCAGATCCCGCCGCAGCGCCTGATGAGCCTGGCGCTGCCGGTCTACCTGGTGGGCGTGGCCCTGCTGCTGGGCGTGGAGTTCGCCGGCGTCATGCGAAAGGGCGCGCAGCGCTGGCTGGACATCGGCGTCACCGTGATCCAGCCCAGCGAGATCATGAAGATCGCCATGCCCATGATGCTGGCCTGGTGGTTCCACCGTCGCGAGGGCCAGCTCAAGGCCACGGATTTCATCGTCGCGGGCGGCCTGCTGGCGGTGCCCATCGCGCTCATCCTGCTGCAGCCGGACCTGGGCACCACGCTGCTGGTGATGGCCTCGGGCCTGGCCGTCATCTTCTTCGCCGGCCTCAGCTGGAAACTCATCGTTCCGCCCGTGGTGCTGCTGGCGGTCGGCATCGTGGTGCTGATCTTCAATGAGTCGAGCTGGTGCGCCCCCGGTGTGGACTGGCAGGTGCTGCACGAGTACCAGCGCCAGCGCGTGTGCACCCTGCTGGACCCGACCAAGGACCCGCTGGGTAAGGGCTTCCACATCATCCAGGGCATGATCGCCATCGGCTCGGGCGGCGTCTGGGGCAAGGGCTTCATGCAGGGCACGCAGACGCACCTGGAGTTCATCCCCGAGCGCACCACCGACTTCATCTACGCCGCCTTCTCCGAGGAGTTCGGCCTGGTGGGCGTGCTGGTGCTGCTGGCCGGCTTCACCGCGCTCATCGGCCGCGGGCTGATCATCGCGGCCGAGGCGCCCACGCTGTTTTCGCGCCTGCTGGCCGGCGCGCTCACGCTCAACCTCTTCGTCTACGCCTTCGTCAACATGGGCATGGTCAGCGGCATCCTGCCCGTGGTGGGCGTGCCGCTGCCCTTCGTCAGCTATGGCGGCACGGCCATGGTGACGATGGGCGTGGGGCTGGGCATGCTGCTGGCGATCTCGCGGGCCAAGCGGCTCGTCCCCTCCTGAGCATGAACCGCGTTCCTGTTGCCTTCATCGGCGCCGGCCTGATGGGCGGCGCCATGGTGGAGCGCCTGCGCGAGCGCGGCTGGCCGGTGGCGGTGCACGATGTCGACCCCGCCTGTGCCGAGCGCGCCCGATCGGCCGGTGCCACGGTCTGTGCCAGCGCACGCGAAGCGGCGGAGCACCTGGAGGAGGGCGGTCTCCTCGTGCTGGTGGTGGTGGACGCCGCGCAGTGCCGCGAGGTGCTGTGGGGCGAACGGGGCGCGGCCGCCGCGCTGCGGTCAGGCCAGACCCTGCTGCTGTGCCCGACGATCGCGCCCGAAGACACCGAAGCCATCGCTGCGCGGCTTGCGCCGCTGGGCGTGGACACGATCGACGCGCCCATGTCCGGCGGCCCGGCGCGCGCCCGGGCCGGCACCATGAGCCTGATGCTCGCGGGTCCCGAGGCCGCGCTGCAACGCCACGCGGGTTTGCTGGCGGACCTGTCGAACAGCCAGTTCCGCGTCGGCGAGCGCGTGGGCGATGGCGCCCGCACCAAGCTCGTGAACAACCTGCTGGCGGGCATCAACCTCGCGGGCGCCGCCGAGGCCCTGGCCCTGGCCCAGCGCCTGGGGCTGGATCTGGCGCGCACGCTGGACGTGATCGAGCGCTCCAGCGGGCAGAGCTGGATCGGCTCCGACCGCCTGCGCCGCCAGTTGGCCGGCGACACCGCGCCGCGCGCCCACATGACGCTGCTGGCCAAGGACACGCGCCTGGCGGTCGCCGCCGGTCGGGCCGCGGGGCACGGGGGCGTGTTGGGCCCGCAGGCGGCCGCGGTGTTTGCCGCCGCGCTGCAAGAGGGCATGGCCGGGCTCGACGACGGCGCGCTGATCGACTGGATGCGCGCGCACCCCGACGGTTTGCCAAAGCCCTGAGCCCCACAGGCGGGCGGGCCGTTCCTACAATGGCCGCATGATCGCCCGCGAACCCACCCTGGCCCGCCTGGCCACCGCCGAGCAGCTCCTGCTCGAACCCTTCGGACTCACCACCGCCCACCTGCACCAGGCGCTGGCGGAAATCCGCTCCCACGGCGTGGACGACGCCGACCTGTACTTCCAGGCCACCCGCAACGAGGGCTGGAGCCTGGAAGAGGGCATCGTCAAGACCGGCAGTTTCCACATCGAACAGGGCGTGGGCGTGCGCGCCGTCAGCGGTGAGAAGACCGCCTTCGCCTACTCCGACGACCTGTCCTGGGATTCCCTGCTCGACGCCGCGCGCACCGTGCGCAGCATCTCGGGGCAGGGTCAGGCAAAGAAGGTCAAGGTCCAGGCCTCCAAGGTCGCCAAGTCGCGCTCGCTCTACGCCGACGTGGACCCCATCGCCTCGATGGACAGCACCGCCAAGGTGGCGCTGCTGGAGAAAGTGGAGCGCCTGGCCAAGGCCAGGGACCCGCGCGTGGCGCAGGTGATGGCCGGCCTGGCCGCCGAGCACGACGTGGTGCTGGTGGCGCGCGCCGACGGCACCCTGGCGGCCGACGTGCGCCCGCTCATCCGCCTGTCCGTTACCGTCATCGCCGAGCAGAACGGCCGGCGCGAGATGGGCAACTCCGGCGGCGGTGGCCGCTTCGGCCTGGCGTACTTCGACGACGCCATGGTGCAAAGCTACGTGGATGAGGCGGTCGAGCAGGCCCTGACCAACCTCGAGTCGCGCCCCGCGCCGGCCGGCGAGATGGTGGTGGTGCTGGGCCCCGGCTGGCCCGGCATCCTGCTGCACGAGGCGGTGGGCCACGGGCTGGAGGGCGACTTCAACCGCAAGGGCAGCAGCGCTTTCGCCGGCCGCATCGGCCAGCGCGTGGCGGCCAAGGGCGTCACCGTGCTCGACGACGGCACCATCGCCGACCGCCGCGGGTCGCTCAACATCGACGACGAAGGCCACGCCTCGCAGCGCAACGTGCTCATCGAGGACGGCATCCTGCGCGGCTACATGCAGGACGCGATGAACGCGCGCCTGATGGGCGTGAAGCCCACCGGCAACGGCCGGCGCGAGAGCTACGCCCACATGCCCATGCCGCGCATGACCAACACCTACATGCTGGGCGGCGACAAGCACCCCGACGAGATCGTCGCCAGCATCAAGAAAGGTCTGTACGCCACCAACTTCGGTGGCGGCCAGGTCGACATCACCAGCGGCAAGTTCGTGTTCTCTGCCAGCCAGGCCTTCTGGGTCGAGAACGGCAAGATCCAGTACCCGGTGAAGGGGGCCACCCTGGTCGGCAACGGCCCCGACGCGCTGACGCGCGTGAGCATGATCGGCAACGACATGCGGCTGGACACCGGCGTGGGCACCTGCGGCAAGGAAGGCCAGAGCGTGCCCGTGGGGGTGGGCCAGCCCACGCTGCGCATCGAGGCGCTGACGGTCGGCGGCACGGCCTGATCCCGGTAGCGCCGCCGGTCAAGCGGCGCTACACTGCGCCCCTCGGGACCACAGCCTCCCGCGGCCCGCACCGGGCCAAGACACGTCGTCCAAGCGCTGAACAGCCCTTCACGGAGCCTGTCATGGACGACGATCTTTTCATTTCACGCACAGCCCTGGCCGCGCGCCTGGGCCACGCTGGCGCGCCCTGGATCCTGGATGTGCGCCGCCCCGAACGCTTCGACGCCAGTACCCATCGGGTGGCGGGTGCGCTGCGCACCCTCCCGCCAGACGATGCCGACCGCGAAGTGATCGTGTACTGCGTGCATGGCCACGAGGTGAGCCAGCGCGCGGCGCGCGAGCTGCGCGCGGCCGGCCGCCGGGCCTGGGCGCTGGAAGGCGGCATCGACGGTGGCGAGCCCGGGGTCGATGGCAGCGCCTTCATTGGCCGCGTGCGCGCCGAACCCTTGCCCGTGTTGCGCCAGCGGCGCGATCTCGGCGTGAGCGGTGAAGCACCGAGTCGCTGGATCACGCGCGAACGCCCCCGCATCGACCGCATCGCCTGTCCCTGGCTGGTGCGCCGCTTCATCGACCCGCTGGCCGAGTTCCACTTCGCACCCACGGCCGAGGTGCTGGCGCGCGCGCAGGCCCTGGGTGCGGTGGCGTTCGATATTCCCGGCGCGCCCATCACCCACGTGGGCGAGCGCTGCAGTTTCGACGCCTTGATCGATGCCTTCGGCCTGCAACTGCCCGCGCTCGACCGGCTCGCCACCATCGTGCGCGGTGCCGACACCGACCGGCTCGACCTCGATCCCGTCAGCGCCGGCCTGCTGGCCGTCTCGCTCGGCCTGGCACGCCTGCACGAGGGCGACGACCACGCCCTGCTGGCTGCCGGTGTGCCGGTCTACGACGCCCTGTACGCCTGGTGCGCGGCCGAGCAGCGCCGCGACAACGAAACCCATACCTGGAGGCCCGCGTGAGCGATGCCCGTACCGTGTCCTTCGGCGAAGCCCTGCGCTTCTGGCTCAAGCTCGGCTTCATCAGCTTCGGCGGCCCGGCGGGGCAGATCGCGGTGATGCACCGCGAACTCGTGGAGCAGCGCCGCTGGATCAGCGAGCGGCGTTTCCTGCACGCGCTCAACTACTGCATGCTGCTGCCCGGCCCGGAGGCCCAGCAGCTCGCCACCTACATCGGCTGGCTGCTGCACCGCACCTGGGGTGGCATCGCGGCCGGTGTGCTGTTCGTGCTGCCCTCGCTGCTGCTGCTCATCGGCTTGAGCTGGGCCTACCTCGTCTATGGCCACGTGGGCTGGGTGGCGGGTGTGCTCTATGGCATCAAGCCCGCCGTGGCGGCCATCGTGGTGCAGGCGGTGTGGCGCATCGGCGGCAAGGTGCTGCGCTCGCCGCGCCGCGCGCCCTGGCTGTGGGCCCTGGCCATCGGCAGCTTCATCGCGATCGCGGTGCTCCAGCTGCCGTTCCCGCTGGTGGTGCTGTCGGCGCTGGCGCTGGGCTGGCTGGGGGGGCGGCTCGCGCCCGCGCAGTTCCTGCCCGCCAGCGGCCACGCCGCCGCCGCGGCGACTCACGCGCCGGCGCTCATTGACGACCACACCCCTCCGCCGGCGCACGCGCGCTTCTCGCGCGGCCGGCTGGCGCGTGTGCTGCTGGTGGGCGGCATGCTGTGGGCGGCGCCCATGGCCGCGCTGCTCGCCTGGCAGGGCGCGCAGGGGGTGCTGTCCACCATGGGCCTGTTCTTCTCCAAGGCGGCGCTGCTCACCTTTGGCGGCGCCTACGCGGTGTTGCCGTACGTGTACCAGGGCGCGGTGCTGCAGCACGGCTGGCTCAGCGGGCCGCAGATGATCGACGGGCTGGCGCTGGGTGAGACCACGCCGGGGCCACTGATCATGGTCGTCGCCTTCGTCGGCTTCCTCGGTGGCTGGCACACCGAGGTGCTGGGCCTGGACGCCCGTTTCTGGGGCGCGGCGCTGGCGGCCACGGTGGTCACCTGGTTCACCTTCCTGCCCTCGTTCGTGTTCATCCTGGCGGGTGGCCCGCTGGTGGAGAGCACGCACGGCCAGATGCATTTCACCGCGCCGCTCACCGGCATCTCGGCGGCGGTGGTGGGCGTGATCGCGAGCCTGGGTGTGTTCTTCCTGGCCCACATCGCGCGGCCCGTGCCGGGCGGGCCGGTGGATGTCGCGGCGCTGGCCATTGCGGCGCTGGCGGCGCTGGCACTGGTGCGGTTCAAGCTGGGTGTCATCCCGGTGATCGCGGCCTGCGGCGCGCTGGGGGTGTTGCTCAAAACCACCGGCTGGGTGGCCTGACGCCGGTTCGTCACAGGCCCTGTGCTACATTGCGCCCCATGCCCTCGCGCGCCGTTTACTTCGCCTTTTACTTTTGGTTCTCTGTCCCCGGCGGACGAGAGGCGAAGACGTAAGCGCGCCAAGCATCTCGAACACAAACCGCCGGAGCCTCAAGCCCGGCGGTTTTTTTTCGCCCTCACCGTTTTCCCCTAGACCCCCCCACCAGGAGCACCTGATGAACGCCAAAGCCACCAATGCCGCCAGCGACGCCTGGTATGCGCGTCCTCTCGACAAGACCAGCGAGACCGACGACCAACGCATTCAGGACATCACCGTGCTTCCGCCGCCCGAACACCTCATCCGCTTCTTCCCCATCGCCGGCACGGCGACGGAGGCCTTGATCAGCCAGACGCGCCAGCGCATCCACCGCATCCTGCACGGCAAGGACGATCGGCTGCTCGTGGTGATCGGCCCCTGCTCCATCCACGATCCCGGCGCCGCCCTGGACTACGCCCGGCGCCTGAAGCCGCTGCGCGAACAGTACGCCGACACGCTGGAGATCGTGATGCGCGTCTACTTCGAGAAGCCGCGCACCACGGTGGGCTGGAAGGGCCTCATCAACGACCCCTACCTCGACGAGAGCTTCCGCATCGACGAGGGCCTGCGCATCGCGCGCCAGTTGCTCATCGAGATCAACCGCCAGGGCCTGCCGGCGGGCAGCGAGTTCCTCGACGTGATCTCCCCGCAGTACATCGCTGACCTCATCAGCTGGGGCGCCATCGGCGCGCGCACCACCGAGAGCCAGGTCCACCGCGAGCTGGCCTCCGGCCTGTCGATGCCCGTCGGCTTCAAGAACGGCACCGACGGCAACATCAAGATCGCCACCGACGCCATCCAGGCGGCGGGCCGTGGGCACCACTTCCTGTCGGTGCACAAGAACGGCCAGGTCGCCATCGTGCAGACCAAGGGCAACAAGGACTGCCACGTGATCCTGCGCGGCGGCAAGGCGCCCAACTACGACGCCGACAGCGTGGCCGCCGCCGTGAAGGACCTGGAAGCGGCCAAGCAGGTGCCGCGCCTCATGATCGACTTCAGCCACGCCAACAGCAGCAAGCAGCATGAGAAGCAGATCGATGTGGCGCGCGACGTGGGCGCGCAGATCGCGGGTGGTTCGAAGTCGATCTTCGGTGTGATGATCGAGAGCCACATCGAGGCCGGCGCGCAGAAGTTCACCCCGGGCAAGGACGACCCCGCCGCGCTGCGGTACGGCCAGAGCATCACCGACGCCTGCCTGGGCTGGAGCGATTCGGTGCAGGCGCTGGAGATCCTGTCGCAGTCGGTTGAGGCCGCGCGCCGCCGCTGAGCGAGGAGGGTTTTCCGCGGTGCCGCGCCCGGTGGGCGCGGCACAATGGCCCGACAACCAGCCTCGCGGAGACACACCCATGCGCAGCCAAGTCATCGTCACCTGGGGCGAGCCCGCCACCTACCGCATCGACCTGGAAGAGGTGCAGCCCATGCCGCACGATCAGGCGCGGCACTGGCTCGACGAGCAGTTCACGCAGATGGGCTGCGAGCCGATCCGCCTCACGGGCAAGGTACTCACGGCCGACAAGATCCTGTGCATCGCGCAGGCCGCGGGCCAGCCGCGCTTCCAGGACGCGGCGCACCGCGACTGGGCCCTGGCCTTCGCGCGCGCGGCCAGCGCGGCGCTGGCCAAGCCCATCGTCACCGTGGACGTGCCGGCCCAGTCGCTGAGTTATTGAAGTATTGAATCAGCCGGCCAGCGCCTTGAGCAGGCGCTCGTGGATGCCGCCGAAGCCGCCGTTGCTCATGCACACGATGTGGTCGCCGGCCCGCGCGGCCTGCGTCACCTGGTTCACCACCGTCTCGATGTTCGCGCCCACCACCGCGCGCGCGCCCATGGGCGCCAGCGCCTCCGCGGCGTCCCAGTCGAGCCCGCCCGAGTGGCAGAAGGCCAGGTCGGCGTTCTCCAGGCTCCAGGGCAGTTGTGCTTTCATCGTGCCCAGTTTCATGGTGTTGCTGCGCGGCTCGAACACCGCGAGGATGCGCCCGCGCGGCTGGCCGAGCCGGCGCGCCAGGCCATCGAGCGTGGTGCGGATGGCCGTGGGGTGGTGGGCGAAGTCGTCGTAGACGGTGATGTCGCCGCCCGCGCGCGGCACGACGCCGCGCAGCTCCATGCGGCGGCGCACGTTCTCGAAACGCGCCAGGGCCTGCGCGGCCTCGGCGGGCGGCACGCCCAGGTGGTCGGCCGCCGCGATGGCCGCCAGCGCATTGAGCTGGTTGTGCACGCCGCTGAGCGCCCAGCGCACATGGCCCATGGCCTGACCACGCACCAGCACGTCGAAATCGTGCGGTTCGCCCTGGGCAGTGAAGTCGCTCACGGCCGCGCCGAAGCTGCGAACCTCGCTCCAGCAGCCTTGGTGCAGCACACGCTCCAGGCTGTCCTCCAGCCCGTTGACCACCACGCGGCCGCTGCCG
Source organism: Hydrogenophaga sp. (assembly GCF_011772445.1). Taxonomy (GTDB): domain Bacteria; phylum Pseudomonadota; class Gammaproteobacteria; order Burkholderiales; family Burkholderiaceae_C; genus Hydrogenophaga. The sequence goes on along the minus strand of NZ_WVZN01000036.1, from coordinate 69,478 downwards.
GGCACGGTGCGCACCAGGTGGTGGAACTGCCGCTCGATGGCCTTGAGGTCGTCGAAGATGTCGGCGTGGTCGAACTCGAGGTTGTTCAGCACGGCCGTGCGCGGGCGGTAGTGCACGAACTTGGGGCGCTTGTCGAAGAAGGCGGTGTCGTACTCGTCTGCTTCGATAACGAAGGCCTTGCCCTGGCCCAGCCGGGCTGAAAGCCCGAAGTTCATGGGCACGCCGCCCACGAGAAAGCCGGGCTTCTGGCCACAAGCTTCCAGGATCCACGTCAGCATCGAGGTGGTGGTCGTCTTGCCGTGCGTGCCGGCCACGGCCAGCACATGACGGCCCTGCAGCACGTGCTCGGCCAGCCACTGCGGGCCGCTGGTGTAGGGTGCGCCGGCCTCCAGGATGGCTTCCATCAGCGGGAACTTGGGCGTGCCGTCGGGCAGTCGCGCGCGGCTGACCACGTTGCCGATGACCCAGACGTCGGGCTTGAGCGCCATCTGGTCCGCATCGAAACCCTCGATGAGGTCGATGCCAAGGGCGCGGAGCTGGTCGCTCATGGGCGGGTAGACGCCGGCGTCGCAGCCCGTCACGCGGTGACCCGCCTCGCGGGCCAGGGCCGCGACACCGCCCATGAAGGTGCCGCAGATGCCCAGGATATGAATATGCATGCGCGGATTCTAGGGACGTGGGCAGTGCCCGCCCGGCAGGCATCGCCCACGGGGCACAATCCCGGGATGCTCTCGCGAGACGACACCGCCGCCGAGATCGCCGCCGTGGCCGCGCGCCTGGTGGTCGACGAAGGCCAGGACTACGCCGCGGCCAAGCGCGCCGCCATCCGCCAGCTGGGCCTGCCTGCCCGCACCCCGCTGCCCGACAACGACACGCTGGAAGCCGCCGTGCGCGAGCACATCGCCGTGTTCTGCGCCGACACCCAGCCCGCCGAGCTGCGCGCGCTGCGGGAACTGGCGCTGGTCTGGATGGATCGACTCCAGGTCTTCCGCCCGCACCTGGGTGGCGCCGCCTGGCATGGCACGGCCACGCGCCACAGCGACCTTCACATGCACCTCTTCTGCGACGACCCCAAGCAGGCCGAATGGGCCCTGATCGACCACCGCGTGGACTACCACCCCGGAACGGGCACGGGCTGGCGCGGCGAACCGGTCGAGGCGCTCACGGTGCGCACGCGCAGCGAAGCGCTCGGCCAGTGGGTTCTCATGCACCTGCTGGTGCACGACCTCGACGGCCTGCGCGGCGCGCTCAAGCCCGACAGCCAGGGGCGCAAGCCGCGCGGCGACGCCGCCGCGCTGCGCGAGCGCCTGGCGGCCGAGGCCGGGGAGGGGGCGTGATGGGCGCCGCACGGCCGCCCGAAGGCGCTTGCACCGCAACGCAGCGCGCGGAGGTGTTCCGATGAAATTGCAGCGTCGCCATTGGCTGGCGGGTGGCGTCGCGCTCGCCGCGGCCGGTGCCGGGGTGTGGTGGGCCGAGCGGCGCCTGAGCCCGGCGCCCTTGATGGATGGCGCCGAGACCGCGTTCTGGCAGACCTCGTTCGAAACGCCCGAAGGCGGCGCCCCGCTGGCGGTGGCCGCTCTGCGCGGCCGCCCCTTGCTCGTGAACTTCTGGGCCACCTGGTGCCCGCCCTGCGTGGAGGAATTGCCGCTGCTCAACGCCTTTCACCAGAAGCAATCGCCCAAGGGCTGGCAGTTGCTGGGGCTGGCGGTCGATCGCGTGGAGCCGGTGCGCCAGTTCCTCCAGCGCCTGCCGCTGTCCTTTCCCGTCGGCATGACCGGCTTCGCCGGCACCGAGCTCAGCCGAACGCTGGGCAACGCCACGGGCGCCCTGCCGTTCACCGTGGTGTTCGGTGCCGATGGCCGCGTGGTCCACCGCAAGATCGGCCAGGTGCACGAGTCCGACCTGTCGCAATGGGCCGAACTGGCCTGATGCATTGAACAGACGGCAAGCGCGTTCTTCTGCATTGATTTCGGGCCTGGACTGCCGGGCTGGTATCAGGTGTGACTTCGTGTACACTGCCCCACCCTTTGGCGGTTGGGGCATCTCCATTCGACGAAATTGAGAGCATTTAGTACCAACTTCGCCGAACTTCGTTGGAGAAATCATGGATTTGCGAAAACTCAAGACGCTGATCGATCTGGTGTCGGAATCGAACGTGTCGGAGCTCGAGATCACCGAAGCGGAGGGCAAGGTCCGCATCGTCAAGGCCACGCCGGCCGTGATGCCCGCCCCCATCACCTACAGCATGCCCCCCGTGGCCCCCACCGCGCCTGCCGCGCAGGTGGTGGAAGTGGCGTCGCCCGCTGCGGCGGCCGCCGCGCCCGCGCAGCCGGCCGGCCACACGGTCAAGTCGCCCATGGTCGGCACGTTCTACCGCGCTTCGGCCCCCGGCGCCAAGCCTTTTGTCGAAGTCGGGGACACGGTGAAGGAGGGGGACACCATCTGCATCGTCGAAGCGATGAAGATCCTCAACGAGATCGAGGCCGACAAGAGCGGCACCGTGACCCAGATCCTGGTCCAGAACGGCCAGGCCGTGGAATACGGCCAGCCGCTGTTCGCGATCGAGTGAGGGCCGCGCACCCATGTTCAAGAAGATCCTGATCGCCAACCGCGGCGAGATCGCCCTGCGCATCCTGCGCGCCTGCCGCGAGATGGGCATCAAGACGGTGGTGGTCTATTCCGAGGCCGATCGCGACGCCAAGTACGTCAAGCTCGCCGATGAGGCGGTGTGCATCGGTCCGGCGCAGTCGGGTCAGAGCTACCTGAACATGCCCGCCATCATCTCGGCCGCCGAGGTGACGGACGCCGAGGCCATCCACCCCGGCTACGGCTTCCTGAGCGAGAACGCCGACTTCGCCGAACGCGTGGAGCGCAGCGGCTTCACCTTCATCGGACCCACGCCCGATTCCATCCGCCTCATGGGCGACAAGGTCTCGGCCAAGCAGGCCATGATCCGCGCGGGCGTGCCCTGCGTGCCCGGCTCCGATGGGGCGCTGCCCGACGACCCCGTGGTCATCAAGCGCACGGCCAAGGCCGTGGGCTACCCGGTCATCATCAAGGCCGCAGGCGGTGGCGGCGGACGCGGCATGCGCGTGGTGCACACCGAAGCGGCGCTGCTGCACGCCGTGCAGACCACCAAGGCCGAGGCCGGCGCGGCCTTTGGCAACGCCGAGGTCTACATGGAGAAGTTCCTCCAGAACCCGCGGCACATCGAGATCCAGGTGCTGGCCGATCAGCACGGCAACGCCGTCCACCTGGGCGAGCGCGACTGCTCCATGCAGCGGCGCCACCAGAAGGTCATCGAAGAAGCGCCGGCGCCCGGCATTCCACGCCGCCTGATCGAAAAGATCGGCGAGCGCTGCGCGGCCGCCTGCAAGAAGATCGGCTACCGCGGCGCGGGCACCTTCGAGTTCCTGTTCGAGAACGGCGAGTTCTATTTCATCGAGATGAACACGCGCGTGCAGGTGGAGCACCCGGTGACCGAGTGGATCACCGGCATCGACATCGTGCGCACGCAGATCGCCGTGGCCGCCGGCGAGAAGCTGCCGTTCACGCAGCGCCAGGTGCAGCTCAAGGGCCACGCCATCGAATGCCGCGTCAACGCCGAGGATCCCTACAAGTTCACGCCCTCACCGGGCCGCATCACCCTGTGGCACCCGCCGGGTGGGCCGGGGGTGCGCGTCGACTCGCACGTCTACAACAACTACTTCGTGCCGCCCAACTACGACTCCATGATCGGCAAGATCATCGTGCACGGCGACACGCGTGAGCAGGCGCTGGCGCGCATGCGCACCGCGCTGGCCGAAACGGTGGTCGAGGGCATCAAGACCAACATCCCGCTGCACCGCGAGCTGATGGTCGATGCCAATTTCGTGGCCGGTGGAACGAACATCCACTACCTCGAAGAGTGGCTGTCGCAGCGTGAGCGCTGATTCCGCCGCTGGCGCGGCCACGCCTTTCGAGCTGGTCCTGGTGGTGCCCGAGGCGGCCATCGAGGCCGTGGGCGAGGCGCTCGACGCGCTGGATGCGCTCAGCGTGTCGGTGGAAGACGCCGACGCCATGACCGAGGCCGAGCAGGCCCTGTTCGGCGAGCCCGGCATGCCGCCACCCAAGGAAGGCTGGCAGCGCTCGCGCGTGGTCGCGCTGTTTCCCGACGAGGCCGCCGCGCGCGAGGCCGCCACGCTGCTGTCGGCACAGGACTTCTTTGATGGCTGCCGCGTGCAAGGCGTGCGCGCCGTGCCCGAACAGGACTGGGTGCGCCTGACGCAGTCGCAGTTCGAGCCGGTCGAGATCACGCCCACCTTCTGGATCGTGCCCTCCTGGCACGAGCCGCCCGCGCAGGCGCGCGAGGTGATCCGGCTCGACCCGGGCTTGGCCTTCGGCACCGGCACCCACCCCACCACGCGCATGTGCCTGCGCTGGACGGCCGCGCAGGCCCCCGTGGGACCGCGCGTGCTCGACTACGGCTGCGGCTCGGGCATCCTGGCCATCGGCGCGGCCAAGCACGGCGCGCGCGACATCCTTGCCGTCGACATCGACCCGGCGGCGGTGGAGTCCACGCGCCTGAACGCCGACGCGAACAGCGTCGCGTTGCAGGCTGGCCTGCCCGATGCCGCGAAGGGCGAGCACGACCTGGTGCTCGCCAACATCCTGGCCACGCCGCTGAAGGTGCTCGCGCCGCTGCTGTGTTCGCACGTGCGCCCGGGTGGCCACCTGGTGCTCGCGGGCATCCTGGCGCGCCAGGCCGATGAACTGCGCGAGGCCTATGCGCCCTGGCTCGCGCTCGAGGTCAGCGACGAAGAGGACGGCTGGATCCTCATGACCGCGCGCAAGCCCTGAGCCCCGCGCGTCGCGGCCCGCGATAATCGGCCCCATGAGTTTCACCACCCGCTGTCCGGCTTGCGGCACCGTGTTCCGCGTGGTGGCCGATCAACTCAAGATCTCGGACGGCTGGGTGCGCTGCGGACACTGCTCCGATGTGTTCGACGCCACCATCCACCTGGAAGCCTGGGTGCCGTCGGCCGCGGCCCCGGCTGCGTCCGCTGATGCAGCCCCGGCCGCGCCGGCAAGCGCACCGGTGCCCGCGCCAACCGCCATGGTGGAACCCGCGGTGCCACCCCCGCCGGTTCCTGAACCCACCTTGCCGGACGCGGCCGATGACATGCCGGCCCCACCCGCGCAGCCGCCCGAGGACGACGACCTGCGGGCCTGGTTTGGCGATGGCCCGCTCGATGCGTCGCCGGTCACCGAGCCGCGCGTCGAGGAAGTCGCCCCGGTGGCCGAGCCCGCGCCCGAACCCGCACAGCCGAAGCCCGTCGCCGAAGCGGTGACCGAGCCGGTGCCCGAGCCCCAGCCGGAGTCCGAGCCCGACGATGTGTGGATGCCCAGCGTATCGAACACGCTCGCCGTGGCGTCGCGGGACGAACCCGAATCCGACTTCCACGCCGAGCTGGAACGCTTTGCGCACTCCACGCGAGCGCCATTGCCCGCGGCCCCGCCGGACACGGCCTTGGCGGATGCCCCCGAGACCGCCGAAGCCGCGCCGCCCGCACCGGCCGCTCGCGACCGCGACGCGGACGCCCCCGACGCGGAGCCCGGCTTCGTGCGCCAGGCGCGCCGCCGCGCGTTCTGGAACTCACCGGGCATGCGCGTCGGGCTCGCGCTGCTGACACTGATGCTCGCGCTGCTTCTCGCGGCGCAATGGGCCATCCAGGAGCGCCACCGTCTGGTGGCGGCGCAGCCGGCGCTCAAGCCCTGGATCTTGCAGGCCTGCGACCACCTGGGTTGCGACCTCGCACCGGTGCGCCAGATCGACGCCATCGTGATCGACAGCGCCGAGCTGGTGCGCCGGCTCGGCAACTTCCATTCGTTCGACATCGTGCTGCACAACCAGTCACCGCTGGAAGTGGCCCTGCCGGCGCTCGAGCTGACCTTGACCGACACCCAACAGGTGGTCGTGGCCCGCCGTGTCTTCCTGCCGCAAGACTGGCCCGCCGGTGTGGCGGCACTGCCGCCCCATGAGCGCGTGTCGGTCAGTTTCCGCCTCTCCATCTCGCTCGGCGAGGGCGTGCCCACCGCGGGTTATCGCGCCCTCGTCTTCTATCCCTGAACCCCCCCCTTCGACACCATGCCCATCCTCGTTTGCGGCTCGCTGGCCTTCGACACCATCATGACCTTCGAAGGCCGGTTCGCCGACCAGATCCTGCCCGACCAGTTGCACATCCTCAACGTGTCCTTCCTGGTGCCCGGCCTGCGGCGCGACTTCGGCGGCTGCGCAGGCAACATCGCCTACGGGCTGCGGCAACTGGGCGCCGAGGTGGCCCCGCTGGCGGCGCTGGGCAGCGATGGCGCCGACTACCTTGCCCGCATGCGCGAGCTGGGCGTGGACACGGCCCACGTGAGCACCGTGGCCGACGCCTACACCGCGCAGGCCATGATCATGACCGACCGCGACAACAACCAGATCACGGCCTTCCACCCGGGCGCGATGTCCTTCGCGCACGACACACCGGTGCCCGCGCGAAAGGACCTCACCCTGGGCATCATCGCGCCCGATGGCCGCGAGGGCATGGTCTCCCACGCCGCGCAACTCAAGGCCGCAGGCGTGCCCTTCGTGTTCGATCCGGGTCAGGGCCTGCCCATGTTCAATGGCGAGGAGCTGCTGCGCTTCATCGACCAGGCGAGTTGGGTGGCGGTGAACGACTACGAAGGCCGCATGCTCTGCGACCGCACCGGCCTGTCACTGGCCGACATCTCTCAGCGCGTGCGCGGCCTCGTGGTCACGCTCGCCGACCAGGGCTGCGACGTGTGGGAAAACGGCGTGGCCACGCGCGTGCCTGGCGTGAAGGCCGAAGCCGTGGTCGATCCCACGGGTTGTGGCGATGCCTTTCGCGCGGCGCTGCTGCACGGCCTCTCCAAGGGTTGGCCGCTGACGCGCTGCGCGGAATTGGGCAACCGCCTGGGGGCGCTCAAGATTGCGGTCCGCGGTCCGCAGAACTACACGGTGGATCCCACGCTGCGGGCCTGAACGTGGTCCGGAATGAAAAAAGCCCGGTGCTTTCGCACCGGGCTTTCAGATCAACTCAAGGCTGACTCAGGGCTTGCTGGACGTCGGGAACGGCCAGGCGGCTTGAGGGTTGAGCTTGGTCTGAGCGGCGGGAGCGGCCGCGGGAGCAGGGGCAGCCGGCTTCTTGGCCGGCTCAGCTTTTTTTGCGGGGGCTGCCTTCTTCGCAGGGGCTGCCTTTTTCGCAGGGGCCTTTTTAGCTGCCGCTTTCTTCGCGGGCGCCTTCTTCGCAGCGGCTTTCTTCGCCGGCGCTTTCTTGGCCGCGGCTTTCTTCGCCGGGGCCTTCTTGGCTGCCGCTTTCTTGGCGGGAGCCTTCTTGGCCGCGACTTTCTTCTTCGCCGGGGCTTTCTTGGCCGCGACTTTCTTCGCCGGGGCCTTCTTGGCGGCGACTTTCTTCTTCGCCGGGGCCTTCTTGGCCGCGACTTTCTTCGCCGGAGCCTTCTTGGCCACGACCTTCTTCGCCGGGGCTTTCTTGGCGGCGACTTTCTTCTTCGCCGGCGCCTTTTTCGCCGCAGCCTTCTTGGCCGGGGCTTTCTTCGCAGTTGCCATTGCTTTCTCCTTGATCAAGTTGCAAAGAGCACTTCAGCCGGTCGGATGGCCGGTGAAGCGATTCAAGGTTCTGCGGTCAGGTGGATGCATCCACAACAGACCCCAGGGCCCTGAATCCGGGCTCAGGCCAGTGCGGGCGTCTGCGCGCCCTGCGGCTGTCCTGATGATTCGATTCGTCTTCTTGTTCGCTGGCAATGCGGAGGCCCGGCCGGGACATCAGTCCCAGGAAAGCGCTCCGCCCGATTGGTACTCGATCACCCGTGTTTCGAAGAAGTTGCGTTCCTTCTTGAGGTCGATCATCTCGCTCATCCAGGGGAACGGGTTCTCTTCGTTCGGGAACAGGGGTTCCAGGCCGATCTGCGTGGCGCGCCGGTTGGCGATGTAGCGCAGGTAGCCCTTGAACATGGAGGCATTGAGGCCCAGCACGCCGCGCGGCATGGTGTCCTCGGCGTAGCGGTACTCGAGCTCGACGGCCTTGAGGAACAGCTCCTTGATCTCGGCCTTGAACTCCGCCGTCCAGAGCAGCGGGTTCTCCATCTTGATGGCGTTGATCAGGTCGATGCCGAAATTGCAGTGCATCGACTCGTCGCGCAGGATGTACTGGTACTGCTCGGCGGCGCCGGTCATCTTGTTCTGGCGGCCCAGCGCCAGGATCTGGGTGAAGCCGACGTAGAAGAACATGCCCTCCATCAGGCAGGCGAAAACGATCAGGCTCTTGAGCAAGGTCTGGTCGTTCTCGGGCGTGCCGGTGTGGAAGTTCGGGTCCATGATCGCCTCGATGAAGGGGATCAGGAACTCGTCCTTGTCGCGGATCGACTGGATCTCGTTGTAGGCGTTGAAGATCTCGGACTCGTCGAGACCCAGCGATTCCACGATGTACTGGTAGGCGTGCGTGTGGATCGCTTCTTCGAAAGCCTGGCGCAGCAGGAACTGGCGGCACTCGGGCGCCGTGATGTGGCGGTAGGTGCCCAGCACGATGTTGTTGGCGGCCAGCGAGTCAGCGGTGACGAAGAAGCCGAGGTTGCGCTTGACGATGCGGCGCTCGTCCTCGGTGAGGCCGTTCGGGTCTTTCCAGAGCGCGATGTCGCGGCTCATGTTCACTTCCTGCGGCATCCAGTGGTTGGCGCAGGTGGCCAGGTACTTCTCCCAGGCCCACTTGTATTTGAAGGGGACGAGCTGGTTGACGTCGGTCTGGCCGTTGATGATGCGCTTGTCGGCCACGTTGATGCGGCGCTGCGGCGCGGCCGCCTGGCTCGACGGCGTGGCGGAGGAGGCGACGTGACGGGTGACGGCGGAGGTGGTCTCACCGATGGATGAGACTTGCAAGCCCGGCTGGCCGGAAGGGCGGGGGCTGTGCGTCGACGTCGAAGAAGGTGTTGTGGGTTCGTCCCAGTTCAACATAGGGGTCGGTCCGATTCAGCGAATTATCAAAGTGTCTGCGCGAATTGCAAAGCAATCAGGCCGCATGCTCACGAATTTTGTTGCGGTGTTGCATCGAATGAATCAACGCATTGCACCGCTGCGGCTTCGATTGCACGCAATCCGATTCACTGGCAGGCCTCGCAACCCGGGTCATCGATGGCGCAGAACTTCACGTCGGTGGCGGGTTCGCTCGCAACCGTCGTTGCACTCGCGGCCGCGGCCATCGGTGCGCTCGGCGTCACCGACACCGCATTGAGTTGTCCCGTGCGGCCGGTGGATTTCTCGATCTGCGTGGCCGAGGTGGTGCGCAGGTAATAGGTGGTCTTCAAGCCGCGCAGCCAGGCGAGCTTGTAGGTTTCGTCGAGCTTCTTGCCCGACGCACCGGCCATGTAGATGTTCAGGCTCTGTGCCTGGTCGATCCACTTCTGGCGGCGCGCGGCGGCTTCCACCAGCCACACCGGCTCGACCTCGAACGCGGTGGCGTACAGGGCTTTCACATCCTGCGGCACGCGGTCGATGGGGCGCAGCGAGCCATCGAAGTGCTTGAGGTCCATGACCATCACGTCGTCCCACAGGCCCAGGCGCTTCAGGTCCTTGACGAGGTAGCTGTTGATGACGGTGAACTCGCCCGACAGGTTGGACTTGACCGAGAGGTTGCCGAAGCAAGGCTCGATGGAGGCGTCCACGCCGATGATGTTGGAGATGGTCGCCGTGGGGGCGATGGCCACGCAGTTGGAGTTGCGCATGCCGTCGCGGGCGATCTTCTGGCGCAGGGCGTCCCAGTCGAGGCTGCTGGAGCGGTCCACGTCGACGTAGCCGCCGCGCTCCTTGGCCAGCAGGTCCAGGGTGTCGGGCGGCAGGATGCCCTTGTCCCACAGCGAGCCCTTGAAGCTGCTGTAGCGGCCGCGCTCGCGGGAGAGCTCGGTGGAGGCCCAGTAGGCGTAGTAGCAGACGGCTTCCATGGAGCGGTCGGCGAATTCGACGGCTTCGTTGGAGGCGTAGGGAATGCGAAGTTCGTACAGCGCGTCCTGGAAACCCATGATGCCCATGCCCACCGGGCGGTGGCGCAGGTTGGAATCGCGCGCCTTCTTGACCGCGTAGTAGTTGATGTCGATCACGTTGTCGAGCATGCGCATCGCGGTGGCGATGGTCTTCTTGAGCTTGTCGTGGTCGATGGCGCCGTCCTTCAGGTGGCGCAGCAGGTTGACCGAGCCGAGGTTGCAGACGGCGGTTTCGGTGTCGGAGGTGTTGAGCGTGATCTCGGTGCAGAGGTTGGAGCTGTGCACCACGCCGGCGTGCTGCTGCGGGCTGCGCACGTTGCAGGCGTCCTTGAAGGTGATCCAGGGGTGGCCGGTCTCGAACAGCATCGAGAGCATCTTGCGCCACAGGTCGGACGCGGGGACCTTGCGGTAGGGTTTGATCTCGCCGCGCGCGGCCTTTTCTTCGTAGGCGACGTAGGCCTTCTCGAAGTCGGTGCCGAACTTGTCGTGCAGGTCAGGCGTGTTGGAGGGCGAGAACAGGCTCCACTCGCCTTTTTCCAGCACGCGCTTCATGAACAGGTCCGGAATCCAGTTCGCGGTGTTCATGTCGTGGGTGCGGCGGCGGTCGTCGCCGGTGTTCTTGCGCAGCTCCAGGAATTCCTCGATGTCCAGGTGCCAGGTCTCCAGGTAGGCGCAGACCGCGCCCTTGCGCTTGCCGCCCTGGTTGACGGCCACCGCCGTGTCGTTGACGACCTTGAGGAACGGCACGACGCCCTGCGACTTGCCGTTGGTGCCCTTGATGTGCGAGCCCATGCCGCGCACGCGGGTCCAGTCGTTGCCGAGACCGCCGGCGAACTTGGACAGCATGGCGTTGTCCTTGATGGACTCGTAGATGCCGTCGAGGTCGTCGGGCACGGTGGTGAGGTAGCAGCTGGAGAGCTGCGAGCGCAGCGTGCCGCTGTTGAACAGCGTGGGCGTGCTGCTCATGAAGTCGAAGGTGGACAGGATCTCGTAGAACTCGATCGCACGGGCCTCGCGGTCGATTTCATTGAGCGACAGGCCCATGGCCACGCGCATGAAGAAAGCCTGCGGCAGTTCGATGCGCGTCTTGCGCACGTGCAGGAAGTAGCGGTCGTACAGCGTCTGCAGGCCCAGGTAGTCGAACTGCAGGTCGCGCTCGGGCTTGAGCGCGGCGCCCAGGCGCGCCAGGTCGAACTGCAGCAGGTCGGGGTTGAGCAGCTCGGCGTCCACGCCCTTGCGGATGAACTGCGGGAAGTAGTCGGCGTAGCGCTGGCCCATCTCGGCCTGCGGCACCTCGGCGCCCAGGATCTCCCGCACGATGGTATGCAGCAGCAGGCGCGCGGTGGCGTAGGTGTAGTCGGGGTCTTTTTCGATCAGCGTGCGCGCGGCCAGGATGGCGGCCTTGTAGACCTCGTCGATCGGCACGCCGTCGTACAGGTTGCGCTTGGTCTCGGCGACGATGGGGTCGGCCTTGACGTCGGCGCCCAGGCCGGCGCAGGCGTCGGTGATCAGGCGGGTGAGGGCGTCGATGTCCAGCGGCACGCGCTGGCCGCCGTCGAGCACGTGCAGCACGGGCTCGGCGGCGCGCGCGGCGGCGGCCTGGGTGGCGCGTTCGGCGGCGCGGCGCTCACGGTACAGCACATAGGCGCGGGCGACTTCATGGTGGCCGCTGCGCATCAGGCCGAGTTCGGCCTGGTCCTGCACGTCCTCGATGTGGAAGGTGCCGCCGCCCGGACGCGAGCGCATGAGCGCGCGCACGACGTTCTGCGTGAGCTCGTCCACGGTTTCGCGCACGCTGGCCGAGGCCGCGCCCTGCGTGCCGTGCACCGCCAGGAAGGCCTTCATCATGGCGACGGCGATCTTGCTGGGCTCGAACGGCACCACGGCGCCGTTGCGGCGGATGATCTGGTACTGCGTGTAGGCGGACACGGGGGTGGAGGAGGTGGGCGAAGCGCCGGGCACGGACTTCTGTGCGGGGGCGACGGGGGACTGGGGGGTGGCTGCGCTCAGCATGTTTCCTCTCGATTCAGGATTTGTTCTGGGTGATCAGGTCGGGTCGGGCGCCGTTTTCTGGTGCGGTGCTCATGCGGATGAGGGGCGCGGAAAACAGGCCTGGGGGGTATCTGGGGGCACACTATATCTGGTGTGTCGGAGGGCAACAAGGCACTACCGATAGCGTTTTGTCATCCGGAGCGCTCAACGCATCGATGGTGCCGATGCGTCGGAACGCGGCGACTTGCGCAGAGCGTCGGCCATGACTGCGTTTCGGTCGTGGAGCGAAGCATTCATGCGGGATGCGGCGCGATTCGGCGCTGCAGGCCGCGCGCGGCCTGCGATGGCCGGATCAATCGTGGCCGGTGTCGACTGGAGCGCCCGCGGTTCCTTCGCGTGTGGCTTCGGGAAAACACGAGGGCGGCCAGCCGACGAGCTGCCGCAACCGGGCCCAGTCGAAGCCGGGCCCCGGATCGTGTTTGCGAGCGGGGGCGATGTGCTCGTGGCCGGCGATGTGCCGGATGGGGTGGCGCGCACGCAAGGCCTGGCACAGGCGTGCAAGCGCCTCGTACTGGGGTGCTTCGAAGGTCTCGCCTTCCAGGCCTTCGAGTTCGATGCCCACCGAGAAGTCGTTGCAGTTGTCGCGTCCCAGCCAGTGCGAGGCGCCTGCGTGCCAGGCGCGGCGCGCGGTGGAGACGAACTGCAGCACACGCCCGTCGCGCCGCACGAAGAAGTGCGACGACACCTCGATGCCGCGGATGGCCTGGAAATAGGGGTGCGCGTCCCAGTCGAGCCGGTTGGTGAACAGCCGCTCGACCTCATCGCCGCCGTACACGCCGGGCGGCAGGCTGATGGAGTGCACCACGATCAGATCGACCGCCGTGTCGCGGGGCCGCTGGCCGTGGTTGGGTGATTCGACGCGCCGCGCGCCGCGCCACCAGCCGCCGCGCCAGCCGGGCTCAGTCCGCGGTGTCGCTGTCGCCATGGCCGGGCGCGCCGGGCACCACGATGCCCAGGCGCTGGATGCGGTAGCGGATCTGGCGCAGGTTCAGGCCCAGGCGGGCGGCCGCCGCGGTGCGGTTGAAGCCGCATTCCTGCAGGGCCTTGAGCAGCACCTGGCGCTCCTGGTCGTCGAGGTAGCGCTGCAGGTCGCTGGGCAGCGCCTCGTCACCGCCCGCCTCGGGCGGGTTCAGCGGCACGAAGCGGTAGGGCTCGCTCGCCGAGGCCTCGGGCAGTGGATCGGGCAGCGTGGCGGGTTCGGTGTCGCCGGTCTCACCGAAATCGGCGGAATGGAGCACCGGGCCGCTGGCGAGCGCGAGCGCGCGCTGCAGCAGGTTCTCGAGTTCGCGCACGTTGCCCGGCAGCTCGCGCGCCTGCAGCCAGGCCAGCGCGGCGGACGACAGCTCGGGCACGGCCTGGCCGGCCTCGGCGCACAGGCGCTCCAGCAGCGCCTGCGCGAGCAGGGGCAGGTCCTCGGGGCGGTCGCGCAGCGCGGGAGTGCGCAGGCCGATGACGTTGAGGCGGTAGTACAGGTCCTGGCGGAACTGGCCGGCCTGCACCAGCGCGGGCAGGTCGCGGTGGGTGGCACTGACCAGGCGAACGTCGATGGCGTCTTCCTGCACGGCGCCGAGCGCGCGCACGCGGCGCTCCTGGATGACGCGCAGCAGCTTGGCCTGCATGGCCAGCGGCAGGTCGCCGATCTCGTCGAGGAACAGCGTGCCGCCGTGCGCGGCCTGGAAGTAGCCCTCGCGGTCGGCGCTGGCGCCGGTGTAGGCGCCCTTGCGCGCGCCGAAGAACTCGGCCTCGATGAGGTTCTCGGGAATGGCGCCGCAGTTGACGGCGATGAAGGGGCCGCTGGCGCGGTGGCTGCATTCATGCACGGCGCGCGCCACGAGCTCCTTGCCGGTGCCCGACTCGCCCAGGATGAGCACCGGCGCCATGCTGGTGGCGACCTTCTCGATTCGGGCCTTGATCTGCACGATGCTGGGCGCCTGCCCCACCAGGCGCGCCAGGGCGCGCACGCCGCTGGGTGGCGGGGGCGCGCTGCGGGTGGGTTCGCTGGCTGGCACGGCGGCCAGCGGTGCCCGCTGGCCGCGCAGCGCCGACGTGACGGCCCCGCGCAACTGGCGCAGATCGACCGGCTTGGTGAGGTAGTCGAAGGCGCCGGCCTTGAGCGACTCGACCGCGTTCTCGGCGGAGCCGAAGGCGGTGATCACGATGCACTTCTCGGTGCGCTGGCCGTCGGTGATCTCGCGCAGCAGGCTCAGGCCCAGGCCGTCGGGCAGCTGCATGTCGGTGATGAGCACGTCGAAGCGCTGCTGGGCCAGGCCCTCGCGGGCCTGCTCCAGGTTGGCGGCCGTGGTGACGGCGTGTCCTTCGCGCAGCAGCGTCAGTTCGTACAGGGTGCGCAGGTCGGGCTCGTCGTCGACGACCAGGATGGAGGCGCTCGCGGAGGCGGTCATCTGGGCTCAGCCGGTGGCCAGGGGCGGGTGGCCCGAGCGCAACGGATCGACGATGGTGTGCTCGTGGTCGTGGGCCGGGTTCGACGCGGGCGAGAGGCTGAGCTGCTGGCCGCCTGCGCGCGCGGGCGTGGCGGTGGCCGCGGCCCCTGTCGCCAAGGGCATGAGCACGTAGAACTCGTTGCCCTCGCGCTGGTCCAGGCGGGCGCGCTGGTAGGCGATCTGCGCTCCGTAGCGTTCGCACAGCTCGCGGCAGATGTACAGGCCCAGGCCGCTGGAGCGGCTCTCGGACGAGAAAAAGGGTTCGAACAGGTGCTTGAGCACACTGGCCTCGAGCGGGCCGCCATCGCTCCAGATGGACAGGCGCAGGTGCTCGCTGCCGCTGGGCTGGGTGACGATGCGGATCGACGCGGGCTTGCCGCTGGCGTGGCGCAGGGCGTTGTCGAGCAGGTTGACCAGCAGGCGGCGCAGGTGTTCCGGGTCGAAGGCCACCAGGCCCTGCGAGGCGTGCAGGTGCACGCCCAGGGTCTGGGTGACGCTGTTCTGGCGCATCCATTCCGCCGTCACCTGCCGCACCATGGAATCGAGCGGCAGCGGCGGCACGTGGCCGTCGGCTCGGCTGGGCTGGGGACGGGCGATGTTGAGGATGTCGTCCACGATGCGCGAGAGCCGCTGCGCGTTCTGGTCGATCATCTTCGTGAGGCGCTTCTGCCCGGGCTCCCGCACCTCTTCGTCGAGCAGGGCGTTGGCCTGGGTGATGGCCGACAACGGGTTGCGGATCTCGTGCGCCACGGCGGCCGACATGCGGCCCATGGAGGCGAGCTTCTCGGTCCGCACGCGCGCCTCGACCTCGCGCAGGTCTTCGAGGAAGAGCACGCACAGCGAGCCGCGTTCGCCCACCGCGGGCGTGAGCTTGGTGCGTGCGTGCAGGCGCTGGCTGGGGCGGTTGCCGTGTTCGATGGTGGTTTCGGTCTCCAGCGCGGCGTCGATGGCGAAGCTTTCCTCGACCAGCGCGGCCAGGTGCGACCAGCTCGGCCGCGCCGACAGCAGCAGGCGCGCGCCTTCGGGGTAGTTCTCGCCCATGAGCATGCCGCGCGCGGCGGGGTTGGCGTTGCGCACCACGCCGTGCGTGTCGATCACCAGCACGCCCACGCCCAGGCTTTCGATGACCACCTCGTTGACGGCGGCCTGCGCGCGCGCGGCGGCCTGGCTGCTGGCCGAGACGGCCTCTTCGCGCGCCAGGCGCAGGGCGAGCTGGTGGGCCAGCACCGCCACCAGGAAGAAGCCCGTGCCCGCCAGCCCGGCCTGCAGGAAGCGCGCGGTGTCCAGCTGGCCGAGTCCCGAGGCGTCGACCGCGGCCTCTGCCAGCAGCAACAGCGTGACGCCGGCCGCCGTGCCCAGGCCCAGCACCATGGGGCCGAGGATGGCGCCCGTGAGCACCGGCAGGGCGAACAGCGGGGTGAAGTTGATGCTGCTGCCCGACTGGAAGTGCTGCAGCAGGGCCACCACCGCCACGTCCAGGCCGATGGTGACCAGCCATTGCACCGTGGGCGCGCGGCCATGCTCCGCGGGTTTCCACATCAGCAGCACCGCCACGGTGGCCAGCAGGTAGGTGGAGGCGAGGGCGGTCAGCCAGACCGTGCTTCCCTGGGTGCTGAGCAGCAGGAACAGTTGCAGGGCCAGCAGCACCAGCGCCACGAACACGCGCGCCCGCATGAAGGCGCGCCACAGGCGTTCGAAGGCACGGGTGCGCTGGTCGTGTGCCTGCGCACCCGAGCTGTCGTGGGCCGAGTACCACGAGGGCGCGAAGCTGGAACTGTCGTGGCGTGCCATGCGGGTCCTCAGGCCGACGGGCCTTCGATGCGCTGCCGGTGCTCTGCGCTGCAGTAGCTGCCGTCGCGGCCGGTGGTGGCCTCGCTCAGCGGCAGGTGCGTGCCGCAGGCGCGGCAGGCCACCATGGCCATCGGCTGGCCGGGCCTGCGCTCGGGGCGTGGCGGCGCGGCGGCCTCACGTTCCTGGCGCTCGGTGCGGCGGTTGTTGCGCCACACGTAGAACGCCACCACGACGACGGCGAGCACGAGCAGGTATTTCATTCTTGGTGCGTCATGTGCGTTGCAGCAGCACCTCGATCACGAAGCGCGAGCCCACGTAGGCCAACAGCAGAAAGCCTGCGCCCACGTAAAGCGTGCGAACGGCGGTGCGGCCGCGCCAGCCCAGTTGCCAGCGGCCCCAGAGCAGCACACCCATGGTGGCCCAGGCCAGCACGGAGAACACGGTCTTGTGGTTCCACACCATGCGCTGGTTGAGCTGCTCGGAGAAATGCCAGCCGGCCGCCAGCGTGAGGCTGAGCAGCAGAAAACCGGCGGCCACGAAGCGGAAGGTGAGGCGCTCCAGCGTGAGCAGAGGCATGGCCGTGTCGCTGGTGACGCCGCTGCGCATGGCGCGCTCGGCGCGCTGCATGAGCCAGGCGTGCACCACGGCGGCGGCGATGAGTCCGTAGGACGCGATGCCCAGGGCCCAGTGCAGCGGCATCCAGACCGAGGGCAGCGTCGGATGTTCTGCGCCCGGAAAGGCAATGACCAGCAGCATGACGGCCGCCCCCATCAAGGCCAGCGCCCAGCGCGCCCGAAGCTGCGGGTACAGGCGGCTTTCGACCAGGTAGACGGTGAGCACCAGCCACAGCGTGACCGACAGCGCCGGCGCGAAGCCGAAGCGCACCGGTTCGCTGAGCAGGCTGGCGAGCAGGGCCAGCAGGTGCAGGCCCCAGGTGATGGCCAGCAGGCCGCGCGCCTGGAAGCTGCCCAGCCGGGGGTGCGCCCAGGCCACCAGCGCATACGCCAGCGCGGCCAGCGTGGAGAGCACGGCGGCCGGCAGGTTCAAAGCCAGTTGGGGCAGGAGGTTCATGGCCACGGGCCAGCGCGGCAGGTGCCGAGGGCTAAAATCAGCCGCACATCTTAACGGCGCCTCCCGGGCGCCTTGCGGCCCGATCCCCCGTTCAACGGGTCCCCATGGCGCTCCGTCGGCGCCTCCTCACTTCCGCCCCAGCCATGGCTTCAGCCCTGTCCGACCGCCTGTCACGCATCGTCAAGGAAATGCGTGGCCAGGCCCGCATCACCGAAAGCAACGTGAGCGACATGCTGCGCGAGGTGCGCATGGCCTTGCTCGAAGCCGACGTGGCCCTGCCGGTGGTGCGCGACTTCATCGCGCGCGTGAAGGACAAGGCGCTGGGCGCGGACGTGGTGGGCTCGCTCACCCCGGGCCAGGCGCTGGTGGGCATCGTGAACCGGGAATTGGCCGCGACCATGGGGGCGGGCGTCGCCGACCTCAACCTGGCCGCGCAACCCCCCGCCGTCATCCTCATGGCGGGCCTGCAGGGCGCCGGCAAGACCACCACCACCGCCAAGCTGGCGCGGCACCTGATCGAGAAGCGCAAGAAGAAGGTGCTCACCGTGTCGGGAGACGTCTATCGCCCGGCGGCCATCGAACAGCTCAAGACCGTGACCGCCCAGGCCGGCGCCGAGTGGTTCCCCAGCACGCCCGAGCAGAAACCCGCCGACATCGCGCGCGCCGCGCTCGACCACGCGCGCCGCCACCACTTCGACGTGCTGCTGGTCGACACCGCCGGCCGCCTCGCCATCGACGAGGCGCTGATGCGCGAGATCCGTGAGCTGCACGCGGTGCTGAACCCGGTGGAGACCCTGTTCGTCGTCGACGCCATGCAGGGCCAGGACGCGATCAACACCGCCAAGGCGTTCAAGGAAGCGCTGCCGCTCACCGGCATCGTGCTCACCAAGCTCGATGGCGACGCGCGCGGCGGCGCGGCGCTGTCGGTGCGCTCCATCACCGGCGCGCCGATCAAGTTCGCCGGCGTCTCGGAAAAGATCGATGGCCTGGAGGTGTTCGACGCCGAGCGCCACGCGCAGCGCGTGCTGGGCATGGGCGACATCGTGGCCCTGGTCGAGCAGGTGACGGCCGGTGTGGACATGGCCTCGGCCCAGAAGCTCGCGGCCAAGGTCAAGAGCGGCGAGGGCTTCGACCTCAATGACTTCCTCGACCAGTTGCGCCAGATGAAGCAGATGGGCGGCCTGTCCAACCTGCTCGACAAGCTGCCCGCGCAGATGGCGGCCAAGGCCGGCGAGGCCGACCTCTCGCGCGCCGAGAAGGACATCCGGCGCAAGGAAGGAATCATCTGCAGCATGACCCTGGCGGAGCGCCGCAAGCCCGAGATCATCAAGGCCACCCGCAAGCGCCGCATCGCCGCCGGGGCGGGCGTGCACGTGCAGGAAGTCAACCGCCTGCTCAAGGAGTTCGAGCAGATGCAGGGCATGATGAAGAAGATGAAGGGCGGCGGCCTGATGAAGATGATGAAGCGCATGGGCGGCATGAAGGGCATGCCCAAGTTGCCCGGCATGGGCTGATCCACCTCCCCGCAATTCCATCCACCTCACGCCATGGCACGCGACGTCCACGTCATCACCCACCCCCTGGTGCAGCACAAGCTCACGCTGATGCGCCGCAAGGACACCAGCACGAAGAGCTTTCGCGAGCTGGTGCACGAACTCAGCGCCCTGTTGGCCTACGAGCTCACGCGCGACATGCCCATGCAGGAGATCGACATCGAGACCCCGCTGGAGCCGATGAAGTCGCGCGTGATCGACGGCAAGAAGATCGTGCTGGCCTCCATCCTGCGCGCGGGCAACGGCTTCCTCGACGGCATGCTGCAGGTCATTCCGGGTGCGCGCGTAGGCCACATCGGCCTGTACCGCGACCCGGCCACGTTGAAGGCCGTGGAGTACTACTTCAAGATGCCGCAGGACATGCACGAGCGCGACGTGATCGTGCTCGACCCGATGCTGGCCACGGGCAACTCGGCCGTGGCGGCGGTGGACCGGCTCAAGAAGACGAACCCCCGCTCCATCCGCTTCGTCTGCCTGGTCACCTGCCCCGAAGGCCTCAAGACCTTCCACGATGCGCATCCTGATGTGCCGGTCTACACGCCGGTCATTGACCGCGGCCTCAACGAGCACGGATACATCGTCCCGGGACTGGGCGACGCCGGCGACCGCATCTTCGGAACGAAATAGAAACCCCCTGCGGCGCTGCGCGCCTCCCCCCAGGGGGCAATGCCGACGGACCGGCGGAGCCGGATCCGTGGCATTCGCGGTTCGGGGTTGGCGTGCCCCCGGGGTTGCGTCCTGATGACAGCTTTGTTATTTGGTTTGCGTTAGGGTTGCCGTCCATGAACCCCCAAGCTCCTTCCTTCTGGCGCATCGGCTGGACGTCCCTGCTGCGCGACTGGCGCGCGGGCGAACTGCGCCTGCTCGTCATCGCCGTGACGCTCGCCGTGGCCGCGCTCACGGCCGTGGGCTTCTTCGCCGACCGCCTGCAGGGAGGCCTGACGCGCGACGCGAGTGCCCTCATCGGCGGCGACGCCGTGGTGGTGTCCGACCAGCCGGCCGGCGCGGCCTTCGTCGAGCGCGCCGAGGCACTGGGCCTGCGCCACACGCAGAGCCTGAACTTCCCCACCATGGGCCGCGCGAGCGATGAGCAGGGCGGCGCGGCGCGACTGGTGGCGCTGAAGTCGGTCGGCGAGGGCTACCCCTTGCGCGGCACGCTGCGCGTGTCCGAGTCGCCGGACGCGCCCGACGCCGTCGCCCCCGGCATCCCCGCGCGCGGCACCGCCTGGGTGGACGCGGCCCTGCTGGTGCAACTCGACCTGCGCGTGGGCCAGCCGCTGCTGCTGGGCGACGGGCGCTTCACCATCGCGCGCGTGCTCACAGCGGAGCCCGACCGGGGCGGCGGCTTCATGAGCTTCGCGCCGCGCGTGATGATCCGCAACGACGACCTGCCGGCCACCGGCCTGGTGCAACCCGCCAGTCGCGTGAGCTACCGGCTCGCCGTGGCCGGCCCCGAGCCCGCCGTGGCCGGGTTCAGCCGCTGGGCGCGCGCAGAGATCGAGCGCCCCGGCGTGCGCGGCGTGCGGCTGGAGTCGCTCGAGGGCGGCCGGCCCGAGATGCAGCGCACCCTGGGGCGGGCCGAGAAATTCCTCAACCTCGTGGCCCTGCTGGCCGCGCTGCTGTGCGCGGTGGCCGTGGCCATCGCGGCGCGCGGCTTCGCGCAGCGCCACCTGGACGACTGCGCCATGCTGCGCGTGCTGGGTCTTTCGCAAGGCAACATGGCGCGCGCCTACACGGTCGAGTTCGCCATCGTGGGCCTGTTCGCCAGTGCGCTTGGCGTGCTGCTGGGCTGGGTGGTGCACCACGTCTTCGTGCTGCTGCTGGCGGGCCTGGTGGAGTCCAGCCTGCCCGCGCCCGGTCCCGTGCCGGTGTTGCTGGGCCTGGGCATGGGGCTCACGCTGCTGCTGGCCTTCGGTCTGCCCCCGGTGCTGCAGCTGGCCAAGGTGCCACCGCTGCGCGTGATCCGCCGCGACGTGGGCCAGCTCAAGCCGGCCACGCTGGGTGTGCTGGGCCTGGGTGTGGTGGGCTTTGCCGGGTTGCTGCTGGCGGCCAGCCGCGACCTGCTGCTGGGCGGCATCGCTGTGGGTGGCTTCGCGGCGGCGGTGCTGCTGTTCGCCGCCATCAGCTACCTGGCGGTGCGCGTGCTGCGCGCCAGCGTGAACGAAACCACCGCGCCGCGCGCCCTCGTCATGGCCACGCGCCAGCTCTCGGCGCGCCCGGCCTACGCGGTGGTGCAGATCAGCGCGCTGGCCGTGGGTCTGCTCTCGCTGGTGCTGCTGGTGCTGCTGCGCACCGACCTCATCGACAGCTGGCGCAGCGCCACACCGCCCGATGCGCCCAACCGCTTCGTCATCAACGTGCAGCCCGAACAGGCTCAGCCCTTCCAGCAGGCCTTGCGCCGCGCGGGCGTGAGCCAGTACGACTGGTTCCCCATGATCCGTGGCCGACTGGTCACCATCAACGGCAAGGCCGTGCAGCCCGAGGACTTCGAGGCCGAGCGCGCGCAGCGCCTGGTCGAGCGCGAGTTCAACCTGTCGCACACGGCCGAACGGCCGGAGAACAACCCCGTCGTGGCCGGGCGCTGGGCAGCCGGGGAGGCCGATGGCCTGAGCGTCGAAGAGGGCCTGGCCGAGGAACTGGGCCTCAAGCTGGGCGACGCGCTGGGCTTCGACATCGCCGGCCAGACGGTCGAGCGGCGCATCACCAGCCTGCGCAAGGTCGACTGGGGCTCCATGCGGGTGAACTTCTTCGTGCTGTTCCCCGTGGCCGAAATGAACGACGTGCCGATCACCTACATCAGCGCCTTCCGCGCGCCCCAGGCCGCGGGCTTCGACAACGGCCTGGTGCGCGAATTTCCCAACATCACCAACGTCGACATGAGCCAGACCATCGCGCAGGTGCAACGCGTGTTGGGACAGGTCATCGCGGCCATCGAATTCCTCTTCGCCTTCACGCTGGCGGCCGGCCTGGTGGTGCTGCTGGCGGCCGTCACGGCCACGCGCGGTGAGCGCGAACGCGAATTCGCCATCCTGCGCGCCGTGGGCGCCGGCTCGGGCCTGCTGCGCCAGGTGCAGCGCATCGAACTGCTGGGCGTGGGCCTGCTGGCGGGCTTCCTGGCCTCGGTGGTGGCGGTGGCCGTGGGCTGGGCGCTGGCTCGCTACGCCTTCGAATTCACCTGGACGGCCTCACCCTGGGTGCCGCTGGGCGGGGCGCTGGCGGGTGCGGTGCTGGCGCTGGCCGCCGGGTGGTGGGGCCTGCGCGCCATCCTGCGCACCCCCGTCGTTGAAACTTTGCGCCGCGCCGCCACCTGAACCCGATGAGCGACCAACTCCTGCAACCTGAAGAACCCGCGAAGTTCGCCACCCCGTTCGAGTGGATCGGCGGCGAGGCGCGCGTACGCGCGCTGGTCGACCGCTTCTACGACCTGATGGACCTGGAGCCTGCTTACCGCGAACTGCGCGCCGCGCACGGCAACACGCTGGACAGCGCGCGCGAGAAGCTGTTCTGGTTCCTGTGCGGTTGGCTTGGCGGGCCGGACCACTATGTCTCGCGCTTCGGCCACCCCCGCCTGCGCATGCGGCACATGCCGTTCGCCATCGGCATCGTGGAGCGCGACCAGTGGCTGGCCTGCATGGACCAGGCCATGGGCGAGACCGGGGTGGACGCCGAATTGCGCGAGCGGCTCAGGAAGAGCTTCTTCCAGACGGCGGACTGGATGCGCAACAGTCCGGGTTGAAGCAGGGGCTGAGAGCGGGGCTCAGCGCGTGGTCAGCGAGAGCTCGCGCAGCGTCAGCGGCCCGTACCAGGCCTCGGCCCGGGTGGCCAGGTTGTTGGCATCGGTCATCAGCCCAACGGCGGTGAGGGGGCCCGGGGGCTGGCCGAAGGCCGCGAGGTAGTCGGCGCGTACGTCGCGTTCATGCTCCACCCATCGCCCCAGTTGCTGCGGCCCCTGCTGCACCACCAGTTTGCGGATGCGCCGCGTGTGGGGGTTCTCGACCACGGTGCCCACGGGGTAGCGGTTGTCCCACACGTACATCAGCGTGGCGTAGGGCAGGGGTTCGCCGGTCATCAGGTGGGCCAGCTCGGAGAGCATGTGGTCGCGCCGGCTCCAGGACTGGCGGTCGCCGTCGAAGCTGAGCAGCACCCGCGCCACGGCGTCGTCGGCCTGAGGGTCTTTCATGTCGGCCTGCTCCATCAGCGCATCGGCCCGCCACGCAAAGCGCAACCGTGCGCCGGGCGGCAGCTCGGTCGGCTTCAGGGCCAGGCGCAGCAGGCTGTTGCCCGCGTCGCTGCGCGCGTGCAGCGCGGGATGCCCGTCGAACATGGTGGCGCGGTAGTCGGTGGGGCGGCGGTTGCCATAGCGGCGGTGGTGCCAGGGGCCGGCGGCGGTGAGACCGTCGAACCGGCAGGCCTTCGCCCAGGCCGAGCCATCGATGGCGTCGTCACCGGGGCCCCCGGGAGGCGGGTCGCCCGGCGTGGCGCAGCCCGCCAGCGCGGCGCCGACGGCGAGCAGCCAGTGGCGGCGATCGGCCGGCGAGCGGGGCGGGGCGGGCTGCATGGCCCGAGATCATGCCGTGGCCGGTGCGCGTCGGCGCGACGCGCACCCCACGGCGGCGCCCCGCGTGCACGGCGTCACGCCGCGCGGGGCCTGCGTGTCACGCCGGACGCAACAGCACCACCAGCGCACCGGCCCCGCCATCGGCCGGACGGGCCTGCACGAAGGCCATCACTTCCTTCTTCTGCACCAGCCAGCGCAGCACCCGGCCCTTGAGCACCGGCGCGCGGCCCGGCGAGCCCAGGCCCTTGCCGTGCACCACGCGCACGCAGCGCAGACCTTGCAGGTGGCTGTCGCGCACGAAGCGGCCCAGGGCCTCGCGGGCCTCGTCGGTGCGCAGGCCGTGCAAGTCGATCTCGCGCTGGATGGCCCAGCGCCCCTCGCGCAGCTTGCGCACCACCTCCGGGCCCAGACCGGGGCGGCGGTAGCTCAACTGTTCGTCGGTGTGCAGCAGGGTTTCGACGTCGAACTCGTCGGACAGGGCCTCGCGCATCACGGCCGCCTCGTCCCGCTCGCGCTGCAGCGGGCGTGGCTCGGGGTAGGGGCGCGGCGGCTGGGCGCGCCCGTGCGCGGGCAGGCGCTGCACCGGGCCCACCGCGATCTCGAACAGGCGGTGTTCGCGCTCGCGCCGCGCGGCGGCCAGGCGTTCGGCCTCGCGCTCGGCCGCCTCGCGCGCGCGGCGTTCGGCCAGGGCGTTGCGGATGGACTTGAGCTCGCCGAGGGTCTTCACCTTCATGCCGCCATTGTCGGGCCGGGCCCGGCACGCGGCGCGAACGGCTCAGAGAAGCCCGAGCTGCGAGAAGGAGGCCGCGCGCTCGCGCGTGACGACGATGTGGTCGAGCACCCGCACACCCACCAGGGCCAGCGCGTCGCGCAGGCTGCGCGTGATCGCCACGTCGGCCGCCGACGGCTCGGCGAGCCCGCTGGGGTGGTTGTGCGCCAGCACCACGGCGGCGGCCTGGTGGTGCAGGGCGCGCAGCACCACCTCGCGAGGGAACACGCTGGCCTGGTTGAGCGTGCCGCGGAACAGTTCCTCGAAGGCGATCAGCCGGTGCTGGCTGTCCAGCAGCAGCAGGGCGAACACCTCGTGCGGTCGGTCGCCCAGCTGCAGGCGCAGGAATTCGCTGGCGGCGGCGGGGTCGTTGAGCAGGTCGCGCGCCTTCAGCGGCTGGGCGAGCGCGCGGCGGGCGATCTCCATCACCGCCGCGATCAGCGCGCGCTTGGACGGCCCCAGGCCCTTGATGCGACCGAGCGCGGCGGCGTCCGTGGCCACCAGGCCGGCCAGGCCGCCGCAGGTGTCGAGCAGTTCCTGGGCGAGCTGCAGCACATGCTTGCCCGCCATGCCGGTGCGCAGCAGCAGGGCCAGCAGTTCGGTGTCGCTGAGGGCGCTGGCGCCGCGCGAGAGCAGTTTCTCGCGCGGTCGCGCGTCGCTGGGCAGGCCTTTGGGCCCGGCCCGCAGATGGGCTTGCATGTGGTTCCTCCCCGGATCGGACGCGCTTTTTACAATACGCGTTTCGCCCATCCCCCAGGGTGCATTGCCGCCCCCACCATGTCCCACGTCCAGCCCGGCTCCTTTCTCACCTTGCACTACCGCATGAGCGGCGCGCAAGGGCAGGTCATCATCGACACCTTCAATGGCCAGCCCGCCACGCTGAGCCTGGGCCAGGGCGAGCTGTCGCCCGCCATCGAGCAGCGCCTGATCGGCCTGGCCGAGGGAACGCGCACCGTCATCGATCTGCCGCCCGGCGAGGCCTTCGGCGAACGCCAGCCCGAGATGCAGCAGTGGGTGGCCCGCAAGCTGCTCAACGAGCTGGGCGACCCGCACGAGCAATACGCCGTGGGCGATGTGGTGCAGTTCCCCACGCCCGATGGCCTGGGCAGCTACGCCGGGGCCGTGCGCGAGGTGCGCGCCGATGGCGCCGTGCTGTTCGACTTCAACCACCCCCTGGCGGGCCAGGCGGTGCGCTTCGAGGTCGAGCTGATCGGGGTGCTCTGATGGCGCAACTGCAAGACATCGTCCTGGCCGAGCCGCGCGGCTTCTGCGCCGGCGTGGACCGCGCGATCGAGATCGTGGAGCGCGCGCTGGAGAAGTTCGGCGCGCCCGTCTACGTGCGCCACGAGATCGTGCACAACCGCTACGTCGTCGACGACCTCAAGTCCAAGGGCGCGATCTTCATCGAGGACCTGGCCGACGTGCCGCCCGGCGCCACGCTGGTGTTCTCGGCGCATGGCGTGAGCAAGGCGGTGCAGAACGAGGCCGCGCAGCGCGGCTTTCACGTGTTCGACGCCACCTGCCCGCTGGTGACCAAGGTGCACATCGAGGTGGCCAAGCTGCACCGCGAGGGCTACGAGTTCATCATGATCGGCCACAAGGGCCACCCCGAGGTCGAGGGCACCATGGGCCAGCTCGACAGCGGCATCCACCTGGTGGAAGACGTGGCCGACGTCGCACGTGTGACCCCGGCGCAGAGCGAGAAGCTTGCGGTGGTCACGCAGACCACGCTGTCGGTGGACGACGCGGCGGAGATCCTCAGGGCCGTGAAGGCGCGCTTTCCGCAGGTGCGTGAGCCCAAGCAGCAGGACATCTGCTATGCCACGCAGAACCGGCAGGACGCGGTGAAGCTGCTCAGCGCGCAAGTCGACGTGGTCATCGTGGTGGGCAGCCCCACCAGTTCCAACAGCAACCGCCTGCGCGAGGTCTCGCTCAAGCTCGGCACGCCCGCGCACATGGTGGACAACGCGGACGAGCTGCGTCCCGAGTGGTTCGAGGACCGCGTGCGCGTGGGCCTCACCGCCGGCGCTTCGGCGCCGGAGATCCTGGTGCGCCAGGTGGTCGACCGCATCAAGTCCTTCGGCGCCATCTCCGTGCGCTCCATGGACGGCCTGACCGAGACCGTCAAATTCCCGCTGCCCAAGGGCCTCAAGCTCGGCGACGCCGGCACCCACTGATTTCCTTCACCCGCCCCTTCCCATGCTCGACATCGTTCAACTGCGCAAGGACCTGCCCGCCGTCGTGGCCCGGCTCGAGACGCGCAAGCAGCCGCAGCCCTACCTCGACGTCGCGGCCTATCAGGCCCTCGAAAGCGAGCGCAAGACGCTGCAGACCCGCACCGAGGAGCTGCAGGCGCAGCGAAACAGCGTGTCCAGGCAGATCGGCATGCTCAAGGGCAAGGGCCAGCACGCCGAGGCCGAGGCGGCCATGGCGCAGGTGGGCGCCATCAAGGCCGAGCTGGAAGCCGGTGCCGCGCGCCTGGACGTGATCCAGGCCGAGCTGCAGGCCTTGCTCATGGCCGTGCCCAACCTGCCGCATGAAAGCGTGCCGGTGGGCGAGGACGAATCGGGCAACGTGGAGGTGCGCCGCTGGGGCACGCCGCGCAGTTTCGACTTCCCCGTGCGCGACCACGTGGACCTCGGCGCCCCGCTGGGCCTGGATTTCGAAACCGGCGCGCTGCTCTCCGGCTCGCGCTTCAGCTTCCTGCGCGGCCCGGTCGCGCGGCTGCACCGCGCGCTCGCGCAGTTCATGCTCGACCTGCAGACCGGGCAGCACGGCTACACCGAGTGCTACACGCCCTACATCGTCAACCGCGAGGTGCTGGAGGGCACGGGCCAGTTGCCCAAGTTCAAGGACGACATGTTCTGGGTGCTGCGTGGCGGTGACGAAGACGCGGCCGAGCAGTACCTCATCTCCACCTCGGAGATCTCGCTCACCAACACCGTGCGCGAGCGCGTGCTGGCGGAAAGCGACCTGCCCATCAAGCTCACCGCGCACAGCCCCTGCTTCCGATCGGAAGCCGGCAGCGCGGGCCGTGACACGCGCGGCATGATCCGCCAGCACCAGTTCGACAAGGTCGAGATGGTGCAGATCACCCACCCCGACAAGAGCTACGAAGCGCTGGAGCACATGGTGGGTCACGCCGAGGCGGTGCTGCAGAAACTGGAACTGCCCTACCGCGTGGTCGCGCTGTGCACCGGCGACATGGGCTTCGGCGCCGCCAAGACCTACGACCTGGAGGTGTGGCTGCCCGGGCAGAACACCTACCGCGAGATCTCGAGCTGCTCCAACTGCGAGGCCTTCCAGGCGCGGCGCATGCAGGCGCGCTTCAAGAACGCGCAGGGCAAGAACGAGCTGGTGCACACGCTCAACGGCTCGGGCCTGGCCGTGGGGCGCGCGCTGGTGGCGGTGCTGGAGAACCACCAGAACGCGGACGGCAGCATCACCGTGCCGGCCGCCTTGCGGCCCTACCTGGGCGGCCTGGAGCGACTGGCCGCCGCGTGAGGGGGCACGCCATTTGCCGGGGACGGACCCGCCTTGCCGGAGCGCACCCATGAGCCCTGATTTCCCCTATGCGAGCGATGCGCCGTCTCGCGCCGACGTCGACGCCCTGGCCGGTGACACGGTGATCGAGTTCGGCTCCAACGGCTGCGGCATCTGCCGGGCCGCACAAGCGGCCATCGCCGAGGCCTTGGGCGCCCACGCGGGCCGCTCGCCCATTCGCCACCTCAAGATCGAAGACGGTCCCGGGCAGCCGCTCGGCCGCTCGTTCGGTATCAGGTGGTGGCCGACCCTGGTGGTCTTGCGCGACGGCCGAGAGGTCGGCCGGACCGTGCGGCCGCGCCGCGCGCAGGACATCGAGGAGGCGCTGTCCGCGCTGGCCGCCAGCGAGGCCCCGGACCGGTCCTGACGGGGGCCCCGTGAACGCGCGACAGATTCTTGCCCTCTGCCGCCAGGCGATCGGGGCCTGGGTCGACGACTTCGCCCCCAGCATGGGTGCGGCCATCTCTTACTACACCGCGTTCTCTCTGGCGCCGCTGCTGGTGATCGTCATCGCGGTCGCCGGAGCGATCTTTGGCCGCGAGGCCGTCACGGGACAGATCACGCAGCAGCTCACCGACCTGATCGGTGCGGAAGGCGCCCGCCTGGTGCAGGGCCTGGTGGCCCGCGCCAGCGACACCGACCGCGGTCTGGTGGCAGGAACCATCAGCATGGTGGTGCTCGTCGTCGGCGCCACCACGGTGTTCGCCGAGCTGCAAAGCGCGCTCGACCGCATCTGGCACGTGCCCGAGCGCGAGAAGCCCACGGGGGTGTGGGGCATCCTGCGCGCGCGCTTGCTGTCCTTCGGGCTGATCCTGGGGCTGGCCTTCCTGCTGATGGTCTCGCTGGTGGTGGGCGCCGCCATCGCCGCCATGGGGAGCTGGGCAGGCGGGCTGATGCCGGGGGCCGAGGCGCTGCTCCAGGCCCTCAACATGCTCGTGTCGCTGGGCTTCAGCACGGTGCTCTTCGCCATGATCTTCAAGTTCATGCCGAGCGCGTCCGTGGCCTGGCGCGACGTGTGGATCGGTGCGCTGGTCACGGCCGCCCTGTTCGAGCTCGGCAAGCTGCTGATCGGCCTGTACCTGGGCAAGAGCGGCATCACCGAGTCCTTCCAGGCCGCGGGCTCTCTGGTGGTGCTGCTGGCCTGGGTCTACTACGCCGCGCAGATCTTTCTGCTGGGCGCCGAATTCACCAAGGTCTACGCGCGCTCGCACGGGTCGCTCGCCATGCACTAGGTCTTCTGACGCGCGAGCAACTGGTCGCGCAGCGTGCGCATCAATGGCGACCAGGGAGATCCTTCGCGGGACAGCAGCACCACCGCCCGCGGGATGCGAAGCGCCGCGACGGGCAGTTCGGCGAAGCGGGCCGAGGCCGTGTTCTGAAGCAGTGAGCGCGGCACCAGCGTGAGCAGATCGGTGGCTGCGAGCATGGCGAGGTTCATCTCGGAAGAGAAGGGCACCTCCACGACGATGGTGGGCGCCGCCAGGCCGTGGTGCGAGAACACGGCCTGCAGTGCGCGATAGGCGGCCGAGTGCTCGGGACCGATCATCCAGCCGAAGGGGGCGACGTCCTTGAGGCTCAGGCGTGAGCGGCGGGCCAGGGGGTGGCCCGCGCGCACCAGCGGAAGGAGTGGATCGTTGTCGATCTTGGTGCGCTCGCTGCCCAGGGCCTGCCCGTCATAGGCGGGCACGAGCGCCAGGTCGAGGGTGCCTTCGCGCACCTGCGCGGCCAGGGCGTCCGAGCGGTCCACGCGGATCCGCACGCGCAGGCCCGGGCGCTGCTTCAGCAGCGACGCCATGGCGGCGATCATCCGGTTGCGGCCCGTGGTGTCCGTGACGCCCACCCGCAACAGGCCGGCCTGCTGCGCCCGCATCTCGTCGGCCAGCAGCACGATGTCGGCGTAGTCGGCCTGCAGCTTGCGCATCTGCTCGGCCACCCGTATGCCGGCCGAGGTCAGCACCACGCCGCGCGCACGGCGCTCGAAGAGCTGCAGGCCGAACTGGGCTTCGACCCGCTGCATGGCCTTGCTGAGCGCCGGCTGGGTGACACCCAGCTCCTCGGCCGCTCCCGACAGCCGGCCCGCTTCGGCCACGGCGAGAAAGTACTGAATGTCCTGAATGGCGATAGACATTCCTGGATGTTATAGGACGCAATCGCATCAGGAATGGCCGTTCGCGACCGCAGGGCGTAGATTGGTGCCTTCTTCCCAGCCCCTGCCGCCGATGCCCTCCCATGCCCGCCCCCATATCGTCCTCATCGTGGCCGACAACCTCGGCTGGGGGGAACTGGGCTGCTACGGAGGCGGCGCGCTGAGGGGCGCACCCACGCCCCGCATCGATCAACTGGCGCGCGACGGCCTGTTGCTGCAGAACTTCAACGTGGAGAGCGACTGCGTTCCCACGCGCTCGGCCCTGATGTCGGGCCGCCACCCCATCCGCACGGGGTGCCTGCAATCGGTGCCGCCGGGCCTGCCCCAGGGCCTGACCCGCAGCGAAATCACCCTGGCGCAATTGCTCTCGGCCGCCGGCTATGCCACGGCCCATTTCGGCAAATGGCACCTGGGCGATGTCGAGGGTCGCTACCCGTCCGACCGGGGATTTGACGAGTGGTATGGCATCCCCCGGACCACGGACGAGAGTCAGTTCACGTCCTCGATCGGTTTCGACCCGAGCGTTGTCGAACTGCCCTGCATCATGGAGGGCGTCGCAGGAGAACCGTCGCGCCAGGTCAAGGTGTACGACCTGGATGCGCGGCGGGGCATCGACGCCGAACTGGTGGAGCGCTCGTGCCGCTTCATGCGTCGCCAGGTCGAGGCCGCACGCCCCTTCTTTCTGTACCTGCCGCTGGTGCACCTGCACTTTCCCACGCTGCCGCACCCGGACTTCGCCGGGCGCACCGGCCATGGCGATTTCGCGGACGCCATGGCGGAGATGGACCACCGCGTCGGCCAGGTGCTGGACGAGGTGCAGCGCCTGGGCATCGCGGACGACACGCTGTTCATCTTCTGCAGCGACAACGGACCGGAGTTCCGCGCGCCCTACCGCGGCACGGCCGGCCCCTGGCGCGGCACCTACCACACGGCCATGGAGGGCAGCCTGCGCGTGCCCTTCATCGCCCGCTGGCCGGGACGCATCGCCCCCGGCCGCGTGAGCAACGAGCTGGTTCACGTGACGGACCTGTTCAGCACGCTGGCCGCCATCGGTGGCGCTTCGGTGCCGACGGACCGTCCGATCGATGGCGTGGACCAGCGCGCCTTCCTGTGCGGCGAAACGCCGAAGTCCGCCCGCGAAGGCTTCCTCTTCTACATCAAGCAGGAACTTCGGGCGGCCAAGTGGCGCGACTGGAAGCTGCACTTCCACTGGGAGCCCGAGGTCAACCAGGGACAGGGCAAGCTCGAATCGCCCTACCTGTTCAACCTCACGCGTGACCCGAAGGAAGAGACCGATGTGCTGGTCTTCAACACCTGGGTCATGGGGCCGATCCTGCGAATGGTCCGTGACTTCAATGCCAGTTGTCGCGAACACCCCAACACGCCGCCCGGCGAACCCGATCGTTGAACGACCCCCACCGACGCACAAAGGAGCCGACATGCCCATCCGCCGCCACGTCCTGCTGCGACTCATCCTGCCGCTCGCCATCGCACCTCTGTGTCTGCCTGCCCAGGCGCAGGCCCCATGGCCGGCCGCCAAGCCGATCACCTGGATCGTCGGATTCGTTCCGGGCGGCACGGTGGACACCTTGACGCGCGTCTTCGCCAAGAGCATCTCCGAACAGATCGGCCAATCGATCGTCGTGGAAAACGTACCGGGCGCCTCTGGCTCGCTGGCGCTGCAGAAGGCCGCGCGAGCGCCAGCCGACGGCTATACCTTCGTCACCGTGCCGGGGCCGGTGCTGTTCGGCCGACCGGTGCCGCAGATCGGCCAGGAGCTTCAGGCCGTTGGCCTGCTGTCGCAGGGGCCGATCGTCCTGGTAGGCACCGCCGCGAACGCGCCTGGCGATCTGAAGGCCTTGATCTCCGCCATGAAGCAGCGGCCCGAGCAGTGGAGCTTCGCCAGTTCCGGCGTGGGCACAGGGCAGCATCTGGCCGGTGAACTGTTGAACGCCATGGCCGGGACGGCGATGCTGCACGTGCCCTACAAAGGCGGCGGCCAGGCCGTGGTCGACGTCGTGGGCGGGCAGGTCAGGCTCGCCATGCTGGGGCTCACGCCGGTTCTGCCGCAGATCCAGTCGGGGCAGCTCAAGGCCTACGCGGTCACCACGCCGTTTCGCATCCCCAGCCTGCCGGACGTGCCGACCATGGACGAGGCCGGCTTGAAGGGCTACGAGGCGACGCAGTACTTCGCCGTCGCGACGCACAAGGGCGTCCCGGGCGCCATCGTGGCCCGGTTGAACGCGGCCGTGGGCGTGGCCAGCGCGTCAACGGAAGTCAGGCTGGCCCTGGAGGCGGGCGGCCAGGTGGCGAGCCCCTTGTCTCCTGGCGACGCCCAGGCCTTCGTGCTCAAGAGCCTGGCCAAGTTCTCGGCTGTGGCGAAGCAGGCGAACATCACGCTCAACTGAGGCGCCACGCCTCGCGTTCCGCCAACAAAAAAGCCCCTGCACTGCAGGGGCTCGAGACTCGCTGGCGGAGAGAGAGGGATTCGAACCCTCGGTACAGGAGAACCTGTACGCCGGATTTCGAATCCGGTGCATTCGACCACTCTGCCATCTCTCCGTGTCGAAGCCCGCGATTCTAGCAGGCGGCGGGCCCCGAACCGCTCGTGCCGCCGCCCCCTGGGCGCCAGTGCACAATCGCGCGACTCCAACGCCGCCGCCATGCTCGTCGACACCCAGCCCGCCACCCACCAGCACGTCCCGGCCGCGCCGGAGGTGCGCGACGCCTGGGTCCAGTCCCAGCTCATTGGCGTGATGATGGACAACCTCGGGTCCACGCTGCTGCTGGGCGGGCTGTCGATGCCGATACTGCTCTACCTGATGGCGGGCGAGGTGTCCACGACCGCCCTGGTGCTCTGGACAGTGGCCATGCTCGCGGCCCTTGTGCTGCGTTTTCGCCTGATCGGTGTGTACCGGCTGCGCTACGACAGCGTGGACGGCCCGCAGCGCCAGGCCTTCGTCGAGCGTTACGGCTGGACCTGGCCCGCCATGGGCCTGCTGTGGGGCGGTCCGGTGGCCCTGAGCTACCTGCAGGCCAGCTTCATCACCCAGTTCGTCTGTGCGCTGCTGGTGGTGGGCCAGGGCCTGGTCACGCTGGCCGCGTACAGCGCCTACCGGCCCATCTACCGTGCCTATACCAACGCGCTGTCGCTGTCCGCGCTGATCGGCCTGGTGCTGGCCACCGTCGTTTATTTCGAGCGCACCGATCTGCTGCAGACCACCGCCCTGTTCGCTGTGCTCATGGTCTTCTGGGCCCTGCTGCAACTGGCGGGCCTGCGCCTGCACCAGGTGTACCGGTCCAGCTTCGAGCTGCAGTTCTCCAACCAGGAGCTGATCGACTCGCTCACCCTGCAAACGCGCGCCTCGTTGCGCGCTGTCTCCACCAAGAACCGCTTCCTGGCTTCGGCCGCGCACGACCTGCGTCAGCCGGTGCACGCGCTGAGCCTGTATGCCGACTGGCTCGCGAGCGAGCCCGAGATGGCGCGCGACATCGCGCCGCGCATCCTGCAGTCCACCCGCGCCATCAACGAACTGTTCGATTCGCTGTTCGACCTCACGCGCATCGACGCCGGCAATTACAAGGTGCGCCTGCAGCATGTGGAGGTGCACAAACTGTTCGCCGACATTGCGCTGCAATTCGAGCCGGTGGCCGCGGGCAAGCAGTTGCGCCTGCGCACGCGCGCCCAGCCCCTGGTGCTGTGGTCCGACCCGGTGGTGCTGCGCCGCATCCTGGGCAACCTGGTCTCCAATGCGCTGCGCCACACCACGCGCGGCGGCGTGCTGCTGGCGCTGCGCCGTCGCCAGGACATGGTGGTGTTCGAGGTCTGGGACACGGGCGTTGGCATTGCGCGAGAGCACCAGCAGGCCATCTTCCAGGAGTTCTTCCGCGTCTCTCAGCACCAGGGCACGGAGGACAGCCTGGGCCTGGGGCTGACCATCGTGTCGAAGCTCGCCACGCTCATGGGCTACCAGCTCGCGCTGCAGTCCGAGGCCAGCCGGGGCAGCGTGTTCCGCGTGATGCTGCCCGCCTACACGCAGCAGGAAGGCGCGCCCGCGCCTCAGCCCACCGTGGTTCAGTCCTGAAAAGCAAAACCGCCGCGAAGGGCGGCGGTTGTGCGGGAGGGCGGAGGATTCAGAGGTCCAGCAGACCGGCGGTGCGGGCCAGGTGGCTGGCCTGCGAGCGGCTCTTCACGTTGAGGCGGCGGAACAGGCGCCACAGGTGCACCTTGACGGTGTGCTCGCTGATCTGCAGTTGCTCGGCGATGTCGCGGTTGGACAGGCCCCGGTCCAGCATCACCAGCAACTGCTTCTGGCGCTTGGACAGCTTGTCGGGGATGGTGGGCGCGTTCTCGTCCTCGACTTCGTCGGCCAGGAATTCGCGCAGCACCTTGGCGATCTGGGCTGCGCCGGCGGATTTTTCCACGTAGGCGTCGGCACCCGCCTCGCGGGCCAGGTCTTCGTAATCGGACGAGGGGGACGCCGACAGCACGATCAGCGAGGTGTCGGGCAGCATCTGGCGGATCTCGCGCACGCCGGAGACGCCATTGGTGTCGGGCAGTTTCAGGTCGAGGCAGACGAGTTCGGGTTCGCCGTGTTCGGCGATGGCCTTGCTCACCGAGGCCAGTCGCTCGAGCTCGACCACCTGGGTGGATGCGCGCAGGCGGCGCAGCAACATGACCACGGCTTCGCGCATCAGCGGGTGATCGTCAATGACAAAAATACTCATGTCAGGATGCGCAATTCATGATTTGGTTTGACTGCACAGCATATCGGCATAACCCCGATTTGGCGATAGCCGGGCGCCCTTCCCCAGGGGCACGCAGAAGGCGGCGAAGGGTTGCGCAGGCCGCCCGGGGCCGATTGTGACCCAATTCAGGCGGCCGATTGGCGCAAAACGTCGAGGGCAGACGTGACGCGCTCCACATCATCGGGCGCAATCAATTGGGGTGCCAATGCATCGAGCGCAAGCTTTCCTTCGGCTTGCAGGCGGGCCATGGCCTGGGCGGCCTCGCGCGGGGCGGCGAATCCGGTGCTCTGAAGCAGCAGCGCACCCCTGGCGTCGGTGAGCTTGAAATAGAAGAGACCGTCTTTCTCGCGGTACTGCTTGAAGACGGGCAGGGCGGCTTTGGCGGCCTTGGGCGTGCTGGTGTCGGCCTGGGTGTCGAGCGCGCGCAGGCCCACGGCGTGGCGCAGGCGCTGGGTGAACGGGGTGGCGATGGCGCGCGCCTTGGCAGCGCCCATCTTCAGCGTCTTCTCGATGCGCGCCGGATCCCGGATCAGCCCGTCGTAGACCTCGCGCATCGGCGCGATCTCGCGGTCCAGGCGCTCGAACAGCAGTTGCTTGGCTTCGCCCCAGGCGATGCCCTCGGCGTAGGCCTTGGCCAGGGCGTCGGTCTCTTCGGCGCTGGCGAAGGCCTGGTAGAGCTGGAACAGGGCCGAGCCCTCGGTGGACTTGGGCTCTCCCGGCGCGCGCGAGTCGGTCACGATGCCCATGATGAGCTTCTTCAACTGCTCGCGCGGCACGAACAGCGGGATCGTGTTGTCGTAGCTCTTGCTCATCTTGCGGCCGTCCAGACCGGGCAGGGTGGCCACGTTCTCCTCGATGACGGCCTCGGGCAGGGTGAAGTGCTCGCCGTAGAGGTGGTTGAAGCTGGAGGCGATGTCGCGCGCCATCTCGATGTGCTGGATCTGGTCGCGCCCCACCGGCACCTGGTGGGCGTTGAACATCAGGATGTCGGCCGCCATCAGCACGGGGTACATGAACAGGCCCGCGGTCACGCCGTCGTCGGGCTCGGCGCCAGACTCGGTGTTCTTGTCCACGGAAGCCTTGTAGGCGTGGGCGCGGTTGAGCAGGCCCTTGCCGGTGACGCAGGTGAGCATCCAGGTGAGTTCGGGGATCTCCGGGATGTCGGACTGGCGGTAGAAGGTGACCTTCTCGGGGTCGAGTCCGCAGGCCAGCCAGGTGGCGGCGATCTCCAGCGTGGAGCGCTGCACGCGTGCCGGGTCACCGCTGGTTTTGATGAGCGCGTGGTAGTCGGCCAGGAAGTAGAAGCTTTCGACGCCGGCCAGGCGGCTGGCGCGCACGGTGGGGCGGATGGCGCCGACGTAGTTGCCCAGGTGGGGCGTGCCCGAGGTGGTGATGCCGGTGAGGACGCGAACGGGGTTCATATCAGAGCAGGAGCAGTCGGATCGGGGTGAGCAGCCATTCGATGGCGCTGCCGGAGAGGTTCATGAGCGGACGCAGCCAGTACTCGCCCACCAGGCCGGTGACCACCAGCGCCAGCACGATGAAGAAGCCGAAGGGCTCGATGCGGGAGAAGGCGGCGGCCTGTTTCCAGGGCAGCAGGCCGGTGAGGATGCGACCCCCGTCCAGCGGCGGCAGCGGGAACATGTTGAAGGCGAACATCACCAGGTTGACCACGAAGCCGGCGCGGCACATGGCGAGCCAGAAGCGCTCCTCGACACCGGCCGAACGCAGCACGTAGAGCAGCAGCAGCCACAGCGCCGCCTGCAGCAGGTTGGACGCCGGGCCCGCGAGGGCGACCCAGATCATGGCGCGCTTGGGGTTGCGCAGCCGCCCGAAATCGACCGGCACCGGCTTGGCGTAGCCGAACAGGAAGTTGCCCGCCGTGGCGAAGTACAGCAACAGGGGCATGAGGATGGTGCCCAGCGGGTCGATGTGCTTCACCGGGTTGAGCGTGACGCGGCCGAGCTGCCAGGCGGTGGGGTCGCCGTAGTGGCGCGCCACGTAGCCGTGCGCCGCCTCGTGCAGGGTGATGGCGAACAGCACCGGGATGGCGTAGAGCGTGACCGTCTGGACGATGAGGGCGATATCCATCGGCGGATTGTCCCAGAGCCGCGTGTCAGAGCCCGAGCGGGGCCAGTGAGCCCTGACCCTGGCGCACCACGTCGGGTTCGCCGCCGGTGCCCATGGGCACCAGGTCGAGCACGGTGGTGGGCTCCAGCGCGCAGGCGCCGGCGTCGATGACGCCGTCCACCTCGTGCTGCAGGCGCTCGCGGATGGCCTCGGGGTCGTTGAGCGGGTGTTCGTCGCCGGGCAGGATGAGCGTGGTGGCCAGCAGGGCCGCACCGTGCTGCTCCAGCAGTTCGCGCAGCGCGCGGTGTTCGGGCACGCGCAGGCCGATGGTCTTGCGCGAAGGGTGGCTCACGCGCCGCGGCACCTCCTTGCTGGCCTCCAGGATGAAGGTGTAGGGCCCTGGTGTGGCGAGCTTGAGCAGGCGGTACTGGCGGTTGTCCACCTTGGCGTAGCTGGCCAGCTCGCTCAGGTCGCGGCACAGCAGGGTCAGGTGGTGCTTGTCGTCCACCTGGCGGATGCGGCGCAGCCGGTCGGCCGCAGCCTTGTCGTCCAGGTGGCAGGCCAGGGCGTAGCTGGAATCGGTGGGCACGGCGATCACGCCGCCGCGCTGCAGCAGGGCCGCGGCCTGTTTGAGCAGGCGCGGCTGCGGGTTGTCGGGGTGGACGCTGAAAAGCTGGGACATGTCAGTCTTCCGGCGGACTCACGGGCAGGCGGCTGCGCGTCGTGCGCCAGCCGCTCACCGCCCCGCACAGCACGATGAGCGCGACGCCGAGCAGTTCGATCGCCCCGGGCACGTGGCCGAACGCCAACCAGCCGAAGGCCATGGCGAAGGCGATCTGCGTGTACAGGTAGGGCGACAGCGTGGAGGCAGGCGCCCGCTGGTAGGCCAGGATGAGCAGCAGGTGGCCGAGGGTGCCCATCACGCCCACGAGCACCAGCAGGGCCAGGGTGCGCGTGTCGGGAATGGCCTGCCAGACGAAGGGCAGCAGGGCGCTGGTGACCAGCGCACCCACCCAGCCGGTGTACAGGTGCATGGTGAGCGGGTCTTCGGTGCGCGCCATCCTGGCGGTGAGGATCTGGAACCAGGCGCTGATGAAGACCATGGCCAGTGGCAGCGCGCTGGCCCATCCGATGTCGCCGCCATCGGGCCGCACCACCAGCAGCACGCCCACGAAGCCGCCGGCCACCAACAGCCATTGGACGGTCGACACGCGCTCGCGCAGCAGGGTGGCGCCCATCAGCGTCACGGCCAGCGGTGTGAACATGAGGATGGCGGTGAACTCGCCCACCGGCATCTGCTGCAGCGCCAGGAAGCCCATCAGGCTGAGCGACAGCAGCAGCGCGCCGCGCAGCAACTGGAAGCGCGGGTGCCCGGTGCGCAGCGCGGCTCGGCCGCGCCGCGGCAGCAGCCAGGTGGTCATCGCCACCGCGTGGAACAGGTAGCGGAACCAGATGACCAGCAGCACCGAGACCACGGCGCCGACGGCCTTGACGGTGGTGTCGAGCACGGCGAAGCACGCCGTGGCCGAGACCAGAAGGGCGATGCCCGCGAGGGTGCGGGCGGGGGCGGGCGCGATGAGGGCGGTCATGGCGGTGGGGTGCGTCGCTGGGGCTCAGGCCTCCGGGGGCTCCACCGGCAGGCGCTTCTCGCGCGCCGTGAGCCAGCTCGCCGTGGCGCCGCAGAGCACGATCAGGCCCATGCCGGCGAGCTCCAGCGCCCCGGGCACGTGCTCGTACACCACCCAGCCGCAGAACATGGCGAAGCCGATCTGGGTGTAGAGGAAGGGCGCGATGGCGGAAGCCGGTGCGCGCTGGAAGGCCAGGATCAGCAGGAAGTGCCCCACGGTGCCCATGAGGCCGATGAGGCAGAGCAGGGCCAGCGTGCGCGCGTCGGGCACGGCCTGCCAGACCAGGGGCAGCACCAGGCTGGCCACCAGGGTGCCGACCCAGCCGGTGTAGAAGTGCATGGTCATCGGGTCCTCGGTGCGCGCCATCTTGGCGGTGAGGATCTGGAACCAGGCATAGATGAAGACCAGCGCCAGCGGGATCAGCGCGGCCCAGCCCAGGAAGCCGCCGCCGGGGCGCACCACCAGCAGCGCGCCGGCGAAGCCGCCGGCCACCAGCAGCCAGCGCAGCGCGGTCACGCGTTCGTGCAGGAACAGTGCGGCCAGCAGGGTCACCGCCAGCGGCGTGACCATGACGATGGCGGTGAACTCGCCCACCGGCATGTACTGCACCGCCAGGAAGGACATGAGGCTCACCGAGAGCAGCAGCACGCCGCGCAGCGCCTGGTAGCGCGGGTGGTCGGTGCGCAGCAGCGCGCGCCCGCGGATCGGCAGCATGACGGCCGTGACCACCACGGCGTGGAAGGCGTAGCGGAACCACAGCGCCAGCAGCACCGACACCACCGCGCCCACCACCTTGACGGCGGTGTCCAGCACCGCGAAGCAGGCCGTGGCGGCCACCAGGAAGCCGATGCCGGCCAGGGCCTGGCCAGGCCGGGGCGCGGCGGCGCCCATCAACGGACCCGCTCTTCCAGCAGGGCCCACACGGGGGTGACGCTGCCCGGCAGGTCCGGCAGCTTGCCCAGGTCGGTGTGGCTCTCGTCCGGGCTGTGAAAGTCGCTGCCGCGCGAGGCGGCGAGGTCGAACTCGGTGCAGAAGCCCGCGTACTTGGCGTACTCGGACTGGCTGTGCGCGCCGGTCACCACCTCCGCCGCCTGGCCGCCGTGCTGCCGGAACTCGGAGAACAGGGCGTATTCCTCGGTGGGCGTGAACTTGTAGCGCCCGGGGTGGGCGATGACGGCCACGCCGCCCGCGCCGGTGATCCAGCGCACGGCGTCGCCCAGCGCGGCCCAGCGGTGGGGCACGAAGCCGGGCCGGCCCTCGGTGAGGTATTTGCGGAACACCTCGGGGATGTCCTTGCACACGCCGCTGTCCACCAGATGGCGAGCGAAGTGAGAGCGCGAGATCAGGTCCGGGTTGCCCACATAGCGCAGGGCGCCCTCGAAGCTGCCCTTGATGCCGACCTGTGCAAGCCCTTCGGCCATCTCACGCGCCCGCTGCTCGCGTCCGCCGCGCGTGGCGCGCAGGCCGTCGAGCAGGGCCTTGTCGTCCGGGTCCATGCCCAGGCCGACGATGTGCACCGTGGTGCCGGCGAAGGTGACGGAGATCTCCACACCGGTGAGATAGGGCAGGCCCTGCGCGCGGGCAGCGGCCAGGGCGCGGTGTTGGCCGCCGAGCTCGTCGTGGTCGGTGAGCGCCCAGAGCTCCACGCCGTTGGTCTTGGCGCGCGCGGCCAGGACTTCCGGCTCAAGCGTGCCGTCCGACACGGTGGAGTGGCAGTGCAGGTCGGCGTTGAGCAGGAGATTCACGCCTTCCATTGTAGGAGTGGGGGTATGGCCGCGCTGTCGCCGGGGTTGGCTCAGCCGGTGTTGCGCAGCCCCGCCGCGATGCCGTTGATGGCGATGTGGATGCCCCGCTTGGCCCGGCCCTCGTCGTCGGCGCTCAGGGTGCCTGCGCGGTGGCGACGGATGAGTTCGACCTGCAGGTGGTGCAGCGGGTCGATGTAGGGGAAGCGGTGTTCGATGGAGCGGCGCAGGGCCATGTTGCCGGCCAGCCGCTCGCGCTCGCCGGTGATGAGCGCCAGCGCCTCGGCCGTGCGCTGCCACTCGGCCTCGATGGCCCTGAACACGCGCTGGCGCAGGGCCTTGTCCTCCACCAGTTCGGCGTACAGCGAGGCGAGTGCGAGGTCGCTCTTGGCCAGCACCATGTCCATGTTGGACAGCAGGGTGTTGAAGAAGGGCCAGTCGCGCTGCATCCGCTTGAGCAGCGCGGCGTGCTTCGGGTCGGCCGCCACGAAGGACTGCACCGCCGAGCCGAAGCCGTACCAGCCCGGCAGCGTGAGCCGGCACTGGCCCCAGCTGAAGCCCCAGGGGATGGCGCGCAGGTCCTCGATGCGGCCGGTGGCCTTGCGGCTGGCGGGGCGCGAGCCGATGTTGAGTTCGGCGATCTCGCGGATCGGTGTGGCGCTGAAGAAGTAGTCGGCGAAGCGGGGCGTGTCGTACACCAGGGCGCGGTAGGCGGCCATGCTGGCCTGCGACAGCGCCTCGGCCGCCGCCAGGAAGGCGGGCGAGGCGTCCTGGGTCGGTTGCAACAGCGTGGCCTCCAGCGTGGCGGCCACCAGGGTTTCCAGGTTGCGTCGGCCGATCTCCGGGTTGGCGTACTTGGCGCCGATCACCTCGCCCTGCTCGGTCAGGCGGATCTGCCCGCGCACCGTGCCCGGGGGCTGCGCCAGGATGGCCTGGTAGCTCGGCCCGCCGCCGCGTCCCACGGTGCCGCCGCGGCCGTGGAACATCCGCAGACCGATCGACTTCTTCTTGCCGGCGTTCAGCTCGTCGAACAAGGCCACGAGCGCCGTCTCGGCCTGGTAGAGCGACCAGTTGCTGGTGAAGATGCCGCCGTCCTTGTTGCTGTCCGAATAGCCCAGCATCACGTCCTGTTCGCCATAGCCGTCGGCGGCGCCGCGCTGCACCATGGCGCTCACGCCGGGCAGGGCGTAGTACTCGCGCAGGATGGGCGCGGCATTGCGCAGGTCTTCGATGGTCTCGAACAGCGGGACCACGATCAGGTCGGCCACGGCGCCGTCGTTCAGCGTGCCGTGCAGCAGGCCGGCCTCTTTCTGCAGCACCAGCACCTCGAGCAGGTCGCTCACGGTTTCGGTGTGGCTGATGATGGCGTGGCGGATGGCCTGCGTGCCGAAGCGCTCGCGCCCCCGCTTCGCGGCTTCGAAGATGGCGAGTTCGCCGCGCGTGTGCTCGCTGTAGGCGGTACCGGGCACGCGCAGCGGGCGCAAGTCGTCCAGCGCGCGCAACAGCACGGCGCGCTTGTCGGCTTCGTCCAGCGCGCTGTAGTCGGGTGCCAGGCGCGCCGTGGCCAGCAGCTCGGCCACGGCGATCTCGTGCTGGTCCGAGCTTTGCCGCAGGTCGACGGTGGCGAGGTGGAAGCCGAACACCTCCACCGTGCGGATCAGGCCGCTCAGGCGCATGTCCACCAGCGCCTCGCCGTGGTGGGCGCGCAGCGAGGCCTCGATGGTGCGCAAGTCGGCAAGGAAGTCGGCGGCGCTGGCGTACGGGTCTTGCGGGGCCACCGCGTGGCGCGCGGCCTCGCCGCCGGTGAGCGCGTGGAGGCTGGCCGCCAGCCGCGCGTAGATGCCGGTGAGCGCGCGCCGGTAGGGCTCGTCCTGGCGGTGCGCGTTGGTGTCGGGCGATCGGTCGGCCAGGGCCTGCATGGCCTCGCTCGCGCCCACCAGCATGCCCGACATCGAGAGCTCTCCGCCCAGCAGGTGCACCTGCGTGAGGACGTGGCGCAGCGCGACCTCGGCCTGGCGCTGCAGGGCGAGTTCCAGCGTGGCGGCCGTGACGTTGGGGTTGCCGTCGCGGTCGCCGCCGATCCACTGGCCCATGCGCAGGAAGGGCGCCACGGGACGGCCCAGGCCGGCTTCCAGTTCGGCGTACAGGCGCGGGATCTCGGGCAGGAAGGTGCTCTCGTAGTAGCTCAGCGCGTTTTCGATCTCGTCGGCCACGGTGAGCTTGGTGAAGCGCAGCAGGCGCGTCTGCCAGAGCTGGGTCACGCGCGCTCGCAGTTGCGCATCGATGGCCACTTGCTCGCGCGGCGAGGCCTCGTCGCGCGCCGTCAGCAGGCGGGCAATGGCGCGCTCGGCGTCGAGGATGCTTTTGCGCTGCACCTCGGTGGGATGGGCCGTGAGCACCGGCGACAGGTGCGCGCCGGCCAGCGTGCGCGCCACCTGCGCGGGGGTGATGCCGGCCTCGCGCAGCCGCTGCAGGGCCAGCGCCAGGCTGCCGGTCTGCGAGCGCTCGCCCGCGCGCTCGTGCACGGCGCGGCGGCGGATGTGGTGGCGGTCTTCCGCCAGGTTGGCCAGGTGGCTGAAGTAGGTGAAGGCGCGGATCACGCTCACCGTCTGGTCGGCGCTGAGCGACTTGAGCAGCTTCTTGAGCGCCTTGTCGGCCGAGCGGTCGTCGTCGCGGCGGAACGCCACCGAGAGCTGGCGGATGCGCTCGATGAGCTCGAAGGCGTCCTTGCCCTCCTGCTCGCGGATCACGTCGCCCAGGATGCGGCCGAGCAGTCGGATGTCGAGGATGAGGGGCTGGTCCTTGTCGCGGCGGGCGGCGCCCGTGGTCGATCGGCTCATGGCGGGGCGTGCCTTGACGGAAGGCTTACGGCAGGTGGGGGAAAGGGCCATGCTAGCATCGCCCGCACCCTGTTCCGGTTCCGAAACGGGTACCGAATTTCCCGTGTCGCGCGCGCCGTCAGCCAGGCGTCAGTCCCCCGAATTTCCCCATGTCTTCGCCCCTGGCCATCACCATCGCCACCCGCGAGAGCCGGCTCGCCTTGTGGCAGGCCCGCCATGTGCAATCGCTGTTGCAGGCGCGCGGCCACCGCGTCGAACTGCTGGGCATGACGACGCTGGGCGATCAGATTCTCGACCGCACGCTGTCCAAGGTGGGCGGCAAGGGCCTGTTCGTGAAGGAACTCGAGCACGCGCTCGCCGACGGCCGCGCCGACATCGCCGTGCACTCGCTCAAGGACGTGCCGATGGAGCTGCCCGACGGCTTCGCGCTGGCCTGCGTGATGGAGCGCGAGGACCCGCGCGACGCCTGGGTCTCGCCGCGCGCGGCGGGCCTGGCCGATCTGCCCCAGGGCGCGGTGGTCGGCACGTCCAGCCTGCGCCGCGTCGTGCTGCTGCGCGAAGCCCTGAACGCCCTGGGACGCGTTGACGTGCGCATCGAACCCCTTCGCGGCAACCTCGACACGCGCCTGCGCAAACTCGACGAGGGTCAGTACCACGCCATCGTGCTCGCGGCCGCCGGCCTCAAGCGCCTGGGCCTGGGGGACCGCATTCGCGCCATCTTCGAGCCCGCGCAGTCGCTGCCGGCGGCGGGGCAGGGCGCGCTGGGCATCGAGGTGCGGGCCGACCGCGCCGAGCTGATCGAGGCCCTGCAACCGCTCGTGCACCAGGCCACCTGGCTGCGCGTGGCGGCCGAGCGCGCCGTCTCGCGCGCCATGGGCGGCAGCTGCTCCATGCCGCTGGCCGCGCACGCCGAGTGGCTGGGCGAGCGCCTGTGGCTGCGCACCGCCTGGGGCGAGCCCGAGGGCGCGGGCCCTCTGGTGCGCGCCGACGACACCGCCTCGGTGGCCAGTCTGGACGAGGCCGAGGCCCTGGGTGTGCGCGTGGCCGCCGCCCTGCGCGCCGCTGGTGCACAGGGCGGGGGGTGAGCCCTTGAATTCGAAGGCCGCGCACGCCATCGAGCGGGTCATCGTCACGCGCCCCGAGCCCGAGGCCGCGCGCTGGGTCGAGTCCTTGCGCGAACGCGGCTGGCCCGCCGAGGCCTGGCCGCTGCTGCGCATCGCCGAGCCGGCCGATGGCCCCGCGCTGGAGCGCCTGCGCATCTGGCGCGCGGCCTGGCCCAAGCAGGAC
Source organism: Hydrogenophaga sp. (assembly GCF_011772445.1). Taxonomy (GTDB): domain Bacteria; phylum Pseudomonadota; class Gammaproteobacteria; order Burkholderiales; family Burkholderiaceae_C; genus Hydrogenophaga. The sequence goes on along the minus strand of NZ_WVZN01000036.1, from coordinate 25,203 downwards.
GCCTTGATGTTCGTGAGCAGTGCCGCCGTGCAGCGCTTCTTCGCCGAACCCGTGGCACCGCCGAACGCCCATACCCGCTTCTGGGCGCCCGGCCCTGGCACCGCGCGCGCGCTGTCGCAGGCCTTGTGGCCGTTGGGCGTGGGCGAGGACCGCATCGACACGCCGCCGCCCGCGGCCGAACAATTCGACTCCGAGCACCTGTGGCCCGTCGTGCGCGACCAGTTGGCGCCGGGCCGGCGCGTGCTGGTGGTGCGCGGCACGAGCGAGGCGGCCGAGGGCGATCCCTCCGGCCAGGGGCGCGACTGGTTGATCGAGCAATGCCGCCAGGCCGGCGCCGAGGTCGAGGCCTGCGTGGCCTACCGGCGCGAGCGCGTGGTGCCCGACGAAGCCGACCACGAGCGCCTGCGGACCGCCAGCGGACCCGCCACCGTCTGGCTGTTCAGCAGCAGCGAGGCCGTGCAGGCCCTCAAAGGCCACTGGCCCGCCGACGCGCGGGCGGTGGCGCTGGCCACGCACCCGCGCATCGCCGACGCGGCGCGGGCCCTGGGATTCGCGCGCGTGATCCGCTGCCGTCCTACATTGGCCGACGTGGTGCGCGGCCTAGAATCCTGGGCATCCGCCTCGCCATGAACGCACCCGACAACGACACCGCGCCCGTGGCGGCCCCCGCGCCCAGCGCCCATCCCCCCGCCAGCCCCCTGCCCGAGGCGCCGCGTCCCGCGCGCCCGGCCGTGGGCCTCACCCTGCTCGCGCTGCTGGTGGCCGCCGCCGCGCTGGTCATGGCGGGCATGCTGTGGCAGCGGCTGAACACCACCCAGGCCGAGCTGGCCCGCCGCGCGCACGAGGCCGAACTGCAGGTGGTCGAAGCGCGCACCGTGGCCTCGCAGGCCGAGGCCCAGGTGCAGGAACTGCAGGCGCGCCTGGGCGTGGCCGAGGTGCGCCTGTCCGAGGTCAGCCTGCAGCGCAGCCAGCTCGAGGAGCTCATGCTCTCGCTCTCGCGATCGCGCGACGACAACCTCATCCAGGACCTCGAAGCCTCCCTGCGCCTGGCCCTGCAGCAGTCCCAGCTCACCGGCAGCGCGCAGCCGCTGGTGTCGGCTCTGCAGGCAGCCGACCAGCGCATCCAGCGCGCCGCGCAGCCGCGCCTGAACCCGGTGCAGCGCGCCATTGCGCGCGACGTCGACCGAATCCGCGCCGCCGCGCTGGCAGACATCCCCAACCTCGCCCTGCAGATCGACGAACTCGTGCGCCAGGTGGACAACTGGCCAACGCAGAACGCCGTGGGCGTGGAGCGGGCCGCACCACGTGCGCCACGCCGCGCGACGGCGCCGGCCGGTGGTGCAACCTCATCTGCTCCGGCCGCGGAGGCGGGCCCCCCACCTGCCGCGAGCGAGCCGGAGGCGGACAGCTCCCCGTGGCAGCGCTTCGCCGAGCGCTGGAACCGCTGGTGGCGCGAGGCCTTCGTGCGGGTGGTGCAGGGGTCGCGCGACCTGGTGCACGTCAGCCGCATCGACCACCCCGACGCCGCGCTGCTCGCGCCCGAGCAGGCCTTCTTCCTGCGCGAGAACATCAAACTCAAGCTGCTCAACGCGCGCCTGGCGCTGCTGGCACGCCAGATGAATGCCGCGCGCGCCGACGTGGTCGTTGTCGAGGGCCTGCTCAAGCAGTACTTCGACGGCAACTCGCCTGCCATCGCCAGCGCCCTGGGCAGCCTGGGCCGCCTGCGCCGCGACCTGGTGTCGCAGGACCTGCCCCGTCCCGACGACACGCTCGCGGCCCTGGCCGCGGCCGCCGGGGGGCGCTGATGCGGTCTCACGCGCGGCAGCGGGGCGCCATGCGCAGCGTGTTCTGGCTGCTGGGTCTGGCCGCGCTGGCCGTGGCGCTGGCCATGCTGGTGGGAGACAACCGCGGCACGGTCACCCTGTTCTGGCCGCCCTGGCGCTTCGACATCTCCTTCAACTTCGCGCTGTTCTTGCTCATCGGCGGTTTCGCGCTGTTGTACGCCGCCCTGCGCGCGCTGGCCCTGCTGCGCGACCTGCCGCTGCAGGCGCGGCGCTGGCGCAGCCAGCAGATGGAACGCGCCGTGGTGGGCTGGGTGCTCGACGCGCTGTCGAACCAGATCGCGGGACGCTTCGTGCGCGCGCAGTCGGCGGCCCGCAACGCGCTCGACCACCTCGATGGCAGCACCAGTGGCGACTGGCCCCGGCGCGAGCAGTTGCGCGCGCTGGCCCATCTGCTGGCCGCCGAAAGCGCCCATTCGCTGCAGAACCGCGCGCAGCGCGACGAGCACCTGCAGACCGCGCTGAGCCCCACCGTCGCGCGCACCTCGCCCGAGGTGCTGGAGGGTGCGTTGTTGCGCGCCACCCGCTGGGCCGTGGAGGACCGCGACGCCAGCGCCGCACGGGCGCGCCTGGCGGAACTGCCGCAGGGCGCGCAGCGCCGGGTGCAGGCGCTTCGCCTGAAGCTGCGCGTGGCGCGCCTGGGCGACGCCACCGGCGAAGCCCTCGAAACCGCGCGCCTGCTCGCCAAGCACCGCGCCTTCTCGCCCGAGGCCGCGCGCAGCCTGCTGCTGGGCCTTGCCCTCGATGCCTTGCGCGGCGCACACGACCTCGCCCAACTGCAGCGCGTGTGGGACGGGCTCGACGCCGCCGAGCGCACCATGCCCGAGCTCGCGCTGGCGGCAGCCGATCGCGCCCACGCGCTCGCGCAATTCGAGCAAGGCGGCGACGACGGGGCTGAAGGCGCCGACGAAGCCCGCCGCCAGGACGTCGCCGAGCGCGTGCGGGCGTGGCTGTCACCCTTATGGGACGACTTCGGTTCGCTCGACGAACGCCACCAGGCGCGCCTGGCGCTCGCGCTGGAGCCCGACCTGCCGACGCTGGACGCCGCCGGCCTGGCGCGCCTCGAACTGCTGCAGCGCCAGTGGCCGCAGAACCCGCACCTGCAGTACCTGGCGGGTCAGGCCTGCCTGCATCGGCAGTTGTGGGGCAAGGCCGCTCAGTTGCTGGGTCTGGCGCGCAGCGGCCTGCGCGACGCCACGCTGTGCCGGCGCACCTGGCGTTCGCTGGCCCGGCTGGCCGAAGAGCGCGGCGACACCGAGGCCGCGCAGGAGGCCTGGCGTCAGGCAGCGCGGATCGATTGACCTCACCCCGGTACGCGGTTCGCCGGCGGACCAATGAAAAGGCCAGCGCAAGTGCGCTGGCCTTTTTCGTTTGGGCGTGACGCCCGGTGGCGCGGCTCGCCGCGCCACCGGCGGATCAGCGCTGCTCGAACGGCAGCGTCATGTCACGCAGGTCCTTGCGGGTCTCGACCAGCACCAGCGGGCCTTCGTCGAGCGCCACGGGCGGCTTGGGCTCGCGCGGCACATGAACGGGTGCCGGCTCGGCCGCGATGGCGGCTTGCACCTGGGCGACCTTCTCGGCGTCGGAGTTGACCCACTCCAGACCGCTGGAAGCGGCCACGGCCTGGAGCTCATTGACGCTCAGCGAGTAGGGCTGGACCTTGGGCATGCCCTGCGGCTCGGGCACCGGAGCGGGCGCGGGTGGCGTCACCGGGGCCGACGCCACGGCAGGCGCTGCCACGGGTGCCGGGTTCTGGGCCGGCGGCGCGGTTACCGGGGCGGCAGGGGGCATGGTGAAGTAGCTGCGCACCGGCGGCGTGTCCTCGGCGGCCTCGACCTCCGTGGCCATGGGCACGGTGTCACCGGCCTCGGCGGGCGCTTCGGCGGCGTCCTCGCGCGGGCCGCGCTCGCGGCGTTCGCGGCCGTAGCGGTCGCGGCTGCGGCGCTCGCGCGGGGCGCGCTGGGCGGTGTCGGCGTCGCCCTGCTCGGGGCTGGCGGCGACGGCGGCGTCGGCTGACACGGCGGTTTCGTCGTCACCGCGCGGCGCGTCCTGGTTCTCTGGGCGGCGGCGTTGTTCGCCGTCGCGGCCCTCGCGGCCATCACGACCGCGGCCACGGCGCGGTTCGCGACGAGCCTGCGCCTCGGCGTTGTCGGCCGTGTCGGTGGCCGGTACCGCGTTGGCGTTCAGTTCCGCGTTTTCAGTGGCGGGTGCCTCGCGGCGCTCGCCCCGGCGGTCGCGGCGGTTGTCTCCCTGGCCACGTGCGCCTTCGCCTCGGCCTTCACCGCGGCCTTCGCTCCGGCCTTCGCCTCGGTTGTCGTTGCGGCCCTCGCCGCGGTTGTCCTGGCGGGCTTCGTTGCGGCGGTTCTCGCCGTTGCGGCCACCGCCCTGGCGTTGGCCTTCGGCGGCCTGCGCGTCACGCGGCTGGCCATCGCGCTGGCCACGGCCTTCGCGGTTGTCGCGACCTTCGCCGCGGCCACCTCGGCCGCCACGGCCCCGGCCGCCATCACGCCCGCCGTCCCGGCGGGCCTCGCCCTTGCCGGCTTCCTTGCCTGCGGGCGTGGCCGGTGCGGGCGCGGGGCTGGGCGTGGCGGCGGGGGTGCCGCCGAACAGCTTCTTGAGGAAGCCGAAGAAACCCGTCTCGGCCGGTGCGGCGACCGGCTTGGCCACCGGTGCCGCCACCGGGGCCACGGGGGCGGGCGTCGGCTTGGGCACGGCCACGGGCGCGGGCGCGTCGGGCAGCACGCCCTTGATCACGGGCTCCTGCTTGTTGGTGCGTTCCTGGCTGCGGCGCGTGAAGCTGGCCACGTCGTCCACTTCCTCGGCCAGCTTGTAGCTGGAATCGAGGTTGTCCAGGCGCGGGTCGTCGTGCTTCAGGCGCTCGAGCTTGTAGTTCGGTGTGTCGAGCGACTTGTTGGGCACCAGCATCACGTTGATGCGCTGCTTGAGCTCGATCTTGGTGATCTCGGTGCGCTTCTCGTTGAGCAGGAAGCTTGCCACTTCGACCGGCACCTGCACCAGCACGGCGGCCGTGCTGTCCTTGAGCGATTCCTCCTGGATGACGCGCAGGATCTGCAGCGCGGAGGACTCGGTGTCGCGGATGTGGCCGGAACCGCCGCAGCGCGGGCAGGGGATGGAGGCGCCTTCGCTGAGCATGGGCTTCAGGCGCTGGCGGCTCATTTCGAGCAGGCCGAACTTGCTGATGGAGCTGAACTGCACGCGCGCACGGTCCTGGCGCAACGCGTCGCGCAGGCGGTTTTCCACTTCGCGGCGGTTCTTGCTCTCCTCCATGTCGATGAAGTCGATCACGATCAGGCCGCCGAGGTCGCGCAGGCGGAGCTGGCGCGCCACTTCGTCGGCGGCCTCCAGGTTGGTGCGCGTGGCGGTCTCCTCGATGTCGCCGCCCTTGATGGCGCGCGCCGAGTTCACGTCCACCGCCACCAGGGCCTCGGTCTGGTCGATCACGATGGCGCCACCGCTGGGCAACTGCACGATGCGGCTGTAGGCGGTCTCGATCTGGTGCTCGATCTGGAAGCGGCTGAACAGCGGCGCGTCGTCGCGGTAGCGCTTCACGCGGTGCCCGTGCTCGGGCATCACGTGGCTCATGAACTGGTGCGCCTGCTCGTAGATGTCATCGGTGTCGATGAGGATCTCGCCGATGTCGCTGTTGAAGTAGTCGCGGATGGCGCGGATCACCAGGCTCGATTCCTGGTAGATCAGGAAGGCGCCCTTGCCGGCCCCGGCGGCGCCGTCGATGGCGGTCCAGAGCTTGAGCAGGTAGTTCAGGTCCCACTGCAGCTCGGCGGCGTCGCGGCCGATGCCGGCCGTGCGCGCGATGATGCTCATGCCGTTGGGGTATTCGAGCTGGTCGAGCGCGGCCTTGAGTTCGGCGCGTTCCTCGCCCTCGATGCGGCGCGAGACGCCGCCGGCGCGCGGGTTGTTGGGCATCAGCACCAGGTAGCGGCCGGCCAGGCTGATGAAGGTGGTGAGGGCAGCGCCCTTGTTGCCGCGCTCTTCCTTCTCGACCTGGACGATCAGCTCCTGGCCTTCCTTGATGACGTCCTGGATGCGCGCCTGGGACGGCGAGACATTGCCCTGGAAGAACTGGCGGGCGATTTCCTTGAACGGCAGGAAGCCGTGGCGGTCTTCGCCGTAGTCGACGAAGCAGGCTTCCAGCGAAGGCTCGACGCGCGTGACGACGGCCTTGTAGATGTTGCCCTTGCGCTGTTCGCGCCCCTCGATCTCGATTTCGTAGTCGAGCAGTTTCTGCCCGTCCACGATCGCCAGGCGGCGCTCTTCGGCCTGCGTGGCGTTGATCAGCATGCGTTTCATGTTGCGTTTCCCTTCATTGGCACACGGCGGCGCTCGGGCCGATGTGCCCGGGCCGCCCGCAAGGCCGGGAAGCCGCCTACGCAACGAACGGTGGAGGAATTGCCGGAGAGCCGTGACCGGGCAATGGCGCGCGCGCTTGGGCGCTGCGACGGGGTGCCGGGTCGGGCATGGGCGCGTGGAGATGAGGGCAGGGCCGCTAGGGGCCGATGGCTGTCGGTGACAGCATCGGGCCTCGGTGGCTGCTGAATCGTCTCCTCGTCCAGGCCGTTTGCTGTCGGGGCCTGGGCGATTGGGGTATTCCGTTGTCGGTTCGCTGTGGGTCTGCGGATTCCACCGCGGCGTCCTCCGGCTCGGGGCCGACCGGGATGCGCAAAGTCAGCATCGGGATCGGGCGCGAGGGCCGGGTGCCGTGGCTGGCCACCTTCGCCCGCCGGGCTCCCGGCACATCCGGGTCGGCCACTGCGGTGTCCGCTGCCTTAAACTCAAGGCAAATCAAACACTTACAGCACACAACGGGCGTCGCGCATTATAGACACGTCCCCCGCGTCCGTGGTGGAACCATGAAAGCCCCAATCGACACCCCGCCCGCCGTCCGCCACATCACCGTGGACGAGGAATCCGACGGCCAGCGGCTGGACAACTTCCTGATGCGCCAGCTCAAGGGCGTGCCCAAGACGCACATCTACCGGGTCATCCGCTCGGGCGAGGTGCGCCGCAACAAGGCCCGCGCCAGCGCCGACGAGCGCGTGGCCACCGGCGACGTGCTGCGCNNGGCGACGTGCTGCGCATTCCGCCGATCCGTGTCTCCGGGCGAGCCGAGGAAAAGGCCGGGCGGCCCGCGCCGGCGCGCGAATTCCCGGTGGTGCACGAAGACGAAGGATTGCTGGCGATCGACAAGCCAGCCGGTGTGGCGGTGCACGGCGGCAGTGGCGTGAGTTTCGGTGTCATCGAGCAATTGCGCCAATCGCGGCCGAGCGCGCGCCTGCTCGAATTGGTGCACCGGCTGGACCGCGAAACCAGCGGCCTGTTGCTCATTGCGAAAAAGAAGAGCGTGCTCAAGGCGGTGCAGGACCAGTTTCGCGAACGCGAAACCGGCAAGACCTATCTGGCGCTGGTGCTGGGCGATTGGCCGGCGTCGCGCAAGGTCATCGACGTGCCCCTGCACAAGTACCTGCTGGACGATGGCGAGCGGCGCGTGCGCGTGACCTCGGCCGACGACCCCGACGGCATGCGGGCGATCACTCTCGTCAAGGTGGCCCGCCGCTGGGCTTCCTCGCCAGACGGGCGCGGGCCGCTGAGCCTGCTGGAGGTGACCATCAAGACCGGCCGCACGCACCAGATCCGCGTGCACCTGGCCAGCGCCGGCCACCCGATCGTCGGCGACGACAAATACGGCGATTTCGAGCGCAACCGCGAATTGGCGCGGGCCGGCCTCAAACGCATGTTCCTGCACGCGTGGCGCCTGCGGCTGACGCACCCGCAAACCCAATCGACACTGGAATTGCAAACCGAATTGCCCGCCGAACTGCAACGTTTCGTCGATTCGCTTTGAAAACGGAATAGAATTCGCCCGGCATCGTTCGATGCCCCCGAATCATTTCCAAAGCGACAAGGATTACCGACATGGCAACGTATTCCGAACTGATGGCGCAGGCGCAATCATTGATGGCACAGGCCGAGCAGGCCCGCAAGAACGAGCTGTCCAATGTGATCGCCGACATCAAGGCCAAGATGAAGCAGTACGGCATCACCGTGGCCGATCTGGGTGGCAGCGCCTCGGTGGGCCGCAAGGCGGGCAAGTCCAAATCGGTGGCAGCCCCCAAGTACCGGGGCCCGAACGGCGAGCTGTGGGCGGGCGGCCCGGGCCGCAAGCCGCAGTGGGTGCGCGACGCGCTGGCCGCCGGCAAGGACCTGGACAGCTACAAGATCTGAGCGTCTCACCCCGCTGACGACAAGCCCGCCACCCGGCGGGCTTTTTCATGGGCGCGTGTCGTTATGCTCGCTCCCATGCAAAAGGTTCTGGTGGTCTGCATGGGCAACATCTGCCGCTCGCCCATGGCCAGCGCGGTGTTGCAGGCCGAGGTGGAACGCCGCGGCCTGCAAGGGCGCGTGGCGGTGGAGTCGGCCGGCGTCTACGGCGGCCATGCGGGTGAGCGCGCCGACAGCCGCGCGCGCCAATTGGCCAAGGCGCGCGGCTACGCGGCGATCGAGGCCGAGCGCGCGCGCGGGGTGAGCGAGGACGACTTCGAATGCTTCGACGCCATCCTCGCCATGGACGAGGGCAACCTGGCGCACCTGCGGCGCCGCTGCCCGCCCGAGCAGGCGCACAAGCTGCACCTGTTCCTGGATTACGCGGGCCTGGGCCCGCGGGAAGTGCCCGACCCGTACTACGGGCCGCTGCAGGGCTTCGAGAACGTGATGGCGATGTGCGAGCGCGCCGCGCCGCGCGTGATCGAGCGCCTCACGGGCGCTGCAGACGTGGCGCCGCCTCAGACCTTGTAGTAGCCGCGGTACCAGCGCACGAAGCGCTCGATGCCTTCGGCCAGCGGCGTGGCGGGCGCGAAGCCCACCCAGTCGTGCAGGGCCTGGGTGCTCGCGTAGGTGGCTGGCACGTCGCCGGCTTGCATGGGCAGCAGGCGCTTGGTGGCCTCGCGGCCGGTGGCGCGCTCGATGCAGGCGATGAACGCCATCAGTTGCACGGGGTCGTGGTTGCCGATGTTGAACACGCGGTACGGGGCGCCGCCCTCTTTCTCCGGGGTGGCGGGCTTGTCCAGCACGCGCAGCACGCCCTCGACGATGTCGTCGATCCAGGTGAAGTCGCGCTTCATGTCGCCGTGGTTGAACACGTCGATGGGCCGGCCTTCGAGCACCGCCTTGGTGAATGAGAAGTAGGCCATGTCGGGCCGGCCCCAGGGGCCGTACACCGTGAAGAAGCGCAGCCCGGTGGTCGGCAGCCGGTAGAGGTGGCTGTAGGTGTGGGCCATCAGCTCGTTGGCCTTCTTGGTGGCGGCGTACAGGCTCACCGGGTGGTCGACCGGGTCGCTCTCCTCGAAGGGCATCTTGGTGTTGCCGCCGTACACGCTGGAGCTGGAGGCGTAGACCAGGTGCCCCACGCCCTGCGCGCGGCAACCCTCGAGCACGTGGCCGAAGCCGGTGAGGTTGCTCTCGAGGTAGGCGTGCGGGTGGGAGATGGAGTAGCGCACGCCGGCCTGCGCGGCCAGGTGCACCACGGCGTCGAAGCGCTCGCGCGCGAACAGCGCCTCCATGCCCGCGCGGTCGGCCACGTCCAGCCGCTCGAATCGAAAACCCGGCAGCCCTTGCAACTGTGCGAGCCGCGCCTGCTTGAGCGCGGGGTCGTAGTAGTCGTTGAGGTTGTCGATGCCGGTGACGGTGTCACCGCGCGCCAGCAGACGCTGCGCGGTGTGCATGCCGATGAAGCCGGCCGCGCCGGTGAGCAGGATGTGCATGCTCGGATGTTAGCGGCATGGCTGCGAGCGAGCGCGCGACTCGGGGGCGCCGCGGAACCGGCTTTGCCGGGCCGCAGGCGCCGCCCCCTCGAGGGGGACGCGCGCAGCGCGGCGGGGGTGGTCCTGCTAATCGGCCCACAACACGGGCCGGCCCGTGGTCTCCCAGTTCTCGTAGTTGCGCGCGTACACATCCTCGATGCGGTTGCGCTTGACCTTGAAGGTGGGCGTGATCATGTCGTTGTCCACCGTCCAGGGCGTGGACACCACCACCAGGCACTGCAACTGCTCGTGCGGGTCCAGCGTGGCGTTGATGGCGGCGCGGTGGTCGGCCAGCGAGCGCTCCAGCGCGGCGCGCTCGTCGGGGTTCTTCGCCTTCTCGGCCGCGTCGGGGCTCAACATGCAGATGCCCAGCGGCTGGCCCAGATTGGCGCCGGTGACCACACAGGCCTCGATGGCCTCGTGCATGACCAGCTTGTCTTCGATGGGGGCGGGCGCCACGTACTTGCCCTTGCCGGTCTTGAACAGGTCCTTCACGCGGCCGGTGATGCGCAGCAGGCCACCGGCGTCGATGCTGCCCTTGTCGCCGGTCTTGAGCCAGCCATCCTCGGTGAAGGCCTCGCGGCTCTTCTCGGGCTCCTTGTAGTAGCCCTGCATCAGCGCCTGGCTGCGCATCTGGATCTCGCCGGTCTGCGGGTCGATGCGTTGCTCCACGCCGGGGTAGGTGGGGCCCACGCTGCCCTGCTGGTTCTTGCCCGCTTCGGTGATGTGCGAGAGCGCGAGGTTCTCGGTCATGCCGTAGCCCTCGTTGATGGGGATGCCCAGCTTCGCGTACCACTGCAGCAGCGCGGGCGGCATGGGCGCGGCACCGCCGGCGGCGAACCGGCACTGGTCCAGGCCCAGGGCCTTCTGGATCTTGCGGCGCACGATGCCGCCCAGGATGGGGATGCCCAACAGGCGCTCCAGCTTGGCCGGCGGCATCTTGGCGTGGATGCCCTGCTGGAACTTGACCCACAGGCGCGGGACCGAGAAGAACACCGTGGGCCGCGCGCGCTGCAGGTCGGCCGCGAAAGTGTCCAGCGACTCGGCGAAGAACACGTGCATGCCCGTGCGCAGCCAGCCGTGCTCCACCAGCATGCGCTCCACCACGTGGGCCAGCGGCAGGTAGCTCAGCATGCGGTCGTTCTGCGTGAGGGGAATGCGCGCCAGGCCCTTGTCCAGCGCCCAGGCGAAGTTGCCGAAGCTGTGCATCACGCCCTTGGGCAGGCCGGTGGTGCCCGAGGTGTAGATCAGCGTGGCGAGGTCGTCCGCCGGGCGCACCGGGTGGCCTTTCAAGGGTTCGGTGCGCGCGCAGATCGCGTCCCAGCCGTCGTAGGCCTGGATCGCGTCCACCGGCGACAGCGGGTAGCTGATGCAGGGCAGGTCGGCGGGCACGCCGGGCTTCATGCCCTCCCACCCGTCGAGCTTGCCCACGAACAGGGCCTTCGACTCGCTGTGCGCGAGGATCTGGCGGATGGTCTCGGGCGCGAGCGTGGGGTACAGCGGCACCGACACGTAACCCGCCATCCAGATGGCCAGGTCGCTCATCATCCACCAGGCGCAGTTCTTGGACAGGATGGCCACCTTGCTGCCCGGCGCCCAGCCCTGGGCCTGCAGGTGCGCGGCCATGCGGCGCGTCTGGTCGGCCACCTGGCCCCAGGTGAAGTCGTGCACCACGCCTGCGCCCATGGGCTGCGTCAGCGCCACGCGCGCGGGGGCCTTCTTCTCCCAGTCGTACAGGCGTTGCAGGGCCAGCAGGTCGTCGGCGATCTTCGCGCTCATGAACGGGTCTCCTTGGTTTGAAACCCGCCCAATCTAGCGAGGGGGCGACGATTCCCTCATTGGGTTTTCCCCGTGTCGGCCACCGATTGGGGAGCTCACTCCAGCCGCAGCGTCAGTGGCGAGAGCGGCGCGTCGAATGCGCCGTGCCAGGTCTGGCCCGGGGCCACGGGCCAGGCGTCGGTCCAGGTGCCGGTGGTGACGATGTCGCCCGCCTGCAGCGGCGGCGCACCGGGGCAGGCGCGCTGCGCCTGCACGAAATGCCACAGGGCCTGCACCGGGCCGTCGAGCACGGCCGCGCCCTTGCCCTGGTCCAGTGGCTCGCCGTCGCGCGCGAGCACCACGCCCGCGCCGGCCAGGGCGGCGTCCAGGCCGACCGCGTCGCTGGCGACTTCGCGCACCGGCACGCGCCGGCCCACCAGCAGGCGCGCGTGCAGGCCGCCGTCGGCCACGGTGTCGGGGGCGTCGAACTTCCAGCCCGCCAGGTGGGACTGCACGATTTCGAAGCCGGGCGCGACCCAGTCCAGCGCGTCGAAGAGATCCGCCAGGGACGCGTCGGCCTTCGGCGCCGCGCGAAAACCGAACACCGCCTCGGGCTCGATGCGCGGCTCGCTCGTGTGCTCCAGCGAGAGCCGGCCTTCGCCCTCGCAGAACGCCACGGTGCGGTCGTACACCGTGCCCCAGATGGGCGCGTACACGTTGTAGACCGGCCAGATGCCGCGGTTGGTGAAGCCCACCTTGTAGCCCAGCGGGCGCTCGCCGCGCGCCACGCGCAATGCGCGCACGGCCAGCGCGTCGGCATAGGCGCGGTCGAGGTCGTAGCCGGGCTGTGTGCTCAGGCGCGTGGCCCAGGGCAGGCCGGTGTCGAAGTGGTGCAGCAGGGTTTGGGGCGTCATGCGGGCATTGTGGTGGGTGCGCGGCTATGCTGCCATGCCATGAACGACACCGGACTCGACCTTCTCGAAGGCCGCTCGGGCGCACCCGACGCGCCCACCGCGGCCAGCCTCATCGTGCTGCACGGCCTGGGCGCCGACGGCAACGACTTCGTGCCCGTGGCGCAGATGCTGGACCTGTCTGCCGTCGGCCCGGTGCGCTTCGTTTTCCCGAGCGCGCCGGTGCGCCCGGTGACGCTCAACGGTGGCTACGCCATGCGCGCGTGGTACGACATCTTCCCGCCCTCGCCGAACCCGGCGCAGCCGCGGCAGGAGGACGAGCCCGGCCTGCGTGCCTCGATGGCGCAGGTGCAGGCCCTCATCGATCGCGAGATCGCGATGGGCGTGCCGGCCTCGCGCATCGTGCTCATGGGTTTTTCGCAGGGCTGTGCCATGACCCTGCTCACCGGCCTGCGCGCGCCGCAGCGCCTGGCCGGGCTGGTGGCGCTGTCGGGTTACCTGCCGCTGCCCGCCACCACGGCGGCAGAACGCAGCGCGGCCAACGCCGGCCTGCCCGTGTTCATGGGTCATGGCGAAGAAGACGAGATCGTGGCGCTTGAACGCGGCGAGGCCGCGCGCGATGCGCTCCTGGCGCTGGGCCACCCGGTGGAGTGGCACACGTATTCCATGGGCCACAGCGTGTGCCCCGAGGAGGTGGGTGACCTCAACCGCTGGTTGCTCGACCTGCTGCGCTGAGGCGGCGCCACAGCGTGGTGGCCGCGTCCACCACCGGCCGGCCATAGAGGATCAGGGCCAGCGCCACGCCGATGAGGGGCAGGGCGATGAACACCCAGCCCGTGAGCCGCTCGCCGCCCAGCCACACGCCCACCGCCAGCGCCACCACCGGGTTGACGAAGGAGTAGCTGCCCGCCAGCGCCGCGCTGGTGTTCTTGAGCAGCCACAGGTAGGCATTGAGCGTGACCATGGTGCCCATCACCACCAGGTAGAGCCAGGCCAGGGCCGAAGCCATGGACACCTGCGCCCACTGGAACGTGCGCGCATCGGGCTCGAACAGCAGCGCCGCCAGCATGCACATCATCCCGCCCAGCAGCCATTGCGCCGCCGAGGCCATGGCCGGCGGCGGCAGCGCCAGCTTGCGCGAGGCGTAGGAGCCCAGGCTCCAGGCCAGCGGCGCGCCGAAGGCGCACAGCGTGCCCAGCAGCGTGGTGGAGAAGTCCCCCTCCAGCGCCAGCAGCAGGGCGCCGGCCGCGCCCAGCACCAGGCCCAGCCAGCTCGTCACCGGCACGCGCTCGCCACCCCAGCGCGTCCACAGTGCCAGCCACATGGGCATGGTGGTGACCACGGTGGCCATCAGGCCCGAGCCGATGCCCGCTTTCTGCGCCAGCACCACCAGGGCCATGGCCGCGAAAGCCATCAGGCCGCCGATGAGCGCGCTGGCGCGCCACTGCGCGGCCGTGGGCCAGGCCAGGCCCTGCCAGCGCGCGATCGCCAGCATGGCCAGCCCCGCCGCGACGAAGCGCGCCCCGTTCATGAGCAGGGGCGGCAGCGATTGCATGGCCACGGCCAGCGCGAAGTAGGTGGTGCCCCAGACAAGGTAGACGATCAGCAGCGCCAGGGCGAGGCGCCAGGAGGGGCCGGATTGGCCATGTGACCCGAATCGGTTGAAAATGGACGGCATGCAGCCACCTGTGACGTAATATTTTCGGTGAATCGCCAATTGGCCGTATTTTTATCAGAACTGGGCGCCCATGCAAGCAAATATTCAGCTCGATGACATCGATGCCGGAATTCTTACGGCCTTGAGTGTCGACAGCCGCCGGTCATACGCCGACGTGGCGGCCGAGGTGGGCCTGTCCACCGCCGCCGTGCACGAGCGCGTGAAGAAGATGGTCGAGCGCGGCGTGATCGAGCGCTTTTCGCTGCGGGTGAACCCCGAGCGCGTGGGCCTGCACTTCACCGCCTTCGTGGCCATCCGCAACGACGGCGGCGTTCACTGCCGCGAGATCGCGCCGCGCCTGCGCGAACTGCCCGAAGTCCTGGAGCTGCACAGCGTGGCCGGCGAGCACGACTTCATCGCCAAGCTGCGCACCACCCACGCCCGCGCCCTGGAAGACGTGCTCTACGCGATCAAGGCCATCCCCGGCGTCGCGCGCACCACCAGCACGGTGGTGCTGAGCACCGAGTTCGAGGAGCGGCCGCTGCGCTGGCCCGGCGAGGACTGACAAGCCCCCACGCTCCGCCGCTTCGCGGGTCGCGAGGCCTTGCAGGCCGCGGCGCTCCCGGAGGCAACGCCTCTTCGCCCGTCCAGGCCTGCGCAGGCAGGCCTGGAGCCGCGGGGCTCAGCCCCGAGGGGGCTGATCCGGCTTGGGGCGGCCCGGCGCCGGATCGGCCGCGCGCGTTGTGGACAATGCCGGGTGCCGCGACCCCATCCACTTTCCGTACGAGATGAGCCCGTCCCTCCAAGACCCCCGCGCCCTGCTGCGCCAGCTCTACGACGCGGCCGTGCGCCGCGCGCTGCCCCTGCACAACACCGCCGCCTTCCTGCCGCCACCGCCCAAGGGGCGCACCGTGGTCATCGGCGCGGGCAAGGCCGGCGGTGCCATGGCGCAGGCCGTGGAGGCGCTGTGGCCGGCGGACGCGCCCCTGTCGGGCCTGGTGGTCACGCGTTACCACCACACGCCGCCGCGCCCGGCGGACCTGCGCGAGCGCATCGAGGTGGTCGAGGCCTCGCACCCCGTGCCCGACGCGGCCGGTCTCGCGGCCGCGCAGCGCATCCTGGAACGCGTGCAGGGCCTCACGCCCGACGACCTGGTGCTGTGCCTCATTTCCGGCGGCGGCTCGGCCCTGCTCACATTGCCCTGCGACGGCCTCACGCTGGAAGACAAGCAGCGCATCAACCGCGAGCTGCTCGACAGTGGCGCGCACATCGGCGAGATGAACACCGTGCGCAAGCACCTCTCGCGCATCAAGGGCGGTCGGCTCGCGGCGGCGTGCGCACCGGCCCAGGTGGTCACGCTCACCATCAGCGACGTGCCCGGTGACGACGTGAGCGTCATCGCCAGCGGCCCCACCGTGGCCGACGCGAGCACCTGCGCCGACGCGCTCGCCATCCTCGACCGCTACCGCATCGCCGTGCCGGCGCCGGTGCGCGCCGCGCTCGAAGCCGGCGATCTGGAAACGCCCAAGCCCGGCGACCCGCGCTTGGCGGGCCACGACACGCGCCTCATCGCCACGCCGCAGCAGAGCCTGGAGGCCGCGGCCGAGGCGGCGCGCGCAATGGGCCTGCCGGCGCACATCCTCAGCGACGAGATCGAAGGCGAGTCGCGTGAGGTTGGCAAGGTGCACGCCGCGCTGGCGCGCTCGGTGGCGCTGGGGCGCAGCACCTTTCAGGCGCCCTGCGTGCTGCTCAGCGGCGGCGAAACGACCGTGACCGTGCGACCACGCGCCGAAGGCCAGCCGCGCGGGCGCGGCGGCCGGGCGGGCGAGTTCTGCCTGGGCCTGGCACAGGCGCTGGGCGGGCAGGCGAACGTCTGGGCCATCGCGGCTGACACCGATGGAATCGACGGCATCGAGGACAACGCCGGCGCGATGGTGGCGCCCGATACCCTGTCGCGCGCGGCGGCCAAGGGCCTGAAGGTCGGCCAGCACCTGGAGCGCAACGACGCCTACGGCTTCTTCGAGCCGATCGGCGATCTCGTGATCACCGGGCCGACGCACACCAACGTGAACGACTTCCGGGCGCTGCTGGTGCTGCCGGCGGGGACCGGCGCCTAGCGCTGGCCTGCGTCGGCCGGTTTGGCGATCAGCGCTTTGCCTGCGATCAACATCTCTTGCAGGATGGCCAGCAGCGCATCCGCATCGGCCTTCGTGATCGGCGGCAAGGGCGCGCGGTACGTGACCCGATTGCGCACATCGTGCAGCCTCCCAAGAACGCTTTGCCGTGACACGTCGAGTTGGAGGTCAACCGCAACACGCCGGATGGCGGTCGCCCGATGACCGCCTGTATCGGCGGGCCGTACGCCATGGAACTCGAGCACCGCCATCACGACGCTGAACATGCCCTCGTACGCAAGAAAAAAACGAGCCGAGTCCGGCATGGGGTGCTGTGCGGCGGCCATCATGTCGTCGGCCGTCCGCAGAAACTGCGCAATGGACGCCTCACTGGTGACGGCTTCCTTGAAACTGCCGATCTTCAATAGGTTGTCGTACTCAGGCGGCCTCGGCATGGATAGCCTCCATCAACTCCAGCCGAGGGCCGTGCTTGATCACGGCGAGCACCGGGTCGTCCAGGGCCCATTCCTTCGCGGAATAGAGGTTCACGTGGATGGCTCGCCCGAGCTCTGCCTGAACGTCGTCCAGTAGCGGCGACACAGCGAACAGGTCCACGTCGCCCACGAGCGCCAGGTCAATGTCGCTTTCGCTGGTGTCGTTGCCTGAGGCCACGGAGCCGAAGACGAACGCCTGCGTCAACCGGTCCGCGACCGGGGCGAGCGCCTTCGCCAGGGGCTCGGTCAGCCCGCGCGTCTTGAGCACCATGCGCCGGAGCTCGGGATACAGCAGGAACTGCGGGTTGGCGCTCAACCTCCGTTGATTGCCGACTTTGCGCTCGCGCAGCAGTCCGGCATCCACCCACCGCTTGATTGCCGTGCTGCCAGCACTGCGGCTGTTGCCCATGCGCTTGAGCAGTTCAAGGGTGCCGAAGTCCCGGTCCGGACGGACCAGGACCGTGCTCATCAGCCGTTGCTCGGCTGGGGACAGGAGGGCGTCGAGCGGATGCATTGAGATATTCCTTAATCAGGAACAAATGTACCTGATAAAGGAATATCTCCGGAAAATCTTCCATCTGGCCGCGAATCCAGGCAGTTCAACTGGGGTTTGCCTCATGGGCGAAGCGCACCAGCGTGGCCCCGGGCCGGGCGTGCAGCAGCGTCGGCATCACCAGCACGCAGTCGTCGTAGGGCGTGGTGACGGGCAGCGCCGCGTTCCACCCGATCAGCGTGCCGGCCTTGGCGACGCGGTCGCCGCTCTTCCAGGGCCGCACGAAGGCGGGGACCGAATCGGGTGCCACGGTCACGGCGTCCGTCACCACCAGCAAGGGCGCATCGGCAGGCCCTTCGTCCCGCCACCAGTGGCGCGGGATGTCCGCGGCATCCACCACGGCGCTGAGCTCGAGAAAGCGGGCCAGTGCATCGAGAGCCACGTCCACCGAAGAGCGTGCGCCGTGGTAGCCGCATTCCACCAGCAGCGCGAAGGCCTCTTGCGCCTCGGCGCGGCCGTAGCGCC
Organism: Hydrogenophaga sp.; assembly: GCF_011772445.1. GTDB lineage: Bacteria > Pseudomonadota > Gammaproteobacteria > Burkholderiales > Burkholderiaceae_C > Hydrogenophaga. The sequence continues at coordinate 7,575 of NZ_WVZN01000036.1, read as the reverse complement.
CGTGGTCGCGCAGGCGCACGCCGGCCTTGTGGCCCCCGTCCGCCACCCGCAAGGCGCCGAGCCCCAGGGCGGCCGCGTGGGCGGCGTGGTGCGCCAGGGGTCCGGTGAGCGCCAGCGGCGGGCCCGGCTCGTGCATGGAATGCAGGTCAAGCAGCCAGTCGCTGGCCTCCACGTGCGGCAGCAGTTCCAGCGCGCGCCGGTGTTCCGGTCCCGTCGCGGTGCCGTCGTGGCGCCAGGGCATGTCGCCCCACACGCGGTTGAGGTCCGTGTGCAGATAGCGCGACACGTGCGGCCGTTGCGGGTCGAAGCGCGCGAAGGCCTCCAGGTTGGCCAGCACGACGCTGAGCGTGCCGCGCCGCGGCCGCAGCCCGCTGGACAGCAGGTCCCGCACCGCCCAGGCGCCGCACAACTCGTTGCCGTGGACCAGTGCGCTCACCATGACGTGCCGGCCGGGCTCATCGGCGACCCATCGCCACACGCCGGGCGTGCCGGTGTTGCCGGCCAGCCAGGGGCCCATGTCCGGCGGCGAGATCTCGAAGGGCGGCGGGTTCACACGCGGATTCCGGCCTGGTCGACGATGCGACGGTACTTCGCGATCTCGGCCGCCTGGAAGTCGCCGAGCACCACATCGGGCTGGGCGATGGTGGCGCCCGAGGCGGTCAACTTGTCCACCAGGGCCGGCGCCTTGAGCGATTCCGCCAGCGCCGCGCGCAGGCGCTGCGTGACCGGTGCCGGCAGGCCCGCCGGGCCCCACAGACCGAACCAGGTGCCGATGTCGACCGAGCGCAGGCTGGGCGTTTCGGCCAGGGCCGGTATGTCGGGCGCCACAGGCGAGCGCTCGCGCTCGGTCACACCCAGCGCCACCACCTTGCCCGCCTTGATCTGCGGCAGGCCGCTGGACAACACGTACACGCCCAGCTCCAGCTGGCCGCCGATCAGGTCGGTGGTGAGCGGGCCCACGCCGCGGTAGGGGATGTGCACGATGAACAGCCCGGCCGCCTGCTTGACCATCTCGCCCGCCAGGTTGAGGCCCGTGCCGATGCCGGAGGAGCCGTAGCTGAACTTGCCGGGGTTCTGCTTCACGCGCTCGATGAAGCTGGCCACGTCGGGCATGCCGGCGCGCGGGCTCGCCACCAGCACCATGGGCTGCGAGGCCACCATGCCCACGGGCGAGAAGTGCTTGAGCGGGTCGTAGCGCAGCGCGGAGTTGACCAGCCCTGCGATGGCCATCTCGTTGTTGCTGCCCAGCAGCAGGGTGTATCCGTCGGCCGCGGCCTGCGCCACTTTCTGCGCGCCCAGCGCGCCACCCGCGCCGCCGACGTTCTCGATCACGACCGGCTGGCCCAGCGTTCGGGCCATGTGCTCGCCCAGCACGCGCGCGGTCAGATCGGTGCTGCCGCCCGGGGGGTAGCCCACCACCAGGGTGATCGGGCGATTCGGGTAGTTAGTGCTCTGGGCCAGTGCCGGCGCGCAGCCCAGGGCGGCGGCGGCACCCGAGAGGATCAGAACCTCACGGCGGCGGACAAGTGGGGACTTCATCGGCGCTCCTTGTAGGCTGCAACGGCGCAGCGGTGAAGCGGACTGTAGGCACCTCGACGAGGCGTTTCGTGCCGGATCGGCACCGAACCGTGCCAACCCATGCGCGTGACGTCTAGCGGTTGCTGTGTTCCCAGGCAGCCTCGATCAGATCGGATTGCCGGGCGCGGTGCCGGTACAGCCGGACCTCGAAGTGGATCTGGTCGCCGCGTCCGCCGAGCACCTTCAGCAGGCCGGCGCGCACCGCGGCCGCGGCCAGCGAATGCGGCAGCCAGGCCATGCCGAGTCCCTTGATGGCCAGTTCGAGCACCGCGTCGGCCGAGTCGCACACGATGGTGGGGGGTGGCTGTTGTCCGGTGCGCGTGGCCGCCAGGTGGTCTTCGAGCAAGCGGCCCAGGGTGAGGCTGGGCGCGTACCCGATCCAGGTGGCGTCGAACAGGTCGTGGCGCGCGCGCCCCGACGCGTCGGCGCGCGCGACGGGGAGCAGGCGATCCGTGGCCAGGGTGATGTGGCGGAAGCGCTGCCCCGTGAGTCCATAGGACAGCGCGGGGTGCTCGTAGCAGATCAGCAGGTCGACCTCGCCGCGCTCGAAGGTGGCGCAGATCTCCTCCATGGCCTGCGTGCGAAGCTGCACGCGCGCGCCGCGGATGGTGCCGCGCAGGCGGCCCAGCCAGTCGGCCACCAGGGTGCGCGCCAGCGTGCGGCCGGTGCCGACGCGCAGCAGGCCGCTGCCTTGCCCTTCGGCGGGGTCGCGCGCGCCCCACTGCGTGCGCAGTTGCCGCAGTCCCGCCAGCAGTGGCGCGCTTTGCGTGAGCAGCGCCTGCCCCTCGGGGGTCAGGCGCACGGGCGCGCGCGTACTGGCCACCAGGGGAACACCCGCCCAGTCTTCCAGCGCGCGGATGCGCCGGCCAAAGGCGGGGTGGGTGACGTGCCGGGCCTCGGCCGCTTTCACGAAGCTCGCGCAGCGTTCCAGCGCAGCCAGGTCTTCGATGAGCTTGATGTCCATGGCGGGCGCGGGAGGGGTTCAAGGCACTGGCGGGCCGACACCGCCCGCGCACCGCGCTACTTGTTCTTCAGCTTGCCCTTGGGGAAGACCGAGGTGGTGGGCGCCACCGGGCGGGGCGACGAGGCCGATCCGGGCGAAGGCTCCAGCGGGGCGCCGCTGTCCTTCTTCGGCTTCTTCACCATCTTGTTGCTGCGTTGTTCGCCTTTGGGCATGGTGGGCTCCTGAATGAAGCCCGCAATGTAGCTCAGCGTCTGGCGATCAGGTGGGCAGCAGCTCCGGTGCCGCGGCCAGGTACTCCGTGGCGCGGCGTTTGGCGCGGATGTCGTCGTACACCCGCTGCGCCTGCGCCGCTGTCATGCCCAGCGCGGTGCCCAGTTCCTCCGCCGAGCGCCCGCGCTCCAGCGCCCACAGCGCCAGGTCCATCTGCGCGTAGGGCAGGGCGAAATAGAACTCGTCCTGGCCCTGCGGCAGGGTGTAGGTGTCGGTGGTGGGCACGGCATTGCAGATCGCCTCGGGCAGGCCGAGGTGGCGCGCCATGGCGTAGACCTGGGTCTTGTACAGGTGGGCGATGGGCTTGAAGTCGGCCGAGCCGTCGCCGTTCTTGACGAAGAAGCCCTGGTCGTACTCCAGCCGGTTGGGCGTGCCCACGACCGCGTAGTTCAGGCGGTCGGCGTGGTAGTAGTCCATGGTCTTGCGCACGCGCTGCTTGAAGTTGGTGGCCGCCACGATCTGCAGGTACTCGCGCAGCGGCAGGCGCACGCTCTGCTGCTCGCCGTCGGGCGATTGCACCACCAGCTTGAAGTAGTTGATGCCGCCCTCGACACCGCCGGCGATGACGATCTTGTTCTTCCAGCCCTCGCCGTAGGCCGGCACCACGCGGCGGATGGCCTCGTCGCGCTGCTGGTAGCAGCCCAGGGCCTCCAGCGCGGGCGCGATGTCGTGCACCTGGTACTCGATGCCCAGGTGCTCGGCCAGCTGGCGTCCGCGCTCGGTGCTGAAGCCGCTGGAATCGCGCTCGGGCAGCAGCAGGCCGAAGACCTTCTTCGCGCCGACGGCGCGCACGCTCAGCGCGGCGCAGACGGAGCTGTCGATGCCACCGCTGATGGCCACCACGAGGCCGCGGCGGCGCAGCTTCTGCGTCAGCACGCGCGGGATCCATTCGCAGATGCGCGCGAGTTCGGCCGCGCAGTCGAGTTCGAGGCTCTGCGGCCCCAGCGGCGTGGCGGTGCTCATCAGGCCACTGCCCGTTTGGTTTGAACGAATGCCTCGATCGCGTTCAGCGAGTCGAGGTTCTCCGGCACCATCTCGTCGTCGCCGATCTTGATGCCGTAGGTTTCTTCCAGGTGCGCCACGAGTTCGAGGAAGCCGGTGGAGTCGAGCACCTGGTGCTCCAGGAAGGACTCGTCGTCGCCGGGCGAGACGGCGCCGGCGCCCAGCAGCAGGTTCTCCTCGATGTAGCGCCGGACCTCGGCTTTGATGGTGCTCATGGTGGTGTGCTCGTTGGAATGAAAGGGAAACGGGTTCAGGCCAGGTCGCGCCGGCGCAGCTTGCCGGACTCGGTTTGGGGCAATTGATCGACGAAGGCCACGGCCTTGGGCGCCATCCAGCTCTCCAGCCGCGCCTGGCAGTGGCGGATCACGTCGCGCTCGGCCAGCGTGGCCCCGGGCTTGAGCCGCACGTGCGCCTTCACGGCCAGGCCCAGGCGCTCGTCGGGCATGGGCGCGACGGCGGCCTCCAGCACGCCGGGCAGCTCGCAGATGGTGTGCTCCACCTCCAGCGGGTAGACCTTTTCGCCGCGCGACTTGAACATGTCGTCGGTGCGGCCCACGCAGTAGAGCCAGCCGTGTTCGTCGCGGCGGAAGACGTCGCCGGTGCGCAGGGTGTGCTCACCCGGGCGCGGGCCCGGCGTGATGCGCGCACCATGGCCGGCGGGCGTGTTCCAGTAGCCCACGCTCACGTGCGGGCCGCTCACCACCAGTTCGCCGGTCGCGCAGCCCTGGTCGGGCAGGCGCTGGCCATGCTCGTCGACGAGCCAGTGTTCCTGGAAGGGCAGGCCGCGCCCCACGCTCTCGGGGCGGGTGTCCACCTCGTCGTGCGGCAGGTAACTGGCGCGCTTGCACTCGGTCAGGCCGTACATGAGCAGCAACTGCGCTTGCGGCAGGCGGGCGCGAAGCTGCGCGGTGTGCGCGGCGGGCAGCGCAGCGGCGGCGTTGGTGATGAGGCGCAGCGCAGACAGGTCGTGCGCAGCCAGGTCGAGCGCGAGCAGGCTGGCCCAGAGCATGGGCACGCCGGGGAACACCGTGACACGCTCGGCCGCGAGGCGTTGCACCAGCTTCGCGGGGAAGGCCGCGGTGTTCTCCAGCACCAGCGTGGCGCCGATGCCCAGGCCCATGAGCACGTGGTACAGGCCGTAGCTGAAGCTGGGCGGCAGCGCCAGGCCGATCACGTCGTCAGGCCGCAGTTGCAGGTAGGACTGCACCGAGCGCCAGGCCGCCAGCATGTTGGCGTGGCTCAGCATCACGCCCTTGGGCTGGCCGGTGGTGCCCGAGGTGTAGACGAGGGTGGCGAGATCGCTGGCGTTCGCGGGGCCGGGCAGCTCGGCGGCGTGGGTCGATGGCGAGGGCCACGCGAGGGCGGGTGAGGGCGCTTCGCCGCGCACCCACACGCGCAGCGAGGCACCGTTCGAGGCCGCGCTCCACACGCTCGACAGCGTGGCCTGCGTGAGCAGCGCGCGCGCGCCGGTGTCGTTCAGCACGTGCGTGAGCTTGGCGGCCTTTGTCTGCGGGCCCAGGGGCACCGCCACTGCGCCCAGGCGCCACACGGCGTGCAAGGCGGCGACGTAGTCCACGCCGCTGTCGAGCAGCAGCACCACACGATCACCGGGTGCGATGCCCGCCTCGTGCAGCGCCACCGCGATGCCCTCGACCTGCGCGGCGAGTTCGCCGTAGCTCACCCGGCGCTCGCCCACCACCAGAGCGGTCTTGCCCGGCTGCTCGTGGCAACGCGCTTCAAAGGCGCTGTGCACGAAGGGGCCCGCGCGATCCGCCGCAGGGCCGCCCCAAGGCGGATCAGCCCCCTCGGGGGGCAGCGACCCGCGCAGCGGTGGAGCGTGGGGGCCCATGTTCAAGTGGTCTCCAGCGCAGGCGCTTCGGCACGCACGAACTGCCGGTGCAACAGCATGGTGGACAGCACACCCACGAAGGCCATGTTGTCGGCGAAGCCGATGGCGCGGCCGGCCGCGCACTTGGCGCTGAGCCGCGCGACGGCGGGCGCGTCGAACAGGCCGGCCTCGCGCAGGCTGTCCTCGCCCAGCAGCTCGCGCACCCAGGGCAGGGGCTGGCCCTTGTCGAAGAAGCTGGCGCAGTCGGGCGAGCGGTAGGGTTGCTTGGTGCGCTGGCCGATGGCGGGCGGCAGCTCGCGCGCGAAGGCCTGGCGCAGCAGCAGCTTCTCGCGCAGGCCGCGCATCTTCAGGCGCGGCGGCAGCGCGGCGGCGAAAGCGATCACGCGCGGGTCGAGGAAGGGGTAGCGCCCTTCGATGGACGCGGCCATGGCCATGCGGTCGCCCTGCGCGGCGAGCAGGTAGCCGCTCATGAGCGTGTGCGCCTCGGTGTACTGGTCGCGCGCCATGCCGGGCCACCGCGCGAAGGCGTCGGGCACTTGCGCCTGCCACTGCGCGGCCGGGTCGTGCGCGGCAAGCGCGCGCTGCCACTCGGGTGTGAAGAAGGCCCAGGCGCGGCGCGTGCTGGCCAGGCGCGTCTGGTGCGCGAAGCCGGCGTCGCCGTCGGGCACGCGGCTGTCGGTGAAGAAGCGCTGCGCCAGCGCGTTGTGGGCGCCACCGGGCGATCGTGCCATCCAGGGGTAGAGCCGCTCCACCGCGCGGGCGCGCCTGGCAGAGCCCGGCAGTTGCGCGACGAAGCGGCGGATCTTCGCTTCCTTGAACAGGTCGTAGCCGCCGAAGACCTCGTCCGCGCCTTCGCCGGTGAGCACCACCTTGTAGCCGGCGGCGCGCACGCTGTCGGCCAGGCGCAGCATGGGCGCGGGGGCGGTGCGCACCAGGGGCGTCTCGGCGTGCCGCACGGTGCGCGCGAAGGCGGCGGCGATGTCGCCCCGGCCGCAGCCGATGGCGGAATGTTGTGTGTCCAGGTGCCGCACCATCAGGCGCTGGTGCTCGCTCTCGTCGTACTCGGCCTCGTCGAAGGTGAGCGAGAAGCTGCGCAGCGGTGTGTCGGTGTGGCGGCGGATGACGGTGGTGAGGATGGACGAATCGAGCCCGCCGCTGAGGTAGGCGCCCACGGGCACGTCGGCGCGCAGTTGCAGGCGCACGGCGTCCACCAGCAGGGCGTGCAGCTCGTCGGCCAGCGCGTCCTCGTCCACCGGCGCGAAGGGGTCGGTGTCGGGGAAGTCCCAGTCCCACCAGCGCGTGATCGTCTCGCCGCGCGCGTCCACCGCCAGGCAGTGGCCCGGCGGCAGGCAGTGGATGCCCGCGAAGGCCGTGCGCGGCGCCAGCGGCGCCCACCAGCCGAAGGTGGATGCGAGGCCGGCCGGGTCCAGCGCGCGCGGCACCTCGGGCAGGGCGAACAGGGCTTTGGCCTCGGAGGCAAAGGCCAGGCGGTCACCGACGCGCGTCCAGAACAGCGGGCGGATGCCCACGCCGTCGCGCGCCAGCAGCAGGCGCTGGCGTGGCGCGTCCCACAGGCCGATGGCGAACTGGCCGTTCAGGCGCTGCAGGAATGCATCGCCCCAGGCCCGGTAGGCCTGCAGCAGCACCTCGGTGTCGGAGTCGGTGCGGAAGTGGTGGCCCAGTGCGCGCAGCTCGGCGCGCAGCTCGATGTAGTTGAAGATCTCGCCGTTGAAAACGAGTTGCACCTGGCCGTCCGCGCTGGCCATGGGTTGTGCGCCGCCGGCCAGGTCGATGATCGCCAGGCGCGTGTGCGCGAGGCCGATGGGGCCGTCGGCCCATACGCCCTGGCCGTCCGGGCCGCGGTGGTGCAAGGCGCGCGCCATGGCCGCCAGCTCGTCGCGCGCAGGCGGCC